>CAWFHZ010000012.1:0-219538 GCA_963815785.1 uncultured Ignavibacteria bacterium
AGATATAGTTGTAGAAAGTAAAATAATAACGATAGATATTTTAAGGACCCGCATATTTTTTCCCCGTTGGAAATTAAACTTAGTACAAACTAAATAAAGTATATGAACAATTTCAACTTTGAAAACTAGTAAGGAGAAAACTGATAATTAATGTTTACTTTTGAAGTCTGGTGCGGAATGCTGTTAAGAAGTTTGAATAGAAGACCCCCGCCTATGTTATTAAGCAGGGGCTGTAATAGGATAAATTTAATTAAAGCCTACTTCATCAACACCATTTTCTTTGTTTCTGTGAAGATTCCATTCTGTCCGCTTGCTTTCAACTGGTAAACATATGTACCGGACGGAAGATTGTTCGCATCAAAATTAATCCTGTGGTATCCGGCATCAAGAGTTTTGTTAACCAGGCTTGCAACACGCTCACCGATAATATTATAAATATCAATTGTTACATTACTTGCCTGCGGAATTGAAAACTCAATAGTAGTAGATCGGATTAAACGGGTTCGGGAAGTTTTGTGTAAGTGTATATTTCTCAGGAGTACTAACTTCAACAACAACTGCGTTGCTGTACTCGAATGTACCGTTCAAATCTATTTGTTTAAGCCTGTAGCTGTATGAGCCTATCGTAAGTTTTTCATCTATAAACGAGTAGTTTTTTCTTTCAACTGTAGTTCCAAACCCGGGTACGAATCCAATTTCCTTCCATCTTTCATCAAGTGTAGTTTTTCTTTCGATTGCAAAGCCGGAATTGTTTGTTTCTGTTGCTGTTGACCAGTTCAACGTAACAGAATTTTCATCTGCTGCTGCAGTAAAAGACGCGAGCTCTACCGGTATCATTGATGAAGCAAGTAAATATGCTTCGTAAGCATCTATCCTGCCTGCACCATATCTTGGATCTTTTCCGGGAGCTCCTTTTTCTACAGCGGTAGTCTGCATAATCATACTAACATCTGCTGGAGTCAGGTAAGGATTTACAGAAAGCAGCAAAGCAGAAGTACCTCCAACGTGCGGAGTAGCTCCGGATGTGCCGCTGAAGGATGAATAACCTCCACCAATATTAGTAGAAACTGTACCGTTACCCGGGGCACTTACATCGGGTTTCAAAAGACCCATCGAACCGGGTGAAGTTTCAAATGGATAATCCTGATATTCCGGGGGCATAGGATAAGGATAACCCGGATGAATAGATTGAATATCTTCCCACGCAGCAGGTCCATAAGGTGAACTGCTTACAATTAAATCTGTTGAGGCATTCACATTGCCGACTCCAATAACTGAACTCAGTCCGCCAACAAGTGTCTGATCAGGATGTAACCAGGAAGGCGGGCAGTTGCCCGGTGCTGAAATGTTATAAGGAATTGGAGCATTGCTTAAATTAGTACCATCGTTACTAGTCGAGTTAGTATGTACAATACCTGCAGCAAGTTCAATATCTGTCATTTGTCTGAACATTGGATAATTTGGCTGCGGGCTGAAATACCATTTATAACTATATGAACTGGTAGTGACATCAACTCCCTTATCAACAGCATATTGCTGCGCAAGCCAGTAATCAGCTTCGCCACCGGGGATAAAATTCATTAATTTAGCCTTGGGCGCTACTCCTGTTTGCGTTCCATTTGTACCATCACCGCAAACAATTCCGGAAGTATGAGTACCATGACCATCCTGATCATTTATATCATTATTATTACCAGAAAAATTCCAGCCAATTAGATCATCAATATACCCGTTGCCATCATCATCAACACCATTTATATCGCCCGGATCAAATACCCAGGTTGATCCGTTAAATTCAATCGTGTGCCCGTCATTATCTGCATCTTCACCTAGGTTGTTCCAGATATTATGAATTAAATCCGGATGGTCCCAATCGCAACCGGTGTCGATATTTGCAACTACAATACCCTGCCCGCTATCGCCTTCAGCCCAGACTGCCGGTGCATTAATTAATACCAATCCGGGTTGAGGTGCAAGAAAATCAGCCGGTAATACCTCATGGGATTCTTCAGTTGGATCTATTAAAAGACTTTTGTCAAATTTAGGATTATATCTGATTTCTGAAATTTCATTAAAATTTTCTGCCAGATAATAGATAATCTCGGGAACAGCTGAAAAGACTATCGTATTTGCCGCCCATAGAATATCAATCTTGCTTACAAGATTTTGCTGTTTTTTATTCTCAAGGTAAGTACGAACAGCCTCCTGTTTCTGGTTCGCAAATTCTTTCAAGATTCTCACAACTTCTTTTTGTCTTTCTTTTTTCGGAAGAAAAGAAGTTTGTTCTCTCAGGTCATCGAGTGAATACTGTTCACTCAGCGTAGCATAAACATCTATCTTTTCATTATTCGATGCATCAATTAAAACCGCCTGCAAATATGGATGAATTCTTGAGTTATTTTGAGCGTTTGATTCAATCGGCAGGAGAAGAACGAACGAAAAGAGAAAAATAATGGTTAGAAATTTTTTCATAACTACTCCCATAGAATTATGAATTATACTTATTAACGGTACCTTAAGATATAAGATATTGTATTGTGTGGCAAGAAAATTATTTTTTTCGGTAATAAGAGAAGTGCATAAGAAACATCTGGTAAATTATAAATCCCCACTAATATCATTTACGTGAACAGGCATCATTTGTTTTCAAATTCATATTCAGGTTTTTCTGATTTGATATAGAAAATCGGATTTCTAAAATTTATTTTAATAAATTTTACTACCCAAGGCACTCAATTTTCGTAAAAAATTTTATTCATCTGAATTTAAATGCAACTTTAAAATTGTAACAAAGTCACTCCTGTTTTGGTAAGTTACTGTTAGCTTTTAATTCAACTGTGGTAGGTTACTATTTTCCACTTCCTGTTTTTGTTGGCATTAAGTTGTAGACGCCCCTTATACATTCATCCCCTTCAAGAAATTTTACTTAGGCCTCTTTTTTCTTCATTCCGGTTACTGCTGTGCAAACTTACACGACTGATACTTCTTCAATGTGTACCTGTTCTTCTTTTCTCTTCCTTTCCAGTCTCATTGAATCTGTTCTGTATTTCTTTATAAAAACAGAAAGGAAATAACTCCTGAAAATAAACCACCAGAAACTTCTTTCTAAGAGTACAGGACTAATATTATCTTCAATCCCTTTATGCGCTTCAGGAACCATGCTCCAATGCAGTCCCGCCTTGTGATGATGAATAGTATGATAACCATTATTGAAAAGAAGGAAATTCAGAAACCCTGTAAAATTTCTTGAATGATTCCATTCCGACTCCTCATCAGCGTGTACGTGCTGAACGTAGTTAAAAATCAAAACACTGAAGAGAGAAACCTGCTGGGGAATGATAACAAACAATAAAGCTTTCTGCCAGTCAATCAGCAGTGCAACCGCTATCCATAAAACAAGAACCACGTATTGTGAAATGCAGACTCTGAATTTCTCCTTATTGTTTGCCTTCATATCTTTAAGATAATTCATAATTGCTTTCTGCTGGTAATATCCGCTTATAGTCGGGTATGAAACAAGCGTGAAGAAATTATTCTTTTCACTTATTCTGTATGTAATTGAATCATCGCCTTCACGGTTATTATACCGGTGATGATTTTTGTTATGGGTAGGTATCCAGGCAAATATCGGGAAGCCATAGAACACCGTTAGCCACCAGTCAGTAAACAGGTTCATCGTTTTAGAACCCCACATCGGCAGATGATTGTGATTGTGAGTCATTACTGATACGGCAACAGCCATAAACAAATAAATTGTATATGTAAACGGATTGACGCCGATTAACACCCACTGGAGTATAAGCAGGGATGTTGTTGCAGCCATATAAATCAAACTTTTAATGTCTGCTTTGTTTTTAAGTTTCAGATTCATTTGATGAAAATTTTCCTTTATAAAAAGAAGATTAAAAAATGGAATAACAAAATTTGCGGGTAAATCCGGGAAAGTTCTTATTTAATTTACTATAAACTAATATATTTTAGATTAAATAGTACTGTCTTTGCATATATTTTTTGTTATTATAAATGAAATCAGTGTAAAAACCGCCGTTATTAGGAAAAAGAGGTTGTTTAAAAAGTAAATATTCTTGTCACGCTGAGGCCGTCGAAGCGTGAATATAGTCCGAGTTGCCAGTCTGCGACAAGCTTAGAATAATAAATTCTGACTTTGTAAACAGTTCCTTTTTGATTTAAAGAAATTATGTTTGTTAATGCAGCCAAAGTGCGCCTACTTATTATCCAGCACTAAGACAGTAAAGACTTTTGAATTATCTTCTGCCTGGATTACCGCATCTGTATATATTCTTTTTGTTTTTTCATCTATCGCTATCGTTCTGGCGCCTGTTTTGGTAACGATGTTATCAATTACCACAAAATCATCAGGTGATTTTTCTTTTACAACAGTTATATTTCCTTCACCGTTTGAACTGAAAACTAAGCCTTCGTCTTTATCAAACACACACCCATCTACATGTGAGCCAATTGGTAATGTTCTAATAATTTTTCCGGATTCTGAATCAAGTATAACCATGGTTTTGTTATGGCAGACTGAAAACAGCCGGTTGTTTACAACATCTATTGCTAAACCTGTTGGTCCTTCTCCAGGGGCTAGAGACCAGGTATTTAAAACCTTTAAACTCTGGATTTCTATCTCCTCAATTTCACTTTTATCTTCAATATTAATAAATATTCTGCCTTTTAAATCCGAGACGGCAACTTCCGGATTTCCATCAAGTTCTATTGTTCCAACTATTTTGTTTGTTTTTGCATCAACAACAGTTGCGTTATCAGATCTGGCATTCATTGAAAACACTTTTTGGGAAAATGGATCATACAAAATTGCATCCGGATTCTCACCGTTTATATTTATTCGATCAACTATTTTTAATGTTTTTAAATCAAAAACAATTAAAGAACTATCTTTCCCATTGCTGATAAATCCTTTGTTAAACTCCGGTGCAAAAGCGATACCGTGTACGCCGTTAAGGTTTTTTATTTCGTCGATTAATGTATCTGTTGAAAGATCTATTACAGCTACCGATGAAGAATGAGAAACGAGCAATCTGCTATTGGTGCTGTCTACTGCAAGAAAATCCCACCTGGTTTCTCCGCCTATAGGAATCGTCTTCACTATTTTGTAACCAGAGTTTTGTGCAGCTAAATTTATTTGGAACAGTGATATAAACAAAAATAAAATTACGCCGAAATTACCGGATGCTGATTTCATTTAATCCCTTTTAAATTTTAGATTTATTAACATGAAAATAATTTTACTATACATTAAGATTATAATTATAAATATTAGATATTAAACATTTTTTGGATTTGTGTTTTAAGTTACATTTGTCTGTCAAATTAAAAACCCTCTCACAAGAGAGGGTTTTATAAATTAATTTTCTTCATTTTCCTCAAATACTTGCTGCACTATATTGAATCTGTCATGGAACATCTGGATTAAATTCAGCAAATACTCCATCCGGGTTGTATTTCCAAATCCAAGCATGTAATGTCCATAACTGTCCTTGAAAAGTATCCCATACATCATAATTGCCTGTAAATCCCTCTGGCGGATTATTGGGGTAAAAAGATATGGGTACAGCATATTCTACGGCCACAAGCTGCATATTTCCGTTTGCGGGATTTGGGGAATAAACAAGCAACTCGGGTTTATCAGCTTCAAATGTTGAATCAAGATATTCAGATTTCAGGTAATGATAACCCATATGGGGAATAATAACATTTATATCTTCATAGCCATCGGCAATTGCGTTGTTTAAATTGTGATATCTTGCTGTCGCAATTTTTGCCTGCTGTAATTCAATTAGTGTTTGCTGTGGTAAATCGCCATGTTTTGCCAGGAATAATGGGTCTGAATTTATTAGTTGTTCATGCTTATTACTGGTTGTTTTATCAACCGGTGAATTTATCTGCTGTTCGCATCCAGCAAAAAACAAAACAGAAAGCAATATTGAAAGAACTGAGATTTTAATTGTTGGTTTCATAAAGACTCCTTGCTTTTTACAATGGGTTATTTATAGAAATAAGGATCTAGTACAGTCACTTCTGTAATATTATCAACCGGTAATTTATTTTTCTTTGCCGCCTTCCTGATTGCATCTGCAGTTGGTGCATCGTAAATACAGAAGGTCTTTTTCTTGTCTTCACTTACATACGACTGAACCCAGGTGACCTGGTCTTCTGCATTATTTGAAACAACATTTAAACAAATATCTTTCCCCACATCAGTCATTGGTATGTTAAGACCATTGGGAAAAGTCCTTTCCACAACATACCGGTGCATCTTTATTTTTGTTGATGAATTCTTTTGTGATTTTTCCTGTGCTATCCCGCTGGATACAAATACTGCCAGCAAGATAAATGCGATAAAAAATGAGAATGTCCTTTTCATACAATTACCTCCAATAATTTTATTGATGAATCTATAAATAGAAATAGGGATCAAGTACTCTAACTTCAGTAATTTTCTGTACGGGGAGATTGTTTTTTGTTGCTACCTTTCTGATAGCTTCAGGTGTAGGTGCATCATAAATGCAAAAAGTCTTTTTCTTATCATCGCTAACATAAGAATGAATCCATGTCACGTTGTCATCTGTATTATTCTTAACAACATTAAGACAAGCTTTCGCACCATCTCCGGTAACAGGAATCAGCAGTCCTTCCGGAAAATTTCTCTCAATAAGATACCTTGGCATTACGCCTCCAGATTTTAATTATTAGAAAATTTTATTTCGGAGGTTAACATATTATTTATGGAGAGGGATAAAATCGGGATGATTCCCTATTTTACGGGCGGCAATTCCCTATTTTTTGCTGGTTCCATTAGAATGAACAAATGCTGCGGCTTCAAACCGGGAATGAATATTCAACTTTGAAAAGATTGCAGAGATATGATGATCAACTGTTTTAGGTGAGATGAAAAGTTTATTTCCAATTTCATTATTACTTAATCCTTTACCCAGGAGATTCAGAACTTCCAGCTGACGGGAAGTTAATCCGGCGGGGTTTTCCCTTGTTCTTTTCCTTGGTCCCTTCGGAATACTTCTTATTCCCGATTCCCGCATTTTTTGTTTAATAAGCTGCGAGGTTGCCGATGCACCAAGAGAATCAAATATTTCAATCGCTCTTTTCATACTTTCTTCATCACCTTCACTTAAAGCTAACGCCTGTTCATAAGGACATTTTAACTCTTCCCACAAATTAGCGGCTGATTGCCATTCGCCGTTTATTTGAAGAAGGTATGGTTTTGCAATTATATCTGGAATTTCGGAAAGACGATTTGCTTTCCATAACCAGTAAGCAATTTCTCCAATAGCCCAGGGATTTTTTGATTTCAAAACTTTCATATGAATCGGGAACAATTCATTTGCAAAATCAAGTAACCTGTTCTGAAGCCAAAGATATTCAGACTTTGCAGCCACTATGCTTACAATTTTTTCCACCTCGCCCATATTAAAAGCCATTTCCATACACTCATTTATGAGTTTTAAAGCCCCTGGATCATTACGTCTGGCTCTTATTATAGCTAGAACATTAAGAGGCATTACTGTATTTCCAGGTGGTACGTTTTTTTGTTTTAAAACATAGTTTGCTAATTCTATACCTTCATCCCAGGAACCAAAGTGTAATTTGGTCTTTGCATAATGTCCTGCCATGCACAAACTAAAAACATAAATATCCTTTTCATTTCCATACTCTAATCCTGCTGAAAAGTATTTATCTGCTGCAAAAAGATTTCTTTGCTGCAAATGTATTGAACCTAAATTAACATAGGCTCGTGTTGCATGTTCATAGAAATCATTTTTCAGTGAAATCTCAAGACTTTTCAGTAACGCAGTTTCACCGGATTTTTCCCCTGCAGACAGTTTACAACATCCAATATTATTAAGTGCATGGGCTTCAATTTCATGGTCATTTAGTTTTCTGGCAAGAGCAAGCGCCTTATTTCCCCAACTTAATGTATTATCATATTCTTCTCTTATTGAATATGTTTGTGATTTATTGCTGTACGCCATTGCAAGTTGTCTGCCCGGTGGAAGTGTCTCCAATATTTCAATGGCTTTATTAAGTGCTTCTTCACCTTTTTCATCCTGACAATCATACCATAGGATTCTGGATAACCTTCTATATATTTCTCCCTCTCTTTTAGAATCCGGATATTGTTTTAGAATTCTTATTACTGCTTCGGCAGCTTTAATAGACTCCTGTATCTGTCCTGTTAAAAAGCATTCTGAAGACCGTCCTTCATATATATCCAGCAGTTTCCCGGCAGGTATTTCATCATCAAATTTTAAAACATTGTAATAATGGTTAGCCGCCAGGGTATGAGCTCCAAGCAGTGAGGCTTGCTTCGCAGCATCTGGTGCATAATCAATTATGACTTTTTTATTATTGGCTTTTGCAGCGTGGTGTATTATTCTGGCATAGAAATTTTCCGCTTTATCCTGTTTAAGAAGCAGCTGAAGAACTTTTTCATTGAGAAATTGTCTCTTTGATTCGCTTAACGACTCCTCGACAGCCATCCTGCTCAACTCGTGTTTAAAGGAAACCGAACCGTCTTCGAAACGCAGCAGACCCGAATTAACACATTCATCCAATGCTTTATAATTATCTGAAATAATTTCATCAATAAGCCATCTTTCAGCACGTGTTGGAATTATTGAAACAAGTTCAACAATACTCCTTGCAACATCAGACAGGCGTGAAATTCTTGTAAGGACAGAATCTTTAATAGTTGATGGGACTCTCTCATCACGATTAACAAGAAGTTCACTCAGCAAAAACGGATTTCCGCCGGTAATTTTATACAGGTCCTTGATTCCAGAAGAATTAGCCAGCTTTTTAACAGTTTCTTCTGTTAAAGGCGGAAGTTTTATCCTCAGCAAATCTTTTGCAGGAATATCTCCAAGCACTAGTCTTAATGGATGTGTTGAATTAATTTCATCGTCACGGTAGGTAATTATAAAAAGGGAATTAGTTTTGCCGGCTCTTCTACCTAAATATTTTATCAGGTCAAGGGTTGATTCATCTGCCCAGTGAACATCTTCTATTACTATAATGTTTGGAAGACTGCTTTGTTGAAGCTCTTTTAAAAATGCTGAAAATATTTCTGCACGGGACGACTGCCTGTTTAACAGGTTTAATAAATCGGTTTTTGTCTGGGCAGCTATGTCGTAAAGAGGCCCAAGAGGTCTCGGTGTAAACAAATCGTCACAGGCTCCCCACAATACATTCGCATTATCTTCTATATTTTTTGTGAATTTTTCTACTAATGATGTTTTTCCAATTCCGGCTTCACCTGAAATTAATACGAGTACCCCACCGGCATCATTTAAACTGTTAAATGCGTTTTCTAACTCTGCTAAATACCAGTCACGTTCCAACAATTCCATCTAAACATCCGGTTAGTGGATAACCAAAAACTTATACTTATAAGGGGACAAATGAATATAATTTAAATATTCTTAAAAGGAAATGACAGATTTGTTGCTAAAACCACATTGAAGTTTAAGTGTGCCGGATAGAAATCCGGGGATAAAAGATTCTATTTAAAAGTTTTACATTTTTAATTATCCTGAGCGGTATTACTTAAAAAATTCACTAATTTTATCAGTGTTTATTTAGTACTAATCACTACTAATATGATAAAGACTGAAATATTAAATAAAATAAGACAAGCCGGCGTAATTGGAGCAGGGGGTGGTGGTTTTCCAACTCATAAAAAACTTGAAGCCAAAGTTGAGCACATAATTGCAAACGGTGTGGAGTGCGAACCACTTCTTTACAAAGACCGGGAGGTTATGCTTAGGGAAACTGAAAGTATGTTTCGCGGTCTGGGGATTATTAGGGAGATTACCGGTGCAAAAAAGGTTACTATAGCAATAAAAGAGAAAAACCGGGATGCTGCCGATATAATTAAACATCAGGCAAAAAAATCTGGCTTTGATATTTTTATCACAAAAAATGTTTACCCGGCAGGTGATGAATATATACTTGTTCACGATATAACCGGGAAAAGAATTCCGCCAAATGGAATTCCATTAATGGTGGGATGTCTTGTAAATAATGTTGAAACTTTAGTTAATATTGCAAATGCAGCTTTCGATAAACCCGTAACAGAAAAATTTATAACAATTACCGGGGCAGTAAAAAATCCGGTTACTACTCTTGTTCCAATTGGTACAAGCTTTAAAGATTGTATTGATTTTGCAGGCGGATTTACTACCCGGGAACCGGTTGCCCTTACCGGCGGAGTAATGATGGGAGGGGTCGAGAATGATTTTTCTCAGCCTGTCACCAAGACACTCGGAGGATTAATCATTCTACCTTCAGATCATACCCTTGTAGTTAGAAAATCTTCATCACAAAAAGTTTATAATAAAACAGGTCATAGCACATGTGATCAGTGTTCTTTCTGTACACAATTATGTCCACGGTATATCCTCGGGTATCCTATTCAGCCGCATCTTGTCATGCGTTCATTACAAATGACAGGTGAATCAAAAGAAACTTTAAATCTCTGGGCTTCCGCTTGCTGTGAATGTAATGTATGTTCATTGTTCGCCTGCCCGGAAAAACTTGACCCGAAAAATATTTGCACGGATATAAAACTAAAATTAAAAGAAGAGAAAAAGGGATTCACAAAAGAACAGATGGCAGAAGCATTCAGAGATGTTCATCCTGCCAGGGAGGGAAGGGAAATTCCGATCTCATCTTTATATCAAAGACTTGGTATAAAACAGTACGACAGGAAAGCAGAGTTTAAAAAATTTGACAGGGAATTAAGCGAATTGCTTATTCCTTTAAAATATAATTTCGGACAAAAGGCAAAACCGGTTGTTAATCCTGGTTCTGAAGTAAAAGCAGGAGAGCTGATTGCGTCAGCTGATGAAAATGATTTAAGTGTCCCTGTTCATTCAAGTGTAGATGGAATTGTAAAAGCAATTTCAGAAAATGGAATTTTAATATCTGCTAATAATTAGCAAAGGATTTTATAATGAAAGCAGCTATAGGGTTGATTGAACTTTCAAGCATTGCAAAAGGGATTGAAGTTTCCGATGCAATGCTGAAACGTGCGGATATTGAAATAATTGTAAACAGGACAATTTGTCCCGGCAAATATATGATTCTGATAGGCGGAGATGTTGATGCTGTTAATGCAAGTATTGAAACGGGAATAGAAATAAGTGCTGATGAACTTGTTGATAATTTTATAATACCGAATGTTCACCCATCAATTTTTCCAGCAATAAGCGGAATAAATCCCGTTGTTGATTTACATGCGCTCGGGGTGATAGAATCTTTTTCAGTTGCCTCTATTATAGAAGCCGCAGATGCCGCAGTAAAATCTGCTTCAGTAGAATTAATTACTGTTTACCTTGCTATGGCAATCGGCGGGAAAGGTTATGTTATGCTTACAGGTGATGTTGCTTCAGTGCAGACAGCAGTTGATACAGGTGCAGCAGCTATTTCTAAAAAAGGATTGCTTGTACAGAAAGTCGTAATCCCCTCACCAAGAAAAGAAATACTGCAATCGTGGATTTAAGTTATTTAACTTCATAATAAATCCCTGCCTAAAACCGGGATTTCTTTCTTTAACCATTTTGTTCAATTATGATTACCAATAGTTTATTATTAACAATTGTTAGTTGGGTTGACTTATCCTTTTTACAATTATAATTTTTAAGGCAATTCTCTCTTTATTATATTTCATAAGCATCAAATTCATTCGGGAAAGAAATTCTAATGACAAAAAGAAAGCCGGCCTCTGCAATTTTATTAATACATTGTCCTGATCAGACGGGGATAGTAGCTGCTGTAACAGAATTCATCGGAACTCATGATGGAAATATTCTTTATCTGGATCAGCATGTAGACCTGGAAAAGAAAGTCTTTTTTATGCGCATAGAATGGGATCTGGCTAACTTCACAATTCCCAGAGAAATGATTCATAGCGAATTCCAACAGAAAATAGGGGAAAGATTTAATATGAATTTTAAACTACATTTCTCTGATGTAAAACTCAGAATGGCAGTTTTTGTCTCGGAGTTGCCTCACTGTTTATACGATATTCTTAGCCGGTGGCAATCCGATGAATGGGATGTGGATATTCCATTAAATATAATTAGTAATCATAATACTCTTAAAAATTACCGCAGATAAATTTGAAATTCCTTACCACACACTTCCCGTTAATAGCAAAAATAAATCTGAGCAGGAAAAACAACAATTGGAACTCCTCAATAAAAACGATATTGATTTTATTGTTCTCGCACGTTATATGCAAATACTCAGTGATGATTTTGTAAGCAGCTTCCGGAAGCAGCGATATTGATTAAAATATTCATCATTCCTTTCTTCCCGCCTTTCCCGGAGCAAAGCCTTATCATTCTGCATTCGAAAGAGGCGTAAAGATAATTGGATCAACCAGCCATTTTGTAACAGCGGAGTTGGATGCCGGTCCGATAATAGAGCAGGATATAACACGCATAAGCCATGCAGATTCTATCAGTGATTTAATAAGAAAGGGAAGAGACCTCGAAAAACTTGTTCTGTCACGCGCAATATGGAGATACCTGCAAAGAAAAATACTTGTTTATGATAACCGCACAGTTATTTTTACCTGATCTTTTATTATCTATAAGAAATCGTTTGCCTGTTATTTAAAAACCACAGTATCACGAGGATGAACAGCAAGGAATCAGATTTGAAAAATGAAAGCAGGGAAATATATCTTTCCCGTTTAATTAAAAAACTAAACTCAAAGAAAAATTCACTTCAGCTTTTAAGCAACAAGTATTCAAAAATCCGGCTGCTGATATTTGTAATGGAAGTAATTTTATTTTTTTCTTTATTCTTTTTTGATTCAAATTTATCGGCTTTTATTTCTTTTATTTTTTTTCTTGTTTTCTTTTCTGTTGCGGTACACCTGCATAACAAACTTGATCGCGATATTAAAAAGTTTGCACTCTGGATAAAAATAAAATCAACACATCTGGCCAGACTAAATCTCGATTGGCAGAATATTCCTAAAATTAATTATTTTGATGATGTCAGTTTATCACAAAAATTTGATCCGGTTGAACTTGATCTCAACCTAGCCGGGGAAGAATCACTTCATCAATTAATAAACACAGGAACATCGAAGCAGTCTAAATCTTTGTTAAGAAACTGGTTGAGAATAAAAAATCCGGCAGCCGATGAAATAAATACCAGGCAGCAGCTTGTAAAAGAGCTTACCCCATTAACCAGGTTTAGGGACAAATTAACTCTCAATTCGATTTTATCCTCCCGGATCGATTTTGATGGGGAAATGCTAATAAAGTTGCTAAACAAAAAAGATAGTCTTACGGCTTCTTTCAGAATTATTTTTGTGATATTAATAATTCTTGCCCCAATAAACATTCTTTTATTTATTCTTTTCCTCGAAAATTTAATGCCGGCATACTGGGGAATTACAACTCTAACATATATCGCTCTTTTTCATTTCGGAAATAAAGAAAAAGACAGGATGCTGGATGAAGCCGAGTATATTTCCGATGAACTTAAAAAGATAAGCAGTGTTCTGGAATTTCTTGAATCTTATAATTACAAAACTGATTCTAAATTAAGCCGGATGTGTGAACCATTTATAAACTTTAGCCAAAATCCTTCTATACTTCTTAAGAGAATAAAAAACAGCATAGATTTATTAAAAATAAGAAAAGGAAATCCATTTGTTTGGAATATTATTAGAGTAGTGTTCCCGGTTGATTTCTTCTTCAGGTTGAAACTTCACGACTATAAAAAACTGGTTTCAGAAAATATAAATATATGGTTGGAAACCTGGTACAATTTAGAAGCACTATCCTCTCTTGCTACTTTTGCATTCCTCAATCCTGAATATAACTTCCCGGAGATACTGAATACAAAAATTCTGAAATAATGTTTAGAGGGAAAGCTTTGGGACATCCATTAATTAAAAAAGAAAATAAAATATGTAATGATTTTATTTTTAATACCAATGGAGAAATCTCAATTGTAACCGGTTCAAATATGTCAGGGAAAAGTACATTTATCCGAACTTTGGGAATCAACCTTTCGCTTGCCTATGCAGGCAGTGTTGTTAGTGCAGAATCACTTAATGTTTCTTTATTCAGGTTATATACCTGCATAAAAGTAAGTGATTCGGTAATAGATGGGATTTCATATTTTTATGCAGAGGTAAAAAGACTAAAGGAATTACTCGATGAAATAGAAACTTCAGGTTTTCCTGTTTTCTTTTTAATTGATGAAATCTTCCGAGGAACAAATAATGTTGAAAGGCTGAAGGGAAGTTCCGCATTTATTAAGAAACTTGCTGAAACAAATGCGGTTGGAGTTCTTGCCACTCACGATCTTGAACTGGTAAAACTTGCTGATGTAATTTCTAAAGTAAAAAATTATCATTTCAAAGAAGAAATAAAGAACAACAAGATGTTTTTCGATTATATCCTGAATGAAGGACCCTGCCCGACAACAAACGCTTTAAAGATAATGAAACTTGAAGGTTTGCCAATAGAATAGTTTAACTTATGGAGATATAAATATTGAAAACATTGAGTTTCTTTTTGCTACTTATCCTTTGTTCTGCAAATATTTTTTCTCAGGAAAATGTACTTCAAACCGGTATCTATAGAATTGTTGAAACTGATTCCTGCACAAACAAAGACGAATTTATAAAACTTAGTGACTCCGAACAGAATTACTGTTTACACAGAAGACCATTAATAACAAGCAACGATTTTGATTCGGTTAAAATAATTACAGACACAACAGAAGGATGGAATAACTACACAATCATCATTAAAATGACTAGTTCTGCCGGAGTATTATTTGGAAAAGAAACCACAAAATTAGTCGGCAAAAAAGTAGCATTCGTTGTTAATGATAAAATAATTATGGCTCCTGTAATCAGGGATCCGATTCTTTCCGGAACAATAGAAGTTTTTTGTGACGAAGAATCTATAAACGAGGTAAAAAAGGCTTTGAATGTTGATAATTAAAAATCAGGATAAAAAAATTTGCGTCTGCAAAAACTGAATCTTTTATACTTTTTTTGAATCAAATACATTAAAAATTTGGTTCAAAATGAAAACTAATGTTGGAAATATAGACAGAATTTTAAGGGGATCTGCAGCTCTGCTAATAATACTTCTTTATCTTACTAAAGTAATCCAGGGACAAGCGGCAATATTTTTGGGACTCATAGCTCTTATTCTCTTATTTACAAGCGTTTCAAGTTTCTGCCCCTGCTATGTAAGACTTAATATAAACACCAGGAAAGAAAAAGAATAACTACGGAATTTATATGACGACAATTATTTTTATTGTTTTAGGAATTGTGCTGCTAATTTTTCTGCTTCAATTTATAATGATAGTGGCGGCAAAAAAATCTAAAGGAAGGAAATTGTCCGGGTTAACCGGAAAGTTAAAAGGACTTGAACGTAATGGTTCAAAAGGATTGGTTTATTTTTTCAGTCCTTCCTGCCATGCCTGCAAAGCGCAAACTCCTATTATTAAAGAACTTCAATCAACAAACAAAAATGTTTTTGATGTGGATATATCAAAAGATCTGAATACAGCCAAAGTTTTCGGAATAAAAGCTACTCCTACAACTATTGTTGTTGAAAATGGAATGATCAGCCAGGTTTTGTTAGGTATAAAGCAAAAAGATATATTAAAAAACTATCTGAAGAAATAATACATTTCAGGCAGTAATCAGGTTTTCATCAGCTTCAATATTATTTAGTTCTGAAGCTTTCTTTCTTTTATCATTAATAAATTCTGCAGCACTCAAAGCTGCAATTGTTCCATCTGCAACTGCCGTGGTTACCTGCCTGTATTTTTTCTGAATTGAATCTCCTGCCGCAAAAACACCGGGAATATTTGTCATCAGGTTTTTATCGACAATTATCTCTTTCGATTCATTCAGATTTACAATTCCTTCTAAACTTTCAGTATTCGGAACATAACCAATGAAGATAAAAACCCCGTCTATCGGCATTTCAAATATTTCATTTGTCCGCTGGTTTTGAATTTTCACCAGGGCCAGTTTATCTTCACCTATAAACTCAATAATTTTTGATTCCATGACAAAGTTGATTTTTTCATTCTTCCTTGCTTCTTCAACATAATGTTCAAGTGCCTGGAAATCATTAAACTGGTGAACCACTGTAACTTTTGAGGCATATTTTGTCAGTGAGACTGCTTCTTCCAGAGCTGAGTTTCCTCCTCCCACAACAATGATTTCTTTATCCTGAAAAAAATCTCCGTCACAGGTAGCACAGTACGAAATTCCTTTGCCTTTAAATTTTTCTTCTCCAACTGCACCAATAGTTCTTGATTTTCCACCAGTAGCGATTATAACTGCATCAGATGAAAAGGTCTCTTTGTTGTTAATACCCACTACTTTCTTTTCATCACCGAGATTGAGAGAAGTAACTTTAATATTTGATTTTATTTTACAACCGAATTTCTGTGCCTGCAGTTTCATATTTCGCGCGAGTTCGTAACCGCTGATTGATTCGAATCCCGGGTAATTTGCTATTTCATGAGTTAATACCATTTGCCCGCCCACTGCACCTTCGTTTAAAATTAAAGTGTTCAGTTTTGCACGGGAAAGGTAAATACCCGCAGTTAATCCGGCAGCTCCGCCGCCTATTATTATTAAATCAAAATGATTCTGCATTTTTAATCCATTTAAAAATAAAAGGAGAGCTTAATGCTCTCCGTAAATATTACTTTGAGAAATGCTGATCGATAATCTGAGTTATCTGGTCTCTCGATTGAATACTGCTTGTTGCTTGAACAACTTTACCGTTTTTATAATAAACTACAAACGGCAGTCCGGAAAAACTTCTGCATTCAGGAAGATTTCTAATTACTGTTGCATCCGGAGAATCGAATTCCATATCAGCAAATTTAACGTGATCGTAATCGTTCTCCAGTTCTTCCATTGTTTCATAAACAGGTACACACATCGGACCCATACGACCGCAGCATATCATTACATTTTCGTTGTTATTTAGTAATTCAGCGTGCTCTTTTTCGGAAAGAGCGTGAGTAAGATTTGTACTTAGCATTTTACTTCCGATTTTTGTTATTATATTAATTAATCTTCTACAACTGCAAGTATGTCAGAACGTTGAAGTATTCTGTATTCTTTTCCGTTCATTTCTACTTCATCGCCTCCGTATTTTGCAAATAAAACTTTATTACCTTCTTTTACTTTTTCTTTAAGATCTTCATCCGTTCCAACAGCAATTACAACACCTATTCTTGGTTTCTCTTTGGCTGTATCGGGTATAATGATTCCTGAAGCAGTTGTTTCTTCAGCTTCGACAGGTTCAAGAAGCAGCCTGTCATCTAATGGTTTTATTGTCATATTATCTCCGTTAATTTTTTAGATTTAATAATCTTTGGATTTTTGGTTTATCAAAACCCACTATTGGTTGATTGTTTATTAAAATTACAGGAACACCCATTTGTCCCGTTCTCCTTAGCATGTCCCTGGCTGCTGATTGATCTCTTGAAACATCAACATCTGTAAACCGAATATTTTGTTCCCTGAAGTATCTTTTAGCAGCTGTACAATAACTACACGTTGGAGTTGAAAATACAATTACTTTTGGTTGTTGATTCATAACCATCCCTGTTAAATATATACGACATGAGATTCTAAAAATCATAAAAGGATTCTAAAAACTATATTGTTTAATGCCGCAGTAAAACTGTTTGGTAATTTACGGGTAGGTCTTTATTTCAGGAATATTATATAATTTTTTAAAATTAAATATCCTCTATTGCATCAATACCATCAGGCGGGGGAAGATAAAATCTGACCGGTTTAATTGAGCCATCTCCGGATTGCAGGGCTTTTATTTTTTTTCTTATAATAACACTATGTTCGATGTGAACATAATCTTCAATAACTGAACCGAATATGTAACTGGTACCCTTAATTAAAACACCAGTTCCAATTCTTAATGGAAAATCATCACTTCCTGTCATATTTACACTTGACTCAATTCTGGCCCGATCCCCGATTGTAATGTTACCTTTTATTATATTTCCCCATAGTATCTGAACATCATTCCCTATTTTAAGAATTTGCCCGGGGAAACAAGATAGATGCACGTTTTGATATACAATAATATTCTGTCCGAAGTGAACATTGCCGTTTATATAGCAATCATTTTTGAATGTAAGATTGTAATTCAACTTAACTTCTTTGCCAATATAAACTCCCTTACCTAAAGTTATATCAAGTGGTGTCCCGATTTTATCAAGTTTAAGTATATCATCAACAACACTTTCGTGAATGAAAAAATCATCCGGATCAGAAATCTCAATTATATCTTTCAGTTTATTGTAAACGTGTTCTCTTGCAATTGATTCCATCTCTTTGAGCACTGATTTATTGTTAAATCCCATTACAACATATTGCTTATCAGGACTTGAAGCAGAAACCGTATAACCTTTTTTATTAAATAATGCTATCAGATCGGTTATGTAAATTTCTTTCTGAACATTATTACTTGAAAGTTTTCCGATTAACTCAATCAGGTTTTTATATTTAAATGCATAAACCCCGGAGTTAAACTCATTGTTTTCTATTAATTCATTTTTTGTATATGAGTATTCTTTGCCGTTGTACTTTACTTTATAAGGTTTTTCATCATTTAGTGCAAGAATATCCTTATACTCCATAATCCTTATAACTTTGCCTTTATCCTTGCCGGAAGATTTTCCATTTGAATCTTTATCTTTTACACGGACAATTCTTCCATAGGAATTATTTTGCGGTTCACCTTCATAACGTCCTGTTAACACCATCATATCCGTTTTGGAATTAATAAAATTAGTCCTGAAAGACTGCATTGTTTCTTCATCAATTAATCCCATATCGCCGGGTAGAACGTAAACAATTCCATTGAATGATTTTTTATCAATTTTTTCAAGAGCAACCTGTACTGCATGTCCTGTTCCGTTTTGAACTTCCTGGTAAGCAAACGAGGTGCAATTTCTTCTTCCGATAACATTCATTACATCATTAGCTTTGATTCCAACAACCATAATTACATTTATTTTTTCTATTCCATTTTTGCAGGCATTATAAACGCGTTCAACAGTAGGAACTTCCCATATTTTATGAAGCATTTTGGATTTATGAGATTTAATTCGTTTCCCATGTCCTGCCGCAAGTAATATTGCTACTTCTTTAAACTTAAAGTTCAGATCTGAGGATAATTTTTCAACCGTTTGATTTATATTTTTAGCTAATTGACTGTCCATTTTTGCCTCGTTTATACTGCGGTTTCAAATTTAAATATTCTTACTTTTATAACGTTTGTAGAGCGCCACATTTAATCCGAATGTAAACCATAAGAGTGTCATAATTTCATGATCAAAAAAATTCAATTCAGTTAATCCTGCAATAATAACTGTACTTAAAGCTGCAATTGTTCCCAGTGCGTAAGACGAAATGAAAGAGATATTTTTAATTTCTCTATAAATACTAAAATCTATTCTGAACATTTTATAAAGTAAAAAGCAGAAAGCAAATAATCCGAATAATCCAAGAGTTACTAATATATGCACAAAGTTGTTATGCATGTGCCCCTGTATTTCTTTTTCATATTTGGATTTATACTGCTTATAAAGAAATGCGAGGTCAATATCACCGACACCAAAAACCGGATGATCAAGAAATATTTTCCATCCCGCTTTCCAAAGTGATAATCTCACATAATTTGATGGCAGGTATGGATCCCAGATGCTTAACAATCTGCTTCTTTTCACAAAAGAGGTTATTAGAGTATCCCCTGACAAAGTTATAGCTGAAGGAGTATAACCCGCATTTTCAATTAACTTAAAAGAGACTGAGTTTGAATCACGTAAAAATATTTTTCCATTTTGATCTGCAGCAAAAAGATTCTTTCCGGCTTCGTTCCATAAAAATATGGTTTTCGGCTTCTTATCATCTGTTAAATATGAAACAGAATCATCTTCTACTTTATAAGATTTTATTCCCTGCTCATTTGAGAAATACAAAATTCTCTGAAAATAAAATACGGAGTTAACCTGGTAGTGTGGGTTAAATCTATATAATTCTTTTCCGGGAATACCATTTTGTAGATTTAAATACGCATGCACCGCTATCTGGAGAAAAAAATAAGACTAAATCCGAATCAACAAATACTCTGCTGAATTTGGAAAATTTAGTATCCCTGTATACTGCAGAAAGCTTTGCCGGATCTTCAAATATTGTCAACCCGCTATCAGAATCAAGAGTGTAAAGATAATTTCCAGACAAAGAATGATCGATAGTGAACCCGGGAGGTAAACACTCCGCAACTTGTGTCAAATTTCCTGAAGAATCAGGTTGATAACTAATAAATCGCGTGTCAATAAAATACCCCAGGAAATAATTTTCCCACTTTTTAAGAGAAACAATTGGAGAAGGAACTTCAATAGTTTGTAATTTCTTGTCCCCTTTATATTTCAGTATGCCATCTTCATAATCCGAGATATAATAATAACTTCCTGAAGCAGTTAAATCATATGCTCTTCCCTCTGTTTTAAAACTGCTTACTTGTTTTAAATGATTATTTTCATTTATAAAAATATCAACGCGGCTAATATTTTTTTCATACACAAATAGTGCTGCAACCAGGATAAAAAGAGGAACGAGAAATTTCCATTCTTTCTTTATTAAGATTATAAGAAATATTCCAAACCCTGTTGCAAGCCATCCTGTTCTTTTATATGTAGCGATGAGAGCAACTATCGTTATAAAAAATGCTGCAGCAACCAAAAGCTTATATTTCCAATTATTTTTTTCATTAATCAGGAATGCGAAAAGGAAGACGGAGGTTATGCTAAGTATTTCGCTTGAGGTAATCGGGTATTGAAATAGTGATGGACCCGATTGTGTAATACTATATAAATTAGATATGAAATACTGGTATGAGAAAATAAGATATACCAAAGCAGTAATAATAGCTGCTGAAATATATGTATAGAAATAAATTTTTGCTCTCTTCAAATCAGGTACTGCTGCCACAGTTACATAAATTAAGGGCATTAATAAAAACCTTCTGGTCACAAACAAAAGTGACTGCGAATGGTTCAGGGAAAAAATAAGTGAGAATATTTCTGCGGCTATAAACCAGATTAATGCGGACTCAAGACCTGTTTTTTCAAAAGGATTATTTTTTGTTATAAAATAGCGGGCAAGCAAAAGCAGGAGCGCACCGTAATAACCAAGCTGGTTTATAAAAATTGAATTTGTGAGACTGGCAAGAAATAAAAGCATGAAAAAAAGAACAAGCTGATCAATCCTTTCAACAAGATTTCGTTTGTCCGGCATAATTAATCCCTGAACTGCATTTCATACAGTTTTCTATAAAGTCCTTTTTCATCTGCAAGCAGTTCATTATGTTTTCCCTGTTGAATTATTCTCCCATAATCAATTACTATAATTTTAGTTGCATGTCTTATTGTACTTAACCTGTGAGCAATAACAAATGTTGTGCGGTTTTTCATCATTCTTTCAATAGCTTCCTGAACAAGAACTTCTGATTCATTATCAAGAGCAGATGTTGCTTCATCAAAAATCATAATTTCAGGATTTTTAACCAAAGCTCTAGCAATAGAAATTCTCTGCCGCTGTCCTCCTGATAATTTTGTTCCTCTTTCGCCAATTATCGAATCATATTGTTTGGGCAATTCCAAAATAAAATTATGAGCATTCGCAGTTTTTGCTGCTTCAACAATCTTCTCCATAGGAAAATCTTCTTTACCATATGCAATATTATTTCTGATAGTTTCATTGAACAAATATGTTTCCTGGGTAACAATTCCCATCAGGCTTCTGAGATCTTCAATTTTTACATCTTTAACATCTATGCCGTCAATATAAAGTTTTCCGGAATCGGGATCATGGAATCTTGGAATAAGATCCACAAGAGTTGATTTACCTCCACCACTGGGACCAACCAGAGCAATAATTTCTCCCCGGTTAGCAGTAAAAGAAATATTCTTTAGTACAGGTTCCTCACTGTCTTCATAACTGAAGACAACATTAGTAAATTCAATTTTATCCTGAAATTTTGCTATTTCAGTTGCTCCGGTCTTATTCTTAATGGAAGGTTTTGTATCTAGGATTTCAAAAATTCTTTCTCCCGCTGCACTGGCTTCCTGAATCCTGTTATTAACACTTGTTAATTCTTTTATTGGAGGCATCATCTGAAATATGGCAAAAAGGAATCCGAGAAATTCACTGGCTTTAAGTGAATTCTGCTGCAAAACCATCACCCCGCCGTAATAAATAATGAAAACCCCAACCAGCACACTTAGAAATTCGGTAACGGGTGAAGCAATGTTTCTTATCCTTACTATCCGCAGCATCATTTTAAAATAGCTATGTGTTTCTTTTGTAAATTTTTTATTCTCATACTTTTCCATTCCAAAGGCTTTAACAATTTTCACTGCAGAAATTGTTTCCTGCAGAATGCTTGTTATGTCAGCTATTTTTGCCTGAACTAAAGAACTCTGCCTTCTGAGCTTTAACCCGATCCACCCTATAATCAGCATTGAAAAAGGAAGAACAATAAATGCAACAAGGGTTAATTGCCAGCTTATGCTAAGCGCAATACCAAGGAATACTATTATTGTGAGAGGTTCTTTAATTAAATTTGAAAAAGCTGCGGTTATACTTGCCTGGACAATATTAACGTCGTTTGTGAACCGTGAAATTAAATTTCCGACTCTTTCTTTTTTAAAGTAGCTCATCGGCAGTTGATGAAGGTGGGAGTAGGCTTCATCCCGTAAGTCTTTCATAGCACCATATTCAACATGAGCCATAAAGTAAGCTTGTAAATAACCCGTAATATTTTTCAACAGAAAAGTAATCAGAACCAGAAAACAAATCCTCATCAAGGCATCAAGTTTGGAGCCTGAAAGTACAAATTCATTAAAAGTTTCCGTAATATCTTTTTTTATTTCCTGTACCCAGTCCGGCAGAATACCGGATGGCTGATTTAACTGTGGTGATTCTTGTAACTGCTCGGTCTTTGGAGTTTCCTGGAAGAGAGTATCGAGAAGAGGGATTGTTAGGTAAACTGATAACCCATTAAACAAGGCAAAGACAAATGTAAAAAGAACTGAAGCGATTAATTGTCTCCAGTAAGGTCTGACGTAACTAACTATTCTTATGTAAGTCTTCATCTAATTTTTTTTATTCTGTAGAATATTAAACACCGAATTTCGGAACTTCGGGAATTTCATTTAAGCCGCAGCCATTTTTAACTTTAATTTGTTTTATCATTTTTCCAGTTTCGAAATTATAAATATAGATTGAAGATTTCTTGCCGAATCCGGCATCAAATATTAAAAAATCATTTATTGTAAAAAAGTTTTTATAACCGCCGCCTGTCCATTCTTTAACAACTTTCCCCTGGTCAATTGAATAAATATATATGGAAGAAGTATTAGGTTGATTTGTAAAAATACTATTATTTGAAAGAAGCATATCTAAAGTAGAAACAAAGAAATATTTTCTGTTATCACTCCAGCTGATTTCATTGACGGGTTTATCAACTATGGCAACTAATTTCCGGCTTTTATCTTTTTCCTTTATAAGAATGATAGAATCAGCTTTTGCAGTATTAAAAGAAAGCTGAAATTTTCCGGAAGGCGAAAGTGAATCTGGTTTTGTCCGGGGAAGACGCGGATAGCCATCCCTGGTCACATCAAAAGTCTTGGTTTCTTCCTGAAGAACTTTTCCGTATATATTGAATATTGTTGTAGTCTGATTTATATATGTTGAAATCTTTTTATCCCATGAATTTGTTACTATCCTGAATACTATCTCAGATTCCCATCTTGAAAAAACCTGCAGACCGCTTCCGATTACTTTTATAAACTTTGGTTGAGTTGAAGAATCCGGAATGACATAGAGTTTGGCGTTTTTTATAAAGGGGAAAATTCCTTCTTTCCCCGCTTTTGTGGCTGTTACAAAGAAAGCCGAAGAATGATTATTTGAATAAGATAGTTCAATAACTTCCTCATCATGGTTTGACCAGAACTCAGAATAGGAATTACTGACAGAGCTGTATTTGTATAATCCGGGTTTATTATTAACCATTCCCACAAAAACGAATGAATTAAATTCCCGGCTTACGGCAGCTTCTGGTTCTTCACTTTCATTCTGACCGCATGAAGTAATTACTAATGCTAAAAAAGAAGTTATCAAAAAAATTCTTTTCACTTTAACCCTGCGGTTTTTAGAAAGACATTTAGAATAAAATTAACTAAATCCATAAAGAAACCCCACAAAGGCGAATAAATGAAAAGAAGAAGAATTATTGAACCATAAAGTCCAAGACTAAGAAGTTTAGCAGTTATTTTATTCGGAAAAACATCAAATAAAATGTGGGAGCCATCAAGAGGTGGAATTGGAAGAAGATTAAACGTAAAAAGAAAAACATTAAAGAATACACCATACCACAAAAGGTCTACAAAATAATGGGAACTGCCGGTTCCGAAAACAAAAATGAAAAAAATAAAGAAAAGAACAGCAAGCAATAAATTTGCAAAAGGTCCGGCAAAAGAAACAACAGCATCATCGCGGAGTTGATTTTTAAACTTACGTCTATCAATTGGAACCGGTTTAGCCCATCCAATTAGAGCAAAACCGGAAGCAAATGAAGCAAGAGGCATTATCAATGTCCCGATAATATCAGCGTGTTTAAACGGATTAAGTGTTAGCCTTCCCCGGCTTTTAGCAGTATCATCTCCAAACCGGTTTGCCAGGAGAGCATGTGCAAATTCGTGCACTGTAATTGATAAAAGAAACATCGGAAGAAACGTTAAGAAAGAAATAATTTTTTCACTAACCTGGATATCGGGCAATCTAACCTCTTGGATGAAAATCTCTGTGGACCTGTTTAATAAAATCTCTGTCTATGTGTGTGTATATCTGCGTTGTTGAAATATCTGCATGTCCCAGCATTTCCTGAACTGCACGAAGATCGGCACCGCCCTCAAGCAGATGCGTTGCAAACGAATGCCGAAACGTATGCGGGTGCACATCTTTATCAATCTTCGCTTCTTTCACATACCGTGAAACTATTTTCCAGACACCCATACGGGAAAGTTTTGTCCCTCTTATATTAAGAAAAAGATAGTTTTCACTTTTACTTTTTTTTTCAAGAAGAGGTCTGCTTAATTTTAAATATTCCGAAATCCAGTAAATAGCACTGCTTCCAATTGGTATTAATCTCTCCTTTGAACCTTTACCGAATACACGGATTACTTCTTCTTTAAAAAATAATCCGGAAACTTTAAGATTTATCAATTCGCTCACCCTTGTTCCGCACGCGTAAAATAGTTCCAGTAATGATTTATCTCTTAAGCCAAGTTTGTTATTAACATCCGGCTGAGATAAAATTAAATCTATTTCATTAATTGTAAGAACCTGCGGAAGTTTTTTAGATAATTTCGGTGATGGTATTTTCTCAACCGGATTTTGAGTTATATATTTATTCTGAAGTAAATAGGAAAAAAATCCCTTTAATGAAGAATGATATCTTGATGCAGAACTGCTTGTGAGACCTGCTTCCTTCAGAAACTTAAAAAAATCGGAAAGATGATTAAACTTTATCTGCTGTGGATCAGTGATATTATAATTTTCCAGAAATTGAAAGAGATTTGTGATATCATTCCTGTAAGAACTAACGGTGTTTTCAGATAAATTCTTTTCCAAGGACAGAACAGAAAGGTATTCATCGAGAAAGATTTTCATTTCTCATCTTTCTTTCCAGATTCTCCTTTTTCAATCTCTTCCTGCTTTGGATAACGGATTCTGCGATGATGCTGCCCTAATAGTATGCTGATAAAGGCTTCTTTAATTTTCTCAATATCGCTGAATGTGATTGGTGAATTATTCAGCTGACCATCATCAATTCTTCCTTTAATAATTTTATCAATTACATTTTCAACCTTTGTCGGATCCGGGTCTTCAATTGATCTGACTGCTGATTCACTCCCGTCTGCAAGCATTATAATTGCTGTTTCTCTTGTATTTGGTTTTGGTCCGGGATAACGGTAATCATCAATATTAACCTTTTCTTCGCCATAAAGTTTTTTTGCTTTTTCATAGAAATATGAAATAACCATTGTACCATGATGCATTGGTATAAAATCAATTACTTCCTGGGGAACATCGTATTCCCTCGCTAAGTCAACACCTTCTTTTACATGCCTGCTGATCAGATCAACACTTTCTTCGGGTGTAAGATTTTCATGAATATTCTGATTATTCAACTGGTTTTCCACAAAGTTTTGTGGTGTGATAATCTTTCCCACATCATGATAATAAGCTCCTACTCTCGCAAGCAGAGGGTTCGCACCTATCTTTTCCGCAGCTGTTTCGGCAAGAGTTCCCATAGTCATCGAATGATTAAATGTGCCGGGAGCTTTCCTGGAAAGCTCTTTCAGCAGTGGTCTGTCAAAATTAGAAAGTTCAAGAAGCGTTAAATCAGTGGTGATTCTAAAAAATTTTTCAAAGAAAATTAATAAGCCGTAAGTAAGCACAGGACTTATAAGTGCATTAGTAGTTGCAAAAGCCGATTCAATCATTAGTGACTCAAACGAAGCAAATCTTTCGAGACCGAATGCAAAAACTGCAACAAGATAACCAAGAAGTATGAATAGAAAAGATCTGAATATCTGTGAACGGTTTTTGATATCTCTAACAGTATAAACGGCAAGCGCTCCCGCAAAAATGTTCATTGCTGCAAAAGTATAATCATTTCCGCGTAAGGCTCCCGCAATTAATGAAATAATAATAGTAGTGTAAAACCCAACCCGGGAATCAAAAATAATCGTAAGCAGCATTGTCGCAGCAGGAATAAATATCAAAAACTGCAGAGGTACGTTTACTGCTATTTGATTGATAAGAAAGGTTACAAAACTAACGAAGATAAAGATGATGGTAATCAGAAGTAATTTCTGATTATCGTAAAATATCTTTTTCCTGAAAAGAAACAGATAAATTGTCAGTAAAGATATCAAGAGTGAAATGTGAAGAAACTTTCCTACAAATTGCAGCCAGAATCCGCTTTCTCCTATCTTTTCTCCTTTAGCCTCTTTAAAGGAATCAATTTTTAATTTGGCGTCCCTTGTAATCCTGTCATGCTTTGCAATTATTCTTTCATTTTCATTTACTATTCCTACATATCTGGAAACATTATTTTTCGCCTGGTCAATTTCTTCCTGTGTAGCGGGCTGGTTGTAAATTATATTCGGATTAACAAAGTGAAGAATATACTCGCTAAGCGCACTCTTCAGATCCGGGGAATAATTCAATTGGGAAATTTCGTTTTTCACAATGTCTTCAGCGCTTTTCAAATCGAGAAATTTATCAACCGGTTCAATTCTATCCACATTTCCTGTACGAACAGCAATACTATCTTTTCCTCCGGCAGGAATTTGATTTATAATTCCACTTTTATAAACGCCTGTCAGAAGATTATTAAGATTACTGAATATATCTTTCAGGTTTCTCCTCTGCAGCATGTTTCTTTCCTGTTTTCGCAGATTCTGAAAAATATTGTATGAAGGTGTGCTGAGAAAAGTCGGATTAAGGTTTTCAATTCCCCGGGTTGAGAGTGTACTGTCAATTATCCTGAGAAGAAATGAGTCGTAATTTTTTATTGTATCAATAATCGCTTCAACTGTTTCCGGTTGTTTCAGGTAAACAGGATAAACGCTGTTTGCAGCTTCTTTAAGTTCATTCTGATATGTTTTTTGATCTTTTAAAACAGGAAAACTGAAAGGAGCGATCAGGTCATCGTGAATCCAGATTGAACCCACTGTAACTTCCGATTCAATGGATTCCCCCTTTGGGAACATGAAGACAATTAGAATTATTGCACTTAATCCTATAAGAATTTTTAATTTAATACCGCTTTTTTTATTCTCTTCAGTTTTCATGTTTTGCTTGTTTTGGCCTGTAAAATCATTTCAATAAACTCTGCAACACCTCCGTTATTATTATCGCGTGCTGTAATAAAGTCAGCATATTTTTTAATTTCCGCAACTGCATTTGCAACAGCTACTTTAAATCCGCCTGCCTGGAAAAGACTTAAATCATTATACCAATCTCCGATTACGGCGGCATTAGTGGGTTTTACTTTAAGATATTTTAGCAATCTTTCAAAACCCATACCTTTAGAAGTTCCTTTATTTCTTATCTCAAGGTAAAATATGTTTTCATGTCGCTGTGATCTGAAGAATGAACTGTTCAATCCAAATGTATAAGGAAATCCCAGACGATTGTGAACATATTTCAAATTGTCCCTATAGTCAGAAGCGAATACAACCTCCAGAGTACTTCCGCAAAAATCATCATAAGAAAGAACCTCTTCATATCTGGCGCCAAATTTATCCATTATCTGCGGGATAACTGAATTCCTTTCTGTGAAATAAATTGCATCATCGTGACAAAGAGCTATATTTAATAAAAAAGAATCTGCCAGGTCAATAGCTTTTCTAACATACTTCTCCTTAACGAAAGATTCAAACAAAATAGTCCCATCAGTATGGCTTTTAATCAAAGCTCCATCCATAGAAATTAACGGAATATCAATTCCCACATCTTCGGCTAATCCCATTATTGCTGAATGCAGTCTCCCGGTTGCAACTGTAAAATGAACACCGTACTCAGGCAGTTTGGAAATAAGTTTCATTGTTTCTTTATCAAGTAAACCATCATCAGTCAACAGGGTACCATCAATGTCGGATACAACGACTTTAATATTCTTCAGTATATCTTTTCTTCTCATTATTTTCTGAACTTAATAATAGTGAACATTCCTTCAAAAATAACGATTATTTGGCTAATGTTTTCCAACCTGCTGCACTTAAGTTTTTGTAAATAATCAGAATCGAAAGAATTGAGGCGAAAGCAAAAATAACTGTTCTGAGAACATCCCCTAAAAGAAAGCTCCCTGTTCCAAAAAGAAAAGAATAAACCAGCACAACTCCGGCTATCCAGTTTATAAACATTGGTAAAAATCCTGAATCACTCGTAACTTCGGGAAGCTTGTCTGATATTTCTTTCCATAATATTCCCCCTGGATGGATTTTCCTGTAGAAATCTTTCAATACTTCTTCACTTGTAGGTTTGGTGAGAAAGGTAACAATTAACCAGACTGAAGTTGTACAAATAACCAGTATAAACAGAGTGGATGGAAATTCAATTCCGTTCCACTTTAGTAAGGGATAGACTATAAAAGGCGTAATCATTGCCGAAATTTCAGACCATGCATTTATCCTCCACCAATACCAACGCAGTATAAGAACTAATCCAAGACCTGCTCCACACTCCATTATAAAAACCCAGGCTCCGGAAATAGTGCCTATAAATAATGTAACCACAGCTGAAATAATCATAAGAATTATCGTAGCCAACCTTGAGGCTCTTACGTAGTGTTTTTCATTATTATCACGAATAATAAATCTCCTGTAAAAATCATTTATAATATATGATGTTCCCCAGTTTAACTGAGTAGCTATAGTACTCATATAAGCTGCGAAGAAAGCCGCAACCAGCAAACCTTTTAAACCTGCAGGAAGAAAATCGTTCATTGCATAAATGTATCCTAATCCTTTCTGATCTGCAGCCAGGTTTGGATAAAGAACAATTGAACAAAGCCCGACGATAATCCATGGCCAGGGTCGAATACCGTAATGCGCAATCTGAAAAAACAAAGTGGCGAACAAAGAATGTTTTTCATTTTTAGCTGACATCATTCTTTGAGCAACATATCCGCCTCCTCCCGGTTCAGCGCCGGGATACCAGGATGCCCACCAGATAATTCCTACATAAGCCAGGAATGAAGTAACAGATAATGAAAAAGCAATTCCTGCATCTTTAACATTTGAAATTACCGGTAGAAATTTAAAAGTATATTCCGGAAGCTTATTTCGTAATCCTTCTATCCCTCCAATCTGACTTGAATTAACAACAAGTATTGCAAGAATAATACAGCCTGCCATTGCGATAAAAAATTGAAAAGCATCAGTAATTACAACACCCCATAAACCTGAAAGCGCCGAGTAAAATGCAACAATCAACATACAGGCAAAAACATAAAAGATAACCTGCGATTCGGGAATGCCGAACATACCAGTTAATATTGATGCCATTGCCTTGTTTACCCATCCCATAATAACAACATTTATAAACAGTCCGAGATAAATTGCACGAAACCCTCTTAAAAATTTTGCGGGTTTACCGGAATAACGAATTTCAGCAAACTCAACTTCCGTCATTATACCGGCTCTTCTCCACAACTTTGCAAAAAAGAAAACGGTTAGTAATCCACCGAAAGCAAAGTTCCACCAAACCCAGTTACCGGCAATACCATTTTTTGAAACTAATTCTGTAACAGCAAGCGGGGTATCTGCCGCAAAAGTTGTAGCCACCATAGATAATCCTGCCAGGTACCACGGAAGATTTCTGCCTGAGAGAAAAAACTCATCTGTACTTTTCCCGGCTCTTTTTGTGTAGTATAGTGCTATACTTAAAGAAAAGATAAAATAAGCGGTAATTATTAAATAATCTGCTAAAGTCAATTAACCTCCTGCGTCTCTTCTTTTCTGAATAACGAAGTGAGATAACCTGTTAACAAAGTTACCGCAACGCCAATTGGTGTAAACCATGTCCAGGCGGCGATTTTAAAATAGATCACAAAAATCATTACAATAATTCCAAGTGTAAATCCAATTAAAGCATTTGCCTGCCTGGAATTTTTAACAAGCAGTCCTAAAAGGAATGTTCCCAGTAATCCGCCGTACGTAAATGAAGCAATACTTAATGCTAATTCCACAACTGCGGTAGAAGTATCCATAAAGAATATTGCAGAAAGTACAAGTAAGGCAGCCCAAAAAACGGTAATAACTCTTGATATAAATAATCCGTTATTTTTATTCCCAAAAACCGGCTGAAATAAATCCATCATTGTTGAAGAGGAAAGTGAACTCATTGAACCGGCAAGAGTTGACATTGCAGCGGCAAACAATCCGGCAATGATGATCCCTGATATTCCGGGAGGAAGAACAGTGATAATGAAGTGTGGAAAAATTTCATCGGGTTTTAAATTAATAGTGCCATAATAAGTAAATAACATAACACCGAGGATTAGAAATAAAGCAAACTGAAATATTACAATTACCCCGCTGCCGATAACCGCTTTTTTACTTTCTTTCAAATTTTTTGCTGCAAGTAATCTCTGCACAATAAGCTGATCCGTACCGTGTGAAGCCATAGATAAAAAAGCTCCTCCTAAAATCCCGCCGATTAATGTATAGGGGTCGGCAAAGAAACTTCTAAACGATCCGGATAACCCCAAATTAAAAACCTGCAACTTGTTGCTTCCGGATACAGCAGCAAGTACAGAGTTCCATCCGTCGGGCAACAAATTTAATATAAAGAAACCCGCAAGCAATGCTCCGAATATGTAGATAAACATTTGTACTACATCCACCCATATAATTCCTTTTACTCCTCCGGTATAAGTATAAACCAATGAAACAAAAGCAATTATAATTATGGCAACCGGGTAATCAATATTAAGAAGAAGTTTTAAGGGAATTGCGGTTGCAAATAATCTTACTCCGTCTGCAGCTGTCCTGGTAAACAAAAAAACTACTGAAGCATAATTCCTAGTTTTATTTCCAAACCTGTTTTCCAGGTAGGTATAGGCAGTCTTTAATTCCCCTTTATAATATGCAGGAAGAAACAACGTTGCAACAATTACTCTTCCGATTAAATACCCAAAAGTTACCTGGAGAAAATTAAGATTCGTCAGATAGGATAAACCGGGAATTGAAATAAAGGTCAGAGTACTCGTTTCAGCAGCAACAATAGAAAAACAAATCGCCCACCAGGGTACAGCTTTCGATCCAAGGAAATAATCTTTTACTGTTCTTTGCTTTCCACCGGAGATTATACCGAAAACCGCTATACCGATTAAGTAAACCGCAATGATAACATAATCGAGCGATTTTCCATCCAATAAATTATTCCTTCTTTAGTTCACCGAAGGCTTCATCCACCGTATCGCAAACAGGAAGTACGCGATCCAGTTGTGTGATCTTTATAAGCGAATAAACCCTTTCAGATGGTGCAGCAATTCTCATTGAACCCCCGTTTGAATTGAGAATCCGGTTAGCAACAAGTATTGCGCTTAAACCGGAACTGTCGCAGGTTTCAACCTCACTCATATCGAGTATAAGTTTATTAATCCCCTCAACTTTTAGAAGCATTGTAAATTCACCCTTAACCAAACCGGAAATATTTGTATCTAATCTTTTCTCATTCAATTTAAATATTGTTATCTCGTCGATCCTTTTGATCTCGAAATTCATGTATTTTCCTTAAAACATTTTTAAACAATTTAACAAATTTTTATATGAATTCTCTGCATCAGGACTTTTATTAATTACCTGGATATTATAAAATTTATCCGGATCGCCCTTTACAAATCCCATTTTATATGGTGCATTTAAACGGTTAACTATATAACCGCAGAAAAGATTTTCCTTCCGATTTAAATCTATAATCGTCTGGAATCTCATTTGTTCGAGTTTATCGCTAATTCTCTTTGAAGGAAGATTTAATTTACTTATATCGTTAACTCCGTAACCAATAGCTTTCTGGCGGAATTTGGTTGGAAGTAAATTTACTTTATAATCGTGTGTGAAAACTGTTACACTTTTCCTGTTTTCATCAAGATATTCCAGAATATGAAAAGAATGACTAAAGTCTGAATCGTCATCGGGCATAGCGATAAAAAAATTAAATGATTTTTTAAAGAAATCGCGAAAATTATGTTCGGTAATTTCAAAATCTTTTAATTTATTTTTTACAAGTAATCCTGCAATTTTATCTTTTAATTGTCCGATCATTTCTTTTCAGATTCTTCAAGTTGTTTTAGAAAATCTTTTTCGTTTAAAATTGCGACTCCGAGTTTTTCAGCTTTTGCAAGTTTTGATCCTGCATTTTCGCCGGCAAGTACGAAATCAGTATTTTTACTTACTGAAGATGTAACTTTCCCGCCGTAAAGTACAATTTTATCAGCGGCTTCTTCACGTGAAAATGTACTGAGAGTGCCTGTAAGAACAAAAGTTTTACCGGTAAACAATGTTTCCTTCTTTAATTTCTTTTCTGATGTAAACCTTAAACCGTGTTTTTTTAATCTCTCAATATTTATTTTGTTATGCTGTTCAGAAAAAAAATTAATTACACTTCTGCTGATGCTCGGACCAATTTCGTGAATGGATTCAATTTTTTCTTCATCAGCACTCATTAACTCATCAATTGAACTAAAATTATCCGCAAGTTTTTTTGCAGCACCTGCTCCAACATATCTAATTCCTATTGCAAACAAAACTTTTGGGAAAGGTTGTTTTTTACTGTCTTCAATCGCGCTTAATAAATTGTCCACGCTTTTTTCACCAAGTCTTTCGATCGTAATTAATTCATCTCTTTTATTTTTCAGATCATATATATCCGCATAAGTATGAAGCAGTCCCATTTCAACAAAAAGGTCTATTAAAGCAGAACCAAGACCTTCAATATCCATAGCACCCCGGGCGGCAAAATGTTCAAGTCTCCCTTTTATCTGTGCTGTGCAATCGGTGTTTTCACAATAATATGCAACTTCTTCGGGAGGTTTGAAAAGAGGAGATTTACAAACAGGACATTTTTTGGGGGGCTGAACCGGTTTATTCCTGTTTGTTCTTTCTTCGATAACAACAGAAACTATTTTGGGTATAACATCCCCGCCTTTTTCGATTATTACTTTATCGCCCTCCCTTATATCCTTTCGTCTAATTTCATCCATATTATGAAGAGTAGCACGGCTGATTGTTGAACCTGCAAGAAATACCGGTTCAAGTTCTGCAACAGGTGTAACCGTTCCGGTTCTTCCGACCTGCCACGTAATTTTGTTTAAAAGTGTGAATGCCTGTTTTGCTTTAAATTTAAACGCAACCGCCCATCGTGGTGATTTTGCAATATTACCAAGTATTTCCTGATGCCTGAGAGAATTAACTTTAATAACAGCGCCGTCAACTTCATATTCTAATGTGCTTCTTTTCTCCTCAAGTTTATGACAGACATCTATTACCTCATCTATATTTTTGCATAGCTTAAATTCCGGGTTAACATTAAATCCCAGCTTTCTTAGTATTTGAAGATTATCATATTGCGATTTAAAATTCTTCTTCAAGACTTATTAAAGTGTAAGTGAAAACATTAAGCGGTCTCTTCGCTACAATCTGCGGATCCTGCAGTTTTAAAGTGCCAGCAGAGGAATTCCTGGGATTGGCAAATAGTTTCTCACCTTTTGCTTCTCTATCCATATTTAGTTTTATGAAGTCTTCTAGCTTCATAAATATTTCTCCGCGAACTTCAATATTACCAAATGAATAAGGAAGCGATGAATTTTTTTTCAGACGCAGAGGAACGGATCGAATGGTTTTTACATTATTAGTAATTTCCTCCCCAACTACTCCATCACCTCTTGTTGCGGCAGTAACCAGATAACCATCAACATAATGAATACTTACTGAAGCCCCGTCAATTTTGGGTTCAACAACATATTCAACTTTCTCACTACCGGGTAATCCTTCTCTTACTCTTCGATCAAAATCAAAAAGCTCATCTTCGTTATAAGTATTTGCAAGACTAAGCATGGGAATTAAATGGGTGACAGGTTTAAAATCCTTTGTAAGATCTGTTCCAACTCTCTGGGTGGGTGAATCCGGGGTAATCAGTTCCGGGTTTTCAGCTTCTAGTTTCTCCAGCTCTTTTATTAATGCATCATATTCCTGATCACTTATTTTTGGTTCTGCAAGCACGTAATAACGGTAATCGTAATCTCTGATTTTTTCACGCAATTCTTCAATTTTTTTCTTTACAGAAACCGCCATCAGTTATCTCCGGCATTAGGAGGATTCTGAAGAAATTCCAAACCCTTTTCATTTATCTTAACATAAGATACCGATTTGGATTTAGGATTAAATGCCAGCGGTTTATTATTAAGCTGTAATTTAATTGAAGATGATCTGCCGAAGGTTATCTTAAAGTTATTGGCTGCACGAATTACTTTTTGCGAATTGGGAAACAGGATAAATTCTTCTACTTTCGTATTATCAAGAATAAGTCTCACCCACGATGTATCGGTAGTCTGTATTAAAAGGTTTAAACTGTCAGATGAGACAGAATTATTATGTGTTGAATCAGATACTGCGGGAGCTTCTTCATATCTTTTCTGAGTTTGGGAGATAACTTCATCATAAGGTTTTTCCGGAACTACTATTTCATTTCCACTGTTAAAGAATAATAAATAAATTAATCCAATAATAATTATTCCCCCAACTATAACTGCTCCCATCAAAATATTATTTTTATTAACTGTGGTCAGCTCACTTTTGGGGTGAGTAGTCGAATCAAATGTAGGTGGTGGAGTATAAACAGAATTTGACTGATGTGCCGAATGTTTTACTTCTCTGAATTTTTCTGAATTATTATCGGTTTTTTCTGGTGTTTTATTTTCTGCTTTTTTTTCTTCTTCGGTCTTTTTTGCCTCTACAGTTTTTTCAGGTTCATCTATTTTTTCTTCTACCCTTTCTTCCACGTAGGGGATTCCATCTTTGACCGCGGCATATTTTTTCAACACAATATCTGCATCCAGTCCTACTACATTGGCAAATTCTTTTAAGAATGCCTTAACATAGAGTTCAGGAAGAAAACTGAAATTCCCTTCTTCAATTGCTTCAAGAAACTTAATATCAATCCGGGTTTTTACAGCTAACTGATTTAGTGTAAGATTATTTTTTATTCGCGCTTGTTTAAATTCTTCGGCTAATTTATCAAACATTTTCTGATATATATGTTTTTATAAAAATTTATACTCTGACTAATTTTGCTGCAAAGGCTCCGTCAAGCTGATGCGAATGCGGAAATGTCTGAATACATCCATTTGCATCAATAATTTCCACAGGAAAAGAACCTGCTGCACTTTCCAGCCGGAATTCAGGATGTTCTGTAAGAAATCTGTTTACTATGTCCCAATTTTCCTCCGGTTCAATTGAACAAGTGCTGTACACAACAACTCCCTGAGGTTTAACAAGTGAGGCTGCTTTTTCCAGTAGTTTATACTGCAGTTCCGTCATTCTTCTAATATCAAGAAGATCCTTTTTCCATTTAATGTCAGGTTTTTTACAGAGAGTTCCGGTACCTGAACAAGGAACATCGGCAAGTATGCGGTCAAAACCGGAATCTGTGTATTCCAGTGCATCAGACTCGATAAGTTTTATAGAGTTTATTTTCAAACGATTTATATTCTTTTCCATAATTTTCAGCCTGGCTTCAAACCTGTCTATCGCAATTATTTCACCTTCATCATGCATCAGCCCGGCGATATAAGCCGTCTTACCGCCCGGAGCAGCACACATATCAAGCACTCTTAATCCCGGACGAACGTCCAGCAACCTGCAGGCAAGCCCAGCACTTTCATCCTGTATGTTAAAGAAACCTTCAGTATAATATTCCCACGCAGTTATATTTGTCAGGTTCTGCAGTTTAAAAAATTCGGGGAGATATCTACCAGGTTTAAACCGCAGATTAACTTTATTAAGTAGCTGTTTAAAATCATCCGGGTTGGTTTTAAGAGCATTAATCTTAAGTGTTAAAAATGGTTTTTCATTATTTGCTGAAAGCAGTTTTTCCGTTGCCTCTCTGCCGAACCTCGCAAGATATCTTTTCACCATCCAGGAAGGATGCGAATAATAAGCAGTAAGATAGCCGGGTAAATCTTCCGCAGGATCGGGATATCTTATCCCGTTTTTACTTCTAATTATATTCCTAAGTATCGCATTTGTAAGATCAGCAGGCTTTTGTCCCTGAAGTTTTTTAACAAACTCCACGGCTTCATTAACAACTGCAAAATCCGGAACACGATCAAGGAACATTATCTGGTACAATGCAACTCTTAAACCATTTTTCAGGTTTGGAATTGCTTTTGAAAACTGTCCTTTATAAAATCCATTTAAAACCCAGTCAAGTCTTCCCATCCACCTTACAACTCCGTGAACTATTTCATACAATAATGCTTTATCCGGTCCGGTCAGATCACTGTTTCGCATCTCGTTATCAAGTAATCTTTCCAGGTATGAATCAGTTCTTTCAACACGGTTTAAAATTTTTACTGCAAGTCCTCTTACTCCTGAATATAAATCTCTGACTTTATGTTCTTCAAATTGCTCCATAATTGTTCTGCTTACTGCTTTCTATCACTTTTGAGTATTTTTAAAAATTGTATTAAACATAATTTCATCCTTATCAGACATATTAATCTTTCGTCTCTGCATAACTTTTTTAGCTGTGTCAATACTTTTATTTACATCATAAATTTCAATATTATCTTTTCCGCCCCACGAAAAGGATGGAATAAACTTATCCGGAAATCCTGCTCCGAAAATATTACAGGAAAATCCGGCAATTGTTCCGGTATTAAACATAGAATTTATGGCAGACTTAGAATGATCTCCCATTATTAAACCAAGAAACTGCAGCCCGGTATCAATTTGTTTATCTCTTAGTTTAACTTTAATTGTTCCGTAATTATTTTTTAGATCGCTGCAGTTGGTATCGGCTCCAAGATTAACCCAGTTGCCAAGATAGGAATGTCCCAGAAATCCTGCGTGCTGTTTATTTGAATAAGACATAATAATTGAATCTTCAACTTCTCCGCCTATTTTGCATACTTTCCCGATTGAAACATTTTCAGAAATAATTGCACAGCTTTTAATTTTTGTATTATCGCCAATATACACCGGACCTTCAATTACACTATTAGGAAAAATTTCTACATTCTTCCCAATGTATATCGGACCATTCGAGGCATCAATAACTACTCCCGGTTTAATAACAGTGCCGGCTTCAATTATTACATCATCTTTATTTATAAGATGAGCAGCACGAAAGAGTCTTGCTTCTTCAGAAATACCCGGAGAATTAATTAACTTAAAATCCTCTTTTATTTGTGAACCGTTTATTCTTATTAAATCCCATATATAATCGACTGTATCCACATCAACTTTTTCTGCAGTTACTCCATCAAAGGAAGAAACATCAATTAATTCTGAAATTTCAGATTTTATTTTCCCGATCCTTTTAGCAGAAATTTTTGCGGCAATTAATATATCATCTTTAATAAAGATTCTTTCAGCAGAATCCTTTCCTAAAGTCTCCTGAAAAACTTCATCAATTAAAGCCCTGCCGTTTATGAAAAGATAATTATCATCCGCTAACTCATTAACCTTAATACCCGGGTTATTCTGTTTAACAGTTTCTTTTAGATATTCCCTGCAGAAAAGTGAGTACTCATTGTTTGGAAAATATCTTAAAATCTTTTCACGCAGAATTTTTATTCCGCATAACAAATCATAAACCGGATGTGAAAGGGTGAGTGGATAAAAATTATCAACAAGTTTATCTTCAAAAATACAAATATGCATTGGGTTCTTTTTCTTAAAGATTGTTTGATAATTTAATATTTTTTAGGGTAAGATTCCCGTGAGTTTTTAGGGAGGGCTTTAAATCTACTCTGTTTTAATCAACTGTCCGCTTATTCTCAGAAGTTCTGTTTCCGCTGATTTAGCATCAAACTGTGCTGAAACCAACCGGCTTTTTGCGTCAATCAGCTTACGCTGTGTTTCCCTGAATTCAAGTGGAGTTATATTCCCCAGCTTCAATCTCTCCAAAGCAATATCAACACTTTCCTTTGCAATGGTTAGATTTTCGTTCTCAAGCTTTACAAGCTGCAGACTATTTAAATATTTTTTATACGTGTTAAGCAGATTAGCTTCAATCCCGGTTTTTACCTGGTCATAATTAAGTTTGCTGTTTTCAATTCCTATTTCGGCATTTTCAATTTTTCTTCGTGTATTTAATCCATTAAATAAATTAAGTGAAGCTGTTACTCCGTAACTAAGGCTGTAATTTCTATTGGATTTTATAAATCCTGCTTCTGATTCAGAATTAGTATAATTATACCCGCCATTTAAAGAAATAACCGGATACAATTCTGCCCTTGAGAGTCGGAGATTAATATCCGAAAGAGTTAAGTTTTTCCTCGCAATTTCCAAAGCTGTGCTTTGACTTAGAGTAAAACTTTTAAGTTGATCAAGATTAAGGTTCATATCAATATTGATTGAATCACCAACATTGAAATCAGAAGAGACATCCCTGCCTAAAAGCTGGTTGAGTGAAACTTTCAATTGTTCATAAGTTAATTCTTCTTTAAGCAGGTTCGAACGATCTTCATTTAAATCAACCTGGGCCTGTCTCAAATCAAATTTTGAACCGCTGCCTACATCTTTTTTGGACTCAGCAATTCTCACTCTCTCTTCAGAAATTACAATGGTTTCATTCAGAACATCAAGCACCTGTTTTTCACGTATGAGATTAAAATATATGTCGGTTATATCAGCTATATTATTTTCTACTTCAGATTTAAAATTTTCCTGCCCGATCTTATTCAGTTCTTTTAGCATATCAATATTTGCAAACATTTCAAGTCCGTCAAATATTGTCCAGTTAAGATTTAATCCCGCAGTAATGTTAGTTGATTGCGCCCCATTACTATTGATTATTCTGCCATCAACATATTCCTGTTTGGTATCATTGGAACTTTTCAGGTATGTGCCCGATGCATCAAGTGAAGGAAGAAACCCGGCATTCCCGATTGAAGCATTATTATCAGCAATCTTCGATTCGTTACGCGCAATGTTGATTGAAAAATTGTTTGATAAAGCAATCTTCACTGCATCTTCAAGAGTCATTAATTCCTGGCTGAAGGATTGGCTGTTCAGTGATGCTACTAAAAGGAATAGCAGAAAAAATCTAAAGTGATTCATAATATTTTTAAAATCAATTTCATTTACTTACGAAAACAGGTTCTTCATCAATACCGGAAGTTTCTGTAACGTTTGATACTGTTGCTGTTTTCCGTGAGAGATATGAATATACAGCCGGTACAATAAGAAGAGTTAAGAATGTGGAAAATATTAATCCGCCTATAACAGCGATTCCCATTGATACCCTGCTTTCCGAACCTTCACCAAGAGCTAGTGCAATCGGCAGAATTCCTAACACCGTAGATAAGCTGGTCATCAGAATCGGGCGAAGTCTTGCAGCAGCTGCATCTTTTATTGCCTCTATTTTTGTTAGTCCGGCTGCTTTCCGCTGATTTGCAAATTCAACTATCAGAATTCCATTTTTTGTTACAATACCAATCAGCATTATAATTCCTATCTCACTGAAAATGTTTAACGTCTGGTTAAAGTACCAGAGAGAAACAAGAGCACCAAAAATTGCTAATGGAACTGTAAATAAAATAATAAACGGATCTCTGAAACTTTCAAACTGTGCAGCAAGAACAAGGTAAATAAATCCGATAGCCAGAAGGAATGCAAATAAAAGACTGGATGAACTTTCAGCATAATCTTTTGATGCTCCACTTAAAGCCGTAGAAAAAGATTCATCAAGTACCTGTGATGATATCTTATCCATTTCTTTAATTCCGTCTCCTATTGTTTTACCGGGTGCCAATCCTGCAGATACAGTTGCAGAAACATACCTGTTAAATCTGTATAGCTGTGGAGGTGCACTCTGTTCGGTAAGTGATACAACATTATCAAGTTGTACAAGTTCACCTTTATTATTTTTAACATATAAAGATTTCAGATCGATCGGGGCATTTCGTTTATCCCGGAGCAGCTGCCCGATTACCTGGTACTGTTTTCCATCTTTAATAAAATAACCAAAACGCTGACCGCTGAATGCTGATTGAATTGTTTGTGCTATATCAATCGTTGAAACTCCGAGATCTCTTGCTCTCTGTCTGTCAATTGTCAGCTTAATTTCGGGCTTATTGAATTTTAAATTTGCATCAACAATAGTGAAGGTCGGATCTTTAGTCGCAGCATCCATAAACTTCGGCAAATATTCCCTGAGCTTTTCAAAATTTGGCGCCTGTATTACATATTCAACAGGAAGACCGCTTCTTCTTTGCCCGATTGACTGCTGTTGTGTAACAAAGACTCTTGCTTCAGTCATTTGGGATAAAACAGGAGTTATATCATCTGCAATTTGCTGCTGGGATCTTTCACGTTGATCGGGTTTTGTAAGAATTACAAAAGCAAAACCGGAATTAACAGAACTGGATGCTCCAAATCCCGGTGAAGTAACAGATATAATTGCATCTCTTTCGGGAATGCTATCTTTCAAAGTCTGGATAAGTTTATCCATAAAATTATCCATATAATCATACGAAGCTCCTTCGGGTGCAGTTGCAAATAATCTCAGACCGCTTCTGTCTTCAAGAGGAGAAAGTTCGGATGGAATAGCAGTAAAGAAAAGATATATTAAACCTAAAGATAAACCCATTATTAAAAAGGCTGTCCATCTTTTTGATAAAAACTTTTCCAGGGAATTTTTATATGTATCATTAAGTTTTACAAAAATTGGTTCGGTTTTATTGTAAAACCAATTATGCTTCTCTCTTCTTTTAAGAATTTTTGAGCTAAGCATGGGCGTAAGTGTCAACGCCACAAATGCCGAAATTATAACTGATCCGGCTATAACAATACCAAACTCACGGAATAATCTTCCCGTCAGTCCCTGTAAAAATATTATAGGAAGAAAAACCGAAGCAAGTGCAACAGTGGTAGAAATAATTGCAAAAAAGATTTCAGCAGAACCTTTTCTGGCTGCTTCATCGGGATGACTGCCTTCTTCAATTTTTGTATATATATTTTCAAGCACTACAATAGCGTCATCAACCACAATTCCAATCGCAAGTACAATTCCCAGCAGAGTAAGAACATTTATCGAGAAGTTTGCCGCATACATAATAAAGAATGCGCCAATTAAGGATATTGGGATTGCAATTACAGGAATAATAGTTGTCCGCCAATCTCTTAAAAATAAAAATATGATAAGAACGACAAGTCCAAATGCTACAAAAATAGTCTGTTCAACTTCAGTTATTGAATCACGTATATATTCAGTAACATCAAACCCGATTCCCGTTTTTACATCGGAAGGAAGATCCCTTTTAATCTGATCCAGCCGTTTATAAAATTCATCAGCTATAGCAATGTTGTTGGCTCCGGGTTGTGCTATTAAAACCACACCGACCATAGGAGTACCGTCTCTTTTCAGAATTGTTCTCTCATTTTCAGCACCTAAGGTAGCATAGCCCACATCTTTCAGCTTAACAATATTTCCGTTTTCTTCTTTAATAATAAGATCGTTGAACTCTCCGGCATCATGTAAACGCCCTATTGTTCTTATGGATAATTCTGTTTTGTTTCCTTCAATTAATCCTGAAGGGAGTTCAACGTTTTCCCTGTTCACTGCATTTTTTACATCAAGAGGTGTAAGATGATAAGCCGCAAGTTTTGCAGGATCGAGCCATAGTCTCATCGAATATTTTTTCTCACCCCAAACATTTACAGCACTGACTCCGGGAATTGTCTGAAATCTTTCTTTAAAAACATTATTTGCAAGTTCAGTAAGCTGAAGAAGATTTCGTGTATCGCTCTGGATATTCAGAAATACAATCGGTGAGGCATCAGCATCAGCTTTTGATACAATCGGGTTTTCAACATCGGGCGGCAGGGAACTTATGGCACGTGATACTTTATCTCTTACATCATTAGCGGCAGTTTCAAGATCAACATCTATATCAAATTCCACAGTTATTGTACTTCTTCCATCACGACTTACAGAAGTAAGCGAACGGATTCCTGCAATTCCATTAATTGATTCTTCGAGCGGTTCCGTTATCTGGGATTCAATTACATCTGCGTTAGCACCAGTGTAATTTGTGCTTACAGTAATGATCGGAGGATCAACAGAGGGATACTCCCTGACACCAAGATAAGTATATCCCAATATACCCAATACCACTATAGCTATTGACATAACTATTGCGAGTACCGGTCTTCTAATGCTTAATGATGACAGGCTCATTTTTCAAACCCTGCAATAGTAACAGAAGCTCCGGGTCTTAATTGAAGCATTCCTGATGTTATAATTGTATCACCTTCGGCAACCCCTGATGTTAGCTGCACGTTTTCATCAGTTCTGATACCTGTTTCAACCGGTTGAGGTATAGCTTTACCATTCCTGAAAATAAAAACCTTCTGCCCTTTTATATCCGGGATTAAAGCTTCAGAAGGAATGAGAATTGCATTTTCAATTTTCTTCAAAACAAGATTAATATTTGCAAATGATCCAGGCAGTATTTCTCTTCCTGTGTTTGGGCATAGTGCTCTTATCTGCAAAGTCCGGGTAACAGGATCAATTTTGGGTTCAATGGCATAAACTTTACCGACAAAATTTTTGTTATTCCCTGAAATGGAAAAATTAATTTCATCTCCAACCTCAACCATTGATGAATATCTTTCAGGTATTGAAAAATCTATTTTAATTGGATTTATGTTCTGCAGGCTAGCTATAGTTGTCGTATTAGATACAAAGCTTCCTTCGCTGACATTTCTTAAACCAATCACTCCGCTAAAAGGTGCACGTATTTCTGTTTTATCAATTTGTGCTTTTATTAATTCAACTTCAGCCTGGTTAACCTGAAGCTGGTTGGCTGTCATATCATAATCTTCCTGGCTGATAGCTTCTTTCTCCAGCAATTGTTTCTGCCGGTACTCTGTGTCTTCCTGAAGTTTCAATCTTGATTTTGCACTTTGAAGCTGCGCCTGAAGATCTGCATCATTTATTTTAACAAGCAAATCACCTGCGTTTACATAACTGCCTTCGCGAAAAAATATGTTTGTTATTTTTCCCGGGGCTTCACTTTTTAATTCGACCTCTTCGTTGGCTAATACCGTACCCGTGGTTAAAACCTTATTATCAAGCACTTCATATTTAGTTATGTGTGCTCTTACCGGAAGCGGACCGGCGGCCCCATTACCAGCTGCCTTGGTTTTGTCTTCAGAGGATTTTAATTTGGGAATTGCGAGGAGGACTAAAACAATTAGTATAACGGCTGCAATAATTATAGTTCTAATATTCTTTTTCATATTTATAAATTCTAAATAAACTTAGGCAACTTAATTAAAAGAGAAATGATTTTACAATATAAAAATTTGTCTAACACTTTTTAAAAGAAAAAAGCCAGTATAATACTGGCTTTGTCGATCAACAATAAAATGTAAACTCTTTTATTTGCTTTCTTTCTTTGCGTATTTTTTCTTGAATTTTTCAACTCTTCCGGCAGTGTCAAGAAGTTTCTGTTTTCCTGTAAAGAAAGGATGAGATGCACTGGAAATTTCAAGTTTTACAAGAGGATATGTGTTTCCGTCTTCCCACTTAATCGTTTCATCTGTCTGGATTGTAGAACGGGTTAAAATTGAAAAATCCGTAGAAGCATCCTGAAATACAACTGGTCTATAATCCGGGTGAATTCCCTTTTTCATACAATATCCTAATTATTTTTATTTCAAAAATTTTGAGCATTAAATATAGAAAACATAAGATAAATTTACAAAGAATAAATGGATACTATTAGTGTTTTGCCCTGGAATTGAACATTTCGTCCATTTTTTCTTTAAGCTTATTTACCTCTGTTTTTTGCTGATTTGAAAGGTTTACCTGTCTGAAGTTTAATCCGGCTTTGTTTACCGGGTAGTTATTTATGCCGTTTGCTGAAAATTTTGCAGTAATAAACTTATCATTTTCATATACATTTCCGGCAATGTTTCCCCCAGAAGAAATGCCGACAGATTTTTGTTTACCCGGTGATTTTTCCAACGGTTTATTTTGAACATCCTTATCTTTCCGGATTCCGGAGATTTCATTTGATGATAAAACTTCATCGCTTACGGATGATTTTTCCTGCCTCAAAGAATTATCAGTTTTAACCTGCTGAGTCAAATCACTTCTTTCGCGTGGAGCAGCAAATAAAGGATTATCCTGGGTTACGCTGGCATCATTAAGTACGAATATTAAAAGAATTGCCGTAATGGCTAAAGCTGCAGCTGGTATTAATCGTGAGGGAATTAAGATATTCTGCCAGAATGTTTTTTCTTCGCGAAATTTTTCAGAATTAATTCTTCGCATTAAGCCGGCTTCAAATCCTGCAGGCGCTTTTACCTGCTGAAGCTGTCCAAGAGTATTTATCACATCCTTAAAATTCTGTTCCTCGTTCGGGTTCACATCAACACCTATTTCACTCTTTGTATATATATTCTAATAGTTTTTGGAGCTGAGCTCTTCCCCTGTTTATTCTTGATTTTACAGTTCCTACTGCAACCCCCGTAATTTCAGAAATCTCTTCATACGATAATTGCTGTATGTCTCTCAATATTACCATTTCTCTATATGCAGGGGAAACTTTTTGTATAGCTTTCTGAATGATTTCATCTTTTATCCCGCTATCAGTCATTTCATCCGGGCGGTAGCTCTCATCCGGAATATCATATGTTTCATTACTATCCTCTCCATATGAATTAATAGAAAAGAATTTTCTTCTTTTACGTCTCTGGTACTCTGTTCTTGCCAGGTTTCCGGCAATTGTATAAATCCATGTGGAGAATTTAGCGATTGAACTATAAGAATCTTTATAACGGTACACTTTTATAAAAGATTCCTGTACCACATCCATACAGGTTTCATAGTCGCCAAGAAACCTGAACACATAATTAGTAAGAGGATTTTTATATCTCTCTACAAGAATTTCATAAGCCTTAACAGTATTGTTCTGTTGAAACTCAAGAATTAACTCTTCATCAGTGAAATCGTACAGATTCTTGTCGGTCAACGTCGCTTATACTTTCTGAGATATGAATTGTTTCCAGAATTATACACAAATTAAATAAAAAACTTTAAATACAGAAAACTGAGGAAATTAAGCATTTTTGTGCTGAAGTATTGTCTACTATTCTATTCAGTATTTTTTTTCTTCCCCGAATTAAATATTTCTGTCAGCAATACAGTTACAATATTTTTTTTATCAATTGAGGTGGTCTTTACAGAAATATCTGCATTCAGCAGTGCCCGCGAAATATTTATTAATTCAATATCAGAATACAATCTGCGGGCGTTATAAAATTTTTTTAAATAATAGGGATGAGTTCCCACTATTCTTGCAATTTGTTGTTCGGGAATCTTTGAAGATTTGAGCTCATTAATTCTAAGTATGCCTGTAAAGAATTTTGTAAGCATGTGAATAATAAACACAGGTTCTGATCCATTCTCAAGCAGATTGAATGCTACTTTAAAAGATGTCTGCTTGTTTTTGCCCGCTAGTGAATCCTGTAAATCGAAAATAGTATACTCTTTGAACCTTGCAGATAATGATTCAATACTCTCTATGGTTATTTCTTTGTTTTCACCGAGAAAGATGAATACCTTTTCGAGCTGTGTTTCAATAAGGTTTCTGTTATCACCAACCATTTCAAGAAAAACAGAAGCAACCTCCCGGGTAATATTTTTTCCGTTATCCTGGGCATATTGGATAATCCAGTCAACAAGATTATTTCCCTTTAATTCAACTGCTTCATAAATAAAATTATTTTCAAGTAAAGATTTATACGGTTCTGCAGCAAGGTTTGAAATTGATCCGTTATACACCATTACAAGGATAGTAAAATCAGCAGGTGAATTTATATAGTTAACAAGATTCTTTTTATTATTTATTTTCTCAAATTCCTTAACCAATACATATTTCTTTTCGGAACCGAAAGGAAATGAAGAAGCGATGGAGATGATATCCAGGCAGATTTTTATCATCAGCATAAATTACTTCCTTATCAAAATCTGATGTTATAAAAGGTTCAACTGATTTTTCGATAAGCTTAAGTATTTTGTCCAGACTGTATGTATCTTCCCCGAAGAAAAAATAAACCGGCAGAATTTTGCCGGATGAAATATCCTTTGAAGCATTCAGAATTGAAGGAGCCTTTAATCTACTTTTCGCCATTTTCCCGCTTCATTTTTTCATATTTCATTGCACGGGTAAGAAAGAAAGCTAACCCTCCCCAGACAAGACCTAATATCGCTATCATAGTTATTATTGCAGGTAATTCCATCAGTCTTCACTATTCCTATCTAAAGTGTAATAAACCATTAATTTATTAAAAGATATAAATAGAATAATAATTATTAACCACTGGAAAATAGCTGTTCCGGCATTTTCAATATGAAAAGGATTCCACCATTCAGGATCCCAGCCGACTGATGAAATCAGCCACCATAAAATTAAAACAATAACCTGAATAGGAATAAGAATTCCGATAACAATATTATACCATTTCCCAATTTTAACATCACTGCCAAATCCATTAATTATTTCTGTTCTGAATTTATTTATACCGAATTTAAAGATTGCAAATGCAATAAAAGCACCACTTAAAATTAAACCGACTCCCCAAACCCAATCCTGGTTTGTAAAGAAATTAAGATTTAATGCTGAAGGAATACCAAACAGGAATCCTGCAAGGGCTACAATTACAATTGACCTTTTTCTTTTTAATCCAAAATCTATAAATGTTCTGGTTGCCAGCTCAACCATAGAAATTAGCGAAGTAACAGCAGCAAAAAATAATGCAATAAAAAATATTGAGGCAAAAAAAACGTTAACAAAATAGCTTGATGACATTTTAGAAAACAGCAACGGGAAGAAAAATAAAGGTCAATCCTGTGTTTGCCGGTCCTGATTGTGAAACCTGTGTCATAGCATCAACAGCACCTGCCTGACCGGCAGGCAGGCTGAGAGAAAATACAGTACAAAAAATTGTTATCCCGGCAAGAAGTGAAACAGTATTATTTCCGAATCCAATTAATGCTGCATTCAATGAAATATCTTCATTTTTTTTCATATAAACTGCGTAAGTTAAAATAAGTCCCCAGCCGGCACCGGTATCCCACGCGTTCTGCGTTAGAGCATTCAGCCAGACTTTGTAATCGAGAATTATATCAAGCTTTGGCGTAAAGAAATATTTAATACCTTCAATTGCATTCGGCAATGTAATAGCACGGATGAAAAGGATTACAAGAATGATCAGCAAAGCCGGAACCATAAATTTGGTTACTTTTTCTATTCCTTTTGAAATTCCCCGGTAAACAACTACAGCAACAAATACCATCGAGATAAAATGAAAAATTAAAGGCTGATAACCCGAAGAAAAATTTTCCCAATATTTGAGGTGACTTGCGGTTTCAAAAAGATTTCCGGATACAGCAGATAAAAAATATTTTAGGCACCAACCGGTAACAACTGAATAATAAAACATAATTGCAGTAGATACGAAAACAATAAAAGCTCCCATCCATCCAAAATTTTTTCCCGCGGTTTTTGCAATTGCACCAATTGGTCCGAAGCGGGTGGATTTACCCAGAGCAAATTCTGCAATTATTAATGGGACAGACCAGATAAGTAAAAATACTGCCCAGGGGATAAGAAAGGAACCACCCCCGTTTTGCGCAACAATTCTGGAGAAACGCCAGATATTTCCTGTTCCTACAGCAATACCAATTGTTGCAATAATCAGTGTCCAGCGTGAAGAGAAAAATTCCTGCTGTTTCATTAAAAGTATTTAAAATGAAAAAAGAGATGATAACTGACTTTGAATTTAGAAAATTACCATCCCTTTTTCAAAAAATAATATTTATTGTTGTGAACGCTTCTCAATAGTAATATCTTCAATCACCACATCTTTCAACGGTTTATCCTGTCCGTTTCTTTTAACTTCAGAAATCGAATTAACCACTTCCATTCCGTTGATTACTTTGCCAAAAATAGTATGGTGACCATTTAGCCAGGGAGTTGGAGCAACAGTAATGAAAAACTGGCTTCCATTTGTGTTGGGTCCGGCATTAGCCATTGCAAGAATTCCCGTTGAATCAAATTGTAATCCTGTATTTACTTCATCTTCAAAAGATTTGCCCCAGAGGCTTGCACCGCCTCTTCCGGTTCCCGTAGGATCACCACCCTGAATCATAAAATTAGGAATTACACGGTGAAAGATTACTCCTTTGTAATATCCTTTTTCCGCAAGTCCGGTAAAATTCTCTACTGCTTTGGGAGCTTCTTCAGGAAAAAGTTCAGTTTCAAAAGTTCCCATATTTGTTTTAAAAACTGCAACAGTTATAGTGTCCTTTTTAGTTTCCACTTGCACATTCTCGCTATTTGTTTTTGGTTGATTATTTCCTTCCGTATTCTTTTGTGTACATCCTATAAATATAGCAAGTACCGCAAAGATTAAAATGTTCCTCATACTATCTCCTATGGTTGAATAATATTATATGCGATAAGAACTAAAATAATTATCCCGGCAATAATCCGGTAATAAATAAAAAGATATGTTGAATGATTTTTTAAATATTTTAAAAGAAAATCTATTGCAATATAACCGCTGATAGCAGCCGTTATTGTAGAAATTATCAGGTTTATCCACATAGTACCATTTAAAATATCAAGTGACTGGTACAATTCAAGCAGTCCGCTGGCAAGCACAGCCGGAACACTTAAAAGAAAAGAAAAACGTGCTGCGTCTTCACGTTTTAAGCCCCGGAATAAACCTCCCGTAATTGTTGTTCCTGATCTGGAAGCACCGGGAATTAATGCAAATGCCTGTGCGATACCGATGAACAAAGAATCGAACAAAGAAATATCTTTTTCTGTTTTGGTTCTCTTACCGATTTTCTCTGCAATTGCAAGAATTACTGCGAATACTATAAGATTTATAGCAATAACATAAAGATCTTTTGTGAGGGCACCTTCAATTGCTTTCTTAAATAATAAACCGATAAATACAACCGGCAGAGTTCCTACAATTATATACCAGCCTGTTCTTGATTGAAATGATTGATTTGCAAAGCCTGTTCTTTTACTAACATTTTCTTTCCAGAATGAAATTAAAATCTGAACCAGGTCTTTCCAGAAATAGATAAGAATTGCCAGCATTGTACCAAGTTGAATAACAGCAATAAATGCTGTCCATTCCTGCGGTTTATCCGGACTAATTAAATTCATTAATTTCCCGGCAACAGTTAAGTGACCCGTACTGCTAACCGGTAAAAACTCCGTAAGCCCCTGAATTATTCCAAGAATGATAGCATCAAGTATATTCAATAATCCTCCTAAAACATGTATGTTATACCAAGACTTACACCAGCTGAAAAAGTATTTAAACTAAGTTTATCGTAAGGTGAACTATGATCAGCACTCCAGTTTTTTAAATTTCCGTTTAAGTCATATCTCAAATCACCGGAAATGTATGCGTAAAAATTTTCACTAAGCCTTGTATTGCCGGCAGCCCTTAGTAAAAATCCAAATCCCGTTGATGTGTAATTGGTTGAATTAGGCGTTGAAGGCTGAGATTCATCGGCACTTACTAATCTTATTCCAACACCACCGCCGAATTTAAAATTGTATCCTTTTCCTCTTACAACATAATAAGAAGTTACTGTCGGCATTATTATATGGTATGAAAAATCGTATGTCCCGAAAGTATTAAAAGTAAATGAATTTAACAGATAACCGACTTCGAGTCCGAGATCATAAGTCTGAGAAACCGTATAATCTAATTCACCAGAAAAAATTACAGAGGAGTTGAAACTTCCCAATTCCTGGTACCCGGCAACCTGGTTAATATAATCTTTAACAGACGGTGTACTACCGAAATTTATTCCCATTCCTGCTCTTAATTCATACTGAGAATAAGATGTTGTTGCAAAAAAACAAGCTGCTATTATTGTAAGAAAATATTTCATAATTCTTCCATGTCTGTTTCAACTACATTAATTAAATTATCATGATCTCTATTCAGAATGAAGAATAAAATTAGCGATGCTATAATGAATAAAAAATATGAAATGATATGCGTTAAAAATGCATAAGCCAGGCTTATGACTTCACCAAAACCAAAGAGCAATACAAGTGCTGATTTAGCAAGTGCATGATAAGATCCTGTTCCGCCCGGGGTGGGAATAACAACTCCGATAGCACTTATACTCATTATTATCCAGGCCATACCAAAATTTACATTATGCATCCCTATCATAATCATACCGACATAAGCATTTAAAGCATAAAATAACATTATAATAACGCTCAATAAAAAAGTCAGAATGTAATTTCTTGTCCCTTTTAAACTTGCAAAACCCTCGGTTAACATTTTAAATATATAACCAGCTTCGTGTGCAAGTTTTTCAGAAATTTTACTCAGGATTTTTACAATTACACCGTAAAACTTTTCTTTAAATCTTATTACCAGGAAAAGAAAAATTAAAAATGATGCTATTAATCCTGAAGTAATATAAAGAGTTGTTTTAAGCCAGGGAAAGCTGCTGTAAAGGTTTCCATTATATATTAACGCTGCAACAATTACAGATAAACCAAGAAAAATGACATCAATAACTCTTTCAAGTATAACCGTACCAAACATTGAGGACTTTGAAATTCTTTCCCACCGGCCGAGAAGTACCGCCCGCGTAATTTCTCCCAGTCTTGGAACCACACAATTTACTCCGTATCCAACCATAAGAGAACCGAACAGATTTTTTATGGCGGCATCAGGTTTAACAGAACTTATAATAACCTTCCACCTCAGGGCCCGGAGAAAATGAGCTGATAACAGGACAATAATAAAAATCAGAACCCAGAACAGTGAGGCTTGTGAAGCCATTGCAAGAACTGCGTTCAAATTAACATCATAAAAAGCGATGTAGAGGAAAACTGCAGTTAACACCAAAGAGAGGGTAAAATTAACCACATCTCTCTTTGAAATACGTTTTGCTTTTTTACCGGAGATCAATAACCTTCATTCCTTTTGGCGGAGAAAAAATAAATTCCGAATCAGGAATATCCTCATTCAATTTGTAACCTGAAAGTGAGATGGTCGAATTTCCGGAAGTACTTTTGACAACAACTTTTTCGACAAGGTTATCTTTATTTATATAAAGTTTTGCACTACTAAAATTCAAATCAGAAGTTTTAGGAATAAGTGTTAAGGTATTTAAATTTCCTTCTTCTCCTGAACTGACATTACTTTTTGCCGGATAATTATTTATAAAGCTATTCAGGGATAATTCAGAAGGTTCAGATTCGTCATAATTATTTATGATTACTTTATTTTCTTTTTTGTTGTAATTCCAGAAAGTTTCGCCATCGGTTATTATTGTATTGTTCTTTAATTCAATTCTTAACTTGTTTTCTTTCTTTAAAAATAATTTACCCGAAAAATCTTCTTTGCTTCCGGATGATTTAGTAAAATTAACAGTGAAAGATTTAATGGAATTATATTTTGACTGAACCGATTTAAGTAAATTATTTGTACTATCCTGCCCAAATCCTAAAGCGCATAAAAATATAAATAAAACAAGCAAAACTGATTTTTTCATTATTTAATCCTTCCAGTGCCTAAAATAAAATTGCGGTTTCGAATTTAATCATAAATGAGGTTATATAAAATTGATTAAAACATAGTAGATATCTTACCGTTTGATCACAATTTTCAGTTAAAATTATATTTTTATTATTTTCAAAAAAGAAGTTTTTAATTTATTCGGAGTCATAACTCAAAAATTATAGAAGCAGGCAATTGGATATTATTACTATGACCAAATGTGAGATAAGGTCCACCTTCTACCTAAGAAAAGCAGCAAGAAGGAAATATCTTGCTGCCGGCATAATATCAGATTCAGAAGCTATGTTTATAATAAGGAATATTAAAACGGATGAAGTTTGATAAGGAATCTGTCCAGCATCGGAATTACATCAATAAGATAAATATTGAGTATCTGGCAAAGAATAGGTACCAGCTTACCTGTTTTGCAGACATTACTAAAAATAAATTCCTTTATGTTAAGGCCGGGAGCATATTTCACAAAAAATTAAATACCTATGAGTAATGGCTTATTTGCTTCTAAAATAAGTCTTTTTGTGATGCTGCCAATAAAAATATCCTTTATACTTTGTGAATGAGCACCAAGAACGATTAAATCTGAAGATTCAAAATAAGATGATTGCAAAACCTTAACAATTTCCATCTGTGTATAATCTGTAAGAACATTCAGTGCACCGTATGACATAAGATATTCTTTCGCTCTTTTGGTATTATCTTCCGCCCATGCAGAATCTTTGGAAGATGTGACAATTATAATATTCAGGTCGGAGAAATTAGCAATATGTACAAATCTTTGAAGTGCCCTTGAAGCTGAAATACTTCCATCATATGCAATAATCACGTTATGAATTTCTCTAAAATAATCAGGGACAGCCAGAATAGATGTGGCTGACCCCAAAAGTATTTTTTGTAAAAACAAATTCCGGTTGTTTTTTTTCACCAGGCCGAAATCAGATTTCATTCCCGTAACTACAATATCATAATAATTAGACAGGCTGGTAATCCGGGCACTTGGCATTCCTATTTCATTTTCGAGTGAAAACTTTATATTGTTTCTTGTGCATATTTCTTTGAAGTTATGAATTAGATATTCTACCGTCGGTTTGGCCGGAGAAATTATTCCGTCTGTTAGATCGCTGTGCCAGCTTATCGTATGATCGTAATTAAGGGTGCCCAGAGATGAATCCACCTTTTCAATATCCATAAAAATTCCGCCCGTTACTTTTGCGTTCTGCCTGGCAGAAATAAAACAGGCATAATTCAATGCCGCCATTGTGGACGGTGAATTTTCAAGGGGCAGAAATATCTTTTTTAACATTCTATTTTTCTACATTTTTCACAAGTTGATCAACCTGTTGTTTTGTATAACCAAGTGAATTAAAATCCATAGCGCCATGGTTTGAATGACAGGAGCTGCATAAGAGTACAGTCTTTTTCACACCATGATTAACAGAAATATATGAGGTACCCGGGACCTCCATTGACATCCATTCACCAGTCCATTTAATTCCCATCGATTCGTATGGTTTCATTCCTGCATCAATTGCTTTTTTCACATCTCCTGTCTTATTATATACTTCTCTGTTAGGAGCCAGGAGGAGTGGAAACTCCGCCATTTCCGTATCATTTTTTAGAAATGACATACCGGGTGCCTGCCACATTTTAAGCTTTTTATCAAAAAGCATAACCTGAGTAAGTGCTCTTACCGGAAAGATTTTTGCTCCGGGTGTATTTATATTTGAAGTAGGAAATGCCATCCAGTTTTGCGCATTCTTTTGATCTTTAGTGTTTGAAACTCTCCACATATAGGATGGACGGGATAATTTTATTATATCCGTTGGAACATATAATTTGGGATTACTTGGAATCTTATCGTACTTCGAAAGTTCGCTATACCTGCCATTGATATTATCCTTAACCGGTTTCCCCCAGTTTTCGGAAACTATGCCGCTTGCTTCCGTAATGTGGCATGTCTGGCAGGCTATCCTGTTTATATGACTGTTCAAAGTTTCTGCGTAAATTCCCTGATGGGGAGTGCTGCCATGACAATTTGAGCAGGTAACCTGGGTATCAGGTAAATCGTTAGCAACCATGTCTGACTCATCCATCCCTTTTGCAATTTTATGATGTTCAGATGTGTGACATGTTAAGCAGCTGAGTCCTGCCGCTGCATGTACATCATTTTTGGGTGAGTAGGATGTCCCTCGTTTATAATCATCTGAAAAAGAATGCTCATGACACCTGAGGCATGCATCATTAGCAGGGATTTTTGTTATCGATAGCGCGGCTTTAAGCGACCTATCTTGTCCCCAATGCACCCCGGTGCTGTCTTTTACCAACGATGCTCTCTTATTCCAGTCATAATTTTCAGCGTGGCATACCAGACAGTCAACTGTATTCTTCTCAGATTCCGTTATTTGTACACCCGGCATAGGCGGTTTTGACAAAGAACCAATATGACAAATTCCGCAACCAGCAGATTGTACACTAAATTTTCCATTTGTGGAGGCAGTCCAGTTTGCTAAGGTAGTAGAACCAGCCAGGGCACACTCCCGGTTTACCATTCCCCACACTGAACTGTCAGGCAGCCCCTGAACGTTTCTTACCGGGGCAGCCAGATTCCAGTGAACTGATTGAGTAACTTCATTTAATGCCTCTTCATGGCATATTGCGCAAGTCTGAGCTCCCTCGTATCCGTTTTCTTTTATTACATCATTACCCGGATGTACCCATTTATTAAGCAGACCTGTATTTTGCTGAGCGTATATAAATCCGCCCGATAATAACAAAATTGCTAAAATAAAATTATAAATCTTCATATCATTTCAACTTTTTTATATTCCTTTCGCGTAAATGATTGTAGCGAAAAATTAAAAATTTGTAAAATTGTTTTACTATCCGAATCGTTATGGCTGTCATGAATAATTTAGGAAGAAAGACAGGGGCTTCAGAACAGCCATAATTAATTATTCCTTTGCAGCACAATCAATACAAACATGTTTCCCATCTTTTATTCTTCCATATCCTTCCACAGTCATCTCACTGCATTCTTCACAGACAAAACCGGCAAAACTATCTTTATGTGGTTCTAGGTTGTAGTCAAATAATTCAGAAATATTAAGCAGCTTTTCTTCCGGCACATTTATAACATTGTTAATTAACGGTTCAACAACTTCATTAGGAACCTTGCTTGCCGGGATTCCTTTTTCTCTGTAGTTTTTGAAAAAATCAGATTGCTTGTTTTGAAGCATCGCTTCTGCTTTTGGTGTTACACGAACTGCCTTGCCGGTAGCCCGATCAACAAGTGTAACTGCCCATTTACCTTTATGAGTTTTCTTAATGTTGCCTTTGCCAAATGTTGTTCCCATTATTACTTGAAGTCCATCTGCAAAACAAGTAGCACAGTGGTCTTCACCCAGATCAACGAAAGCGACAATTTGTCCATCCTTTGCTCTTTCAACACCAAGCTTATTCATAGCCGCCGCACCTACTCTAAGGCCAAGCGGCATTGCTGGACATTTATGCCCGTGAAATTTTTGTCCGAACTCTAACCACTCTTGTGGATTTGTCATTTTTGTACTCCTAATTTTTATTAAAGAAATATTGAATTTGTAATGTTGTTAGTGAATTGGTTTTATTTGGCACAAACTGAAATCTATTATCTAAAGAGAATTTTATATCGTTCCCTTTTACAAGATAAGAGTAGCCGATTGTGTACCATGGATTATTAGCTGTTGATGAATTTAAATCACTCAATTGCTCAACGGCGAGAGTAACTAAATTTTTTGAAGCGAATAGATAATCAACAAGTGCATAATAACCGTAAGCTTTTCGATTGCCGAGATGAGAATCAATGTATTCAGATTGAAATTCAAAATCGCCAATGTTAAATTTCTCTTCAAAACCAAAGCGGAAGTCATTCCCACTAAAAGAAAAATTATTTCCAAAGATTTTACTGAACTGAAAATTATGAGCGTACCGGTAGGATAGGTTGTATCCTAATTCTAATTTCGATTTTGAGTTATTTAAGATAAGCAAGCTTCCGTGGTTTACGTAAAGAAAATTTCTTTCTTTAGAAACAGTATTTGCACCATTCCCGTTAAAGAAACCAAGGCTGAAAGAACCTGTTTTGCTATCGCTCCATTTTAATTCAACTCCAATATCCCTGGCCATTGTTTCGGCACCGGGAACAAGCGCATTTACAACATTCGCTCTTTCATCAAGCGGTATCACATAGTCGGGCTGTTTTCTTTGCAAACTGAAATTAGGTACGAACTGACCCGCAGTAACTTCAAAATTATTTACCTTATAATTTACAAGTACATCTTGAAGTAGAAATTGAAATTTAACCTGCTGATGGAAATTCGCTTGTATTTTATAGCTCCAGATTCCATAATTATCAGGCAGGATCCCATTTACCCAGAACTTTGCTCTTCTTACAGAAAAATTGGATTGATCAAGGAGGTTATCCGAAAAACGGTATTGAAGATATCCATTCCAATCAATTTTTTGTTGGGCTATTACGCTGAAATTAATACAGACTAATAATGTAACAGCGAAGGCGATCGTAATTCTGATATTCACCATTTTGTATTTTATTCCAAACATCAGATCACCCCGATAATTATTTTGATAGCTATTACAAATAGAACTACGGCAAAGATTTGTTTCACCCTGCTTGTTTTTGCTTTAGCAACCAGGAAATTACTCCCGAGTAAAGCACCGATAATTACGACAGCTGACAATATTATTGTAAGCGTTACCTCGAAATGACCCTGCGCCACGTGACCAAGAAATCCCGAGAAAGAGGAAAATGTGACAGCAAAAGCGGAGGTGGCAGCGGCCTTTTTAGTTTCATAACCCATCCACATTAGTAGTGGTGCCATAATAAATCCGCCTCCTACACCGAGAAGGCCAGCCATAAAACCTGCGAAGCCACCAATTAGAGCACCGATAACTGCACGTTTCTTGAATGACATAATGTCTTTTGGTTCGGGTCTATTAGACATAAACAGCATTCTTCCAGCAGCTACTAAAACAGCAGCAGAGAAAAGTATTAATAGAAAATTCACAGGCAATTTATCAGAGACAATTGCTCCGATCGGAGCAAATAAGAAAGCGGAAATGGTCATCGCCAATCCGCCTTTAACATCTACTAATTTATTTTTGAAATAGGCGATTAATGCTATTAGCGTTGTCAATCCGTTTAATAAAAGTGCCAACGGAATAGCAACTTCTTTAACAGGGAATCCAGCCCACTTAAGAACTGGTACATAAATCAACGCCCCTCCCAAGCCGAGCATTGAGAATAGAAAAGATGAAGCGAGTATTACTAATGAAATAATTAAGTAAAACATATCAACCTTTTGTTATATAGGGTAAATGAATTACGGCTTCCTCATGAGTTCTTTCTGAACAGGGAATGCAGACTTTCTTCTCATCCTTTACACGCAGGTATCTTTCAAAAACATATTCTCCGCACACTTCACATTTAGCTTTATTGAAAGACCCTTTAACCGGCGTGTATTTGAAATTCTCCAAAACAGTTACGTTGAAGAGTTCATCGTTGGTTGCATTAAGCACTATATCTATAATATCTTTTCTAACATCCTCTGGAATTTCGGAAGGTTCAATTCGTTGTTTGCGGAACTTGAAAAATTCGTGCGGTGCCAAATTATCCTGGAATTCATTTTTTAGAAATATTCTTACAGCATCCTTTATCCCAGGATACCAAAAGATTGCGGCAACTTTCCCGTAGTTCAATCTTCCTATCATTCCTTTTCCGAAAGTTGCGCCGGTTGCAGACATAATTCCATCCTGCATACAACCTTGCGGATGACCAACGCCCATTTCAGAAAATACGTGCATCTGATGATCCAAACTTTTTTTGACGCCTAATTTTTCCATTGCCAAGATTCCCATTCTGTAACCTATGGGCATAAATGGACATCTATGCCCGTGAAATTCAAAAGTCCATTCTGGTAAACTAAACATTGTATTTATCTCCTCTTATTAAGTAATCATTTACTTACTATATTAAGTAAATTTTTTTATTTCTTCAATGTCTTCAAAATTAAAGCATACATTCTTTTGCAAAAATTATCCACATTCAGCTCGCTTTTATTCAGTACCAATTCAATATTAAATGTGATAGGGATACCCATATAAATTATTGCAACATCACCCGGATTAATTTTTTTGTCCCATACACCTTCAGCAATACCATCTTTTACCATTTTTATTATGAATTGCTTCTGCTCGGATAATATCTGATTTAACTTATCTTTAAGCTCTTTGTCTCCTAAATGTGTTGCTTCGGAGAACAGAAGTATAGTAATCCCCCTGTTTTGTTTAAGATACTTAACATTGCGACACAGATAATTATATAATTTTTCCTCGGACTTTACCGGACTTATAACTATGCTGCGTAACGACCCTATTAAATCGGTTTCTACATCGGCCATTATTCCTTTTATAATATCACGTTTTGTATTGAAGTGACGGAAAATCGCCCCTTCGGTAAATCCTATTCTTTTTGCAAGGTTCCTGGTAGATATATTATGCAACCCATCTTCAGCGATAATTTCCAAAACCGCCTTCTTAATCTGCTCTTGCCTTATATCAGTTGTTTCTCTTGACATTTTTAATAATTTCAAATAATGATGTAATCACTTACTTACAAATATAAGTAATTAATTTTATTTGTCAAGTATTTCATTTTCCCCGATGCTATTAAGTTGTAAATATCACAAAAATTTATAATAAGATGTGCCGGCTTGTTAAAATCCGGTGTATTTCATTACTTGAAGTTTCTAAAAGATCATACAGCTATACAAAATACAATATTCATCAGGGTATAGGAACATTCGTCTGCCATAAATACAAAAATCTTCTTTGCTTCCGGATGATTTAGTGAAATTAACAGTGAAAGATTTAATGGAGTTGTATTTTAACTGAACCGATTTAAGCAAAGCATTTGTACTATCCTGCCCAAATACTGAAGCGCATAAAAAAATAAATAAAACAAACAAAACTGATTTTTTCATTATTTAATCCTTCCAGTGCCTAAAATAAAATTGCGGTTTCGAATTTAATCATAAATGAGGTTATATAAAATTGATTAAAACATAATAATAGATATCTTACCATTTGATCACCATTTTCAGTTAAAATTACACTTTTATTATTTTTTCATTATTTTTAAATAATAAATACTTAACATATTCGGGGTCATAACGCAACAATTATGGGACTCATACAAGAAGATTTCCGGGTTACTTCGTAGAGGAGGTTTTATGAAAAACTTTTATATCATAATCGTTTCCTTTTTCATATTCACTAATTTTTGCTCAGCTCAATGGTTCTGGCAGAATCCAGTACCGCCACGACATGAACTTCATAGTGTAAAAATCGATTCAACAGGGCTAGGCTGGGCTGTTGGCGACTATGGCACAATATTAAAAACATCAGATAATGGAATAACCTGGATTCTACAATCAAGCGGAATAACTGAGATATTGCGGGGTCTATTTTTTACAGATGCAAATAACTGTACTGTTGTTGGATATTACGGAACTATTATTAGAACTACAGATGGAGGCATAAACTGGTTTCAACAGAATAGCGGCGTTGCAATTGCCCTTTTAAGCGTTGCTTTTACTGATGAAAATAATGGGACAATTGTTGGTGGCTGGGGCACAATCCTTCGAACAACAAATGGTGGAACAAACTGGACTCAAAAATCAAGTGGAACTAACGAGTTTTTAAGAAGTGTCTGCTTTACAAATTCAAATAATGGTATTATTGTAGGAGATCATAATATTCTCAAATCCACTGATGGAGGGGAAACCTGGATTCAACAACCGGGAGTATCATCATATCTACTGCAAAGTGTCTCTTTTTCAGGCTTAAATATAGGTGTGGCTGTTGATTTTAATGGAACTGTTATTAAAACCACAGATGGGGGATCCTTTTGGTTTGAACTGCCTACTGGAATACCAGATATCATTTTAAATAGTGTCTCACTAGCAGATGCAAATAACTTTACGGCGGTTGGGTTTTATGGCACTATCATTAAAACTAGTGATGGTGGAATAACATGGACTCAACAATCTACTGAACCTGCAATTACTTTAAATTGTGTATCCTTTACAGATGCAAATAATGGAATTATTGTAGGAGGAACCGCCGGCATAATTTTTAAAACCACAGATGGGGGAATAACATGGATAACACAGGCAAGTTATACGGCTGAATGGCTATCTGATGTTTCATTTTCAGATATAAATGTTGGAACTGTTGTTGGCGCCAATGGCACAATTCTCAGAACTACAGATGGAGGTACACACTGGGTAGAACAATCAAGCGGTCCAAATGGAACATTGTATAGCGTTTTCTTTTTAGATACAAATACCGGTTGGATAACGGGAGGTCATGGAACGATCCTCAAGACAACTAATGGTGGAGTTAACTGGATATCTCAAAGCAGCGGAACTACAAATCGGTTGAGTTCAGTCCATTTTACAGCTTTAGACACCGGCTGGGCTGTGGGAGATAGTGGAACAATCCTCAAGACGACTGATAGCGGGAATAACTGGGCATTTCAAAATAGTGGTACAACATCTTCTTTGAACTCAGTCTATTTCGCTGATTCCAATAATGGTTGGGCTGTTGGAAATTATACGTATAGCGGGTCAATTCTTAGGACAACCAACGGTGGGGAAACATGGGCATCTCAAAACTCATATTATTTGTATTCAGTTTATTTTATAGACTCCAATACTGGCTGGGCTGTGGGTGCAATTCCCGATATTCCGAACTCTGTGGGAACAATCCTTAAGACAACTGATGGTGGAGATAACTGGATATCTCAAAATATCGTAACTGCAGTTTTTTTGTCATCAGTTTATTTTACGGATTCAAGTACCGGCTGGGTCGTGGGAAGTTATGGAATAATCCTCAAGACAACTGATGGTGGAAATAACTGGGCATCTCAAAGTAGTGGAACCACAGAAAATTTAAGTTCAGTTTATTTCACAGATTCAAGTGCAGGCTGGGCCTTGGGAGCATATGGAACAATTCTCCATACAACCAATGGTGGTGTAACATTTGTTGAAGATGAAAAACGAGACATTATCCCTGGCAATTATTTATTAAGCAATAACTATCCGAATCCATTCAATCCAACTACAAAGATAAATTACTCTCTACCTAATTCCTCAAATGTTATAATTAAGGTTTACGATGTATTAGGGAATGAAGTTGAAACATTAGTTAATGAAGAAAAATCTGCCGGTAAATATGAAATTGATCTTAATGCCTCCCGGCTTGCGAGTGGAATTTATTTTTACAGAATGCAGGCTGGTTCTTTTATTCAAACAAGAAAAATGATTCTTTTAAAGTAAAACTATGGATAAAAGTAAGTTTGATTGGATAACTTGTTGATCGATTGAAGGGTAATCGCAATCTTTAGATTGCGCTTTATGTTAACTAAGCAGAAAATTCTTGTCGTCTCAAGCTGAAGCCTACCTGTTAGGTAGGCAGGATTGAGGCTACCATTCTTATAAAGATCTTAGTATTGTTTCAAGTTGTTCTTCGCTATCAACTAAAACTGTGCGTGCTTTACTTCCGTCGTTAGGACCAACAATTCCTGCCTCCTCAAGCTGATCTACAATTCTTGCTGCACGCGAATAACCGAGTTTCAATCTTCTTTGTAAAAGCGAAACTGAGCCCTGCTGATGTCTTACAATTACTTTTGCGGCATCTTCAAACATAGGATCGAGATCAGTAAGAAATCCGCTGCTTTCCTTTTTCTTCTCATAAATGGATGGCAAGAAATACGGTTTGGAGTAAGCAGGCTGGGAATATATGTAATTAGTTATTTTTTCAACTTCATCAGTTGAAATAAATGCATTCTGAATACGAATAGGTTTCGGCTGTCCTGTTGGAAGAAAAAGCATATCTCCTTTTCCAAGAAGTTGTTCCGCACCATTCATATCAAGTATTGTACGTGAATCAATTTTTGTTGCAACCTGGTATGCAATTCTTGCCGAGAAGTTAGCTTTTATTACACCTGTAATAACATTAACAGATGGTCTTTGAGTTGCCAGCACAAGGTGAATTCCAACTGCACGGGCAAGCTGTGCAAGCCTGGCAATCGGTTCTTCAACTTCTTTTCCCGCAGTTATCATAAGGTCAGCAAGCTCATCTATAATTACAATTAAATAAGGAAGATAGTGGTGTTTTATCAGATCAGTGTCGGCAGGTCTTTTCTTCGGATCAGAAACTTTCTTGTTATAATCAACAATATTTCTTACACCTGCTTTAGCTAAACGGTCATACCTTTTTTCCATTTCATATTCAACACTCTTAAGAAGAAGGACAGCGTTTTGAGGATTTGTAATTATTTCTTCTTCAAGATCGGGAGAAACAGCAAGGTAATGACGACGTAATTTGTTATAAAAAGACAGCTCAATTTTTTTCGGATCAATCATAATCAGTTTAACTTCTGCAGGTTCTTTTGTATAAAGCAGACTGCTGATTATCATATTTATACCCACACTTTTACCCGATCCGGTTGAACCGGCAATAAGAAGGTGCGGCATTTTAGAAAGATCGGTTACATACACTTCACCATTTATGGTTTTACCCAGAGCCATAGGCAGTTCCATTTTTGAATCAAGTACTTTGGATAAAACAGAACGTGCATTTACAAGTGAAGCTTCCGCATTAGGTATTTCAACTCCTATTGCGCTTTTACCCGGAATCGGAGCAATGATTCTTATTCCCCTTGCGGCAAGGGCTAAAGCTATATCATTCTCAAGTGAAACTATCTTACTTATTTTTACTCCGGGAGCCGGGACGATTTCATATAAGGTAACTACCGGACCGGGGGTGACTGAAATATCCTGAATATCAATATCAAACAGTTTTAATTTTTCTTTTAACAGTTCTGCATTGCGGGTAAGTTCTTCTTCTGCCACTTTAAAATCTTCTGTTGGTGCAGGATCCAGCAATTCTAATGAAGCTTTTTAAAATTTATTTTTTCATTCCATGGATCAGGAAGTTCTGCCGCTTTTTCACGATCACTATCCCGATCCGGCATTTCACCGGTTTTTTCCAGATCAACTTTCTTTGTTTCACTTTTCTGAATTATATCTTCATTGTTTTCTTTTTTCTCGTGTTTATTCACTTCCAGTTCAGCATTATTTCTGATAATTCTTATCCTGGTCTGTTCCTGCTCTTCCTTTGACATTAACTCTTCAGGACTTATGCCTTCTTCAATTCCTTTTTTCTTTTTCTTCTTTTTTTCCTCCCGGAGTTCTTTAATCTTCTGCAGATTTTCCTCTTCGGCTTCGGGTCTGTTTATTTTAATTTTTGCGGATTGACTGGTTCCGTTCAAAATAAGATTTTTAAAAAAGGCTGCAACCTTTTCAAGATCAACATTGAATGCAAGAATAATCAGAACCATGAAACCGGCAAACAAAAATATAATACTTCCCACGCCGCCGAGAAATCTTCCTATTCCCTCGCCAAGAAAATCTCCGATTGCGCCTGATATCTCATAAGTATTTGAGAAAAGATCAAACCTTGCGCGTAGTGTGCCGAAGAAAGCTGATAGAATAAGTCCTGCAATAATTAGGAAGTTGAAAGAATTGATCATCAGGCGGAAGGAAATTCTTTTAAAGAATGAGAAACCCCAGACAAAAATTATGACGGGGAAAACAGCTGAAAATATTCCAATTGTATTGTTGATAAAGAAATCTGAGATATAAGCTCCAAAGATTCCAACCATGTTGTTTGTACCCCCGAAGTCACTATCGGAACTGAAAATTTTGAGAAGATCGGAAAACTTATAATTTAATACTGCCTGGTCATACCTGGAGTATGAGAGAAGACTTAATAATAAAAACACTGAAAACACAATTAAAAAAAGACCAAGTAACTTCTTTTTATTTTCAACCGAAATAGATTGGTTCCCGGCAGTTTTCACCGTTCCGTTTTTTGTTTTCTTTTTCATTTGAAATTATCTTTTATTCGTTGTATCGTCTTCGCCGGGCAGCGATTTTAAAACATTTGTTGAAAGATAAGGAATAACATCGGAAGTATCTATGCAGGCAGTGTACTTCAAATCATCTTCAAAACCATTATCAAGAAGAAGCTTACCGTGTTCGGTTTCTTTAAGCATAACAAGAATATTTTTCCCGAAAGAATCATCAAGTGAATGACAGACTTTTGCAGTATCGGTTAACAACAAATCTTGTTTTCTATTCATTACCTCTTTTATAAGTCTTCCGGCACAAACTGAATCCTCCAGTGAAAATGAATTCGATTTGCCGGCACATAAAATCTCAAAATCATTTTCGAGTTTTACAATTTTATCAGCAACAACAGAAAGGTTTAAATAAGAGCACACAAAAAGATTCTCAGAAAATTTAGCTTTAACTATTGCCTTGGATCCATTAGTTGTATAAAAAACAATAGTCTTACCAGAAACATTTTCAGCTGTATATTCAAGAGGTGAATTTCCGAGTGCAAATCCTTCTACTTTTTTTGTGTTTCTTTCCCCGCCAAGCAGAATTTGTCCACCAAACATTCCCCCGGAAATTTTAACTGCAAATTCAACAGTGGCAACAGGAACAACTTCCTTTGCTTTGTTCTGCAATGCGGTAATAATTGTGGTTGAAGCACGAAGAACATCTATTACAACAACGGTCTTCCCTGTAAAATACAGTTCATCTGTAATTACCGGAGAAAACAGAACATTAACCCTCATATATTTTTAAACTTCCTTTTTTATAAAAGGTAATCTAACAACTTCAGCAGGTATTTCCTTTCCCCTGATGGAAAAATTAACACTGCTTCCTTCTTTTGCGAATTTAACATCAACGTAACCGAGTGCGATAGGTTTATCCAGCACCGGACTTACGGTTCCACTGGTAACAGTGCCAACTTTTTGTCCTGCTACAGTGAGATCATATCCATGCCGTGGGAAAGCTTTTTCATTTGTTGTTAATGGCACCAATTTTCTTTTTAAACCTTCTTCTTTCACTTTTAAAAGTGATTCTTTTCCAATGAAGCTTTCCTTTTTAAGTTTTGTTATCCAGCCAAGCCCGGCTTCAAGTGGGTTTGTAGTCTGATCAATATCATTTCCATATAAGCAGAATCCCATTTCAAGTCTTAGGGAGTCACGACATCCCAGACCGGTAGGTTGAATATTAAATTCTTTTCCTGCTTCCATTACAGCATTCCAAATATTTTCTGCAGTTTTTTCATCACCCTTAAAATACAGTTCGTATCCAAGTTCACCTGTGTAACCGGTTCTGGACACAATCATATCAATACCATTAATTTTTGTTTTTATAAAATGGTAGTATTCCATATCAGGAGGATTTGAAGTTAATTTCTGAATAACTTTCCCTGAATTTGGTCCCTGGACAGCAAGCAGGGAATATTCATCACTTTCATTCCGGAGTTCAACACCAATATTATTTTTCTCCATCCATTCAAAATCTTTTTGAATATTTGAAGCATTTATTACAAGCATAAATTCATTTTCTGCTAAACGGTAAACGAGAAGATCATCAACTATTCCGCCGTTTTCATAACACATCGCCGAATATTGAACACGCCCGGGTGTTAATATTGAAGCATCATTAACTGTTATTCTCTGAACAAAATCGAGTGCTTTATCTCCTTTTACAAAAACTTCCCCCATATGTGATACATCAAAAACTCCAACTGAATTTCTGATAGATTTATGTTCTGCAATAATAGATGAATATTGAACAGGCATTAAATAGCCTGCAAACTCAACTATCTTTGCGCCCTCTTTAATATGCATGTTATAGAATTTTGTTTTTTTCATTTTCGTATAAGATTAAGTTAATTTTTTCCGGATTTTTTCCAGTCATTTAAAAATTTATCAAGTCCGATATCCGTGAGCGGATGGTTGAACAATTTATTTATCACATCGAAAGGCATCGTACATATATCAGCTCCGATTAATGCAGCTTCAACCAGATGAAGAGGATGACGTATGCTGGCAACCAGCACCTCGGTGGAATAATTATAATTCCTGTATATCTGTACAATTTGTGAAATCAGATCCATTCCGTTTGTACTGATATCATCGAGTCTGCCCACGAAAGGACTAATGTAGGTAGCACCCGCCTTGGCAGCAAGTAACGCCTGGGAGGGAGAAAAACATAGCGTTACATTTGTTTTAATCCCTTCGTCAGAAAGGGTTTTTACAGCCTTTAATCCTTCTTTAATAAGGGGAACTTTAACCACAATATTTTTGTGAATTTTAGAAAGGTCCTTTCCCTCTTTAACAATATTTTCATAGTCCGTTGAAATAACTTCCGCACTAACCGGTCCATCAACGATTTCAAGAATTTCATCAAGAAGTTTTCTGAAATCTTTACCCGTTTTAGACACAAGAGAAGGATTAGTGGTAACTCCATCAAGTATTCCGAGTGCGCCTGCTTCTTTTATTTCTTCAATTTCGGCAGTATCAATAAAGAACTTCATTTAGTTTCTCCGGATAAATTAAATTGAAATATTTCAGGTCATTTCTACAGTTAATTCTTTCAGTGTTTTTTTCGAATAGAATCTAAACTGACCAACCGGTACAGAAGCATCTTCTTCAAGAGTTATTTTTACAAGGTACTTAAATTGAAGCCTGGTCAATCCTTTGATTTTTCCTTCCTTCAATTTTTCAGAAACAGAAGGATGACATCTTATAATTATCGATCGTTCCTTGGAAGTTCGTCTGAATTTCTTCAACCAGTCTTCAAGATCATAAACAAGATGAGAGCCTTTGGTAAGTAACCCGGTACCAAGACAATAAGGACAAACTTCCTTCATTGCCTGCATAATATTTTGTCGTACCCTCTGACGGGTAATCTGTACAAGACCGAAATCAGACATCGGTAAAACCGAGACTTTTGCGCGATCTCTCCGGAACTCTTTTTTTAATTCATCATATATCTTCTTACGGTTTTTATCTTCTTCAAGATCAATAAAATCTATAACGATAATTCCACCAATATCACGAAGTCTTAATTGTCTTGCTATTTCACGGGCAGACTCAAGATCTGTCTTAAGTGAATTTAATTCCTGTTCTTTACTTTTTGCATATCTTCCGCTATTCACATCAATTACCACCATAGCTTCTGTATGCTCAATAATAAGATACCCTCCGCTGGGCAGAGAAACTTTTCTTCCCATTAAAATTTTTATCTGCTCTTCAATTTTAAATGCGTCAAAAATCTGAAGATGAGATTTGTACAATTCAATTTTATCAGCTAGTAATGGCTGAACAAGCTGCACGTAATCTTTTATCTGGCGGAAAAGCTTTTTTGAATCAATAAAAACTTTTGAGATATCGGGAGTGAAAAGATCTCGAATAACGCTTGAGGTTGTACTTAAATCCTGATAAATAAGCGAAGGAGGTTCTTCACTTTTAACTGTTGATTCAATTTCCGCCCAGGTTTTAAGGAGATTACTCAAATCCTCTTTTAACATTTCCTCAGACTGATTCCTGGCTACGGTACGAATAATAAGACCGTAATTCTTAGGAAGAATTCCTCTTGCAATATATCTTAATCTTCTTCTTTCTTTAAAGTCGGATATTCTTTTTGAAACTCCGATTTTATTATCAAACGGTAAAAGAACACAAAATCTTCCCGGAAGTGAAACAGAGGAAGTAACGCGTACTCCTTTGTTATTGACAGGTTCTTTGGTAATCTGTACAATTATATCCTGTCCTTTGTGAAGATGAGGAACATTTGAATCCCTGTTGTTCCTGTTGTTATTCTGGTGATTGTTATTTTTTTGTTGCTGATGCTGACCTGATTCATCATCATCGTCTTCATCTACATCGGTATCATCATCCCCAAGCATATCCTGAAGTTGTTTTGTCGTTTCACCAATATCAGAAAAATGAAGAAAAGCATCGTGCTTCATGCCTATGTCTACAAAGGCAGCCCTTATACCTGGAAGAACCCTGGCAATTTTTCCCAGGTACATATCACCAACCATCCGCCGGTTTTCAGGATAGTCAACAAAAAAGTCGACTAAATTTCCATCCTCCGTTATTGCAACGCGGGTTTGAGTGGTAGAAGAATTTATTATAATCTCTTTTGTCATAAAGGACAAACTCTTTCAATGAAATGATATATTCCATTATAAAAATTTTAATGTGCCTATCGCTTAATATGCAATCAGGCATTGATCCCTCTGAAACCGAATAATCTTCTGCATTACCGAAGTTTAACTTGGTCCGCTGAAGGAGCAATAGAATTAAAAATGATATACAACCTGTAAATACGGGTTCCATTTTTAAGCGATTATGTTATTTAAAAAAATTGCCGGGTTTAATGCCGGCAGAAAATCTTATTATTGTGCTTCTGGTTTACTCTCATTATTATTTTCTTTAAGAAGTTCTTTTCTGCTTAAAGAATATTTTCCATTTTCAACCTTTAACAATTTTACAGATACTTTATCACCCTCTTTAAAGTAATCTGTTACTTTATTAACTCTCTTATTATCAATCTGTGAAATGTGGAGTAATCCTTCTTTACCCGGAAGAATTTCTACAAAAGCTCCAAAATCCATGATTTTGGTTACAACTCCATCATAAATTTCACCTACTTCGGGAGTAGCTGTTAATTTTTTAATATGTTCTTTACATTTAGCTGCGTTTTCACGATTTGGAGAAGCAATATTTACTGTTCCATCTTCTTCAATTGCAATATCAACACCAAACAATCTCTGCATACCCTGAATGGTTTTTCCACCGGGACCAATAATAAGACCGATCTGATCAGTCTCAACCTTTATCTGGATCAATCTCGGAGCGTAAGGTGAAAGGTGTTCACGCGGCTGGCTGATTGCCTCATTCATAATTCCAAGAATATGCATTCTTCCATCTTTAGCCTGGTTTAGAGCATTCTCCATTATTTCAAATGAGATTCCCTGAATTTTAATATCCATCTGAAAAGCTGTAATTCCGTCGGAAGTTCCGGCAACTTTAAAATCCATATCGCCTAGATGATCTTCATTACCAAGAATATCTGACAGCACTGCATTTTTATCGCCTTCTTTAATAAGCCCCATTGCTATGCCGGCAACAGGTTTTTTCAGGGGAACTCCGGCATCAAATAAAGCTAAAGATCCCGCACAAACAGTTGCCATGGATGATGAGCCATTAGATTCAAGGATATCAGAAATAACTCTTATTGTATAAGGGAAAACTGAATCTTCGGGAAGCATAATTTTCAATGAACGTTCAGCAAGATTACCATGTCCAATTTCACGTCTGCCTACTCCTGTCATGCGACCAACTTCACCTACACTGAATGGGGGAAAATTGTAATGAAGCATAAATTTCTTGGAATACTCTTCAATCAATCCGTCGACAGTTTGTTGATCATTTTTACTACCAAGAGTAATAGTTGTTAAACTCTGAGTCTCGCCCCTGGTAAATAATGCAGATCCGTGAGTACGCGGAAGCACGCCTGTTTCAACAGTTATTGGTCTGATCTGTTTTGTATTTCTTCCATCAAGTCTTACACCTTCTTCAAGAATTCTTTGTCTCATCAAATCTTTTTCAATATCGTGCAGAATATTTTTAACCAACTTTTCAGATTCCGGGAAAGATTCAGTCAATTCTTCTATAACTGAATTAGTAAGTACTTTGTTTTTTGCACTTCTCTCTTCTTTGGTCAGAACAGAGTGCACTATTTCCTTATAACGATCAGTTGCTTTTTCTTTTACCGCATTAACCAGGTCTTCAGGGATTTCCTTAACGACAACTTCACGTTTTGCCTTCCCAACCGCCTCTCTTAATTCTTCCTGAAGTGAAATTAATTTCTTTATTTCTCCCTGGGCAAATTTTAGTGCATTTAACAAATCATTTTCACTAACTTCTTTAGATTCGCCTTCAACCATCATTATAGAATCCGAAGTTCCGGCCACAACAAGTTCAATATCACTTTCCTTCAATTGCTGATGAGTGGGGTTAACAATAAATTCACCATTTATTCTTCCAACTCTTATTTCACTGATAGGACCATTGAAAGGAATATCAGAAATCATTAATGCAGCAGAAGCGCCGGTTGCTGCAAGTACATCTGCATCGTTTTCTCCATCGTATGATAGAACAAATGCAACTACCTGGGTTTCATTTACAAAATCATCGGGGAAAAGCGGACGAATAGGGCGATCGATAAGACGGGAACTTAAAATTTCCTTTTCGGTTGGTCTTCCTTCTCTTTTAATATATCCGCCCGGGAATTTACCTGCGGCAGATGTTTTTTCACGGTATTCAACCTGCAGTGGAAAGAAATCCTGCTCTTCTTTTGCCTCTTCAGCGGCAACTACAGTAACCAAAACCATCGTATCGGCGTATCTGATCATTACAGCACCGTTAGCCTGTTTAGCAAACCTTCCGGTTTCTATCGAAAATTTTTTCCCGCCGAGTTCAACTTCTTTTAAAACAACCATTTTTTCCTCTAATTCTTTCTATTCTTCAATTTTTATTTTCTAATATTTAATTCTTGTATTATTGCTCTGTAACGGCTGATATCTTTCTGCACAAGATAATCGAGTAATCTTCTTCTCTTTCCAACCATCATCATTAATCCTCTTCTTGAGTGATGATCTTTTTTATGTGCATTAAAATGTTCGGTCAGCTCGTTTATTCTTCCCGTTAAAATTGCGATTTGTACTTCCGCTTTGCCGGAGTCCTTTTCGCCATTACCGAATTTTTTAATTATTTCAATTTTTTCCTGCTTAGTCATTTAAATTATCCTTAATTATTATTGTACAATGTAATTCCAGTCGAAACCGGAATTAATTAATTATAGTTCTATAAATTTTTATTTACCAGATCAAGATTTCTGATAATCTTAATTCCATTTGTTTTGTCTATTTCCATCTGGGCAACCAATTCCTTAGCCGATGAAAATTTTTCTTCTCCACGCAACCGGTTTATTATTCTCACCCTCACATTTTTTCCATAAATATCTTTATCAAAATCGTAGATATAAACTTCGGGAACTATAGCACCCGAATTATAAAATGTTGGTCTTTTCCCGATACTCAACAAACCATAATAACGAATATTGTCTGCAAATATTTCAACCAGATAAATACCAAGAGCAGGTAATAATTTCGCTTCATTATCCAGATCTATATTTGCAGTGGGAAAACCAAGGTCTCTGCCTCTTTTATCTCCATGAATTACTTCACCTGAAAACTCATAATTACGACCGAGATAAGTATTGGAAGTCTTTATATCTCCATCAGAAAGGGCATTTCTTATTTTAGTACTGCTGATTATTTCATTATTTAATCGGAATGCATCAACAGCTTTAACCTCAAACCCATATTGTCTTCCCATATCTCTTAAAGTTGATTCGTCTCCTCCACGCCCTTTTCCAAAATGATGGTCGTACCCAATAACAATTTCACGTATTCCTATTGAATCAATTATAAATTCTTTAAAAAATTCCTCCGCGGTATGCTGAGAAAATTCTTTAGTGAAATTAATTATTAATAAATTTTGTATCCCAAGTTTTTCAAGCACAACTGCTTTTTCAGAAGGAGTACTTAAAATCTTAAAATCACCATTACGAGAAATAACATTCCTCGGATGAGGATCAAAAGTGATAAGGAAATTTCTCCCATTTGCACTTTTTGCTTTACGGATAAGTTCATCAATAATTTTTTGATGACCTAAATGAATACCATCAAATGTACCCAGCGTTAAAAATGTATTTTGTTCTCTTTTAATTTCAGAAAGATCGTAATAAATATTCATACATTACTTTAATCAAACAATAGCTTATAAATATAAGTTTTTTTTGCAGAAAATGAAATGTTATTCCTGTAAGTTACATTAATTAAACGAGTTATAGGATTATACATTATTTTCAGCAATTCCAATTTTTTCAAAGAATTCTACAGGAGTAAAAGCGTCTTCCACTGAAAATTCCCCAATCGCGGTTCTTCTTAAATCACTTAAAATTCCTCCGCAGCCAAGTTCATTTCCAAGATCATTAGCAATTGATCTTATATATGTTCCCCTTGAACAATTTATTTCAAACCATATATCAGGCAATGCTATCTTAGTTATTTCAAATTTATAAATTTCAATTTCCCTGGCTTCTCTTTTAATTTCCTTCCCCTGCCTGGCAAGTTTATACAATGGTTTGCCATTTACTTTAAGTGCGGAATACATTGGAGGAATCTGGTTTATTTTTCCTATAAATTTATTCCTGGCTAACAAAATTTTTTCATCTTCAAGATTATCAACAGGCATTTCTTTAATAATTTCAGTTTCTGTATCCATAGAGGCTGTGGTTTTACCCAGTGAGATAATTCCTTTATATGATTTAAACAAATTCTGGTAAGAAGAAATTTCTTTTGTTTTTTTTCCTGTGCAGATTATTAAAAGCCCGGTTGCCATAGGATCGAGCGTTCCCGCATGTCCAACTTTTTTAACTTTAATAAAATTGCGGATTTCTTTGACTGCTTTAAAGGAGGTCCAACCCCTGGGTTTATCTATTAATAGTATTTCCCCTGCCTGAAAGTCAAAATTATTATCAATTGTCTTCTTTGTTATCATTCTCGTGAATTTTTTTTATCAGGCCTTCTATTTTTTCAACGTAGTCCAGGGTATCGTCTATAAAGAATTTCAATTCGGGAATGAACTTAATCCTTATCCGGTGTGCAAGTTCGGATCTGATAAACCCGGCTCTTTCTTTTACTTTTTCAAGAACAGCTTCCCTTTTTTCCCTTTCAAAAACAGAAATATAAATTTTTGCTATTTTGAGGTCGGGACTCATCTTTACATTTGTTACAGTAAGTAAACCGAATGAAGGATCATGCAGCTTATATAAAAAAATCAGGCTTACTTCTTCTTTAACAAGGTGTTCCAGTTTATCAATTCTATATGCCATTTTTCAAACATCTCACAACAAATTCATTGGAATAATTCTTAAGCTAACTTTTTCTTTGTTTCAATTATCTTATAAGCCTCAATAATATCACCAACCTTAATATCATTGAAATTATTAATATTAAGTCCGCATTCGTAGCCTGCATCAACTTCGCGAACATCATCTTTAAATCTTTTTAACGAACCGATATCGCCTTCGTGAATAACAATTCCATCTCTTATCAATCTGATTTTGTTATTCCTGATAATTTTACCATCCTGCACATAACAGCCTGCCACGGTTCCGGATTTCGGAACCTTAAAAGTATCACGAACCTCAAGAGTAGCAACAACTTCTTCAGAAAGTACAGGAGAAAGTAACCCTTCGAGTGCAGATTTTACTTCATTAATTGCATCGTAAATAACACTGTACAAACGAATATCTACATTTTGGGTTTCAGCGAGTTTTCTCGCATTAAGATTAGGTCTTACGTGAAATCCGATAATTATTGCGTCAGACGCAGAAGCTAAAAGAACATCACTTTCTGAAATTCCTCCAACACCTTTATGAATTACCTGCACAACAACTTCTTCATTTGATAATTTCATCAGAGAATCCGACAATGCTTCAACTGAACCGTCAACATCACCTTTTACAATCAGTGCGAGTTCTTTAACTCCTCCGATACTTATTTGTTTTGCAATTTCATCAAGCGTAATATGTCTAACCTGTTTCTGATCCTGTTCTCTTTTGAGCTGTTGTCTTTTCAGTCCAATTTCACGTGCAACTCTTTCGGAATCAACTACTACAAAAGTATCGCCTGCCTGTGGAGCTCCTTCAAATCCAAGCACCTGAACCGGGGTTGAAGGACCTGCTTCATCAACTTTATTTCCACGTTCGTCGAACATCGCACGAACTTTTCCCTGGTAAATTCCTGCAACAAAAGGATCTCCAATTTTAAGAGTGCCTTTCTGGACAAGTATTGTCCCTGTAATTCCACGTCCTTTATCTAACTCAGACTCAACAACTGCTCCGCGTGCATGTCTTTCTGGATTTGCTTTTAGCTCGAGTATTTCTGCTTCAAGAAGAATTTTTTCAAGAAGGGCATCAACATTTAATCCTGTTTTAGCCGATATTTCTATGCATTGATATTTTCCTCCCCAATCTTCAACAAGAACATTTCTCTCGGCAAGCTGTTGTTTAATTTTTTCAATATTTGAACCGGGTTTATCAATTTTATTTATTGCAATAACTATAGGAACACCGGCAGCCTGAGCATGGTTAATGGCTTCCACTGTTTGGGGCATTACGGCATCGTCAGCGGCAACAACAAGAATAACGATATCAGTTAACTGAGCTCCTCTTGCTCTCATTGCTGTAAAAGCTTCGTGTCCGGGTGTGTCAAGAAAAGCAATGTTTTTCCCGTCACCTACATCAACCTTATAAGCACCTATATGCTGTGTTATTCCGCCTGATTCACCTGCAACCACATTAGATCTTCTTATATAATCAAGAAGAGAAGTTTTACCATGATCAACGTGACCCATAATAGTAACTACAGGGGATCTTGGCTGTAAAGTTTCCGGATCATCAGTAATATCTTCAAGAGCTTCTGCGGTGTACTCTGTTTGAAATTCAACATCAAATCCAAATTCATCTGCGACAAGAGTTATTGTCTCAACATCCAATCGTTGATTAATTGAAACCATTAAACCAAGCTCTATACATTTTGCAATAACTTCTGCAACAGGAACATCCATAAGATTAGCGAGTTCATTTACTGCAATGAACTCAGTTACTTTAATTTTCTTTTCTTCAATTGATCTTTCTTCAAGCCGTCTTTCTTCTTCAGCTTCTCTTTCTTTTCGTTTTCGTTTTCTGGAGATTGCCCTTCCGGAAGCAGTAGTATCATCCATACTGAGAAGAGTTTTCCTTATTGCTTCTTTAACTTCTTTCTGATCTATTTCGAATTTTTTAACTCTTTTTTTCTTTTTAGTTGTAGCTGATTCTTCCGGCGGAAATTCCGCTGATTTTTTCTTTGATTTCGGTTTTTTTCTTTTTTTAACCGGGTCTTCTTTTGCTTTCTCCTTATCAGGTTCGGCTGGTTTCTCTGTTTTTACCTCTGAAGTTTTCTTCTCTTCAAGGTCTATTTTGCCAACAACTTTTAATCCTTTCCTTTTGCCTGCTTCATTATCTTTCGGTGAAATAAACTGATCTTCTTTTATATCCTTGGAAGCCTTTACTTCTTCTACCGGCTTTTCTTCCGAAACAACTTTTTCCACAGTTTCTTCAGCAACAACTTCTGCTTGTTCTTCGGGAATTTTCACTTCTGTTTCTTCAGCAGGAACCTGGGATGTTTCTTCTCCTTTTACCGCTTCAATTTCCTCAGTAGTAACTTCTTCTTCTTTTTTAGTTTTCTTTTCTTCCTCTTCAGATCTTTCAATTCTTTTTTTATTGAATTCGGCTATTTTCTTATAATGCTTTTCGGCTTTCTCAATATCCTTTTTGAAATGATCCTGAATATCCTTTAACATATCATCTGTAACCAGCGACATGTGAGACTTAATCTCATGTCCTTTTTTCTTCAGGAATTCAATGAGTTGCTCTGCCGATAAATTGTATTCGGAAGCTAATTTATAAACTCTGACTTTTTTTGACTTGGCTTCTGCCATAATATCCTTATCTGTTTTTAATCCTATTCTTCTTCTTCAAACTGTTCTTTAATTATATCAATAATTTCTTTAATCTTATCTTCATCCAGTCCTTCAATTTCTTTTAATTTTTCTGGACCTGCCTGAAGAACTTCGACTGCAGTATCATAACGATGATTAATAAGCAGTTCATAAACTTCCTGCCCAAGTTCTTCTTTCAGGTCTATCAGTTCAATATCTTCTTCATATTCATCGAGAGGTCTTTCCTCTCTTAGTATTTCAATTTCATATCCGGTCAGTTTCATTGCAAGCCTGATATTAACACCATTTCTACCAACTATAAGTGAAACCTGGTCTGCATCTGCAGTAACTATAGCTTTCTTTTCATCATCATCAACTTCAATCTTTTTCAGTTTTGCCGGTGCAAGTGCCTTTTGTATAAAAGTTATTGAATCTTCAGAATAGTTGATAACATCTATATTTTCATTATTCAGCTCTCTTACTATCGCGTGAATTCTAACGCCTTTCATTCCAACACAAGCACCAACCGCATCTATTCTATTGTCCTGTGATTCTACGGCAACCTTAGCTCTTTCACCGGGTTCACGGGCAATTGCTTTAATATCTATTATTCCATCATAAATTTCAGGTATTTCAATTTCAAAAAGTCTTCTCAAAAACATGTTATCCGATCTTGAGACAACAATAACGGGACCGCTGTTTCCTTTGCGTACTTCTTTAACAATTGCCCTGATCGTTTCTCCTTTTTTATATCTTTCATAAGGAATTTGTTCGGATCGGGGGAGAACCAGCTCGTTTTTATTATGATTAACAAGTATGTCGCTTTTCCGTATCTGATAAATATCTCCAACTACAATTTCGCCCAGCAGCTCTTTATATTCATTGTATATAATATCTTTTTCAATTTCCCTTATTTTCTGATTCAAACTTTGTTTTGCCAGAGTAATTAATCTGCGTCCCAATGTTGCAAGCTGAATTTTTTCAACATAATCATCACCAACTTCAAGCTCCTCTTCATTTCCCTTACGGTTAACTTCCTCAAGACTAACCTGCAGATTCGGATCTTCGACTACATCTACAATTTCTCTTTCAAGAAATATTTCGATATCTCCACGGTCCATATTTACAACAACATCATATTTGACTTCTTCACCGTATTTTTTTCTGACCAGCAGACCGAATATTTCTTCCAGAATACCTGCCAATACGTCTTTATCAATACCTTTATCCCTTACCATCTGGGCAAAGGATTCGACAATCTCTGTATTCATTTATGCTTTCTTCTCCTCTAAGAAAAACTGATTATTACTTGGGCTTTTATAACTTTATTAAATTCAATCCTGATTTCTTCCCGGTTACTATTAACAAAAACCAGGCTATTTTCTTCAACTGCTTTTAGTGTTCCGGTAAATTTCTTAACATTCTCTGTTTCCCTGTAAGAAACATTAAATTTTCTGTTAATATGCTTGGGAAATTGTTTTAAGAACTTTAAAGGTCTGTTTACTCCTGGTGAAGAAACTTCAAGTCTGTAACCGGATTCAAAAATATTTTCTTCTTCAAACTTTTTATTTAATTCACGACTAATCTCAGCGCAGTTTTCAGCAGTGACGTTATTTTCAGCATCAATATAGACTTCAATCACGCGGTTGTTACTTTCACCTCTTATAATAAGATCAATTAAAAAGTAGTTTCTGTTACCAACAACCTTTTCAATAAGATCGTAAATATTTTTCTCAAAAAAGTTCATAGAAATAAAAATCGCCCATTTAAGGGCGAATCAATTGAGTAAATTTACAATCAATTTAAGCAATAAGCAAGGAAATATAATTTTCCGCTGTTTGGATTGAGGCGCTATTACTTAAATATTTCTTCTGTTCCAGGGATCCATTTTAGCTTTTGTACAAACAGTTTTTATTTTAGATTGATAAAATTTGTAACAAAAATAGAATTCCCTTATTTAAAAGAGTGTATCTACCCGGTGATGTTTTTTTTATCTCCGGAAAACTCTTTTTTTCTTTCCTTATTAATCTTCGGTCTATCAAATAATTTAGCTATTATAAAGCCAAAAACAACTCCGAATAACCCGACGAGAGATATCAAAACGATTACCGACATTGGAAATTCCCAGAAATAAGCTTTGACTGTTACAATCTCAGTATTCTGAGAAACAAAAACAGTAAATAACACTACAATTATCATTAAGAAAATAATTTTTGCTTTCATTTAAACCTTTCTGGTTATGAAGATTTTGTTTTCACTTCTTCACTTTTAATATGCAGGTCACGCTGTGGAAAAGGAATTTCAATATTGTTTTCTTTAAACTTTTTAAATACTGCGTAATAAATCTCACTCTTAAGCACATTCGGGCGGGTTATATATTCCCGCGTCCAGACTCTTAAATTAAATATGAGAGCACTATCCGCATATTCTTTAAAAAGAACATCTGATTCAGGTTTATTTAAAACTCCACCATTCTCATCAGCCACTTCCAGTAATAGTTTTTTTATAATTTCAGGATCTTCTTTATAGGAAACTCCCACCGGTATGTTAAAACGGATGTTCCGATCTGTATGACTCCAGTTAATTACTTTAGAAGAGATAAAATCAGAATTGGGGACAATTATGGAAATGTTATCATTTGTAACAATAGTTGTTGATCTCATAGAAATACTTATTACATCACCGCTGACATCACCAACTTCAATCCTGTCCCCGACTTTTATTGGTCTTTCAAAAAGGATGATAATGCCGCTTACAAAATTGTTCGTTATATTCTGAAGGCCAAAACCTATACCAACACCAAGAGCACCGGCAAGAACAGTAATAGCACTCAGGTTCAGACCGACTGTCTGCAAAACGATTATCAAACCAATTACCAGCACTACGTAACGGAGAATTGTACCAACCGCAATTCTTACTCCAATATCAATTTTGCTTTTTGCGAGAAGAGAATAAACCGCCCATTTTCTGATTTTGCCTGTAAGATAGAAAAGAAGAAAGATTAGAAAAATGAAATAGAGAACAGACCAGATGGTTATTTCAGTGGTTCCTATATGGGTTAAAGGAAAATTTAAGAATTCTTTTATATTGAATATTATATCTTTCATAAAACCTAAGCCGGAAATAAGCAGTATGTAAAACAGAAAAATTATGAAGTTCGGGAAACTAATATCGGGTGATGTAACAATTTTCTAATAATCCACGCATTCAAGATAAAAAGAACCGTGAGTTATCACAAAAGGCGGATAATAGTTAAATTGGGGAAGTTGATTTCTAATGTTTTTCATAAAGTATTGAATATTCTTTTTCTGAAATTTTTATTAAACTAAATAACCAACCAAATTCCTTTTTGTGAGTCTAAATAGAACTGAGGATAATTTATGACAAAGGAATTAGTTAAGGAAAATCTGGAAACTACCTGTAAAAGCTGCGGGGAAAAAATTGATGAGGTATGGGTTTGCAAGCTTGAGGTTCCGCATGTAACAAAGTATGTTTATTTCTGTTCAAGATGTCAAAGGTGCCTTGGAATCTCTGAAGATAAAAATCCTCAAAGTCTTTTGCGTTCTGGCGATAAAACTCCTCCCGCCACACTGCAATTCTAGTTATATCTCAATCTTTATAAAATCAAACTCTTATTTTTCTTTAATCCATATACTCCATAATTCCGGCACATAACCAACTGAAGAAGACAATTTGCCGTTTCTAACTATCGGAGTTTTAAACAATAATGAATCATTTAACAATTCTTCTTCAACATTAAAAACCATAAAATTCAATCCGCGTTCTTTATATCTTTTTCCTTCTGTGTCGATTAAGTCTTCCATATTTACTTTAGAGGTTATATTTTCAAGCTCACCTTTGGATAAACCTTTTTCATTAAGATCCCTGAAGTGAAACGGAATTTTTCTTTCTTTAAAAAATCGTTCTGCTTTTTGAGTTTCCCGGCATTTTTTTGTACCGATTATCTGAATATTCATTTCAAATCAGGTATTTAGCAAAATAAAGATTGGCAATTAATTATTCATTAATCAGATACAAACGATTATCTTCAACTTTATAAAGCATAGGGGCTATTTTAATTTTAGGGTATCTCTGTCTTAACCGTTTGGCTTCGCTTAGTACAAAATCAATTTCATTTCCAATTTCAAACATCGGTGCAAAATGCATAAAGTGTTCTTCAGCCCATTCCCTGTCCCACCCGGCTTTTTCAACAAGACCATTAATAAACTGTTCTTTACGTGAAACGAGGTTAACCATTCCGCAATTATTATGACCAATAAGAGCAATATGCCTGACATCTCCAACAGATATAGCGTAGGAAACTTTGAACTCACTGTATCTTAAGTTTGCGCCGCCTGTTCTAATTATAAAAGCAAAGTTATCCGGAATATGAAGATGTTTACGGTTATCCATACACATTCCTACCAGAAGCTGTGCTTTTGTGTAAGTATCAGGGGAACGCTCTAGATTATGATATTCTAGAAGAAGACCAATTGGTGTATCCCTGTATTCTGGAAAAATATCTTCCTGTTTTGAAATATTAACTAATCTTTTCAATTATAAACCGCTGTTTTTATATAAAATTATTTTATCGAAAATAATAAAACCATGCTTAAGATTTTTCGGTTCCCATCACTCGTTCAATCCGTTTATCAGGAATAAGCCATATCAAAGCAACGCCAACATATAGAAATTCTGAAATTATGGGAGACACAAAAGAAACAGCTATACCAGCCAGATAAAAAACCGGAGATAACTTTCCTTTAATATCACCTCCCACAGCTTGTGCCAATAATGACTCTTTTCCCTGACTCCGAATAATAACATTTTGCAAAATGAAATAAGCAACAGCTGCAAAAAATAAAACACTTCCATAAAGTGCTAATGTTGCTGCGGAAAAATAATTTTCTCCCATCCACCCTGTAACAAAGGGGAAAAGAGATAACCAGAATAAAAGATGCAGGTTAGCCCAAAGTATTCCGCCGGTAACATTCTGAACAGTGTGCAGCATATGATGATGATTATTCCAGTAAATTCCGATATAAACGAAACTTAAAATGTAACTGAAGAAAACCGGAAGCACCGGTTGCAAAGAAGCGAAGTCTGCACCGTGCGGTACTTTCATCTCAAGAACCATTATGGTTATGATTATTGCCAGTACTCCGTCGCTGAAAGCTTCAAGTCTGTTTTTTGACATATTATTTTTACCAGTTTAACAAAAAAATAGGATTACTTTAATGTGGAAACAGAGAAAGAGAAAAATAAGTTTAATCCGAATATATATTTAAAACTTGTTTTATTTTAAATAATCTGCAGGAATTTTTATGTTGCCTTTAATAAAAAACCCGGTATTAAACCGGGTTTATTAAAATCTTTATTTGAGTGAGATTATTTTACCAGCAGCATTTTTTGGGATGATACAAACGTTCTGCTGATTCCTTTTGCTTCTATTCTATATACATAAACTCCTGATGGTAAGTTTGCAGCATTAAAATTAACCGACTGATAACCTGCATCAAAAGTATTTTTTACAACTATGCTAACAAGTTCACCAATAATAGTGTAAACATTAATTGTTACAGATGATCTTTCTGGTAAAGTAAAATTTATTTTCGTAGTTGGGTTAAACGGGTTGGGATAATTCTGTGAAAGACTGAAATCAACAGGATCTTTAATTTCAACTTCTATTTCGTTACTGTAATCAGCAACTCCGCCAAAATCAATTTGTTTAAGTCTGTAAAAATATTTTCCGGGTGCTAGCGATTTATCAACAAAATTATAATTCTGTTTTTCAGTTCTGTTTCCGTTACCTCTTACAAAAGCTATCTTTTTATATTCGTCTCCTGGTTCCTGCAGCATTATTAAATTTGGCTCTTTCAACTTCAAATCCTTTATTATTTAATTCTGTAGCAGTTGCCCATTGAACATTAACATTGTCTTCATTTGTGTTTGCAGTGAAAGATGAAAGTTCAACTGGAGTCGAAGAATATTGAGAAACTTCAGTTACTGCATTAAATACATTCAATCTTCCCCCGGTAACTGTTATTCCTTCTAAAGCGGGAATCACATCAACACCGGCAAACAAATAATCTCTGAATATAATTGCACCAGATGCCGGATCGGTTTTATAAAGTTCCATCAAACCTGAATCTGCTGCGGCATACATTAATGCTATAGCTCCAGTAACTTCTGGAGTAGCCATAGAAGTTCCTGTAAGATTTGAATATGAATTACCTGGTGTGGTTGATAAAATAGTGGTCCCCGGTGCACCGAGATCAATTGTCTCAAGTCCGTAGGCAGCACCGCTGTTTTTCAAATCATTTCTTGTTGTGTTTGTTACGGAAATCATAAATGGGCTTGGGCATGCAGTAGGAACATCTCCCTGAACATCAATATTAATATTTAGATTGGCTGTTGCGGCACAACTTAAAATTCCCTGAACTCCCATAGAATCATACATTGCACACCAAATTGGATAATTTTCAGGTTGTCCGTAATCAACTCCGAATGATGAATTAGTTGCAACAATAAAAGCTCCTTCAGCTCCGTTAGTTTCATTATACAGTGCTCTCATTTCCAGCACATATCCATATCCGGCGACTACAATAGCTTCCGTTCCCGATGATGCTGCAACCGGCATTACCTGGGTAATCCAGTTTACTCCCGATACGCCCAAATTATTATTTCCATGTGCAGCAGCTATTCCTGAAACATGAGTGCCATGAAAATCGGAAGGAATATTTCCATTATTATTATAAGCATTCCATCCCCTGTAATCATCAATATATCCGTTATTATCATCATCTATTCCATTGTTCGGAATCTCTGCATAATTGCGCCAGTAAATCAAATCTTCATGATTCAGATCGCATCCGCCATCAACAATAGCAACTACAATTGTATCTCCAAGTTTTGTTAATCCGCCGGTTGTTATATCCCACGCTTCGGGTGCGTCAATGTCAGCATCGGGAGTTCCCCCGGACTGTCCCGTATTGTTCAACGCCCACTGTTGATCAAACATAGGATCGTCAGGAAAGTTTGATAACACTGAACTGTTGTTCCTGCTTTGCACAAAGTGATTGAACTGAACAATGTTTACTTCTTTGTTTTGCCTTATCTGGAATAATACATCCTCTGAAGAAACTTTGGCAGGATTATATTGAAACAGCCAGATATTCATTCTCTTAGAAAGAAGCCTGACGTCTTTCAAATCAATAGATTGAAAAGACGTTATAAATTTATTAAGTGATGCATTACTTTTTAGCTGTATAATTAATTCACCATCTACATAGTTATTCTCCTGAGCAATTCCCGGGATGGAAATAAAAATAACCAGGAAGAGTACAACTGTAATTTTTTTTATCATTAGTATGACCTAGTTTTTTATGGCAGGATTATATTATTTGTTATTTGAAATTAAGGATTTCTAATTAAATAAATCAGAAAAAATGTAGACTCCCCTTGTTTTTATTTTACTGGTATCGACTACCCGAAAAGAATTTTATTCAGCTTAAAACACTTAAAAACTAATTTCTCAGATTTTTTCCTTTACCCATTCCTATATGTTTGGGTAATGTTTCATCTTCAAATTCATTCAGGGTTATTTGCCCGTTTCCTTTCCCGGTGATGGATTCATGAATATCTGGTTTGATTGAATATGTGGCTTTAAGCGCCGTAATAGCTGCCCTGAGTCCGGTAATTTCTTTTTCAATAACTGAAAGAGGTTTTTCCATTTTACCGTTTGCGTATAGCTTAACGGATTCCAAAATATCTTCAGCTTTTCCTTTCAAGAGCTCTGCAGAAGATTTTGAACGATTAATCATTTTATCCATTCTCGATTTTACTTCCTGCAAATATCCTTCGGCTTGAGCTTTTATATTGCCCCTGATTTCTTCCCCGCTTTTAGGAGCAAATAGTAAGGAGGCTGATGCTCCTAGAATTCCCCCAACTAAAAAGGCTGCAACACTAATTTTTTTTCCCTGATCTGCCATTTTATCCTCCGATTTATTGATTCAATATCCCTGATTAATTTAAAATATTTAAATTTTATACCTTATGTCTGAAGATTGCTTAAAAAATTAAACTAATATAATTTAGAATAAATTATTCATTTAAGTCAAAACAATTCCGCATTATTAAATCTAAGATTATAATTATATATTAGTTGTGAGGAACTGACCTTACTCAACTCTAATCATAACCATCAATTAATAATAGTGAGGGAAATATGTGGAAAGAATTTAAAGAGTTTGCCATGAAAGGCAACGTCATTGATATGGCGGTAGGTATTATAATTGGCGCAGCATTCGGAACAATTGTAAAGTCACTTGTGGCTGATGTAATAATGCCGCCAATTGGTTTACTTTTGGGTAATGTAGATTTTTCAAATCTCTTTTTGGTTTTAAAAGAGGGCGCTGCTGTTGCTGGACCATACGCAACAATTGAAGTTGCACAAAAAGCCGGAGCGGTTACGCTTAATTACGGTGTTTTTATTAATACAGTAATTAGCTTTTTAATAGTTGCTTTTGCAATCTTTATGGTTATAAAATCAATGAATAAAATGAAAAGAAAAGAAGCAGAAATTCCACCGGAAGCACCGACAACCAAAGATTGCCCTTATTGTTTGGAAAAGATTCCTATTAAAGCTACACGTTGTTCACATTGTACTTCAGAACTGAAATAGTTTTCAACCGGCGGTGATTATTTTACCGCCTTTTTTATTTTAATCAATCCGGCTAATTCATTTTCATCAAGCCTTTGTACTTCCCCGGGATTCATATTCCCGATTTTAATATTCTCCATTCTTACCCTAACAAGTCTTAAAGTAGGGAACCCTATAGCCGCAGTCATTCTCCTTACCTGCCTGTTTTTTCCTTCGGTTAAAATTATTTTTAACCAGCAATCAGGAATATTTTTTCTAAATCTGATTGAGGGATAACGTGGAGGAAGATTAGGATTACTGATAATTTCTGCTTCAGCCGGAAGTGTTTTTCTATCTTTAAGCACAATACCATGTTTTAATTTCTCTAAATCTCTTTTTTCAGGTATACCTTCCACCTGAACGAGATATTCCCTTTTATGCTTATTCGCAGGATTTAAAAGGAAATCGGTGAGGGATTTGTCATCGGTTAAAAGAAGAAGTCCTTCGCTGTCCGAATCTAATCTGCCAATAGGGTAAACTCCGCCGGGAAAATTATATAGATTCTTTAAGGTTGCACGACCGGCAGGATCAGTAAACTGAGAAAGAACCCCGTACGGTTTATATATTTTATAATAATTGAATTTTTTCAGGGACATAATTGTGCGTTATGCTGTCAGCAGCTTCGCGGTGATAAATATAAGTATCAAAATTTATCTTCCTGGTTTTAAATTTTTCAGCCGCTCTTTTAAGAAACTCGGAATCTTCACTGTAAATATTTTCTTTGAACCCGTTAAGCATCTTAAAAACCTTACTTTTCCCAAAGAAAGTTCCGCCTATTGTACATTCTGAAAGGTGAATAAAACAATGCGGATTATCTTTGTCTCTGACAAACTCATCTCCGATAACTTTTACTCCCCCATGAATAAAATCAATTTGCGGATGGCTCCTCATATAATTTATCCTTACCAATAAATGATCTTCTTCATATTCATCATCGCTATCCAGAAAAGTAATATATTCTCCCGATGAAAGATTTATTCCCTTGTTCCTGCTGAAAGCTAGTTGCTTGTTTTCCTGCTTGTAAACATTAATGTTATTAAAGAGATTTTGGTATTCTGCAAGTATCTTATAAGAATTATCGGTACTGCCATCATCTATTACAATAAGCTCCCAGTTATGAAATGATTGTGAGAGAAGAGAATTTATTGATCTCTTTAATAATTCTTCCCTGTTAAAAACTGTTAGAATAACAGAAACTGACGGCTGATAATTAGATTTCATAATTCCAATGATATGTTGAACTTTTATTAAACAAATTCGTCAAACACTTCGTTCCCGGAAAATAATAGTGCAAATATAATCCGTAAAAGAACAATCTTCATTAATAAGTATAATTTTATGTAAGAGTAATTAACATCATTCAATAAACTTGTTATTTGAAATATATAATAGTTAATTTGAAGCGTAATTTTTCAAATTCCTCACAATATTACGGAGGATACTATGGCTTTCAGAGATCAGCAAAAATATCTTGAAGCATTAAAAAAATATGAGAGGAAATTTACGCGGGAAGAAAATGAAATGTATAAACTGTACCAGAAAATGCACAAAGATGAAGAGGATTTTGACACAGTTTCCCTGAGGAATTTACAAGACCTTTATGAGAAATATTACGTACCGGCAGACAGATCAAAACTGGAAAATCTTTTTAGGAAGAAGGAAGAATAGTAATTTTAATTCACGGAATCATTTATCTGCCATCCTATTTATTTGCGGACGGAGGTGACGGGGAAAAATCCGTCCGGAACATCCGTTTTTACCATTGATAAATAAAATCATACTAAGTAATTTTTAAGATTCTTTTCATTTGAGGTTAAGATGAGTTATAAGGTTCTTCACAAAATATTTGCGGCTATAACGTTTTTGATATCGCTGTTCGTACTATTTTCAACAGTACAGCCTTCAGTTTCGTTCTGGGATTGCGGAGAGTTTATTGCTTCGGGTTATTACCTGCAGGTGCCGCATCCCCCGGGAGCCCCGTTTTTCCTTCTGCTCGGTAAAATATTTTCTATGATTCCTTTTGTCGCTAACATAGGTTTAAGATTTAACACCATCTCGGTCCTTACAAGTGCCTTATCAATCCTGCTCCTTTACCTGATAGCAGTAAAGCTGATCGAAAACTACAAAGGTAAAACTCCTAAAAACACACTCGATGCAGTAGCAACTTATATAGCTGCTTCAATAGGAGCTCTTTCATTTTCATTTAGTGATACATTCTGGTTTAACGGTGTTGAAGCTGAAGTATACGCAACCAGTATTTTTCTTGTAGCCCTTGTTACCTGGCTGATAATAAAATGGAATGAACAGGCAGACAGAACCGATAATGAAAAATATATTTTAATGATTGCGTACCTGATCGGAATTGCCACAGGTGTTCACCTTATGGCTGTGCTTGCAATAGTTCCGGTAACAATGATAATTCTTTTCAGAAAATACCTGGTTGATGAAGAAGCCTGTAAAAAAACAGCTTATATATTTTTAGTACACGCTGCACTGTTAATTATTATTTCCCTTGCAATGTGGGCAAGCTCAACCTCAACTACACCTCCTTCACCGGAGGATTACCAGGCTTATGATACAAAGTTCAAACTGATTGCACTTGGAATAAGTGCGCTGGTAATGGGAATATTCTACAAACAGATTTTCTCACGTAACTCATTCTACCTCCCGTTGATTATAGGTGGCGTTGCTCTTTTTGTTACTTACCCGGGAGTTGTAAAATTATTACCCGAACTTATGGCATATATTGCAGGCGATAACAGCTTCCTCGCAGTAGTAATAATTGCGGTAATTTTCGGGGCGTTGTGGTACGGAGTAATTTATGCAAGAAGGGAAGGTAAGCCAACTTTTCATCTGATAGTAATGTCATTCATTTTTGTGCTGATCGGGTTTACAACCTATGCAATGGTTATTATCAGATCAAATATGAATCCGCCGATGAACGAAAATGACCCTGATAATTTCACAGAACTTGTAAGCTATCTTAACAGGGAACAGTACGGTGATTTTCCGATCTTCAAAAGAAGATTTGCAACAGAACCCCACCAGATGATGGTTTATAATGATTACTCAAGTGATCTCGATTTCTTCTACCGTTACCAGATGAATCATATGATGACCCGGTACTGGTTCTGGAATTATGCCGGTCGTGAAGGATGGCAGCAGGATGATGGACCCGACATTGCACCATTCAACTCTATAGGTAATGTTTTCAGCGGTATCCTTGGGGGCATTCATTTTGGTGGCGATGCTAAAGATTCACTCTATGGTATTCCCCTGCTGTTTGGATTGCTCGGAATCTATTTCCATTTCAGGAAAGACTGGAAGATGGCTGCGGTCTTTATGGTTATGTTTATCCTGATGGGATATCTTACAGCTTTTTATCAGAACCAGCAGCAGCCTCAGCCGAGAGAAAGAGATTATTTTTATGTGGGGGCTTTCTTCGTCTTTTCTATATGGATAGCTATAGGTGTGCGCGGACTAATCGATCTTGCGATGGAAAAAATAACTGCTGAAAGTTTAAGATCGGCAAGTATCGTCGGTATCCTTGCATTCGGAGTTGTATTTGTGCCGTATAATATGCTGGTTACAAATTATTATACTCACGATCGTTCACAGAACTGGGTACCGTGGGATTATTCTTATAATCTTCTTCAAAGCTGTGCGCCGAATGCTGTTCTGTTTACGAACGGAGATAATGATACATTCCCTCTCTGGTACTTGCAGGATGTTGAAGGTATAAGAAGAGATGTAATAATTGCTAACCTCAGTTTGCTTAATACAAACTGGTACATTGAACAATTAAAAAATAATGATCCGTACGGAGTAGGAACTGTAAGAATAAGAATGAGTGATGAACAGATTGACCAGTTGAGGCCTATACAATGGGAGCCGCAGAAAATTACAATTCCTGTTCCAAAGCCGAATGCACAACAAACAATGAAAGATGTTTATCAGACTTATGATATCTCTGATTCATCCGTAATGAAACAGGGCGATATTCAGTTTACAATGAACAACACACTTACTTTCGGTAAGGTGAAAGCAGTAAGAGTGCAGGATTTAATGGTTAAGGAAATTGTGGAAGCAAACAACTGGCAGCGTCCAATTTACTTTGCAGTAACCTGCAGTGATGACAGTAAAATAGGATTGCAGGATTACTTGAAAATGGAAGGAATGGCACTTCGTCTTGTTCCTGAAAAACGTAAACAGGGAGTTGAGTTTGTGAACGTAGATGTTATGGAAAAAGAACTGAAAGAAAATCCGGGCTACAGCAAAGATTACAAACCCGGATTCAAATTCAGAGGATTAAATAATCCTAAAATCTTTTTTGATGATAACCACGTAAGAATGACACAGAATTACCGCAATGCTTTTATGCGGCTGACAATCTATTATATCAACACAAACCAGGATCAAAAAGCAATCGCAACTCTGGATGAAATGGAAAAGAAAATTCCAAGAGAAAATATTCCTATGGATTACCAGATTGAGTTTGAGGTGGGCAATATGTACTGGAATGCCGGGGCTGTTAAACAATATAAAGCAATTGCTGCAGATGTTGAAAAGAAAGGTCTCAAAGCGCTTGAAGAAAACCCGGGAGATGTTCAATCGTATTATAATCCGTACAGAATTCTTATTGAAACATACGAGAACCTGAAGGATTATGATAAACTCCTGGGAATCTGGCAAAGACTCGGGGCAATGTATCCTAATGATCCGAACGTAAAAGCAAACATTGCAAAGTACCAGGCAATGATAAAACAAGGTAAAGTTAAGAAGTGATTCTGTTTCCAGTCCCGATACAACGGGAAAATAAACCCCGTTAAATCTTTTTTATATAAGCGGCTCTTTAGCCGCTTATTTTTTTATATTGAATGAAACTTATTAATAATAACTAAGAATAAATGAAAATTCTTATCCTTGCCCTTTCCGGAATTGGCGACGCACTTATGTTTACTCCCGCACTTGAGCTTCTTCGGAAAAAACTTCCTTCAGCGCAGATAGATGCGCTTGTTATGTTTAAAGGCGTAAAGGATATGTATGAAAGGAATCCTGATTTCAGTAGTGTTTTTCATTTTGATTTTATAAAGGAAGGGGCACTGAGATCTCTCAAATATATATTGAGTTTAAGAAAAAAATATGATGTTACAATAAATGTTTATCCTTCCAACAGAAAAGAATACAACGTTATTAACTTTTTAATTGGTGCAGAAAAAAAAGTTGCAGTAAAATACCTTAGAAAAGATTTACAAAACCTGGGAGATTTAAATAATATCCGTGTTTTGGAAAATGATTCAATACATAATGTTCAGACAAACATTAAACTCATTGAAAAATTATTAAATAAAAAATTTGATGAAGAACCATCATCTTAAGTTTCCATTAAAAATGGAAGATGAAAATTTTGCTTTGAATTTTTTCAAAGAAAATAAAATTGAAGATTCAGATTTGTTAATTGGTTTTCATCCCGGTTCTGCAGTTTTAAAAAATCAAATTAAAAGAAGATGGGAACCGGAAAAATTCGCTGAACTTGGTAAAAAATTAATTGCAGAAAAAAAGCAAAAATATTAATCTTCGGCGGACCTGAAGAAGATGAATTAAAGATTAAAATTAAAGAACAAATTAATTCTGAAAACGCATTTGTAATACAATCCGGAAACCTGGCTGAAAGCGCCGCACTTATGGCAAGATGTAAAGTGTTTGTTTCAAACGATTCAAGTCTTATGCATGTTGCTTCTGCTTTGAAACTGAAGGTTGTTGCAATACTTGGTCCTACTAATCCACACTACATTCACCCATGGAAAACGGAACATAATATTGTAAGATTAAACCTGGATTGTTCTCCCTGTTTTATTTATTCTCCCCGTCCTTTAATTTGCTCCCGCGAAGATGTTCAATTTAAATGTATAAAAGAATTGACTGTCGATATGGTTTACGATGCTGTGCTAAATCTGTGGAACCTTCAAGACTAAGGTTGCTATAACGATGTGCTAACATTGAAGGCTGATAAATAGAGTTTAAGTATGAGAATAAACAATGTTGCGAATAGCCTTTTTACATAATATATTTAAAACAAAAATTATGTCGGGATAAAGTTATGACTGAATTAGCAAAAAAATTTGTAAACGAAGCACTTCTGCTCCCGCGTGAAGATCGTGCCCAATTAGCAGATAAATTAATAGAAAGCTTAAATTTACCATCGCAGGAAGAAATAAATAAAGCCTGGGCTGAGGAATCCGAAAGAAGGATAAGGGATTATAAGGAAGGCAAAGTAAAATCAATCGATGGAGAACAGGTATTCTCTGAAATAAAGAAACGGTATAAAGGTTGAAATTTTCATTTCATCCCAAAGCAAGGAATGAACTTTCAGATACGGTAGATTTTTAGGAGGAGCAAAAAGATCACCTGGGAATTGAATTTCTTGAAGAAGTTTATTTAACCATCCGGAGAATAATTGAATTCCCGAAAGCTTTTCCAAAACTTTCAAAGAATACCAGGAAATGTATAACTAACAGATTCCCTTTTGCTGTCATTTATCAATATAAAAAAGATGAGATCTTTATTGTCGCAATTACTCACCTGGCTCGTAAACCCGGGTTCTGGAAGAAAAGAAAATAACTTACATTAAATTTATTATACACTTTAATCCTGAAGGTTAACTGCCAGATATTCCGCAATTTCTTCAACAGTTTCAAAATTTTTCACCAGTCCCGTAACACGTTTTTCAATCGTTAATTGCTTATCAATTATTTCAGCTATTTCTTTCCACATTGTTGAATGGGATAACAATTGGTTTTGTTACCATCATCTTTTTGTTCATCATTTCCCATACAAGAGCAAGTTCAAGCAGAGTTCCGGTTCCGCCCTGCAGAACAACATAAGCATCACCAAGTTCGATCAGTTTTTCCAAACGTAAATTCAGATTTTCACAGCAGATTTCTTTCGTTAAATATTTACTCGGAACAGAACTCCAGCCTTTAACCGTAACACCGATAACTTCTTCCGCGCCTGCTTCATTTGCACCTTTGCTGACAGCATTCATAATTCCCTGGTAACCGCCGGTGCAGATATTAAATCCTTTTTGGGCTAGAAATTTTCCAAGGTTATATGCAGTATTAAATTCATCTTCGCCTTCAACAGGGCGTGCGCTGCCGAAGATTGTTATAGTTTTTTTCATTCTATTCTTTTTTGTGAGTTGATTGCAAATATAAAAAATCAGTAAAACAGAAAATGAAGTTTCTAATAATTGAATTAATTAAATTTCAGCAAGGAACATTTCAAGCAATCTTCTATTTATTGATTTCTTATGAGAATACTACTTTTAATTTTTATTTCACTTTTTGCACTGATTTTTACCTCCTGCAAAAAAGATTCAATCACTAATCCTCCGGATGATAATGTACAGCCCGGCAGGCGGGATTATGTTTGGACTGTGGATACCTTAGATGCCCCTTATGATACTTACTACCGTATGTGGGGAAGTTCTCCCACAGATGTGTGGTGCGTAAGCTCAGGATATTCGGAAAAATCACTTGCTCATTTTAACGGTGAGAAGTGGACATTGTATGGGGCTCCGGGTCTTTTTAATATCAAATCAATTTATGGTTTTTCGGGCGATAATATTTTTACAGGCGCTGATAATGGAAGCGTATGGAGATTTGATGGAAATAGCTGGAATTTATTTGCTCGACTAACAAAAGATGGGCATAGTGATATTGTATTTGATAATATGTGGGGGGAATCACCAGACAATTTTTTTGCTTTCGGTGCTTATCCTGATAGTAATGGTTTGTTTAATAATAGTGTTATAGCAAATTATAAAAATAGTATTTGGACAATGTTCGATACTAATAAATTAGAAGGAGTCGTTGAGAATCTTTATAAAAATAAAACAGATGAAAAAATTTATTTGCAGGTTATTAAAATCAGCAATACTTATGACACCACATTTATTTATAGTTACAACCAGGACAAATATACTAAGCTATTTTCTTCTATATGGGACAGTTACTGGGCAAATATTAGTCTAATTAATAATGAAGTATATTTTGTTTTAAGAACCGAAATAGCAAGGCGAGTTAATAATAAGTTTCAAACAGTATTTAAATTGGATAACACAAATTTTTACCATTATATCTGGGGAAGAAATTCTAAAGATATATTTATAGAAATGAAAGATGGCTTGGCACACTATAATGGAAGTGATATTGAATATCTGTTTAATTTCTTTATACCGAGGACACATATATATGGAGCAGTATTATTTGAAAATGAGGTTTTCTTTTTAGTATCTGAACCCGGGTTAAATTTAATTTATCGTGGCAAATTAAATGAATAATAAAGGAGAAGCGGAAGCTAATAAAAACAATTTTTAACTAACGAGAGACAGTGTTTGCAGCACTGTCTCTCAGATTTGAATAGCCCTCTAAGGCTGGCTACCTATTAATCATTTCTACAAATGATTTGCGCTATTCTGTTTTTAAAATTAACCAATTTTCACAAGTTCACTTTATTCGAACCAACCAGATTTACTTTTATATCAATCTTTTCGGCAACTCTTTTTCCAAGCAGCAAATGTTTAATATTATAATCTGAAAGCTTAATGAAAAACTCCGCCTGCACACCGAGTAAATCTCCCGGCATTCTCTGCTGCGTAACGGGACTTTCATCAAGATAAGTTATTGTTGCGTGTGCCGTATCTTCTTTTGTTACTCCGTGAAGAAAGAAATCACCTATAATATCAGCTTCAATTTTACTATCGGAAACCTTTTTAATATTTACCGCCTTTTTAACTTTAAAAGAAATCTCAGGATACTTTTCTGCATCAAGCCACGAGTCACTCTGTAAATCTTTTACCATTTTAGGAATGCCTGTGTTGAGCGAAACAGCAGGGAAAGAAATTTTACCGTTAACTGTGCTGAAATCATTTACATCAAAAGTTATTGTTCCGCTTATTTCTTTTGTAAGTCCATCAACATCTTCAAGTGTGGTAGTACTGTGAAAGGATGCCTGGTTAGCCCCGCCGGATTTAAAATTGAATGTCTGTTCGCCTGCGGCTTTTACATTAAAACCCTGGGCAAAGTTAAGTATTGTAAAAAATGAAATTATCAGAGTTATGTTAATTATTTTTTTCATTGCACCGCCTTCTTTTTTCTGAATACAAAAAACAATATTCCGCAAACAAAAACCGTTGCGCCGGATATATAAAGAGTATAATCAAGTCCCCAGATAAATTTATCCTGCCATTCTTTGTATGTTGTCCCGAACAGTTCATCTTTCTTTTCAACTAAAACCTGTGTTTTGGTAAAAAGTTCTCCTCCGTACGAAAGCCAGATGATAAAAACAATTACAATAATCGCCAGTCCGATTACAATCGTTATTTTCTGTTTTTTATTCATAATTAATTTTTCTTTTAATCTTAAAGTATTTGAAAATACAAATTAGTGACACTTCAAATGGTGCATAAAGTTTAACATAAATGTAAATTTAATATCACGAAAATTCTTTTACCTGTAAAATGTCAACTTCAAATACTAATATAATAATTATAGGGGGCGGAATAGTTGGAATGGCTACCGCAATGCTGCTCAAACAAAAAACAAAATATTCCGTTTTGGTTATTGAAGCAGAATCCGGGCTTGCGGCTCATCAGACCGGGCATAACAGCGGAGTAATCCACAGCGGGCTTTATTATAAACCCGGATCTCTTAAAGCTAAAAATTGTGTTGAAGGCAGAGAACGGATGTACCGGTTTTGTGAAGAAAATAATATTAAGCACGATAGATGCGGAAAAATTGTAGTTGCAACAGATGAATCTGAAATTCCTTTACTTAAAATGCTTGAAGAAAGGGGAATTGCAAACGGTTTAAAAGGAATTAAAAAACTTCATGGCGAAGAGTTAACGGAATATGAACCTCACGCTGCCGGAATTGCAGGATTATTCGTTGCCGAAACCGGGATTGTTGATTACACTCCTGTAACAAATAAGTATGGGGAAATTTTCAAAAATAATGGCGGAGAAATAAAAACGAACTGCCGGTTTTTATCTTTGAAAAAAGATTCTTCTCAGCTTGTTGTTGAAACAACCCGGGGTGAATTCAATTGCAGCCTGCTTGTAAACTGCGGGGGACTTTATTCAGACAGAATTGCAAGACTATGCGGAGTTAATCCCGGGTTGCAGATTATTCCTTTCCGCGGCGAGTATTATAAATTAAGAAAAGAGAAAGAATATCTTGTAAATAATTTAATTTATCCCGTCCCCGATCCGAAGTTTCCTTTTCTAGGGGTGCATTATACAAGAATGATGAAAGGCGGAGTTGAAGCCGGACCTAATGCAGTGCTTGCTTTCAAACGTGAAGGTTACAAACACAGTGACATTTCAATTAAAGATATTTCACAAATGTTTTCTTTTCCAGGTTTCTGGAAGATGGCAGCAAAACACTATAAAATGGGATTTAAAGAATTCTACCGTTCTTTAAGCAAAAAAGCATTTGTAAAATCACTTCAGAAATTAATTCCGGAGATAAGAGAAGAAGATATTGTTCCCGGGGGAGCCGGAGTTCGTGCACAGGCACTTGAAAGAGATGGTAAACTTACAGACGATTTCAGAATTGTTGAAGCAGAAAAAATGATTCACGTATTGAACGCCCCATCACCTGCCGCAACGGCTTCTTTAAGTATTGGTGATAAAATTTCAGAACTCGCCATATACAGACTTAAGTAGATAAAACCGGAATTTTTCGCGCTATACCCTTTCATAACCCGTCTTTTGTGACACAGACAAACCCTTATTGAATTTTCTATTTGTAAGTTCAACATATAAAATAAGTTGCGATAAATAATGACAGAAGAAACTATGCTGAGAAGTGTTAAAGAAATAGAAGGGTTTAAAATAAAAGTAATAGATGATGAAATAAAAAACAGTCCTGAGTATAATCCTACTACTCCTGTTGAGCGCAGTTATGAAAATACAATACACGAATATTACGATAAAAGGAAATATTGGGAGAAGTAATTTTTTATTAAATATCAATTAATGTGATCTGCTTATCAATCAAATTTCTCAGGTTTGGTTTTACGAAACAGTATTTCATTAATTAATGTCCAAAGGACAAAAGGCAATAAAATGGACGAAGAGAAACAGGATAAGAACAGAAAAAAAATAAAAACCGAATACAGGATACCTCAGAATACCGGCTGGTGGAAATACCTTGTCATGTTTTTTCTCTTCTGGGTAGTGCTCTCATATTTCTTCAATTTATTCGGCGGAAATCCCACTGCAACCATTGCATACTCCACATTTAAAGACCAGGTAAAGAATGGAAATGTAGATTACATTACTATGAACGGAAATGACATCAAAGGAAAATTTAATTCGAAGATTCTTCCCCCTTCTCATACCAAGAATGACACAGCAAAATTTGAATATTTCTCAACCACAAAACCGACAGTATATGATGATCAATTGATGAAAATTCTCGATGAAAAAAATGTAACGGTAAATGCCGAATCACAGGACAATTCGTGGTTAACTTATGTATTGATAATGGCTCTCCCGTGGATTCTGATAATGGGTTATTTCTTTTATGTCCGGAAAAAGATGCAGGGACAAATGGGAAATATGATGGGAGGCGGCGGTAATGGACTTTTCGGTATGGGTAAATCAAAAGCTAAAAGATTCAAAAAACAAAAAGCTGGTGCTACTTTTAATGATGTTGCCGGGCTTGAAAATGCTAAGCAGGATTTAAGAGAAATAATTGATTACCTGAAAAATCCCGCTAAGTTCACAAAACTCGGGGCGGATATTCCAAAAGGAATTTTGTTAATGGGACCGCCCGGAACAGGTAAAACACTTTTGGCAAGGGCTACCGCCGGAGAAGCTGATGTGACGTTTTATAGTATCAGCGGTTCAGAATTTATAGAAATGTTTGTGGGTGTCGGGGCTTCGCGTGTAAGAGATCTTTTTGAAAATGCAAAGAAAGAAGCACCAACTGTAATATTTATAGATGAAATTGATTCTGTTGGCAGAGTCAGAGGAGCAGGTCTCGGCGGCGGACACGATGAAATGGAACAGACACTTAACCAGATACTTGCTGAGATGGATGGATTTGAACCGAATGAATCCGTGGTTGTTATGGCTGCAACAAATCGTCCTGATGTACTGGATCCGGCGTTAACGAGACCGGGTAGATTTGACAGGAGAATCACGCTGGATTTTCCGCAGAAAGGCGCCCGCAAAAAAATTCTCGATATTCATACAAGACACGTTCCCCTCGATGACGATATTAATCTGGTTAATATTGCTGCAAGAACCGTAAGTTTTTCAGGTGCTGATTTAAAAAATCTTGTTAATGAAGCAGCTTTACTTGCGGTTAGAAAAGATAAGACAAAAGTAAATATGGAAGATTTTGAAGAAGCCAGGGATAAAATTCTTCTCGGTGCAGAACGTGAAGAAATAATAAATGACGATGAGAAAAAAGTTGTTGCTTATCATGAGGCCGGGCATGCTCTTGTTGCAAAACTTCTTCCAAACACGGACCCGTTACAAAAGGTAACTATAATACCGAGAGGACGTTCACTTGGGATGACTGAGCAGCTTCCTGATACAGAAAGATATAACCTAAAGAAAAAATATCTTCTTGATAGAATTGCTGTCGCACTTGGAGGAAGAGCAGCCGAAAAAATTGTTTTTGATGATGTCACAAATGGAGCCTCTGAAGATTTCAGGCAGGTTACGAGAATTGCAAGAAAGATGGTTTGTAACTGGGGAATGAGTGAAAAGCTTGGTCCGGTTATGTTTAAACAGGGAGAGGAACATCCTTTCCTTGGCAGAGAACTTTCCCAGCAGAAAGATTTCAGTGAGCATACACAGCAAATTATCGATGAGGAAATCCAGAAAATATTAATGGAAATGGAACAAAAGGCAGAAGCACTTATTTACGATAACCGCATAAAGTTAGATGCACTTGCAGAAGCTTTGCTTGAAAATGAAACGCTGGATAAAAAACAGATTGACTGGATACTTGATAAAGTCTCGGGAAATGGAAGTGCAGTAAAAAAGTTTGAAAATGAAAAGGTTAATCAATAATTAAATTAAAAGAACCGGAGGAAAATTATAGAAATGAAGTTCTTCTTGGTTTTCATAATTTAACTTAACTAAATTTATATTTTGGGATTAACAAACAAATTATTAAAACAAAATCTTTAGCAGGACGCTGATTTTCTGAAAGGAGAAAATTTTTATGAGCGTTTTAAATGAACTTATTAATTACGGACAGAGTTACTGGCTCGATAATTTAACACGCGGAAAAATAAAAAAGGGAGAAATTAAAAAGAGAGTTAAAGAACAGGGACTGCGGGGTATTACTTCAAACCCGAGTATTTTTAATAAAGCTATTTCAAAAGGAACAGATTACGATACACAGATAAAACAACTTGTTAAAGAAAATAAAAATGTACAGGAAATTTATGAAGAATTAACTGTTAAAGATGTTCAGGATGCTTGTGATATTTTAAGAACAGTTTATGATGAATCGGACGGAACAGATGGTTTTGTAAGTCTTGAAGTTTCTCCTTATCTGGCACGAGATACTGAAGGCACGATTGAAGAAGCAAGAAGATTATACTCGAAAGTAAACAGACCGAACTGTTTCATTAAAATTCCCGGAACCGATGAAGGAATTCCCGCGATTGAGCAGTGTCTTTACGAGGGAATAAATATTAACATCACTCTTCTTTTTTCAATTCATAGTTATGAAGCAGTAGCATGGGCTTATATAAAAGCTCTTGAAAGAAGACTCGGTGAAGGAAAGGACATTAAAAATATTGCTTCTGTTGCAAGTTTCTTTTTAAGCAGAATTGATGTTCTTACAGATCAGCTTTTGGGAACTTATATAATTCCTGAAAAAACAACAGGCGAACCAAGACCTGAAAATCTTTTAGGCAAAGCGGGAATAGCAAGCGCAAAAATAGCCTACCAGAGTTTCAAAAATATTTTCTACGGTGAACGCTGGCATAAATTGGTGGATAATGGAGCGAGAGTTCAAAAACCTTTATGGGCGAGCACAAGTACAAAAGATCCTCTTTATTCAGATATCCGTTATGTTGAAACTTTAATTGGTCCGCATACTGTAAACACATTGCCGGATGAAACAATTGATGCCTTTGCTGATCATGGAAAGATAATTGAAAACTCAATTGAGCAGGATGTTGATGAAGCCAGGAAATCATTCGAAGATCTCGGCAAGTTAGGAATTGACATTGATTTTGTTACACGCCAATTAGTTAATGAAGGAATAGAAAAGTTTATTTCGCCATATGATAACCTGATAAAAACTCTGGCTGATAAAAGATCGCAATTTCTTTCTGAAAAAACCGGTTCACAGGAAATTGATTTCGGTAAAAATAAATCAGAAATAACTTCGGCTTTTAAATCACTCGATGAAAAACAAATTGCAAGAAGAATATTTGCCAAAGATCCGTATGTGTGGAAATCAGGTGATGAAGAAACAAAAGCAATTCGTAATCGGTTGGGATGGTTAAACATCGAAGATTTTGTAGAACGTGCTGATGATATCTTAAATTTTGCAAAAGAAATTAAATCAGAAAAGTTTAAATATGTTGTTCTGCTTGGTATGGGTGGAAGCAGTCTTTGCCCCGAAGTATCAAGAGAAACATTCGGATCTAAAGCAGGTTATCCCCAATTATTGATGCTTGATAATACAGATCCGGCTGCTGTTAAAAATGTGGAATCACAAATTGATCCTGATAAAACTCTTTTTATTGTTGCCAGTAAATCAGGGGGAACAACAGAAACTTTAAGTTTTGATCATTACTTCTTTAATCTTTTAAAAGAAAAAGGAATTGATAACCCGGGGAAACACTTTATTGCAATAACTGATAAGAATACTTCGTTGCAGGATGAAGCAATGAATAGAGGTTTCAGAAAAGTGTTTACAAATCCAGAAGATTACGGCGGAAGATATTCTGCTCTTTCTTATTTCGGAATTGTACCAATGGCTTTGATTGGTGTTGACATCAGAGAAATTCTTCACAATGCTCATCAAATGGAAATAAGCTGCGGTCCTTTTATTCCTTCTGAATCAAATCCTGCAATATCTTTGGGAACAACTCTGGGAATAAATTCACGACTCGGAAGAGATAAAGTAACCTTCGTTCTTTCAAATTCAATCAGTGCATTTGGCTACTGGGTTGAACAGCTTATTGCAGAAAGCACAGGAAAAGAAGGAAATGGAATTCTGCCGGTTGAAGGTGAAGATTTAGGCAAACCGGATGTTTACAGTGATGACAGAATTTTTGTTTATCTGCATGCCGGGAATGATGAAAAACAAAATGATGAAAGAAAGCTGAATGCATTACATAAAGCAGGTCATCCGGTGATTAAAATCGACTTGAAAAATAAGCTTGCTCTCGGTGCAGAATTTTTCAGATGGGAACTTGCTACAGCAACTGCGGGAAAAATTTTAAATGTTAACCCGTTTAACGAACCGAATGTTTCAGAGAGCAAAAAGAACAGTAAAGATCTTCTGGGTGAATGGAAATCAAAAGGTAATTTCGGAGAAGGTAAACCTGTTAATTAGTCAAAATGATATTTCAATTTATTTTAACAGTAATACTGACTGGGCACCAAAAGGAAAAAGCCTGTCTTCATTTTTAAACTCTTTTACAAAGCTTGCAAAATCTCCTGATTACCTTTCTATGCTTGCTTATTTTCTTCAGACTCCACAGAGACAAAAACTTCTGCATTCAATCAGGATGAATTTAAGAAACAAATTAAAGGTTGCTACAACTCTTGGTTATGGTCCCAGATATATGCATTCAACCGGACAGCTACACAAAGGCGGACCAAACAAAGGTGTGTTTATAATGTTCACCTATGAAGCTGAAGATGATTTACCAATTCCGGGTGAGGATTATGGTTTTGCGACTTTACAGAGAGCCCAGGCGCTTGGCGATTTTCGTTCTTTAAATGATAAAAACAGGCGGGTAATAAGAGTGCATCTTGGTAAAAATATTGAGCTAGCATTGAAAAAAATAAATGACAGCCTTAAATGATAAAAATCTCAACCATTTTCTTTGATGTCGGAGGAGTTTGTTTATCAAACGGATGGGATAATATTGCAAGAAAAAAAGCGGCAAAACATTTTTTTCTTAATTATGAAGAAATGGAGAAACGACATAAATCTGTTTTTAAGAAATTTGAGAAGGGAAAATTACCACTTGAAGATTATTTGAATAAGGTTGTGTTCTTCGGTAAAAGAAATTTTGCCAAAGATGATTTTATAAGTTTTATGCACTCACAGTCAATTGAGTTTAGTTCAACAACAAAAATACTTAAGAAATTAAGCGCCGGAAAAAAATATCAGCTTGCAACAATTAATAATGAATCACTTGAACTGAATGAGTATCGCTTAAACAAATTTAATCTTGGCAGATATTTTTCATGCTTTTTCAGTTCGTGTTATCTTGGAACAAGAAAACCGGAAAAGGAAATTTTTTACAAAGCACTTAATATCATTCACAAAGAACCCCGCAGCTGTTTATTCATTGATGACCGGGAAGAAAATATTCAATCAGCTCAAACTGTTGGATTAAATACAATATGGTTGCAGAACCATAATGAGCTTAAAGAAAAACTTGAAGAATTTAATATTGAAACTTAATAAGGAGATATAATGAAATTAGGCCTGATCGGACTCGGAAAAATGGGCGGAAATATGCTCAAAAGATTAAAAGAAGATAAACATGAAATTGTTGCATTCGATTTGAATAAAGATAATGTAAAGAAAGCAGTCAGCGATGGAGGAATCGGAGCTGATTCAATTAAGGATCTTGTTTCCAAACTTGAAAAACCCCGAAATGTCTGGATAATGGTTCCACATGGAAAACCAACTGAAGAAACGATTGATAAGCTGCTTAATATTCTCGATAAAGATGACTTAATAATAGACGGTGGTAATTCACATTTTACAGAATCAATAAAGAATTCAGAAAAATGTGAATCAAAAGGAATTCATTTTGTCGATGCAGGTGTAAGCGGTGGAATATGGGGACTAAAAATCGGTTATAATTTAATGGTGGGTGGTCCGGAAAAAGCAGTTAAACGAGTTGAACCAATATTTATTTCTCTCGCACCGGAAAACGGTTATGCACATGTTGGTAAAAGCGGGGCAGGTCATTTTGTGAAAATGATTCATAACGCTCTTGAGTATGTGATGCTACAGGGAATCGGAGAATCTTTTGAATGTATGTCCCGATCCGATTTTAATATTAACCTTGAGCAAGTTGCAAAACTCTGGAATAACGGAGCAGTTGTGAGAAGCTGGCTGCTTGAGCTTGCTGCGGATGCTTTTAAGGAAGAAGGAAATACGCTGGATAAAATTGCACCCTACGTTGATGATTCAGGAACGGCGAGGTGGACTTCAGAATATGCGATTCAGAATGCAATTCCGGTACCTACAATTACACTTTCACTTTATGAAAGATTTGCATCGAGACAGGATGAAGCTTTTTCTGCAAAAGTAATTGCAGCCTTAAGAAACCAGTTTGGCGGACATGCTGTTAAGGAGGAAAAATAAAAATGGCAGATATGAATAATAATATTAATGAAATGATTGAGGTTCAGCAGCAGGGAATGCTTAAAGGCAATCCTCCTGACCCTTGTATAGTAGTTATATTCGGAGCTTCGGGAGACCTTGCTCATAAAGAATTAATTCCTTCTTTGTTTGCCTTAAAATGTCATAAGCTTATGCCCGAACAATGTGCAGTTATTGGTTTTTCACGTTCCGAATTTTCCAGTGCTGCTTTCAGAAAAGAGATGTACGAGGCAGTAAAAAAAGACAGCATCTGCGGAGAGGACAAATGGAATGAATTTGCTGAGAATCTTTTTTACATAGATGGAAATTTTAATGATGATGTTACTAAATCATATGGAAAACTAAAAAAGAAAATTGAAGAGCTTCAGAAAAAACTTAACATTCCTGATAATATTTTATTTCACCTTTCAACTGCACCGGCATTCTATTCCACTATTGTTAAAAAACTTGGTGAATCAGGATTATCTAAAAGCAACAGTGGATGGCGTAGAGTAATTATTGAAAAACCATTTGGTACCGATGAAAAATCTGCGCGTGAACTTGATAAAGAAATTCACGAAGTATTTGAGGAAAACCAGATATTCCGCATCGATCATTTTCTTGGAAAAGAGACGGTGCAGAATATGGTTGTATTCCGTTTTGCTAATCCCGGGTTCGAACCTATCTGGAACAGAAATTACATCGATAACATACAGATTACAGTTGCAGAGGATATTGGTATTGGAACGCGGGCAGGCTTTTATGAAAAAACCGGCATAATCAGAGATATGATTCAGAATCATCTTTTTGAACTATTATGTATAACGGCAATTGATCCGCCGGTTAATTATGATGGAGAATCATTAAGAAGTGAAACTTTAAAAGTTCTTAACTCAATATGTAAAATAAACATTGAAGAAGATGTTGTGCTCGGGCAGTACGATTCAGGAAAGGTGCATGGAAAAGAAGCCAATGCTTATCGTGAAGAGAAAAAAGTTGAAAAAAATTCTATGACTCCGACATATGCCGCAATAAAGCTGACGCTTGATAACTGGCGGTGGGCAGGAGTTCCGGTTTATCTCCGCACCGGGAAAAGAATGAAAGAAAAAGTCTCTGAAATTACAATTAAGTTCAAACCTACTCCTCACCTGATGTTTCCAATTCAAAAAGAAGATGAAAAGAAACACAATCTTCTTTCATTCAGACTACAGCCGAATGAAGGAATCATTTACACTTTTACCGCAAAGCAGCCGGGTGCTGAACTTCAGCTGCGACCAGTGAACCTGAATTTCAGATATGATAAAGCTTTTGGAATAAAAGAAACACCAAGCTCTTATCAATGGCTTATAAGAGATGCAATGCAGGGCGACCAGACATTGTTTCCGCATGCGGAATGGATTTATAAATCATGGCAGATTGTTGATCCGATTATTAAAAAATGGGAATCCGAACCATGGATTGATTTTCCAAACTATAAAGCCGGAAGCTGGGGACCAAAGGCAGCAGATAAACTGATCAAAAAAAATAATCGTGAATGGGTTATTGAATAAAAGGAAAAACAATGGCTGAAGCTGAAAAATTTGATGCAATCATAATCGGTTCGGGTCAGGCAGGAATTCCTTTGGCAAAAGCTCTTGCAAATAAAAAATGGAAAACTGCTCTGGTTGAAAGATATCTTGTCGGCGGATGCTGTATCAATTATGGTTGTACTCCATCTAAAACTATGGCGGCAAGCTCAGAACTTATTAACCTGGTAAATAAATCCGGAGAGTTTGGAATTCATACTTCTGAATTAAAGATTAATCTCAAAGAAATAATAAACAGGAAAAGAGAAATTGTTAAATCATTTCGTGAAAGCGGCGAAAAAGGAATTGAAGAGACAGAAAATCTTGAGCTAATAAGAGGCGAAGCAAAATTTCTTGGTAAAAAAACTATTGAGATTACTTCTGGTGAAAATAAAACCAGGAAAATAAAAGCACGCAAAATTTTTATTAATACCGGTGGAAAACCCTTCATCCCGGCCATAGAAGGAATTGATAAGGTCGATTATCTTGACTCAACCTCAATAATGGAGCTTGAAGAAATTCCTGAACATCTTGTTGTCTTAGGGGGAGGTTATATCGGTCTGGAGTTTGGACAAATGTTCAGGCGATTTGGAAGCCGTGTAACAATCATTCAACGTGGCAGCCAGCTTTTATCACGTGAAGATGAAGATGTTGCGGAAGAAGTTCAGAAAATTCTTTCTGATGAAGGAATCAAAATTCTTTTAAATACAAAAGTTAAATCGGCTTCAAAAACTGGTAAAGAAATTAAAGTGAAATTTTCTTCTGACAGAAAAGAAACTACAGTTAGTTGTTCTCACCTGCTTGTTGCTGTAGGAAGAATACCAAACACAAAATCGTTAAATCCCGAAGCTGCGGGAATTAAAACTGATAAGCGTGGTTTTATAAAAGTAAACAACAAGCTTGAAACAAATGTTAAAGGAATTTATGCTTTGGGAGATGTTAAAGGCGGTCCGGCTTTTACTCATATTTCTTATGATGATTTCAGAATAATAAGAGATAATCTTTTCAAAAAGAAAAATAAAACAATTAAAAACAGACTTGTGCCTTATACAGTTTTCATCGATCCTCAGCTCGGAAGAGTTGGAATTACAGAAAAAGAAGCAAAACAGAAAAAATTAAATTATAAAGTTGCAAAGTTGCCGATGAATTATGTTGCAAGAGCAATAGAAATAAATCAGGTAAAAGGATTTATGAAAGCGATCATTGACGCTGATTCAAAAAAAATATTAGGCTGTGCAATACTTGGAATTGAAGGTGGAGAGCTTGCCTCAATGATTCAGATTGCAATGATGGGAAATTTAAAATACACAGCCCTTAAAGAAGGAATTTTCACTCACCCCACATTGGCGGAATCACTCAATAATCTGTTTGGTGAAGTTTGATAACCTGATTTTACAATACCGGATTAGATTATTAAAGCATAAATAATATTTAAGGATGAATTATGAGCTTTAAAGAAATTGCAAAGAAAACTGATTTGAAAAACGGGGAAATGAAATCATATAAATTAGACGAAAACAATAAAGTTCTATTGTGCAGAATAAATGATGAATTTTTTGCAGTCGGTGCGGCTTGTACTCACTATGGTGCCTCGCTCGAAGAGGGAATTCTGAAAGATGATACTATTATCTGTCCTTTACATCATGCATGCTTTAATGCAAAAAACGGTGATTTACTTGAACCGCCGGCTATGGATGCGCTTCCTAATTATGAATTACAAATAGAGGGTGATTTAATAAAAATTAAAGTTCCGGAAGAAATCCCGTTTTCCAGAAATCCAGATATGGTAAAGAAAGATATTAAAAAGGATGAAAGAACATTTGTAATTCTTGGTGCCGGTGCTTCAGCTTTTTTTGCTGCACAATCTATGAGGGAAAACGGCTTTAAAGGAAACATCGTTATGGTTACCAGAGAAAACAAAACTCCTTATGACCGTCCCAATCTTAGCAAAGATTATCTTTCAGGAAATGCACAGCCTGAATGGATGCCCCTTCGCCCCGATGATTTTTATGAAGAAAATGGAATTCAAATACTAAAGGAAATAAATATCAATGGAGTGGATTTCAAAGGAAAAATTGTCTCATTCGATAACGGAGAAACCTTAAAATATGATAAGCTGCTCATTGCAACCGGGGGAGTCCCGCGGAAACTTAACATTCCCGGAGCCGGATTAAATAATATTTTTTATTTAAGAACCTTCAAAGATGCTGATAATATTATTGAAGCAGCTAAAAATGCAAAGAGAGCAGTTGTTATTGGTGCTGGTTTCATTGCAATGGAAACTGCGCATAGTTTAACCGAAAGAAATATTAAAGTTACCATTGTCGCTCCGGGAGAAGTTCCTTTTGAAAGAAACTTCGGCAAGGAAATCGGAAATCTTATCAAGAAAGAACATGAAAAGGAAGGGACAATATTTAAATTAAAATCAACAGTTAAAGAATTTAAAGGGAACGTGAATGTAAAATCAGTACTGCTGGAGTCCGGTGAAGAGATTGAAACTGATTTTGTTGTTATAGGAATTGGAGTAAAACCCGCAACAGGATTTTTATCGGGAATAGAATTACTTGATGACGGAAGTTTAAAAACTGACTCAAACTTAAAAGTGACGGAAGATGTTTACGCAGCAGGAGATATTGCAACTTTCCCGGAACCACATACCGGAAATTTAATCAGGGTTGAACACTGGCGGCTGGCAATGCAGTTAGGCAGGATTGCAGGAGCAAATATGGCGGGTAAAAAAGTTATTTATGATGATGTTCCATACTTCTGGACAGAGCAGGCGGGCATCAGTCTGAGGTATGTTGGTTTTGTAAAGAAATGGGACGAAATCATTATTGATGGAAACATTCACAAAAAAGATTTCATAGCTTACTATATAAAAGATAATTTTATTCATGCCGCAGCGGGAGTAAACAGGGATAAAGAAATTGATATTATTCATCTCCTTATAAAAAAACAAAGGTTCCCCGAAGTAGAAGCTTTGAGGGACAACTCGGTAAATATTTTTAATCTCATTTAGAAGGAAACTTGTGAATATTCTTTTATTTGTGCAGAAGTCAGACTAAATCTTCTTTTCATAAAATATAATTAATTTATTCATTTCTTCTTTTTCCACTCTCAAGAAGTTAAATTGGCACATCAATAAAAATATTTAATCCTAAAACAAAGTTTGTTATTCGGGGTAAAACTTAAATGATAACTTACGATTTAATTGACCATCTTCAGATTCTCTTAAAGCAAAAAGAGATTGGTTCCATTAAAAAGGATATTAATACTTTCATCAGCGAGATAAATAATCTTGATGATAAATTAATTATACATAGAAATGGAAGCACAGATAATATTTCCAAAAACTTTCTTATGGGGGAATTAACACAAATCCAGAAAACCAGGACACTTGAAAGAACCCGTTATTACATCAAAAGATTAATTAAAAGTCTTTCCGAAAAAAAAGAAGGAAGAATAAATGACATTAATCTTAACCGCTGGAAGGAATACGATGATCTTTTAACAGACAGTTTATGGATACTTGATAAACGAGACCGAACCGGCGCACACACAGCAGGTTACTGGGGGAATTTCATTCCGCAAATACCTAACCAGTTTTTAAGAAGGTATACAAAAAAGGTGAATGGGTTCTCGATACTTTCCTCGGGAGCGGAACAACATTAATAGAATGTAAAAGACTTGGAAGAAACGGAATCGGGATTGAACTGCAACCTGAAGTAGTGAAGTTATCCAAAAAAATAATCAGTAAAGAAATAAATCCCCATAAAATAAAAACAGATATTATTAACGCTGACAGTACTGAATTAAATTTCAAAGCAGAATTAAAAAAACGTAAGTGCGATTCAGTTCAGTTTTTAATTATGCATCCTCCCTACTGGGATATAATCAGGTTTAGTGAAAAGAAAAATGATTTATCAAATGCAGAATCTGTCGAGGCTTTTTTAAACATGTTCGGAAAAGTAATTGATAGAACATTCCCGGTTTTAGATGAAGGGAGATATGCAGCGGTTGTCATAGGAGATAAATATTCATCGGGCGAATGGATTCCGTTGGGATTTTACACAATGCAGGAAATGATAAAGCGCGGTTACAAATTAAAATCAACAATCATCAAAAATTTTGATCAGACAACGGCAAAAAGAAACCAGAAAGAATTATGGCGATACCGTGCATTGGCAGGCGGATTTTATATTTTCAAACACGAGTATATTTTTTTATTTCAAAAATAAATTTGCGGAGATCGGTTTAATCCGTTTGATCTGTGTGCTATTTATGGATATTCCACTATCAAATATTGAAAACGAATTAAAAAAACGATTAGTTTATCCTTACAAATGGGGACGAAAACAGAATGATAACTACGATAAACTAACAAACTTCGTTTACCACGAACCAATTTTTGAAAATATATTAACAGAAATTAAAGACAGGTTCGGCAAAGACCGCGAACATGATAATATCTCAAACTATGCACTGAACCGATGGTATAATTTCTGGTCGGCTTATGCTGTTGAAAAAATATTCTGCACAATGCCTAACGTTATTCCTGCAATGGATGAAAAAGACAGGCTTGTTGATTTTACAATTCAGGGCGCAAAATTTGATCACAAAACATCAGTATTTCCTAAAAATTTTCCGTACAAAATAGATGATGCAATAAAGAAAACAAGTGAACTGATAAAATGGCTGTATAAAAATCAGTCTCAACAACAGAGAAAACATTTGAAGAACAGGTTGTTCATTGTTCTTTATTCGCAGGACGGAAACCACTGGCAGCTTAAATCAGAAATAACCTGGCTGAAATCGGTGATAGAAAGATATATGCTGGGTTTCAACCCTGATTATCTTCTTAAATTTTCATTTGAACCCGGTGTTTTTACAATTTCAGACGTAATCTGGGCAATCAAAAAACAAGCATAAATTTTTTTCCTTTTGGGGAGAATTTTGAATACCATCTGAATAACTCATCATATGCTTGTTATCTATAAAATATTATATTAGAATCGTCCATTCTTAAACAGGAAAAACACTTGACTGAAAAAATTATTATTAGTTTGGCAGCCATTGTTGTATCCGGAGTAATTGCTCAGTGGATTTCATGGAAATTCAGATTTCCATCAATCCTGCTTTTATTAATTTTTGGTTTTATTGCAGGACCCGTAACTGGCTTCATAAATCCTGATTCATTCTTCGGAGATCTTCTTTTTCCATTCGTTTCTATTTCGGTAGCCCTCATTCTGTTTGAAGGGGGATTGAACTTACGTTTCTCCGAATTAAAAATTGTCGGAGGATTGGTAAGAAATCTTGTGACAATTGGAATACTTGTTTCCTGGATACTGACTACAATTGCAGCTTACTATGTTTTGAATTTTTCATTTTCATTGTCGGTTCTTTTCGCAGCTATTCTGGTGGTAACAGGTCCCACTGTTGTAATTCCCATTCTCCGACACGTTAAACCCAAGGGTGAAATAAATTCAATTTTAAAATGGGAGGGAATTGTTAACGACCCGATCGGTGCATTACTTGCTATCCTGGTTTTTGAAGCAGTATTTGCAACAGGTTTGCAGGATGCTACTCTGCAGGTAACAACTGGTCTTTTCAAATCAATTGTGATAAGCAGTTCCATTGGTCTTTTTGGAGGATATTTTGTAACAAAGTTAATCAGGCATGATCTCATTCCTGAGTTTCTTCAGAATCCTGCAAGCCTTACGATGGTTGTATTAATCTTTACAATATCCAACGTTGTACAGAAGGAAAGCGGTTTAATAAGTGTAACCATTATGGGAATTTATTTAGCTAACCAGAAAAAAATTAATATAAAACATATTATTGAATTCAAGGAGAATCTAAGGACACTGCTTATTTCAATACTATTCATTGTGCTGGCTGCCCGGATAAATTTTAGTGATTTAAGCATGCTTAATTTTGAAAGTTTTGTTTTCATTGCAATATTAATTCTGGTAGTAAGACCTGTTTCCGTATTTTTTTCAGCAATGAATACATCACTAAAATGGAAAGAAAAACTTTTTTTGTCTATGATGGCGCCTCGCGGTATAGTTGCAGCAGCTGTTGCATCTGTATTTTCCATCGAACTCATCAGATTCGGTTTTAATGAAGGTGCAAGGCTTGTACCTGAAATGTTTCTTGTTATCGTTGCAACTATTTCTGTTTACGGACTGAGTTCCGCACCTTTGGCAAAATGGCTGGGACTTGCAAATTTTAATCCCCAGGGATGTTTAATTCTTGGGGCTCATTCGTTTGCCAGAAAAATCGCTGCTGTTTTAAAGGACAAGGGATTGAGAGTTATAATCGTTGATACAAACCGGCATAATATTCGTGCTGCAAGGATGGAGGGTTTTGAGACTTTCGAGGAAAGTATAAATTCAAATAGTTTTATCGAGGAAGCAGAATTCAGCGGAGTTGGTAAACTGATTGCATTAACACCAAATGATGAAGTGAACTCTCTTGCGGCATTGCACCTTTCGGGAATATTTGGCAAAAAAAATGTATTTCAGCTAACTGTAGAAGAGAATGAGGAAGAACAGGGAAAGGAAGTGTCAGAAGCATTACGTGGAAAAATACTCTTCGGTACTAACTATTCTTATTATAATTTGTTAAATAAATTTAACGGAAATTCAAAACTAAAATCAACTCTGATTACTGAAGAATATAACTATGATAAATTTCTAAGTGAAAACGGAGGGAATGAAGTCGTTCCTATGTTTCTTATAGATAAAGATAAAAACCTGATAGTTTATACTTCAAAAAATAAACCTGAACCTAAAGCAGGACAAACTTTGATTAGTCTTGTACCAGAAGACAGCCCCATAGAACAACAGAAGAAAGATGAATTAATGTGAGAAAAAGGAATGATAAAATTCCTTCCGCTTGGAGGCGCCGGGGAAATCGGGGCAAACTGCTACTATTTAAACATAGCCGGGACCGGGATTATCCTCGATTGCGGGATGCATCCTCAGAAAAACGGGAAAGAAGCGTTACCTGAATTTGATTTGATAAAAAATGAAAATGTTGACTATGTTTTAATTTCTCATGCTCATCAGGATCATTTGAGCGGACTCCCTTTTCTCGTGCAAAATCATCCATATATAAAAATTATAGCAACTCCGCAGACAAGAGCCTTAGCCGAGCTAACTCTTCACGATGCTGTTTCGATTTTATCCCAAAAGGTTTCTGAAGAAGAATTAAAAATTTATTCACATCAGGAAATTGATCTGTTAATTCAATCTATTGAATACAAGGCTTTTAATGAAGAATTTCAAATTAAAGGATATGATCATTCCGGCAATGAACCTATTAAAACAACTTTTCATGATGCGGGACATATTCTCGGTTCTGCATCAATTTTAGTTGAATATAAAGGCAACAAAATATTTTACACGGGAGATATAAATTTAAAATCACAATCGTGGATGAAAGGAGCAACTCTTCCAAATTCAAAAGTTGATACTCTGTTTCTCGAAACAACTTACGGTGCAACAGATTCTTCGACAATTAATAACTGGAAAAAAGAATCTGAGAGACTGGCAATAGCTGCAAACAAAGTTATAAATGATGGCGGTTCAATTTTAATTCCTGTTTTTTCTCTTGGAAAAATGCAGGAAATTTTAAAAACAATCTCGCAATTAATGGAGAGTGGAAAGCTTACTAAAACAGATATTTACACAGGGGGAATTTCCCGCAAAATTAGTCGTGTTTATGATTACAATCGTTTTGTAGTGAATTGTGATGATACTGAATTTGAGCTTAGCGAAATTCCGCAGAAAGATTTATACGAAGTTGAAAACCCAGAAGAGTTTTTCAAACATCCCTGCATTGTTCTGGCATCAAGCGGAATGATGATCGAAGGAACGGCATCATTTCGTTTTGCACAGAGATGGCTGAGACAAAAAAACTCGGCAATCTTCACTGTTGGTTATATGGAAAAAGATACCCCGGGATTTGCGGTTTCAACTGCTGAAAAAGGAATGAAAATACGTTTAGCAAAGTTAAGCGAAGAAACTGAAGTTAAATGCACAATTAAGCGATTTCGTTTTACAGCTCATTCATTAAGAGAGGATCTGCTTAAAGTTGTTGATAAACTAAATCCTGAAAATGTAATTCTTCTCCATGGTGATCCGCCCGCAATCGATTGGATTGGAGCTTCAATCCTTAAGAAAAATAAAAAGAAAAAAGTGTATGCGGCGGAGATTGGAAAATCACTAACCTTCGAGGTTAAGGCTCTATAAAACGAAGTGTTAACCTAGAAGGTTTACACCCCCAAAAGTTGATTCTCTTGCTTATAGGCTATAAGTTTCAGTTTGTATTTTTTATAAATATTTAGAGTTTTATACAAATAGGGGATTCAATAAACATCGGTTTTTATGATTAAGAAATACAGGTCCGGTCGAATTTCAGCTTACTGCAGAAGAGGTTCATTATGAAGAAAATTGCAGTAGTTGCGCTTGGTGGAAATGCCCTAATCCGCGGAAATGAAGTCGGGACAATACAGCAACAGGAAAAAAATACTTACAACACTTTAGTTAATCTAGTTAAGCTTCTTAAAAACGATTTTAATATTGTTATTACACATGGCAATGGTCCTCAGGTTGGGAATATTCTTTTAAGAAATGAAGCCGGGTACAACCAGTATAAAATTCCTAAAATGCCGCTTGATATCTGCGTTGCTGATTCACAGGGCGGAATTGGTTATATGATTGAACGCCAGATGAAAAACATCCTGACTGAACATAAAATCAGACGAAACGTTTTAACTGTTGTAACTGAAGTTCTTGTTGATTTGAATGATCCTGCATTTAAAGAACCCACTAAACCTGTAGGCGCTTTCTTTCTAAAGGAAGAAGCAGAGCTTCTCGCTCGTGCAAACAACTGGGTAATAAAGGAAGATCCCCGTAAAAGAGGATGGAGAAGAGTTGTGGCTTCTCCCAAACCTCTTGAGATTGCTAATAAAAAAATAATTAAAGATCTCGTTAAAAAAGGCACAATTGTTATCGCAGCCGGAGGTGGCGGCGTTCCTGTTTACAGGGATAAGCAGAAACAGCTTCAGGGAATTGAATGTGTAATTGATAAAGATCTTGCCTCTTCACTTTTAGCTAATGAAATTGAAGCCGACGCATTCTACATTTTAACAGATGTTAAAAATGCTTATATAAATTTTAATAAACCCGGACAAAAGGCTCTGGAAACAATAACTCTGGGAGTAGCAAAGCAATATCTTGAACAGGGAGAATTTACTAAAGGAAGTATGGGTCCTAAAATTGAAGCCGCAATTCAGTATGTTGAACATGGAGGAAAAGAATCAGTAATCACTGAATCATCGGCATTGGGAGATAAGGATGCCGGGACGAGAATAATTAAAGAAAATTAAAAATTATCAAAAGGATATTTTATGGCAGTATCAATGAAAGGCAAGAGTCTTATATCAATAAATGATCTGACTCTGGAAGAAATGTACCAGATATTTGATGTGAGTAAAACATTAAAAGAATTGCACCATACAGGACAGCCCCATAAATGGCTTGCAGGAAAAACACTGGGAATGATTTTCGCAAAACCATCCACAAGAACAAGAGTTTCATTTGAAGCCGGAATTTATCATCTCGGCGGAATAGGAATGTACTTCGGACCGAATGATCTTCAGTTAAAAAGAGGCGAAACAATTTCCGATACGGCAAAAGTTTTATCACGTTATATCGATGGAATTATGATCCGCACTTTCGATCACCAGGATGTTGTTGATCTGGCAAGGTTCGGTTCGATTCCAATAATAAATGGATTAACAGATTTACTTCATCCATGCCAGGTTTTAACAGATTTGTTTACAATCCTGGAAAAGAAAAGAGAACTAAAAGGATTGAAACTTACATATATCGGTGATGGAAATAATATGGCTCACAGTCTTTTGAATGGCTGTTCAAAAGTCGGGATGCACATTAGCATTGCCTCTCCATCCGGTTACAAACCAAACAAAGATATAGTTAATGATGCAAAAACTAATGCAAAGAAGATGGGAAGCAAAGTTGAAATACTTGATGATCCTGTTGCTGCTGTTAAAAATGCAGATATTATTTATACCGATGTCTGGGCAAGTATGGGACAGGAAGCCGAAGCGAAAGACAGACAAAAGAAATTTGCCGGTTTCCAGGTAAACAATAAGCTTGCTAAAAATGCAAAAGAGGATTACCTTTTTATGCATTGTCTGCCCGCACATCGCGGTGAAGAAGTTGCTGCAGAAGTTATCGATTCAGAGCATTCAATAGTTTTTGATGAGGCTGAAAACAGGCTGCACGTTCAGAAGGCTGTCATGGCACTGGTAATGTAAAGATCATTTATATCTATTTTTTCAATCCTGCAATTGATAATTCGGTTGCAGGATTTTTTGTTTTATCTTGGTACAATTTTACGTCGTCACGCTGAATCTACCTGTCGGCAGACAGGCTCGTTTCAGCATCTTTGTTATTAAATTCAAATCCAGATTCCGAATCAAGTTCGGAATGACTTGTTAACCTTTTTATTTTTTAAAATTTTCTCTAAGTTTACATCAACAAAATTTTAGAAGACTTATTTTTTAAATTCTTACATAGATCAATTAACTCTTCTTTCGCCGGATATTGTTTAACAATTTCCCGGTAAACTTAAAATTATATTTAAACTAAAACCGAATCCAGTTGTTTTAATTGCCAACTACTGTCAACCTGAACTCGTTTCAGGTTCTGAATTCAAAAGTAGCTGGATTCTGAAATAAACCTGTCTGCCGACAGGCAGGTTCAGAATGACCGTTTATGACAACACGAAATTAATTAAAGGAGAATTTAAATTGATAAACTTAGAAGAATATGGTTTTGATTCTTTTTATCAAAAAGAATATGAAAAATTCAGAAGAGAAGGATTCGAAATCGCAAGAATTACAGCTGAGAATAAACAGCGGTATAATCTTATTACAAAGTTCGGAGAAATTACGGGAGAAGTAACAGGCAAGTTTTTATTCGATGCTGATAACTTGTATTCTTTCCCTAAAACAGGAGACTGGGTTGTAATAACCTATTTTCATGATGAAAACAAATGTATTATTCACGAAGTATTGATCAGAAAATCATGGTTTTCCCGTGGACAGGCAGGCAAAGAAAAAACCGCACAGGTAATTGCTGCAAACATTGATTACCTGTTCATTGTACAAAGCTTTAATTCTGATTTTAACTTAAATAGAATTGAGCGATACATTCTTATGGCGGAAGAAGGAAACTGCAAGCCATTTATCATTATGAATAAAAATGATCTTTTAGAAAATTCTCAGGAATATCTGGACATTATTAAAAACAGAATAAATGCTGAATGTTTTTCGATCAGTTGCGAAACAGGTAATGGTTTTGATAACTTAAAAACTTTTATTGAAGCTGGAAAAACATATGCATTTGTTGGTTCATCAGGAGTTGGAAAATCATCAATTATTAATATACTGCTGACCGAAAACCAGCAAAAAACAAATGAAATCAGAATAGAGGATAACAAAGGCAGACACACTACAACGCGCAGAGAAATGTTTCTTATTCCAGTCGGCGGAATTTTAATCGATACACCCGGAATGAGAGAATTCAGTTTATGGAATAATGATATTTCTGCTTCGGATATTTTTTCCGATGTTTCTGAATTAGCTGTTGAATGTAAATTTAAAGATTGTACACATACACTTGAAAGCGGTTGTGCGGTTAAATCAGCCTTAAAAAAAGGAATTATTACCAAAGAACATCTGGATAATTACTTCAAACTTAAAAAAGAAAGTGAATATCTTGATTCATTAATTGATAAGAATAGTTATCTTGAGCGAAAGAAAAAAGAGAAGAGATTACACAGAGAAATTAAACGGTTTTACAAAAACGGAAATTCAAAGAGAGATTTATGAGTTACAAATTAAAATTATTTCCTGTTCTCGTGTTTTTGCTTATGATGAGTTCCTGCAGCCAATCGGAAAACACACAAAATGATGCAAAAAGTTTAATAGGAAAATGGAAAACAACTGAAGCAACTTCATTCAGGGGAAAGGAAGTTGAGTTTTTTCCCGACCACCAGGTTACCCTTACTCTTGCCAATGGCGGAAAGCCCGTTGGACAGTATGAAATTCATAACAATACAATCATTTTCTCCATTGGTGATGCACCTCCTTTTAAGATGAATTTCAGGTTTGAAGATGATAAGCTGATTTTGATTTCTCCTGAAGATAATGCTGAAACAAGGTATCAAAAAGAAAATGATTGAAACAATACAAAAAAAATATCTGATACTCGAAGCTAACCGGAATGAACTTTTCAACCTACTTGAAAAACTGGATGAAAAACAATTGAATTACAGACCGGCAGAAGATAAATGGTCGATAACCCAGATTGTTTTTCATCTGGTTAAAGCAGAGCAGCTATCTGTTATTTCAATTAATAAGGAAATGAAAAACACTAACCAACAGAAAGCAGGAATTTCTGCTTTGGTAAGAGCTTCATTATTAAAATATTCTTTGAAGTCTCCATTTAAGTTTAAAGCCCCGCCTATACTTGGAAAAATGCCTGAGACTTACGACATAAATGAATTAAAATCTAAGTGGGTTACAATAAGAAATAAACTTAATATTGCTTTGGGTGAAGTAAATATTGATGCGGGAAACAAGTATATGTTTACTCATCCTTATGCCGGCAGATTAAATATCCACCAGACAATGGACTTTCTTGTTGAACATTTCAATCATCATTACAGACAGATAAAAAAACTTTCACATTCAGATTAAAATAATTTCCGTTCATCACATTCCTTTTACTTCTTCCTCAACTCTGCTTAAGTTTGAATATTATATTATTGAATTTAATAGATAACAGATTTAGAGGTAATCAAATGCTAAAAAAACTATTTTTAATTTCTATTCTAATAACCTGCTATGCTTTCCAGGTTAAACCTCAAACTAATAGTACAGATATTACAGGAATATGGGAGGGGACATTAAAAATTTCTTCAATGGAGCTGCGCATAGTTTTTAATGTTACAGATTCGGCAGGAATTCTTTCTGCAACACTCGATAGTCCTGATCAGAATGCATTTGGAATTAAAGTAGACTCTACCTCATTTAAAAATGATAGTGTCTACTTTCACGTTCCGGCTATAAAGGGATATTACGACGGTGTATTTCAGAATGACAGCATAAACGGAACCTGGCACCAGGCAGGAAGAACATGGCCGCTTGTACTAAAAAAAACTGATAAAGTAGAAAAACTTAAAAGACCCCAGGTTCCTCAAAAACCTTATCCCTATAATGAAGAAGAGGTAAAGTTTGAAGACAAAGAGGCAGGTATTGAATTAGCTGGAACTCTGACAACGCCTAAAGAAGGGGGTCCATTTCCAGCGGTTGTGCTTGTAACCGGCTCAGGTCCGCAGGATAGAAATGAAACATTACTTGGACACGAACCGTTCCTGATTATTTCTGATTATTTAACAAGACATGGAATTGCTGTTTTACGTTATGATGATCGCGGAGTTGGAAAATCAGGCGGAATTTTTCAACAGCAACAACATTGGATTTTGTAAATGATGCTTTAGCCGGAATTAAATTTCTCGAATCCAGAAATGATATTCGAAAAAATGAAACGGGAATTATCGGACACAGTGAAGGCGGTTTAATTGCTCCTCTTGCGGCGGTTAAAAGCAGTGATGTTAATTTTATTGTGATGATGGCAGGTCCTGGTGTAGATGGAAAAGAAATTCTTCTTGCACAGTCGAAACTGATTGAAAAATCGATGGGGATGAGCGATGAGAAAATTGATGAGAGTCTGAAACTTTCTGAGAATATTTATGATGTGGTAGAAAACGAAAAAGATAGTTCGGCAGCCGCCCAAAAGATAATTTCACTTTATCAAAATTATTATGCAAATCTTGATTCAACAGATAAAGCCGAGTTCGGTAATGATCCCGATGTTGTATTTCAGAAACAGGCTGAGACAGTTTTAAGTCCGTGGTTCAGATTTTTCCTTACTTATGATCCTAAACCGACATTAGAGAAAGTTAAAGTTCCTGTCCTTGCAGTAAACGGCGCTAACGATATGCAGGTTCCGCCCAAACAAAATTTACCTGTAATTGAAGAAGCTTTGAAAGAAGGCGGAAACAAAGATTATAAAGTTGTTGAAATTCCAAAACTAAATCACTTGTTTCAAACATCTGAAACCGGTGCGCCGGCTGAGTATTCAAAAATTGAAGAAACTATTGCACCCAAGGCTCTGGAAATAATAACCAACTGGATTTTAGATCACACTAAAAAATAATGTAATGGGATTAACAGAACTTAAAAAAGAATTAAAGGAAGTAGCTGATAAGGAACAGGCTGTAAATCTTCAGAGATTCTTTAAAACAGGTAAAGGAGAATATGGTGAGGGTGATATCTTCTACGGAATTAAAGTGCCTGTTCAGCGAACTATCGCAAAAAAACACAGGGATATTTCACTGCCGGAATTACAGGAATTATTAAACTCCCCCGTTCATGAAGAAAGACTTGTTTCTTTGTTCATACTTGTTGATCAATACACAAAAGGTGATAATAAAACCAAAGAAAATATTTATGCGTTTTATCTGAAAAACACTAAGAAAATTAATAACTGGGATCTTGTAGATTTGAGTGCACCGAAAATTGTCGGTGCACATCTATTAAATAATGATAAAGAAATACTTTTCAAACTGGCTAAATCTTCAAATCTCTGGGAGAAAAGAATTTCAATTTTATCGACTATGTTCTTTATAAAAAATCTTCAATTCGAAACCACATTTAGTTTAGCCGAAATATTATTAAATGATAAACACGATCTTATACACAAAGCTGTCGGATGGATGCTTCGTGAAGTGGGAAATAAAAATATAAATGAAGAAGAGAAATTCCTGAAAAAACATTATAAGAAAATGCCGCGCACAATGCTTCGCTATGCAATAGAAAAATTCCCGGAAGTAAAAAGAAAAGCTTACCTTACAGGAAAAATTTAATATAAAATATTATCTGCTTACTTACTTCCTTGCTTTTATTATCTTTCCATGTAATTATTTAAAAATATTTAAAAAGGATTTGATGAGTAATTCTATTCATCCCGACACAAGAATCGGACATGTTCATCTTACGGTTTCAAACCTCGAACGATCACTTAAGTTTTACAAAGATCTTCTTGGATTCCAAATTACAACCTGGTATGGCGACTCTGCAGTATTTTTATCCGCCGGTGGTTACCATCATCATATCGGATTAAATACCTGGGCAGGAAAGGATGCAATACCTGCACCCCGCGGTCATACAGGATTATACCACTTCGCAATAGTACTTCCGAGCAGAAAAGAACTGGCAAAGGTTTTTAAAAGATTATGGGAAGAAAAATATCCAATAGAAGGAGCCTCTGATCACGGTGTTTCGGAATCAATTTATCTCGCTGATCCTGATGGAAATGGTGTTGAACTTTATGTTGATAAACCCGAATCTGAATGGCCGAAAGACGAAGATGGCAATCTTGTTATGTTCACAGAATCATTGAATTTACCTGATTTACTATCAGAATTAAAATAAATTCCTAATACTTATTACGTAATAACTTACGTTTAGAATATGCCAAAAGAAGATTTAATAAAAGAATTAAGGGAACTTGGAATGGCAACCAGGTTGAAAAGACTCGGGGAAAGACTTTCATCCGGTGTTGCAAAAATTTATAAGAATCAAAAGCTGGAATTTGAGCCGAAATGGTTCACCACCATGTATGCACTTTATAAGAACGGATCAATGAGCGTTAAGACGTTAGCCCAATCGCTTGGGTTTACCCATCCGGCAATAATACAGTTTGTAACCCAGATGAAGAAAAAGCAGCTTGTGGAAACCAGGCAGGATGAAAATGACAAAAGAGTTAACCAGGTTTCACTTACACAAAAAGGAAAGGAAACTTTCGAATCCATTCGTCCTTTGTTAACCGATATAGAAGAAGTTACATCAGAAGTTATGTCTTCTACAGGACTTGATTTTCTTCTGCTCCTCGATAAAATCGAAGAAACACTGGATGAAAAAAATATTTTTGAACGCATATCTGAAAGAATAAAAGAACGGGAGATGAAAGAGGTTAAGATTGTTAACTTTGAAAAAAAATACAGCGAAGATTTTAAAAGATTGAATGAAGAATGGCTGAAAAAATATTTTTCAGTTGAGCCTGAAGATGAAAGAATCTTATCAAATCCCGATGAAATAATTAAAAACGGCGGAGAAATTTTCTTCGCGCTTTATAATAATGAAGTGGCAGGAACATGTGCGGCTATCAAGCTGGATAAATATACTTTTGAACTTGCAAAGATGGCTGTTACCGAAGAATACCAGGGAAAACAAATAGGGAAAAAGCTTGCGCTAACTGTAATCGGATTTGCGGTTTCTAAAAATGCAAAAAATGTTTTTCTGGAAACCAGCAATAAACTTTCAGCAGCATTAAATCTTTACAAGAAACTCGGATTCGAACAAATAGCAAATGATCATCCTGAAAAATATCAGCGGTGTACAATTAAAATGAAACTAAATATTTAATCCAAATAAAAATGAGAAAAATTGTCTGCCTTTTCTTTTTAGTTACCGGAATTTCCGTTGCGCAGGAGACTGTAAATATTCCGGATTATTTCTATAAAAGACTGGAAGGTAATATTAACGGCAATCTTACTATCCAGATGAACCTTACCAGAATGGATTCTGTACTCGATGGAAATTACTTCTATGAATCCAGAGGTGACCCGATTTATTTTCAGGATTACAGCTACATGAAAGAAGGGAGAAAAGTCCACATAGAAGAGGAAGCTGGTTTCGATGAAGAATACAATACAGTTATTACAGGAATATTCGATGGAAGTTTTATTTCGCAGAACGAAATAAAGGGGATATGGCTGAAACCCGATTCCAGTGAAAATTTTAATTTTTACCTGGTAGAAAAATATCCCGTAGGAAGTGCAAAGTTTAATTTGAAAAATATTAACCGAGATTATGGAGAATCAGATTTTAGTGATTACGCAGCTTCCATAAATCTAACTTATCCAGTTATGATAGGCTACCCGAATGAAGAAGCTCAGCAAAAAATAAATAACTTCATTATGGATTTTTACCTGAATGGTTCGATGGAAGGTGACAGCATCTTTTCTGATCTTGATGATCGTGCTGATTCTTTCATAGAAGATTACAAGCAGGAAGTGGAAGAAGACTCCGGGTTCTATACCGATTATAAGCCGGTTTATGAAAACAATGAATTTACGAATATAGCATTTAACTCGGATAACATACTTTCACTGGAGATAATTGAATACCTTTTTACCGGCGGGGCGCATGGTAATTCATCATTTTCGCTTTCAAGCTTCAGCCTTGAAACAGGTAAACAAATAAAGCTTGATGATATTTTTTCCGGTGATTACAGAAATGAATTAGATGAGATTGGCGAAAAGATTTTCAGAGAACATTATCAGGCTGATTCAACTCAATCACTTTATGATCAGGGATTTTTTGGATTTGAAAACGGTTTCGCTTTAAATGATAATTTTGATTTGTACAAAAACGGAATAAAATTTCAGTTTAATCCTTATGAGGCAGGTGCATACGTGCTTGGCGCACCGGAAGTATTCATTCCCTATTCAGAAATCAGGAATATAATCCGTGATGATAGTGTGCTTGGCAAAATGCTGAGTAAAAACAATTAGTCAAGATAAAGATAGAGATATAAACTCAGCGCAAACATTACAATCACAGCAGAGATAAACATTACCAGGAATGAATTAAAAAATAGTTCCATAGAATTTTCCTCCACCGTTAATATGGATTAAATCTTACAAAGTCGCAAGAAAATTTTTAATGCTTAACTTCCATTTTCCTCGAAATAAGCTGAAAATCGTGTTTATTTATTTCGAACAGCCCGAACCTGAACTTAAATCCCCAGGATTTCTTATTCTCAATAAACTGCAGATTTTCAATCAGCGGTTTGATGGGAGTTTCCTTACAATTTAAAAAGAGCACATTTCTTCTGAATGGCTTGAATGTTTCACTCATTTCAACCTGGTAAATTTCATCATCTTTTATTTTAGCTATTGCCGTAAATGATTGAAGAGGTTCACCATCGTTTAAGGAAGTTTTGGGCGAATAAAAAATAACAAAATCATCTTTATGCATTTTCTGAAGCGGAGCTTTTTTTCCATGACCAGCCTGTACAATTCCCTTTTCTACTCCAATCAATACATGATCTTTTGAAATGGTGTTGATGAAATATTTCATAAGTTAATTTTTTCCCTATGATTATAATTGTTCTGAGTAAACTATTTGTGGAAGATCCCGCAGATTATACTGTGACGCCATAACTTCACCATATGCGCCTGTTGTTCTGATTGCAATCAAATCTCCTCTTTTTGTTTCGGGAAGTTTTACTGCCTTTCCAAAAGTATCGGAAGATTCACAAATTGGTCCCACAACATCATACTTTTTTTCTTTTTTGATAGATGTGAGATTTTCAATTTTATGATAAGCCTGGTATAAAGCCGGACGAATAAGATCGGTCATTCCTGCATCAAGAATAACGAAACTTGTATTTACTCCTTCTTTAATATACAGTACCCTGGAAATCAGACTTCCGCATTGTGCAACTATAGCACGTCCGATTTCAAAGTGTAGTTTCTGATCAGGTTTTAATTCGATTATATCCTTAAATATTTTAAAAAATGTTTTAAAATCATTGATTAGATATTTATCAGGCTCTTCATAATTAACCCCTAACCCTCCGCCAACGTTTATATGCTGAAAATAAATATTGTGTCTGTTAAACCATTCCTGAATTTCGTTCGCGTGAATGCAAAGACTTTTGAATATTTCCATATCAGTTATTTGTGAACCAATATGGAAATGCAGCCCGATTACATTTAAGTTTTTGAGTTTTAGCAATGAGCTTGTGATCTTTTCAAACTCCCAACGGTTAATTCCGAACTTATTTTCTTCAAGCCCTGTAGTTATATAATGGTGAGTTTTGGGATCGATATTCGGATTTATTCTTAAAGCGATATTCGCTTTCATCTTTTTTTTCTGGGCAAGTTCATTGATAACTTCCATCTCCTGAATTGATTCACAATTGAAACAAAAAATATTATTATCTAATCCGATGTTAATTTCATCATCAGATTTCCCAACTCCGGCAAAAACAATTTTCTCCGGAGGAAAACCTGTTTCAAGAGATCTTAAAATTTCATTCCCGCTGACACAATCGGAACCAAAACCACAATCATTTATTAGATTAAGAATCTTCTTATTAGCGTTTGCTTTAACAGCATAATGAACAACGAATCCGTATTTATCAGCTTCATTTTTAACGGCTTCCAGTGTATTCTTTAACAATGAAATATCATAAAAATAAAACGGGGTTTTTAATTCATTAAACCTGTTTACAAGTTTTTCATTAAACATAATTAATCCATAAACAGGTTTTTGTGGAGTGATTGGAGAACTTCTTTTTTATCTGAAGAGTTAATCAAAAGTGAAATGCTGTGCCTGCTTCCGCCGTATGAAATCATTCTCACGGAAATGTGATTTAATGCCTCAAATATTTTTGTGATGTGTCCTTTCAGTTCGACAATCCCATTTCCTACAAGACAAATAATTGTGTTCGATTGAAAAACTTCAACTGATCCGTAAATTTTTAATTCGTCAAGAATTTTATCAAGATGAGTTGTCTCATCAATTGTTAAGGAAACCGCTACTTCTGAGGTTGAAATCATATCGATCGGCGTTTTGTATCTTTCAAAAACTTCGAACACTTTCCGGAGGAAACCGTAAGCCATCAGCATCCTTCCTGATCTTATTTTAATTGCGGTAATTCCATCTTTAGCTGCGATCGCTTTAATTCCTTTTCCTGAAGATTCCGATGAAATTAAGGTTCCTTCATCATTCGGCTGAAGTGTGTTCTTTAATCTTACAGGAATGGATTTTAACTGTGCGGGAAGAATGCTTGAAGGATGCAGAATCTTAGCCCCGAAATACGCCAGCTCTGCTGCCTCATCAAAAGTTAACCGGTAAATTGGTTTTGTATTTTTAACAAACCGCGGATCATTATTATGCATTCCGCTAATGTCTGTCCAGATTTGAATTTCTTCAGCTTCAATTGCTACTCCAATCAGAGAGGCGGAGTAATCACTTCCTCCCCTTTTTAAGTTATCAACCTCACCGTATAAATTTCTGCAGATATACCCCTGCGTAATAAAAAGATTATCATTTGGATACTTATCTAATTCTCTTTGAAGGTTTTCTTTTATGTAATAATTATCGGGCTCATGGTTTGTATCAATTCTCATAAAGTTTAATGCTGGGATAAGAACAGATTTTATATTTTGTTCTTCCAGGTAAAGCTGAAAAATAGCCGTTGAAATTAATTCCCCCTGGGCCAGAATTGCTCTTTCTTCATTGCGGGTAAAAATATCCTGTGTGAAAGACTTGATGTACGTAAAATGAGATGCAATTAATCCTTTTGCTTTCTCGGAATATTCTTTTGATGATAACAATTCACGGATAACATCCATATAGTTCTGCTCAAGTTTATCAATTATATCAACTGCCCGGCTATTTTCATTAACATAAAGTTTTTCAGCAATTTGAACTAATGAATTCGTGGTGCCAGCCATTGCAGAAAGAACAACAATTTTAGGTTCATCATTTGAAATAAGACCCGCGACTTCCTTCATCCGTTCTGCCGAGCCGACAGATGTACCGCCGAACTTGAGTACTTTCATTTTTTCTAAAATATAATTTGTTGGGAATATTGGATACGAATATAAGAATTTTAAAAAGATAAAGAGATATTATTTAATAGAATTAAGTTTTGTATTTGCATAAATGAAAAAATTATGTGCTACTTTTAATAGTATTCTTTAACAATTTTAGAAAATAGATTTTTGAAAATAATGAACTTTAATAATTACGGAGTGATGCGTTATGAAAATAATAGTTCTAATGACTCTATTATTCGGAGTCTCTTCATTTTCTCAAAGTATAAATTCCCTTATCCCTAATAAATATGAAATTATGGATTCCTTAAAAGTTGATTATAATAATGATGATATTTCCGATTATATACTCGCACTTAGTAGCCCATTGGAGGATTCTATTCCGGAACAATATCCAAGAATTCTGTTAATTCTTAGAGGAAAAGATTCACTCAATTTTAGTTTGGAAGTTAAAAATGATACTTTATTATTATGTAAGGATTGCGGTGGATTTTTTGATCCGTATAGTCATATGGAATTTAGAGATGATACTTTGATTGTAAATCATTATGGTGGTTCAATCTGGAGATGGGAAGAAAATTATTATTATGCTTACAATCGTGAAAATTATAAGTGGTTGTTGGTCAAACTTTTTACTTGCTCATATAACAATCTCGATCCCGATAGCACTTATACCGAAGAAACAAAATATTATAAATAGCTGTTAAAATAATTGATAAAGAATTAATAGTATCAGTAATGATTTAGCATATTTTCTATTATCATCTGATCTTAGAAGAATGAAAAAATATTTTATACTCATATTAGTAACAATAATTTTTTATACTATAACAATTTCTGCCCAAAGTTTTGAAAGCGGAGCATTTGCTGCGCCGGTATTAAAGTACACGAAACTGGTTAACCAATCTGCGCTGATTATCGGGGGAAAAGCTGGATGGATAATAAATAAAAGAATTGTTCTGGGTGCCGGATATTATGCATTATCAAGCAATGTTAAATCATCCGAATTTAACTCTGAGTATAATAAAAATTTAATGCTACGTTTCAACTACGGGGGAATTGAGCTTGAGTATTTATTATTAAAGGATACTAAATATAACCTGTCATTGGATATGCTCTTTGCCGGAGGCGGAGTTGATTTTTATCTTGCTGATGTAAATAAAAAGTTTTCTAATAGAAACTTACTTGTTTGGGAACCTGAAATAAATTTCGAAATGGAATTATTTGATTGTCTTCACGCTGATGCCGGCGTAAGTTACAGGATGATATCCTCTTATATTGAAGTTTATAATATGACCAGAAATGATTTGCAAGGCGTGAATTTCTTATTAATATTAAAGTTTGGTAAATATTGAAAAGCCGGAAAATAAATAATCTGTTTGTCATTTATTTCTTTTTGGCATTTTTATTTGCAGCGGAATTTATTCTGCCTCAGAACAATGAACCAGTTTACAATTCACTTTCGGATTCAACCTCTAAATTTCTTTCTCCCGGAAAATTTACATATGCCGGACAAAGACGGTACACATTAGACGGACTACTTCCGAACCTTCAAACTGAAATTCGACCCACCAGTGCTGCAATACTTGGAGGAATTTATCTTGGGTCTCTTACCTGGCTTCATTTTCACCAGGCAAATGCATGGTGGAGTAAAGACCGGGGAAAATTTCATTTTGAGGAAGACTGGGTTTATGCTCTCCAGGTTGATAAAGCGGGACATTTCGTCGGAGGTTATTTTTTCTCATATTTATTGAGCGAAGGATTAATAGCATCAGGTTTTTCCTGGGATGAAGGTACAAATTGGGGAACAATCCTTGGAATTGCCTACCAGACTTATGTTGAAGTGGAAGATGGTTTTGCTAAAGACTGGGGATTCAGTCCATCTGATTGGTATGCTGACGCAGCAGGGTCATTATTTTTTATTGCTCAGCATTATGTCCCGGCATTACAAAACATATCCCCCAAGTGGCAGTATGTCCCTTCGGAGTGGACAGGAAAACCCGTAATAAACCGACCCCGCACTTTTATTGATGACTACAACAGTTCAACTTTCTGGTGGTCAGTTAATGTTTATAATATTCTTCCTGAAAAATTAAAGATGTACTGGCTTCCCTGGTTAGAGTTATCTTTTGGTTATGGTGCTGATGCAATTGATGCTGTGGTAACCCCGGGAAGTCCCCCAGACCAGCTGGCAACCAGGAGATATATAATCGGCCTGGATTATAACCTGGCAAAATTACTCCCTGAAGGAGGATGGTTCTGGAACTGGTTCAGACAATCATTGAATTTAATAAAATTCCCTTCACCTGCCATTGAATTTAAGAATAATGTTACCCGTTTTTATTTAATGTATCCGTTCAGGATCTCAATAGGAAACGTGAAACTTTAGGGTTTATTATTTTTATAAATATTTTTTCTTTTCACTTTCATTTCGATATATTAATTGGCAGGTACAGTTCTGTCTTTAGCCCATTCTCTCATCGCATTTATATTCTCAGCCATTACAACTGAAAGCGGCCGTGTCTTTTTAATTTCTTCCAGAAGTATTTCAGTACTCAATTGCTTATATCCACCGACAACGGAATAAAATCCGGAAACTATTACCTGTTCAATTTCAGATCCCGAAAACCCGTCACATACCTGTGCAATCTGGTTCAGATCAAAATCGGCAGGATTTAACTCTCTTTTCTTCAGATGAATTGTAAAAATTTCTTTCCTTATTTCTTCATCAGGTAAATCAACAAAAAATATTTCATCCATTCTTCCTTTTCTCATTAATTCCGGCGGAAGATTCTGAATATCATTTGCAGTGGCAACAAGGAATACAAGTGTTTTTCTTTCAGACATCCAGGTTAATAATGTGCCAAGGACACGTTTTGAAGTGCCGCTGTCATTTGATTCCGAAGCAAGACCTTTTTCAATTTCATCGATCCACAAAACACACGGAGCCATCATATCTGCCATCTTTAAGGCTTCACGGGTTTTACGTTCCGTCTCTCCATAATATTTATTATACAGAGTTCCAAAATCCAATCGAAGAAGAGGAACTCCCCATGTTCCTGCAACAGCTTTTGCAGCCAGGCTTTTACCACTCCCCTGTACTCCCAAGAGGAGAATTCCTTTTGGTACATCAATTCCCTTCCCCTGCATATCGCCAATAAAAATCTTTTTGCGCTTTTCCAGCCAATCCTTAAGATTCTGCAGACCTCCGACATCTGAAAAAGAAGAAGTATCATGTTCGTAGTAGAGGACATTATCTTTGTTCAACAGGTAATATTTTGCTTTGGCAATTTCAGGAATGTCTTCCTTGGTAATAGCATTATCTTTCAACGCATTATAAAAAACGCGTTTAATTTCAGAGAAAGAAAGTCCATGCAGATTTTTAATAAATAGATTTAAAACAGAATCATCGATACGGATTTCTTTTAGAGAATTTTCTGTTTTCCATTTCTCTATCAGTTCCAAAAGAAATGATTTTATATTTACATCTGAAGGAAAGGACAACTCAAACTTTGCGGATAGATGTTTTATCCCGTCAGGTAATTCAATCTGAGTAGAGATAAAAAATATTGTATGGTTTAATCTTTCAGCATTTAACGCAATTTCTTTTATAAGTCTTACATTCCGATCGTTCTGTAAATATGGATGGTAATCAATAAGAATAAAAAGTGCTGAGCTGTAATTTTCATAAATGGTATTCAGAACCTCTGTTGGTTCAAGATGATTTGAACCATTAATATTCCCATTTTTATCGAGTATTGAGAAGCCCCTTATCAGATTCCAGCCATATACCGGTTTTCTCAATGAAGAACCCAGATTAATTATAAGAAGCACTGCTTCTTTTTCATCCCTAGTTTCAACTGTAATTAATGGTACACGGGATTTTACTAAATGGAAAAGATCTAATAGTTCATTCATTTGAGATGTAACATCCTTTCAATTACAATTTAAAACTAAAAGAAATGTTAATCTCCATCAAATATTTTTAGCAAAATATTAGTTTATAATCTGGATAGGATTTTGATTTCCCCCATTCGGGTGGAACACTTTTATTCAATGTATCTATTCAGAGTTTATGTGGATAATTCTAAACTCTGATCTGAAAGAATAGACAGAATAACTTATTCAAGTAAATAGATTTCTCTAAATCCGCCTGAAACCATCCAGTATGTAGCCGCAATATCTGTCATAACTCTAAAATCTTTCATTCCCTGTTCGGCAAAAAAAGGGGGCAGCAAGCTTGAAATTTTTTACCAGCTTTTTTGCTTTGCCCATAATTATTTGCCTGATTTTTGTTTTTTATTTAAATGCCTTTCTAAATCATCTTTAACTCTGAACTTTGTAATTTTTGCAATCAAACCTAAAGGCATATTTTCATCCAGCGGGAACTGAATCGTTCCTTTGGAAGTTTTAAATGATTTTAATTCTTTGTTAAAAACTTCAATTGGTTTTGAGGTTGGGAAAAACCCGATATGATCTTTGAACGCAGCAAAATACACTAAAACACGATATTGTTTAAATGCAGGAATTTGGTAGCTGATTACTTCTTCGGCTTTCGGTGCTGCTTTGTGAATTGTTTCTCTTATCTGCTGAAGTTTAATCCGGACATTTTCCGGAACAGTTGAAAAGTATTCATCAATATTTTTAAAGGATTTTTTAGCTGATTTCATTATTTAACTTCTGATTTTTTATAATGTAGAACGATAACACCTGAACTTAATTTTTTTGAATCAACCAATTGAAGTTTTGTATCTACATCAGTTCCATCAAACAAACGGGGACCTTTCTCGGAAATTACAGGATGAATTGCAAACCAGAATTCATCGAGGAAATTTAATTTTAAATAACTGGCTCGCTATATTAATGCTTCCGATTGAAATGGTTTTACCTTCTTGTTTTTTCAATTCTGAAACTGTACTAAGTAAGATCTTTATTCCGCAAGATCTGAATTCTCCCAATCAACTTTTTTCAAAGTATTCGAGAAAACTATTTTTTTAATCGGGTTAATTGTATCTGCAAATCGTTTCTCACTTTCTGTACTTTGCGGATCATCATAAGCAATCGGCCAGTAAGACTCCATCAACTGATATGTTTTTCTTCCGAATAAAATGACATCCGCTTCATTTAATAAATCGCTAAAGAAATTATGTAGGTCGGCATCAGCTATCCCTACTGTATGATCTGCAAAACCGTTAATGGTTATGTTAATAGCAAAAATTACTTTTCTCATTTATTACATCTTTAATGGTTGCAAAATACTGCACCTGTTTCCTTCAGTATCAATAAAAGAAACATAATCTCCAACTCCAGGAATTGAATGTGGTTCACCCAAAACTTCTCCACCAGCACTTTTTATTTTTCCCATTGATTCCTTGATATCATCGACAGAAATAACTACTGAAGGATGATTCATATTTGGGTCTTCAAGTTTCGGATAAAAGCCGCCGTTGATAGTTCCCGGTGTTTAAAGCATACCATTTTCATCTGTTTCTGTTGTTTGACAACAATATAATTTCCCATTTCAGGACCGTGCTGAAGTCTTCCAACCAAAAACATTTGTATAAAATTCAGCCATTCGCTTTCCGTTTTCAGCAGCCATTTCGAAGTGTACAACAGGATTCATTTTAGACATGGTTTTTCTCCTTAGTTTAATTGTGTAGATAATAGATTTTAGTTATCCAATTTGCCGGATTAGTATCCATTGAAGGATCAACTGTGTATTCTTCAATCGTTAAAGTCGGTTTAAAATTATTTTCAACACTATATGTCATCAAAGTATCATGCAGATTTTTAAGTCCGCTGTAGTCTCCGCGAAGTTCCGCAAATGATGCTTTTGATTCTTTTACATCAACAAGAGAAAGTTCATTATCAGTAATGTCATCATTTGATTCAACCGGCGCAGCGATTGCAATGCTAGCCCGGCCCTTCAGTTCATCCCATTTAAAATAAAGTACTGCACCCGGACCGGTAACTTTTATTTTGTGTGTATTTATATAACCAAATATCTTTCGATAACCTTCTTCATACATTGCTTTGTTTGTTATCTCGCTTGTTGCAATTTCCTTTTTCCACGCAAGATATTTTTTTGCTTTGAATGATGCTTCCTTGATTTCATTGTCCATAACTTATTCCTGATTTTTTTTTGACTATTTGTAATCAACTATTTTTAAAATTTGATACTATTCTTCGAAGAATCCCTTAGGTGTTTCTCCATTAAGGAAAGGTTCAATAAACGAAATTAGAAGTTCAGGCTGACTTATGACTGCAGTATGGGATGTTGCCGGTAAAATTGCAAGTCGGGATTCAGGTAATGGATTACCCATATCACCCATTACACCACCACCTAGCAACTTGAACATAGCAACTATATGTTCGAGTGTCGCAACATCAGCATCACCGGCAATGATCAGCACAGGGATTTTTAATTTTTTAACATCTTCTTCCCACTTCATAGGTTCACTTTCCAGGGCAATCATCTTTTTAAGGAATGCAACATAACCTTCTGGATTAGCAGATTGCTTATAGGTCTCAGCGAAGAAAGGCATTGAAAGAAACATCTCCACGGTCATTTGTGGAATGAATTTACGATAAACCGGCTGCCAGCCTTCAAGATCATAAGCAACAGAAGCAGTTATTAGTTTGTTCAGCTTCTGCGGGTGGCTGATTGCTAGTTTCAACCCAACCTGACCACCCATTGAGTAGCCGAACACATCAGCTTTCTCAAGACCAACAGCATCCATAAACTCAGCTACATCATTAGCAAGATTCTCGTAGGTGATGGGTCTATCTATATCTTTTGTATGCCCATGCCCCTGAAACTCCAGTGCGTAAACCTGATGATTTTCTGCCAGCATGGGTATTATTTTCCCCATAGTCATAATATCCATATAAGCTCCATGCAATACAATCATTGGATAGCCTTCACCAGAAACTTCATAGTACATTTTCATACCATTTACATCTGCATATTTTCCAGTGTTCTCCTGCTGTGAAAACAATGAAGATGATGTTATGAGTAAAAGAATTATTACAAGTTTATTGAACGAGATTGTTTTTGTTTGCATAATTTTTCTCCTGATTATAGTTGTATGGACCGATAATTTAATTCCTTCATTCCTCTACATAGGTTAATTCGATTCTATATATTTTTTGAAATTATTGAGAATAGCCTGCCACCCACCTTTTTGCATCTCAACAGGGTTTTCGTTTTCAGCATCAAAAGTTGTGGTTACCTTTGTTTTACCATCAAGATTTTCAAAATCAGTAGTTGCCTTTCTGTCGTCTGCCATTGTATAAGCAATTTTTTTCTGATCAACCACTTCATCATAAGTTGCTTCGAAATCGAATCCGAAACTTCTGTCTTTAGCTTCCATCCGGCTTTTTAGTTTTCCGCCGACTCTTAAATCGTTCTCTACTTTCGGACAATGCCAGTCGTCAGCAGCAAAGTTCCATTTTGTAATGTGTTCCGGCTTATTCCAGTAATCCCACACTTTTTTCGTATTTGCTGAAACAGTTGTTTCTACTGTGATTTTTGTTGTGTTCATTTATTCATCCTTCCTAATGATTATTAATTGATTTTTTCATTTTTAAAATTGTCTTTGACCATTCCTTCTTATTATTTATTTAAAAACTCTTCAATGATCGCAACTGCTGCAGAGGGAATTTTACTGTTCTGGTCTGCAGACATTATTTCTCCTAAAAAATAACCATGTGTACCCGGTAATATCACTAATTCACTATTCTGGATTTTATGATTCATCTCCAAAGCGTGTTCCGGAGTAACAACATCTTTATTCCCTATCATAATCAGAGCATGAACTTTTATGGAAGAAATTTGTTCATCGCTCCATCCTTTAAAGTTTACCATTTTTGCTTTATCTTTTTCAAACATATTTCTTAACCCGGTTGAATCATTATTAATCTTCAAATAAGATTCTTTTAATTTTGCCGGCATGTTTTCCAAAGTCGCTTTTTCCAAACCTGCAAAGAAACCTTTTATTGCCCCATCTCTTTTATAAAAGACAGAAGCTATAATAAGTTTGTTAATTAATTCAGGATGATCTATTGCAATTTGCAAACATGTTTGCCCTCCATTACTAAATCCTAAAAAATCAGCTTTGTTTATATTAAGATAGTTAAGCAATTCAATAACATCTGCAGCATCCTGCTCAAAAGTTTCCGGCACATCTCTATCGCTTGTATGACCATGTGCTTGTAATTCAACAGCAATAACTTTATGATGTTCATCAAGCATCGGTAGCACTCTTCCGAATGTAGTCTGAATGGTTGAACCTCCACCATGAATTAGTATCAAAGGTTTTCCTTCACCATGAATTTCATAATACATATTTATTCCGTTTACAGGTGCATATCCGCTATTAAAATCTTGTGCGACTGACATATTAACTCCGGATAAAAATAGAATTATACTTAAAATTAAAATTGTTCTAATCATATATTTTAATCTTACAAAATTTATTGTTCGCAAAGCAGCATCCAGATCGTACCGAACTTGTCGCGGAGCATTGCAAACTTTGAAGCAAAAAAAGTTTTATCCATCTTCATAAAAATCTGACCATCGTCAGAAAGTAAATTATAAATTCTTTCTGTTTCATCTTCATCCGGAACACTTAAAGTTATATACGCACTTCGCATTGGTTCCGCATTCGGAATATCAGCACCCATCAAGATGCCAGTACCAATTTCAATTTGTGCATGAAGAATTTTGTCTTCCCAGTTTTCTCCGGGAATATTAGACTTATCAGGCATATCATTAAAAGTTGACATCATTGTTATTTTACCGCCGAGATGTTTTTCATAAAATTGAAAAGCTTCTCTGCAGTTTCCTTTATAGTTAAGTATGTATTCAGTTTCATTTGATTTTATCATAAATAATTCCTCTAATAGAAAAATCAGTTGATAAATAAATTTATTTTTATGATACAAGTTTTCTTCGTTTATCAATTTCAGCTACAGTTTCATTTTCAGCTTTTTATTTTCTCCTTAAGCCCCAATAGTACCTGTCCTAACATTTCCAGCCCGTTTATAATTTGCGAAAATCACCCCATTTGATGTAACCAAACTGTCTGTTAATGTAAAGACTGCAGGAATGGTCCCCGAGTTAAACAAACGCTTGCCCGTACCGAGCATAACCGGGAACGTTTTGAGCCACAGTTCATCAACCAGGTCATGTTTGAACAGTGTCTGAATCAGATTGCCACTGCCGTGAACCTGAATATCAGAACCTTCTGGTTTTTAAGTTTTTTTATGTCATCCACGTTTTTCAGGAAAACTGAGTTTTGCCATTCTGACTTTTGCATGGTATTTGACATGACATATTTTGTAACCTCATTGATACCCGGCCAATAATTTGCATGTTCAGGCCAGTAGGCAGCAAAAATCTCGAATGTTTTTCTGCCTAACAGAAGATCTGCGGACTTCAATTGTATTTCCATGAACTCACCAGCAGCTTTGTCAGCTTCCTGAAAATACGGTGCAACCCAGCCTCCATATTTGAAACTGTCTGACATATCTTCTTCGGGTCCGCCCGGAGCCTGCATTACTCCGTCTAATGTTATAAATGATAGAACAATTATTTTTCTCATTTTTTACTCTCTGATTCTTAATAAATTTTAATATATAAATTCACCTAATCAATCAAGATGAATGGATATATGATTGAATGGCTTTATCAATTAATATTATGGATTATTTATTTTTTTTTAAAATAGTCCGATTCCACATACTTTTTAAAATTATCCTGAATTGCCTGCCAGCCGGATCTTTGCATCTCAATCGAATATTCATTATCTGATTCAAAGGTCGTTGTAACTTTTATTTTACCGTCAAGATTTTCAAAATATATAACGACCTTTCTGCCGTCTGCAATTGTGTAAGCGATCTTCTTCTGATTAATCACTTCATCATAAACAGCCTCAAAGTCAAAACCAAAACTTCCATCTTTGGCTTCCATTCTGCTCTTTAGTTTCCCGCCGACTCTTAAATCATTTTCTGCACCTGGGCAATGCCAGTCATCAGAAGCATAATTCCACTTTGTAATATGTTCAGGTTTAGTAAAGTAATCCCAAACTTTTTCGGCATCTGCAGAAATAGTTGCGTCTATAGTTATTTTGGCTGGACTCATTTATACCTCTTCTTTTTTATTTTGTTATTATCTTAATTTATGTGTGTCTTTCAGGCATTCTCAAGTTCAGCAATGTTCAGCTTTTTCATTCCAAGAACCTTCTGCATTACTCTTTGAGATTTTCCATTTTCTTTACTGCTTAACAATTCACTTAATTCTGCCGGGATAATTTGCCAGGAAACTCCAAATTTATCTTTCAGCCAGCCGCACATTTGAGCTTTAGGATCTCCGCCTTCAGATAATTTATCCCAGAAATTATCCAATTCCTTTTGGTCATTACAATTAACTACAAATGATATTGCTTCATTGAATTGAAAATCGTGCTCGCCGGCTCCATCCATTGCAGCAAATTTCTTTCCTTCGAGAGTAAAGTCTGCATACATTAACGCTTCCGGATTATCCGGCAGAGATTCAGGACCATATTTGTATATATTATCTACTTTAGCATTTTTAAAAACAGATGTGTAATAGTTGATGGCTTCATTTGCTTTACCAAAAACATTACCGGTAAATAAAAATGACGGAACTATTTTTTGTTCAATATCATTTTCGATGAGCATAAGCTGCCAGGACAATCCGAATTTATCCTCAACCCAACCATACTTTTTACTCCAGTCATATTTATTTAACTCCATTAAAACTTTCCCGCCATCGGAAAGTTTTTTCCATAACTCATCAACTTCTTTTTCATCTTTGGTATTAACAAAAAATGAAATTGAAGGATTTATTCTAAATACCGGTCCGCCGTTTATTGCTGTAAAATTGAAACCTTCAATTTCAAAGGAAGCAGTCATAACAGAACCGGGTTTCATTCCGGAAGCATTTGCACTTGCTTCATTGTATTTAGTTGTGCTTCCTATTTTTGAATTCTTGAAAACGGAGGTATAAAATTTAGCGGCATCTTCAGCCTGTGTATCGTACCATAGGAACGGGGTTATCTTTTGCATTTCAGACTCCAATTAATTCTTAAATGATTTTTCAATTTCTGTAAACTTTATTTTTCAGGATTATAAAGATCAACTACAATTCTGCAATCGAGCTCGCCGTCCGGTCTTTTTACAAAACCATCAATACACATTTGAACCTGAAGTTTTATTTTTCTCATTTATATCTCAAAGATTTTTGTTTTCCTAACTTCAAGAACTTTTAGGTGTATACCCCACCATCCATTGTATTCCGAATTTATCATTAACCATTCCGAAATACGAACCCCAGAAAGTATCGGCCTGAGACATTGTTACTTTACCTCCTGCTGATAATCCCTTAAAGATTTTGTCTGCTTCTGCTTTGCTTTCTGTCTCGACTGAAAGAGAAAAATTATTTCCGAAAGTTAATTTCCACCCTTGTGATTCCAGTGCATCAGTTCCCATCAGAATGTTTCTATTTCCAATCGGAAATGATATGTGCATTAATTTATTTTTTTCATCTTCAGACATTTTACCGGCTTCGGGAGTATCTTTAAATCGAGAAACCATTTGAAATTCCCCGCCGAAAACTGATTTGTAAAAATTGAATGCCTCTTCAGTATTCCCTGCAAAATTCAAATATGGATTTATTGTAACCATTTATTTCTCCTTTGCGTTAATAATAATTATTGTCTCTCTTCAACAATCGATAAAATATTTCCTGCAGGATCTTTGAACCAGGCAATTGCAGGTCCGTTTCCTCTAAGAATACCTTTTGAATCAGTTTTTAAATCCGGAAGATCATAAACCTCGAACTTTACGCCTTTACTTTTCAGTTCATCAACCGTTTTATCAACATCACTTACAATAAAGTTTAACACAGTAAAAGAAGCAGGAGAATGACCAGGTTTTTCGTAGAGTAAAACTGTGCTGCTGCCGGCAAGATTCAACTGGACAAGTCCTTTCATTCCGGTTTTATCCGATGCATTAAGTCCCAGAGTTTTTGAATAAAATTCTTTTGCTTTTTCCACATCATTAACCGAGAAACTGCTGAACGCTTTAGAGTTTTTCAGTATCATATTATTTTCTTTCACTATTCGTTACATATTGATTTAAATAAACCCCCAAAAGGACATGGAACTGCCTTCTGGTTTAAGATTATCTTATTTTTAATGATTCAAGCTCACTGCAAAGGTAATAGCGTTTTCTTAAAAAAGGAAGGTGTAATTACGGCAACTTAAGGGGTTGATTGCGACAGATTCCTTATCTATATTCGTTTCAATTCATCAGTGAGTTTTCAAATGAAAATCATGGATATTACATGAAACACATATCTATATTAATTCCGCTCGGACACACAAGCATGGTTAACATTGAAGGACCTTACCAGATATTCTCTGAAGTAAATGGATTATTAGCTGAACTTGGGAGAGATAAATTATTTGAGCTTCATCTTGTGGGTATCTCAAAAGAAACAAAACAATCGACAGGATTATTTACGATCAATCCTGATCTATTAATACAAAACGTTACCAAAACCGATTTAATTATTATCCCGGCATTGTTTGGCGATCAGAAAAAAGCAGTAGAACGTAATAAGGAATTTATTCCCTGGATAATTGAACAATACAAAAACGGGGCTGAGATAGCAAGCTTCTGCGTTGGCGCGTTTTTTCTTGCTTCAACCGGTTTACTTAATGGGAAAACCTGTACAACTCACTGGCATTTTGCAAATGAATTCAGAACTATGTTTCCTGATGCCAATCTTGTTGATGATAAAATAATGACTGAAGATACCGGAATTTATACAAGCGGAGGAGCATATTCATATTTAAATCTTCTCCTTTATTTAATTGAAAAATATGCCGGACGTGAAGTTGCTGTTTTAATTTCCAAATTATTTATGATTGATATTGACCGGAACAGCCAGTCCCCTTTTATAATGTTCAAAGGACAAAAAGAACATGAGGATGAGCGGATTAAAAAGGCACAGGAATTTATTGAAAGCAATTACCGGGAAAAGATCACTGTTGAACAATTGGCTTCAACGTTTGCACTGAGCAGAAGAAATCTTGAACGAAGATTTAAAAAGGCAACGGCAAATACAGTTGTGGAATATATTCAGCGAGTGAAAATTGAGGCGGCAAAAATTAGTCTTGAAACATCCCGTGAGAATATTAGCGAAGTGATGTATAAAGTAGGCTACAACGATACAAAAGCTTTTCGCACAACTTTTAAAAAAATTACCGGCTTGTCTCCTGTTCAATACAGAAATAAATATAACCGGGAATTGGCTGCTTAAAGTTACTAACCTTCGAGGTTAGCATTTCGCTGGCAGAGATTTAACCTCGAAGGTTAAATATAAACTATGAATAATAAACAGGCATACAATCTCTGGTCGAAGCAGTACGACACAAATGATAACAAGACCCGTGACCTTGAAGCAAAAGCTTTGAGAGAAACTCTTGCTGAATTTGAGTTTAACAATTGCCTTGAAATCGGCTGTGGAACCGGAAAAAATACTGAATGGCTTTTGCAGAAAGTAAAATTAATTACTTGTGTTGATTTTTCAGAAAAGATGATTGCAAAAGCAAAAGAGAAAATTAACTCTGAAAAGGTACAATTTGTTCTGGCAGATATTACAAAGGACTGGGATTTTACAGAAGATAAATATAATATCGTAACCTTCAGTCTTGTACTTGAACACGTTGAAGATCTCAATCACATATTTAAAGAAGCTGCCAGTGTTTTATTACCGGGTGGAATAATTTACATAGGCGAGCTCCATCCTTACAAGCAATACAATGGAACAAAAGCAAGATTTGAAACTGAAGAGGGTTTACAGGTTTTAGATTGTTACACCCACAATATTTCTGATTTTATTCATTCAGCAAATAAAAATGGATGTGAAGTTGCATACTTAAATGAATATTTTGACGAACCTGAGAAATCATCTGTACCGCGTTTATTAACCATTCTCTTTAATAAAAGATAACTTCGGGTATTTGCTCAAATCATTTAATAATTACTTTAATCCTGTTAATGTATATTTGTTGCTCAATTATGCTATTTAAAATTTAAAAATATGCCCGATAATATTGCCCCTGTTATATTAACTGCTCTTGAACTGGAAGTACATTTTGGTGAGCAAATCATTTTAGACAAAGCATCATTAAGTGTACATGAAGGTGACCGGATCGGATTAGTCGGAAGAAACGGTGCAGGCAAATCAACTTTTCTGAAAATCGTTTCCGGGTTAATGCTTCCGGATTCCGGTGAAGTGGCAAAAAAGAGAAATCTTGTAACCGGATTTCTTTCACAGGAATTTACTTTAGATGAATCAAAAGGCGTTTATGAAAATATTTTAACCGGAGCCGAACAGGAACTGGATTTAATAAAAGAATATGAACAGACTCCTTTCGATTCACCTAAAAAACATCATCTTGAAGAAACTATTCTTCGTATGGATTCTTGGAATCTTGAAAAGCGGATTAAGGTACTTGCCAAATCTTTGGATGCGCCGGATATTGACAGGAATATTACGGAATTATCAGGTGGTGAAAAAAGGCGTGTAGCTCTTTGCCGTGCATTAATTTCCAATCCTGATTTGCTGATTCTTGACGAACCAACAAATCATCTCGATACAAACTCAATTGAGTGGCTTGAGGATTTTCTCGCAGGCTATAAAGGAACGTGCATATTTGTTACACATGACCGTTATTTTCTCGACAGGATAGCAAACAGAATTGTTGAGCTTTCTTCGGGAACATTTTTTTCACACCCCGGAAATTATACAGAGTATCTTATTAACAAAACCGAAAGGCAGGCAGTTAAAGAGGTTGAAGAACGTAAGCGACAACTTTTTTTGAAGCGTGAATTAGAATGGGTAAGACGTGGTCCGAGGGCAAGAAGAACAAAAGCCAAAAGCAGGCTGGATAATTTTTATGAGGTTTCCAGCCAGACAAATAATGAAGTTGAGCTTGATGTAGATTTAATAATTCCTCCATCAGAGCGATTGGGTAAAAAAGTTGTTGAGCTGAAAAACGTTGGAATAAAGCTTGGTGATAATTTTCTGTTTGATCATTTTAATTTTAACTTCGAAGCAGGTAAAAAAATAGGTGTGGTTGGAAATAACGGGGTTGGGAAAACAACTTTGCTTAAAATCATTTTGGGAGAAATTACCCCAACAATCGGAATTGTTGAAACAGGCGAAACTACTGAGTTTAACTATGTTGATCAGTCACGTCTGCTGTTAAATGATGATGTTTCTGTTATCAGTGCAATTGGGGAGGGAAATGATGTTATAAAATTCGGCAGACACCAGTTAAGTGTGTGGACATACTTAAGACGTTTTCTTTTTTCAGATGATAAAATAAATACGCAGGTGGGTAAACTTTCCGGAGGAGAAAAAAGCAGGCTCACACTTGCAAAGATTTTAGCAAGAGGCGGAAATTTTCTTATGCTCGATGAACCTACAAACGACCTTGACCTTCCTACTTTAAGAATACTCGAAGAAGCGTTGATATCTTTTGAAGGATGTGTTGTGGTTGTTAGTCACGACAGATATTTCCTGAACAGGACCTGTAACGGAATTCTGGCTTTAGAGGGTGAAAAGGAAATTTATTACAGCGAAGGTGATTATGATTACTATATCAAAAAAAGGAAGCAGCGGGAAAAAGAAAATGAAGATGCGAAGCCAAAAGAAAAAAAAGAAATATTAAGCGGCGTATCCCGCGATAAGTCTAAACCTAAAAAGCTAAGCTATAAAGATGCTTTGGAGCTTGATCAGATTGAAGAGAAAATAATTGATGCTGAATCAGAAGTTGAAAGAATAGAAAAGATATTTACTTCTACTGATTTTTATATGAAGTATGCAGAACAGACAAATGAATTAAACCGGCAGCTTGAAGAAGCAAAAGAAAAGGTTAAACGTCTTTACGAGAGATGGGATGAGTTGGAGAAGAAGAAGGCAGAGCTATCTTAAGAACTAAATTTCTCCGGAGAATCAGCATATTTTTTCTTCCTGCTTCCTTTATAACTATCAATCTGCAGAAGCACACCTTCAAGCTTACCGTTATCAAGAGTGATTCTTCTGGTGGTTTTAAGCCCGATAGATTTTCGGAGTTCAGTATTTCCAGTGTAGATAAAAGCAGAAGTTCCGGTACATTTTGTTTTAAGAAAATCGCCCAATTCTTTATAAAGAGTTTGTACTTCCTCTTTTTCACCAAGTCTGATTCCGTAAGGAGGATTTGTTATCAATGTTCCGTTCTCAAAATCTTTTACCTGCTGAAACTGCTGACATGAAATCACAATTGAATCAGAATACGGAAGGTGAGAAAGATTTTCTCTTGCAACATCCAATGCCTTTTGTGATTTATCGCTTCCATGAATAATATTCTTAGGCAATGGCCTGATTTTACCATCATATTCTTCTTTAACTTTTTTCCATACTTCAGAATCAAAATCCGGCAGATTAGAAAATCCGAATTTCTTGCGAAGCTTCTGTGCGGGAATTCTGCAGTAGTGCATTAAAGCTTCACAAAGAATTGTTCCCGATCCGCACATAGGATCCCATAAAGGATTTTCGCCATTCCACTTACTGATTCGTAATATAGCTGCGGCAAGAGTTTCCTGCATCGGTGCTTCACCGGCAAGCAGCCTGTATCCTCTTTTATGCAATGAATCCCCTGATGTATCTAGACTAATAACAGCAGTATCCTTTTCAATATGAAGATTGAACCGGACATCCGGATTTACGACTTCAACATCGGGACGTTTACCATATTTATCCCTGAAGTAATCAGCAATTCCATCCTTCAGACATTGGGAAGCATAAAGCGAATTTGTAATGCGGCTTTTGGAAACCGAAGAGCTTATGGCAAAAGTTTTTTCATTCGATAGAAAATCCTCCCAGTGTATTTTTTTTGCTTTTTGAATCAATGCATCAGTGGTATGGCAGGGGAAAGTCACTAAAGGAGCGAGAACTCTTGATAACAATCGTGACGTATAATTAATCTTATAAAGAGTTAAAAGATCAGCTTTAAAATAAACACCCTTGTATGTTGTTTTAGTTTCTGAAGCCCCAAGTTCGATTAATTCATCTTCACAAAGGTCTTCCATCTTCCCGGTTACCTGCGCAAAAAATCCATTTTCTTTATACTCGTACATAAAATTATTTTTTGTGGTCACTGACTAATAAAGAATAAATAGCGGAGTCTAAAAATTTTCCGTTGTAATAATAGTTTTCTTTAAAGTAAGCTTCCCGTGTGAAATTATTCCTTTCGAGCAGTTTTATTGACGCTGCATTACCCGGATTTACATTTGCTTCTATTGAATGAAGTTTCATTACATTAAATCCGTAATTAATAACTTCCAAAACTGCTTCATTCATTATTCCTTTCCCCCAATAATCAGGATGCAGGTTATAACCAATTTCTGCCCTGTAATGTTCTTTTTGGATATTCCAGAGACATATAGTTCCAATTAATTTAGAATTGCCTGTTGAGGTAATTGCCCAGGTAACAGCATCCGAACTATTTTCCAGATCAGAAATTTTTTTAATGAACTCGTATGCATCATCCAATGATTCAGCGGGTGCTTTGTCCAGATACCTCATTACTCTTCCATCAGACCGGAGAAAGAAAATCTCATTTACATCACTTTTATCTACCTGTCTTAAAAGTAATCTTTTAGCTATTAATTGCCGGAAACGGATTGAAGTTAATATTTAACATTTATTTCTGAGCTAATAATTTAATATCCGGGACTTCCAAAATTTTTTTTTCATATCTCTTAGTAACCGAGTTTATCATAGCAACCCCAATTTCTTTCAAACTACAAATATATTTTGGAAAGAAGAGTTTTACGAACGGAATAAGCGGTGCTAAAAATTTATACGGGTTTAAAGTGTTTTTTAATCCTTTAGTCGGAGTTATTAACGCGGGACGAAACATATAAGCTTTGGGAAAAAGCTTTAGCAGATAATTTTCGGTTTTTCCTTTCACTCTCGCCCACATCAACTTTCCTTTTTCTGTTCCGTCTGTTCCGGAACCGGAAACATAACAGAAAGTCATTTCGGGATTAAGTTTAGCAAGTGTATCAGCGAAAGTTTTAGTCAGGTCAAACGTAATTTTACTGTATTCCTTTTCACTTTTTCTAACTGATGTTGTGCCCAAACAGAAAAAGCAGGCATTGTAACCTGAAAGTTGATTTTCAATTTCAGTGATGTCGTAAAAATTATTGTGAATAATCTCTTTTAATTTCGGATGTTCAATATTGCCGGGTCTCCTATTAATTACCAATACAGATTCCACGTCGGGATGATTAAGACATTCGTGAAGAACTCCTTCACCAACCATCCCTGTAGTTCCGGTTATGATTGTATTTATTTTCATTTAATAATTTTGTTTTATTTAAATTCTATTTCTTATTTCTCACATACACTAATTTAAACCTTCCTTTCTGACTCTCCGCGATTTCAAACTTATTTGTGGAATTAATAAGCGGGGTAAGTTTCTGAAATCCATAGTTCCTCGGATCAAAATTAGGCTGTTTTTTTTGCAGGAGATTTCCAACATCTCCCAAAAATGCCCAGCCGTCTTCATCTGCAAGATCGGATATTGTTGATGAGATCAATTTAATTAAAACGGGAGTGATTTTTTCAATTTCATTTTTCTTAGCATTCTTCTCTTTAGAAACATCAGTTTCATTTTCATCAGACCTGTTTTTAAGAATCTCGATGTAGATGAATTTATCACAGGCGACAATAAATGGTTCAGGGGTTTTCTTTTCCCCTATTCCGTAAACTTTCATCCCGGCTTCGCGAAGTCTTGTTGCAAGCCTTGTGAAATCACTATCGCTTGAGACCAGGCAGAAACCATCAACTTTTTCAGAATACAAAATATCCATTGCATCTATTATCATCGCCGAATCAGTAGCATTTTTCCCTGTTGTATAGCCGTATTGCTGAATCGGTGTTATTGCATTTTCCAGGAGAAGATTTTTCCACCTGGAAGGATTTGGCTTTGTCCAGTCAGCATAAATTCTTTTAATAGTCGGGCTGCCATACTTTGCAATCTCTTCCATCATCTCTTTAACATAAGCGGAAGGAATATTATCCCCGTCAATTAGCACTGCTAACTTTAAATCTGTTTCCATTCAATTTCTTTTATTGTTTGTTTTAAATTAATCAAAGTAGAAAATAGGAAAAATAATAAATAATAATTCTTAAATATATTGATGAATACCAGATTTAAATTTCCAGAAATTCTTTTAAGCTTTTTCCGATAATATGTTTCCAGTAAGCTTCTAAATATTTTCAATTATTATTCCGGAATCATCCTCTTGAAGTATCTTTAAATGTTTTTTTACTAAAAATAAAAGGGGCGATATATGAATCGCCCTTTATGGAATATCAAACCTGTAATGATCTATTTAATTGTATTTAGAGCCTGTGTCAAAGATCTGATCTGATCTGCACCGTTCGGGACAGTAACACTGGAGCCCTTAAAATCGTCACCAATCGGTTCTGACCTTCCACCAAGATGTTCAGCAAGAAACAAATCTGTTATAGCAGAAAAGGCGAGGTTGTTTTCCGGGCGAGCAAAGCCATGTCCCTCATCGGGGAATACAACATAAGTAACCGGAACATTTTTTTTCTGCATTGCTTTTACAATTTGATCTGATTCTGTTTCTTTTACTCTCGGATCATTAGCCCCCTGGCCAATTAATAAAGGCTTTTGTATGCTGTCGACGCGAGAAATAGGGGAAATTGATTCTAAATATTTTAGTCCTTCCGCTGTTCGGTTATCCCCCATACGGGTTGCAAACATTTCTATAATTGGTGCCCAGTATGGCGGAATTGTTTTAAGCAAAGTATTTAAATCAGATGGGCCACAGATATCAACACCACAGACAAATACTTCAGGTGTAAATGCTAAGCCAACAAGTGTTGCATAGCCGCCGTAACTTCCACCTGTTATGGCTATTTTTTTCTTATCTGCAATACCTTCGCTAACAGCCCAGTTAACCGCATCGATTAAATCATTCTGCATTTTGCCGGCCCATTGTTTATTACCCGCATTGATAAACTCTTTACCAAAACCAGTTGATCCGCGAAAGTTAACACTTAGAACAGCATAACCACGATTGGCTAACCATTGATGGACTGGGTTATAACCCCAATCATCTCTTGCCCAGGGACCGCCATGTACATACAGAATCATTGGTAACGGCTTATCCGGTCTGGAATTATTATCAGGGTCAGTCCACAATGGAAGTGTAAGGTAACTAACCAGGTTATAATTGTCTCTTGATTTAATGATTACCGGATTGATATGAGATAACTGATAACCTTCAAGTGCTTTTCTGTTTGTAAACAGGAAAGTAGCTTTTTTATTTGTACGATCATATAAATAATATTTTATTGGGCCATTATCTATTGTAAATGCAACAGTCCAAAAGTCATCGTCTAATGTACGGTCTGTTACATTTATTTCACCATTTTCAAGAGTTTTAAGATAATCAAGATCAGCTTTTACCGATTCATCCAGAACAGTCCATTCTGTTTTCTCATAATCACATGCAGCTGCTTCGATAACCTTTTTAACCGGATGGATCATAATACTACTTAAATCCGCTTTCGGATTTTCATAAATAATTTTTTCCTCGCCTGTTTCAAGATTTTTAGAAACTAATGCTGCGGTATTTCTTCCACGGCTGTCAATCATATAAAGTATTTTACCTGTTTTATCAAATGTTATCGGAGAAGTGGTCATCATATCTTCCATAGAAATTTTATCAAAAGATTTCCAACCACTATTACCATCCGGAATAAACATTTCATTTCCGCCATCCGGAGTCATTTTCATTGCGTAACGTACACTGTAATTATCATCGGTTTGAAAACCCAGAAATTGATCATTCTGCTGTACTATCGTCGTTAGTCCATTAAGGATGTTTATTTTGTAAATGTCATGATATTGAGGATTTCTTGTATTCAGTCCGATAAGTATTTCCTGGGGAAACTTATAACTTACTTCCTGAATTTCCGTTGTCGGTCTAAGTTTCTTTCCATTTGGAAGAGTAACGGGTTTGCCATCGGGGCCGGGAATTTCTTCAAAAGGTGTAAGGTTTTTATCTTCTTTTGTCTCAATATTTACTGAATGAAGCTGCCAGTTTTCGTCTCCACCTAAATCCTGCAAGTATAAAATATGATTATTTGTATAAGCCCAAAAATAGGTTCGTATACCGCGAAGTGTATCTTTTGTAACCGCAACAGCTTTCGACAGGTCATCTTTTGGTGCAACCCAAACATTTAATACATGATTAACCGATGCCAGATAACTTAAATATTTTCCATCAGGACTGATTTTTAATGCGGCTTTATCAGGGTTGCCAAATAAAACTTTTCTTGGAATTAACTCTGTTTCTTTAATATCACTTTTACAACTCTGTAATAGAATTGAAACGATAACCAGAAGCAGAAAAATCAATCCTTTTTTCATAATCTTCTCCTTAATGTTAAAATGATAATCTGAGGAATGTATTCAAAACCAGTAAATACTCAGGAAAACTTAATTACAAATTTTATATAAACAAAATACTTTAAGAGCATGATTACATAAAAGGGATTCCCTTTTTATATTCAATTTTAATCATTTAACAGATTGGTTATGAACACGTTCTTTTGACCGTGTTTTCATTTCCCCAGTTTCAATCTTTTAATCATTCCTCCCTTAGTGTCTTTAATATTATTTTTAATGATGAATGCTGATTGATCAATCCTGTCTATTTCATTTTGAAGGCGGGCAATCTCAAGCCGGGTAACTACTGTATAAAGTATATCAACAGGTTTTAATTCTTTTCCATCCGGAGAAAATCCTTTTTCCCCCTTATAAATTGTTGCCCCGTGTCCAAGTTCTTCAGTTACCATCCTTCTTATCTTTTCGCTTTTATCTGAAATAATAGTAATACCAGTGTACTCCTCAATTCCTTCAATTATAAAGTCAACAGTTTTAGCAGCAGCATAGTATGTAAGAATTGCATAAAGGGCAACTTCAACGGATAAAACGTAGGCGCCTACAGAAAAAATAATTACATTAAAAATTAAAATAATATCACCGATTGTTTGTCCGGATTTTTTACTTAAATAGATAGCGAGTACTTCTGTACCATCGAGAACACCGCCGCCGCGAACGGTTAATCCGATTCCTGCGCCAAGAAAGAAGCCGCCAAAAGCAGCAACAAGAAGTTTATCAGAAGTTACGACCGGGTAATCAATAAAATAAACTACCAGCGCAAGACCAATAATTGCCAGTATACTTTTTACAGCAAACTGTTTGCTTATCTGTTTATAACCAATGATAATAAATGGAAGGTTTATTATTACCAATAAAAATGAAAGAGTAACTCCTGAAACTTCTGCAACTAAAAGTGAAATTCCTGTTACACCGCCATCAATAAATGAATTCGGCAGAAGAAAACCTTTTAGCCCAAAACCGGCAAGCAAGAACCCGACCGTGATAAGCAAAAATTCCTTAAAGAACTGGATCATTTTTAGTTTCATTATTTCAATTTCCTTGAGAATCCTGTCTTCATCGATTGTAGATTTACTACCTTTACGGTTATTCAATGCAAAACGCGTAAATATGTTCTGAAAGATCGGATTCATAGTGTTCAATCCCGAATTAATTTTCCATACTTCCGAATTCAAGAATCTATTATTATTAAATGCCAATTGAAAATAAGATGTGTCGCCTTAAGAAGCAATTTTACTGATTATGCTTAATTTTCCAAAATCAAATTGAAACAAGTTATAAAATCTTAATTTTGTCGGCAGATTCAACAAGATGTTTTCTTCCGCACTTTGGGCAGGTAATTTCAGGTTTGTTCAGCCCGAAGCCCGGAGGAATTTTTAATTTTAACCCGCACTCACAGGTAATTGTAGAATAATTATTGACTGCCATCATTATATCACCGAGTTTTCTCTTAGAATCAAGAGAAGTTGTTGGCTCTTTTAATTGTTCGCCCGCAGTTCTTAACGGAATAACTCCTGCATCAGCTAAGCCGGAAGAAGGAATAATCCCTGCAGAAGAATTTTTTATCGCAGAAAAAGATTTTTGATAATCTTTGAACCCGGCTCCATACATCATTCCACGTAAAATTCTTATTCTCTCCGAAATCGGTGGATGCGTGCTGGATAAATCTGAAAGCCTCATTCCTTTTTTCTTTAAAGGATTTGCAATATACATTGCAGCAGTTACTTTATTTGCATGATGTCAAATCATCAGTGCAGCCGGAAATTTTTTCGAGTGCAGAGGCAAGTCCTTCAGGATATCTCGTTAATCTAGCTGAAGATGCATCTGCCAGGTATTCCCTTCTTCTGGAAATTGCAAAGTAAAATAGTCTTGCCATTATTGGGGCAAGTATTGCAAATATTACCGCAATAGCCAGAATGATAATTTGTCCCTGCCCGCTGTTCCTGGATTTCGAACCACCGTACCTTCCTCCACCGGAAAAGAACATGCCTTTAACGAATATTTCTGAGATAATTACAATCGTTCCAAGCATAACAGCAGCATAAGTCATAAACTTAGTATCACGGTTAAGAATATGAGAAACTTCATGCCCGATTACTCCCTGAAGTTCATCCCTGTTTAACCTTGAAAGTAATCCTGCCGTAACACACACGGCACTGTTAGATGGATCTTTACCGGTTGCGAAGGCATTCATTGCCGGGCTATTAATAATATACACTTTCGGCATTTTAGGCAGACCTGCCGCAATCTTCATTTCTTCAACAACATTAAACAGCTGTTGATGAACATCCGGGGTTACTTCTTTTGCCTGGCTCATTGAAAGGACTAAAGAGCTTCCCGATGTAACACTGATAATTGAAAGCACGGTCCAAACGATAATAGCAACAGCAATACCGAATACTCCGCCGCCATCTCCTAAAAATGTTTCACCAATAAAATATCCAAGCAAAATCAGCAGTACTGCCATTCCTGTAAAAAGCAGAATCGATTTTCGCTGGTTAGATTTAATTAACTCCCACATTTAAATAATTTCTTTAAGAAAAACTTACCTTTGGAACTTCACGTTCAGCTTTATCTTCCACCTCAAAAAATTCTTCCAGTTTGAAATTAAACATTCCGGCAATAATGCTTGATGGAAACATCTGGATCTTATTATTATAAGATAAAACCTGGTCATTATAACTCTGACGTGAAAAAGATATTTTATTTTCTGTTGAGGTCAGCTCTTCCTGTAACGCAAGGAAATTCTGGTTAGCTTTTAAGTCAGGATAATTTTCCACAACAAGATTAAATTTGCCCATTGCTTCTGTTAACTGTGCTTCTGCTTTTGCTTTATCAGCTACTCCCTGGGCACTTACTGCCTGACTTCTTGCATTGGTTATATTCTCAAGAGTAGCACGTTCGTGGTTCATATAACCTTTAACGGTTTCAATAAGATTTGGAATTAAATCATGCCGGCGTTTTAATTGAACATCAATCTGCGCCCACGCATTTTTAACCTGGTTTCTTAGTCTTATCAGCGAATTATAATTTGAAACAAAAAATAATATCACCAATAATACCAACGCCAGCAGAACTATTACAACTACCATTTTTACCTCATTAATTATTTAATTTATGAGAAAACATTTCTTTCAAAAGTTTAATTATTTTATCCTGTTTATCCAATCCGCCCATTTCAATAACGGTTTCAAGCTCACCTTCATTAAACCATATACCATGGTGTTTTTTACATTTATCAAGAGTTACTTTGTTTTCAGTTCCACAGAGAATTTTGTCCATCTTTTTTGAACATATTGGACACTTAATTGATTTTTCACTGCTATTATTATCAACAATAAATGAATTCAATAGTTTTGTTTTTTCTTCGGAATCCCGCAGAAGCATTTCAAGTTCACCGTCATCCAGCCAGATGCCATGGCAGTTTGTGCAGTAATCAACTTCAACCTGGTTAAGTTCAAGAATTATTAATGGATAATTACACAACGGGCAGTTCAATTAAGCTCCTGTAATTAAAGACAAACTTAATGAAAAAGAAAATTGAATTCATTTAAATACTTTGATAATCGAAGTCCCGTCACACCGATTCATCACTTATTATTTCTGTTTCAGGTTTCTGCTGCTTAAATAAATCCTTCACCTCCCTGCTGAAGTTAACCATAAAATCGAGCAGCTTTTCGGGAGACTCAAAATTATTAGGTATAGAAAATTTTAATACTTCTTTCTGCTGGCTGAATTTAACTTTGTTCTTATAATTATCCATAATAAATCTCATCAGTTCAACAAACTGGTACTTATAATAATCTTCCTTTTCTCCTTTAGGAAGAATAATGAAAATATTTTTTCTCTGGATAATTATTCTTTCAAATAAAGCAAACGATGAATACAACTTTAGTGTGGCTGTTGCAATTAATCTCTTAACCAGAACCGGCAAAGGCCCGAACCTGTCAATCATTTCTTCACTAAGTTCTTCTAATTCAGAAATTTCTCTGATTGAATAAAGTGAAGTATAGAAATTAAGCCTGTCCATCTGCTCGGGCATATATTCTTTTGGAATCCCGATATCGAAATATGTATCAATCGTGGGCTCGGTTCTTTCTTCATGCTTGGGAAGACTTTTAAATACTTCTTTAAACTCCTGGTACTTAAGTTCTTCCACAGCTTCATTTATCAGTTTAACGTAAAGATCAAAACCGACTTCATTTATAAATCCGGTTTGTTCTGTTCCAAGCAGATTTCCTGCTCCTCTTATTTCCAAATCGCGCATAGATATATTAAATCCTGCGCCGACATCAGTAAACTCTTCTATAGCCTGCAATCGTCTCAAAGCTTTTTTGTTTATTCCGTTCAATGAAGGAACAATGAAAAATGCATATGCCTGCCTGCTGGATCTTCCAACTCTTCCCCGCAACTGATGAAGTTCAGCAAGTCCGAACCTGTCCGCACGGTTAACAATAATTGTATTAACATTTGGTATATCAATTCCTGATTCAATAATTTTTGTTGAAAGGAGAACATCATATTCCCTGTTAAGAAATCCGTGGATTACGTTTTCAAGCTGACTTGCTTTCATCTGCCCGTGAGCAATAGCAATTTTAATATCGGGAACGTATTTATTTAAATAGCCGGCCAGCTTCTCAATCGATTGAACTCTGTCATGTACAAAATAAACCTGTCCGCTTCTGCGGAGTTCATTCATTATCCAGTCTTTTATTTTGTGAATATCAAAAACAGCAACCTGTGTATAAATAGGCTGCCTGTTTGGCGGAGGTGTCGCTATAATAGAAAGATCCCTTGCACCAAGCAGATGAAAGGTTTAAAGTTCGTGGAATCGGTGTTGCAGTTAAAGTGAGATGTATCAACATTCACCTTAAATGAACGAAGTTTTTCTTTTGCTTTAACACCGAACCTGTGTTCTTCATCTATTATTAACAATCCAAGATCTTTAAAATCAATATCTTTTGAAAGCAACCGGTGAGTACCGATTACAACATCAACTTTTCCATCTTTAAGATTTGCGGCAATTTCTGTCTGCTTCCTTTTTGTCTGAAACCTTGACATCACTTCAACAGAAACAGGAAATTGAGAGAGCCTGTCTTTAAAAGTATTAAAATGCTGTTCAGCAAGGATTGTGGTGGGAACAAGAACAGCCGCTTGTTTTCCATCCTGAACTGCTTTAAAAGCTGCCCGGACTGCGACCTCAGTTTTACCGAAACCGACATCACCACAAACCAGTCTGTCCATCGGGTTTTCGGCTTCCATATCCGATTTCACTTCTTCGGTTACTTTTTCCTGGTCGGGCGTATCTTCATAAAGGAATGAAGCTTCAAGTTCTTTCTGCCATACAGTATCAGCACCGAATGAATAGCCCTGGGTTGATTTTCGTTTGGCATAAAGTTCAATCAGTTCACGTGCAGCTTCCTTTATTTTCTTTTTTGTTTTTGTTTTTGTATTTACCCAGTCAGCTGTTCCAAGCGTTGAAAGCGTCGGACTAAGATTTTCATTTGAGGAATATTTTTTAACCAGGGTAAGGTAATTCAGATTAACATAAACGATTCCGCCTTCAGCAAACAAAAGCTTCATCGACTCCTGTTCGGCTTCACCGATTTTTATAGTTTCAAGTCCGGTATATTTCCCTATTCCGTAATCTTCGTGAACAACATAATCCCCTCTTTTAATAGAAGCAAAAGCCTTTGATTTTGATTTTTTGTATTTGCGTGAAGTTGGAATTTTTGTTCTGTAAGGTTTATTGAAAATCTCATAGTCAGTAAGAATAAGCAGTTTCTCTTCTTTTAAGAGAAATCCTTTTCTGATAGCAAGAGTTTCAATTTTAACTTTACCTGATTCAATTAAATCAGCAAGTTCTTTTTTGAACTCACTTAAAAGATCTCTGAGACGGGTAGTCTGAAGTTCATTTTCCGAAGTTATAATAATTCGGAAATTCTTCTGTGCATAATCCTTAAGTGTATTAAAAAGAATTTCGTAATTGGAATTGATTGAAGGTGAATCAAAAATTCCGAGATCCAGCCTATTTTCAGTTGAAGCAAGATCTCCTTCAAGTATCCAGTTCGTGCCGGGAACTGAAAGAATATTTTCATAATCACTACCAGAATCTGATATTTTCGTTTCAAATTCTTCATTTCCGTTTTCGTTAATCTCGTCAGGAAAATCATCAACAAATTTTGTCGTTTCTTCCTCAGGAACTGCATCATTAATTACTTCCGGTTTCGTCTCAACAAAACAGTTGAACTTTTCTGATTTAAAATTCTTTAATTCAAAAGATGAGGCTAACACCAAAGGACTTTCAAGATAGGAAAAAATATCTGTAAATCTTTTGGAGTTTTTATCGCTACTCAATGATGCAGCAAGAGTTACCTCTTTAAGCTGTTCAATTGAGCGCTGACTTTCGGGATCGAAATACCTGATTGATTCAAGAAAATCCCCATCAAATTCAAGACGGACAGGATTTCTTTCGCTGTAAGACCAGAAATCAATTATTGCTCCGCGCTGTGAATAATCACCCGGCGCTTCAACAAATTTATCTTTCTGGTAATTTAATAGATTTAAATATTCAACAATATCATTGTATGCGAGATTCCCCCCAACCTGTATGTGAGTCATCTGCTCATTAACTATTTCTTTTAAAGGTAGTTCACAATTCAGAATATTATAAGTTGAAAGAAGAATAAAGATTTTTCTTTTAGTTATTTCAGTTAGAATTTCCTGAAGCGGCTCAGGCCGGAATTCATTTATTACAAGAAGATTTTCGGACAGACCTAAAATTGTTAGTTCAACCTTTAATTCATCGACTGTTTTTGAATCCGGAAGAAGGACGACCAATTGATTATCTTTTGATATAAGTCCGTTTATTAAAAAACTTTTTGAAGAACCGTGAAGCGATGAAATATAAAGTGTGTTTGCTTCCTTCAGGCCGGACGCTATTCTCCCCCGTATATTTTTAATGGTCTTTGAGTCGAGAAATTCTTTTACTATATAATTCATAAATCAGTAATTACCTGAAACCGGGATTTTTTCCTCATGAGACCAAACGATAAAATATTGCCAAAGACAACTATTGCCTACTGCAACCATAATATTTAAAACACGAATAGGGTTCTCTTTAAAGAACCCGGGGAAAATTGCATTAATTTCTTTTTCAGCTAAGCTTGTCCTAATTTTAATTCAATTGCTTTTCTAACAAAACCATCAGATCTTTTAAGGAGTTCCAAAGCGGCATCCCGACTTACATTTGCTATAATCATCACCAGTGCTGTTTTCACTTGTCCTCCTGCATTTTCCAAATAGTTTTCTGATTCTTCATAAGATAAACCGGTAATTGTCATAATAATTCTTTTTGATCTTTCAACAAGTTTTTTATTTGTCATCTGAAGATCTATCATCATATTTTCATAAACTTTTCCAAGCCTGATCATCGAAGCCGTTGTTAGCATATTTAAAACAAGTTTCTGTGCTGTTCCGCTTTTCATTCTTGTGGAACCCATAATTACTTCAGGACCAACATTAGGACAAATAGCTACATCAACTTCTTTAATATCAAAATCACTTCGCGGGTTGCAGGTTAAGTAAAGAGTTTTTGCGCCAATCTCTTTTGCTTTTTTTACTGCCCCGATTACATAAGGAGTTCTTCTGCTTGCAGCAATTCCGCAAACAATATCCTTTATTGTAATGCCTGCTTTAACAACATCTCCCGCGCCGTTTTCTTCATAATCTTCCGCACCTTCCTGCGCTCGAAACATTGCTTCATTACCCCCTGCAATATACCCTTGAACAAGCTCAGGATCAGTGCCGAATGTCGGAGGACATTCAGCGGCATCGATTACTCCGAGCCTCCCGCTGGTACCTGCACCAAAGTAAAATAACCTGCCCCCCGATTTAATTGACTCAACAATCAGATCGACAGCCTTTACTATATAAGGAATTTCTTTTTCGACTGCAGAAGGAACTGTTTTATCTTCAACATTAATTATATTAAGAATTTCACCCACCGATGCAGTATCAATATTCATTGAGCTATCATTGCGTTGTTCGGTTTGGAGTGAACTTATTTCTTTAAATAATTTTTTCTTGTCTGAGGAAGAACTCATTTATGGAGTTCCAGTAAAACTAATTTCTTCCCTTTCTGGTTTCGAACATTTGAAGGTTTGTAATAGAGATCGAAGATAGTAGATTTTTTTATGTAAGATTTATATTTCAATTCTGCTTTCTGATATTCGGCATCGAGATCACCACCTTTAATTGCAACAAGGAAGGCTTTCTCTTTAAGTAAAGGAAGTGAATATCTGAAAAGAATAATTAAAGGCACTGAGGCACGGCTAACAATTAAATCAAAACCGTCTTTATATTTTTCAATGAATTCCGGACTTTCAACTCTTTCGTTTTCAGCAATTACATTGCTGAGTTTTAATTTATCAATAAACTCTTTAACGGCATTTATTTTTTTATTCGTTGAATCAACCAGCACACCTCTGAGGTCAGGGCGCATAATTGCTAAAGGAATTCCCGGGAACCCACCACCGGTACCAATATCCAGAAAATGTGATGTTTTTTCAGGAATATATTTGGTAATATAGGAACATAGAAAAACATGGTTCTCTATAATATTGCCAATATCGCGGCGGGAAATCAGATTAACTGACTCATTTTTATCAACAACCAATTCTGCAAAATAAGCCAGGCGTTCAATATTCATTAGATCAGGAGAAAAAGCATTTTCCCAATAAAATGATTGCAATTCTTTAAGATACTTTTCCTGAACATCCACCATAGAAATGCCCTATAATTAGTTTCTCAAATATACCAATAAAATAGAAATATCAGAAGGTGTAACACCTGAAATACGGCCTGCCTGACCAATAGAGCGGGGTTTTATCCTGTTCAATTTTTCTCTTCCTTCTGTAGATAATCCCTTTAAATCAATATAGTTTAACATTAAAGGAATAATTACATCCTCATATCTTTCCAATCTTAAAATATTTTCCTGCTGTCTTTTTAAGTAACCTTCATATTTTAATTCAATTTCAACCTGCTCCAGGGAAACAGAATCATTCAGCAATTCCTGTACAAGTTTTTCTCCACCAAACCCGTTTATTTTTAACAATTCATTTAGAGTAAGTTCGGGGCGTTTACATAATTTTGAAATTGTTTCAGTTGAGTCTATCCCATTTAGTCCTTTTAATTCCAGAAAAGGATTTACATCTCTTGCATGCAATTTTAAATTGTTAAATAGCGTAATGCTCTCAATAATCAATTCGTCTCTTTTGACAAGTTTTTCGAAAAATTCTTTTTCAATTAATCCAAACTTATACCCATATTTCATTAACCTGCGGTCTGCATTATCCTGTCTTAATACCAACCGGTGCTCAGCCCGGGATGTAAACATTCTGTATGGTTCATCAGTCGATTTATTTACAAGATCATCAATAAGCACTCCAATGTATGCCTCGCTTCTCTTAAGTACAAACTCAGGTTTGTTCTGAATTTTTAAAGCAGCATTAATTCCTGCAACAATCCCCTGAGCAGCAGCTTCTTCATATCCTGAAGTTCCGTTGATTTGTCCGGCAAAGTACAGACCTTCTATTAATTTAGTTTCAAGAGTCAGATCAACCTGGTGGGGCGGAAAGAAATCATACTCAACTGCATACCCCGGACGAATCATTTCGGCATTTTCCAATCCTTTTATTTCATGTATTGCTTCTTGCTGAATTTCTGCCGGCAGGGAAGAGGAGAACCCATTTAAATATATCAGATCACTGTCCAGTCCCTCCGGTTCAAGAAATAATTGATGTTGTTTTTTTTCAGCAAAGCGAACAATTTTATCTTCTATCGAAGGACAATACCTGGGACCAACACCTTTAATTCTTCCGGTAAACATAGGTGATTCTTCAAAACCCTTCTCTAAAATCCTATGCACTTTTTCATTAGTATAGGTAATATGGCAGGGAACCTGTGGCAAAAATGGAAAATTGTTCTTATTAGTTTTATAAGAAAATGTCTGAGGATCTTCATCTCCCGGCTGAACTTCAACCACATCCCAATTAATTGAATTTTTTGCTAATCTTGGCGGTGTGCCTGTTTTTAATCTTCCTGATTCAAAACCCATTTTAATTAAAGTCTCTGTAATCCCGGTAGCTGGTTTTTCACCAAATCTTCCTCCGCTTGTGGATTTTAATCCTGTGTGCATTAAGGCATTTAGAAAGGTACCGGAGGATAAAACAACTGCTTTACAATTAATTTCTATTCCTTTAGAAGTAAGCACTCCGGTAATTTTTTTTCCTTCTGTTAAAATATCGACAACTGCATCTTCAATAATAGTCAGATTCGGAATTTCATTCACCACCCGATATGCTTCTTCAGAATAGAGTTTTCTATCTGATTGACACCGCGGTGACCAGACTGCCGGTCCCTTCGATTTGTTAAGCATCCTGAACTGAATTCCCGTTCTGTCCGCTATTATGCCCATTAAACCGCCAAGAGCATCAATTTCGCGAACAAGATGACCTTTTGCGGTTCCTCCAATTGCGGGATTGCAGGACATTCTTCCAATAGCAAACCTATCCATCGTCACCAAAGCAACTGAGCAGCCCATTCTGGCAGCTGAAGAACTTGCTTCAATTCCGGCATGCCCTCCGCCAACCACTATAATATCGAAGTTAATTATCATATTTTGTTTTGTTCCACGTGGAACTAATTATTTTAGTAAAATCAAATTTTCTATTCGTTTCACGTGAAACTACTTGCCAATACAGAATTTTGTAAAAATATTGTTTAATATATCATCAGATGTCACAATTCCAATTATTTCACCAAGATCATCACACGCTTTTCTTATATCCGCGGAAATAAATTCTCCACTCATCTTATTTTCAATCGATTCTTCAACTTTTTGTAAACTCTCATTTGCTCTCTTTAAACAATCATAGTGACGGGCATTTGAAACAACTGCTCCTTTTTCACTGTATGAAGAAGATCCCAAAGCTTTCTCCTTCATTAGTAAAAATAAATTTTCGATTCCTTCCCCTGTTAAGGCGGAAACTGAGGAATCATATTCAAACTGGTCCTGAATTCCCAGATCAATTTTATTAAGAACCGTTAAGATATTATTATTATCTGTAAGAGCTTTAATTTCCTGAAGTAAATCATTAGACTTCCCTTGCTCAACATCATTTATTAAAATAACGATATCAGCATCTTTAACTGCCTGTCTGCTACGGAGAACACCTTCCTTTTCAATTACATCTTCTGAAATCCTGATTCCCGCAGTATCATATAACCTAAATAAAATTCCATCAATAGAAACATCTTCTCTTATTATATCCCTGGTTGTTCCGGGAATATGACTGACAATCGCCCGGGATTCTTTTAGTATATAATTCAGGATGGAAGATTTGCCAACATTTGGTTTTCCGACCAAAGCAACGTTTACTCCATCCTTAATTACTTTACCGAAGGAGTAACTTTTTAGCAGCTCTTCGATTTCACTTTTTATGCTTTTAATTTTCTGCTTTAATTGATCAATATTTATAAACTCGACATCTTCTTCCGCAAAATCCAACTCAAGTTCAACAAATGAGGAGGCATTTATCAGTGAACCTCTGATCTCGCTGACTTTTTTAGAAAGTAACCCGTCAAGCTGATTTCTTGCCCCACGGAGTGAAGCATCAGTTCTCGATGAAATTACATCCATAACAGCCTCTGCCTGGGTTAAATCTATTTTGTTATTCAGATACGCACGTTTTGTAAATTCACCGGGTTCTGCCAACCGTACATTATAACTTAAAAGTCTTTCAATTATTTTTTTGGAAATTAAAGGATTTCCATGTGTACTGATTTCTACTGAATCTTCCCCCGTATATGAATGAGGGTTCCGGAAAACCGAGATTAGCACATCATCTATATAGTTACCGTCCGCATCAAGAATTTCACCGTAATGAATTCTGTGGGACTCAGAATCAACTAATTTAGTTTTGCCTCTAAAAATTTTATCAACTATTTCCAGGGAAAGTGTACCGCTTACTCTTAATACAGAAATTGCCCCAACCCCCGAAGGAGTTGCAATTGCTGTAATTGTATCTTCGGTAAAAAATTTCATATGGTTAAAATTGCAGAAACAAGTTTGCAAAAATATAGAAATTAATAAGTATTAACAATCCAAAGAATTAACACTTAATTGGATTTTGAAATTATGACTTGAACTTTGACAGAATTTAGAATGAGTCTATCATTTCTTTCAAATTATCTGCCATATAGACAGGCGCTGAATATAACACATAAATCCCCATAACTCATTTAATAACAATTGGTTATAGAGTTTTAGCGTGTTGGCATTTTTATTGTATCTGTATAAATGACGTTCAAAATTTGTTAACGAAAGGAGGAAAAAATCATGGCAATCGTAAGATGGAATCCTTCAAAGGATTTATTAAATATTGAACGGGAGTTCAACAGAATGTTCAATTCATTTAACAAAAGTTTTGGGTTCGGAGATTCAGATGATGAATTGGCAGAATATGAAAATGCTGTCTGGGCACCGTTGACAGATATTTCTGAAGATGAGGATAACTTTGTTCTCAAACTTGATCTTCCGGGAATAAAGAAAGAAAACGTAAAGATAAATTATGAAAACGGACAGCTCAGCATAAGTGGCGAAAGAAAACATGAATCCGAAAAAAAGAACGCTAAGTTCCACAGAGTTGAAAGATCTTATGGAAAATATTTCAGATCTTTTAATCTGCCTTCAAAGATACAGGAAGACAAAATTGATGCGGAATTTAAGGATGGTCAATTAACCATTACTGTTCCGAAATCTGAAGAAGCCAAACCAAAACAGATTGAAGTTAAAGTAAAGTAAATTTATCTGCTGGTTAGTTTGATAAATATTACTAATTGCCTTGGGGCAGCTAAAATAAGTTTGGCTGCCCTTTTTGTTTTTAATCAGAAAGTTGATATTCTTTTCTGATTATTTTTTGAAAGATGGAAAAACAATTATGGATTTTAAAGATTATTATAAAATTCTCGGTGTAGAAAAGGACGCAACCCAGGAAGAGATAAAAAAAGCTTATCGCAAGCTCGCTTTGAAATATCATCCTGACAGAAATCCTGATAACAAACAATCAGAAGAAAAATTTAAAGAAATTACTGAAGCAAATGAAGTTTTGAGTGACCCCGAAAAAAGAAAAAAGTATGATCAGCTTGGAGCTAACTGGAAGCATTACCAGCAGCCCGGCGCAGGTGGTCCCGGAATGGATGATTTCTTTAGTCAGTTTGGAGGGAGAGGCGGCGGAAGAACTTCTTATCAGTATTCGGGAGACCTGGGAGATATGTTCGGAAATATCGGCGGTTTTTCAGATTTCTTTGAAAGCTTCTTCGGAGGGAGAGGTGCGGGTCAAGGTGCCAGACGCGGCCCTTACACTTCTGCACAAAAAGGACAGGATTATGAGGCCAATTTAAACTTAACCCTTGAAGAGGTTTTTAATGGAGTTGAAAGACAAATAAATGTTGACGGCAAAAAACTTAAAGTTAAAATTGAAAGCGGAACCAAAGACGGTTCCAAACTTCGTCTTCGCGGACTTGGTGCAGCAGGAAGTAACGGCGGAGAAAAAGGAGATCTATACTTAACTATTCATGTTCTCGATCATCCATTTTATGAAGTTAAAGGTCAGGATCTGTTTTATAATCTTGATGTTGACTTATATACTGCAGTGCTTGGAGGCAATGTTCAGGTACAGACTCTTGATCACAAAAAATTAAGCATTGTTATTCCTCCGGAAACAGATAATGGCAAATTGTTAAAACTTCGTGGGCAGGGAATGTTGACAAAAGAAAATAAAAATAAACGAGGTGATCTGTTCGTAAGGATAATCCTCCAGATTCCCAAAAATCTTTCAAAAGAAGAAAAAGAATTATTTAATAAACTATCACAACTCAGAAAAGATTAAGGAGTAAAAGAATGAGTCAGACAGCAGAGACAAAGAAATACGAATTTAAAGCTGAAGTTAAACAGCTTCTGGATATTCTTGTTCATTCACTTTATACAAGCAGGGAAATATTTCTAAGAGAAATTATATCAAATGCTTCTGATGCATTGGATAAGCTACGATTTGAATCAACCCGGGGAACTGAAGTTGAAGACAAAGATCTTCCACTGGAAATTCGCGTGACTTTTGATGAAAAGAAAAAACTTATCACTGTTTCTGATACCGGGATAGGAATGACTAAAGAAGAACTGATAAAGAATATCGGCACCATTGCCAAATCAGGTTCATCCGAATTTATAAAGCAGCTGCAGGAAAACAAAACAGAAGCGAATAATATAATAGGCAAGTTTGGTGTGGGATTTTATTCCGTCTTTATGGTTGCGGAAGAAGTTGTGATAAAAACAAAATCATTCAGGAAGAATACCAAACCGGTTGAATGGAAATCAAATGGTCTGGGGGATTATGAAATTTCAGAACCCGATGGAAAACTTAAACGCGGAACAATAATTGAAATTCATTTAAAGGATGATGCAAAAGAATTTGCAGATAAATACAGGCTGGAAACTATAATTAAAAAACATTCCAACTTTGTTCATTTTCCTATCTACCTGGATAAAGAAAAAGTGAATACGGTTACAGCAATCTGGCGTGAACCTAAAAGCAATGTTAAAAAGGAAGAATATAACGAGTTCTATAAATTTTTAAGTTATGATTCTGAAGAACCAATGGATATCATCCACAATTCAGTAGATGCCCCTATCCAGTTTCACAGTTTGTTATTTATCCCGAAAAAGAATTTCGATATGTTCGGATTCGGCAGGGAGGACTACGGTCTCGATTTGTATGTGAGAAGAGTAATGATTCAGCATCAGAATAAAGATTTGCTGCCCGAATATTTACGCTTTGTAAAGGGTGTTGTTGAATCAGAAGATCTTCCATTAAATATCTCCAGGGAAACTCTGCAGGAAAATATAATCTTTACAAAAATCTCAAACACTGTTACAAGCCAGGTGCTTTCATATCTTGTTAAGAAGGCAAAAGACAAACCTGAAGAATATATTGAGTTCTGGAATGAACACGGAAAAAACTTAAAACTTGGTTACGGTGATTTTACAAATATTGATAAGATAAAAGAATTGCTGAGATTTAATTCTTCACAGAATGAAAATGAAAAAGGATTAACCTCTCTGGAAGAATATGTTTCAAGATTTAAAGAAGGACAAAAGGAAATTTATTACGCGCTCGGCACAAGCAGGCAGGCAATTGACCAGGACCCTCATCTTGAAATATTTAAAAATAAAGGACTCGAAGTTCTCTATCTGTACGATCCTGTAGATGAGTTTGTACTTTCTTCAATCAGGAAGTATAAAGATTATGATTTCAAACCGGTTGATTCAGTTGATTTGAAAAATATCGATTCGTTCAAGGAAACCGAAGATAAAAAAGATAAACCAGAAGAGCTATCAAAAGATGAACAGCTTCACTTTGATAGTCTGATTTCCAGGATAAAAGAAATTCTTGGTGACAGAGTTACAGATGTAAAAAAATCAGAAAGACTGAGCGGAAGCCCGGCAATACTTGTTAATCCGGATGATTCAATGTCTTCATCTATGCAGAAGATGATGCGGATGATGAATAAAGACATGCAGGTTCCGAAAAAAGTTTTTGAGATAAACAGAGATCATAAACTGATAAGAAATCTACTGAAAGTATTTAAAGCAAATCGCCAGGATGAATACATAACCAATGTGGTTGAAGAACTCTTCGAGTCTGCTTTGCTGCTGGAAGGAGATTTACAGGATCCGCACAGGCTTGTAAGCAAAATAAACCAGATGCTCGAACAATCCAGCGACTGGTACACAGAAGTGAAAAAAATAAATTGATTCTTAGTGTCATTTCGAATCCCGATTTATCGGGTGAGAAATCCTAGAGATTAAGATTTCTCCCTGCGCCTGCCTGCCGGCATAGCCAGGGTCGAAATGACGATGAAAGTTAAGGAAAAATAAACTATGCCATTTAATTTTAATAAGCTGACAGTAAAAGCACAGGAAATCGTACAGACGGCGATTGAAATTGCACAAAATTATAATAACCAGATACTCGAACCGGAACATTTACTTGCAGCCGTTATGCAGGAAAAAGGAAGTATTGCTGATTCCATTCTGCATAAAACCGGTGGAAATGTTAATGCTATTCGTTTGAAAGTAAATGAACTTCTTGAAAAGCTTCCCAAAGTTTCGGGTGCGGGAATTGGTAATCAGCAAATGTCTAATCAGATTGCAAAGCTTTTTGATGATGCTGCAGAAGAAGCGCGTAATCTAAAAGATGAATTCATTTCAACAGAACATCTTTTACTTGCTTTATCTATAACGGATAACAAATCAGGGCAGCTGTTGAGAGATAACGGAATTTCACACGACACAATTCTTGAAGCATTAAAGGAAGTTCGCGGAACTCAGCGTGTTACTTCTCAGAATCCTGAAGAAACTTACCAGGCATTGAAGAAGTACGGCAGGGATTTAAATGAACTTGCAAAAGCCGGAAAGCTCGATCCGGTAATAGGAAGAGATGAGGAAATAAGAAGAGTCCTCCAGGTGCTTTCAAGAAGAACAAAAAATAATCCTGTTTTAATCGGTGAACCTGGAGTTGGTAAAACTGCAATTGCAGAAGGAATTGCTCACAGAATAGTTGCCGGCGATGTTCCTGAAAACTTAAAGACAAAAAGAATTGTTGCGCTCGATATGGGAGCTTTAGTTGCCGGAACACAATTCCGCGGACAGTTTGAAGAAAGACTGAAAGCAGTAATTAAAGAAGTACAGGAATCAAACGGAGAAATAATTCTTTTCATCGATGAGCTTCACACGCTTGTTGGCGCTGGTGCTGTTTCCGGTTCAATGGATGCGGCTAACATACTTAAACCTGCACTTGCAAGAGGTGAGCTGCACGCAATAGGTGCAACTACTCTCGATGAATACAAAAAATATATTGAAAAAGATGCCGCACTCGAAAGAAGATTTCAGCCGGTGCTGGTTACCGAACCATCGGTTGAAGATACAATTTCAATTTTAAGAGGATTAAGAGAACGCTACGAAGTTCATCACGGAGTACGTATTACTGATGCAGCTATTGTTGCGGCAGCACAGTTGTCTCACAGGTACATTGCAGACAGATTCCTTCCCGACAAAGCAATCGATCTTGTTGATGAAGCAGCTTCCAAACTGCGAATTGAAATTGATTCCATGCCTGAAGAGCTTGATACTCTTGAAAGAAAAATTAAACAGCTTGAAATAGAACGTGAAGCATTAAAGCGTGAAAAAGATGAAGCTTCAGCAAAAAGACTCGAAGAACTGAAAAAAGAGCTGGGCGATCTTGAAGAGGACAGGAATAAATACAGGATGCACTGGGATCTTGAAAAAGATAGAATCCAGAAGATCCGAAGTATGAAAAGTGAAATTGATAATTCTAAAACTCTTGCTGACCGATATGAGAGAGAGGGTGACCTGGGTAAGGTTGCCGAACTTCGATATGGAAAAATCGCTTCTCTGGAAAAGCAGTTGAAAGAAGAAACTCAGCAGCTTGCTTCAATCCAGAAAGATAAAAAAATGCTTAAGGAAGAAGTTGATGCAGAGGACATTGCTGAAGTTGTTGCCAAGTGGACCGGGATTCCCGTAAGCAGGATGCTCGAGAGTGAAAGAAGTAAACTTCTCCGGCTTGAAGACGAATTACACAAGAGAATTATTGGTCAGGATGACGCGGTTTCCGCAGTTGCTAATGCAATCAGAAGATCGCGCACAGGACTGCAGGATGAAAACCGTCCGATTGGTTCTTTTATTTTTCTCGGAACTACCGGTGTTGGTAAAACAGAGCTTGCACGCACACTTGCAGAATTTCTGTTTGATGATGAGCATGCAATGATACGAATTGATATGTCTGAATACATGGAAAAGTTTTCCGTTTCAAGATTGATTGGTGCACCTCCGGGATATGTTGGTTATGAAGAAGGAGGACAGCTAACCGAGGCAGTCCGGAGAAAACCTTACTCTGTTATTCTTTTGGATGAAATTGAAAAAGCACACCCGGATGTTTTCAATATTCTCCTGCAGGTTCTCGATGAAGGAAGGCTGACTGACAACCAGGGAAGAACTGTAAACTTCAGGAACACAATTATTATAATGACTTCAAATCTCGGCTCGCACCTGATACAGGAAAAAACCGAGGGGGTGAGCGATGATCAGATGGAAAATGTTATAGGAAACCTGAGACATACATTAACCGATCTTCTCCGCAAAACAATCCGCCCAGAGTTTTTAAACAGGATTGATGAAGTTGTATTGTTCAAACCGTTAACAAGAAGTGAGATAAGAAAGATTGTGGATATACAATTAAAGTATGTTCAGAAGATGCTGGCACAGAAAGAAATAACTCTTGATGTGGACAACGAAGCAAAAGACTGGCTTGCAAAACTGGGTTACGATGTTACATACGGCGCAAGACCGCTGAAACGTACAATACAGAAATATCTTGTTAACCCGCTGTCTCAGGAATTATTGATGGGAAATTTTGTTGATGGCGATACGATTAAAATTTCCGTTGGTAACAGCGGTAAGCTTGAGTTTGAACAGGCGAAAGAGGCTGCTGCAAAGTAAAAATAGTATAGTACTGCTTCACACTTCGACAAGCTCAGTGTGACAACTGAGGGTCTAATTATTTAAGGCGGGCCAAACGGCTCGCCTTTTTTATTTATACACAAATTCAAAGGGGTGTTACGTTCACGGAAGGTAAATAACAATTCCAGTTAAGTACATTTTAGTTCACATTAAATACATCTCAATTCACGCAAAATAGATTTTAGTTCAATCTAAATATATTTACATTCACAAAAAGTACATATTAAATGAGTTAGAATACATTTATAATCAAGTGAAATACATTCTTAGCCAGAAATAATACATTTCTATTCAGTAGAAATACATCTCTATTCACGAAAAGTACATTGTATGTGGAAATTTTTTCATTTATTAAGTATTTTTGATAAAATCACTAATAAAAGGGAGCAGCCTGATGTTAAAATTCAATTTTAAGCCAATGTTTGATGCAAGAGGAATTACAAAACCAACCGGACATTTAAGAAAACTTGGCGTATCGCCTCACCAGGCAAGTTATATTGCAACTAACAAAGTTAAGACTCTTAACCTTAAAGCAATTGAAAAGATTTGTCTTTTGTTAAACTGCACTCCGCACGATTTACTTGAATGGGAACCAGACACAAACCTGGCTGAACCCGGCAAGTATGAACTGAACAAACTCCGCAAAGAAACAAAGATGATGATTGTTTCTGAAGAATTGAGAGATCTTCCGCTGGATAAGCTGGAGAAGATACACAGGTTTATTGAGGAGACGAAGAAAGAAGGTTGAGGATGGGTGATGGATTATGGTTGATGGTTGATGGATAATGCCAGAGGTAAGAGTGAAACCAGCAGGAAAATCTTCTGCGGTTTTTTAATTTAAAATTATCTATTAGTTTGAATATCAAAAGAAATCTTTTATTATTAATTTAGTAATGAAATAATATTATAATTAAAATTTGATTCTTAGTTAGAAATATATTTAACAAATCAAATTTTAATGAATTTATCTATCATAATTAAATGGCTGAAAAAGCATACATAACCCCAAATGTTTTAAAGTGGGCTCGTGAATCTGCAAGAATTGATGAAGTAACTGCAGCTTCTAAAGTTTCGGTACCGATACAAAAACTAAAAGATTGGGAAGCTGGAATTACTCAGCCAACTATTAAACAAGCAAAAGTATTAGCAAAGACTTATAAACGACCATTTGCGCTGCTCTTCCTTGCTGAAATTCCAAAAGATTTTCAACCACTTCAAGATTTTAGGAAAAAAGGTTCAAAGACATTGGGAACGGCTTCGACTTTTATTATTCGAGAGATTCAGCAAAAACAATCTTGGATAAGAGGAGTATATGAAGAAAATAATGAGCCCAAGGTACCTTTTGTGGGCAAATTTTCCATTAAAGATGATCCAACTAAAGTATCAGAAAATATAACAAAAACACTCAACATTCACGTTCCAAATTATGAAACGGTCAACCCTATCAAAGAATGGATAAGTAAGGCTGAGGGAATGGGAATTTTTATATCAAGAACAAGTTTTATTCATTCAAGATTAACATTAGATAGTGAGGAATTGCAGGGTTTTGCAATTGCAGATTCCTATGCACCGTTTATTTTTATTAATTCTGATGATTGGGAAGCACCACAACTGTTTACACTGGTTCATGAACTAGCTCATATTTGGATAGCCGCTAGTGGTATTTCAAACGAAATTGAACCGGATATAAGGGAGAAGGACAAATTTCATCCTGTGGAATTATTCTGTAATGAAGTAGCTGCTAATGCATTAATTCCTTTTAATCTGATCACTAGCGTCGAGAAGAGTACATTTAAATCTGCTATAGATGTATTTAAAGTGGCAAGAAGTTTAGGTGTAAGTTCTTTTGCTTTTTTAGTTCGAGCCTTAAATCTCAACCTGATTACTTATAAAGAGTATGATGAATTAAAACAAGAAGCAATATTTGAATTTAAGGAATTCTTAATAAGAGAAGAAGAAAAAAAAATTAAACGGGAAAGTAGAGAAAAAAAAGGGGGACCTAATCCATATCTTCTTAGATTAAATAAAAACGGTCATTTGTTTACGCAGATTGTTTTAGATGCTTTTCGTGGGGGAAGCGTTGAGGCTACACTTGCAAGTAATCTATTGAATACCCCTGTAAATAAATTTCCTTCTTTAGAGGCTCAATTATATAAATGAGCACGATTGGGAATATATACTGCTTAGATGCAAATGTGCTGATTGAACCCTGGCAGAAATACTATTCTCCAAAATATTGTCCAGACTATTGGAAGGTTATGAATATTCTTGGAAAGGAAGGAAGAATTTTTATCCCTGAAATGGTATTTGAAGAAATTACAAGAACGGATGACGAATTATCAAATTGGCTAAAAAAAAGTGATCTTCCTATTCACAAGATGAGTGAAGAGGTGATTTCGTGTTGGAAAAAAATTTTAGATTTTGATCCCCTTCATAAATTTCTTGTCGATAACATTAAAAATAGATCTTTGGCCGATCCGTGGGTAATAGCCCATGCAATGAATGAAAAAGCAACAGTAGTAACTAAAGAAAACAAAGAGACTGCGATAAATACAAAACGTATTAAAATTCCTAATGTTTGTGATAATATGAAAATTAGATGGATAAATGATTTTCAATTTATCGAAGAACTTAATATTCAATTTACCTGTAAGTTGAAATAATAATAACTCCATTTTTATTTGCTCTCACGCTGCTGCTGATTCTGTTACTACTTCTTCAATATCTTTGCCTTGTTTAAAAAAGCTCAATTTTAAGTGTTTTTTTTGTTCAAAAGGAATGACTATGCCACAAATATTTGCAATAGGGCTTAAAACTACCGTGGCAGCCAGGAATCGATATGATGAACAACATACAGTCGGAAAATCCTGTAAAAACATATTCAAAAGTTGTGTGCGGAATCAACTCTCCTGTTCCTTTTAAGTGGGAAACACTTCTTTAGTTCGTTTTTCCATTTCGGCGGCAATCACCTTTCCGTCTTCGTCCTGCTGTTTTAGTTTTTCTTTAATGTTGTGGTAGCTTTTAGCATCCCTGTCCTGACTTAGTTTAAAAACATTATCCATTTCGGTTACTTCAATTTCAAAAGCAACTATTGCGTGCATTACTTTCTGTTTAAACTCTGCCGGCAGGTTATCAAAAATTGTTGTGGACTGCTTATTATAGTTTTCAAAATGAAGCGTTGTTTTACGGAGTACATCTTCAAGTCCTGCATCATCAAGAAAACGGATAATACCTTTTACTTGCGTGATAAAAATATCACGACTTGAATTAGAAATTTTTCATAACTATCAAAAAGGGAACCAGGTTTCCTTTTGATTGTAAGATTTACCAGCCTGAAATCAATGAACCCTCTTATCCTTTTTTTCTTTTTAAACTTGAAACAAATGTTTATCTTGGCTGCATCAAACATTAAATCCATAAAATTTAAAGTAGGAGAATGGCTTGAACTGGCTTTCTATTGTTGTTCTGTTTGGAATTCTGCAGGGCGCTATTTTATTTCTTGCAATCAGCAGATCAAAAAAAGGAAATATGAAGGCAAACCGTTTGCTGGCTTATTTTATACTGATAATTATTCTGACTTTATCCGGCCGGTATTTTTATACATTAAGTCCGCTCACTCTTCTAAATGCAAAAATACTTTTCATTGGCGATTTTATAATTTTTCTGCTCGGGCCAATGCTTTACCTTTACCTGCTGGAGCGTTTCCAGGTTAAGCCGGATTATAAAATTCATCCGCTCATTCACACGCTGCCTGCAACTATATATCTTATTATTATTTTTCCCTTTTTTACTGCAGACCGCACTGAGTTTATAGAGTTATCTGACAGCTATTTAAATGTATTTACCTGTATTGAAATATTTGCCATTCTTCAGAACCTTGCGTACATAATTTTGTGTGAAAGAATATTAAAGAAATATACCGATGAAAATAATTTCAGGAATTCTTCGGCTCCACAAATAAAGTTTTACAAAATTCTGCTGCTGATTACGCTATCGGGATTAATATTCTGGTCTGTAAGCCTCGGCATAAGAATATTGGACCCGGATGGCGCCGGAAATTACTTCGGATATCAGCTTGTGTGGATCTCACTTTCCTGTTCAGTAATTGCGCTGGGCTATTATACTTTGAAGAATGCCGAAGTAATAACTTTTGCGGTTACAGACAAAAAGTATGAGTCGAAGCCAGCCGGAATAGAAAATATAGATGAGCTAAGCCTTAAGCTGGAAAAAATAATGCGGGAAAGAAAACCATATTTAAACTCAAAACTTACTTTGGCTGAATTATCTGAAATAAGCGGGATTAATACTCATTTGCTTTCGCGGATAATAAATGAAAGACATCAGCAGAATTTTTTCAATTATATTAATAATTTCAGAATAGAGGAATTCAAAAAAATAATTGACAGAGAGGAGAGTAAAAATTTAACTTTACTGGCAATTGCATACGAGGCGGGGTTTAATTCAAAAACGACGTTCAATACTGCTTTCAAAAAAATAACAAATCAAACACCAAGGGAATATTTTAAGCTTTCGGTAAAATAAGAGCAATTAATAATCATCAATTTTGTTCGGATTTATAAATCCGAACGATTTACTCACCCGGATTTTACACCTTTGAAATAAAAATTCATAAAATCTGAGGCTGCTATGTTTAAATTATTCTTTTCTGTTTTAATAAGCTTAACACTGCTTTTCAGTGTAAATGCACAAACCGTTTCAACCCTGGTTGCAGGACCATCCACTTTTAATGACGGACTGGCTGCTGATAAAGACGGAAATATTTATGCAGCACTTTATTACGGAACAACCGTAACAAAAATTACCCCCGAAGGATTAACAAGTATATTTGCATCGGGATTTTCAAGTCCTAACGGTTTAAAATTCGGACCTGACGGATACCTTTATGTTACAAATCCGGCTACAAGTAAAATAAGCAGAGTTTCAATGGAGGGGGATGTTTCCGATTTTATAAACATAAACACTCCCAGCGAGCTTTATTTTGATAAGGACGGGCTTCTTTATGTAACAAATTATTTAAATGGAACTGTTTCAACGATTGATACAGCAAAAAACATTACAGTAATATTTTCGGGATCCCCATTAAACGGCCCAATAGGAATTTTAAAAGATAATGAAGGTACACTTTATATAGGCAACTTTACCGACGGAAAAGTTTTCAGAATAGATAATGATAGTGTATTTGTTGAAATAGGTGATCTGCCCGGATGGCTTGGATTTATGATTCTGATAGGCGATAATATTTATGCAACTGCTTACCAGGATAACAGAATTTACAAAATACCGATTGACGGAAGCGGCCAGACAGTGTTTGCCGGAACCGGAACTGCCGGCGGAGCTGATGGTGATGTTTTATCTGCACAATTTAATTCGCCAAACGGAATTACTGCTTCATCGACAGGTGATACGATTTATGTTTCAGAATATAATCCGAGGAGATTACGAATGATAACAGGTGTGCTCGGGACTACTGCTACAGGTAATAACGAACAAATACCCGAACACTTTAACCTGGAACAAAATTATCCAAATCCATTTAATCCCGAAACCAAAATAAGGTATACGGTTGCGGCTGAAAACCAATCTTCATTAGTTATACTTAAAGTGTTTGATGTACTGGGAAGAGATATAAAAACTCTTGTAAATGAAAATAAATCTTCGGGCAGTTACGAGGTTTCGTTTAAAGCAAAAAATCTTACAAGCGGTGTTTACTTTTACCGTATAGAAATCTATTCGGGGAATTCCAGAGACGCTGCATTCAGCGAAACTAAAAAGATGTTAGTGCTCAAATAATTTTCCTGTTCAAAAGTAAATTCAGATTAATTACTTTTTTTTGGCGTCACGGTTCTGCCGTGGCGCTTATTTTTGATTTATAGGGGAGAGAGGAAGAAGATAAAAAGAACATCATAAATGATATTCCTACTTGACCCGGAAGGCTTTCTCCATAATTAATATTTCAGTTTTTGAGATACCATATTTCTTTGCAATGGATTTCCATTCACTTATTTTTAATTGAATGTTATTAATTATGTTTTCCGCTTTATTTTTTTTGAGCCTGAAATATTCAGCCACTTCCAGGGCTAAACCAAAATCCAGTGAATTTTCATTTTCTGAAATATTAAGACATAAACCGGTACCGGTTTCATTCGGATTTATATCGTAAGCAGGAGACAATGTCCATCCCTTTTCAGTTAAAACAAACCCATGGTTTCTAAGATGATCATCGGTATTTGAAACGCTGATACTAAAAACAATTCTTTTCCACAATTCCTCTAAATCCTCATTTACCTTTGCGCCATGTCTTTTAAGAAAATCTGCAAGTTCCAGGTAACTTGCACCATCCTGAGTTGCCCGGTTATCAGTATAACCCAGCATAGTCATTGCGGATGCAAAATGAATTCTTTGAGACCTGTTTCTGTCAAATCTTTTAACAAGGAAAGTGTGATAATTATTCCCGATCTTTTTCACTTTAGCTTCAGCCGTATTCAGTCCGCAATTTACAGCCAGTGTATGCACAACCATTTCCCACGTGCCTGTATCCTTATCATCTTTTGTGCTGGGAAATTTTGCAATCCACAGATCACCGTTTTTGTCTTTTACACTTGCTTTAGGACGCGCACCACCAAGAGAAGAACCCGGCGCTATTAACATATTAAGCCACTTTATATGTTCTTCATCTGTTAATTCTTCATCGGCTTCAAGTTTCAAGCTTGCTTCCTGCAGCTCACTCAAGGAAGTAAAAGGCGGAGCGGCAAGCGTATTATCCTGGTTAAGGAATTCTCCATCATCACTCAGTTTGAACCTCAATCCGCCGATCCTGTTTTCATCATAAACACCAAGCAGGTAATCTGTTTCCATCAAGGTACCAGGCTGTCGATTTTCACTTCTTGCACGAATAGCTTCTCTTCTCCGCATCAACGTCCTTCCCCAGCGGTCTGGTGAGGAATCCAGAAAAATTCCAAAGTTGGATTTACTATCATTTAAATATTGTGTTCCTGCGAAAAGCTGCAGATCGGGATCAATCACTTGTACGAATTTTGATTTCAGCCATTCATCAGAATACTCAAAGGAAAATATCTCTTTACCTTTAATAATTTCTGAAAATAAAATTCCCATTAGTTCAGGTGGTGATTGCAGCCCGGTCCAATCAGCAAAAACCAATATTTCTTTGCGCATATTTTGTTTTGACATTTTTCAGCTTCCCGATTTTTTTTTAGGAGCTCTTTCCTTTACAATTAATTTTGCATCCTGAAGTTTTCTGCCGAGCTGATCATCCTTTCCAATATTTAACAAATCCGTTTCCAGTCCGAGCACAGATAAAACCCGGGCATAGTTACCAATACTTACTTTGGAACTTCCTCTTTCAATTTCATACAAAGTTCTTCTGCTTATCCCGGCTCTTTCGGAAACCTGTTGAGTACTTAACTTTCTTCTCAAACGGGCAAACCTGATATTTTCTCCAAGCTCACTTAAAATTTTTTCTATTTTGTAAAGCGGCATGTTCACTTATCTTTCATAAAAGGAAACATATTGCCCAAATATAAACAATTTGAGTAATATATTGCACGTTATTTATAATAATTTTATATAATGGTATTGGGTTTTTAAGAACTTTAATTTGTTTTTGCAGAGATCTTAGAACATCATAAGTGATGTTCCTACAGTTTTCTTTAGCGAAGTTGAAAGGTTGAATGTTTTCTGCCAAGGTGTGACCGTGGCAGCCAAGAGATTTATCGGAGAGGGAGGGTTTAGGGATGCGGGATGGTTGAAGAATAATACCGGGGTAAGAGAACTCATCCTGTAATCCTTCTCTTATAAAGAGAAGGATTTGTTGGAATCAATAACAAACAACAGAGTTCCAGACTTACAAGAAAAAAAGTTATTGCTAATCAGGCAACAACCTGAAACCAATCCTATTATTCTTTTTTTCTTTTAAACTTGAAACAAATGTTCACGTTAGCTTTTCGGAAAAACATCCTTTATTCTTTTTTCCATTTCAGCAGCTATCACCTTTCCGTCTTCGTCCTGCTGTTTTAGTTTTTCTTTAATGTTGTGGTAGCTTTCTTCATCCCTGTCCTGGCTTAATTTAAAAACATTATCCATTTCTGTTACTTCAATTTCAAAAGCAACAATTGCATGCATTACTTTCTGTTTGAACTCTGCCGGCAGGTTATCAAAAATTGTTGTGGATTGCTTATTATAGTTTTCAAAATGCAGTGTGGTTTTACGGAGTACATCTTCAAGTCCTGCATCATCAAGGAAACGAATAATACCTTTTACATGCACGCTCATATAATTCCACGTAGATGCGATATGCGGATCGCTGTACCACGTTCCGCTTACATAAGTATGATTACCTGTGAAAACCACAAGAACATTATTGTTGTGCAGAAATGCTTTATGATGATCGGTGTTCTTCATTATATGTCCCCGCAGAATTTTCCTGCCGTTTTGTTCTTCAATAAAAACAGGAACCTGGGTGGCAACAGGTTTATTTTCAGAATCACAGCCGGTTAAAAATGCAAACGGATGCTGATCAATAAATTCCTTAATTACTGCAGGATTTTTTTCTTTGTAGTATGGTAAGTTATACATAATAAAACGTTTTGAAATTATATTGTTAATTGTGCCCGGTTTCAAAAAGGTTTATGCGGCATAAACCGGTTTTGTTTTTTTGAGCATTGCTTAGGTAATCTGTTACAAAGTCCGATAATCAAAGATAAAATAAATTATACGAAATTGTATCAGCATTTCCGGCATTTGGAATTGATCATTTTTTACCTATCTTTACTATTAATACTAACCCAAACAGAATAATAATTCCAACATTTAAATAATCATAATTTTACAGGTCTGTGAAATGGCTTATAAAAACAAAATTATAGTAAATCCCAAAACTAAGAATGAAATAAAGTTTTTGCAGACAAACAAAGATACCGGCGGTAAACTGCTGGAGATGGAATCAACTTATTATTCACATTCAAAAGAACCGCCAGCACATTACCATCCTTACCAGCAGGAAGATTTTACTGTCATATCCGGCACGCTTTCAATTAGAATAAACGGAGAAATAAAAACTCTTAACCAGGGTAATAAATTGAACATTCCTCCCAATGTTGTTCATTCAATGTGGAATAACTCTGATAGTAAAACTATTGTAAACTGGAGAGTACAGCCGGCAATGAATACTGAGAATATGCTGGAAACTTTACTCGGACTAGCAACAGAGGGAAGGACAAATGAAGATGGAGTTCCAGGACTTTTACAGGCTGCTCTAACTGCTAACAACTTTGCTGATGTTTTCCGACTAGCCAAACCACCTTTTTTAGTTCAGAAAATTATCTTCACAATTTTGTCTCCAGTTTCAACCGTTTCGGGTTATAAACCGGTTTACCAGAAATATATAGATTGAGTGTCAATAATATATTAATCCTGACTATTTGCGATAAAGATTTTTCAGTCTTCACACTTGGATGAATTTCTTCGAAATGAAAATGTATATTTTCACTTTTTCTTCCTTTTATTCCGGACGGGTTAAAAACGCATATATGATTTATTAGATACCTTAAAATCTCTTCTTGTTTATGTATAGGGAATTTCTGATATTCAACCCCAATCATCTACACCTTAATCCGAATTCTTACTCGTCTAAATTTCCCCTTCCCGTTAGGCGTGGATGCAGTTCTGTAAGTTCTGTATTTGCGTATTTATATATTCGACAAATTTTTCAAACAATTGAATAACTAATAATAAAATATCGGGAATCCAATGAAAAAAATATTTGTATGCATTGCAGTTATGGTTCTGCTTAGTACTGCAAATGCTCAATGGTTTTGGCAGAACCCATTGCCCCAGGGTAACCGTCTTACCGGTGTAAAATTTATTTCAGCAAATGTAGGCTGGGCAGTAGGTCTTTATGGGACAATTATTAAAACAACAGACGGCGGAACTAACTGGACTCCACAATTTAGCGGGACAACAAATGATTTGTTTGCTGTTTCTTTTACCGATCAGAATAACGGAACAGCTGTTGGTGCCGAAGGCTTAATAGTGAATACAACAAATGGTGGAGCTACCTGGGCTTTACAAAACTCCGGAACTACAAATCAATTAAATGGAGTTTCTTTTTCGGACAATATTAATGGAACTGCAGTTGGAAATTCCGGGATAATCCTGAGAACAATAGACGGAGGGCTTAACTGGGCTCCACAAACCAGCGGAACAACCGCTCATTTACATAATGTTTTTTTTATTGATGAAAACATAGGAACAGTAGTTGGAGACGGGGGGACAGTTCTCAGGACAACCAATGGAGGGACTATTTGGTCACCTCAATCGATCGGAAATTTCAACTATTTGCTTGGTGTATTTTTTACAGATGCGAGCAATGGAACTGCTGTAGGGGAAAGCGGAGGCATTTATCATACCATAAATGGCGGAGATACCTGGTCTTTTCAATCCAGTCCTGCAGCAAATGATTTGTTCTCGGTTGCGTTTACAAATACGAATATTGGAGTGGCCGTAGGTATTAATGGTACAATCATCAATACCACAGACGGCGGAACAACCTGGTCAGAACACTCAAGTGGCACAAATAAATTTTTACGCGGTGTTTCTGTTTTGGATTCTAATGACTGGGTTACTGTGGGTGATGATGGTATAATTCTAAAAACAATAAATAGCGGTAATACATGGACTTTCGAATCCAGCGGGTCAGCTAGTTACAATTTGTTATATATTAAGTTTACTGATACAAATTTCGGAACCGCCGTTGGATACGATATTGCAAACGACCTGGGTGCTATTTTAAGAACAACTAACGGGGGATCACTTTGGACATCTCAGCCCAGCGGCACATCAAATACTTTTAATGGTCTTTCATTTAAAGATGATAATTTTGGAATGATAGTAGGAAATAGCGGTTATATTTTAAAAACGACAAACGGAGGCTTAAACTGGAACCCGGTGTCATGCGGATCCACTCACGATTTATTGAGTATTGCTTTCCAGGGCGGAGCAAAGTGGACAGTTATCTCCCGTGATTCTATCTTCAGAACTACAGATGATGGAATAAGCTGGGTTCAACAATCAAGCGGAACAGCAGGATTTCAATATTCTGTTACTTTTATTAATGAAAGTATAGGCACTATTGTTGGTTTCAGTGTGCCGGATGGATTAATTCTGAGAACCGCAGACGGAGGAGAAACCTGGACTAAGCAATCAACTGGATTAAATGATCCTTCCGGGATTACTTTTACCGGAGTTTCATTTACCGATGAAAATACCGGAACTGTTGTCGGAGAGTTTACTTTAGCTGCCAGCAATGAAGCAGTAATACTCAGGACAATAAACGGAGGTACAGCCTGGCAAACTCAATCAAGCGGAACCACCAACGACCTGCTAGGTGTTTCCTTTGCAGATGTTAATAATGGGACTGCTGTTGGTAGAGTCGGAACTATTATCAGAACTACCAACGGTGGAACGACCTGGGCATTACAATCAAGCACAACACAGAACAGTTTAAATAGTGTTTCATTTACTGATGCAAATACAGGAAGCATTGCCGGGAGTAACGGTACAATTCTGAGAACCACAAATGGAGGCGTAGTTTTTGTTAATGCAGAATCTGATTTAAAACAGCCGAACGGATTTCTGCTTTCTCAGAATTATCCCAATCCTTTTAATCCGACAACGACAATTTCATATCAGTTACCCGAAGCTGGTAACATTAACATAAGCATTTATAATATACTTGGACAGCAAGTTGCACAACTTGTATCCGGATTCAGGCAGGTCGGGAATTACACCGTAAACTGGGACGCACAAAACTTTGTTAGCGGAATTTATTTTTATGAACTACGGACTCATAATTTTATTGAAACAAAGAAAATGATACTATTAAAATAATTTTAAATTGCTTCTTAAGCTGACCAAAAATCCCGGGGCACTTTGTGCCCCTTTTTATTTTAAATTATTCTTTCTTAGCGCTGCTTAGGTGATCTGTTACAAAGTCCGATAATCAAAAATAAAATAAATTATCATTATACAATTAAGATTTTACCGGATATTTTTTCTTATTCAATAAAACTTAGTAATTTGGATTTGTATCAATTAAATACGGTCATCAAAAAGAAAATAAATTATACTTTGAAAGGGTAATTATATGGAACGAAAAGAATATCCTAACGGCGAGATAACAATAGTATGGCAGCCGAAATTGTGTCAGCATTCAGGCGTATGCGTTAAAACTCTGCCCAAAGTTTATAATACATAAAGAGCATCCCTGGATTAAACCTGAAAATGCAACAACAGAAGAACTGATTAACCAGGTTGCCAAATGTCCATCCGGTGCACTAAGCATAAAGGAAAAATAATATGATTGAGATTAAACAAATTGAAGACGGCACAAAAGGCAGCTTTGCTGCAATGGATGAAGGTAAAACAGCGGGCAGCATATATTACACCTTTGCCGGCGAGACCAGGATGATATTAGATCATACTGAGGTGGATGATGCTTATCATGGACAAAGTATTGGCAATAAAATATTAATGTTTATTGTTGAGTTTGCAAGGGAGAATAACATTAAAATAATTCCGCTATGCCCGTTTGCGAAATCAGTTTTTGATAAGACAGAATCGATAAGAGACGTACTGGTTTAATCATTTTAAATTGATAATTGGAAAACACTGAATTATTTGGAGATGAAACAATGCAAAAACGCAAGCTGGGAAAAAGTGGATTAGAAGTATCTGCAATCGGACTTGGCTGTATGGGAATGACTTTCGCCTTTCCTCCGTTTCCTGAAAAGAAAGAAATGATCTCACTGATTCGTAAAGCTGTTGAACAAGGAGTAACATTTTTTGATACTGCAGAAGCGTATGGACCGTTTACAAACGAGGAGCTTGTTGGCGAAGCTCTTAAACCACTCCGTGACCAGGTAGTGATAGCAACTAAATTCGGTTTTAAATTCGGGCCAGACGGAAAGTCAATGGGACAGGACAGCCGCCCGGAACATATAAGAGAAGTTGCTGAAGCTTCACTAAAAAGGCTGAAGACTGATAGAATAGATCTTTTCTATCAGCATCGTCTTGATATCAATGTACCGATTGAAGATGTTGCCGGAACTGTAAAAGAATTAATAAATGAGGGCAAAGTAAAACATTTCGGACTTTCTGAAGTTGGTGTACAAATTATCCGACGGGCACATGATGTTCAGCCGGTAACAGCTTTACAAAGCGAATACTCATTATGGTGGCGGGAACCGGAAGAAGTAATATTATCTGTTCTTGAGGAACTGGGAATCGGATTCGTTCCGTTCAGTCCGCTTGGCAGAGGATTTCTTACAGGAAAAATGAATGAAAATACCACGTTTGAACACGGTGATTTCCGCAACAACCTTCCACGTTTCACTTCAGAGGCACGCAAAGCAAACCAGGCTCTGGTTGAACTTATAACTCAAATCGCCAAAAGTAAAAATGTTACACCCGCACAAATTTCTCTGGCATGGCTGCTTGCGCAGAAACCGTGGATAGTTCCGATTCCCGGAACGACCAAACTTAACCGCTTAGAAGAAAACATTGGCAGCGCTGACGTGGAGCTTTCTATTGATGAGTTAAAAAAGATTCAGGATACTATCTCGAAGATAATGATAACAGGTGAACGCTATCCTGAAAATATGCAGAAAACAATTAATAGATAAAGGCACGCTGTACGAAATTATTTTATAAATAATTCGGCGTCACACTGAGCAGTCTTATTGAGTTTGCCTTGCTTGGTTTGAAAGGTCAAAGGATAAAGTGTGACTTAATAATTTTTTACAAACCTCTGCAGGAATGTTCAGGATTTAATCCTGCCTAAAGAAATTAAATAGTTAGCTGGTAACCAAGATATCCGGAAACGACATCCGTATTTTTAAAACTATGCCCGACAGAGAAAAGGATATGGTTTTCTTCGTTTACATTAATAAACCCGCCGACTTTAAAAGCTGTATTATAGCTTCCGTCTTTTGTATCAGGCGATTCATAATACAGTTCACCTCCCAGTGAAAGAGTTTCAGTAAAATCATACTGAGCCTGCCATCCCGCAAAAACAGAGTTCTTATTATTTTCACCCGGGTTTATCCAGTAACCGGCACCGCCATAAGTAGTGAATTTTCCCCAGCTTTTTTGAATCCAGACGGGTAGAAAAGTCTGAAGATTCTGATTCCCTACAAGGTTTTCTTTAGATGTTGTGGGAAGTTCTATCAACGGAAAAATACCAACCTGGAAATCATCCTTTTCATCATCTATAAACCTGTATTTAAATCCCAGTTCGGCAGTCATAAAACCATACTGATGGTTTGCATCCTCTTTTACGTAACCCATTCCTGCAAGAAGGTGAAGCTGGACATTCGGTACCGCCCCGTAATTCACTTCAAAGTGCGGCAAAGTTGCAGCATCATTATTTTTCCCTAATTGATATGACGAAGCCATATAAAATTCCCAATGAAGAAAATCAACAGGCACAGGATCATCGGTGTTAAAAGGAGGTCCTGCAAAGACCGGATAGGTAAAAATTATTAATAGAAAAGTAGTTCGCCATATTTTATTGAAAGCACTGTTCATCTTTTTCCTTGCACCGGGATTCATAATAATTATTTAATGGATAATTTATTAAATACAATTTCAAAATTATAATAATTTTAAAGAGTGATTGAACTCATCCCAACTTTACTTAAAAAAAGAAAGAGTCCGTTACCCAAAAGACTCCTTCGAAATAAGAGTGAATAGTATTTTAACCACAGAAGAACCAATAATATATTAATCCATATATTTTTGGCGTCTGTAAAGAATTCGCGAATCACTTCCAAATTTGAACTCAAATTATTATCTTAAAACCAACTTACCACAGGAGAAAATGTCGTCGTCGTCAGCCGGATTAACCGAACTGTTAAATAATCTCAACAACGGAGATTCATCTGCATTAAATGAGATACTGCAGGTTGTTTATAAAGAACTTAAGCGTATTTCTTCGCGTTACCTCAACGAGGAATACAGGAAAAACACGATGCAGACAACAGAACTTGTTCACGAGGCTTATATTAAACTGATCGGAAACAATAACATTACCTGGCAAAGCAGGGCTCACTTTTTTGGTATTGCGGCCAAAACAATGAGGCAGATTCTTGTTGATCACGCACGCCACAAAAAGGCTTTGAAGCGTGGTGATGGAATTAAAAATATTACTTTCGGAGATTCCTTATTTACTATAAATGATTCTGATCAGATACTTGCCCTGGATGATGCTTTGCAGCGTTTGGAAAAAGTTGAAGAACGTTCCTCTAAAATTGTGGAACTTCGTTATTTTTCCGGGCTCTCAATTGAGGAAACTGCTGAAGCACTTGAGATCTCACCGGCTACCGTTAAACGCGACTGGTCCTTTGCAAAAGCCTGGCTCTACCGGGAGTTGCAGTAATCGGGTGCAATTGTTAATGCTGGTCATTTCTTTCAAAGGAATTGCTATGCCCGAAATGACATATATACTTATTAATCTTAACTATAATCACGAAAATTCTAATTAATCCGTTTAAGTATTTAAAGGCAAATATTGAATAACAATTCAATTTCACAAATCAAAGAACTATTCGGGCAGCTAATTGATCTGCCGAAAGAAGAGCACGAAAAATTTCTTGATGAACATTGCAAAGACAACTCTGAATTAAGAAAAGAACTTCTTTCACTTTTAAAATCATTTCAGAGCTCAGAAAATTTTTTAGAAGTTCCCACAATCGCTATTGAACCGATGGAAGAAACTCATAATCCTTTAGTCGGAAAACATATTGGTCCCTATCTGATTGAAAGTGAAATCGGAGTGGGGGGAATGGGGATTGTGTATTCAGGCAAAAGAGATGATGATGAATTTGAACAGAAAGTCGCAATTAAAATTATCAAACACGGTTTCACTTCAGAATATTTCCTTAAAAGATTTCAGCGTGAACGACAGACGTTAGCTAATTTAAAACATCCTAATATTGCAAGACTACTCGATGGCGGAAGATCCTCTGAAGGGTTGCCGTACCTTGTAATGGAATACATAGACGGTATTCCTTTAACTGAATACTGCAATGAAAAAAATCTTTCTGTTGATGAAAAACTGAAACTGTATTCTATAGTTTGCAGTGCGGTTCAGTATGCGCATAAAAATCTTATTGTCCATCGGGATATTAAACCCGGAAATATATTAGTTGATAAAGAAGGTTCACCAAAACTTCTGGATTTCGGAATTGCTAAACTTATAAATGAAGACTTTATTGAAACTGAAGAAAATTTAACTCAAACCGGAATTGCTCCATTAACTCCTGAATATGCAAGTCCAGAACAAATTAATGGAGAAAAAATTACAACCTTAAGTGATATTTATTCTCTTGGTGTAATTCTTTACCAGGTATTAACGGGAGAACAACCCTATAAAAGGAAAAGCGGTCCGGCATCAAACTTAAGTAAATCGATAAATGAAGAAAAAATACTTGCACCAAGTGAAAAAGTTAAAACAAAGGCAACATCTTTACCAAGAGAAAAAACAGAAAGACTTTCCGGAAAACTGAAAGGAGACCTTGACAATATTGTTATGAAAGCAATGCACAAAGATCCCGAACAAAGGTATTCTTCTGTGCAGGAATTAATTGATGATATAAATCGATATTTAAAAGGACTTCCTGTTTCTGCAAGAGGAGATAAAATTTCTTACAGGGTTTCCAAGTTTGTGCAAAGACACAAAGCAGGAGTTGCTGTTTTTGTAATTATGAACCTTCTTGCTTTCGCCGGAATTGCCGCAATCATTTACCAGGGAAATGTCGCTGCTAAAGAAAGAGATAAAGCACAGACTGAGCTCAAGAAGTTTGAAGAAGTAAATAACTTTATGCTCGATATGCTTTCTTCCGCTGATCCGGGAGCGGAAGGAAAAGATGTAAAAGTTTATGATCTGCTTGAGAAAGCTTCCTCCGATGTTGAGGTTAAATTAAAAAAATATCCTAAAGTAAAAGCTGCAATCAAACAAACTCTTGGTTCTACTTACATTGGAATTGGTGAATATAAAAAAGCTGAAAAACTGCTGCTCGAATCGCTTGAATCAACTAAAAAATTATTCGGAATAAAAAGCGCGGAAACGGCAAAAGCATTTCATCAGCTCGGTTTGTGTTATGACTGGATAGGAAACTACAAACTTGCTGATTCCTGTTACAAAAAAGGAATAATGATTTATGAGGAAGTTTCAGGCGATAAACCTTTAAAAGGACTTGCAGATAATCTTAATGACTACGGTTCTTTTCTGACTAATGAAACCACGCTTTACGATAGTGCAACTTCTGTTTTTAAACGTGCACTGGAGATATATGAGCTTAACGGCGAGGGAGAAGGACAGAAAGCTGCAATCACAATCAACAACCTGGCGGTTAATCTGCATCATCAGAATAAAGTAGATGAAGCTGAAAAATATTACTTAAAGGCGGAAAAGATATTAACAGATCTTTATGGAATAAACAGACCGGAGATTGCAAGTATCTACAACAACCTTGCTTTTATTTATCTCGATAATAAAAAATATGATGCCTCTGAAAAAGCATTTAAGAAAGCTTATGAAATTAAACTTGCAGTATTGGGAGAAAAACATCCGTCTATTGCGCTGGCATTAATAAATCTTGGTATGCTTTATTTTATAGAAGAAGATTATGATAAAGCTGAAAGACCATTATTAAAATCAATTGAGTTTTTCCATAAGGCGAATGAGCTTAAAGATCCGATGCTTGCTTTTGGCTATTACTGGCTTGGCAGAGTTTACCTTGAATCAGGTCAATTAGAAAAAGCCGAACAAACTCTGAAAAATTCTCTAACGATAAGAGAAGAAATTTACCCGAAGAGTAATTACAAAATCTGGTCCGTACGCGGTGAGCTTGGTGTTTGTTTTGTTAAAATGAAAAGATATAACGAAGCAAAAAAAATACTTGATGATTGCGTTGTTTATTATAAAAAAGATGAAAACTTTGATGAGAAAAAACTCTCCCGTTACACAAAATATTCAGCAATACTTTATAAAGAATTGGGCAATCAATTAAAGGCAGATGTGTACCAGGCAGAATACGACAGCCTTATGAATGTAAATGCCTCACCTGAATAAGCGAAAGGCATTCAAAGCCAATTTTAATCGAATCTTTACCCAATTAACAAGATAATTTGACCGGTTTGCTTTGGGAATACTTTTCTTAACAAAAAATTCACTTAAAGATTTTCAATTTTCATGTTAAATAATCGTAAATTTAAGGTTGCTATGGAATAGTTTTTGAAACTATTCAGCTAGTTAAAGTGTTTAAAGAATAAGTAATACCTTGAGTTTATTATGTTAGCCTTAATTCAATGTGAAAATACTTCAGTTAAAGAACTTTCAAAAGCTCTAACACAAATTGGTGAACCGTTCAAAATTACCGATAGTGAGGCTGATATTTGCAATTCAGGTAAAATTATTCTTTACGGAAGCGGTTCAGCAAAACAGAACATTAGACAACTTCATCTATTAAATCTTTTTTCCCTTCTGAGAATGATAAATAAACCGATCCTTGGAATCGGACTTGGTGTTGAACTTATGTGTGATCATACACCAAATGAAAATATTTCATGCCTTGGTTTATTTCCGGTTGAATCCGGTAAAATTGAAGATGAGCAAATTGCGGTTTCTCACCAGGGACTTAAAAAAGTTGATATATTACAGAAGAGCCCGCTTTTTAAAGACATCGAATCCGGAAGTGAATTCTTTTTTTCAGAAAACTATTATTTACCGCAGAATGAATTTACCACTGCCGTTGTAAAAAACGGGGTAACCGTTTCGGCTTCGGTTGAGAAGGGCAACGCATTCGGTGTGCAATTTCATCCGGAAAGATCAGGTGAGGCCGGGTTAACTTTATTAAAAAATTTTATAAACTTCTGATAAGCTTTTTACAGTCATTTCTTTTTACTTTCCTGTTATTTGTAGTCCTATCTTTTTATTTTTCGTTACCACTACTTATAAATTTTATCGATTTACTTTGAACGATTTACAAATGTTACTGTTAAATACTTAACAATACATCGGTAATGATTTATATAATTTGATGTTCGATCATAACAAAGGAGAAAAATAATGCAGAATTTCCTGAACCAAAGTTATTTTGGAAATACCATCCTTCATTATTTCATTGCTCTGGGAATTTTTATCCTTGGCATAATCATAATCAAAATATTTAAAGTTGTAATACTTAAAAGATTACAAAAATGGGCGGAAGCAACAGAAACAACGATAGATGATTTACTAATAAGCGGAATTCAGAAAACTGTTGTTCCTCTTCTGTATTTCGGAGCATTTTATCTCGGGGTTAAGTCCCTTAAAATAGATCCAAATACAGTGGATATAATTAATAAGATTGTTGTCGTTGTATTTACTTTTTTCCTGCTTCGGGCAATTACTTCCGTAATCCGCTATTCACTAAATGCATATGTGAGGAAAAAAAGCGAGGGACAATCCCGTGAAAAAGAATTAAGAGGAATCTCAACAATAATCAATATTGTAATCTGGACTGTAGGTCTGGTTTTCCTTCTGGATAATCTTGGTATTAAAGTTTCGGCAGTAATTACAGGTCTGGGTATCGGCGGTATAGCTGTTGCCCTGGCAGCCCAGGCAATACTGGGAGATTTATTTGCTTACTTCGTTATCTTCTTCGATCGCCCGTTTGAAATAGGGGATTTTATTATTGTAGGGGACAAAGTCGGATCTGTTGAATATATCGGGTTGAAAACAACCCGCATAAGAAGCTTAAGCGGAGAGCAATTGATAATTTCAAACAAGGATCTCACCGATTCGAGAATTCACAATTATAAAAAGATGGAGCGAAGAAGAGTTGTTTTTCAGCTTGGTGTTATATACCAGACAACATTCGAACAGGTTAAAGAAATCCCTGTAATAGTAAAGCAAATAATTGAAAACCAGGGGGATACAACATTCGACCGTGGTCATTTTGCAAAGTATGGAGATTTCAGTCTGAACTTTGAGTTTGTTTATTATGTAAACAGTCCGGACTATGTAAAGTATATGGATGTCCAGCAGTCAATAAATCTTGCTATATATAAATCATTTGAAGAAAAAGGAATTGAGTTTGCATATCCAACTCAGACTCTTTTTATGTCAATGATGAATGGAAATGGTTCTGAACAGAAAGAACTAAAATCTTAAAAGGAAAATCTGTTTAGTCTTTGCGTAAAACAATAACTGTTATTTCGGGAGTGGAGTTATATCTCATCGGTACAAGTGACATTCCCAATCCCCTTGTTACAATCATTAAGCATTTTCCGAAGTGAAAATCTCCTTTAACAAACCGGGTTTCTAATAATGTTGGGGTTAGGTTAATAAACGGGAAAAGAAAGGATACCTGCCCTCCGTGTGTATGTCCCGCAAGAAAAAGATTATACCCTGCACGGGCAGCCGATTGAACTGCCTGTGAATTGGGCTGATGGATAAGAACAATTTTAAGATCAACATTGTTCAACTTATGTATAAGGGAATCTATGGTTTCGGTTTTCAGATGTTCAACATATGTACTTGTTAAAAAAGTAATCCCGATTTTAGAATTTTTAATATTCAAAACCGTATCCTTATCATTAAACATTTTCACGTTATACTTCTGCATTGCCCCTTCGACTTCTCTTAAACTTCTGCTGTAATCATTGCGGTAAGCCCAGTTATCATGATCTCCTATGCAGGAATACACTCCATATTTTGATTTTATTTTTCCAACGTATTCTGCTGCTTCATTAATGTAATCAGGAGTAGAGGTAATCATATCTCCCCCAATTAAAACAAGGTCGGGATCGGTTTCGTTTACTCTACCGATATATTTTCCAAGCCTTGAAGCATCCGTGTAAGCATCTGCCTGAATATCAGAAATAAAAGTGATTCTGAAATTATTCAACGATTCCGGCAGATCAGATTTTTTGTACTCTACTATTCTTGTTGAAACTGTGTAGTAATCAAATATTACTCTTGCCGGAACGTAGATGATAAAGAAGGAAAGTATAACTAAAATGATTTTCGCTTCAATATTCCTCAGCTTTTCTTTATGTCTTTTATAAACAGGATAAATTACAAGCTTTACAACTTCAAGAATTAAAAATAAAAGCAAACATTGAACAACAAGAAAAGTCCAAAGCCAGAACGGATAAAGAAGGAAATAATTTATATACCACTCATCGGGAATTTCAGGTCTTGCGTCGACCTGTAGTTGAACCGAAAGAAAAATATACGCTGCAAGTAAAAAGATAGGATATAAATTCAAAAAGATTAAAAGAACCCTGAAAACTCTTTTCAGGATTTTTGCTGATACTTTTGGAAAAATTCTGAGAATTGATTTATAAACTTTCCGCACAAAATAAAACTGCACAAGAAAAATCAGGATGAAGGTTACAATAATTACTAAGATGAATCCCATTGTATTATAATATATAAAATGAAGTTTTAATCTTTGAGTCTTCGTGTCTTGGTGACAAAAAAATTACAATATAATCGCCACGAAGACGCTAAGGCGCTAAGAAATTATAAGTTTTTTATTTGTTCGATAAACTTAAGCATTTTTTTATAATGTGAACCCTTCCAGTATACTTTATCACATTGTGTGCAGTACCAGAATTCATTCTGCCATTCTTTTACTTTAGGCGGAATTCTCATTTCCATTTTTTCTTTCTCAACCGGTTCAAGAATATTGTTGCATTCAAGACATCTTAAAAATTCCTTAATATCATCTTTAAGATCAAACCTTAGAATTACTTCTTTCACCTGTTCTTCAAGTCCTTCGTTCCGTATCCAGTAACCATGAGTAACTTTTAAGTTTTTCAGAAGTTCTCTGTCTTTAGTAAGAATTGTTCGTTTTTCATTTAATGATATATCAATTATCTCCTGATCTGAAAAATCATTTTTGTACAGAACATCAAATCCAAGCATTCGCAAATATCTGGCGAGTGAACCAATGTGAACGTCCGCAATAAATTTCGGTTCGCGTAAAGGTTTACTTCTTAAATGCTGAACATTTCTTATATCGAATGATTCAAAAACAGGATATACACTAATGTCATCTTCATCATTTACAACATAACTGAAATCGACAGAGTTCCCGTTGACAAGTATCATATCAATTTCTGTGTGCGGAACACCGAGAGACTCAATCATATCTTTTACAGAAGCACGATCTATAAAATCGTGTTCAAATCTAACTTTTCTTTTATCCGGAGGAAGGAAATCGTTTAGTTCTTCGTAAAATCTAAGGAAAGCCCTTTTCATTTTTTTAAATTTGTTTGTCAGTCTTAGCCTGTCGGGGACTGATTTTTCTACTTTCTATTACATTTCGATAACCTGTCTGCCGGAAAGGCTGGACTCAATGTGACTATTACAAATTACACTACTTTTATGTGCAATTCTTTCAACTGCTCCTCACTAACAGGAGAAGGAGATTCGTCCATTAAGGAAACTGCACTTGCTGTTTTAGGAAATGCAATTACATCTCTGATTGAACTTTCACCTGCAAAAATCATAACCATTCTATCAAATCCGAAGGCGATTCCCCCGTGCGGAGGAGCGCCGTATTTAAATGCGTTTAATAAGAATCCGAATTTCTGTTCAGCTTCCTCTTTGCCTATACCCAACGCACGAAACATTTTTGACTGCAATTCTGTATTGTGAATCCTTATGCTGCCGCCGGCAATTTCAGTTCCGTTTAAAACAAGATCATAAGCTCTGGCGCGGACTCTTCCGGGATCACTTTCCATATACTGAATATCATCAACAACAGGAGAAGTAAAAGGATGATGCATTGCATAAAATCTTTTTGTGTCTTCATCCCATTCAAACAAAGGAAAATCAGTTGTCCACAACAATGCAGGTTCGGTGTCCGGTTTTATTAACTCAAGTCTTTTTGCCATCTCTATTCGCAGGTAACCCATAATATTAAGAGCTTTCAATTTCGGACCGGAAATAATTAAAATTAAATCTCCGTCTTTTGCATTCATTTCTGTAATAAGATTTTTCTTTTCTTCATCTGAAAAGAATTTAGCTACAGGAGCTTCAATATCTTTCCCTTTTACTTTTAACCACACAAGTCCCGCAGCGCCAAGGCTTTTCACATAATCAGTTAAAGAATCAAGCTGATTTCTTGAATAAGGCGCACATCCTTCTGCAAGCAAACCGGTTATTATTCCGTTGTTATTTACCTGCTCACGAAAAACTTTGAACTCACTGTTGGCAAAAATTTTATTTAATGATTTTAATTCTAATCCGAAACGTAAATCTGGTTTATCACTTCCGTATTTTTCCATTGCCTCATCAAAAGAAAGTCTTGGAAGCGGAAGCTGTAAATCTTTATTCCAGATTTCTTCAAATAAAACTTTCATAAAACCTTCGACCATTTCGAAAACATCTTCTCTATCAACAAAAGACATTTCAACATCTATCTGCGTAAACTCAGGCTGTCTGTCTGCACGTAAATCTTCATCGCGGAAACATTTAACAATCTGGAAATACCTGTCAAACCCTGAAACCATTAATAACTGCTTATAAGTTTGCGGAGACTGCGGAAGTGCATAAAACTTTGCTTTGTGTAATCTGCTTGGCACAAGATAATCTCGCGCACCTTCGGGAGTGCTTTTCATCAGCACAGGAGTTTCTACTTCAACAAATTTATTTTCATCAAAATATTTCCGGGTTAACTGTGCCAGTTTATGTCTTAATAAAAGATTTTTCTGCAATGCCGGTCTGCGTAAATCGAGGTAACGGTATTTTAATCTTAAATCTTCAAAAGCATCTGTGTTATCTTTAATAGCAAACGGGGGAGTTTCTGCTTCATTCAAAATTATTACTTTACTAACAAGCACATCGATCTTACCCGTTTCAAGTTCAGCGTTAACTGCATCATCAGGTCTTTTTCTAACCACACCTTCAACAGAAAGAACAAACTCATTTCTGATATCTTTTGCGATTTCGAAAGCATCATTATTATCTGGTTCAAAAGCAATCTGCGTAATGCCGTAACGGTCGCGAAGCCAGATAAAAATTAACGCTCCGAGATCTCTTCTTCTGTCAACCCATCCGTTTAATACTACTTTTTCACCTGCATTTTTTCCCCTGAGTTCGCCGCAGGTATGAGTTCTTCTTTCAAATTTCATTTTGTAACTTTACTTCGTTAAATAATTTTGAGACGATAAAAATAATTAATCTATTAAGGGCATACAAATTAAATAAAAATACTGCCCAAGGGTATAAATGATCTATGAATCCTGTAGAAATAATAAGAAAAAAGCGTGAAGGTGAATCTTTATCTTCCAAAGAAATTAAATATATAATAGATGGATTTACTAAGGATAAAATTCCCGATTACCAGTTTTCTGCATTTTTAATGGCTGTCTATTTCCAGGGAATGACAAAAGAAGAGACCTCGGTTTTAACCGATTCTATGCTTCACAGCGGAAAAGTTATTAATCTGAAAAATATAAAAGGATATAAAGTTGATAAACATTCAACCGGCGGAGTTGGTGATAAAACTTCTTTAATTCTTGCGCCGATTGCAGCGGCTGCAGGAGTAAAAGTTCCGATGATTTCCGGAAGAGGACTCGGACACACAGGCGGAACTCTCGATAAACTTGAGTCAATTCCCGGCTTCAGAACCAATTTATCTTTAAGGGAATATAAATCAGTTTTGAATAAAGTCGGCGCTGTTTTAATCGGACAGACAAAAGATATTGCTCCGGCTGATAAAGTGATTTATTCTTTAAGAGACGTTACCGCAACTGTCGAATCAATTCCATTAATCACTGCAAGTATTATGAGTAAGAAACTCGCAGAAGGAATTAATGGTCTTGTCCTCGATGTAAAAACCGGAAGCGGTGCTTTTATGAAAAGCATGAAAGATGCAAAAGAGTTAACTGATTCATTGGTTAATACAGCAAAGGCATTTGATAAAAAAATCGTTGCATTTATAACTGATATGAATCAACCTCTCGGAACGCATATCGGCAACTGGCTTGAAGTTGTTGAATGTAAAAATATTCTCAACGGAAAAATTAAAAATGATTTATATGAAGTTAAGCACAAAACTTGCCGGAGCAATGATTTGTCTAGCTAACAAAGCTGAACAAATTGAAAAGGGACAAAATTGCAAAAAATTAATCCAAAACGGAAAGGCTTATGATAAGTTTTTAGAAATCGTAAAAGCTCAGGGCGGAGATATTTCTTATTTAAATAATCCGGAAAAATATCCTTCATCAAAATTTCACGATAAAGTAATCGCACAAAAATCAGGATATATTTCTAAAATAGATACTTACGAAATCGGAATGGCATCACTTGAACTTGGCGCCGGAAGAAAAACAAAAGAAGATAAAATTGATCCCAAAGCAGGAATCATTTTTAAAGTAAAAATCGGGACAAAAGTTAAAAAAAAGAAACAATTGCAGAGTTATTTTCTGATTCGAAAAAGGGCATTAAACAGGCAAAAGATAGAATAAACACGGTCAGTAATAATTACTTCAAATCGACCTGCAAAAATTAAACTGATTAAAAAAATAATTTATTAAAATTCTCTGGTGGGCATTTTTCCGAAAAGCAAGATTTCTCCAGAAAGTTGAAATGACAAAATTGAACTTAAACTAATTCACAAGCTCTGCTTCTATAAAACTTAATCCAAAATTTATTTCAATTCTTAAGTAGTACCCTTATATTTCAATCATACTTTAAAACTATGAAAGCCGAGGATAATAATGTTATTTATATTAGCTCTACTTGCTGCTGTAGTTGCAGCGGCAGTTTATTTCAACGCAAAAAAAAGATTAAGCAAACAGGAATCTTCCTATGCATTAATCGGTATGAGTGTGGCCCTGCTTATAGCTTTACTGCAGTGCTGGACAATTATTCCTGCTGGTCATGTCGGTGTAATCGATTTTTTTGGAAATGTCAGTGATAAAACCCTTTACCCCGGTGTAAACTTTGTAAACCCGTTAGCCAATGTTGTAAAATTTGATGCACGAACCCAGGAATTAAAGGAAACAATGAGCGTTCCTTCAAAAGAGGGATTAAGCATAGACCTGGAATTAAGTCTTTTATTTAGTCTGAGCTTTGAAAATGCAAATAAAATTTACAAAACAGTCGGTGAAGATTATGTCGACAGAATTGTTGTCCCGCAATTCCGTTCGGTAGTAAGAGGTGTAACTTCGCAATATGATGCAAAAGCACTTTATACAGCAGAACGTGAGCAGCTTTCAAAACAGATTGAGACTGATTTATCAAAACTTGTTGGTCCAAGAGGAATAAATATCGAGTCTTCGCCAATGCGGCAGATAACTTTACCAGCTGGTTTAACAGCTTCAATAGAAGAAAAGTTAAAAGCCGACCAGGAAAGCCAAAGAATGCAGTTCGTCCTTCAGCGTGAAACTCAGGAAGCCGAACGTAAGAGAATTGAAGCAAAAGGAATTGCGGATTTCCAGGAGATTGTTTCCAAAGGAATAAGTGAACAATTGCTGAAATGGAAAGGAATAGAGGCAACTGAAAAACTTGCCGGATCAAATAACACAAAAATTGTTGTAATAGGTTCCGGAAAAGATGGCTTGCCGCTTATACTTGGAAACAATTAAATTTTATTTGAAGATAGAGTTGATTCTTATATTTGACCAGAGAGTCATTTTATTCTTGTTTGATTTTATATTAATTTTTTATTTTTGTACCCGTAAGTCATAATTGAGATTTTTATGAAGGGTTTAATAGATTTTCTGAATGTACTTCTTCCCGTTTTGTACATAACAACTTTCATATTCTATTATATAGATTTTATGAAGGGGGGAAAAGTAGTAGCAAATTCCAAGAGAGTGCTGCTTTTTTTAACACTGATTTTTCATTTGTTCTATCTGCTGTTCAGAACACTATATTTTGAACATCCGCCTATAACAAATGTTTTTGAAATTTTTACTGTGCTTGCCTTTGCTGTAGGCTTTTCATATTTCATTCTTGAACTTGTTACTGATGTAAGGGGCACAGGATTATTCATAATAGTAATTTCAATTCTGTTTCAGCTTATATCTTCATTTTTTATTCAGGATCTTGTAGCAGTTAAAGATGTTCTAAAAAGTAATCTTCTTGGTATCCATGTCTTTCAGTGCGCTTCTTGGTTATTCTGCAATTACAATCTCTGCTGTTTATGGTTTTCTCTATTTAATCCTTTATAAAGAAATTAAGCTGAATAAATTTGGATTAGTCTTTAACCGTCTGCCCAGCCTTGAAGTTCTGGAGGTATTAAGTTTTTATTCAGCAGTAATAGGTTTTATACTTCTTACAATTGCAATTATTATCGGAATTATCTGGCTGCCTAAAGCATTCCCCAAATTTTCTTATGCCGATCCAAAGCTTATCGGAACATCAATTGTCTGGATTTTATACGGTACAGGTATAACAAGCAAAGTTTTTGGAAAATGGCGCGGCAAAAAAGTCGTTTTGCTATCTATTATTGGTTTTGTTCTTGCTATTGCATCAACAATGCTGACAAATTTTTTGGCTCAGAGTTTTCATTCTTTTTATTAAGCCGATATGAATTTATCCGCAATATCCATAAACCATCATTCTGCTTCTGTTGAGTTGAGAGAAGCTCTTCATTTAAGTAATGAAGAGATAGCAGAACTGGTTTCAAAAATAAAAGGAACTGTATTTGCAGAAGGGCTGGTTATATCTACCTGCAACCGCACAGAAATTTATGGATTCCCCGCAAACAATAAATTAACTGTTCAGGACGTTCAGAAAGTACTGATTGATCATAAATCTGTTCCAGATTTTTCATCAGAAAATTTTCAGGCTTACCATTCTTTTTCAGCTATCGAACATTTGTTCCGTGTTGCAACCGGGATTGATTCATTACTGATTGGCGATAACCAGATTTTCAAACAGGTTAAGGATTCTTTCCAGCTTGCTGAAGATCTTAATTTTTCAGGTGTTCTCTCTAAAAGAATATTTGACGCTGCCATAAAAGCGGGCAGGCGGGCAATAAGTGAAACTGAAATAAGTGAGGGTGCTGTTACCGTTAGCTACGCGGCTGTTCAGTTGATAGAAAAAATATTTTCAAACCTCAGTAAAAAATCTGCGCTTGTAATTGGAGCCGGGGAAACAGGTGAAATTGCAGCCAAACATTTGCGGGACAGGGGAATTGGAAGACTTGCAATTACAAACCGGACAATAGACAAAGCAGAAAACCTGGCAACATCACTTAATGGTAAAATAATTCCATTCGGTAATTTTAAGGACTACATTTATGACTATGATATAATAATAAGTGCTACAAGTGCGCCGGGTCTTGTCCTTTCCAAAACAGATATTGAAGCTGCAATGAAGCGCAGAAGTTATTCATCAATGGTGTTAATGGATATTGCTATTCCCCGTGATATAGACCCTGCATCAAAGAAAATCGATTACGTTTTCTACCACGATATTGATTCCTTAAACATTATTGTCGAGCAGAACCTTTCGAAAAGAAGAGATGAAATACCAAAAGTTGAAAAAATAATTAAAGAAGAACTCGATGCACTGATGAACTGGTATAATTCCCTTGAAGCAGGTCCCACAATTAAATCGCTTCGGGATTTATTTGAAAGCGTACGTGCAGAAGAAGTTGAAAAGAACAAAAATCGATTCACAGAGGATGATCAGGAAAAACTCGACATCATAACGAAAAGAATAATCAATAAGATTCTCCACCAGCCGATGGTTGAACTAAAAAAACTTTCCGGTGAAGGAACTGCCGGAGATGAAATGGCAACAAGAATTAGTATAATCCGCGAAATGTTCGGAATAGATAAAACAAATAATAAAGAAGAAAAACCAGAATAATTTTCAGGACAGAAATTGAAACAAAAAATCGTTATCGGATCAAGAGGTAGTGACCTTGCTTTATGGCAGGCAAACTTTGTAAAAAGAGAATTGGAAAAACGAAACAGGAACCTTTCTGTTGAAATTAAGATAATTAAAACCAAGGGTGATAAAATACTTGATGTTGCTCTTTCCAAGATCGGTGATAAAAGTTTATTTACAAAAGAACTTGAAGTTGAACTGCTTAAAAAAAGAGTTGATCTGGCAGTCCATAGTTTAAAAGATTTGCAAACACAATTACCCGACGGATTAAAACTTGCGGCTGTTTCTAAACGACATCCGGTTGAAGATGTTTTAATTGCACGCAAAAAAGGAACAACAATTCATTCAATTAAAGAGAATGGAGTTATTGCAACCGGCTCATTAAGAAGAAGATCGCAGTTACTCCACCTTCGTCCCGATCTTACAATTCACGATTTACGCGGAAACGTTCCCTCCCGTATAAAAAAGTTTCTTGATTCTGACTGGGACGGAATTATTCTTGCCCGCGCAGGAGTTGAAAGATTAAATCTGAAAAAACATATCTCTTCTGTTATCAATAAAGATGAAATTCTTCCTGCGGTTGGACAGGGAGCGCTCGGAATTGAAATTCATTCGGATAATAAAATTGTTGATGAAATACTTCAATCAATTCATCACGAGGAAACCTACAAGGCTGTGCTTGCAGAGAGAGCTTTTTTAAGAAGACTTGAAGGCGGCTGCCAGGTTCCGATAGGAGCATATGCAGAAGTTAAATCCAATGGAATTTATCTCGATGGTCTGGTCGGGGCGGTTGACGGAACTCTGACTTTCCGAAAAAAAGTGAGAGGCAGCAGTAAAGAACCTGAAAAGGTTGGAAGAGCACTTGCAAACGATTTAATAAAAGCAGGTGCGAAAGAAATTTTAGATGAAATCTATAAAAACGAGAGGGCGAAATGAAAATTTACTCCAAAGGGAAAATTCTTGTGACAGGGTTAGCAATTCTCAGTGCTGTTACCATTTATGCATGTTCCTGTAGCTGCACTGATTCCCAATCGACGGTTCCTGACCAGGTTCTTAAAAACTCCAACAATTTAATTATCTCAAAAGTTGGTCAGGATTATTTTGATAAATACATAAAACCGGATTTCCAAAACACAAAAAAAATTCGCTCTCAATACGATATGGTTTACAGTTTTAATATTCCCGATAAACCTTATGTTGATACCAAAATAAAATTTTCAGTAGACAGCACAGGAAATATTTTAAATAAAGAAAATATTGTCGGTCTGCCTGATTGTCTTTCCAATCCTGACAAATGTGAATTTAATATTAATGAAGAACGTGCAAAACAAATTGCAAAACAAAATGATTTAAAGGACGGAATAAAAGACTGGAAAGTTGAATTCAAGTGGGAACCTAAATACAAGCAGTACGTCTGGAGCATTCTTTCCACATTTGAAGAATCACAGGGTTCGTTCGGTTTCCGAGGCAATGGAGAAGTTATGTTAATCGATCCAAATTCCGGTGAGGTTCTTTCCAAAGATACCTGGAGAGTGATGTAATAGGGTTAAGAAAATGATTGTTAAAGCAAAAAGACAAAACAGTAAAATTTTAAACGGGGAAAGATAATTGAAGCCGCCTCGCTTCTTTTCTCCCGGAATAATTATCATGAAGTAATGATGGAAGATGTTGCAAGACTGGCATCACTGGCAAAGGGAACAGTATACAACTATTTCACATCAAAGGAAGAACTTTATTTTTCTATAATGCGGCAAAGGATGGAGAAATTAATTTCTTCACTTAAAAATAAAATTGCCGATGAAAAAACAAGTATAGATTCACTTGCATTCCTTCATCATTCATACTTATATGTTTATGATGAAATACCAGACCTTCTTCCTGATGTACCAGAAAGAATCTCTGAAGGCTGAAAATGAAATTTGCTCTGAACTCTGTACTATGGAAAAAGACCTTAAAGGAATGTTGAAGACAATAATTAAAACCGGGAAGAATGAAAATCTTTTCCGGGAAATAGATGAAGACTTTGCAGTTGATCTTATACTCGGCAGTATTTATGGTTCTGTTGCAAGAGGAATAGAAAAAAAATACACCGAAGAAGAAATGATTAAAGACAGAGAGAGAGTTTACGAGTTTGTGGTTACCGGATTGTTTTCCGGGTTTGACAGCAATCAGCTTTTACCTCTTAAAAACAAAACAATTGTAATAACACGAACACTTGAACAGTCAAAAGAATCTGCAGAAATTTTTCAGAAGCTCGGTGCTGAAGTATTAACATTTCCCACTCTCGAAATTACTTCTCCTGATTCATGGAAAGAATTTGACAACGTTGTAACCAAACAATCGAAAATTGATTTTATTATTTTCACATCTGCACATTCAGTTAAAATGTTTGTTAAAAGGTGTGAGGAGCTTTCACTTAAATTTGATTTCAACAGGATAAAAGTAATTGCTGTCGGAAGTAAAACATCGGTGGTTTGCGGAAAGAATAATGTCCCGGTTCATATTATTCCGAAAGAATTCAGCGGTGAAGGAGTAATTGATGAACTGGCTGATTATGATTTAAAAGGTAAAATCATTTTTATTCCCCGCTCGGCAATAGGCAGAGAAGAGCTGCCCGAAGGTCTTAAAAAAAGAGGGGCAAAAATTAAAACTGCTTCTGTTTATAACATTGGTCTTCCTTCTGATGAAAATATACTGTGAGTATAAAGAAAAGCTAAAGAATAGTAACCCCGATTTATTTGTATTTACCAGTCCTTCTACTTTTCAGAATTTCCTTGAAATTCAGAATATAATAGATCCTGTCAGATATTTTTCCAGATACGACGTTGCTGTAATCGGGCCTACAACAAAAGCCGCGCTTGAAAAGAAAAAAGTCAGAGTAAATATTATTCCAAAAGAATATACAATTGACGGACTTGTAAATTCTATTGTTGATTATTATCAAACGGAGAAAAATTGAGCATCTTAAAAAATGATTTATTCCTGAGAGCATGTAGAAGAGAACCGGTTGAAAGAACACCGATCTGGATTATGAGACAGGCCGGAAGATATTTACCCGAATACCGTGCAGTAAGAGAAAAAGCCGATTTTCTTACAATGTGCAAAACTCCCGAGCTAGCTGCAGAAGTTACAATCCAGCCAGTTGATATTAATAGGAGTTGATGCAGCTATAATTTTTTCGGATATACTTGTGATTCCAGAAGCAATGGGAATGAAACTCGAAATGCACGAAGGCAGGGGACCAATTTTTCATAACCCGGTAAGAGATGAAGAGAGTGCAAAAGCATTAAAGAAAATTGAACCTGGAAAAGATTTGAAATATGTACTCGATGCTGTTAGTCTTACAAAGAAGGAGCTCAACGGCAGAGTTCCGTTAATCGGGTTCAGCGGATCGCCGTGGACATTACTTACTTATATGGTTGAAGGAAGAGGTTCGAAGAATTTTGCCCACGTTAAAAAATTAATTTATAATAATCCAAAACTTGCTCATAATCTTCTTGCACAAATTACAGATGCCGTTGCGGAATATCTTTCAGCAAAAATAGAAGCTGGTGTAAATGCTGTCCAGATTTTTGATACCTGGGGAGGTATTCTTTCTCAACACGATTTTAAGGAATTTTCTTTAGCATATATCGAAGAGGTTATTTCAAAATTGAAAAGAAAAAATGAACCTGTTATAGTTTTTGCGAAAGGTGTTCATTTTAATTTGAATGCACTAGCCAACTGCGGTGCCGATGTTCTCGGTCTGGACTGGACAATGGATATTGGTGAAGTAAGAAAAGTTGTTGGGAATAAAGTTGCATTACAGGGTAATCTCGATCCGACCGTTTTATATGCAGAAAAATCTGTTATTAAAAGTGAAGCTGAACGAGTGCTTGAATCTTTTGGAAACGGTTCTGGTCATGTTTTCAATCTGGGTCACGGAATACTTCCAGACGTGAAACCTGAAAATGCAAAAGCATTAGTTGAAATTGTAAAAGAAGAAAGCAAATTTTTTCACCAAAAAATCACAACGTGAATAGAGCATACTTAAATAAATTAAGTAAAATTGTATTGGATAGTTCAATTGAAGTTCATAAAAATTTAGGGCCGGGATTATTAGAAAGCACTTATGAAGTTTGCCTGTGTAAAGAATTAGAAGCGAGGAATGTAAGATATTTAAGACAGGTTCTGTTACCTGTAAATTATAAGGGCGAATTACTTGACGCGGAATACAAAATAGATGTGCTTGTTGAAAATGAATTAATACTTGAATTAAAATCTGTAGAAATAGTTTTGCCCGTTCATTTTGCCCAGTTATTAACTTATTTGAAATTGGCTGATAAGCGACTAGGTTTACTAATAAATTTTAATGTGCCCAAACTAGTTGATGGTGTTAAAAGAATTGTGAATAACTTCTGACTTTGCGTCATAGCGCCGTTGCGGTTATTTTTTTCACCGCAAAGGCACAAAGTCGCTAAGAAAGAGAAAAGGAGAAAGACAATGTTCGAAGTTGATTTAAAGAAATTTAAGAAATATGATAAGCCTGGTCCAAGGTATACAAGTTATCCTACAGCCCCGCATTTCAGCGATAGTTTTACGCAGGAACAATATCTTGATGAAATTATAAAAACAAATTATGGAGAAAATCTTCCTGATCTTTCATTGTACTATCACATTCCCTTCTGCGATACTCTTTGTTACTTCTGTGGCTGCAATATGATTGTAACACGCAACCGGGACAGGGTGAAAGAATACCTGACATACGTAAAAAAAGAAATTGATATGCTCCGCACTTATATTTTACCTGACAGAAAAGTTGCGCAGCTTCACTGGGGCGGAGGAACCCCGACTCATTTAACTCCTGATGAAATAAACGATCTCGCTTCATACATCAATATGTCTTTCAACTTTAAGGAAGATTCTGAAAACAGCTGTGAGATTGATCCCCGTGAATTAAAAAGAGAACACCTGGAAGCATTACGCAACAACGGGTTTAACAGGATCAGCATGGGTGTTCAGGACTTTAATGAAAAAGTACAAAAAGCCGTTAACCGCATTCAGCCGGAAGACATAACTGTACAGGCAGTTAACTGGATAAGAGAACTTGGATTCTCAAGCATAAACCTTGATCTGATTTACGGACTTCCTCATCAGACTGTTGAATCTTTTGATAAAACCGTTGATAAAATAATTGAGATCTCCCCGGACAGGATTGCAGTATTCAACTATGCACACGTTCCGTGGATGAAAAAACATATGGCACTCATTCATCCCGAAGATATTCCTGCTGCCGAAGTGAAGCTTGATATCCTGAAATCAACAATTGAGAAACTAACCGGGGCAGGTTATGTGTTTATAGGAATGGATCACTTTGCAAAACCCGATGATGAACTTGCAATTGCTTTAAGAGAAAAGAAGCTCTATAGAAATTTCCAGGGATACAGCACAAACGCCGGTGCGGATATGTATTCAATGGGAATCACTTCAATCTCCCAGCTCGGAAATATCTATGCACAGAATTACAAAACGGAAAAAGAATATTTCAAATCAATAGATGAGGAAATTCTCCCCGTTGCAAAAGGATACCGGATGAGTGAAGATGATATAATACGCGGGTTCGTAATAATGAGACTTATGTGCGACTTTGAACTTGATTTCAAAAATGTTGAAAAGAAATTCGGAATAGATTTTAAGAAATACTTTGCATGGGGTTTAAATAACCTTAAGGAAATGGAAGATGATAATCTTGTTGAAATAAAAGATAATAAGATTAAAGTTTCTGAGATGGGAAAACTGTTAATCAGAAATATTGCGATGAATTTCGATGGATACATTGAAAGGAAAGAGGACACCGCTAAGTATTCGAGAACTGTATAAACAAAATTGCAATGAATCCTGCCTGCCGGCAGGCAGGTTCGATGAATACATTGAGAGAAAAGAAGATACAGCAAAATATTCCCATACTGTATAAATAAATTGCAATGCACCCGGTCTGCCGGCTGTATACCGTTTAAATAATTCGGTGCAAATTTCTTTTCCCTTACATCTGTTTGCTCATACAATGACCGGGAAAAATGCTTCTCTTTGGGGAAATTGATATTTTAGATTAATCGGGAGAAAATAAAATGTCAAAAAGGAAGAATGAGCAAAAAAGCAAAAACGAAAAACGAATTGCAAAAACCAGTAAAACCGGTGAAGACATAATTGTAGTTCATACAGAGAAAATAAAGAAAAAGCATTATGAAGAGGAACTAAAAAAACTTCAGGTAGAATTAGTTAAGCTTCAGCGGTGGATCAGGCTTAAAAGATTAAAAGTAGTAGTTATTTTTGAAGGCAGAGATGCTGCAGGTAAAGGCGGTGTAATTAAAAGAATTACCCAGTCTTTAAATCCCCGCATCTGCCGTGTTGTAGCTCTCGGAGTACCCACTGAGAGAGAAAAAACCCAATGGTATTTTCAAAGATATATTGCTCATCTTCCTGCTGCGAGTGAGATGGTTTTATTTGACCGAAGCTGGTATAACAGAGCCGGGGTTGAATGCGTTATGGGTTTTTGCACAGCAGATGAGTATAGTGAGTTCTTACGTTCCTGTCCCGAGTTTGAACGGATGCTTATCAGGTCAGGAATTATTTTAATCAAGTACTGGTTTTCTGTTTCCGACGAAGAGCAGGAGAAAAGATTCCAGGAAAGAATTGAAAACCGGGTTAAGCGATGGAAAATCAGTCCGATGGACCTTGAATCCCGCAAAAGATGGGTTGACTATTCAAAAGCAAAAGACACTATGTTTGCTCATACCGATACAAAGCAGGCTCCCTGGTACGTTGTAAATGCAGATGATAAAAGAAGAGCAAGATTAAATTGTATCAGCCATTTACTCAGTCTCATTCCCTATAAAGACATAGAGCCCGAAAAAATTAAACTTCCGCCAAAATCTAAAAAAACCGGATATGTAAGACCGCCGGTTACAGATCAAACTATAATTCCTGAGAAATATTAAGTTTGTAATTTTTTTAATCTAAAGTTTAACCAGCATACAGAATAGAAAGAAAAAACAGATGCAGAAAAAGAGGACAATATTATTTAGTATAGTTGCTTTATTCGGTTTAGTTGTATCCGGATGTTTAACAACCGAGTATAAAGAATATACTATAAAACTTAATGATGATGGTTCCGGGGAAGCAGCAATAAAGTTTATAAACATAGTTTCGCAAATGGATGATTCAACAGATATTTCAAAAGATGATTTCAATCAGCTTATATCAGATTACATAGAGGGAGATGCTTTGCAAAATGATTTTCCCGACGCGAAAATCATTTCTAAAAAATTGTTTGAAGAAAACGGGTATCTTTGCGGGGAAGTTAACCTAACATTTGACAGCCTTTCCTCGGTAAACTTATTTCAATTCGATAAACAAAGTCCCTACATGTCTTATGTAAACAGTTATTCCGAAACATATGTTGAGTCTAACGGTGTTTATGATGAGAATGTAATGCCGGTCGTTTTCTGGAATAAAAATATAAAAAAACTTTATCTTAAAACTCAGATAACAGAAGTTGATGAAGACACCGGATTTGTTTCCCTTATTGATAATTACCGAAATTGGAAAAAATAATAACTCTCTTTCCTTCAATAAATATTCTTGACTTTTCAAAATAAAGTAAGTACACTTGGTAAGGTTATTAACCGGGGTTTATATGAAAAGTATCTTTTTTAACTCTACTTATTTCCTGCAAATATCTGCATTAATATTTTAATGGGGGGTAAAATGAAGAAAACAATATTTTCAATAGCCTTCATTCTTATAGTCTTATTACCTTCCCCAATCGTATTCCCTCAAGATCAATTCTGGGAACCTATTGCTTTTTCTGGAAGATCTGTAAATCAGTTAGTAATTGACCGACAGGATAATTTTTATGCTTCTGTTTCTGATACTGATGGCTATAAAAAACTATTTAAGTCAATTGATGGAGTTTCTTGGGAACTTATCTTTACTCCTTATCAGGGAGTTTATCAGGCCCCACTTAACATACTAATTGATACAACCAATCAAGGTTTTGATAAAATTTATATATTAAAATCAAATCTCCTTGGTCAATATCAAGATTCATTATTTATTTCAATTGATTCAGGAGAAACTTGGAATACTTTTCCAATGCCTCCCGATCTAAATTCATCATATTTAATTAAACAAATGGCTTTTAATTCAACTGGAGATCTTTATATAGTAAATCTTACCAAAGTATATTTCACAACAAATGGTGGAAATACCTGGGAAGTACTTATAAATGGAGATTCCGTTGGCTGGAGCCTGACACGAATACAAATCGATATTCAGGGAAATATTTATACAAGTGATGATACTTTCGATCCATATCATGGTTATTACGAAGATATCTATAAGTCCACGGATAAAGGTTCCTCATGGCAGCTGGATATTAGTTCTTATAGCTACGGAATTCAGTTTGATAATTTTGAAAGCCTCCCTTCCGGTGAAATGTACGCCGGAATATTATTCGGTAACTTTTATTTTAAAAAATCACCTGGTTTGCCCTGGACAAATATACAGGCCAGTATTGACCCAGGAAGTATCATTGTAAATAGATTTTATGATATATATGTATCGAAATATTATTCTACTGGTAACATAATGCCATCCAGATGCTCACCCGATTATGGAACCACCTGGTTTGATATAGATGATGGAACATTAAGATTCCATAATTTAGATATAGACAAAAACGGATATTTATATGCAGCAACAAGTACTGGTCTTTTTAGATCTACTGAGTCTACTTTTCCCATAGTAAGAAACCTTTCGCTTAATTTCCCTCAAACAGCAATTGGCGATACAACAACGTTAGGGGTTTATTTTTCTGATCCTTTTATTTCACAATTAATTGTAGATTCATTGAAAACATCTACGCCAAATTTCAGTACTGATTTTATAATACCGCTTACAATCAATCCGGGGGATAGTCAGTTAGTCAATATTTTCTTTCATCCGCAAAGTTCTGGTAACTTAGAAGACACTCTAAAAGTTTCTTCTAATTTTAAGACGCAAAATATATCACTCAGTGGAAAAGGAACATTGCCATCATCTGTTAATTATCAAAATATTACGTTAGCATCCTATAAATTATTTGATAATTTCCCCAACCCCTTCAACCCAACGACAAAAATAAAATACCAACTGCCTCAAATGAGTAAAGTAAAGTTAATCGTTTACGATGTTCTTGGAAGAGAAGTTAAAATACTCGTTAATGAAGAAAAGCCAGCCGGCAATTATGAAGTTGAGTTCGATGGAACTAATTTTCCAAGCGGTATTTATTTTTACAGAATTGAGACAGGAAAATTCTCTGCCACAAAGAAATTTGTTTTGTTGAAATAAAAATTCTTAAACACAAAAATGAAAAAATTCATCTTAACTTTAGTAATTTTGTCTTTTAAGATTTCATTCTTTGCACAATGGGAATGGCAAAATCCAAATCCACAGGGTAATACACTTTTAAATTTAATTGTCACTGATTCCACCCATGCTTGGGCTTCCGGATCCTATGGTTCATTAATTTATACAAATGATGGTTTAAATTGGAAATTATATAAAGATCTTGATATGGTCGATGAACCTTGGGGGGATTTATTTTATTTCAAATGAAATTGGATGGTTTGTTACTCTCTCATCAGATAAGGTGTACAGAACAACCGACGGTGGAGTTAACTGGGAAATAATTTCTTTATTAGGTTATAATTTAAATCAAATTTATTTCTTTGATGAATCTAAATGGAATAATCTCTGGTCGAAGGACACATTGCCAAAACAACAGATGGTGGGTTTACCTGGCAAAATGTATACAATTTAAACGGGCTGAAGTTTGAAAATATATCGTTTGTTAACCGAGATACCGGCTGGGTATCTACAACTGCAAATAAACTATTGCAAACAACCGATGGAGGAAATAATTGGGAGATGCAAAATACCGGGATAAGTTGTACAATTACTGCTATGCAATTTACAACTGATAGTATCGGATGGATAGCAGTTAGTTCGGTAAACGGAAACTTCATCTTAAAAACTTCCGATGGGGGTGAAAATTGGAATCAGCTTTCTTTTATTGCTTCAGGAGATATTACTTCTATTTTTTTTCTTAATGACTCCACAGGCTGGGTAAATACAAGTATATATGGGAGAATCTTTAAAACTAATAATTCAGGACTAACGTTTGACCTGATTGAGCTCAATTGCTGATTTTAATTCTATGTGGTTTGATAAAAACCAAAATGGCTGGGGAGCGGATCAATCAGGTAGAATACTATTTAGTTCCGATGGGGGATATAATTGGACTGTCAAAACAGGTGGAATTCATCGCGAAATTACAGGACATAAGTTTTATAGATAGCTCTAAAGGTTTCGCCATAGCTTCAGGATATATTTTAAAAACTGAGGACGGTGGAACTTCCTGGGAAACAGATATTTGGGATGATACTTATTGGTTTAATGATATTGATTTTTACGATTCATTAAGCGGAATTGCTGTAGGAATGTGTGATGAATTTTTTAATTGTACAGGTGGAATTGTTTTTAAGACCACTAATGGGGGAGAATCTTGGGATAATTTATACACAGGAGGATATTTTGATGTATATGGATTTTTTAGTCATTGTTATGTCTCCCGGGATATAGAATTTATAGGAGGACGAGATAATATTTTAAAATCAACTGATGGTGGAAATACCTGGAATGAAAATTATCTCGGATTCTATACCCAGATTTATGATATTTTTTTTATTGATAATATAGATGGCTGGGCAGTAGGTTATCCCTCAACTATTTTAAAGACCATAGATGGTGGAGAAACATGGAACACAATAACTTATGAAACTGATTTCAGAATCTATAAAAACATATGGTTTCTGAATGATGCGATGGGATTTATAACTGATTCAGAAAATGGGTTGCTAAAATCTACAGATGGCGGTTTAACATGGTCAGAAACTAATTATCCGGGCGACGATATAATTTTTACAGATTCTGTTAAAGGTTGGATGTTAGGAAATAATAAAATATATAGAACTACAAATAGAGGAGAGACTTGGGAAGTTGTGGCTGACGTTCCTTCCAATTTTCATTCTGATGAAATGGCAGTAAAGGAGAACAAACATTTTTGGGTCGCTGGAGAAAATGGAATAATATTAAAATATACTGATCCAACTGTAACTGAAGTTCAGAAATCAGACAATAAAATCAGAAATTATTATTTATCACAAAACTACCCCAACCCCTTCAACCCAACAACAAAAATAAAATACCAGTTGCCGGAATTAAGCAAAGTTAAATTAACTGTTTACGATGTTTTGGGAAGAGAAGTTAAAACTCTTGTTAATGAAGAAAAACCAGCCGGCTCTTATGAGGTTGAGTTCGATGGAACTAACTTGCCGAGTGGAATTTATTTTTACAGAATTGAAGCAGGAAAATTTCTCTGCTACAAAGAAATTTGTTTTGTTGAAATAATTGGTAAGTCACCTTACGCATATTAGATTATCAATTGCCCCGACCTTCAGGTCGGGGGCTAGATTAAGGCAAGTTATCGGGCTTTAGCCTAATTTTTGAAACTAATGTGGCTAAAGCCGATATTATTATCTAAAATTATCTCACGACCTAAAGGTCGTGGCAATTGAATAGAAGATTTTACGTAATGTAAGTTAGTATTCAATCACTCGGTTTGTCTGCGATTGGCTGTGTTGCAAAGAAATCTGTGTAAAATCTTTCTGTGTATTGTTTGAGTAAATCTTCAACTCTTTTATGATCCGGTGAACTGATAACAAGTCCGGCGTGATTTTTCTTTTTCATTCTCCACACAATTTCAGGTATCAACATATCCGGATATATCCGGCCATTCCTGTTTTGCAAGTGAAATGATTATTCCCGCATAATCATTTTTAACTTTGGGAAGTTTGTATTCTTTTTTGCCGTAATTAATTTCAATCTTTGCCCATTCTGCCCAGAGATTTATTCCAGCATGCAGCTTCAACGAATTCTGCAAGATTTGCTCCGCCTACTCTTGCGGATGTTTCAAGAAAATAAAATTTGCCGTCAGCTTTAGATTTTATAAATTCCGTGTGTGAAACCCCCCGCAGTAGTCCCATTGCTTTCATAACATTCTTATTTATTTCAAGCAGACCTACTTCTTCTTTTGTTCCCCGTTTTACAGTTCTGCTTCCGAAAACTCTTCCTTCGTGTGCAACTTCAAACGGCGGCAGACTGTACTGGCTTGCAATCGCAAATACAACTTCTTTTTCATAGACAATTGAATCAACATGAAAAATGTCTCCTTCAACAAACCTTTCGAGCAGATAAAAAGATTGTTCATCACCAAGACTATGAATTGTTTTCCATAAATCTTCTGAAGAATTTATTTTTTTAATTCCGTGAGCACCTGCCTGAAGACGTGGTTTAATCACATATGGATATGAAACCGAAGCAGCAAACTCATTTATGTTCCTGTAATTCAAAACGTGTACAAATTCAGGAACAGGAATTCCCTCTTCTATTGCTCTTGTGCGCATTGCAAGTTTATCCCGGAAATATCTTGCGGTTGTATCTCCCATTCCAGGAACACGTAAATGTTCTCTCAACGAAGCTGCTTTTTCAACGTCGAAATCATCAAGAGCAACAATTCTGTCTATCTGTTCTGTTCTTGCAAGAAAATTTACACCGTAAATAACATTCCGCATGTCCCACGCTTTATTTACATCGGGGATATAAAAAATTTCATCAATACTTTCTTTAGGCCATTCTGCATCTTCAAGACTTTTCGAAGTAAGAAGAATTACCCTTGCACCTTCCCGTTTACACTGACGCATAAATTCCTGCCCTTTTTCAAAGCTGGCTATGCATAGTATTGTGAAAGTTTTTTTCTCTGCCATAAATCGACCTCAGTTGTGTTTATGTCTGGAAAGCGAGTATATAGATGTGATTATAGTTTACTATTTCAAACGTTCAGATTCAATCTGCTATTTCGTCCATCAGCCGGAAGATAGGATAAATATTCTCCCTGCGGTCAAAGTAAACAGATTTTTTGTAGAAATAATCCAATCTCTCGTCAGGATTACCCCTGAATCCTTCATCTGTTTTAAGTTTAAGCTCAAATTCATTTTTAATATTAACATGATCTTTTAACATTTTACGGGCGAGAGGTTCCATAATAAAGTCTTCAGCGTATTCCTTTCTTTCAAAGAACGAATTGAAGAATCCCCAGCTTAAAAATGAATCAGGAGCTTCGGGTTCAAGCAGGTTTGCAATAACGCGAATACCTCTTTGCTTGGTCCGAACAACAAAAGTTCCTTTTGGAAAAATTATTGTTTCGTTTATTGTTTCACTACTAACTTCTACTCCCTGCCTTCCTTCATAAGGTCTTTCAGCAAACCTGTAACTTTTGAAATGATATTTATCAACTTCAAAAGTTTTATCTTCTTTCAGCTCTTCAACTTTAATTCCGTGAAGTTTTAAAATTCTTACAACATTTTTAAATTCTTTGGGAACCAGGTAAGCAAAAGGGAGCTTAATTTTTTTTGTCACCTTCACTTTATTATAAACAGGTATCTGAATGTCTACCGGTTTCCCTGTGTAGCGTTTAATTAAACTTCCTGTAATTTCACTTTCTTCTTTTCTGTATTCAATTCCTTTGAAATTCATCAATTTAAATTCATCCGTTCCTTTAAAATTTATTGGAAAAGATGTTTTCCCGTTAGAATATCTTTTTACTGATTCTTTGTCGGCTTTTTTATTAAGCTCTCTTAATTCTTTATGATTTTCATTTATAAAATTTAAAGCGGCTTCAACCATTGCCTTTGTAGAATAAACGCGATTGTTGAACGGTTTCAATGAATGAGTTTCAATCAGCAGTAAGAGTCTGTTCTGAAGAGCGGAATAACCATTTGAAAACATTGGTCTGTAATGCCAGTCAATAATTCCCTCTTCCAGTTCTCTTTTGTATAATTCAATATATTTTGTGTTGAGAAACCCAAGCTTTTCAACTTCACTTTTAACATAAGGAAGAAATTTATCCTCTCCCCATTTGCCCAATGCACCGAAAATATTCTGATGTTTTTCCATTCCACAAGTTATGTGATACTGGTAGTCAATACCGTTTGTGGTGTGGTTATCAATATAAAAATCAGGAAGCCAGGTTGAGAATAATCTTAACAGGGCTTTCATCTCGGGAGTATCGGCTTTCATATAATCACGGTTAAGATTTAAATTAACAGCCGTTGTTCGAAACCCCATCATTCGAGGTCCGTTTTGATTAGGACGATTATACGGACTTAATCTTTCATGACCATCAACATTCAGAACAGGAATAATGAGAAGCACAAGATTATCCAGCAAATGTTTTTTTTCTTTTGTGATAAGAATTTCACGCAGCAGGAGCATCGAGGCATCTTTCCCTTCAATTTCACCGGGATGAATTCCGTTCTGAATTAAGATGACTGCTTTACCGCTTCTTCTTGCTTTTTGAGGAGTGAAATGATTTCCTTTTGCAACAACAAGACATTTAATATCTCTTCCCTGTGATGATTCACCGAGAGAAATAAGTCTTGCCATATTGGTTTCTGTCTCAAATCTTTTAAAATACTCTATCGTCTCTTCATAAGAGGGTGAGTCTGTCTCTCCGGATCTTTCAAAATATGTCAGCCAGTTATTCATAAAGTGCTTTATTTATATATTCTAAAGTTCTCATATATTTGGTAAATTGTTACAATAGATTTGAAATATCTGAAAATAAACTTAGGCATAAATGAGCAAAAAAGTTGTAATTATTGGTGCAGGCATTTCCGGTTTAACAACTGCATATTTTCTGGCCAAAAATGGTTTTGATGTAACAGTTCTGGAAAAGAAAAAAGATGTGGGCGGATCAATTGAAACAGTTAAAGAAAAGGGATTTTTATTTGATCGCGGACCCAACAGCGGACTTGAAACTACACCAGTGCTTTCAAAATTAGTTTCAGATTTAAAATTGGAAGATGATCTTGTTTATGCAAATAAGGAAGCATCAAAAAGATATATACTTCGTGACAATATGCTTCATCCTCTGCCAATGAATCCGGCTGCATTTTTAAAAACAAAATTATTCAGCAGTAAGGCTAAAACCAGGTTGTTTGCCGAGCCTTTTATAGGCAGATCGAAAGACGGCTACTATCAGAGTATAGCGGAATTTGTAAAACGAAGACTCGGGCAGGAATTTCTTGACTATGCTATCAATCCTTTTGTAGCGGGAGTTTATGCCGGTAACCCGGAAGAGTTAAGCGTTCATTCAGCCTTTCCAAAACTTTATGAGCTTGAAGAAAAATACGGCGGACTGATTATCGGAACGATAAAAAGCATAAAAGAAAGAAAACAACGTGCTGAAAAATCGAAACAGAGTGCAAGAATGTTTTCTTTTACAGGTGGAATGCAGAAACTGCCAAACGCTATTTCTTCATTCCTTGGTGAGAAAGTGCATACTTTCTGCGATGTAACTTCTGTTGAAAAGAGTGAAGCCGGGTATAAAATAAAGTATAATAATGCCGGGCATCTCAAAGAAATGAATTGTGAAATTCTGATTTCAACTCTGCCCGCTTATATAGCTTCAGAAATATTTAAAAACTGGGATGAAAAATTAACGGAACATTTAAACGCAATTTATTATCCGCCGGTTCTGGCTTTAATGCTAGGTTACAACAAAGAAAGCATAAGACAATCTCTTGATGGATTTGGATTTTTGGTCCCGGCAAAAGAGCGGCGTTCTTTCCTGGGAGCAATATGGAGCTCTGTAATATTTCCGAATCGTGCAGAGGATGACAAAACTGCCTTTACATTATTTGTGGGTGGTGCAAGAGATCCCGAAGTTGGAAATATTGAAAAAGAAATTTTAATTAAGAAAGTCCGTGGTGAGTTTGAAAAAATTATGGGAATCACAGAAGAACCTGTTTATACAAGCTATAAGTACTGGACAAAAGCAATACCTCAATATAATATTGGATATATAGAACACGAAAGATTTTTTGATGATTTTGAAAAAAATCATCCGGGATTATATTTCAGCGGAAATTACCGCGGAGGAATTTCAATTGGTGATTGTTTGAAAAACGGGGAATTACTGGCGGAAAAAATCAACGGAACCATAAAGAATTAACATTTAGGTTAACCCCGGGATTAATCCCGGGGTTACTAAAAACAAATGAAAAAAAGTAACCGTTTCAACGGTTTATTTTTTACAACTTTAAACTTGATAATCTAGGAGAAACCATGGCTGCATTTCCTGTTAAACGAATGAGAAGACTTCGCTATAATCCTCTTGTTAGGGATATGGTAAGAGAAACTGAATTATCAAAAAACGATTTTATTTATCCCTTATTTATAGTTCCGGGAGAGAAAATAAATAACCCGATAAAATCAATGCCTGGGGTTTCCCAGCTATCGATTGATAATGCAGTTAAAGAATGCAAAGAAGTTGAGAAACTTGGAATTCCTGCTGTTATATTATTCGGCATTCCTTCACATAAAGATGAAAAAGGTTCCGAGGCTTATGATCCCGATGGAATTATTCAAAGAGCTATTCGTGCAATAAAATCCGAAGTAAAAAATCTTTTCGTTATAACTGATGTTTGTATGTGTGAGTACACATCCCACGGGCATTGCGGCTTATTAAACGGCGAAGAAATACTAAACGATGAAACGGTAGAACTTCTTGCTAAAGAATCATTAACCCACGTTCAGGCAGGAGCCGATATTGTTGCTCCTTCTGATATGATGGACGGACGCGTTGCAGCAATAAGAAAAATACTTGATGATAACGGCTACAACAAAATTCCTGTTATGAGTTACGCTGTAAAATATTCCTCGGGATACTATGGTCCTTTCCGTGATGCTGCTGAATCTTCACCGGCATTCGGCGACAGACGATCGCACCAAATGGATATTGCCAACGGTGACGAAGCCATACGCGAAGCTGAATCGGATATTGAAGAAGGAGCCGATATAATAATGGTTAAACCTGCCGGACCATATCTTGATATTATACGCAGAGTTAAAGGATAAATTCGGAATGCCCACGGCGGCTTACCAGGTAAGCGGGGAATACGCTATGATTAAAGCAGCAGGAATTAACGGATGGATTGATGAAGAACGCGTTATGATTGAATCATTAACAGCAATTAAGCGAGCAGGTGCAGATATGTTTTTAACCTACTTTGCAAAAGATGCGGCGCGATGGATTGATAAAAACAGAAGATAATGAACATCGAACAGGTAAGAGAATATTGTTTAAGTAAAAAAGGAGTTACAGAAGAACTCCCGTTTAATGAAGATTCTCCTGTATATAAGGTGATGGGAAAAATATTTCTCATTGCAAATCTTAATCCGCCGTTTTCTATTAATGTGAAATGTGACCCTGAAAAGGCTGTTGAATTACGCGAACGATATGAGGCAGTAACTCCGGGTTATCATATGAATAAACTTCACTGGAATACTGTTGAAATAGAAAGAACCATTAAAAACAGTTTAATTGAAGAATGGATTGATCATTCATACGATCTGGTAGTAAAGGGACTAAAAAAATCTTTAAGTGAAGAACTAAATAAACTTTAAATATCAATAACAAATAACGCGGGGATAATATGCCTTCAAAAATCTTTACAGTTGTGTTTCTGTTTACATTAATTTCTGTTCCGTTGTTTTCTCAAACATCATTGGACTCTGCCGAAATAAAAGCCGAGATACCTGCACTTGATGATTTTCACGATGTAATTTATCCGATCTGGCATGTGGCCTATCCACAGAAAGATTATGCAGCGCTTAGAAGTTACGTTGATGATATTGATACCGGGGCACAACATATTTATAATGCAAAGCTGCCGGGAATACTGCAGGATAAAGCAGAAATGTGGGATAAAGGAGTTGATGAATTTAAAGTTGCGGTTGAAGAATACAAAAAAATCGCAAATGAAAAAGATGATGAAATACTTTTAAAAGCTGCCGAAAATCTTCATTCCAAATATGAATCTCTTGTTCATATAATTCATCCTGTACTTCCGGAACTTGACCAGTTTCACCAGGTCTTGTACATGATCTATCATAAATATTTACCGCAGGAAAATTATCAGCAAATTTATTCCGACAGCGATGAGCTTGTTAGCAGGGCTAAAACTCTGACAGATGTTGTCCTTAAGTATGACGACGATGCTTTACAAAAACAGTTTAATAATTATTCAACTCAATTACTGCATGCATCAGAAAAATTAAGAGAACAATTAAAAAGCCACAATTATGAAATGGTAAAGTTTGGTGTGGAAGATGTGCACAGACTTTATCAGAAAATAGAATCATTATTCATTAAAAAATAGATAAATAAGAAAAATGAAATACAGGAGACTCGGAAAATCTGATATTGAAGTCTCGGAAATAAGTCTTGGCTGCTGGACGATGGGCGGACTAAACTGGGTTAACGGCACACCTAACGGCTGGGCTGATGTAAACGAGAATGAAATTAAAGATGCAATTAATTATGGAATTGATAATGGTGTAAACCATTTTGATAATGCTGATGTATACGGCAATGGAAGAGCAGAAAGAATGCTGGCGAGAATTCTCGGTAAAAGAACAAACAAATTTATAATTGCTACCAAAGTCGGGTGGTTCCCGGGCACAGCCGAACATGCCTATGAACCAAAGCATATCCGTCATCAGTGTGAACAATCGCTGATAAATCTTAATCGTGATTATATTGATCTATACTATTTTCATCACGGTAACTTCGGCGAAAATGATGAATATCTGGATGATGCGGTTGAGGTTATGTATAAATTAAAAGAAGAAGGCAAAATCAGGCTTATCGGTCAGTCTGCTTATTCACACAAAGATTTTCAAAAATTGATTCCCAAAGTAAAACCCGATGTTATCCAAAGTTTTTCAAGCGCAATTGATGACAGGTTTCTGCAGGAGGGGACGCCTACGAGAAAACTTCTTGATGAGAATACTATTTCATTTGTAGCATTTGGTCCAGTTGCACAGGGATTGCTGCTTGATAAGTATAATAAAAATAATCCCCCGAAATTTGAAGACGGTGATCACCGCAAAAACGCCAGCCGGTTCACCAAAGAAAACCTGGCAAAGCTGGAGCCGATACTTGAAAAATTAAAAACTAAATTCGGAAACACTAAGGAAGATCTTTCGAGAGCCGCCTTACAATATTTACTTCATTATAAAGAAGTGGGCTGCGTAATTCCGGGTTTCAGAAATCTGGAACAGGTAAAGTCAAATCTTTCTGCGCAGAACAAACCTCTTACGGATGAAGAATTCAACTTCATAAAAAACTTGTTTAAAGATTGGGAATAACAAAAAAGAGTTCCGTTTATTTAGGGAACTCTTTTTAATATGAATAAAATTTCCGGGGTTACTTTAGCAGCAGCATCTTTTTAGTTGAAGTAAAACTGCCTGTGGAGATTGTATAAAAATACAACCCGCTGGATAACGATTTTCCATCTCTGCTGTGTAACGTAAATTCAACAGTATAACTTCCTGCAGGTTTTTCCTCATTCACAAGAACGGCTACTTCATTTCCAAGTATATCATAAATTTTTAATGTCACAAACTCTTTATCGGGAATCTGATACCTGATTGTTGTTGTTGGATTAAACGGATTCGGATAATTCTGTTCTAATGAAAATTCTGTGGGAATATTATTTTCAACTTCTACAATAGAAGAATACGTGAAACTTCCATCAAAATCTATTTGCTTCAATCTGTATTGAAATTTCCCTGTTGAACATTTTCATCTTTAAATGAATATGAATGTGTTTGAGTTGTTGTTCCATTTCCGTTTACAAAGCCAACTATTTCCCAGGCTGGCTGATTTCCGATATCTGATCTCTGCCTTCTTTCAATTTCAAATCCTTTGTTATTTATTTCTGTTGCAGTAACCCAGTTAAGGTTTACTTTACCATCAATTTCTTTATGCACTAAAGGATAACAGCTCAACCGGTGTTGGACTTGGAACAAGCTGAATATTTAACACTGTGCTTTGAAAATTAATTGCCTGAACATTTGTGATTGTCTGAGGAAGATAATTATCCGCCGAAACGTTCAACGTATATGTGCCCGCAATAATCATTCTGTAATAAGCTCCGTTTAATGAATCAGAATAAACTTCCGAGTTATCAAAATCGTGACCTGCAATTACTATTTTTGCTTTTACCGGGTTTCCTGAAGTGTCTGTTATAATTCCTCTAATTCCGTAATAAGTATTTTCCATATAGTCGAGGAACGATTCTTTATTATAATACCAGTAAGAAGGAAGGGTGGAAGCAGCCGGAGTTTTGATATCTGAGATCTCAATTGTTACTTCTCTGCCGTGATGGAAGTAAGTGAAAAAATCCTGTCTGCCACCAGTAACACGATACCAGTCATAACCGTTTGTAATGCCATCATTAAAACCACTCATATAACCTGCGGGACTATTTGCCTGTGCAGTGTCTGCATAAAGATGAGAAATCAACTGCCACCAGGAATCGTCGGGATGAAGTCTTGACCAAGTATCCCACGGATAATTGACAACTTCCGTACCGCCGTGAAAGTTTGCAGATAAAACAAAATTGTTATTCTCAGCAAGAGTTTTCATATCAATTGTTTCGGGCTGCCACGCGTTTCCATCAGGATGAGGACCATCAGCCGGATCGGGAAAATTTCTGTTAAGATCTACTCCGTTCGCATTATATCTTGTTGCACCGTAAACCGTGCCGTTACCGCCGTGATAAGTTCCGTCAGGGTTTGCCAGAGGGTTTATCCAGATTTCATCATTATTAATAAGATCGGTCAGTCTTGTATCAGTCCCGTAGGAAGTTAATAAAGTATCAATAAGCCGAAGCATTAACACGTAACCGGTAATTTCATCTCCATGCATTGAAGATGAAAACATAAACTGCGGCTCGGCTTCTCTCACATTTACATTATCGGAAATCTTTACAAATAATATTTTTCTTCCCTGGGTAGTATTTCCGGCATCTATTAGCTGGCAAATATCCGGATAGTCAGCAGCGAATTGATTCATCATTGCCACATAAGCATCATAAGTCGGATAAACATTCCAATCAGTAATCTTCTGCATATCATCACTCATTTCGGGAATAATTAGTTTTCCCGGGGCTGTTAATATTTTTATTTCATAACCTGATTTAATAAAGTTGTTATACTGTTCTTCATTTGCATAAGCAAAAGCAGTGTCATCTTTCACATTATCAATAGAAATCATTTTTGATAAGTTGTTAAGTTCTGCTTTGAGTATCGAAATGAAACTTGAAGTAAACTTCAACATTATTTTTAAAGTAATTGTGATCTAATTCCTGAGCCAGAATTGTTTGGGAAATAATAATTGTGAAAAGAAAGATTAGTAAAGATTTATACATTTGTCTCCACCTGAAAGGATAATTGAAAATTTAATATATAAATTTACTTTTTTCCATCAATTAAATCGATAAACGATTTTAAAAGAATCATCTTCTTTGTCTGAACAAAATTACCTGCGGTTATTCTATAGAAATATACTCCTGATGCAAGTGAAGATGCATTAAAGTTCACTTTATAATGCCACGGTACCTTCTCTCCCTGGCTTATTGTTTTTACTTCTCTTCCGAGTATATCATAAATCTTTATTGTTACTACAGTCTTTTGGGGTATTGTATATTCTATGGTTGTTGTTGAGTTAAACGGATTTGGATAATTTTGTTCGAGATAATAATCTGTGAGCTGTGCCGGTACGGTTGTTTTTAATTCCTGAACAAGTTCATTGTTATAGTAATCCCGTAATACAGAAGCCTTTTCTCTAAGCGCTGCAATACTCTGCACATTATCACTTCCCTTTGCCATAAAAATTGCAATAGCAATTTCCTGTGTATCGCCGGGAGCTAAAATAAACGGACCAGATGAGATTAGGAATCTCCTGTCTGCCGGGTACGGCCCGCCTGACCAGCCATCCCCTTCATACCATCTCGTACCTGTTACCGGATCACCAGACAATACAAAAACAGTTGGTTCACCAGTATTCGGATCAATAAACTGTGAGCCATTCCAGATTAATCCCCGCATATAATTATATGTCTGCAAGGTTCCTTCATAAACTCCCAAAGTAGCGTCCTTGTATACTGCGCTTCCACCAATATAGAAGGTAAATGCTGTAGCCGGTAAATTTCTATATCCCTTTTTCCAGTTGTCCTCAAACCTGGCACTATCATTAAGAGTAGATTGAACAATAGGGCCCTGAACTATCATATGTCCAACTGCCGGTGGGGGAGTGCCGTATACCGGATCATTATTTGTTCCGTTCCATGTATATCCAAGATTAAGAGTGGTATCAACTCCTGTATAGTCATCATTTGCGTCTCCCAAATCATCATCTGTCCAGTATGATAAGTACATATCTGTTATAATTGAACTACCTTTATTTATCATCCTATACTTTTTAAATACTGCATCTTGTAAGTCTGTAGTTGTATCTTTTGCAAAAGTAAGACACTGTACTTCAATTCCCATTGGATCAGATCCGTAAAGAAATTTTGTTGCTACCGTATCAAAATCATTGGCAACATAATAAAGGATTTCATCTCCATAATATTTAATTCGGTCTATCCCGGGAGTATATTCACCGTCCCTGTTCTCATCAATCCACGGAGCCCCTGTCTCAATCGGCCAATGGTTGTAATTATATTTGTTTTTCTCTTTTTCTATTCCATCTGGTAGTGATTCCCAATCCTGATTGGATTTCCAAACCTGAAATTGAATATCTTCAGGATTTGCCGGGGAACCACCTTTAAGAATATTCCCGGGTTTTAAACCATGCCTGTATGTACTTCCTCCAACTCTGATTTCTCCGTTCACTTTACCACCCCATAGTAACCCATCCTCAAATATTGCTCCTTTAATTGCATTATCTCCTCCCGGCCAAAAATATCCTTGTCCATCTGTCAACGGGCTATGAGAACCATCTCCATTATTAGCGATCCACATCTTAACATTATTAACAGAGATGAAATCATATTCATTGATAGGACGGATTCAATAGAAAAAACAGAATCAATTTCATCCGTAATTACAGAATTATCAGAATCCTTTCAATCTTAACAAGACAATTATCTGATAACTCAAATGGGACTGTCCACAAATAATTTCTCTCATCAGATGGCAGGGCTTTTACAATTTCTTTCCAGCTTATACCATGATTGGTTGAGTAATCGATATCAATATTATTAACATTATTTGAAAGCCATTTAATCTCATAATTCCAGCCTGCGTGAACAGATTTTTCCGGGAAAACAATTGTGACTGAGGTATAATTACCGGATGGGTCTATTTTAACAATTAAAGGAAGAGAAAATCCAATATTTGGTTGCGTAAATGAGTAGTACGTGTATAGACCCGTAGCAATATAGCCGCCATCACCAGCTTGCTTTACAAACTGTAGATTTGTATAAAATGCTTCCTTTGAATTAATTATGTCTTTCCATACCAGATTACCTTCATTATCAAGTTTAAATAAGACGTTACTGGGAGTAACGGAGCTGACCTTCCCGATACTAATAAAACCAGCATCGGAAGTTTCAGATATAATCGTAGCCATATATTCTATATCTTTGCTCCATATTACATTACCATCATTATCAAGTTTTCGTAATTTATTATAATAACCGGCAAGAATAATTTCATCATTATCTGTTAGGGTAAAAGTACTTATTGTGTTCGGGGAAGGTGAATCAAACTCGTTGAATATATTGCCGTTTTTATCAACCCAGATTAATTTTTCACTCCCTGCTAAAACCAGGTTTCTATCTTTAAATTCTCTGATTATTGTTCCCAGATACGAAGTTGAGAAGAGATCGAAATCTTTTGCCCACAAGATTTCCCCATTATAATCAATTTTAATTAGATGAGTAACGTCGTTTTCAGTATCAGCAGAAATATAAATTGAATTATCCCTGCTTATTATTATACACAGATTATCATAATAAATTTGATTGTCGATTGATTTTTTCCAAAGGATATTTCCCAATGAATCGATTTTTATAAGGGTTATCCCAATGATTCTATAACCTGAAGAACTGTCTCCCCCGGCAATAAGAAAACCTTTATCAGTTGTTTGTACAATAGTGGAACTATGTGGTTTACCGAACTGATAACTGGAAAACAGAAGGCCTTCGTTATATTTCTTTAACCAAACAGGGTGGCCGGAATGATCGGTTTTTTGAATAAAAAAACCGTCAATGGGTAAATTACTATCTCCCGGTATATAGCCACAAATGATGTAGCCATCGTAGTTATCTGCAACCAGAGAACCGGCTGCTCCGTTTTCAAAATAATTATAAACTTTAATAAAGTTTTGAGGTTGTACCGTTGCAGAAATAATTACTATAAACAGTAAAGACAGAATGGTAATGTTTCTTAATTTCATATTAATTCCCTCTAAAATAATACAGCACAACCTGGCTGAGATGAAATCAGTAAGCAAGATGATTGACCCATTCCTTTCCCCGGAAGTTATTTTCACTTCTTCATTAAGTTAAACAGGTCAAAAAACAATTATCATCCTGATGATTAAATTCATCTTCAAATTGTATTTTCTCATTAAATTTTAAGGCTTGATATGACTGTAAGCAGAAATTTTACTTTGGGCTTCTCAGAACAAATGGATGAAGAGTAATATTCCAAAATTATTTTTCGTTCAAAAAGCTCTTAAGAAATTTATGCCCGGAGAAGAAGTTGAACATGCGCTTTCAGAAGCCGTGAGGTTTCAGCAAAGAGGAATCGGAACAGTATTCACCAAACTTGGCGAAAATATTACTACGCTTGCAGAAGCCGAAGCAGTAACGAATCATTATCTCGAAGTTTTATCTAAAATTAATAATCAAAAAGTATCGGCAGAAATTTCTCTTAAACTTACGCAGATCGGAATTGATATTTCTGTTGATGCAGCAAAGAATAATTTTGGAAAGATTCTGAAATCTGCAGAAGATAAAAATAATTTTATATGGATAGACATGGAGCAAAGTTCTTATGTTGAAAAAACTATCGGGTTCTATAAACATTTCAGAAAAGATTTTTCCAATGTGGGTATTTGTCTCCAGGCATACCTGAAGAGAACAATGAAGGATATTAATGATCTGTTACCGGTATCTCCCAATATCAGGCTTGTTAAAGGAGCCTATATGGAACCTCCGGAAATTGCATTCGCACAAAAATCTCTTGTGGATAAAAATTATCTCGAAATAGCTGAAACACTTTTAAAATTTAATAAGGGGGGGAGAGCAAGAATTGCATTTGCAACACACGATTTAAATATGATTTCAAAAATCAAAGAGTATTCTAAGTTAAGCGATATAAGAAAAGATAGTTTTGAGTTCCAGATGCTGTATGGAATTAAACCGGTAGAACAAATAAAAATAGCAAATGAAGGTTACAAAATTCGTGTTCTGATAAGTTATGGTTCAGCATGGTATTCATGGTATATGAGAAGATTAG
>CAWFHZ010000013.1:0-295000 GCA_963815785.1 uncultured Ignavibacteria bacterium
TAATACAGATGGGGGTTCAAAATCTTTTGTCAGGCTTTTGGCAGAGATAACTTTCGATGAATCGTTGATATTTGTTTTTGTAGTGGTTGTATCGTGCGAAACAGATAATGAAATACTTGATGTTTGTGAAAGAACATTTAATTGAAAAACTAATATTATAAATAGTAATATTTTCATCTTATCAGCATTATTAGTGAATTATGTTTTTTGCCTGTAATAAACTAACTGTTTGCCTGTAGAGCAGGGGGTTTATTGTAAATATATTGTCTCTTTTATTAATTATACCGTCATCGTGCATAAGTAAAAGGACCAGCCGGCTTTTTAAAATATCATTATTAAAAATTGTGGCATGTTCCTGCTCTGTTAACCCATCGTGAATTAAAAGAACATATAAAGTAAATATTTTTTCGGATGATAAAACACTGAGAAATGAAAAATCAATTTCATCAATTGATTTTATAACAATAGTTTCTTTCTGAACTTCTTTAGTTGATCTTAACCAATACAGGAGTGACAGAGACAGATTGCTTTTTGCAAATTTATTTAAATTTGAAAAATATTTTTCCTTTAAATAATTCTGTTTTTCAACTTCGGACAGCCGTAAGTATTTTTTATTTTTAATATCCTCCTGTGAAGGATCAAATAAAATATTATACCCGCTAACACGATGTCTTTTTAAGATAACATCAACTATCTGACTATCTGTAAAAGAAGATAATCTGATAACGTATCCAAAATAATCATTAATGTTTAAAACTTTATCGAGATAATTCCAGGCATATAAACTGGCGGTAGTCACCCAGAAAATATTTATACTTGTAGCCGAAATTATTTCAAACAATATTTTTAAACTATTGAACCCACCGATTTTCCTGAGAAACAGGTGTTGGATATTTTCTATAACAACGATTTTTTTACTCCCTCCTGAGTTTAAGTGGAGGATAATATCTTTATAGTTTAAATAATCCTCTTTGAATAAAGAACTTAAAAACAAGATCAAATCTTTTTCACTATGAATCGTTCTTGTAAGGGAAGTTCTGAAAAGGGAGTACCCGGAATCAATTTCTTTTAAGAAAAAATTTAAAGTTGAAGTTGCGCCGCTTCCTTTTTCCCCGACCATAACCGCCGAGGCAAATTTCTCCAACTTCCAGCTTTCGTAAGCAAACATTAATCTTTTATGTTCTTCAATCCTTTTTTCGTAAAATTTAACTTCCTCAAGCGGTTCAATACGGAAAAGTCTCTGATATACAAACGGGAGTTTGTTTATTGCAGTTTCAGTTTCTGTAAGAAAATCGGATATCTCAGAGGCAATTGAAATTTTAGTACGATCTAATCCAAATTTAACCCTGAAGTCTTTATAAGTACTGCTGGTTACCTGAAAACCAGATTTAATATAAGCCAGAACGCCGGGAATCAGGTTTTTAATAAAATTTAGAGCCTGGTTCTTGAAATGTTTTGTTTTGGCAACCGCTTTAGCTTTTACTATTCTTAATCTTACTTCTGTAATATTATTTGTATCCGTAAGCTCAAGCAGCTGCTTGTTAAATTGTTCTATTAGTAAGGCAATATTACTAACATTATTTTCACTTAGCTCTGAAAGCTCCTTTTTTATATCATTTGTCTTCGCAATAGCTCTTTCCAGTCCTTCTACTGCAACTGATTTCGGATCATAGTCCTTATTTGAAGGATTATCCAGGGCAGCCAGAGCTGACTCAAGATTGAAATCAGAAATCTGATCAATATCAACAAGGTCTTTTTGTATTAAATCAATCTTTTCTATTGTAAACGTTTTTAATATCCTGGTTTCGTTTAAAAAAGTCGGGATAATTTCAAACTTTATTAATTCGGATGGGTGAATGTATTCAATTTGAGATGTCTTTATTTCTTTATCATAGAGATCTGTTTTTACTATTGCTCTTTTAACTTTATCGTCTTCAAATTCCTTTAATTTAATTTCAATATGATTTACAAGTTCGGGATAATTTTGATCAAGGATTAATTCTATCGTTTCAGGTATATGTTTTAATGTAAGGAGATTTTTAATCTTATCTTTTTCTTCCAGTATCAGATTTTTTAAGTTCTCGATCCCCTTGGAATTAAGAATATTATTTTTACCTTTTTCTAAAATATCATTGATTTTGTTCAACCATGGTAAAATGTTTACTCGTATCTTTTTATCATCTTCTTTCTTTATATAGAGGTATTCTTTAACCTGTTCAACTTCAATAAAATAGATTTCTTTATTTAGTTTCCAGTCCTCGAATAGTGCAAAGAGAGTATTTCTCCATCCTGATAATATGAAAACGAATCTGGTCTGAAAATCTTTATTGTGCTTTTCTAAAATTTTACCTGAATAGTTTCCGGAAGGAAGTTCAATAGTGCCGGCTTTATAATAGTTGTTTTCAAAGGTTAGATATGCAACACTTAAAGAATCCGAGAATATTTTTTTCAAATTCTGTTTCTTTTCATTAAGCATCTTAACAACAGAAGAATATTCTTTTTCAAATTCGGTAAGCAATTCAGAAGGGTGAAGAAGTTTTTCACTGTTAATATTTTTCAAATCAGAAGTAAAGTGAACCTGTAATTTTTCTTCAGCCTGCCAGAGTTTTAAAGAGACCTCAGAAATTAATGCGAAGATTTCCCTGAGTTGAACATTAATCTCATCACGAATTTCATTGCCGATTGAAAACTCAACTAAATCTCTTAGCCGAACTTTCCTTTTCCATGGTCTTATGGGTAAAACAGGTTTTTTAAATAACTTTCTGAATAAATTATTAATTTCTTGAGGAACCGAACTTATCCGGAATAAAGCACGCTTAATACTTTTAAATGCTTTGATATAAAAGGATTCCCCCGTCTCAGCCTTGAATCTGTCAGCATCCTGATTCTCGACTCTGACATCATCGATGGAATCCAGTAATAATTTATACCAGTTGAAAAATTCAGGAAACATCTTATTGAACGCAATCTCCTGCTCATCAACATACTTTGAATCAATTAATTTTATAAGCCGTTTATGATATTCTGATATTTCGCTATAAAATAATCCGTCGTCGTTTATGAATTCACGTAGATCTGAATGGTGGGTTAAAACTGTATCTTTAATTTGAACTGCAAAATTAATTTGTTCATCAACGATGCCTGATAGAACCGGCAGAAGAAAAGCGTTGATATTACTATCAAATTTTTTTTTTATTTCTGAAAATTCATTTTTCATATTTTTATTAATAAAGACACGGCAATATATTGAAATTTAATTATACTTCTTTTGTGCCATTAGGACATTATCCTAAACAGTTTTCTTCAGAACGACCTCGTAAAGATCATTTCGACGGTCTTTCCAATTTAAAGTGCTTCCGCTGAAGCGGTGTCTTTTTACCAGTTCAAGATCAATATCATGTATTATTACAGTTTCAATATTTGGTGTACACTCAGCTGCCACAGCATCCCGGGTAAATTGAAAATCGGATGGAGTATAAATGCCCGATTGTGCATATTGAATATCCATATTTTCCACAAAAGGAAGATTTCCTACATTCCCTGCAATCACAGCATACACACCATTTTCAATGCATCTTGCCTGAGCACAATATCGGACACGCAGGTAACCATATCTTTCATCTGTACAAAAAGGAACAAAAATTATTTCGGCACCTTTTTGAGTTGCTATTCTAGATAATTCCGGAAATTCAACATCATAACAAATCTGTATATTAATTTTTCCCCTATCGGTTTCGAACACTTCTATTTTATCGCCCGGTTTTACTCCCCACCATTTCCTTTCATTGGGAGTAATATGAATTTTATATTGCTTTTCAATTGAACCATCTCTTCTGAATAAATAAGCAATATTATAAATATCATCTCCTTCCTTTGTATAATGTGAACCGCCGATAATATTTATATTATGTTTAATCGAAAGATTTGTAAATAACTTGAGGTATCTTGGCGTGTACTCAGCAAGTTTTCTTACTGCTATTCCCGGTCTTTCGTTGGGAAGAAAGGATAACAATTGAAGAGTAAATATTTCGGGAAAAAGCACAAAATCACTCTTGTACCCGGATGCAACATCGACAAAGTATTCACACTGTGTTTCAAATTCCCTAAAACTTTTTATGCTTCTCATTTGATACTGAACTACACAGATTCTTACCTTCTTCGAAGTGATATACCTTTTTATCTGCATTGGAACATAATCAAGGTTCGGCCATTCAAGCAGAGTAGCATGACCATCTGATTCAATATCTGATTTAAGGTAGGTTGGCATAATTCGCTTAAGTACAAAACCATTTGAAAGCTGTGCCGTTAGTACAGGATCGTACAATTCTTTACTTATAACTCTATCAACATAAGTACGTGCAGTCATTTTACTTTTACGTTTAGAATAACCGGGAATTCTTCCACCGATTATAATACTTCTAAGATTATATTTCCGGGCAATCTGCTTTCTTGCATCATAAAGTCTGCGCGATAATCTCATTCCCCTGAAATCAGGATGAACCATAATTTCAATTCCGTAAAGTGTATGCCCTTCCGGATTATGATTTGTTATATACCCATCGTCACTTATTTTCTGCCAACTGTCGTAATCTTCATGCAAATCGAAATCAACTATCAAACTGCTTGATGAGGCAATAAGCTTACCATCAAACTCAATACATATCTGTCCTTCGGCGAACATTTCCAACTGACTTTCCAGTTGTTCCTTACTCCATGTCGGCATATTTGGAAAAGATAACTTCTGCAATTCTACAAGTTCTTCATAATCTTCTATTTTTAACTGCCGGATATTTATCTTTTTCGCAAATTTTTTCAAATCAATTTTGTTCATAGGTTACACTCCAAATTAAATGTACATTTTCATAAGTTTTGCCAAGGTTGATGTTTTGATAAGTTAATATAGGTATGATTTATCTATAAATACTAAAATTTACCACAAAAACAAATTTCTCAAATCACCTTTTATATACAGGATTAGAAAGAATACTTCACTCTTACATAGAGTGTGCTTCCATAATCGCCATATTGGGTAAGTGTGTCACCATTAAAGAGAAGTGTTATAAGATAGAGATCAAGATTTGTAATTACAGAATAACTTAAGGAAGGAACAATAACATAGGATTTATCATCGGGATTAAAAATTCCGAACAGACTACCTCTTAACAAAGGAGTAATATCATAAGAAAATTCCTGGTAAACAGACCATCTTGCCGGAGTAAGCATTCCAAGTTCTAAGGCTTCCTGTTGATACAGCCCGGTATTTTTTTGTTTACCATTATTATAATACATTATTTCAGTATGGATGTAAAAAGAATTTGTAAAAGTATAATCTCCGGAGAGTACAAAAGAAAAAACGGGATCGTTAAAGGAAGACAATGGTTTATAATCCCGGATGAAGGTAGAAATGCCATTGTATTTCGAAAGCAGCTCCGGTTTTTGAGTTACAGTAAATTCACCGCGGAAACCTGCATTAAGAATATCACCAGACCAGCCACCACCGGCAACCCATCGGTTATTTTTTATTCCACCAATAAGATTAAAATCATAATCCCATTTATTAAAAGAAACCAATCCTGCAGCAATAACTTTGTCTAATGTTTTTGCAGGGCGTACTGCAGCTTCAATTTTTGTTACAGGTCCGGTATAATACTGAATTCTGATTGCATCTGTTCCGGGCAATTCTTCGTAATCAAAATCCAAAGGCGATTGAGGATTAAAAAGATCGGTCGGATTCCAGACCCAGCTAGTGCCCCAGGCAATTCGCTGTCTTCCAACAGTAACTTCAAAATTATCCTTCACCCAATCCAGCCACAGTCTGTCAGTTTCAAGGTAACCCAGAGATTTACCCTTATTCCACAAAACAGCGCTTAAATCGGCAAACTCGTAATGGGTTTTAATTTGATCTATGAAATTGGGAATTTTTTCTACACTCTGTCCATAATATGCCCTGAAACGAAGCTCCAGTGCGGCTGTAAGCGATTGAAGCGGATACCATCTTGTATTGAGCCTGGCGTGAAGAAGATGATCACTAAATCTTTCGTTGTAAAAAGGATATTTTGTTGAACCAAAAAGATACTTGGTATAGCCGTAAACTTCTGTTGTTGGAAGCTGTGCAAAACTATTACTTAACGACAATAATGAAAAGATTAAAAGTAATTTAGCTCTCATTCTTTTGCAGTACTTTCCTTACTTCATCAGATTTTATTTTACCGTCTTCAAGAGTTACAACACGGTGAGCCCTCTTAATTACTTTGGAATCGTGAGTTGAAAAAACAAAAGTCATTTCATACTCACTATTCAGATTTTCCATTAAATCAAGAAGAGATTCGGCAGTAACTGAATCGAGATTTGCGGTCGGTTCATCTGCCAGAACAAATGACGGATGAGAAGCAAGTGACCTTGCAACGGCAACTCTCTGCTGCTGACCACCCGAAAGTTCTGAAGGACGGCTTTTTATCCTGTCTCCAAGACCGACTGCCTCAAGTAGGTCCTTGGCTCTTTTTTCTCTTTCTTCTTTTGATATATTCTGAAGAAGCATTATAAACTCTACATTCTCTTTTGCAGTAAGCACCGGAATAAGATTATAAGCCTGGAAAACAAATCCAATATGATGAAGCCTGAAGTTTATCAGTTCATCAGGTTTATACGTTGAAATATCCGTTCCATCAACAACTATCTTACCTTCAGATGGCTGATCAAGTCCGCCGATCATATTGAGCAAAGTTGTTTTCCCGGAACCCGATGGGCCAACGATTGCAGTAAATTCTCCTTTTTCAATTTTAAGATCTACACCTTTAACCGCATGAACAGGAATTTTGGTTTCATTATATGTTTTATGAACATTATATAATTCGATCAGAGCCATAATTTCTCCGAAGTTTTTTTCTTAATAAGTTCTTATTGCTGAAGCCGGCTTAAGCCTTATGGCTTTTATTGCCGGGTAAATTGCACTTAGTAATGCGGTAATTATTATCATCACAAAAAGAATAGGATAAAACTCAACCGGCAAACCGGGAATTAATTGCGAGCTTATTCCATAACTTGATAGTCCCTGGGAAAATAATGCAAGGCTGATGCCAGTTTGAGCAAAGTACCAGATTGCGGCTGCTCCAAGAAGCATTCCTACCAATCCGCCGGTAATGGAAAGAAAGATAGTTTCAATAATAATGAGAAAGAATACCCGGATTCTTTTCATTCCCACAGCCATTAAAACTCCCAACTCCCGTATTCTTTCCATGACTGACATCAGCATTGTGTTTGTAATTCCGAAAAGAAGTGCAAAGAGTATTATACCGAGGAAGATATCCAGCTCAAGAGTAATTGTCTGGTAACTGAGGTTTAGTTCCGGAGCGAGCTGCTGCCAGGTTTCTACTGCCAGATTTTTATATTCATTTTTGAGTTTGTTTGAAACCTGATCCATAAACTGCACTGAGGTTAATCTAACCGCAATTTCATGTATTACAGGCTGGCTATTTAACAATTTGAAAAGATCAGATTGTTTAACAAAGACATTGCTTTTATCAAACATTGAAGATTCAGTTTCAAATATTCCGGCAACCCGGAAAGCAGCATAAACTATATTACCATCTAGTCCCTGGAAACTTAAAACGATTTTTGAGTGAAGCTTAAGATCAAGTTTCTTTGCGAGCTCCTTCCCTATCACAATAGGATTACGGCTTACTCCTTCAAAATATTTTCCTTCTTTAATATGTGAAGAAACACTTGTTACCTTCTTTTCTTCATCCGGAATTATTCCTTTAATAACAACACCCGTTGAAGAAGTCGGAGAAGCACCCATTCCATCAATAATGGTTCTTTCCGAAACTGCCTTAACTCCATTTATTTTTTTTATTTCTGATTTTAATTCTGTTCCGTTCGGGATATAGTTTTCAATTAATTTTTCCTTTTTAAAAGCTTCTGAATGAATTTGTATGTGACTAAGATCGCGATCTATTGCTGCATTTACAGTTGAATCCCACATTCCGTACATAACACCGCTTGCAAAAAGTCCGCATCCCAAACCCAGAGCAATTGCAATTAAAATTATCAGGCTTCTTTTTTTATTTCGCCAGACATTTTTCCACGCAAGTAAGAAAAGCATTATTAAACTCCTTGTTAATTTCTTATCGCTTCAACAGCTTTTAGTTTTTGTACATACCTGAATGGATACCATGCAGAAAGAACTGCAATTAAGAGTACCGTCCAGAACTGGGCGATGAATATCCCCGGTGCGATACTAAAAGGCATAATCGGCTCCAGTCCGAATGCAAGCATTGCCTCGGCAGCGGCTCCTGTCAATCTGATAGGATTATAGTAGAAGTACAGCAGCAGCGGATAGCTCGCAATTATTCCCGCAAATACACCTATCAACGAAATAAAAATTGTTTCGATTGTTGTAACGAATATTACTTTCGATTTTTTCATTCCTACGGCAATCAGTATTCCAAATTCTTTCGTCCTTTCAGCCGTCATCATCATTATTGTTCCGAAAATTCCAAACCCTATAACGATGTAAAGTATCGCCAGCATTATTATTCCCCCGGCGTTATCCACCTCAATGGATTGAACCAGTTCCGGAGTCATTTCTTCCCACGTCATCACTTCAAATTTATTATCAAACAGCTTATCTACTTTTAATTTAACTTTATTAAGATCCATCGGTTTATCTATCATTATCGAAAGAGATGTTATTCTGTTTGGTGCCGAATACAGCCATTGTGCATATGATAAACTTGTATAAATTAATGTTTTATTAAGTTCAGGAATGGGAAGTTTTATTATTCCTTCAACAGGAACCTGCGCAGCTGCAGTTATTCCATGAAATCCCTGTCCGTAAAGAACTACACTGTCACCTATTCCTACTTTCAAGAGTTCAGCCAATCCTTGTCCAATCATAATTCCCCTGCTCGAATCTGTGAGATATTTTCCTGCTACAAGTTTCTCCTTAAGCTTCATCATACTAATTTCTTTTCCCGGCTTAATTCCTATAATAGGAGAAACTTTAGTAGCATTACCGTGTGAGACAAGAGTATAAGTTTCAAGTCTCGGAACAACCAAAGTAACTTCAGGTATATTATTAATTTCAGAGACAATTCTTTTATCCAGTTCCATACTTTTATCAAGTGAACGTTTATCCCAATATCCTTTACCATGCACCTGTACATACCCGGTGGAAAATCTGACAGAGGAATCAATCATAAAATTATAAGAGCCTTTTTGCATTGAACGCATGATTAATGCCAGGAGAACAGCAAAGAAGACAGACGATGCAGCAATAATGGTTCTTTTTTTATTTCTCCAGAGATTTCTCCATGCCAGCTTTAAATAAGTTCCCATTATCTAACTCTCTTCATATTTTGTTCGGAAAAGAATGATTGATCAATATTTATATTAAATTTTATTTTATTATAGTCCAGTATGGTTTTGTTGCCCGGTTCATCAACGGGAACCATTTCCCAGTGAGTAAGCACGGTTCTGTCATCCATTTTTTGAGGATCACTGCCGTTAAAAGTTTTAACTATATTATCATCCTCATCATAATAATCCACCTTCAATTCGAAAAATTCTTTTTTTGAAATCCACGCAACTATCTTTCCCCACACAACTCCTGCATCAGGTTTTGGAGTTAATTGAATTTTCCAGCAGTCATATCCCTGTATATTTTCTTCACCAATAAATTTATGTTCATAGTCATTTACAATAGAAGACTGTTTCACGAGGTCGTCATTTGTAAAATCAGATCCCATCCAGGATTGCATCATCATCGAAGGTGGAATTTTAATTATTTTTTGTGCAGAGGGAATCCAGTTCCATACTTCAGTTTTCCTTTTAAGTGTAACAGTGCCTTTATCTCTTGCGGGTTCAGTTACATAAATAAGTGAATAATCTGGTTCCACAGCCCAGATTTTTAATCCCATTGTGCGGGACCAGTCCGGTTTAACTATTGTCATTTTCACTTCAGAATAACTGCTGTTGGCTTTCATCAACTGATCAGCTTTTTGAACCACTTCTTTTGCAGTCTGCGGAAAAACCTGGCTACAGATTAAAATGAAAAGAAATAAAATTTTTAATTTCATTTTTTCTTCCTTTTGTTTCCGGTTGAACAGTATGTCTTAATTAAAAAATCCTCCAATTCATCCATCGGGAATGAATCCGGTGCACTTACAAAATTCAACCCGATTCCATCAAGCTGGGTTCCAAGAGCAAAAGCTTTTAAGTATGCTTCATCATCTCCCATAGCACTGAAAAGCCGGGAAAGTTCTTCAATGGATTCGTCCCTGAATTTAGTCATAAGCTTTTCAATGTCTTTCTGTGCCGTTGATTGCAGAAGAAGAGACATGTAAAGTTTCCAGTAAGTAATATTGTTTTTGATGTGTTCGAAAGAGAGATGAATGATCTTTTCAAGTGCTGTTCTCGGATCAGTTTCAGTACTAACTGAAAGCATTAATTCATTTAAAAGGTTAAATCCCTGTTCAATAATTTGTTTCAGAAGATCATCTTTGTTTCTGAAATAATTATACATTAACCCCTTAGAAATTCCTGCCTTCTCCGCAATCTGAGAAATTGAAGTTCCATGAAACCCATTGGTAGCAAAAAGTTCAAGCGCTGCTTTTAATATCTCAGTTCTGCTTAATTTTCTTATTTCTTCAAATTGCTTTTTTGTTCTTGGTGACATTAGTGATTATTTTTGACTGAACGTTTGTTCAAACATAAATAAATTTAGATTTGATGTCAACTTAAACTTTTGTCTCAAATCAATTTTTTTCTTTTTAATCTTTTTAATTTTATCCAACTTAAATTATTCCCGGAGTAAAAAATGAAGGTTGGTTTTATAGGAACTGGAATCATGGGCAGCAGAATGGCTCATAATCTTTTGAAAAATAATTATGATTTGGTTGTACATAACAGAACAAAACAAAAAGCTGATTCACTGATAAAAGTAGGTGCAGAATGGGCAGACTCACCGCTTGAGGTTGGAACTGAAGCAGACATAGTTTTTACTATGTTAAGCAATCCTGAGGCTGTTGAACAGTCTGCATTTGGAGAAAAAGGTTTCCTGACTGTTATGAAGAATAATTCTATCTGGGTTGATTTTAGTACAGTAAATCCTTCTTTCTCTAAGAGAACGGCAGAAAAAGCAAAAGGATATGGAATAAGGTTTTTGGATGCACCTGTCGCAGGTACAAAACAGCCCGCAGAAAATGGAGAACTTATTTTCTTTGTCGGTGGTAACAAAAAAGATTTTGAAGAAATTGTACCCATTCTTGAAGCCATGGGTAAAAAGATTCTACATCTCGGTGATTGCGGCAAAGGGACCTCGATGAAAATGATTGTAAATCTTATGCTTGGAACTGCAATGGCTTCATTTTCAGAAGCAGCGGTTTTAGGTGAATCCCTGGGGTTTGATAAAGAAATTATCTTAAATGTATTATTAGGCGGACCGGTTGCTGCTCCCTATTTATCTGCAAAGAAAGAAAAATTTATATCAGACAAGTATGAAGCAGACTTTCCTCTCCAATGGATGCTAAAAGACCTTGAGCTGGTAAATAAAACGGCTGATGAATCTGGTCTGACACTGCAAACAACAAAGGCTGCCAAAGATATTTTTAAACAGGCAAATCAAAATGGTATGGGAGAGATGGATTTTTCAGTTTTATACAAATTTTTAAGAACTAAGTAAATGTTGAAACTTCTGCAAGGAACTTTTAACTTTGATGATTAGAAAATTTAATATAGGATTAAAAAATGGCGGATCAATTAATATCACACATTGAAATTCCCTCTTCAGATCTCGTACAGACAAAGGATTTTTTTAACAAGGTTTTTGGCTGGGAGTTTAAACCTTTTGGTAACGGTTACATGCTTTTTAATAACCATAAAGGAATAATGGTTGGGATAAGAAAGGTTCAGAAAGTTAACAGCGGCGATACAACAGTATTTCATATTAATGTTACTGATATTGATTCAACTTTAAATACAATTAAATCAAACGGTGGAAGTATATTTAAAGAAAAATCTATAATTCCCGCAATGGGATGGTATGCGTTGTTTAAGGATCCTCAGGGAAATATCATTGGGCTGTATCAAAAACACTAAGAATATTTTAATTAAAATGTCACTCTGAAATCGCAGAAGAGTGACATTTTTTATATAACAATCTTATAAGGATTAAACTGCTACTTGTTCAGATTTAACAATCTTAAATGAATGAGTAATGTCCGCAGCTTTCTCCAGCATTTTCGTTACGCCACAGTATTTCGTCTGGGATAACTCAATTGCCCTTTCAACATCTTTTTCCTTAATATCATCTCCGTAAAAAATATATTCAATATGCATCTTGGTAAATACCTGCGGATGTTCATCTGCAACATCAGAATTTATATTTATTTCAAATCCATCAAGTTTTACCCGTTTCTTAGTAAGGATACTTACAACATCACTACCGGTGCATCCGCCCAGTCCTAAAAGAATTAATTCTTTCGGTCTTATTCCAGCATTACTTCCGCCAAAATCCTGCGGGCCATCCATTACTACCCAATGGTTTGAATCTGTTCTCCCTGCAAAGGTTATTCCCTCCAATTGTTTTATGTACGCTGATCTTTTAGCCATATTAATATTCCAATTTATAATTAAAAAGTGACTGCTAATATGATGTAATTAAAATCAAACCGATTCTTTTGAGATAGAATTAAATGCATTAACATGAAAAAATATTTATCTTTCACCAAAACACTACTCCAATTAATAAAAAAGGATTAAATCTTTATGAGTAATCATGTATATAAAATGATTGAGTTAACTGGTTCTTCAGAAAAAAGTATTGAAGATGCAATACAAACGGCGGTGTCAAAGGCATCACAATCAGTAAGAAATATGAGATGGTTCCAGGTAATGGATACAAGGGGACATATTGATAATGGTCATGTACAACACTGGCAGGTAACAATAAAAATCGGCTTTACAATGGAAGATTGATGATCATTTAAAAATAATCTTAATCTAGCGTGAAAATTTAAGAGGCATGGTTTGCAAGATTGAAAAAGATTGAAAACGTACTGCCTCTTCCTTTTTCACTTTCAACTTTTATTTCGGCTTGAAGTAAATCCAGATAATTTTTTACAAGTGCAAGCCCGAGCCCGTTTCCTTCAAACTTACGGGTATAACCGGTTTCTTCCTGTGTAAAAGGTAAAAATAATTTTGGCAGGTAATTTTCCGAGATTCCTATGCCTGTATCTTTAATATTCACCCGAACTTTGTTTTCACTTAGTACAGCGACTTCAATCTCAACTCCTCCTTCGTTGGTATACTTTAAAGCATTACTCAGGAGATTTTGAAAAACACCGGTGACAAGGTATTCATCCCCGACTATAATAATTTTCTCGTCGGGAGTAATATAGTTTAAATATAAATTTTTTTCTTTTGCATGAAAATTGAATTCGGTTGCAAGAGTATTTAGAATTTTTACAATATCTACAGGATCAAAACTAATGTCTATTTTACCCTTCTGAATGGCAGAAAGGTTTAAAATCATATCTATGGTTCTAAGCAGTCTCTTGCCGGCAGAGTCAATAGAATTGAAGGAAAGTTTTATATCTTCATTTAAAGAGGAAGAAAGTTCATCTTTTAAGAATGAATTGTAACTTAAAATAACATTCAATGGTGTTCTTATTTCATGTGACATTTGTGAAAGAAACTCGGATTTCATTTTATCTGATTCTTCTGCCTTTTCCTTTGCAATAATAAGTTCCTGCTGCATTCTTTTTCTGTCAGTTATGTCTTCTTTAATGGCAATATAATGGGTTATAATTCCTTTTTCATCCCTAATAGGAGAGATAGAAGCATGTTCCCAGTAAAGTTCACCGTTCTTTTTTTTATTATGGAATTCACCGTGCCATTCTTTGCCGGAAGAAATCGTCTCCCATAGTTTCCGGTAACTCTCATCGGGAGTCTCGCCTGATTTTAATATTCTCGGATTTTCTCCTATCATCTCATCGGCTGTATAACCAGTAACTTTATGAAAATGAGGATTAACGTATTCGATGGTTCCGTTAGTATTGGTTATGACTACGGCTAAAGGACTTTGTTCAACCGCTCTTGACAATTTCCTTATTTCCTCTTCAGCTTTTCTTCTTTCTCTTAAGTCTCTGAAAATACCCTGGAGTACAGATCTTCCGCCTAAAGTATATTGACTGCTATTTATTTCCACTGGTATAAATGTTCCATCTTTGTGTTGTACTATAACCTCAGCCAGTGTAATCTGCTGTTGCTGTTGAGAAACAATCTCGCTAAATATGAAAGAATATTCCTCCCCGTATTCTTTGGGGTGAATAATAACATGAGGCTGTCCAATCATTTCTTTTCTTGTACGTCCGGTTAGTTTTTCAGCCTGTTTATTTGCATCAACAATCTTTCTTGTCTCGGTATCAACTATAATAATAGCGTCATTAGCAGCTTCAATTATTGTTCTGTATTTCTTCTCAGATATTTTAATTGCTTCTTCAGTTTTTTTTCTGTCAGTCACGTCTAACAGAGTTCCAATTACGGCAGGTTCGCCGCTGAATATAGTTCTTGAACCGAAAACATCAACATATATCAGTGAATGATCTTTTTTCATACCTCTGAATGAATAAGCAATGGATTCTTTCTCACCTTTAAGTCTTGAAGTAATATTCCCTGTTACGATATTTCTATCGTCAGGTGCAGTCAGGTCTGTGGGTCCCAGTTTATTAATTATCTCTTCAGTTTTATAACCAAAAATCTCGGCAAGTTTTGGGTTTACATATTTAAAAACATCTCCCTGGATCAGGTAAACCCCAACCAGAGATTTTTCTGAAAGTCTTCTGAATTTATCTTCCGATTCTTTTAATTCTATTTCAGATTTTTTCTTAAATGTGATATCCCTGTATATTCCCTGGTAAACCTCTTCCCCTTTCCATAAAATTTTATTTACTTTAACGTCAAGATCAATTAAACGGTTGTCTTTGGTTATTCCTTTCATTTCATAAACAGATTGCTCAGGTCTTTCTGAAAGTTTTATCGCAAATCGTCCCTCAATATCCTGTTTGCTTTCGGGGGCAACAATATCCATTATATCAAAATTCTCGGAAGTAGCTTCTCCTTTTGAATAGCCAAATAAGTCACACCAGGCTGAATTTACAAGTAAAAGTTTTTTGTGTTTCAATACGTATACAGCATCAGAAGAAGATTCTATGAGAGAGCGATACATCAGATCTCTTTCTCTCATTTCCTGTTCAGCAAGTTTCCTGACGGTTACATCTTTTATTATAAGAACATAGGCTATTTGTTCTGCCGAAGAATCTCTGAAGGGAAACATAGAAATTTCTGCTATACCTTCAGTACCGTCATTCCTTATAATTTTTATCTCACTATTCCATAATGATTTTTCCCTGATAATGTTTTTTACCTGTTCAAACAGCATATCAAATTGATTGTGAATAAACAGAACTTCTACAAAACTATTCAGAATTTCTTCCCGCATATACCCGAATATTTTTTCTGCTGCATTATTCCAACTTTGAATGAAGCCATTGAGATCCGTTATAACTACAGCATCATGAAGGTTTTCAAAAATAAATGATTCCCGTTTTAAAGCTTCCTCAGTTTGTTTAATTCCGGTAATATCCCTTGCAACCAGGAGATGCTGATTCAGGTTTTTTAACTTTTTTATGCTGACACTTACGGGGATCTTTTTTCCACCTTTTGTGTAAAATTCAAGATTTATTAAGGTCTCATCAAAGCTCTTTTTATTATTATCATAAATTTTTTGTATGCTGGAAAACTCATTCTTAGAAACAAGGTTTTTCGCCTTTAATTCCATGAATTCATTTCGGGAATAACCCAAAAGGTGCAAAGCAGCATCATTAACTTCAATTATTTTCCCGTCAAGAGATGAGATAAGGATGAAAGCATCTACCGAATATTCAAAGATTGCTTTATAATCTATATAATCGACCGGGAGATCATTTTTACCATTTTCGGGAAGAATTTGGTTTGCTGCTTCAACTAACACTGTTTTTTTCTTGTTTTTCGGCTCTTTCATATAACATATAAGAATTACGAATAAATTATCAATTACCAGACCACTATAAAACTGGTTATTTTTATAAAAAAATAAGGAGTTGCGGGAAAAATCTTCTTAACTTATATTGAAAATATCCCGGATGATAGGTTTTAACCCGCTGAAAAGGAATTCCACCGCAATTACCATAACAATCAGACCCATAATTCTCATTAAAACTTTATTACCGCTATCTCCAAGTAATTTCATAATTTTTCTTGCACCAACAAGGAATAACAACGTTATAACTAAGACAATAAGGATGGCAAAAAGCAATAATAATTTTTCGGCAATTAAATCTGCATCATTCATTAAAACAATCGAAGCTGTGATAGCTCCCGGTCCGCAAATCATTGGAATTCCAAGAGGTGTTATTGCAATATCATTACCATAGTTAGTATCTGGTTTGGAATTTTCTTTGGTACGAATTAGCCTTGCCTGGAGCATATCAAATCCCGCCATAAAGAAGATTATTCCACCGACAACTCTCAGGCTGTTCACGGAAATATGAAAAAAATCAAATATAAATCTACCCGAAACAGCAAATAAAACCATCGTGAATAATGCAGTAAGCACCGCCTTAACGGCAACCTGCCTGGCTTCTTTAGTATCCATCCCTGCAGTCAGGGAAGTAAACACCGGCATTACACCAAGCGGGTTAATCATGGTGAATATCGAAGTGAAAGAAAGAAGTCCGAATTCGAAAATTTTATCCATTAAATAAATTATTAATTTCGGTTTTTTTGATAATAAATTTTAAGACTAGATTTGATTTTCCACTGAACACAAAAATACATCTAAAACACTTAAAGATAATAAAATAAAAGAAAACCAAAGGAACTAATTGCCGGAGTAATTAGGGTTCGAAATAAATATTAATTATAAGTTCTTGAAAAAAAAATATTCAATGGTTTTTCAATCATATGGAACTCGACCTTAACTCGGATGGAATTTTGCCGATTACTTCGAGAATGCTTTTGTATTTAATAGAAATCTCAGACGGTTTTTCTTTGAGAAACCAAAATCCTGCCGCACCGATGAAAAAAGAAATGCAACAGTTAAAAACCATTTAATAATTATCGGGATATTTAATTCTTGACAATATCTGGTTAACCGATACAGCCGCGAAATTAAAATACAATACTTGATAAAATTTGCCTCGTTACGAAAAATTTTTTCCTTTCTACTTGGTTAAAACATTTACCCACAATATCCGTATAGGTTACGGTTTCAAAAGCACCGCTTATATAGAATAGAGTCATCCAAAAGAAAACTATCAAAATAAAGGAACCGGGTGTGAACATATTGAAGAAGAAGATCGAAAGTCAAACACCCCAAAAAGCGAAAACTCGAAGGTATATTCCGCCAAAAAGAAAATTTTTCTTCCTGGATTTGTTCGATAAATAACCGGCGAAAATAATTGAGTAAAAAACCGAACATCAATCATTAATGAGGTTAGAATCCCCACGGAGATTGCGTTCCGCCAATAAACAATATTAGGACTCATGGAACAACATTTGTTCTGCAAATGTTTCGGCTAATGCCAGCCAGAAGGCATGCCAAATAAAGCCGACAAAATTTCTATTTATTTTCATTAATTTTCATGATGATCATGTTTTCCGTATTCATGATCTTGGTTATGCCCGATGCTTTTCTTTGCCGTTGGTTCTGTCAAATGTTCTAATTCTCCCTTTAAAAATTTATTTATAGATTTCGAAACACTTATTTTCCTATCCAGATATACTTTGCTTTTCGATGTATTTATGATTTCAAATGCATGCGGACCAATATTACCAACTATAAATGCTTCCACCCCTTTATCTAAAAAGTCTTGAAGGTTTTCATGGTTATGTTCTTCTGCTTTATTTTCAAATGCTTCGAATGATTTTTTCTCAGTGTTATAGAGAATAAAATAATTTGCATGTCCAAATCTTTTTGCGATTGCACTCTCCAAACTATCTCCATCAGATCCTATTAGTATTAACATTTTAAGTACTCCTTAAGTTGAATTTATTTATCTGATATGTTTTTTTTGATTAAATTCTCCGGCATCTGTACTGCTAAAACTTTTCCTCGTACACAAATATCTTCATTTGCTGAGACAGTAATTTCCGATAAAACTTTTCTCCCTTTTATCTCTATTACTTTTCCTCTCAGTTCAAGTTCGACTCCGAGAGGAGTCGGCTTCAAATAATCTACTTGTAGCGATGCAGTAACAAAACGAAAAGGCGGTAGAGTACCCGGCTCTCTACCATCGGCTTTATATGAAGCTAGTGCTGCTGTGCCAGTTCCGTGGCAGTCAATTATAGAGGCAATCAACCCGCCGTAAACATAGCCAGGTATTGCAATGTGGTATGGTTTTGGGATAAAGTGAGCAACGGTTTCATCGCCATCCCAGTAACTTTTTATTTGATGACCATGTTCGTTTAACCTTCCGCAGCCGTAACAGTGGCTTAGTTCTTCCGGGTAATAACCCTGTATCGCTTTTATTTCCTTGTTATGTATTTCCATAATTATAACTCCTTGCAGCTAAAATATGCACTATGAATTGCAGAGACTCCTTCTCAGACCTCAATTAAGTCGCCGATAGGATAAACCGGTATTTTATCTTCTAATTTTATCAGCAAACTTCTATCGGGACACATACCGGCTGTTGCAACGTGTTTAGAACGTTTGTCCCAAAATTCAAGATGTCTTTCGGAAATATTTCCTTCCAAATCACCATAACCCATTTTTACAGCGCGCATTAAAAACTGTTGCGAAGTTTAATGTTTGCAATATTCATTTTATTACCAAAATTTTTCTTTAATAAATATTTTAATTGCCAGATTTAATTTTTAGGAACATCTTTAAACAACTCTTTCAAACAATGTATCTTAAAACAAAACCAAGGGACTTGATTTTTATATTCAATGTATTGCTTGTCAAATTTTCTGATAGCTTCTGACTCCTCAAAAAATTTAATTAGTATAAGCATTATTACCATTTCTGCAGGTGCTATGAAAAGAATGAATGAAGGTGATCCGATTAAAAAGGCAAAACTTAAAGGGAGAAAGAGTAAACCCAAGTGCATAGGATGCCGCATATATTTATAAACCCCTTGATTAACAAGAACATTAGTATCCATTCTTTTTACATCCCCTTTACGTCCATATTTCGCAAGCGTTCTGCCAGTATTTTTGCTAATTCTAATTACAAGTAAGATTAGCAAAAACCCGATTATAAAACTTAAGCTATGAAAAAGGATATTTATATGAATATTTTTAAATAAAAAACCATCTAGGTATAATCCTAAGGCGACACCGCCAAATATCATAATTATCCAAACAAATATTCTTGCCATATTAAAAACCTAATACAAAAACTATTAGCCCTGGAGTTAGACCAATTACAAAGTTGAATATTTTTAATTTAATTGAATCTTTAATTCAATAAGACAGCATTTAATATCAACATTACCGCAACAAGTAAGGAGAATTTAATTGATTCTGTTAAGAGTTTTAATATTGTTTCTAACATTTTATTATTTTAGGCAAATTTCATATTGACTTATAATTAGATGTAACTTGGCTAAAGGATGTTATTTTTCCCAATCCAAATATCTCAAAAAATCTTTAGCGAATAGTCACTTCTAAAAATCTAAACAGATGATTACCACAAAGATAGAATTTCTTATTCAATCTAACTCTATCACATAGAATTTGGTAGAATTCTGCGTCGCTTATTAAACTGTAATGTTTTTAGAGATGCTTTAAATAAATTAACTAATACTAATTATTTTATTAAACTTTTCTTAAAGCTTGATCCAAATCGTTGATAATATCATTCACATCCTCAATACCCACAGATAAACGTACCAAATCATCTGTAATGCCTGCTTTAATTTTATTTTTCTTGCTTACAGCAGCGTGTGTCATTGATGCAGGATGCTGAATAAGAGTTTCAACTCCGCCTAATGATACAGCTAAGGATGCCAGATGAACATTATCCATAAGTTTTCGCCCGGCTTTCAAACCGCCCTTTAAACCAAAACTGATCATCGAACTGAAACCGCTCATTTGTCTCTTTGCTAATTTAAATTGTGGATGGGATTTCAATCCGGGATATTTTATCCATTCAATTTTGGGGTGACTTTCCAGAAAACGAGCCACCTTTATTGCATTCTCCTGATTCCGTTCTACACGCAGGGCTAAGGTTTTTACTCCGCGTAAGACCAAATATGCTTGATGCGGATCCATATTGCAACCCATATAAATCATTGAGTGGCGAATCTTTTCATATAAACTTTTTTCTTTGGTAATAACAATTCCGCCAACTATATCAGCATGCCCGTTAATAAATTTAGTAACGGAATGAAGAACAGCATCAGCACCTAAATTCAGGGGCTTTTGTAAATAAGGTGTTGCAAAAGTATTATCAACCACTAAAATCAATTTGTGCTTTTTTGTAATTTCAGCGCAAGCTTTAATATCTGTAATCTCCATTGTAGGATTTGATGGAGTTTCAATATAAAGCACTTTAGTATTTTTCTTTATGGCAGAACGAATAGAATTAATATCTGCAGTATTTACAAAATCAGCTTCAACACCAAAGCGTAAAAAATCATTTTCTAATACACCTCTTGCGGGGCCATAAACAGAAGCAGTGCTTATTATATGGCTTCCAGTTCCTAATAATGCCATGTAAACACTTGTAATTGCAGACATCCCTGAACTGGTAGCAATTCCATCATAACCATTTTCCAACTCAGCAATATTTTTTTCAAGAGCTCGAATTGTTGGATTAGCGATTCTTGTATAAATATATCCATCGCTTGCACCGGAAAAACAATCGGCGCCATGTTGTGCATTTTTAAATTTAAATGTGGAAGTCTGATAGATCGGAACAGTTGCGCTGCCAAATTGATCATCAAAGGCACCACTATGGATAAGTTTTGTGTTAAATCCCATTTTTTTTGTGTTCATGTATTTACTTTTTTTTTATTGATAAATTTTTGATTCTAAAATATTTATTGTTTTCTAAATTTTATTACTACGGTATGATTAAGAAAATAATAAGTTCTCTTACATATTATATTTTTATTTCTTTGGGATCATTTTCTAATTCAACAATTCTCCACTCATTATCTTCTATATCAAAATCTGTAATTTTTTTTAAAGGCACTTTTAAATATTTACCCTGAGCCGTAACTGCAACTTCACCATTTGGTAAAACGATTTCTCCTGTTCCTTCAAACATTCTGCTATTTTCAGTTGTAATTCTGCCAATAACTTTTAATTGTTGATTTAGAGGAATCGGCTTTTTGAATTTCAAATTCAATTCAACAGTAACGCCCCAGACTTCAGCTTCATATTTATTTAAGATTGCTCTGCCAATTGTCTCATCAAGAATTGCCGATGCAATACCACCATGAAGTCTGCCGGGATAACTTTGATGTTCTTCGAAAGGAGTGAATAATGCAATAAGTTCCTGGTTTTCGGTCACATAAAAATGTGCATGAATACCAAATTCGTTTTTCATTCCGCATACAAAACATAGTTTTGAATTATTTTGTTTTCCGACAATTTTATGAATCATTCTAATCTCCCAAAGTGTTCTATCAAATTAATTCTCAATAACATCTTTTGTCGGTCAAATTCATTAATCTATTTTCTTTTTGAACCGCTCCAAACGGGATACCCATTTTTATCCCGCAAAGTAAGAGTCACATCTCCCTTCGTGATTTCAGAAGCGATGACAGCCGGGATACCATTGTATGTAATTCTTGAACCGATAAAACTTAAGGTATCTTTAGGATTAATTTTTATTTTTTGATCATCCATAAACCAGCTTGGACCGAGATGAACTGAAATTGTCTCTTTGCCGGTCTTTACTAAAAGACGGATTCCATAGGACATTCCTTTCACCGGGGTAATTTTATCAACGCTTACGACTTCGCCGGTTATGGTTTCTACAGTGTTTACATTATACATCCTATTATACCGGCTTCCTGCACCCCAGCCTTCACCTCTCTTACTCATTCCGCCTCTTTGCGCAAATAAACTAACTGAGAAAAAGGAAATGCTGATAAAAGATATTATTACAAAAAACGCGATCCGTTTCATAATATTGTCTCCTTTTATTTTATTTTCATGTCATTCACTCAAAGAGTGCTAAATTTTTCAATTGCCCTTTATCAATTGTGCCTTTTTTTAAATTCATTACAACGCATTTCTGTTCTGCAAAAACACAAATTTTTTCATCAATTATAAAATTAAATTTCAGAATCATCATATTATGTTTAATATTTTCTATCCATATATATCCGAAAGGATTGTCGCCTAGTTTAAGTTGTTTCTTGTAAACTAAAGTGGTTGAGGTAACTACCGGGTATAAATCCTCATTAAGTAGTTTATCAATTGGGATTATTTGTTCAAATATTTTGCAACGTAAGTCCTCGAGCCATTTTACATAGACTATATTGCTTACATGTCCGGCTACGTCTATTTCATACGTTTTAATATTAAAATTTATTGAAGCCTCTAACTTGTTGTTTTTAATATTCATTTGATTGTGTCCTCTAATATAAAAGAATTGCAGCAGCAATCACCGTAGTCCACAAACCTGTTCTATCACCTTCAGCAGATTGAGTAATGTTAAATGTTTTAACAATTTTGCCGGACATCTTAAATTCCTGTTCTCTCTCATTCCAATCAGACTCGGGATTAAATTCAACTCCCAGAGTTGTTGCCAACATTTGTGCTGCAAGATCTTCTGCATAATCACCGGCAATTGTTTCTTTAACGCCAAAAGGATGATACTCTGATAGATAACCATATTGAGTGCTATCAGTGGGGATTGCAACACCAATTGAAGATGCGATCAAGCGGTTAGGTTCATTTGTAGAATTTCTTGCCATTACTGCAAATGTAATTTGACCGGGTTTTAATTCCTTTAATCCTTCTTCTCTACTTATACGTTTACAGGATGGCGGAAATATACTGCTGACTGTTACAAGGTTACAGATTTCTATGCCTGCATTCCTTAGTGCTAGTTCAAAAGAGCTTAGGTAATCTTTATGTCTTCCCACACCCTTTGTAAAAAATATTTTTGTTGGAATGTACAATTTTACTTCCTTCCCTATAAGAATGATGGTTACTTTCTGTCATTAATCAAAGTCGATCCATAATCTGAACCGGCTTTGATTCAACTTTTTATCCAATGCTGGCCGTTATCATCCAGATTTGTTTTTCCAACCACGCAACATTATCATCAGCAATGTTTGCTGTAGGAACATCACCACTTTCACCTGCGGCTTTGGAAATTTCTTTAAAGTCTTTATTTAACTGTTCGAAATCCGATAGCACAGCACTTAGAACATATTTAACATCAAATTCATTCTTGTTTTCTTCTTTTAATGAAGCATTCTTAAGATAATCCTGTAAAGAAGCTAATGGTTTTTCACCAAGTTGAACAATTCTTTCAGCCACTTCATCGTATTGTTCTGCGAAATAATCATAGTAGGCTTCGGTCATTTCGTGAACAGGTTTGAAATTCATTCCTTTCACATTCCAATGATAGTTATGAAGTTTCACGTAAAGTATTTGAAGATTTGCAAGATTTTTATTCAACAATTTAATGAGTTTATTAGATTCCATTTCAGTTCTCCTTTTTTTTAAGGTATTTATTTATGGCAGATTTTACTGTGCCGCTTGATTTTAACAGATGAATATCAATATGTTCTTTCATTAAAACAGAGTATGCCTTGCGCCCGATTTTTCTCGTTAATAGTACGTTAGCATTATTTTGTGTTATTATTTCTGCGGCTTTCAGTCCCGATCCATCCTGAAGCTGAAACCCCGCATTTACAAAAAAGTTGTGCTTTTGGGTTTCATTATCATAAATTATTATATAATGAGCACGTCCAAACTTATCGCTTACTAATGACTCTTTAGTGTTACCCATAGACACAACTGCAATTTTCATTTTACACCTTTTTATTTTGACAAATAACTATTCACCGCATCTTTAATTTTTAGATTACCTATTAATCCATCGATAATTTTTATATTACCTCTTTTAAGAGCAGTTTCAGCTTTGTCACCAACGTGTCCGGTTAATAATATATTCACTCCCTTGTTAATTAGAACTTCTGCCGCTTTGGGTCCAGCACCACCCTGTGCTAATTCTGCGGGATTGGGAACAGCTTCAAACTTCATCGTATCCGGATCAACAATTAAAAAGTATTGGCATCTGCCAAACCTTTCGTTTACCAATGCATCTAGTCTATCTCCGGTTGATGTTATTGCAATTTTCATTTTTAAACCTTTCAGTTTAATAAGGTTTGTCGAATATTATTCCAAATAGCTTTGAATCTACTTTCATAAGTGCGGTCATATTCGATTATTGATTTAGAATTTTGAATAGCTTGAACAAATATTTTATCGAAAGGAATTTTTTCAAGCAGCTTAATTCCTTCCGATTGAATAAACACTTCAATATTTCTACTCATATCAGTATTGATATCAAATTTGTTAATTATTACCCCACTTGGAATTTTAAAGATTTTTAAAAGGTCAACTAATCTTTTCAAATCATGTAAGCCGGATTGAGTTGGTTCGGTTACAATTACGACAAAATCAGCTCCCGAAAGACTTGCATTAACCGGGCAACCAATTCCCGGCGGTCCATCGACAATAATCCATTTAACTTTTTCTTTTATTTGTTCATTAGCTTTCTTTTTTATCTCACTTACCAGTTTACCAGAGTTTCCCTCACCTGCTAAAAGTTGCGCATAATAAAATTTGGATTCATCTTCCAATTCACATTCAGAATAAATACCCGACTTTGTTTCATAAAATGAAATTGCATCATCGGGACAAACACGAACACAGAATCCGCATCCTTCACAACTTATTCTGTCAACGTTAAAATCTTTTATCGCATCAAATCTGCATATTGTTTCGCATAATCCGCATTGTGAACATTTATCGAGATTTATTTCAGCCTTTTTTCCGCCAAAGTATTCATATCCTGAATTTATGTAATGATTAAGAACTAAATGCATATTGGCAGCATCTACATCTGCATCAATAATAATTTTATCTTTTGCAACTTCAGCAAATGCAATTGCAATAGTCGTTTTCCCTGTACCGCCTTTGCCACTAAGAATTACGATCTGTTTATAATTTTTCTCAGGCATATTCTTTGACTTCCTCAATTGCCCTTTTGATTTTATCTATCAAGTCTTCCATCATTTGATGGTAATCTTCAATAGTTTGTGAGGGCAATTCCCCTTTTGAGTAACTTTCTGCAATATCCATTCTGAAAGGAATCTTTAGTAAAAGATTTAGCTTATTGTCTTGAATGTATTCTTCAAGCTGTACGAAATTTTCATCATATTTATTTATAACTATTCCGAAAGGAACGCCAATTTGTGAAAGTACTTTTATAGCAAGCCTAAGATCATTTAATCCAAATGGTGTGGATTCCGTCACCAGCACGCAATAATCAGAATCTTTAACCGCTTCGAACATTGCGCAGGAAGTTCCAGGAGGGGAGTCAATGATTATCGATTTGTCTCCCTGATAAGCATTCTTTACTTCTTTAATCAAAGGTGTCACCGAGACTACTCCAACTTTAAGATATGCATCATAAAACAAAACATTGTTTTCAGTTTCACCATTTCTGATTTTACCAACTTCTTTATTTACTTCTGTAATTGCTTTTTTAGGACAAAAGTAAGTACATGCTCCACAGCTATGACACAATTCATCAAACAAATAGATTTCAGTTTTAAGATTGAGCAATGCATTGAATTCACAAACCTCTACACACTTATTGCAAAAATCACATTGATCATAATTTATTTCAGGAATCAATTTATAAGTTGGTTCCTCCTTTAAGATTTTTGGTCTTAGTAAAATATGACCATTCGGTTCTTCAACATCACAATCAATGTAAACACATTTATCTAAAACCGATGCAAGACTGCAGGCAACAGTTGTTTTACCTGTACCTCCTTTACCTGAGGCAATTGATATAATCAATTCATGCCTCCATTATTTACATTGATGATGAGTGTGATCTTTTTCGTGTGAACAAACTTCATATCCACTTAATTTACCAGCTATAAAAAGGTTCAACGCGTCGTTATAAAGAAGTCCAGGTGCCGTAATAACATTGATATCAAAATCCAGAAAATTTGAAACGGCTTTTTGTCCCATTCCGCCGGCGATAATAGTTCCGACATTATATTGTTTAACATAGCCGGGAAGCTGACAAGTTCCGCCGTGTTCACCGGCTAAGGGATTAAAAAAGACTTCCTTCTTGACGATATTATTTTGATCATCGAATTCACATACATTGAATTTAGTGCATCTTCCAAAATGTTCAGCTACTCTTTCTTCAGCTCCGATTTCTTCAATTGCTACCGCTAAACGTTGATTCATATTAACTCCGTATTTTAATTTTACTTGAGAATATATTTAACTATAAATATTTATTCCGATTCCTTCTTTTTCTTCCTCTTACTTCTTTACTGACTTGCTGAGATGAGTCTTGTCTAATGATAGATAATTTTCCTTCAACAAATTGATGCGCAACTTCTTTAATCTGCTTTTTGGAACAAGAGTAAACTTCAACACCGGCAGATTCCATCAATCGAAGAGGATTTATACCTATCTCAGTTGTAATTACTGCAATAGCATTTTTTTCAATAATAAATTGAGCAGTTTGAATTCCTGCGCCGCCAAATATGTTTGCGTAAGGATTGCGGAGAGATTCGAATGTGTTTTTCTCTATATCATAAAAAATTATGTAAGGAGTCCTTCCGAATTTGTCCGCAACTAAAGAACCCGGGTCAAATCCTTCCGATGCAATTGCAATTAACATTGGATTAACATCAATTTATCTGTTCGCAAATCCTCTTCTTGCACCGCGACCGTTACCAAAACCACCGCCTCCGCGTGGTCTTCCACCACGACCAAGACCATAAACGATATTATAATTTTCATCATGTTGGTTTTCGGTTTTTTCACTTTGTTTTGTTTCTGCATCGCGGCAGCGACCTCTTTTTCTTCCTGTCATTATTCCTTGTCCCTGCGGACCAGTTCCATCAAAGTTTGGCATAATTAGCTCCTATTAATTAGTAATTTAATCTTTACAATATTCTTTCAGTATCACTTTCATATAACGATTACAGAGTTTTTAGAATCTCTATAATGAGTTGGGTTTTGCTTATCTGCTTCTGGTTCGTTTAACCATGTTTGTCCATTACATAGATATCTGAATTGATACTCTTTCCCTGCTTCAAGCACTAATTCAATGTTGGAAGAACCATCAGAATTTTTCTGTGAAAACTTATGTTGATGAGGATCCCAATTATTGAAATCTCCAACAACGCTAACTTCATCAAAGTTTTCACAGATTTCTTTTGGCAGTATAAAAGTTACACGGCAAACTTTTTTATCCTGCGAATATTTTTTGTTAATAGCCATAACGCACCTTTGCATTCGTTAAGTTTTTGATTTAATATTTTTCACAAAAAATGTTTCCCCGGTAAATTGAATTTCTTTTAACACATTTTGATTGATTAAGTTTTTAATCAAATCCCAATCAGAATCAGCTTTACTTAAAAATGTTTCTATAGCATCCTTGCGCATTGGATGAACTGAAAGTATGCTCACTAATTCTTTTTCTGCATCCGAAGAGTAACTAAAATCAGTCCCTTCATTAGAAATTAGCAACTCAATATTTTTTAATAATTCACTATATACCTGGTAGGCAATATTTATATTCGCTTCAGAAGGCGGCTCTACAAATTCTTCAGCAGGTGGACGGGTAGGAACTAGAATATAAGCTGTATCCGGATTAATTTCTTTAACTAACTTTGCTGTTTTTTGTAGAGAATCAATATTGTCATTTACTCCTTTTACAAGCATAGTTTCTGTTACCACTTTACCTTTGAAAGAAGCGGCAAACTTTTTAATTCCCTCAATTATTTGAGCAAGCTCAAGCTTACCATTTGGTCTAGCTATCTTATGCCATATTTTTTCATCAACCGCGTCAATCTTTACAGAAACCCAATCTGCTTGCATCAAATCCTTTCTGACTTCTTCATCCCAAAGCAATGACGAATTTGTAATTACAGCAACTTTTATCCCTAGAGGTTTTAACAATTCAATTTCTTTCCCAAGATTTATATCAAGTGTCGGTTCACCATCAGGTACAAAAGTCAAGTAATCAATTTTTTCGCCGTCACTTTGTAACTGCTTTACTTTTTCAGAAACTTCTTTAATGACTTCATTAGGTGAGTAAAATTCCTTCCTACAAATAGACATAGAATCAGTAGCACCTATTTGACAGTATATGCAAGAGTAGCTGCAGATCTTGGGAGGAATATTATTTATACCAAGACTTCTGCCTAAACGACGCGATGGTATTGGACCAAAGACAATCATTATTTTCCTCTCGATAAATTTTTATATAATTAATCATATGCTAATCTTATTGCTCTATCCTTTAGAGTATGTTTTAGTAAATCATTCCATTCGCTGTTATTCCAGGTCCCTAATTTTGAGTGAGTGTCATAATATTTTTCTGGAATAGGATGAGTACCAACAATAACTTTAAGTCCATACTTATTCTCAATAAAACTTTTAAAGTTATTTATATAAGGACAAGGTGGATAACCAACTACCATCCCTGTTGCAAAATGAATTACTTCGGCACCATTTTTCTTTAACTCTTCCGGAGCGCATTCAATGTTGCCGCCGGGACATCCGCCGCATGTTGTATAACCGACGAGTTCAACATCCTTATCTTTATAGATATCAAAAGCTCCGGCTCTTTCTTTAACAGCTCTAAAACACTTTCCACCCGCGCAACTTTTATACCTGTCACAAATTATTATTCCAATTTTAACTCTGTTTTCCATTGAGAAGCTTTTAAAATATTTAGTTCCTAATTTTTATTTCTTATAATTATTTATTTGTTTCTAATTTTCTTCCCTTGACTTTCATAGGATCACCGGGATAGCCCAAAGCATTCCAATCTAATCGTCCTTCTTTACTATGGCAGGAGTTGCACTTTAATGCTTTTTCTTTTGGTGCAACCATGTGATTAATAGGCCAGTACATTTCTGTTTCAATAAAAGAATAACTTCCCGAATACGGCAGATTAACTTCTTTCATACCAAGTTGAGATGCCAAATTCCAGTCAAAAGTTTTCCAGTAACCTCCCTCACCAAAAAGTTTAGGTATAATTAAATAGTCATTCTTCGAATCATAAATTTGTTTACCGCGCATAACTTTAAATGGAGCAATCTTAGCTTTAGAATCTTTTATATCACCGTTAAGTGAATTAAGTTCTACAACTTTTAAAGGATCGATTTTATCACCGAACGAATAATACTTTGCACTTCCGTTATACCATTTGTATGCAGGTATTACATCTTTTGCCCATTTAAATTCGCCTTTCATTTTACTGTAAGTTTCATTTCCAAATTTATCTTTGGATTCCGATCTATCTTCGCCGGCTTTAGACCAATCCCACCATACTTTTGTAGGTTCTATTAGAGCAAAATCAGGAATATGACATGTTTCGCACGCGACAGCACTAAGATGTTTGTTAATAGTTTTGTTTTCATGAACTTCGCCTTTGTGGCAATCTGTACAGTATATATGATTTGTATTAGCCGCCATTGAGCCGTGACTTGCACCAATTATTTTATGTTTGTCAGTCTTATGGCACTCAATACACTGAAAACCTAATTTTCCCATATGTACATCAACTCCGGCAGTTGGATTAAAAAGACTTCCATCCAGGTCACCATGTTTAATTCCAGTTCCTCCACCTCCATTAAAATGACAATTACCGCAATTGGTCCTGGTAGGCTTTCCAACGCTTTGTGCGACAAGCAACAGATCAACTTTAGGATCTGGCATTCCTGCTCCGGTAGGAGTTTTTGTATAAGTTCCGCTTTGATCGTGACAAACTAAACAATCAACGTTTTCTTCTTTGCTGAAATCAAATGTTGCATCTTTCCAGCCGTAGCCTATATGACAGCTTGTGCAGCGTGGATTATTTGAAGGAACGGCAATACAAAAATTATTTATAAAATTTATTTTGCCTCTTTGAACGGTTGTATTATTTGAATCCAGGAATTTCTCATCTAGCCAGGTCCAGTGGCTGGTATTCATTACTTCTTTAGCTGCATTTTCATGGCAACCCAAACATTCTTGCGTTACATCTTGCGGACTATTAAAAGGTCCAGAGACATAATCTTTGTGTGATTGCGACATTACCGAAGTAACACAAATTAGAAGAGCGGCAAATATTAACCTGATCATTTTAACCTCGATTAGTGAAGATATAATTGTGATAAATTATTTTAATTGTAATGCCTTTTGAAAATGTTTTACAACGGAATTAGAAATTGATTTAAAGACTAATGAAACTTCGCAACCCTGTTTTTCCAGTACAATTGGGGTACCTTTATCAGATAGTATTCGTGTATCTATGTCAATTGGAATTGATCCTAAATATTCAACGTTACATTCAAATGCTAGCTTTTCACCCCCGCCCGAACCAAAAATTTCTGCAACTGCACCACAATGCGGACAAACAAATCCAGCCATATTTTCTACAACACCAATAAATGGAATCTCAAGTTTTTTTGCCATGTTTATTGCACGTTCTGCATCAATTACAGAAACTTCTTGCGGAGTTGTTACGATAACTGCGTAATCAGGTTTCATTTCCTGCGCAATTGTTAAAATTTCATCTCCGGTTCCGGGCGGCAAATCCGCTATTAGATAATCAAGTTCACCCCAATCCACATCTGCTAAAAATTGATTTATAACTTTTGATCTCATTGGTCCGCGCCAGATTAATGGCTGCCCATGTGGTAACATGCCTGCCATAGAAATTATTTTAGCACCGTATTTTTCAAATGGAACAATCTTCTCGTTCAGGAAAATTATTTCGCTGTCAATACTCAACATTTTTGCAACGTTCGGTCCTGTGATATCAGCATCAAGTATTCCTGTTGCAAATCCTTCTAATTGTAAAGCGTAAGCAAGGTTAACACTAACCGTAGTTTTTCCAACTCCTCCCTTACCGCTGAATACTGCAATGCGGTGTTTTATTTTAGAAACTGTTTCGGATATTCTTTTTTGCTCTTCCTCATATGATTTTTGGTTGTCTAGGTCTTTCATAGTTTATCCTTATAGATTAAGCGTGTTGATATTTATACCATTTTTTAATTGCATCCACAGTTGCATTAATTATTGGGTAAGCAATCGGTGAAGCTGTTAAGAGAGGATGTGTACCGATTTGCAAATTTTCAATGTCGGTATCGGTCATTTTATTTAAGATCATTACTGACATAATATTTATCATTTCCCCAACAGAATCACCGCCCGTAATTTGTGCGCCCATTAATGTGTGGGAATAAGTCGCGAAGATTAATTTAACCGTAATTTCGGAAGAGCCGGGTAATTTGCCCGGATGCCGGTCAACGGCTTTTGCAATTCCTACCGTATAATCAAGCGAACGAGCTTTTGCACGTTTCTCAATAATTCCGCTTACCGCAAATGCCGTATTACCGATTTTTGTAGAGAAAGAACCGAGAACGCCCGGATATTGGCGAATTATTTTTATTGAATAAAGATTAGATCCGACAAGTCGTCCTTCTGCCATTGCTGTTGAGGCGAGCATAACATTTGAAAATTCTCCCGTGAAGAAATCATATTTTGCCGCACAATCACCGATTGCAAAAATGTCTTTTTCCGATGTGCGCAAATAAGCGTCAACTAAAATTCCTTTTCCTTCTTCGAATGTCAGAGCAAACTTTTCAGCTAAATCTAGATTTGGTCTGTATCCACAAGAAACAATTAAAAGATCGCAATTGATTTTTGTACCGTCGTTCAATTCAACAGCACTCACTTTTTTGTCACCGAGAATTTTTTGAACGCTTTTACCTGTAATTACTTTTCCGCCCTCATTCTCAATTATTTCTTTTACTTTATCTCCGAACTCGCTATCCATAGATTGTAGGAGTGAATCCATCATTTCAACAACTGTAACATTTTTTTTTGCTTTTAATAATTCATCCGCAACTTCAACCCCGATATACCCCCCGCCCAGTATTACTATTTTTTCAGATTCTTGAATCCGGGCTTTCATATTTATTAGGTACTCCTTGTCTTTCATAACAAGAAAAACATTTTCTTTGTCCGCACCAACAATTTTTGGCATAACAGCCTTAGAGCCTGTTGCTATAACAAGTTTTTCAAACTTAACTTCATCGCCGTTTGCAAGAATTAATTTATGATCATTTCTACCAACTGCTTCTTCGTTTATTATTTCTATTTGATTGGATATTAAAGGTGTATCTGGGAGAGCGTTATCGCTTACTTCATTAAGGGTGTGAAAAACATATGGAATTCCGCAAGGTATCATAGGTTTAGGTTCTTTTCTTATCAAAACAATTTTTTTATCCTGGTAAGTATTTTTTGCTGAAAGAGCGCATGTAACACCCGCAGGTCCTCCTCCAACAATTGCTATATCATACTGCTTCATTTAATTCCTCTAATTTATTTTGGTTAAACAATAGAATTCCTTTACCAACCGGATAGCCGCTTCTTCGTGATATTACATCGCACTTTACTTTGAAAAGGAAATAAATCGGTCTGGATTCATCTATTAAAGTCTCATAGTTGCCTTGTCCTTTAGCAATCACAATATCAGCTTTATGATAAAGCTCTAAGAATTCTTGCGTACATTCGTTTAAGTCTGTTCCTGCTATTGTACTTCCGCTTTCGATTACTTCACAAATTTTATCGATTTCCAGTTTCTTTGCGTCTTCTAGCGTAATGTCGTTTAATATCGGTTTGGAACGAACGGCAAAAACAACTTTTTTAGGAAGCAATTCATTTAATAGAAATTTATCGAATAATGCTTCTTCGTAATTATCGCCGATGTAAAGAATCAATTCAGCTTTACTGTAGTCGTTCTTAAAATTTATGAGATACGATAAATCATTATTATCAGATGCAATCCGGTTTATCTCATATTCAATATCAAAATTTGGGTTAGCTGCAATGTCCATTACATTGCCGACAATTGCGGTGCGCATCGCGGCATCAAGTTTATCAGTTGAACCCTCAATCATCATTCTTAAGAATATTAAATATCTTTCGGCTTTCTTAATATTTATTTCTTTGATTATTTTATAAGGGTTTTCTGCGCCATAGTATTTTTCAACAATTAAATGCATACTTTTTGAAAATTTTGGAGCGCTGGAATGTTCATCAATATTTAACGCTGCGGCGCAAACCTCTTTTACTATGTTTAATTGAAGTTCTTTATTACCCTTTGTAAAAAGATTTGCCGAGTTATTTGCTTGTTTAATAATGCAAGAAACACAAGCCGGGTCAAAAAACATTTCTAAAATCTCCAATTACTTTTAATTAACATGTTTGCTCCAAAATTGTATTCAACTTTTCGGCTGAATTTTCTATTAAATACTTTTTACCGTTAAAATCGATTTCTTTGACAATATTGTTAGCAATCAGATTGTTTAGGGTTTTCAATTCGGCGTTGCCTTTAATAAAATTTCTTACCGCATTTTCATTGACTGGATGAAGTTCTAGTAATCCTAAAAGTTCATTTTCAAAATCATCTGTTGCAAAAAATTCATTATGCTCAGGACAGCATAACATCTTAGAGTTTGAGACATAATTATTGATTACTATTGATAACTCTTTAAGTGATTCAGTATCAGGACTAATAGCATAAACTTCAGCTGTGGGATAGATTGGAGTCATAAAATAGGAAACATTTCGTTTAATAGTATTTAAAAATTTTCCAAGTTGCTCTATTTCTTCTGAACTATCATTCAGATCTTTTATTAGTGTTGTTGCTGTTGTGAGATACCCTCTATATCTTTTGGAAAATTGTTCAATTCCTTTTAGGATATGATTATAATCCAACCTTTGATGCGGGCGATTTATTTTTGACCATGTATTTTCATTTACAGTATCAACTTTAAGTGAAACATAATCAGCATACATTAGGTTTTCTTGAATGTTCTCATTCCACAAAAGTGCTGAGTTGGTAAATATTGCAATCTTGTAGCCAAATTCTCTAAGAATCTTAATCTCCTCTGAAAGATTTGAATCAAGCGCAGGATCACCACTTCCAGCAAAAAGGATATAGTCTATATCCTTTCCACTTTTTTTAATTTCATCAATTTTATTTTTTACTGAAAAGTAAAGTTCATAAGGTGAGAGACAATTATTTGTGCTGATTGAGCAACAAGAAGTTTTTCCTCCCGGACAATAAATACAATCATACGAACACACGTTTGGTTTTAAATTATTAATTCCCAAAACCAGACCCAACCTTCTTGAACGAACAGGACCAAAAACAACTTTACATTTTAGATATTTATTTGAAAGAACACTTCTCTCAACTTTTAAGCAAATTGATTCCAATTTGCTTCTGAACCAGGTAGATAATTGATTATTCATTTTTAACCTATTGATAATATGAATTGCAATACTAATCTTGTTCCAATAATTGGTTTCGAATTTACGTTAGAATGAGTCTTTTATGATATATTATTTTGCAATTATGCAATGTTATTGCACTTATCTTGCATTATTGCATTGCAATCATTACTTTTACATAAAAATTAAGGCAAATACTGAAATGCAAGATGTTCAGCAAATTATTGATAAGAATAAAGAAACACTGATTATTCCCGATGGCATTATCGTTATAGGAAAGGATAAACATGTTATAGTCTTTAATGAAGCCGCTTCAAGAATAACAGGCTTTAACGAAGATGAAGTAATTGGAAATACTTTTGAATTTCTATTTGAGAAAAATTTAGATGAGCGCAAATATATTTTTGAATCACTTGAGCAAAATTTAGCATTCAATAATCTTTACTTTAACATTACAGATAGTAAGGGAAACATTAAAAATGTTCTTGCTTCAATAACACCAATTAAAAGAGATGAAATTGTTTTAAGTGCAGTTTTTGTTTTTAGAGATACAAAAGAAATGCTTTCATTAGCGGAAGAAATTCAGGAAAAAACATCAGAGCTCATAGATCAAAAAAATAAACTTGATGCGATTTTTAATAGTAATATTGAAGGGACTTTTACAATCGATAATGATTGGAATGTAACTTCATTTAATACATCAGCAGAAAAAATAACTGGATTTAAAAAAATTGAAGCAATAGGCAAAAAGTGCTGGGATATTTTTAATTCCTCTCTGTGTCGTAACGGATGCCATATGGAACAAACAATGCAAAAGGGGAAACCAATGATTGGCAATGAATTAGAGATTTTGCAGAAAGGCGGACAAAGAGTTCCAATTCGTGTAAACTCAAATATTCTAATCAATAATAAAAACGAAAAAATTGGTGCAGTTGAAACCTTTATCGATATCTCTGAAATTAAAAATCTTTCCGCGCATTTAAGTGAATTTTTTAAGTACGAAAATATTGTTGGTAGAAATAAAGAAATCAAACAAATTATTTCTGTTCTGGAAAGCGTTTCTCAAACCGATACCTCAGTTTTGATTACAGGTGAAAGTGGAACCGGGAAAGAATTAGCCGCCCGTGCAATTCATCTAAACAGCTCAAGAAAAACGACTCCATTTATAGCCGTTAACTGCAGTGCGTTTGCTGAATCGCTGATAGAAAGTGAATTGTTTGGGCACGAGAAAGGAGCTTTTACCGGCGCTATTAAAACTAAAATTGGAAAATTTGAGTTGGCAAAAGGAGGAACTTTATTTCTTGATGAAATTGGAGATCTTTCTAAAGGCGTGCAGACTAAATTTCTTAGAGTTTTGGAAACACGCGAGTTTGAAAGAGTTGGCGGCAATAAGAGTATAAAGCTTGATGCACGAATTATTGCAGCGACAAACAAAGATCTAGCAAATGAAATTACTGCTGGTAGATTTCGTGAAGATTTATTTTACAGGATAAATGTAATTAATATTCAACTACCACCATTAAGAGACAGGATGGATGATTTTCCATTATTAGTAAATCATTTTATAGAAAGATTTAATGAAAAGTTTAATAAAAATATAAAACAATTTTCTTCTGGTGCTTATGATATTCTTATGGATTATGATTGGCCAGGAAATATAAGAGAATTAGAAAATGTTATCGAACATTGTTTTGTACTATGTGACGGAGAAATTATTCAAGTTGAATGCATGCCTAAAAGATTACGAGAACAAAAGAGTAAAATAAATACTCCAGATAAAAAAAATTCAAAAAATGGGTTTCAAGATGCAGAACGGGAGCTAATAATCTCTGTTTTAGAAAAGAATAACTGGAATCGAACGAAAGCATCAGCAGAATTGGAGATAAATCCATCAACGCTTTGGAGAAAGATGAAGAAGCTTGAAATCAATTAGGCTAATAATTTAAATTGTCGGATAAAATGTATTAATTCTATCAAATCTGGATTGTGAATCAAGAATGTAAAAAGAATCTTTTAATTTTCTCTTGCTAAAAGTTTTTCCGCCTCTTTTCTGATTAATATCCAGGCGTTTTTCACGTGTCTTTCTTCAGTTCTCAAACCTGATATTGAAATCCTGATAACATATTTATTATGAAGTTTAGTGTGAGAGATAAAGAGTTTGCCTGTCCCGTTTATTACGTTAAGCAATTCTTCATTTAAATTATTTAACTCCTCATCTTCAGTAATACCCGAAGGATGAAATCTGAAACAGACTACTCCAAAATTAACAGGAGCCATTCGTTCAAATTTTGGATACGCATCAATCCATTCTGCAAATAATTTTGCGAGACGAAGATGTTCGCGGAGAATATCTATTATTCCGTTTACTCCGAAATAACGGATAACAAACCATAGTTTTAATGAACGGAATCTTCTTCCAAGTTGAACCCCGTAATCCATCAGATTTTCTACTTCACTATCTTCATTCGTTCTTAAATATTCAGGTACAAGACTGAATGCCCGCTTAAGTACATCCGGTTTCTTTGTATAAAAAGCACTTAAATCAATAGGAGTAAACATCCATTTGTGAGGATTGACCACTATTGAGTCTGCCTGGTTTATTCCGTCAAGAATGTATTTCATTTCAGGAACTATTGCAGCTGTGCCGCCATACGCCGCATCAACATGCAGCCAGATATTTTCCTTAGCACAGATCTCCCCAATTTCTTTAACACTATCTATACTTGTTGTTGATGTAGTACCAACAGTAGCAACAACACAAAAAGGCAGCCAGTCATTTTGTTTATCCTCTTCTACTGCATTTTGTAATACAGCAGGTATCATTCTGTAATCTTTATCAACGGGTATTTTTCTTATACCTTCAAGCCCGATACCAAGAGTGATAGCTGCTTTATCAATTGATGAATGAGCCTGTTCCGAGCAATACAAACGCAGCCTGGGAATATCTTTTCTTCCACTCATTCCTTTTTCTCTTATATGAAGATCCGGAATTTGTTCCCTTGCTGCTGCAATTGCGTGAAGTGAACTTACTGATGCAGTATCATAAATAATTCCCCAAAAGTCATCAGGAATTCCGATCATTTGCTTGAGCCAGTTTAATGTCACTCTTTCAAGCTCAACCGAAGACGGAGCTGTCCGCCAGAGCATTCCGTTAACATTAAACGCTGCACTTACAAGTTCTGCCAGAACTCCCGGTGAACTTGAAGTCGAATTAAAATAAGCCATAAAATCAGGATGGTTCCAGTGAGTCATTCCGGGTATTATTATTTTATCTAAATCAGAAATAATTGCATCCATTGATTGAGAATTTTCAGGCGGATTTGCAGGAAGCTGATGCTGAATATCTCCCGGTTTAATCGAAGGCAGAACGGAATATTCTTCAATTTTTTCAAAGTAATTAGCAACCCAGTCAATTAATTTATAGCCATAAGATTGAAAATCTTCAGGGAGCATATCTTTGTTTTTCTTTTTATTCTCCATTTTACCCATCCTTTTTTGCGTTAAAATCACCTACAAATTAATAAATCATTTGTTCAATTATTACAGTTTTTAATGAAAGGGAGAATCAGTCCTCTGGGGGCATATGAAGATGAGTCGTAGTTTGTAACCCTTTGGATACTTCAGGAATTATTCCTTTATCGACATAAACTGGTCTTACAAGGACTCTTAAAGAAGGTAGAACTTTCGCAAATGCAACTGCACCTATAAGAACAGTTAATCCACTAAGCAGAAGTGTAGCTGGTGTACCAATCCTGCTAGCTAAAATTCCTGCAATCAGACTTCCAAAAGGTGCGGCTCCCATAAATGCTGTAACATAAAGACTCATCACCCGGCCCCTTTTATCATCGTCAACAATAGTCTGAAGCATTGTATTACATGAAGCCATTTGAACCATCATACCAAAACCAGTGAATAGCATCAGGAATAAAGATAAAGGAATGTTTCTTGAAAAAGAAAATAAAACAAGGCTCACACCGAATATCCCGGAAGCATAATAAATCCATTTTCCAAGACCAATAACAGTTTTTCTCGAAGCCAGATACAATGCTCCTGTCACTGCCCCTATACCAATTGCTCCCATCAAAAATCCAAGCGTACTTGCATTTCCATGAAGTACATCACGAGCAATTACAGGCATCAGAACTGTATACGGCATTCCGGCAAGACTGGCAACCGCTATCATCAACAGCAGGGCACGGATTGGTTTAAAATTATAAGAATATTTAATTCCTTCTTTTAGTTCGGTTAATACTTTTTTCTTTACCAGGATTCTATTTTTCTTTTTTATCTTCATCGCAAGTAAAGCACCGATTACTGTTATGTAGCTTATAGCGTTAATAAGGAAACACATCCCCTCTCCAACTGAAGATATAAGAAAACCAGCGATAGTGGGTCCGATTAATCTGGCGGAATTGAACATTGAGGAATTTAATGCAATGGCATTTGGCAGATCTTTTTTATCTTCAACCATTTCAATTACAAAACTCTGCCTGGTAGGCATATCAAAAGCATTAATGATCCCAGCGACAATGCTCAATAAAATTATTGGCCAAATTGTTATTTGATGACTTAAAGTCAGGTATGCAAGAATAAAAGCCTGAGCCATTGAGAGAGTCTGGGTAGTTAAAATAATTTTATGGTTATCATATTTGTCGGCAAACACCCCGGCAAATGTTGCAAATAAGAATGTTGGAATCTGGCTGGCAAAACCAACAATCCCAAGAAGAAAAGCAGAATCAGTTAACTTATAGACGAGCCAGCCAAGTGCAATCTGCTGCATCCAGGTTCCGATAAGTGAAATTGCCTGTCCGCCAAAAAATAATCTGTAATTCCGATGGCGCAGTGCGCGAAGAACGAGTTTAATCCCAGAGTTTTGAAACAATTTTCCCTGAAAATATTTTTATATGATGTTCACTGCAAATATAAAATAAAAGGGATAACCGGGATTATCTATTTACCTCCCGGATGAATAAGTTTATGTATTGCGAGTTGAAGTAAATTGCTTTCCTTTAATATCCCAAACATCGCTCCGGGACTGAATGATGGTCGTATGCTAATGTAATAATCACTCCAGATAGGATTAAATTTATTTTTAAAACTGAACAATCCTTTATAATTGTAAGCAAATCTTAGAAGTCTTCCTCCTATATTTATCATAAATTCCTTTGAAAAAATTCTCGAACCATGAATTGTAAAAGGAACGGCACCCAGTGTCCAATATTTATATCCTTCTCTTTTTAATTGAAGAAAGATTTCATTTATTAAAGCTTCCATAACTCCGATCGGGGCGTTTATTCTGCGCAGGATTGATTCCGTTTGTACAAACTGTTCACTTTTATATGAAATTAGAATTGCTCCTAACCAAATGTTTTCAGGGCTGTTAAAAACAAATAACCTGTTACAATTTTCAAATTCTGTATTAAACAGATATTTAAGCTGGGGTTCTTTACCATGCCTGCTGACCTTCCGGAATTCCTGGAGTTGCCGTGCAGATTCTTCAGAATAAAAAATTTCTTCAACTTTCCCGTTTTTCCTTCCCCTTCTTACAAGTTCTTTCAAAGAACTTTTCTTAAAATGATTGAAATCAAGATCCAGTATCGCCTCCCTTCCCATCCTGATTCCCTTATATCCTCTTTCGTTCAAATATTTGAAATTCGTATGGTTACATCCTACGATAAAATAATTTTTTGCGTGTTGAATAATTAATTCGGAAACAACAGATTCAAAATCCGTTTGGTAAGGAATTTTAACGTGAGTAAGCCACTTAATATTTTTATACAAATGAATCTGGAGATATTCCAATTCCTTTTTTTTCTGTCTGCAAAAAGCAGAAGGAATCGGTCCCTCAACAGATTGATCAGGTTTCCGTAGTGAAGTATTTACTTTGTTCTTTTTTAAAACTGATTTCAAACCGGAAATGTTTACTTATTTTTTAAATATAACTTAATTTTTGCATACCTTCGGATACTGTAGGTCACTTACATCTTGCGACTATTTTCTATAAGTTTCATTATATTTTAAATAAATTATTAGAACTAAAATAAATGAAAAAAATTTTATTTCTTTTTTCTATAACATTTTTATTAAGCGGCTGCGGTAACAAGTTTGATTTGAACGAAAAGGTAACGACGAAAGATCTATCTTTTGTTAACCAGGATAGCTTAGAAATTAATTATCCTGAAATTATCAAAAATAAAATTGCAGTAATTGGTTTCATTTATACTCATTGTCCGGATATATGTCCTATGACAACTCACAATATGCAGCTTGCTGAGGAACAGTTATCTGAAAATGAGCTGAAGAATGTTAAATTTATTCTGTTTACGTTCGATCCGGAGCGGGATTCTCCAAATGTATTAAAGCAATATGCAAATGTTCGTGAGATGAATATGAAACACTGGGAACTCTTAACCGGAAACAAAAACAATATCGATTCACTGCTAAAAATATTTAATATAAAAGCTTTTCATGATGATACAACTTACAATGAAATGGGCGAAGCTTCGTACTTTATTATTCACACAGATAGAATTTCTTTAGTAGATAAAGATGGAAATCTGAGAAAAATATATAAAGGAAGTACAGCCAAAGCTGAAGAATTAACTAACGACATCAGAAATCTTGAATAAAGGAAAAATAAATGAAACTAGTTTTGTTATCTATCTTATTTCTTTTCCAAAATGGAAATAACATAACCGTTAAAAATACCTGGATGCGCCCTGCACCCGAAAGCTTTAACACGGCTGTCTATTGTACAATAATTAATTCAGGCAATAACCCAGATACATTATATAAAGTAACTTCAGGTATCTCGGATGATATCCAGATTCATGAAACATATAAAAAAGATGATATGATGGGAATGAGACAGGTTAAAAATCTTGTTGTTGCTCCTCATGATTCGCTTGTTTTTAAACCGGGTGGTTACCATATAATGGTGATGAATCTGAAGGAGAATGCAGTTATAAATAACTCTAAAAAATTCACACTTGATTTCAGAAAAGCCGGAAAAATTGAAATAGAAGCAGAAGCAAAACATTAGATTGAATAATTTTATCAAAAAAAAAAACCTTCAGGCAATTCAGCTACCTGAAGGTTTAGTAATATCTGAAAATAAAATTATCTTACAAAAAATTCTGCTACAATCTTGTTCCAGTTTACATCATTTAGTTTTTCTAGCTGCCCGACGGATAATCCGTCTTCAAGATATTCATCCCCATTTTTTTCTGATTTTAATATTTCAGAAAAAACAGTTTTAAACTTTTCAATATCTTCCTGGAAAAATGTTACTGCAGATTTTCCAATATGCATCTCTTTTATTTCGTTGTCTATATTCTCCGTATCTAAAGCACAAATCCAGTTTCTTTCATAAGGAGTCCGTTCCAGTGCATTAACATTATCTTCAAGCAGAGTATTTATTTGTGCCACTTTTCCGCTGACAGGAGAATTAAATGTTATAGTTCGGTTACCCTGTCTGATGGTGAAGAGAGGCTGACCTGTTTTAATATTCATTCCAAGGTTTGGCAGCTCAAGCGAACCAATTTTCCCAATCATTTTTTTTGCAAAGTCATCTATTCCAACTTTTGCTATTCCATCCTGGTTTAAGCTAACCCAGGTATGATTTTTTGAAATAAAGACTCCGCCCGGAATTGAAAACTCTCCTTTGGTAAAATCGTTGGAAGCCGGCATATCAGTAATGTGAACTTTAGGTTTAAGCTGTTTCTGAATTTTATCCTGTCTTTTAATATAAGCTTTCTTAACAAATTCAATAAGTTCATCTTCCGTAAACGGTTTTTGTACATAGTCCATTGCCCCGTATTTCATGGTTTCAACTGCGGTTTCTACAGAAGCATAACCGGTTATAATTATTACATCTATATCAGGTCTTATATGCTTAACAGATTTTGTAACTTCAACACCATCCATTAATGGCATTTTAAGATCGGTAAAAAGAAAATCGTAATGATGCTTCTGGATTAAACCAAGCGCTTCCTGCCCAGTTTCCACAGTATCAACAGAGTAACCATCGAGCACTAGTATTTTTCTAAAGCTTCCAAGAATGACTTCTTCATCATCAACACAAAGAATTTTCGCTTTTGGATTTGGAACTTCTGCACGCTTCAGAGTTTTAGCTTCATTAGTAAAATCAAGTTTCAGGCTATCATCTAATACTTGTTTTCGCTCTTTAATTAGTTTTTGTTCAGTTAACCTTTTTCCTATCATACGAATTAGAATATCCGCAATGACGAAAATGATTACTGCGAGTATAAATAATGCCATAATTTTTCTCCTAGGGATTTATTTTTTTATCTTCTTAAACAATCTATAATCTGTCAGAACTACAGGGAACTAAATGCTTACTTTCATAATCAAAATCAGCAGGAATAACACGGTAAAGCCAGCCTTCAAAAAAAGGATCTTTTTCAATCAAGCTGATATTTTTTCTTAAAGCTTCATTTACTTCTACAATGCGACCAGATACAGGCGACAATATTTTATGCACCCTTTCATCAGCAGATTTCATTGTAGTGCAACTTATTCCCTGAATCAGCTCATCTTCAGGGCTCATAAATTCAATCTCTTTAATGGAATCAATTGTTTTCATAAAAAGATCACATACCCCAATTAAAACAGATCCTTCTCTTTCACAGAATAGCCAGCTTGAATAACCAAGTCTCATATATTTTGCCGGACAATTAACATACACTAATTCTGAAAATCTTTTTTCAATGGGCAGCTCTTTTATCCTTTTGATAATCTGTATATACCTGATGGTTCTGAAAATTGAATTCAGCAGTTCATCAACTGTAAATGGTTTGGGAATGAAATCCACTGCACCTTTGTAAAGTGAATTAACAGCATTTTCTACAGTGGAATACCCGGTCATCATAATTACTGCACTATCAATATTTCTGTTATGCAGTTCATCGAGTATTTGAAACCCGTTACCATCAGGCATCATAATATCACAGACTATAATCGAATAATAGTTTCCGGAAATTTTTTCAATTGCTGTTTTAACATTGGTTGCAATATCAACATTATAATTTTCGAGCGAACAAATTTTAATAACAGCATCAAGAATTACCTGTTCATCATCAATCACCAATATTCGGGGTATAGTGTTCATGTTATTGTCTTTGCTGTGTTAAAGGGAGTCTTATAATAAATGATGTTCCTCTGTCAACCTGGCTTTCAACATTAATAGTCCCGTTATGATTATCAATTATTCCCCAGATAACTGCTAAGCCGAGACCATTTCCTTTTTGCCCTTTAGTTGAAAAGAAAGGATCAAAAATTTTTGTTAAATCTTCATTACTGATTCCGCAGCCTGTATCAGTAATTTTTATTTCAATATATTCTTTTAACCCAGCTGTATCAACAAATTCCCATTTTTCCCAATCAGAATTTTCTGAGGAACAAACTTCATATACGCCCTGTCCTTCAATTTCAAAGACCAGGACAGGTGAACCGCATTTGGGACATATTTTATCAGGCTGTGTAAGAGAACTGTTACAATCGGGACAAACAAATTTCACATCTTTTGCAACTTTAAAACCCGCACTGTAGGAATTGCTGTGTTTACCATAAACAGGATCAAGATGCAGGACTCCTTCTTTATGATCAGACAAAACTTTAACTTTTATTGATGGTAAACCATCGATTCTGAATTCGTTATCCATAAGGCTGTGGCGCTTTGGGCACATAGCTTTTTTTATCTGTGTACTTCCGTATGGAGAAAGCGAGATTTTATGAGAATTTATTGTTATTGTCCCACCGGTTTTCCCAATTGCATCTGATGCATTTACAAACAGATTAATAAAAACCTGTTGGATCTGGTTTGCATCAACAATAATGTTCGGAAGATCAGGTTCAGATTTATTAATAATTTTTACTTTATTTAAAGATAGCTGGTTATCAATAACACTAATGGCTTTTTCAATTATCTCATTTAAATCCGCACTGCTTTTTTTCGGTACTGATTGCCTTGCAAAATCCAGAAGGCTTTTAACTATTTCTCTGCTGCGTAATGTTTCTCTTACTATAACTTTAAGATCTTCCTGAAATTCCGGGTTGTCTTTGGTTCGCTTTAGTAAAAAACTGCTATATGTCAGAACCCCGGTTAATGGATTATTTATTTCATGCGCAACTCCTGCAGCTAATCTTCCGAGTGATGCCATTTTATCGGATTGAAATAATTGCATCCTTGCTTCAGAAAGTTTCCTTGTCATATTATTAAATGATTGTCCCAGTTTACCGATCTCATCATTTCCGAGATCTTTTATTGCATAATTTAAATTTCCGGCACTCACCTGTTCAGTTCCACCTAATAAATCATTAACAGGGGTGGAAATCCATCTTCGTACAAAAAATCCAATTAGAAGCCCCGTAGCCAGAATAGCAATGAGAGCAAAAAATACAATTTCCCATTCGCTTTTTAGAATTGTATTGTCAACTTCTGCAAGCGAAATCGTTACATCCAAAACTCCTAGTACTTTCTGATTTTCGGGATGTGCATGGCAGTCTGAATGCCAGCAGGATTTTTCATTATATATTGGGGATATAATTCCGATAACCCGGTTTGAATCCGGATGAACTCTGAAAATTCTTGTTCTTTCAGTAATGGAAATTTGTTCGAGTGGTTTATCTTCAGCATGACAAGCGTAACAGCTTTCTGCACGCTTGTCTACCATTTTATTAATGTTAGTCGAATCAGATGAATAAATAATTTCACCGATTTTATTAATAATCCTAACATCTCTTATCTGAGGCTGAGTACCAATTGAATTTATTGTCTGCTGAATACGTTCCCGCTGATTGAGAAGCATATCATAACGGGTACTTGATATTACTGTTTCGGCAAGTTGATTTGCATGTCTTTCAACTTCAGATATTAAACTTTTACTTTGAGATTTTATATTAAAGTATGCAAAAACACCAATTATCACTAATGATGTTAATGCTACTACAAATATTAATCGGAAGCCAAGTTTCTTAAACATAAATATTAAAATATTTCATCATTGTAATCATCAATTACTTCTAATACCCGACAAAGTCATTATCATCAGATTAACATATTATTTCCCGACAAGTTTACCTGGTTTTTGTTTAGGGAAAGAATAATTTTCATGACAATTGTCGCAATTTGGTTTAACAGCAAAGTTTCTATCAATATGACAGTCCTCGCAACCAAGTTCCATATGGGTTTCATTAAGCTGTAATCCGGTTACCGCATGCTTAAAAGTTCCGTTGTTCCATCCCTGATGACAGCTTACACAATTCTTATCCGGTTTTTTAAATGGGATTGTTTCACCGTGACATTTACTGCAAGCTAAATTTATATGATATTTATTAAGCTCCCAGCCAGTTTTTTTTGAGTGATCAAACGGCTCTTGTTCTGTATTGCTGTGGCACTCATTGCAATTACTATCTTTGTGACAGCTTATACAATTTTTATGCTGTTCTTCAAAAGATTTTTTTGTTACCACCGGCTTTGGATTTGTCTCTTTGTTTTTCGTTAAATCATGACACTTCGTACAATTTTCCTGCTTATGACAATTGATGCAATTCAGACCAAATTTCTTTGTATGATCGCTATGAAAGAATGTTACAAAATTTCCCTTAGCTGATGTTGTTTTGTAAACAAGTTTACCGGGCTCAAGAACTGCAGGGTGATCCTTGCCTGCATACTGTTTTTGCACACTTTCTTTTTTCCCGGTTTTTAAATCATCTTTTAAAGTATGGCAGAAATTACATCCGGTCTCATGGCTCCATTCGCGGTGGCAATCTATACATTGTCTGTGAAAGGCAGCCTTCAAATCAGGTACACTTACATCTTCACGTTTTCTGGAAGTATCGTGACAAGTATTGCATTTGAGTATTGGTCCTGATGTGTTATGATGATGACAATTCTCACAGCCGCCCGACATTACAGACATCTGTGCGTGTATCTTGTGTAAAAAATAAACCGGTCCATATCTATCCGATATTTGATCAAGTACAATTAATTCAGGTGTTTTATCCGGACTTTGATAAACAGTTACCATTTTATTCCGGGGACAGGCAACAAGGCACGGATCAGTTTTAGTCGGAACATCACAGGTATGACAGGTTTTACAGTTGATGTTTAATTTCGAATGATCGTTTACCGGATTTTGCTGTGCATTTAATCCGGAAAATAATATCAGAAATAAAATAAATGTTAAAATTTTTTCCATTACCTCACCCCCCTGATTGTATATTTAGTTTGAGGAGCAGCTTCTTTCCCCGGAACACTTATTACAGGGAAATTTAATACTATAAATCTGTATATAAGAATTAAAATTGCAGCAAAACCAACCGTTACAGAAATTTCTCCAAATGAAGGGAAATAAGAACTGACTGAATAAGGAGGATTATAAGCCACAATAAAATTATCTATTCTGTTTAGCAATACGCCTAAAACAACTAATGCTGATGCAGTAAAAAGTAATGCCGGGGATTTTAAAACTTTTGGGGAAAGAAACATTCTTAGTGGAATTATCACTCCGAATAGAAGTTCGATGGTGAACATTACACTAGCTGTATTAATAACAGTTAAATAAACAAAAGTTTCACGAATGAACATATCACCAATTTTAAATGCAAGATAAATTCCCAATATCGGAGCAATTAATGAACCCAGACGAGAAAGAACATGCATTTCGGGTTTCAAACCTAATGACCTTGACGCGAGTAAAGATTCAAAAATTACCATCGGAAAACCGACTGAGATTGCAGACAAAAGAAATAAAAGAGGGAGAATAGGAGTTTGCCATAAAGGGTGCATCTTAGGTCCGGCAATAACCATCAAAGTCCCTAATGAAGATTGATGGAGTGTTGAGAGTACTACTCCAGCAATAATAAAAATGAACATTGTTTTTGAAAGACCCCGGTCGAGTAATCTAAGAAATTTATCAACTATTTTATTTAATGCGGAGAAAAAACCGGGAAGGTTAACTTTACCTATAAATCTTTCAGTTACGATTGGTAAAAATTCGATGTAGAGAACAGACATATAGATCATAACGCAAATACCAACCTCAAATAACGCGGAACTGCCGTTCCACATAATCAATGGATGCCATATAAAGTACCATCTACCGATATCCACAAAAACTCCCATTGCAACAAAAGTGTATCCAAGCATTGCAGTTAATAGTGCCGGTCGCACTATTGCTGCATATTCATCCCTGTGCATTACGTGACCAAGTGCTGCAGTAGTGAATCCGCCGGCTGCAAGTGCAACGCCCGCTGCAACATCAACACCAATCCATAAACCCCATGGATATTGATTGTTCAGATTAGTTACAGCCCCCAATCCAAAAAAGAATCTTCCCATTAAAAACACTAATCCATTTATTGCAATTATAATTAAAACAATTACTCCCGGAGTAAAATATTTGTGTTTCACAGGAGCAGGATTAATAAATTCATGACTCATTGTTTTTCTTCCTCCTCTGCTTCTTTACGATGCTTTGTAATCCACATAATACCACCAAGCAAAGCATACAATGAAGCCGGTGGAACAAAGTAAGCAAAGATTCCATGTTGAATGGATTCTGATACACCGGGAGCCGGGTTAACTCCAAGCGTTGGAAAATCAAGTTCAGCAAAATTTTTACCTGATAAATACATCCAAGATGTTCCGCCCACTTCATACTCACCCAGAATATGATCTACATATCGTTCGGGATCTCTTTTTATCCTGTCACGTGCAATTTTAACAAGTTCATTCCTTGATCCATATGTCAGAGCTTCAACAGGACATATTTCTACACAGGCAGGCAGTTTGCCGGTTTTCGTTCTTTCAAAACAAAAATCACATTTCATTATTTTCGGATTAAGTGCTTTGTCATATTGAAATGCAGGAACCTGAAACGGACAGGCAGCCATACAATACCGGCAACCAATACACTTATCTGTATCCCAGATAACAGAACCATTTTCGTTTTTTGAGAAAGCACCAACTATGCAGGCAGATACACAAGCCGGATGATCACAATGCATACATTGCACTTTAACATCCACGGGAAGATTAGAGTTTTTTCCCGGAGAATATTCATTAACTACAGTAAGAGCAGTTTCACCAGGTCTCCTTTTAGTCTCAAAAATTTTACGGTCTTCATAGGAATCTAAGTCCCCTGCTGGTAAATCATGGGCTTTCTTGCACGCCCATTCACAATTACGACACCCAACGCAAACAGTAGTATCTACTAAAACACCCATCCTGTCTTCAGATAAAATATTTTTTGGACCTGCTTTTGCAGTTGATGTGGAGAGTCCGGTAATCCCGGCTCCAATCAAAGCAGTAGTTTTGAGGAAGTCACGACGGCTTTTCCCAGACATTTTCCCCTCCTTTCAAAAGATGTTGCGAACTTTAATAATCATATAGTTAACTAACTCAATTTATAATACAATATCGTACCAATTTTGCTCAAAATAGAAGAAATGGGAAATATGCGAAATTATTGAATATAAAAAGAGTTGCATGTAGCAAAGTTTAATTTCCCGATCTTTGGGACTGTATAATTCTCAATCATGGTAAGTTGGAAAATATTTTTTTTTAGGATAGAGAATAAAATAATTTTTATTTCTAATTGGTATGTAAATGGTTGGTGAAAAACAAAATCCTAAATTCCATTGAGAATTATGATAAACAATTAAATTTTATTTTTTCCTGCTGCTTTTTACGAAAAAATATCAATATGCAAAATCAGGTTCTTGGATTACCTTAGTTTATTGCATTTTCTTATAGATATTTTTTGCAAAGACTGATATTTTCTGAAAATTTCAACTATTCCTTAATGAATATAGTATTAAGAAGCTTTTCCGGGTTTCTCATGACTTTTCAGAACTTATTTCATTTGTCAAGCAAAAATTAACATTGTAAACAATTCCTGCAGATTTTTTATTCGTTTATAAAGTACTAATAGAAACTGCTATTATTTAAATCGTTCGAGCTTATCTGAATAAATCACTGAGATATCGATTAACTATTTTCATTATAATAACAAAGACTTAGTCTTAATCTTACTCCAGCATTAGATAGTATGATTTTTGAACGTTTATTTTTTTCAATTGTGCAGAGGCTATTTATAAATACAACAATTTCACTCAACGTAATCCGGATTGGAAATTTTTAGCTCAAGACTGTATATAATTTCAACTGTACAACTTGTATATAAATGCTTAGTTAATTACGTTTAAATATAATTTTCGGGGAGATTCGGGGAGAATATGCATCCCACATTTTTAAATAGGTTAAGCATAAAGCTTACTCTTATCATTTCGGTTATCCTGCTAATTAACTTGGCAATCTATACTTTATATACCCTATCCGTTCTGAAAAAAGACCTCAAAGCAGCCTCAATTCAAAATGCCTACAATATTAGCGATCTTATCAAAAAATCTACGCGCTACAGTATGCTGCTAAACAGAAGGCAGGATATTTATGAGATAATAAATATGATAGGAACTGAAACCGGGGTTGAAAAAATAAGAATATATAATAAACAGGGAAAAATCAGTTATTCAACAGATTCAACCGAGATTAACAAATTTATTAACAAAAAAAATGAAGCTTGCTACGTATGCCATTCTCATACGATTGTGCCTTTGAATATTTCACAAAATGAAATGATAAGAGAATACATTTTTAAAAATGATAAGAAGGTTTTAGGATTAGTTAATCCTATACAAAATAATGCAGATTGTTCCAATGGCACATGTCATGAACATTCGCCCGATATAAAAATACTGGGAATTCTGGATGTTGTAGTATCAACCGAAAAGATGGATCAAATAATTGAAGCAAACACAAAAACCATTATTACAAATGCTATTGTTCTAACTATTTTCATTTCTGCTTTCACAGGAATATTTATTATTGTATTGGTAAACAAGCCTCTTAAAAAAATCTTAACGGGGATTGAAGAACTAACCAAAGGAAATCTAGATTATAAAATTCAAATCAACTCAAAAGATGAACTCGGACAGGTTGCTGATGAGTTCAACCATATGTCGTTCAAACTTAATAAAGCATATAACGAAATCAAGGATTGGTCAGAAACCCTTAATCATAAAGTGGAAGAAAAAAATAAGGAACTTAAGAAAATATATGAACAGATAACTCAGATTGAAAAACTTGCATCTCTGGGAAAATTATCTGCAACTGTAGCTCACGAACTTAATAACCCGCTTGAAGGTATTTTAACATACAGCAAACTCATCTCTAAAAAATTATCGCGAATGAGTAAAAACGGCGAATTTAAAGATCTGATAGGATATTTAAATCTCATATCTGATGAATCGACACGTTGCGGAAAAATTGTGACAGATTTGCTTCTTTTCTCTCATAAAGATGAGGGGATATTCAGTAAAAATGAATTGACAGAAATTATTGATAAAAGTCTGATTCTTATCAATCATCATTTTGAAATTAATATGATAAAGCTGATTAAAGAGTATAAAATAAATAAGCTTGAAGTCGAATGTGATTCTCAGAAGATTGAGCAGGCATGTATTGCAATCCTGATTAATGCAATCGAGGCTATGAATAAAGGACAAGCTTTGAAGGTAATTCTCGAAAAGAAAAATAATGATGCGGTTATAAGAGTAGTGGACCAGGGGAAAGGAATTATAGAAAAGGATCTGCCTCATATCTTTGAACCGTTTTATACAACAAAAAGTGAGAATAAAGGAACCGGTCTTGGATTGGCTGTTGCCTATGGCATAATCAAACAGCATTACGGAAAAATATCAGTCGAACAAACATCTGTTGAAGGAACCACATTCAAAATCTCTTTACCATTAAAACATATATCCCAAGAAGTGAAAAATGAAATCTAAAGCAAAAATACTAGTAGTTGATGATGAATTAATCGTAAGACAATCTTTAAAACATTGGTTCGAGGAGGATGGATACCTTGTTGAAACAGCAGACAGCGGCGAAATAGCATTAAAGCATTTTGAAATAGGAAAATATGATATCCTGCTGGTTGATATGAAAATGCCGGGAATGAGCGGACTTGATCTTTTAAACAAGGTCAAAGAATTTGATCAATCGGTAATAGTAATTTTAATTACCGCATTTGCATCAGTACCATCGGCAATAAAAGCTTTGAAGAGTGGTGCTTATGATTATATTACCAAGCCGGTTGATCCTGACGAATTGACAAATCTGATTGAAAATGCACTCAATCAGAAATATTTAAAAACTGAAAATGAAGCGCTTAAAGAAAATCTGGATGAGATTATAAAACCTGATAATCTTATCGGGGAAAGTGGTGAAATAAAAAAAATATACTCCCTGATCAACACAGTATCTCAAACAGATACTACCGTTATGATTAGAGGTGAAAGCGGTACAGGAAAGGAACTTGTGGCTAAAGCGATTCACATAAACAGTAAAAGGAAATATTTCCCCATTATCACTGTTAATTGTGGTGCTCTGGCTGAATCCCTGCTGGAGAGCGAATTATTCGGACATGAAAAAGGTGCATTCACAGGGGCTCAATTCAAACGCAAAGGCAAATTTGAAATGGCAAATGGAGGAACCATATTTTTAGATGAAATCGGAGGTGTTTCACCTAAAATGCAGGTTGAACTTTTACGTGTTATCGAAACTAAACAGTTTACAAGAGTGGGAGGTAATGAAGTAATTAAAAGTGATTTCAGGGTAATTGCGGCAACAAATGAACCTCTTGAGGACCTGGTTAAACAGGGAAAATTCCGTGAGGATTTATATTACAGGCTGGATGTATTCACAATTCTTATTCCCCCTCTCCGGGAAAGAATTGAAGATATTCCCTTGCTTGCCTACTATTTCCTTAAAAAATTCTCAGTCTCTATGAATAAAAAGAAAGATCTGATTTCACCTGAAGCAATGGATTTTCTGGTTAAGTATAAATGGCCGGGAAACGTACGAGAACTTGAAAATGCGATTGAGCGCGCAGTGGTAGTTAGTAAGTCAACCAGTATTTCGGTAAATGATCTTCCATTCCAGGTAAGTTCTAATAATAATTATGATAAAAATGACAAAAGTATAGCAGCCATGGAAAAAAGACACATTACACTGGTACTAAATGAATTAAACTGGAATATTTCACGAAGTGCTGAAGCACTTAAGATTGACAGGGTAACTTTGTACAATAAAATCAACAAATATGGACTTGAAAGAAAAAAATAAACCAGGATTCTTTCCTTAATTATATATTTATCTTTGACCTGGAATTTATTTACTGAATCAACGATAAGTGTTGCTTAAGTCTCTGTTAAATTCGATGATTTTGTATGATCCTTTTGATAGCGCTTTTTTCTCAATTTATGGTCTATCAGCCACGCTGCCGAAATCCATACAAAACCCATTGCCCATCCGCCAATTACATCATTAGGAGAATGTGCGCCCCTTATAATTTGACTTATTCCAATCGAAAAACTTAGAATAAACGCAACTGTTGTGAGATATTTATTTAGAATCCGGGAAGGATGCGCACGGTAAATTAATCGTGCTAGTGTAAAGTAAAAAACCACAGACATAATGGCATGCCCGCTTGGAAATTCCTTATCATCAGCCGTGATCATATTAAGCCAATTGTACCAGGGTTCTCCCCCAAAAATATTTTTCAGAAATAAATGGAAAATTCCCGCTCCAAAAACCACAACAAAATAGGTAACAAATACGGCATACTTTTTCCTGATAATAGAATACCCAAAGAATACAATTGTAAAAATTGCCACAAAGAGACTACTAGCAAATGAGGATAGATAATCCATAATTTTAACAAATGAATCAGGTCCGTATGAACCACTCCATTTATTCGTTTTACCCAACCAATCAAGCAACAAATTTTCATAACCCTTAGTAAGATCCGCCATAAACCCGTTAGCACACAAATAAAATATATACAATCCTAAAAGTATAATTGAGCCGGCAACATATCTTTTATATTTTCTATTTCGGCGGTTTTCCAGATCAACAGGATTCATAAATGCCCTAAATTTTTACGGAATAAAAATAAGTAATTTATTTGAGTTTATGAGTTTTTTTAGCTGATATTTCTCTAAAATCTTCTCAATAATTAGAAATAGAAAATTTAAGCTTTCTAATTATTGGAAAGAGAACAGAAATAATCGTAAAAACTGATAATATAGATCGAAAAATAATAGTGGAATGTTATTTGTCCTGTATTATCAACTCAGGCAATCATAATGTGATAATTGCAAATAAAATTAGAAGGGTTTTATGTTTAATTCTATAGTATTGGTTAAACAGGTCCCCGATACAGCAAATATTTCGGGTAAAGTGATGAAGGATGATGGAACCGTCAACAGGTCCAAACTTCCCGCAATATTTAATTATGAAGATAAAGTTGCTCTGGAATTTGCTCTTCAGATAAAAGAAAAATATGGTGGGAAAGTTACCGCTATTACAATGGGTCCGCCAAGAGCATCAGATACATTACGTGAATGTTTGTTTATGGGAGCTGACGAAGCGTATTTGATAACTGATAGAAAATTTGCCGGGGCAGATACTCTGGCAACATCCTATGTGCTTTCTGAAGCAATTAATAGGATTGGGAATTTCCACTTTATCTTTGCCGGAAGACAGGCAATTGATGGAGACACTGCCCAGGTTGGACCACAAACTGCTGAGAAACTTGGAATTCCTCAGATTACCTACACTGAAGAATTAATTAGTGTTAAAAGAGATAAGATAACGGTTAGAAGAAAAATCGATGGCGGATATGAGATTGTTGAAAGCAGTATTCCGGTTCTGCTTACGGTACTAAAGGATGCTGTTGAACCACGTCCGTTCAGTACTAAACGTGTAATGGCATTTAAAGGCGCCAAATCATTATTAGACCTTGAAAAGATGACTGAGGAAAATTCTCTGTTATATATTGATAAGCTTGTTCATGAGTACGAAGAAAAAGAATTATTGATTAAAACCCTGACAACAGATGATCTTAATGTAGATCCGGAAAGATGCGGAATAAAGGGTTCTCCGACAAAAGTTTATAAAGTTGAATCGGTCGTTCTTGCGGGTGGAAATCATACAAAAGTTGAACCTACAAAAACAGCGCTTTCAGGTTTAATTGATGAATTAATGACTGATCACATATTCGGTTAAAGGAATTATCAAATGAAATTTTCCAATGAAGTCTGGGTATTTATTGAACAAAGAGAAGGCAAACCTGCCGATGTAAGTTTTGAGTTATTATGTAAAGGTCATAAACTTGCACAAACCATGAACGGAATAGTTAGGGCTGTGGTAATAGGAGAAAATGCTGAGCCAATTGCCAGGGAAACATTTCGTTACGGTGCTGATGAGGTTTTATTAATTGATCACCCATCTCTCAAATATTTCAGAACAATTCCTTACAGCAGAATTTTGACAAAACTGATAGAAGAATTTACACCTAGAATAGTACTGTTTGGAGCAACTGTAATTGGTCGTGATTTAGCACCTCGCGTTGCTTCGCATACCAGGAGCGGTTTAACGGCTGATTGTACTGATCTTCAGATATCAGATGTTACTTATTTAAAGGAAAACTACCCTAAACTTCTTCTTCAGATTCGCCCGGCATTCGGCGGAAACATCATTGCAACCATTATTACTCCGGATGTACCTGTTCAGATGGCAACAGTTAGAGAGGGGGTTATGGAATTAACACCTCTTCCTAAACCACATCCTGAAAAAATTACCAAAATAGATTTTGTCCCTGATCCAACTGATGAATTGGTAAGAATTATTGAACAGCACCGTGAAGAAAATAAAGTTAACCTAAAGGCTTCACCAATAATTGTTGCCGGTGGTTACGGACTTGGAACGAAAGAAAATTTTAAACTTGTTGAAGAACTTGCTCACACTATAGGTGCCGAAATTGCCGGAAGCCGTGCAGCAGTTGATGCGGGATTTGTAACCCCCGACAGACAGGTTGGTCAGACAGGCGTAACTGTTAGACCAAAACTTTACATCGCTGTGGGAATTTCAGGAGCTATTCAGCACCGTGCAGGTATGCAGGAATCTCAAAAAATAATTGCAATTAATTCTGATCCTGAGGCTCCTATTTTTGATATCAGCCATTATGGAATAGTTGGAGATGCTACGCAAGTTATTCCTGCTTTTATAGAAGCTTATAAAAATAAATTGAAATAAGGTTTATTATGCCAAATTTTTTCACGGATAACAGTGACATACAATTTTATTTTAATCATCTGGAAATCCAGGACATTGTCTCGATTTTTGAAGATGATTATAAGCAGTCCAAAGAATACCGCTATGCACCTGTTGATTATGATGATGCCATTGAAAATTACAGAAAGCTTTTAGAAATAGTCGGGGATATTGCCGGTAACTTTATAGCCGAAAGAGCTGCGGATGTTGATGAACAGGGCGCAGAGCTGAAAGATGGAAAAGTTAGTTATGCTAAAGGCACACAGGAAAATCTTAAAAGGCTTGCTCAGGCTGATCTGACAGGTTTAATCTTCCCAAGAAAATACGGCGGACTTAATGCTCCTTTTATGATTTACATAATGTCCATCGAGCTTGTTTCACGTGCCGACGCTTCCTTAATGAATTTATTCGGACTACAGGATATTGCTGATACAATTAAAAAGTTTGGTAGTGAAGAACAAAGACAGGAATTTCTTCCCGGTTTCTGTTCAGGTGAATATACAGGAGCAATGGCACTTACAGAACCCGATGCCGGATCGGACCTTCAGGCTGTAAAACTTCACGCTTATCAGGATGAAAAAGGTCAATGGTTTCTTAAAGGTGTTAAGCGATTTATAACAAATGGAAACGGCAACGTTCTTCTTGTACTAGCAAGAACTGAACCCGGAACAAAAGACGGTCGCGGTTTAAGCATGTTTGTTTGTTACGGAGATGAATCAGTTAGAGTAAGGAGAATCGAACACAAACTTGGAATTCATGGTTCACCTACCTGCGAATTACAGTTTAATGACACACCCGCTCAATTGATAGGCAGCAGAAGATTCGGATTAATTAAATATGTATTTGATCTGATGTTCCGTGCAAGGATGGGAGTTTCAGCCCAGGCTATGGGAATCTCGCAGGCAGCTTATGAAATGGCAGTCAAATATGCACGTGAAAGAGAACAGTTCGGAAAACCAATTATAAATATTCCGGTTGTCTCCAATATGCTTATTGATATGAGAACCCTACTTGAATCGAACCGTGCACTATTGTACGAAGCCGCAAGAAGTGTAGATAAGAAAGAGACGCTTGAAAAACAAATCGAGAAGTTGAAGGAAGAAGGTAAAGGTGTTTCAGAAGAAAATTTCCGATTGAAACAATTAATAAAAGAATCCAACCTTCTTACTCCAATGTGTAAATATATTCTGACTGAATCTGCAAATAAGATCACTTATGATGCACTACAGATTCACGGCGGAACAGGTTATATGAAAGAATTTAAAATTGAAAGGCTGGCCAGGGACGCAAGAATAACTAACATATACGAAGGAACTTCCCAACTGCAGGTTGTTGCATCAATTGGGTCAGTAATAAACGATGTTCTCGGGTACCGATTTGATGAAAAAGAGAAGAAGGAATATAAAGGCGGCATAGCGCCACTTGTAAATCATCTTAAGGAAATAAGAGAAATATTTAAAGACTGCCTTAAATATGTAATTGAGAGAAAAGATCCTGCATTTCAGGATGTTGCTGCAAAAGATTTACTGGAACTTTACAGTTACCTTGTTGTAGGATACCTTTTATTAGATCAGGCGGAACTGGAACCCAGAAAAGTGTTTACAGTTAACAGGTATATACTTTATTCTCTTGCCAACGCAAGGAAAAATGCGGAATCAATTAAAGACGGATTATTCATGGATATTCTTCACGCAGAAAAAATATTAGCTTAACCAAATTCATTAAATAGGTGGATTAAAATGACAGATAAACAAATCTTCTATTACAAAATTTTTGATGATAAGGAACGTCTCAACTATATGAAATCTTCACTTCCGCATAAAGAGCTTGAAGATCTTCTTAAAGAGTTTGAGAGTAATCATCAGAAGTATTTTAACCCGGAGTTCATTCAGTTCCTCAAAGAAAAAGATATTGAGGCTGAATTGATTGAGGTAAGTGATATTTCTTACTAAATGTTTTCTATAATTCCCGGTTAATTTCTGCTCTCCTAAAAAATTATTAGCCGGGAATTTCTGTTCATAGATCTGATCGGACCAATTCCTATCCTGAAATTTCTTAATCATTAGTCTTAACTTTAATTCTAAATTTCCATAATTTTAAAGGTTAAATTTTCAGTTTTATATTGTTTAAGGATAGTACAATGAAATATTTGGTTTTAATAATCGTTTGTCTGATGTCTTTTATATTTATTCCTGCTATTCAGGCTCAGGTAGAAAAAGATAAAGGAATTTTTGTAGAACCTAAAAAAGGTTTTTACGATGAAATAAAGGAAGCAACTAAGGAATATAATAATCCACCGAAAGAAAAGAAGAAAGAATTCAGGGTTGACTTATCGCAAATCAATGCACCCAAATCAGTAGATGAATTCACAAAATTCTGGTATGATGATCCTATCTCTCAGGGAAACACAGGAACCTGCTGGTCGTTTTCAACAACTTCATTCTTCGAATCTGAAGTGTATCGCCAGCAGCATATTAAAGTAAAACTTTCAGAGATATTTACAGTCTACTGGGAATATGTTGAGAAAGCAAAAAGATTTGTTGAAGAAAGAGGTAATTCACTTTTTGAAGAAGGTTCTGAAGCAAATGCGGTAAAAAGAATTTATAAAGATTATGGTATCGTTCCCGAAGAAAATTTTGCCTGTAAGTTATCAGGACAAAAATTTCCGGACCATAGTATAATGATAAAAGAAATGCAGGATTATCTGAATAACGTAAAAGCTACAAATGCGTGGGATGAAGACGAAGTTGTAAAAGTTATCAAATCAATTTTAAAACATTATATAGGTGAACCGCCTGCGCAGGTTATAGTTGACGGTAAAACTTATACCCCAAAAGAATATTTAAAAGATTACCTCAAATTAAATATGGATGATTACGTTGATGTACTTTCATATATGCAGAAACCATACTGGCAGCAGGTTGAATATGAAGTACCTGATAACTGGTGGCATAATGCTGATTATTATAATGTGCCTCTTGATGATTTTATGCAAGCATTAAATTCAGCAATTAAAAACGGGTACACAATGGCAATAGGCGGAGATGTGTCAGAACCCGGTTATGATGCATGGCATAAAATTGCAATTGTACCATCATTCGATATTCCGTCACAATATATTGATGAGAATGCAAGAGAGTTTCGTTTTTACAACAAAACAACCACCGATGATCATGGGATTCATCTTGTTGGTTATACAAATAAAGATGGCGTAATGTGGTACCTGATAAAAGATTCTGCTTCAGGTTCCCGGAACACTGGCCCGGCAGGCTATTATTTTTACAGGGAAGATTACGTAAAACTCAAAATGATGGACTTTATGGTTCACAAAGATGCAGTTAAAAATTTGTTATCTAAATTTGAGGTTACACTAAATCAGGAATAAAAATTGAAGTTCAGTAGAATGAGGCTGTCTTACTTTGTCATTCCGAATCTACCTGTTGCCTGCCTTACCGGCAGGCAGGCAAGTTCAGGATAGCATAAAATATTTTAGGCAACCTCATTCGAATAATTAAATAGTTCGGGGAATAAAAAAATAAAGGGTTCATATGAAACTTACTTTAATCAGTTCTGCTGTTTTGTTCATTATCTTTTCTTTTAATTTAACTTCTGCACAGGAAGAAGAAAAAGATCTCACTCAGGGAGTTAGTGTTTACCTGTTTAACGGTTACGCCGCAGGTTACAGGTTTAATGAATGCAATAATTCATTCTGGAGAGTTAATCTCGATTTATATTCTAATTATACCAACAGAACACATAACTCAGACGGTACAACTTATACGATAAACTCTGGTGATAGCAGTTCTTATGAGAATACTAATAATTCCAGTAATTTCAGCATATCCCTAGTACCTCAGTACTTCTTTAAATTTTATCAGAATAAATATGTTGAAGTGTATTCAGGCTGTGGAGTTCTGATTGGATTTAATCGAGATGAGAACAAATCAACTTCTACCAACCTGGGAAATTTTACTCACAAAGATTATCAATATACCGTAACCACAGGATACTCTGCTGGATTAATCGGCACATTCGGCGTAGAAGGTAAGATCACAGAAAATTTTTCTGTATTTGTTGAATCACAATTGTCAGGTGCAAGAACATGGTCGTCATCCTCTTATAATAATTCATCAATCACTGATGGTACTGATCAATATCGTTCTTATTCCTCAGCGAAAAGTAAGGGTTGGAATGCGAATTTTAATCTTTCAAGAGCAGGAATAACTATAAAATTTTAATTAACAATAAAATATGCCGGATATCTAAAATCCGGCATATCTAAAAATCTTTCTCTCCAAATTTTTCTTCCCTAAATTCATCTAATCTCTTTATATTTCATATTCATTTTTGTAAACATATTCTATTCTTCTTATGGATGACTTTATATTCAAACCCTTTTCTCAAATGACTGATGAAGATTACGGCCGTATTGGTTTCAAATCAGGATTAGAAATTCATCAGCAGTTATTAACAGAAAAAAAACTTTTTTGCAGATGCCCTGCCGGAAAATACAGCAAACATTACGATGCAGAAATTCTGAGACATATGCGTCCTACTTTAAGTGAACTTGGAGTATATGACGGAACAGCTTTAATGGAATTCAAAACTAAAAAAGAGATTACTTACAGGATTAACCGCGAAACCGTATGCACTTATGAAATGGATGATACCCCACCCTTTCTTATTAATGAAGATGCTCTTGATATTGCACTTGGAATCGGGATGCTTTATAACTGCAGTTTAGTTGATGAACTTCATATTGCCAGGAAACAATATCTTGATGGAAGCATTCCTACAGGATTTCAGCGAACTGCAATTTATGCTTTGAATGGAAAAATCCCCTTCAAAGATCGTGAAGTTAAAATTGTACAGATGTCAATAGAAGAAGATTCCTGCCGCGAAGTTTCTGATTTTGGACACGACAGAATTTATTTAACAGACCGGCTCGGAATGCCGCTGATCGAAACAGTTACTGGTCCGGATATGCGAACTCCGAAAGAGGTTGCCGAAGTGGCAAGACTTTGCAGCAAGCTTGTTAGAAGTACAAATAAAGTCCGCAGAGGAATGGGTGCTGCCAGAGAAGATGTAAATGTGAGTGTTACAGGGGGAACAAGAATAGAAATCAAAGGCGTTCCTCAAATTAAAGATATTCCCCTTCTAACTTACAATGAAGCAATGCGTCAATGGAATTTACTCAGACTGCGGGAAGAATTGAGAAGAAGAGGGATAACACCCGAAACTTTCAGGGCTGAAACTTTTGATATTACAAATGTTTTGAAAAATCCTCATTACCTGCCAATTAAAAATTCACTTGAAAATGGTGCAAAATTAAAATGTGTATTACTTAAAGGATTCTCTGAACTTCTTCACTGGCAGACACAAACAAACACTTATTTCTCAAAAGAAATTTCAGACAGAGTAAGAGTGATTGCCTGCCTGACAACTATTCCGAATTTAATTCATTCGGACAGCAAAGGTGATACAATCACTTCATCAGAATGGCAGAAAGTTAAAAAATTTACATCTGCAGAGGACGAAGACACAATAGTTATAGTTTGGGGAAGTGATGAAGATACAAATACCGCAATGAATGAAATAATCATTCGGGTTAAGGAAGCTACAATCGGAATTCCATCTGAAACAAGACAGGCTTTGAGTGACGGAACAAACGGATTTGAAAGAATACTTCCGGGCGCAGACAGAATGTATCCGGATACTGATCTTCCGCCAAAACAAATACCCGCTGAGCAAATTGAAAAAATCCAAAAACTGGATCCCTGAATCCATTTCTGGGATAGAGAAAAGTGGTATAAAGAGTTAAAAATTCCGCTCGATACAATTGCAGAATTATCAATTTCACCTTACGCGGATTTGTTTAAGAAAGTTATAAAAGAATGGAAAATCAATCCTGTTTTTGCGGCCGTGCTTCTTATTCAGTTTCCCAAGCGGTTAAAAAAGAAAGGTTACGATATTGATATTCTTAATGAAGAAATTTTTTCAAAAATCCTTTCTGCATATAATGAAAATAAAATAACCCGCGACGGAATATTGCCTCTGCTTGAAAATGTAATTTCTCTGGGTGTTTTTTTTGATGAACTTCTGCCTCCTCCCTGCTCTGACAAAGAACTTGAAAACGTATTCCAGGATTCAAAGAATCAATTAATCAATATTAAACTCATCAAAAAAGATAATACACCTGATGTTTTAATGGGTTTAGCAATGAATAAATTAAGAGGAAGAATTCCGGGAAAGGATGTTTATAGCTTTATAAAAAACAAGGAAAATTCTCTTACTAATAATGCTGCAAAGGAGAATAAATAAATTGACTGATAATAATAATGATTATAAAGGTTACCGTGGTAAGGCACTTCAAACACTAAAAAAGTTTAATGCGCTTGTATGGTGTAACGTTGATATAAAAACCAGCGATGGTATTTACAGCGGAACGATTCTTCCCCGCTCTGAAACTGCTGATGATTTACATATAGTTTTAAAAATACCTGTCGGTTATAACCTTGGAATTGCTGCTAAAAAAGTAACGGAAATTATTGTTCACAGCAGAAAAGAAGCTCACTATAAAATTCCTGAAAAAGAATTTCCGTACGAACCAAATAAACCAAGGGTAAAACTCTTAGGAACCGGTGGAACAATTGCAAGCCGGCTTGATTACAGAACAGGTGCTGTTATCCCCGCCTTCTCACCCGGAGAACTTTACGGCTCTGTTCCCGAACTTGCAGATTACTGCAATCTTGAAACTGAAAAACTATACGGCGTTTTTTCAGAGAATATGGGTCCTGATCAATGGAAAGGTCTTGCAGAAGCAATCGGTAAAGAAATTGAAAAAGGAGTACAGGGAATTGTAATAGGTCATGGAACTGATACTATGCATCACACATCAGCAGTACTTTCTTTTATGGTTCAGAATTCTCCTGTACCGATAGTTATGGTTGGCTCACAGCGTTCAAGCGATCGTCCTTCATCGGATGCAGCACTCAACCTGATCCATAGTGTGAAAACCGCAGCAGAGAGTGATATTGCGGAAACTATGATATGTATGTTCGGCCCGACTTCAGATGTTTACGGTCTGTTGCACAGGGGCACACGAGTAAGAAAAATGCATTCAAGTTACCGTTCAACATTCAGAACTATCGGGGATATACCTATTGCCAAAGTAAGCAGAACAGAAATTACACCTTTACGCGAAGATTATAAGAGAAGAAGAGATGATAAAGAAGTAATTATTAATCCTGTTTTTGAAGAGAAAGTTTGCATTGTTTATTATTATCCGAACATGTTTCCCGATATAATTGATTCTCTTGTTGATAACGGGTACAAAGGAATTGTAATTGCAGGAACCGGACTGGGACATGTTAATCGTCCTATGTATCCGGCTTTAAAACGTGCAGCTGAGAAAGGTGTTGCAGTTTATATGACAGTACAGACTTTGTGGGGTTATGTACAAATGTATGTTTATGAAACCGGCAGAGAAATTATGGAACTGGGTGTTATTCCCGCAGCAAATATGCTTCCCGAAGTTGCTTATGTAAAACTCGGGTGGGCGCTTGGACAAACAAATGATCCGGAAAAAGTGAAAGAAATTATGCTTACTCCGATTGCGGGAGAAATTACTGAACGTGAACCAAGCAATGGTTATTTAATTTACCAGGGTGGATTACCCGAAGTGGAAGAATTTATTTCAAAGTATAAAAAGTGATTATAGAATATTGGAGTAGTGGAGCATCGGATTTCAAAATTCCAATACTCCATATTTCCAAAAATTAATGATGATGTCCGCCTGCGCCATGGACATGACCATGTTGAAGTTCTTCTGCTGTTGCATCCCTAACATCAACTAACTGCACATCAAAATTTAAATTTTTTCCTGCCAGAGGATGATTAAAATCGATTGTAATCTCCTCATCTTTTACTTCTTTGATTACAAACGGAACCGGTTGTCCGTCAGGAGATTGGGCCATAAATTCCATTCCTTCTTTCAAATCTGAATCCGCTGGAAATTCTTCTTTTTTCACCTGTTGTACTGCTTTTTCATCATAATCACCATAAGCGTCCGAGGAATTCAACGAAATATTTTTCTTACCGCCGATAATCATTGTATCAACCGCTTCTTCAAGTTTAGGTAAAATCTGGTTATTACCGCTTAAATAAACAAACGGGGCTTGTTCTTTTGTAGATTGGATCAAATTTCCTTTATCATCTGATAAATCGTAATTTAAAGTGACAACTTTATTTGCACCAATAGCCATTATCTTCCTCTTTTTAATTATAATGTTATAACAATAATAACATATTATTGAAAAAAAATAAAATTACCTTAATCTTTATTTGATTTAGAAAAAATGATTATACTAAGGAAGGCTTTAAAACCTGAAGAGACGCACCCAATAGTATCTGTCTATAAGGGTACGCCTCTACCAGGTATAAATTCTTATGTGTGAATTATCTCTTGTTACTTGTTCAAATTTGCTAATTAATAATTAATATTACCTTAAATAAAGATTAATAAATATTAATCTTTTTCTGTTTGTGAATTTATAACTTCGACCAACTGAACTTATAAATTGGTACTCGTAATTTTCATCATTATTTATCTTTTTTGATTGAATCGTTTGTTGTTTGGAGTTCAAATATTTTTGAATAATAATTTATTTTAAAACTGGAGGAATAAATTGCCGGACCATATTAAATCATCGTCAGTTATAAATTCGGCGGGAAATAAACCAAAAATAATTAATGAATTTATCGGTAGAATAAATTCGAAATCGGCAAATGTTAGTATAGCAAAAATGAAAAGTCCCGGAGGCTGGGTAGAACCGGGTCAAACTCCGGAGTTTGATGAATATACGGTAGTATTAAAAGGAATGTTAAGAGTTAAAACCAAATCTGAAACTTTCGATGTTAATGAAGGTGAATCAATTATTACATATAAAGGTGAATGGATCCAATACAGCACTCCTGAATCCGATGGAGCAGAGTATATTGCAGTCTGTATTCCTGCTTTTTCACCTGAAACGGTACACAGGGATTAAAAATTAAAATATAAATAAAAGTCGGGATTTTAATAATGCTTACAACTACACTCTTTCGCTCAATAGCTTCCTGCGAAATAAATGCCTGGCAGGATATGTACAATGCCGCAGGAAATGATATATCCCCGAAAATTCGGGATAAAAGTTTTTTCCATAGGTTCGGCGTGTGTTTCAATTGCAAAAAAAATAGATATTCTTGGTTTTAATCGTGTAATAGGACTCGGACTACTTCAAACTGCTGCAGAAGAAATGATAGATCTGATAATTTCTAAATACAAAGAAGCTGATGTAAAAAGATTTTTTATTCAGATACATCCTGAGGCATCTCCTCCGCAGCTGAAAGACTGGTTTGAAAAAAGAAATATTCATTATTACAATAATTGGGTAAAGCATTACCGCGGAGTGGAAAACCCGCCTGTTATCGAAACTGAAATGGAAATCAGGGAAGTTAAAAATAGAAATGAAGCGGAATTATTCGGAGAAATAATCACAAAAAGTTTTGAGTGGCCCGATGAAATGAAATACTGGTTTGCAAACCTTGCCGAAAGAAAGTGCTGGAAAACTTATCTCGCATTTCACGGAGATAACCCGGTAGCAACAGCTTCACTCTATGTAAAAGATGATTGCGGCTGGCTATCTTTTGCCAGTACGCTTCCTGATTACCGGGGTAAAGGTGCACAAACGGCACTTATCGCAAAAAGAATACAGGATGCCGCAGAACTCGGCTGTAAGGTTCTTACAGTTGAAACAGCAGAAGATAACGAGCAAAAAAGATCACAGTCACTTCAGAATATTCAGAAAATGGGATTCGAAGTCGCATTTATTCGTCCTAATTTTATCTGGAAGGCGGATTAAAAATGAATCCAATACCGGTTTTATTTTTCCCAGCACTTTTTAATCCTAAAAATCATGACAAATTTTACTTAATAGTACAGTGAAAATAAAAATGAAATGAAAAAATATTTCTGATTATAAAAAAACTCCCTGATGGCGGGAGTTTTTAACTTAAAATAAGTCTGGAATTGATATTAATTCTTATCTAATATTTCCTGAGCTTTCTGTTTATCCTCTGAAAATGTCAGCGCGTTAATTATCTTAAATGAGTTATTCTTATCAACAACAAAAGGATAGGTTAATTCAAGTGCTTTCAGTTTCCAGCTTGAGAATGAAGATAAATCCATTAAACCAATAATCTGTTGAACACTGAAATAATTATATTTTGCCGATGATTGTAAAACGGCTACCTTGTTATCTTCAAAAGACTCATTGCTTATGCTGTTTACAAGCTGCCTGTAATCCTGATCAGCCATTGCAACAACCGGCGGATCAACTTCAACAACTACCTGTTGGTTCTCTATAGCTTCAATCAATCCATAAATTTTATGAAGCTCTCTTTTGGCTCTGTTGTAATCTCTGCTTCTCAACTGGGTGAGATATTCAGCATCGAGATCATCAAGTCTTTCTTTTATTTTGTCAAGCAGTTCTTCTGTCCTGTCTGAAACCAATACCGGTGTTTTCCTGTCATCTTGTTGATGATGCTGCGGGAATATATTTCCTGAAATAGTAAGTATAAAAATTAAACTTAAAAAAGAATTTGTAAATAATTTATTCAATTTTACCTCCGCAAATTATTATTGTATTTCAATTATCAAATAGAGTATCAGCAGAACAAAAATCCTGCCTTATCATTTTAATTAGCAAATCGTAAAATGTAATAATAATAAAGAGGGAAAATTAAATGAAACAATATAAAAAGAAAACTTTACCGGCAGGATTTAATATTTACTGATAGAGATACCAGTTAATAAATAGTTGATAACTTCATTTTTAATTTGTCATGTTGAACCCCGGCTCTTTCAATTAATTCTTTAACTCCGGAATTTTCTCTTACAGCATCAAGAAAAAAATCGTTTTTCATAGAAGCATAACTGATATACCCCATATCAACTGACTTTCTCAAGAGCTCTGATGCATTTATCTTCCATTTGCAATAATCCGTAGATCCTTGCAATCTCATACCAGATTTCACCATCAGCAGGATTAGTTAATTCTCTTTTCAAATTGAAATCAGCAGCTTCTTTAATGTCACCTTTCATATATTCAACAAAGGAAGAAGCAAAATAATATTCTCCTATTTCTTCTTTTATTAGTAATGATTTTTGAAAGTATTCAAGTGCTTTTTCCCTGTTACCCATTCTAAAGTAAACCTCCCCTAAAAGATTCAATGTGAACGGACTTTCAGAATCTAAATTAAATATATCAAGCGCTTCTTTATATTCTCCTAAAAACATATATGTTATTATACCTGATCTGAACCTGGGATTTTCGGGATCTAAAGTGAGTGCTTTTTCAACTTCTTTTTTCGATTCCTCAAGAAATCCAATATAACGATAATGATAGCTCAGTGAGAAATGAAGCCATGCGTCATTGGGATTAATTCTAAGTGCCCTTATTAATAGTGAATGTGCTTCTTCATGTCTTCCGGCATCAGTATAAAGCAAAGCTAAATAGGCCAGTGCAGGAAGAAGATCATTTTTTAATGATAGAGCTTTCAGTAATGCTTTTTCGGCTTCATTAAATGCCTGTGCGGTACTTTTACCCACCTGTGCTAGTTGATTATTCCGGATTCCTAATTCCAGGTATGCCGGGGCATAAGCTGGATCCAGCTTTACCGAATTATTCAGCATTTCGATAGCCATTTGTGTCCCCTCCATTGTCTGAGGATATGAAACAGCCTGAAGATAAAATTCATATGCAGCCGGACTCTGCGGTGTATCAGGTTTCATTCGTTTTCTTTCCTCATCAGAAAACTGAACCTTAAGTCCTTCAACTACTTTTTGAGAAACAATATCCTGAAGTTCAAAAACATTTTTATATTTAACCTGGATTGATTCTCTCCAAATCATTTTTTCAGATTGAAGTTCAACCAACTCGATGTTAAGCCTTACTACATCGGCTTCTTTTAAATAATTTCCTGCCAGGACAAAATTTACATTAAGCTCAGTACCGGCTTTATATATATCAACCATCTCATCCTGGTATTTCCGTATGCTGCTGGAGGGTCTTACCAGAACATACCTGGAATACGCAAGTGATCCGATAACCTGATCTGCTAGAGCGAAGCCTAAAAAGTTTGTTGCCGGATCATTCACCAGGTTAGAAAAAGGAAGCACAGCTAATTTCTTTATATCTTTTTTTAATTCCTCCCGTGAAGGAGTACCGATTGATACAACAGTAGATTTCAGATCAGTGATCATTTCACTGATATTGCTATATCTTTTTTTACAATCTTTTTCTAAGGCTTTGTCCAAAACTTTATGGATTACAGGTAGATTTTCAAACCTGCTCAGATCATGAGGATTTTCATTCAGGATAGAATATATAATCGCCTGATCGTAATCACCCTTAAATGGTAACTCACCGGTTAACATTTCATACAGAACTACTCCCGATGACCAAATGTCAGTCTGATGATTTATCTCCTCACCCTTCGCCTGTTCAGGTGACATATATGCTATTGTTCCTATTGTAGTGCCAACCTGAGTAACCTGACTTCCTTTACCAACTTTTGCCAGGCCGAAATCCATAATCTTTACTCTGCCATCATTCGTAATCATTATATTCTGCGATTTAATATCCCGATGAACAATTCCTTTCCTGTGTGCGGCTTCTAATCCTTCTGCGATTCGTAAAGAGATATTAGTTGCTTCTTCTACAGAGAGAGGTTTGTTTTTAATTTTATCTTTTAATTCAACGCCATCTATGAATTCCATTACAATAAATACTTCACTATTATATTCTTCAATTGCATGGATCGTCATTATGTTAGGATGATTTAATGAAGCTGCCGCTTGTGCTTCTATTTCAAACCGTTGTTTATCTTCTTCATTAGCAGAAATATGATGAGGCAGAAACTTTATCGCAACTTCACGTTTTAGTTTGCTATCCTCGGCTTTATAAACTACACCCATTCCGCCTTCGCCGAGCTTCTCTAATATCTTGTAATGTAGTATAGCTGAGCCGATCATATTTTAGATCCGACAATTAAATTTGTAATTGAATTGGGATGATGTCTTGTCCATCCCGATTTCATCGGGATAAGACGGACTTTACCGTGTTTCTTTAATATTCTGTCAGCCTGGGGCTTGAGCCAGATGCTCATCCGCCTTTGGTAGAGATCTGCCTCCGGCGGATAATGAAGAATTATTTCGCCAATCATAAGTTTCTTTGTTTGAATGATCAAATTATTCTACAATAATTTTTGGTGGTGAGCCGCCTTTTGCGAACACACCTTCTTTTTTACAGAATACAGCGTATTCATAAGTTCCCGGTGCAGCATTTTTACTCACTCTAAGAGTTAATTTTTCACCGTCATTCAAAGCTTTGGTAAAACCGTTTACCAAACTATCAGTCGCTCCCACAGGTTCCAGTAAAGCAGCCGGAAACTGAAATGAGACATCTGTACCTTTTGTTGTCCAGGAAATTGTATCTCCTCTTTGTACTTTTACTTCAAATTTTTTATAGTCTGAGGCATAGACAACCATCCATGCACCATCTACTTTTACCACATTCAAATCAACATCTTTTGAAGGTGGTGGGTTGGAAGGAAGCACATACATTCCCAGGAATACTGTAAGCATTATTATGCCTGAAATCAGAACTGTTATTTTAGTTTTCATTTCTACCTTTACGGTTTGTTGATGAATTAGTTTTAAATATTTTTCCAATATTAAATTTTTTTTTGCGAATAGTTAGTTGCTTTTTTTATTAATCTGTGAGACTAATTTTTTATACCGCTCATCGGATAATAGTTTTTTAAGTTCCGGCTGATTTTCTATTTCAGATCTCGAGTAACCATTTTTTATTGATTTGATTATCCAATCAATAGCTTTTTTACGATCACCTAACTGCTCGTAAGTTGTACCGGTGCGGTACATAATTTCAGCGTCGTCCGGAGATAATTTTAACGATTTGTCTATATCTTCCAAAGCTTTATCTTTTTTACCCACCATAGCATAAAATCCCGCTAATGATGAAATTAATTGCGAATCATTAGGATTTACTTTTCTGGCTTCTTCACCTAATTTAATTGCATGCAAAAATGCATCATTTGCCTTAGAACGTTCACCTGGTGCCCAATAATATGCTGCGCCCAGGTTTCCCCATATTACATAATCATTATCGTTTATTTCAAGTGCTTTTTCATATTTCCGTGCAGCTTTCGTATACTCGCCCTGGATGTAGTATAGAGTTCCAAGATTTGATGCTACCAGATAGGACTGTTTTATTTTAAATGCTTTTTCAAACATATCGCTTGCATTTTTTAACTCATTTTTAGAATAATACGCAGCGCCCAATCCGTTAAATCCGAGATAGTTTTGCGGACTAAGCTCAGTTACTTTTTTAAATTGAGCAATAGCATCATCATAGCGGGCATGATTAAAATAGAAAATTGCAAGCGAATTATAACCAATCCAGTTATCCGGGTTTATATAAATAGCACGTTTAAATGTTTTTTCAGCTTCGTTTAGTAAGTTCTGATCTTCATAAGCTTTTGCAAGACCACGGGATGCTTCATAGTTGACTGGGTCGATCTCCAATGCTTTGTTAAAATCTTTTACGGCTTCTTTATATTTTCCGGTACCTTCATGTATAGTTCCAAGTGTAATATTCACATAAGCAAGTTTACTATTTAATCTGAAAGCGTGTTCAGATTCTTCCACGGCTTTATCTGCCCATTCATTTTTTTTAACCAGCTTATATTTTGCCCAGTAAGCCTGTGCCAAACCGGATCGTGCTACTGCATAAAGAGAGTCCTTTTGAACTGCAATTAAAAAAGCACTAATAGCAGATTCAACCTCACCCAGATTCCGGGTGTCTTTCAGATAGCCGCGTCCCTGAACATAATATTCATATGCTTCCGGATTATCCGTATTATCTGCCTCTAATATTCTGCTTGATTTGGGATTAAACTGAAAGTTCAACATCTCTAAAAGTGAAACAACAGATTTGTTTTGCAGAATAATTAAATCTTTTTCTTTAACATCAATTACAGATGAGTTAAGCTGACGCACATTCTTTGCATCAACTAAGTTCAATGTTAACCGGATAATATCACCTAAGTACTGCAGACTGCCCGTAACTGCAAGGTTAACACCATACATCTGATGCGCTTCATCAGGACTTGTAATGTTATTTTTAATTACCTCACTGGATGGCACCACCCATACAGATCCACTTTTGTATTGTTCAATCTGTGTAAGCTTGCTCGTAAGTGTCTCCATCAAACCATCACAAAATGCCTGCCCGTTTTTATCACCACCTATATTTGTCAGAGGAAGAATAAGTAAATGCTGTACATCATTTACAGAACTTCCACCAACCAGTTCTTTTAATTTCTTCCAATCCTGAGAAAAAAATAAAAAAGAAGCTGCCAGTATGATTACAATACCGGCAATGAATACAATTCCTTTAGTTCCGATTTTTTTGGAACTGAGTCGTTTTATTTTTCCGCGCCGGATATTAAATCCATGAACGGGATCAGCTTTGTATAGCTCAATATCTTGTAACAATTCGTCAATTGTTTTATAACGGTGTGCCTGATCTTTTCTTAAACATTTTTCCACTATTCGGATAATGTTATTAGAACAGTCAATTGCAAATTTTGAAATAGGTTCTGGTTCTTCATTGAGAAGCGAATAAATAACAGATTGCTCATAGTCTCCCTCAAAGGGACGTTTACCCGTTAACATCTGGTACATAACTACTCCTAAAGACCAGATATCACTCTGATTATTCACGTCCGTTCCCCTTGCCTGTTCAGGAGACATATATGCCACTGTTCCAACTGTGGATCCTACTTTAGTTACTCCCGGGTCATTCAGGGTTTTAGCCAGACCGAAATCCAATATTTTAACAACACCTTCGTTTGTAATGAAAATATTTGCGGGTTTTATATCGCGGTGAACAATTCCCTTTTTATGAGCAGCTCCCAATCCTTCAGCAATTTGTGATGCAATGTTCATAACATCTGCCGGCGGAAGAGGACCGGTATCTATTTTATCTTTTAATTCAATACCGTCAATAAATTCCATAACAATGAACAGTTCTTCGTTGGCTTCTTCTATCGAATATATCGTGGCAATGTTAGGATGATTCAATGAGGCTGCAGCCTGAGCCTCAATTTCAAATCTCTTTCTAATCTCTTCATTATCCGATATATATTTTGGTAAAAATTTTATCGCAACTTCACGTTTTAATTTTGTATCCTCAGCTTTGTATACCACACCCATTCCGCCTGCGCCGAGTTTTTCCAGGATTTTATAATGAAGGATTTTATCACCAATCATTTTTGCTCTCTCATAACGGAAGTTTCATTTTTTTCAGGAAAATCAGATACCTTGGATCCTTTTCAATACTGGTTAAAAGAGGATCACCTTTCATCTCAGCAAGCCCGCTGTCTCTCTGTTTATAGGCTCTCTCCAGCCATTCAAATGCATTGTCTGTTTCTCCACGGTAGCCATAAATTTCAGCAATCTGGAAAGCAGAATCGAATTGATCTTCTTTAATTATTTTTGCAAGATCATCATCAGACTCTATCTTCTTACCAAGATTATAATTTACTAAGGCTAAACCATATGTACGCCAGAAAGAATCTGTTTCATTGTTTATCAATGTCAGGGCAGAATCAGGATTATCTTTAAAAAGATAGACAAGCCCTAAAGTAGTACGAACCTGCGGAACATGCGGATTCAACTCGAGTTCTTTATTGAAAGAAGCTACTGCCTCACGCAGCCTGCCGGCATAATAATAATGAAATCCGAGGTTAAACCTTGCAGAGGTACTTACCGGATCAAATTCAATAGCACGGCGGTCAAGATTAATGGCGTCGTTAAACCGACCTAAAGTTGCCGACAGTTGTGCAGCGTTACCAATTATACCGGAATTTTCCGGTTCAAGGCTGATTGCATGTTGATATGCAGAATCAGCTCCATTCCAGTCCCAGTCATAGTACTGTTTTATCCAGCCTATTGCTGAATAACCGCTGGCAAGATTTGGATCAAGGTTCAGTGCTTTCTTCGCTTCAAGCAAAGCTTTATTATAACCTGTCTCCATAGGAATATAACCAAAACCAGCCATATTACTATGCGTAACCGAAAGACCTGCCCAGGCACGTGCATACAATGAATCAATTGCTAATGCCTGTTTATAAAATCCGAGAGCTGTTTCCAAACTTTTTTTAGTCAATTGTCTGCTGAAATATCTTCCCTGCAGATAAGCATTATAAGCATCAGGATTTGTTTCTGTCTGAGGTTGAGAAACACTTGTGGAACCCAGAAGAGTAACATTGAGCGCCCGGGCAACTGAGTGAGAAATTGTATCCTGTAATGCAAATATATCCTTCAGTTTCTCATCATAAGTATTAGACCATTGGTAGGCGTCTGTTGCAACATCCACTAATTCTGCTGATACACGGATCTGATTTCCGAACTTTCTAACACTTCCTTCCAGTATATAATTCACATTTAGTTTTTCAGCAATTGTCCTGATAGGTGTATTTGTACCTCTGAAAGAAAATGCAGAGGTGCGGGCTGTAACCCTGAGCTTCGGGTTCTGTGCCAGGACATTCATTAATTCTTCCGTTAAACCATCTGAGAAATATTGTTGATCTTTCATCGGACTCATATCAGTAAAAGGAAGAACAGCAATTGTTTTAATTGTTTCACTGAAAGGTTTTAGTAGTGTAAAGAGATAAACGGAAATTACAGCAACTATCAGGATTAATGCTGCTATAACCCAGCGAATTTTAATTTGTCTGGGAATTATTTTTATCCTGCCGGAAGGATCATCACTTATATTTTTTAATTCTTTAACAATTTCATCAGCTGAATGGTATCTTTTGTTTGGATCTTTGGTGAGAGCTTTCTGGATAATAAACCGTATTCTCGGATCCATTGTTGGAACTACTTTACTTTCCTCATTTATAATTGAATAAATAACGGCTTGTTCATAATCTCCGGGAAAAGGCAGTTTCTTCGTGAGCATCTCATACAGTACCACACCAAAAGACCAGATGTCTGTACGTTGATCAACCTCTTCTCCTTTTGCCTGTTCAGGTGACATATAGGCTGCAGTTCCAATTGTAGTTCCTATCTTTGTTAACTGAGCACCGCCGCTTAGTTTTGCCAGCCCGAAGTCCATTATTTTAATCTGCCCCTGCTCTGTAACCATGATGTTTGCAGATTTGATATCTCGATGAACAATCCCTTTTCTGTGAGCAGCAGTTAGTCCTTCCGCAATCTGAGTTGCATATGATAAAGAAATTTTCAGATCGGGTATTTCAGATTTTATTATTTCCCTTAATTCCTTCCCTTCAATATATTCCATCACTATAAACATTTCTTCGTTCGACTCTTCAATTGCATATATAGTTGCAATATTAGGATGGTTCAGAGCTGCAGCCGATTGTGCTTCAATTTTAAATCGTTCGCGTTCCTCTTCATTAGCTGCAATATGGTGTGGAAGAAATTTTATGGCTACTTCACGTTTTAGCTTAGTGTCCTCGGCTTTATAAACCACTCCCATTCCGCCTTCACCAAGCTTTTCAATTATCTTATAATGTAATATTGTTTCGCCTATCATAATGAATCTTTACTGATTTTTGCTTTAAAATCAGCACTCATTTTTTTTGATAAATTCAGTAGCTTTTGAAACTCCGGGTAACTCCTTACCTGATCAAGAAACTTATCGTTCTGAAATAAAGGATAGCAATAAAATCCTGAATCTATTGCTTTCTTCAAAGCTCTTAAACAATCTTCATTATTACCATACAAAGCGTACAGGTTTGCGTAATTATAAAATTGCTCTCCGTCGTAAGTTCCGGACGTTTCAAGAGTTTTGATCAATTTTATCCCTTCATCTTTATTTTTATTAATATAATCAAGATACGCTTTTGCCCATACACCCGCTGTGCCATTAGAATCAAGGTCCACTGCTCTTCTCCAGTATTCTTCAGCTTTGCCGAGTTGATTCATTCTGAAATAAATGGTACCAATCCAGCTAACGCTTATTGGACTATCCTCATCAAGTTCAAATCCTTTTATGGCTTTATCATACTTTTTCAAATATGCGTATGTAGTTCCTATACTTCGGAACCTGGGATTAAGCGGATCAAGTGTTAATGCAGTTTCCATTTCTTTAGCAGACTCTTCAAGCAATCCGGTATACCTGTAAATATATCCCAGCCAGAAATGAGCCTGAGCATTATTTGGATTTATTTTCAATGCCCTTTTTATCAATGCAACGGCTTTGCCCGTCTCTCCAATTTCAGTATAATATGCTGAGAGATTTGCAAGGGCTCCCAGTAAATTTTCATTTATTCCTAAAGCTTTAAGATAAAATTTTTCTGCTTCAACCAACTTGGTTCTTGATTTCAAATCGTAACCGGAGAGCAGCTGATAGCGATAACCAAGTTCAGAATAAAGTGGTGCATAAGAGGAATCAAGCAGGACAGCTTTATTTAAAATATCAATAGCATTGCGGTCTGCTTCGTTTGTTAACGGGTATGAAACTGCTCTCAAATAATATTCATATGCGAGAGGATTTTTCGGAGTGTCAGAATGTTTCATATCATTCGTGAATTTAATCTCAAGTCCCGACACAACTTTTTTGGTAACTACATCCTGCAAGGTAAAAGTATTCTGATATTCCACATCAAAATCATTTCTCCATATTATTTCATCTGATCTAAGATCCACCATTTCAAGGTTCAATCTTATTTTATCCGATTCTATTAAATAATTTCCTGTAAGGACGAAATCAACTTTCAGATCATCACCAACTTCAGAGAGATTTATATTCAGATGTTCGTACTTGCGGATTGAACTGGATGGCCGCACGAGAATGTTTTTTATATAGGAAAGTGAACCTATTATCTGATCTGCCAGTGCGAATCCAAGAAAATTTGTTTGTGAATCATTTTTCAGATTCGTAAAAGGAAGGATTGCAACTCTTTTAATTTCAGTTCCCTGTGAAGCAGAGTTTTTGTCCCCAAGAATTTTCCATAAAACAAGAGATCCAATAAGAACTATCAGAAATATAATTAAAGCATTGGAATATGATCTCTTGAGAACTGGTCTATCCCTGTTTCCAGCTTTATGCGTGTGTTCTTTTAAAAATTTAAGTATCTCATTAAAATCCTGAAACCTTTCATCCGGATTTTTTTCGAGGCATTTTTTAATTAAATAATCGAATTCATCAGATGCTTCAGCCCTTACATCTTTAACCGGCTTTTCTTTTTCATTTATAATTGAATAAGAAACAGATTGATAATAGGCACCTTTAAAAGGCTGTTGAGCTGTAAGCATTTCATACAGAACAATTCCAAATGACCATATATCTGTTCTGTGGTCAACATCCACTCCCCCAATTTGTTCGGGAGACATGTAAGCAGCTGTACCCATCGTAGTTCCAACTTTTGTAATCTGGGTATCTTCTCCAACCTTAGCCAGACCAAAATCCATTATTTTAACTACCCCGGTTTCAGTTATCATTATGTTGGAGGTTTTAATATCTCTATGCACAATTCCTTTTTTATGTGCTGATTCCAGTCCTTCTGCTATTTGTGTTGCAATCTTTTTAGTTTCATCCAGGGAAAGAGGACCTGATTTAATTTTATCTTTTAGTTCAACCCCTTCTATGTATTCCATTGCAATAAATATTTGATCATTTGATTCTTCAATAGCGTGAATAGTTGCAATGTTTGGATGGTTTAATGCTGCTGCAGCTTTTGCTTCTATTTTAAATCTTTCTCTTTCCTCGGAGTTACCGGAAATATTTCGTGGTAAAAATTTTATTGCAACTCTTCGCTCCAGTTTGGTATCCTCTGCCAGGTACACAACACCCATTCCGCCTTCACCGAGTTTCTCGAGAATTTTATAATGTAGTATTGTTGTACCAACCATAGTTATAAACCTATTCCAATTATGTTTTGCTGTCATTTCTGCCAAAGTCATTCCTTTGGAAGAAGGAGCCTGCCTTGCCGGTATGAAGGTTTTTGACTGAGAAATCTTTCCTATAAATATTATGGAAAGATATCACTTCGTTTCACTCGTCTTTATGACATTATTTTGTAAATAATCTTTGCCTTAGAATACTTAAACTTTATTTCTTCCCTTCAACTTCCTTTTGCCAGTTTGAAACCAAAGTAACAGGCGGTTGAATACTCTGCCCGTTGGGAACTGTTGCAACAATTTTGGTTCCCGTTTTGTCTATGGCATAAATCCGTGAAATATTATTGTTGCCCGGCTTAAATATTTGAGATGGTTTTCCGGGAGAAAGGGAATTGCCACTTTCATTTATATCTACTGCCATAATTTTATTGTCAGGAGTGAAAAAGAAAATTTTCTTTCCGTTATCCATCCATTTGGGAAATGTTCCTCCATCAACTGATATCTGCCATTTCCCGCTGGCTTTATCCGTTGAGCTATTTGCATTAAAAGGGATAATATAGACTTGAACATTCCCGGACTCATCCGATTGATACGCAATCCACTTCATATTAGGCGAAAATACCCCGAACTTTTCATTAAATTTCGTTGATAATATATCGATACGTTTTTTCTCTCCTTTTTCCTGCAGCGCAAATATATCAAACCCGCTTGAACCGTTTGTTACATTTATTTCACTATAAAGCAAATAATTGCCATCGGGAGAAACATCTGTAACAAGTTTACTATTCCCGGATTTATAAAGCAGGACAGCATCTCCTGATCCATCAGCATTTTTAATGTATGAATCATAAACTCCGCCTGTTGAGCTGGAACTGTAGGTTACCTGTTTCCCGTCAGGTGTCCAGATCGGATAGATATCAGCGTTTTTTTCGAATGTCAGTCTTGTTGAAACATTCCTGTTCAAATCCATAGTCCAGATGTCAACATTTTTTTGGCCGGCATCGTATAAGTCATAAGCTATTTTATTTCCGTCGGGGGAGAAAGAAACTGAAAAATTTGGTTTCAGATCCAATAATTTTTTAATCTCATTTCCATTTTTATCCAGCAGTACACTTTTTTCACTGCTTTGGTTTTGTTCCAGATAAATTAAGTTACCGTTTAGTGAAGATGAAAATGTGCCGCTGACTCTTACATCATAATATTGTACATTTTCTGAGAGCGGCATTGCCTCTCCCTCGAGCTCTAATTTATCCGGATCGAATTTCTGGGCGAGAAGTATCCCCTGGCGGACAAATAGTAAATAACCGTTAGCGTACTGGCCGTTGGATGAAGCACTGATCAGTTTTTCTGAAGAGGTATCACTTATTGAAGAGAGATAAATCCCGTCCAATGGCGATGATCCGCTGGCGCTACATTGTGTTGAATAAAGGAAATGATTACCATCCGGCAAAAAATGAGGCCATCTTAAGCTCAGAACTTTATTTGAAGTATCAGCTTTAAGTATTTCTGGCTTTCCTCCTGAAGAGGGAACTTTATAAAGACCTCCGGCAGAATTTGGTGAAATCACAATTGTTCCGTTCTGACTCCAGCTTCCTCCTCTCCCGGATGAAACATCGCAAATCGGAAGTGAAGTGCCTGCATCTAGCGATACTTTCATTAATTGTGATTTATCAAAATATGCTATACTTTTACTGTCAGGCGACCAGAATGGATAGGCTTCAACTGATGCATCGGCAAGCGGTCTTGCAGTTAAAGAGTTGACAGGCCTTACCCATAATTTTTCTGTACCGGTAGAATCAACTCCTATAAATGAGATGTATTTCCCGTCCGGTGAAATTGTTAAATTACTTCCTTGTTGGTTATCGAAATTAACTCCGTGCGGAGGAAGAATTGTTGCTTTTATTTCCTGCACTTCTGTCGGTTTGCTATTGAAGACAAAGAGAAACAACAATAATATTATTCCAATGGTTAAAATTCCCGCCAGTGACCAGGATATAGTCGGATTATAAAAAATACTGCTGAAGAAATTCTTTATTGGAATATCTTTTAATGTCGTTGCACCTGATTTATTAATTGTCGTAGCTTGCATCGTATTAACATTCTGAGTGTTAACATTATAAAACCTGCTTGACCTGCTTCCGGTCGAACCTCGTTTTAGTTTTCTCAGACTTCTTGCAAGTTCCTTTGCAGATTGAAATCTTTCATCTTTATCTTTTTCCAAACACTCGAGAATTAATTTATCCAGATCCGGATCAATTCCTTCTTTTACTGTTGCAATAGGCGGGGGGTCAACATTAACGATTTCATACATAATTGCAGTTTCGTGCATCCCTTTGAAAGGGGATTCTCCTGCAAGTAATTCATAAAGCACAACACCAAGAGAAAAAATGTCTGTACGATGATCGACATCTTGACCCTGCACCTGCTCGGGTGACATATATCCCATCGTTCCCATCGTTGTGCCGGCTTTAGTAAGCCTGGAGACATTACCTTTTGAATATAATTTTGCCAGTCCGAAATCCATTATAAGTACAATTCCATCTTTACGTAGCATAATATTTTCGGGTTTGATGTCGCGGTGAACAATTCCTTTTTCATGCGCAGCCCCGAGTCCATCCGCAACCTGTGCAGCTATTTCAAGAATCTTTTTTTCTGAAAGAGTCTGTTTATTATCTCTTAGAGTTGTTCCCTCAATATATTCCATCACAATAAATAATTGATTATTATATTCTTCAATGGAATGTATTGTGCAGACATTCGGGTGATTCATTGCAGAAGCAGCTTTTGCTTCCTGTATAAACCTTGCTTTATCATCTTCAGATGCTGCTAGCTGTGAGGGAAGAAATTTCAAAGCAACAAAACGTTCGAGTTTTGTATCCTGAGCTTTGAAAACTTCACCCATTCCGCCCTGACCGACTTGTTCAATTATTTTATAATGTAAAATAGTCCGTCCTACTAAATCACTCATAATTTAATCTTCCTTTTAATTTAACGAGAAGGGCTTCGCCAAGCCTGCCTGTCGGCAGGTTTCTCAAGTATTTTATAATGAAGAATCGTTTCATTGATCAAAATATTAATCCTTAATAAATCTAATTAAAGCTAGTCTTCCTTTTTATTAATCAATCCCTGCCAGTTTTGCAGATAAGTTAATGGAGATGATATAATCTGATCAGAAGAAAATTCTACCAGAAAATATTTATCATCTTTTGAGATATCAAAAACTCTGTTTACACCTTTATCATTCAAATTAAAAAGAATCCGCGGTAAGCCGGGATTTAATGATTCACCGGAACCATTAATACTGACCAAACTCAAATCATTAGTTGAAGAAACAAAATAAATATTTTTATCATCGTTGAACCAGCCTGCCTTAGATGTTAAAGTATTTACACTATTTGTGTTAATCTGCCATCTTCCTTTTTTACCTGAAAATGGGCGTACATATATCTGACCGGTTCCTGATTCATCCCCCCGATACAAAACCCACTTTATATTGTGCGAAAATTTAAAGCTTCCTTCATTAAAATTTGTAGCCAGGTAGCTGATATCTTTTTTAGCATCCAATTGAAAAATGCCAATGTCATATCCGTTTCCACTTTTTATAGTTGTATATAGTATATAATTACCATCGGCGGACCAATCAGTAGAATATTTATTATTATCAGATTTGTACAATAATGTATCATCTCCGGTCCCGTCAGCACTTTTTATATATATATCATAGAATTTATTTGTGTTAGAAACAAAAGCAATTTTTTTATTGCCGGGTGACCAGATTGGAAATTCTTTATAATCAGGTCCAAATGTTATACGTGTGATTACTTTCCGTTTTATATCATAGACCCATATGTTTGAATTTTTACCTTCATTATCCAACGCATCAAAAACTATTTTTGTATTGTCAGGAGAAAAACTTGCAGTGTTTAAAACAGATTTTTCAAAAAGTACTTCTTTTTTATTCCCATTCATATCTACCATTCCAACTTTATTTTCAAGCTGGTTATTACTCTGATAAACAAGATTACCGGCTCCTGAGACAGAAAAAGCTCCTTTAATTCGTCCATCAAAATAGAGTATGTTTCCTGCAATAGTTTGAAAATCATCTTTCACTTTGAAATTATCGGGATCAAACCCCTGACAGATTAAGGCTTTCTGTCTTAAATAAAAAATATTACCATCTGCATACTCTGTATTCGAAGAAGCATGAAATAAGGTAACATCTGTATCAGAATTAATTGAACCAACTTTAACTACATCACCAGGGCTGGAACCGGAAAAGACATTTTGAATGCTGTAAATAAAATGTTCTCCATCAGGAAGAAAGTAAGGAAAGCGCAGGCTTTGATCTTTGATTGAAGTGTCCTGTTTAACTATTTCAACCGGGTTACCTCCATTTGCTGAAACCATATATAAACCGCCTGTTGCATTAGGTGCAAAAACGATTTTATTATTATTGCTCCAGCTTCCTCCCCTTCCTGCAGGTGCATCACAAACTTTATTGGGCGGTCCTGCGTTTATATCAATTTTCATTAAACTGTTACCAGAAAAATATGCAATGTATTTTCCGTCAGGTGACCAAAAAGGATAAAACGCATTTTCAGTGCCCGGGAAATCTTTTGCTACTAAAGTTTTAAGGGGCCTGACCCACAATCTATTAATGTTTAATGAATCTTTCCCTATAAAAGCAATCATTTTACCATCCGGGGATAGTTCAAAATTACCCCCGATAAGATTTTCATATGTTACATTTTGTGGCGGAAGGATGGAAGTATTTACAACAAGTGAATTTTCATTAAGTGAGTTCCTGGTTAATAACAGATATAAAACCACAGCTGATAAAATAATCACTAGGGATCCGAGAAGGTAGGAGGATCGGAATATATTGCCCGGATAAAATTTCCTGTTAAATGCTTCAATGGTAATTGAACCTGAACTTTTAGATGACGTTTGGCTTTCTGTCTGCTTTTGAAATGCCTTTGAATTTACGTTATAAACCCTGCTCTTTCTGTGTCCAGTAGACTTTTTAACTTTTCTCAAATCTTTCGCCAATTCTTTGGCAGATTGACAACGTTCATCTTTATCTTTTTCCAAACACTCTAAAATTATTGCATCTAATTCAGGATCAAACCCCTCCTTTACGGTTGAAAGAGGAGGAGCTTCAACATTAACTATCTCATACATTATTGCCGTTTCATGTATTCCCTTAAATGGAGGTTCGCTCGCAAGTAATTCATAAAGGACAACTCCAAGTGAAAATATATCCGTTCGATGATCTACATCTAATCCCTGTACCTGTTCCGGTGACATATAACCCATTGTTCCTACTGTCGTACCTGCTTTTGTTAATCTCGACACATTACTTTCTTTGTATAGTTTAGCGAGACCGAAATCCATTATCTGTGCAATTCCATCTTTACGGATCATTATATTTTCTGGTTTTATATCACGGTGAACTATTCCCTTCTCGTGAGCTGCTGCTAATCCCTCAGCAACCTGTATTCCTATTTCTATAATTTGTTTTTCAGAAATTGAATCTTTTTTATCTTTCAGAGTTTTTCCTTCAACAAACTCCATAGAAATAAATAATTGATTCTCATATTCTTCTATAGAATAAACAGTGCAGATATTAGGATGATTAATTGCCGAGGCAGCTTTTGCTTCCTGAATGAATCTTGCTTTATCATCTGCAGATGCAATGAGCTGTGAAGGAAGAAATTTAAGTGCAACAAAGCGTTCGAGTTTTGTGTCCTGTGCTTTGAAGACTTCGCCCATTCCACCTTCGCCTAGTTTTTCTAAAATTTTGTAATGCAAAATTGTCTCACCAATCATTTTAAACTTTCTTTCATTTTCTATTTTTGGCAACCTTCGAGGTCTTAAAGCAGTGACCTCGAAGGTTTTATTAAATTTATTGATTCACAAATTATTTTTTCTTTTCAACTTCTTTTGGCCAATTTTCAACCAGTGTAATTGCTGCTTGATTGCTTTTACCATTAGGAACAGTAGCGGTTATTTCTGTACCTTCCTTGTTAATATCAAAAACTTTAAAAACTTTTGTATTGTGCGGTTCAAAAACTAAGTAAGGTTTACCAGGCGAAAGTGATGAACCGTTTTCATTTATATCAACTCCCATTATTTTATTATCCATTGTTATAAAATAAATGCTCTTTCCCTTGTTCATCCATTTGGGGTAAATTCCTCCATTAACTGATATCTGCCATTTTGCGCTTGTACCCGAAGGATTGTTTGAATTAAAAGGTATCACATAAACCTGGAATTTCCCGGATTCATCAGATTGGTAAACAATCCATTTCATATTTGGAGAGAATGATGCACTGCCTTCATTAAAATTTGTCGCTAATATTGGTACAGGTTTTTTATCCTGCCCGGCGGTCAGCAGAAGAATATCAGCACCGCTTTTAGTATTCATATGGTTGAGTGCAGTATACAGGGTATATTTGTTATCAGATGAAATGTCGGTTGCTATATACGCAAAATTTGATTTATATAACCGTTCTTTATTCCCGGAACCGTCTGCATTCATAATGTACGGGTTGAAGTTGCCGTTTACATCGAATGCATAAGTAATCTGTTTTCCGTTATGAGTCCAAAATGGATATAAATCTGTTTTATCAAATGTCAGTCTTGTCCAGTTACCCCTTTTTAGGTCATATACCCATATATTATATTTTTTCTCACCCGGATCATATAAGTCACTCACTATTCTATTTCCGCTGGGCGAAAAGTTCGCATGAAAATATGGCTTCATATCGGATAATTTTTTTATTATATCTCCATTTTTATTTAGAAGCGCAAGGCTTTGGTTATTTTGATTTCCCTCCAGGTACACAAGCTTGCTGTTTTGAGAAGCTGCAAAAGTACCGGATATTCTTACATCATAATACTGCACGTTTTCGGCAAGAGGCATTGCTTCTCCTTCAAGTTTTAATTTATCCGGATTAAATTTTTGAGCTAGCAGAATTGACTGCCGGACAAATAACAAAAATCCGTCTGCGTATTGACAGTTAGATGATGCCTTAATAAGTTCTACCGATTTGGAATTATCCAAAGATGACAGGAAAATTCTGTCATTCGGAGATGAGCCGGATGCACTATTTTCAGTGGAATAAAGGAAGTGATTTCCGTCCGGCAGAAAATATGACCATCTTAAACTTTGATTAGGATTCGAAGTGTCCGACTTTATAATTTGTTTAGACTTTCCGCCGGAAGAAGAAACTTCGTAAAGTCCGCCTGCGGGTGTTGGTGAAAAGACAATAGTTCCGTTAATGCTCCATGAGCCTCCTCTTCCATTTGAAGCATCGCAAATAGGAAGCGGAGCGCCTGCATCCAGAGATATTTTCATCAGCTTGCCTTTATTGAAATAAGCTATTGTCTTACTGTCGGGAGACCAGAACGGATATGCATTGGCAGTTACATTGGTTAATGGTCTTACTGTTAATGAATTTACCGGCCTTACCCAAAGTTTATTCATGCCGGATGAATCGATTCCAACAAAAGATATTAATTTTCCGTTTGGCGAAATGGTAAGATTGCTTCCTAAGCCATTATCGAAATTGATCCCGTACGGCGGAAGTATAGATGCCTTAGTTTCATTTACTTCAACTTTTATTTTATTGAAGACAGAAAAGATAAATAGAAGTAAAACTGCTAAAAAAAGAATTGCGGATGCAGACCAGAAAAGTTTTGGATTGTAAAAAATATTATTTAAAAGATTCTTTACGGGCATTTCACCTATTGAAGTTTTAATGTGAGTATTTACGTTTTGGGTTTGTATAGTTCTTGAACCTGAAGCCTGCGGATTTACGGTGTACATTCTGCTGGTTCTGTTCCCGGTTGAATCGCGCTTCAGTTTTCTAAGACTCCGGGCAAGCTCTTTCGCCGATTGAAATCTTTCATCTTTGTCTTTTTCAAGGCATTCGTATATTAATTGATCAATTTCAGGATTAAATCCTTCTTTCACTGTTGAAATAGGTGGTGGGTCTACATTAACTATCTCATACATTATTGCAGTTTCGTGCATTCCCTTAAATGGAGTTTCGCCTGCAAACATTTCATACAATACAACTCCGAGAGAAAAAATATCAGTACGAAAGTCAACATCTAATCCCTGAACCTGTTCCGGCGACATATAACCCATTGTGCCCATTGTTGTGCCGGCTTTTGTCAGTCTGCTTGCATTGCTTGTCGTGTAAAGTTTCGCAAGACCGAAATCCATTATCTGCACAATTCCGTCTTTGCGGATCATTATGTTTTCGGGTTTAATATCGCGATGGACTATTCCCTTCTCGTGAGCTGCTGCAAGTCCTTCGGCAACCTGAATTCCTATTTCAAGTATTTGTTTTTCGGATAGTGAATCTTTTTTATCTTTCAGAGTTTTTCCTTCAACAAACTCCATAGAAATAAATAATTGATTCTCATATTCTTCTATAGAATAAACAGTGCAGATATTAGGATGATTAATTGCCGAGGCAGCTTTTGCTTCCTGAATGAATCTTGCTTTATCATCTGCAGATGCAATGAGCTGTGAAGGAAGAAATTTAAGTGCAACAAAGCGTTCGAGTTTTATGTCCTGTGCTTTGAAGACTTCTCCCATTCCACCTTCGCCAAGTTTCTCATTTATTTTATAATGTAATATTTTTTCACCAATCATTTCTATTTCCTCACATCGGCAATTTCATCTTTTTTATAAATGCTTTGAAGCGCTCATCTTTAACTATATTACGCAGCATCGGATCGCCTATTATGTCAGCACAACCACCATCCCTCTGTTTGTAAGCTATTTCCAACCATTCGAATGCCTTGTCCTTTTCATTTCGGTAAGCATAAATTTCTGCTATCTGGAATGCTGCATCATTCGCGTCACTTTTAATTAAATCTGTCAGCTTATCATCAGCTTCCTTATTTCTGCCCAGTGCATAATAAACAATTGCAAGACCGTAGTCTTTCCAAAACGGAGCTGTTTCCTTCTGAATCTCCAGCAGAGCCGAATCCGGTTTGCCTTTCTCAATATAATCATTACCGATAAACAAATGAGCTTCCGGATACTGCGGATTCAGTTCAAGACATTTTCTCAGGACAGCTATTGATTCATCAGGTAAGCCGCTGTACCAGGTATAAAGTCCAAGGTCAAGATATCCGCTAAGATGAATCGGGTCAATATCAATTATACGACGTTCTAATTTTATTGCATCATCAAACCGCCCAAGTGTAGCTGCTAATAAAGCAGCTCCATTAATGACATCTACATTTTTCGGTTCCAGTTCCAGACCTTTCTTGAATGCCTCATCCGCTCCTGTCCAGTCCCAGTCGTAGAGATTCTTTATCCTTCCTATTTGTGCATATGCATCTGCAAGATTAGGGTTAAGTTCAAGTGCTTTCTCTGCTTCCTTGCGGGCTTTAGGGTTACCTTCATCCACTGGCACGTAGCCTTGATGGGCCTGTTGACTGTGAACTCTGGACAATCCAACCCACGCGGGCGCATAGCTGGAATCAATCAAGAGTGCTTTCTCATAATAATCTTCTGCCTTCTCCCAGTTTTCTTTACCACGCAAATCAAAAAAATGGTTTCCAAGCAGGTAATCATTGTAAGCCTCGGGGTCCGTCTTCTGTTTAGGTTTTGTTGCCTCTTTTCCGAGCAGTGACACTTTCAATGCCTCCGCTACATTGCCTGATATTGAATCCTGCAGCGCAAATATGTTGTTCATCGTTCCGTTATAAGTGTTTGACCATAGTGTTGCATCTGTTTCAACATCTACAAGGTCCGCAGAGATACGAAGATTATTTCCTGCCTTCTGCACACTGCCTTCAAGTATATTTATTACGTTAAGTTTTGCGGCTATGGTTTTTATATCAAGTCCCTTGCCTTTGAAAGCAAATGAAGAAGTATGAGCAGTTACACGCAGCTTTGGATTTTTTGCAAGTGTATTCATCAATTCATCTGATAGTCCATCTGCAAAATATCCCTGGTTTGGATCGGAGCTTAGATTTGTAAATGGAAGGACTGCAATGGTTTTAATTCTATTTGTTGTATTTTCACTTTTTGATGAAGGTATAAAAAGATACAGTGCTATTGCAACTATTATTACTGCTGCTCCTGTTACTATCCACGGCAGCTTTGACTGCTTTTTTGTTGATGTATATATTACTTTTTCACCTGTACTGATCGTTCTCAACTCTTCTGCTATTTCTCCGGCAGACTGGAATCTCTCATCAGGATTTTTGTTAAGTGACTTACTGATAATGTGCTGAAGACCCGCATCGATATCTGTTGCAGGCTTTGGTTCTTCATTAAGTATTGAGTATATCGTTGCCTGGTCATAATCACCACTGAAAGGCATCTTTCCTGTAAGCATTTCGTAGAGTACGACACCGAATGACCAGATATCGGTCCGGTTGTCAACCTCTTCTCCCCTTGCCTGTTCAGGAGACATATAGTCAATTGTACCCAAGGTAGAGCCCATCTTTGTGAGCTTTGTTCTACCACTTACTTTTGCAAGACCGAAGTCCATTATCTTCACAATCCCACTTTCGGCAATCATTATGTTAGACGACTTGATGTCGCGGTGAGTTATGCCTTCCTCGTGGGCGGCTTCAAGTCCGTATGCAATCTGGATGGCTATTTTAATAATTTCATCTCTTTGTATAGACAGGTTATGTCCCGTCTCTACCAAATCTTTTAATTCTTTTCCTTTAATGTATTCCATAACTATAAACATTTCTTTATCAGTTTCTTCAATGTTATGGATTGTGGCAATGTTCGGATGATTCAATGCGGCTGCAGCCTGCGCTTCAATTTCGAAACGTTTCTTTTCTTCCTCATTTGCGGAAATTTGATGTGGTAAAAATTTTATCGCTACCTGTCTTTTTAATTTTGTGTCTTCGGCGAGGTAAACCACCCCCATCCCTCCTTCGCCTAACTTCTCAAGTATTTTGTAATGTAAAATTATTTCGCCAATCATATTTTTACGCCTTATAAAATTTCTTTTGTCTTGTCATTTCGAAGGAGTCTTCGACTGAGAAATCTTTTTAATAATATCCATAAGATATCTCCTCATCCGGCAGTTGCCGATCTCGTCGATATGACATATCCTATTTCAAATATCCCATCCAGATATCAGATTCTTTTTCCTGCTTGATAAAATATATTGATTTATTATCAGGAGATATTGAAAAATAGTCTGAATAAGGCATTGGTTGTTTGGTATCAGATATCATTTTACTTATACCCGTTCTTCGAATCCAAAACAAAAAAATTATTTTTATATGAATATAAAATTCTTTTACTATCTTTAAACCAGAGGGGTCCATCACCTGTTTCCGAAAGTTTCTTATATCTCTTTGATATAATAGAGTATATAATTATTCCATTATAATCTCCGTCGGCGTTATCGATAAGATCTCCTGCAATAAAATTTCCATCCGGTGATACAGAACATTCTGCAAATGATTTACCTTTTTCATCATATTCAGGTAAAGATATCGGTGTCTGGTCAATAATTGAATCTAAATTATGTATGTAAGTGATTACACCATTACCACTAGTATAAAAAGTTATGATTTTCCCATTCGGGAACCAATTCGGATTATTAGCACCTGTGGTATTGGTCAATAATTTTGAGTTGCTTCCATCTGCATTAATTTGCCAGACATCATATTTGCCTGACCTGGTAGAATAAAAAATAAGACTTTTGCCATCAGGAGACCATTTGGGACCCCGGTCTTTATAAACATCATTTGTTAATTTTAATAATCCGGATCCATCGGTGTTCATAGTATATAAATCTTCCTGCTGCCCGGAACTCGCTGCGGCAATTTTTTTGTTATCAGGAGATATATCAAGGAAAAGAAATTGTTTTGAACCTTCTGTTACAGTTTCAGGATTGCCGATAGCTTTTTCAGTTTTTGGATCAAAGTTTATTTTATAAATGTTTGCTCTTTTATCTTCCGAGACATAAATCAATTTATTACCGTCATGAGAAATTTTAGCCATAGAACTGGAAATCGACGGGGTAGTTATTGGTTCAAAATCTCCCTCAGATTCTCCCGAACTTTCATTTATCTTTACTTTCCATAAATTCATACTTCCACCGCGGCTGCTTGAGAAATAAAGATATTTACCGTCAGCAGACCATGTCGGGCTCCAATTTATGTAATCGTCATTTGTGATCTTATTTGGTTTCCCACCTGTTGCAGAACTTGTCCATATTGCCCTTTGACCAGTTCCCTTTGGAAGTCCCCAAAATGCAATCCATTTACCGCCAGGTGACCAGCTTGGTTGTACCGCATCACCATCATAAATTTTTTGCTTTTTGCCTGTCTTCAGATCAGTTACCCATAAGGCACTTGTTGAAACTCTTGAATATGGAATTTCGATTAATTCTGTTGCATAAATTACACTTTCACCATCCGGCGACCACGCAGGATTGTAACCGAAGTCCGTCAGTCTTCGCACAGATTCGCCGGTTGATCCCATTAAAAATAAACCGCCGCCATCCCTTTCTGAACGAAAAACGATTAACTGACCATCAGGAGAAAATGCAGATTGATAATTGTCAACTTTCGAATCCTTTGTTAAATCAATTGTATTTCCTCCGCCGATTCTTTGCAGTAAAATATGCTGAATTCCATTAACTGATTTTGTGTAAGTTATATAATTTCCATCGGAGGAGATATCAGGATATAATTCTTCACCTGATTGTTCGGTTAACTGTTCAAACTTTATAAAATTATTTACGGGTGTTGAGTTATTGTTAAATAAGAAATAAAAAACTATTGCCAATAATATTAATGATAAAAACCAGGGGAGATAACTAAGTCTAAATAATTTGGTTAAATCAAATCGGCGATTCATTACATCTACTGAAAACGAAGAAGATGGACCTGAAATTTTAGTCTCAACATTTTGTTTCTTGAAAGCAGAAGTATTTACATTATAAACTCTGCTCTTTCTGTGTTCTGTAGATTTTTTAACTTTCCTTAAATCTTTTGCCAGTTCTTTTGCAGACTGACATCTTTCATCTTTATCCTTTTCAAGACATTCCAAAATTATTTCGTCAAGTTCAGGATCAATTCCTTCTTTAACTGTTGAAAGTGGAGGGGCGTCAATGTTTACTATCTCATACAGTATTGCCGTTTCGTGCATTCCCTTAAAAGGTGATTCTCCTGCGAACATTTCGTAAAGGACAACGCCAAATGAAAAAATATCTGTCCTGTGATCTACGTCGAGTCCCTGGATTTGTTCGGGGGACATATACCCAATTGTTCCCATCGTAGTACCCGCTTTGGTTAGGCGGGAGACGTTTCCTTCTTTGTAAAGTTTTGCTAGCCCAAAGTCCATTATCTGTACTATCCCGTCTTTCCTGACCATTATATTCTCAGGCTTTATATCCCTGTGAACTATTCCCTTCTCGTGTGCTGCTGCAAGTCCTTCGGCAACCTGAATTCCGATTTCTAATTTTTGTTTATCAGAAAGAGAACCCTTTTTATCATTTAAAGTTTTGCCTTCAACATACTCCATCACAATAAATAATTGTTTGTCGTTCTCTTCAATTGAATAAATTGTACATATATTCGGATGATTCATCGCAGAGGCAGCTTTCGCTTCCTGTATAAACCTGGCTTTATCATCTTCAGATGCTGTTAATTGAGATGGCAGGAATTTCAAAGCAACAAAGCGGTCGAGTTTTGTGTCCTGCGCCTTGAAGACTTCGCCCATTCCGCCTTCACCCAATTTTTCAAGTATTTTGTAATGGAGTATTGTTTCGCCAATCATAAATTGCCTTATATCCTATAAGAATAACTTTTACGTTCAGGTTAGCCTTAGCCGGGTTTCTCAATTACTTTGTAGTGCAGAATGGTTTCATCGATCATTACTTTGTATTACTTTTTTCTACTAGTTCCAGGTACCGCTTATTATTGCGCAATGAATCCCACGTTGGATCAAGTTTAAGCACTGCAACTGAAATAGCATCTGTCGGCCTGTTAAGCAGCTCTTCAATTTTATCGAGAGCCAAATCATCTTCACCAATCATAGTATATATCTGCGCAAGATCGTACAAACGAAAAGTTCCCCGCCAGGCTTCTTTTGTTACCGGGAGCAGTTCGTATCCTTGTTTACCTTCTTTGATCGCATTTTGTTTATCACCAATACCGGCATAGCAGATTCCAAGTGAACTATATAATCTTGAATCTTCAGGATGTTGTTTTATTTTTTCCTGTATCACTTTTATTGCTGCCTTATAATGCTGATCAGCCTCCGTTTTGTTTTTCAGAAAACCATATGCTTGTGCGATATACAAGTCCTCAGGTTTGTAGTAATACTGACCATCTGTTTCTCCAAATCCTTTCATTTCCTTAATTGCATCGGGGTAATTGCGCTCTAAAATGTCACAAAGAAACAAAGTATTTCTGAATAAATCTGAATCCAGCCCGATCTTTTTTCCCTGTGCGGTTTTAATTATTTCCCTGGCTTTTTTAGTATTCCCAGTTTCTCTTATAATGGTATTTGCTTTTAAATCATAAGCAGCAACAGCTTCCGGCGCAAGGTAAATTGCTTTATCGATAAAGGGATACGCATCTTTATATTTTCTTAACAAGTCGTAAGTCTCCCCCATAGAAAAAACTATCATATAATCCTGAGGATTTATCTCGTAGGTTTTTTTCAGGTATTCAATTGTCTCCTCCATTTTTCCCTGTCTTCTTAAAACATAAGCAGTTCCGTTTAATGCATTTAAATTATTCGGGTTCAGGCGCAGAGCCTCATTGTATTGCTCAAGTGCAGAATCGTAATCCAGTACTCCGTGATAAAAATAATCTCCCATTGCAGCATGAGCATCGGGCAAATCAGGATTTAACTGCAGAGCTTTTTCCGCGCTTAGCTTTGCTTTATCTAAATTATCTTTTGTGCGTTCAAAATAAGACCAGAACATGTTAGATCTCACAACCGATAACTGGGCATAAGCCTCTGCAAAATTTTCATCCATCTCTATAGCCTGCTGCAGTAATTCCAATGCAATTCGTGAATTCTTTTCATTTGTAATATCTTCAGCAAAGTACCTCGCTTTCAGAAAAAGATCGTAAGCTTCGGAATTGCTCGTTATATTACTTTCAAGAGATTTCTGTTCGGACTTAACGAGCTTCAGGTTCATAGCTTCGGCAACTGTTGATGCTATTTCCGACTGAAGCGTAAAGGCGCTTGAAAAATCTGCTTCATAAGGTTTTGACCAGATCTGTGTGGCATTATCAAGGCTTATCAATTCCGGATTAACTCTTATTCGTTTTTTACCATTTAACTTTTCCCACTGAACTGTTCCTTCAAGTACGTATTGTACTCCGAGTTCTTTTCCGATTTCCTGCAATGATTTTTTAGTGTTCTTATATTGCATTGCACTTGCACGGGCTATAACTCCAAGTCCTGATAGCCCTGAAAGTTTACTCGTTATTTCACCAGTAATTCCATCAGCAAAATATTCATCATCAGAAGAACCTAAATTTTGAAAAGGAAGAACAACTATCATTTTTTTAGAATTACTGATTTCAGTCTGTTCAGTTGAAGTTCTGTTAAAATAAAACCAGCCGCTTACAAGAAGTAGAATTAATAATGCAGCAGTGGCCCATATCCATTTTTTATTTCTACCTGCCTGGCTTTTATTTACAACGATTCGCGATTGAGATGAAGGTGAACCTGAATCTCCTTTTAATATTGTAAGATCAGAATTCATTTCACTAATATTGCTGTAACGTTCATCGGGATTTTTTGCTGTAGCTTTACTAATTATAGATTTTAGTTCTTCAGGTACTCCATTTATTTTAGGAAGTTCATCATTGAGAATTGAATATATAATTGCCTGCTCATATTCACCCTTAAATGGTGAAGTTCCTGCAAGCATTTCATAAAGTATTATGCCGAGCGCCCAGATATCTGTTCTTTGATCAACATTTTCTCCGCGTGTCTGTTCGGGCGACATATAAGCAGCAGTTCCAATTGTTGAACCAAATTTTGTTATTCCCGCTGAAGCTTTTGATTTTGCAAGACCAAAATCGACAATCTTTGCTTCACCGAATTTTGTAATCATTATGTTGGCGGGTTTAATATCCCTGTGAATTATTCCGCTGCTGTGTGCACGTTCCAGTCCGGAAGCAATCTGTAATGCAATATCAATTGCTTCCTCAATCCTGATTGCACCTTTACTGAGTTTCTTTTTTAAAGTTTCGCCCTCATAAAAAGCCATCGCAATAAACAGCTCTCCGTCATCAGTTTTATTGATATCATAGATAGTACAAATATTTGGATGATCAAGAGATGAAGCAGATTTAGCTTCACTCATAAATCTTTTTTCTGCTTCTTCATCAGCAAGCAAGTGTGGCGGTAAAAACTTTAACGCAACTATGCGGTCTAGTTTTTCATCTTTGGCTTTATAAACTACTCCCATTCCCCCGCCGCCGGTTTTTTCAATTATGTTATACTGATATATTTTCTTTCCGGTCAGATCACTCATTTAAATTGGCTTTCAATTTCTATCTTATCAATTAATTGATTTATAAGAGAAGTAGAACACTTTATGAATTTTGCTTGTTATGAGATTATTCCCAAATTCAATACATAGACCAGGAGCAGCAATAATGTCTGTTTTTATTGCGCTTCCTCCCCAGGTACATCCGCGAATATTTATTTTATGAGGAGAAAGATTCTGTTTATCAAACCATCCACCGGATACCAGATATTCTCCCGACCCGGCTACTTTTATTACATACATAGAGTTTAATGTCTTTAGATAAACATGGTCACCTTTTTCAAGGCTTTGCTTAAATATGGATAAATGTTTATCACAGCTTTCTGTTATGCTCTTAAGATCAAAACCAATTTGCATAATATTTTCAGAGATTATTTGTAATTGATTAATAATAGTTTTAATGAATTTTAATTAAATCCTTTTCCTGTAACCAGGTTATATTTTTCTACTTTCATATCCTCCGACGTTTTAATATTTGCATCGTATTCTTTTTCGAGAGACATCTTCCACCTGTAAAATTGTGAGAAAGTATGCGATACTTTATCAACCAATTCATTAAATTTTCCACTACTTTCATACTGATCTGCATCTTGTTTGCTATCCCAGATTGTCACTGAAATAAATCCATATTGATCCTGAATATTTTGGGTTAGATACGCATACTTGCATCCCGGAGTTGAAAGCAATGTGGGAATTATTTGATCGGCATATATTCTTTTAAATTCTTCTTCTTTTCCTTCCTGGATTGATAAGGAAACAATCCTCACATATAAACGGGAAGTATCATTGCCGACTGCTTCATTATCAGTTTTAACCTTTACATTGTATTTTTTAATTACTGGTTCTTCTGTTACCTGTTTGTATTCAAGTTCAAGATTTTCAGATAACTGAATTTTCCATTCAGAAGAATTTTGAAGATACGGCATTATTTTGCCGAGTAACTCAGAATATATTCCCCCCTTTTCATAGCTTTCAGCCTGTTCCTGGGTGTCCCATAAAGTCAATGAAATAAATTCAGATTCTTCGGTCCCGTTTTCAATGAGACCCACAAACTTGCACCCGGGCATTTTTTGTAATCTTTCAATTACTTCTGTTTTATAAGCATCACGAAAATCATCAATGTACTGGAGTTCTACATTTAATTGAACTAATCGCATAAACATATAACATCACTCCTTTCGGGAAATAATTAATGTTCTAAAAGCTATTTATCGCTTCTTCTACCGTGCTGTAGTTTTCAAATACCTGGTTAAGCTTCGTACTTGATAATTGTCCTTCAAACTTGGTAGAGATGTTTGCCAATTTAAGAATTCCCCCATTTTCTCTGACTTTTGTGTAGCTGCTTATTAAAATTCCAATTCCTGAACTATTAAAGGATTTAATGTTCCCGAGATCCAGGATAATATTTTTTTTACCCTGTTCAATGAGGTTCTGAATTGTGCGATCCATTTGCTGTAACAATGAACCGCCGACAAGATTGCCTTTTAGTTCAAGTACTATAACCCCGTTTTTTTCTTTTATATTCATTTATTCCTCAAATGTTCAAAACTCTATTTTGCACGTTTAATTATTAACATTGTAATATCATCTGATTGCAGAGCACCCCTGGTAAATACTTCAACTTCTTTAAATATTGCTTTAATTATATCTTCAGCTTTTAAGTGCAAACTTTTTCTGATGATTTCTTCCAGTCTTTCTTCTCCAAATTCATCTTCGTTAGAATTCATTGCTTCAGTTACTCCATCTGAAAAAAGGATAAAAACATCATCCGGAAAAAGTTCCACCGAATCTTCATTAAAAGAATAATCGGGCATCATTCCCACTACAATTCCGCCTTCACTCAGGCGAACCACTTTTTTTCCGGGAGAAAAAATATAGGGGTTATTGTGTCCGGCATTGCAGTATGTAATTTTATGCTCTTTGGTATTAAGGAGAGAATAGAACAACGTTGCATACCTGGTAGGATCAGTATTGTGATAAAGAATGTTGTTTGCAAATGAAACTGAATTCTTACATTCATTACCAATAAATGCCTGACCTCTTAAAGTTGCCTGCAGGTTTGCCATGAGCAAAGCAGCAGGGATCCCCTTACCTGATATATCTCCCAGGCAGAAAGCAAGTCTCCCGTCATTCAACGGAATGAAATCATAATAATCTCCGCCAACTTCCTTAGCGGGAATACTTTTTCCGGCAAATTCATAGCCTTCAAAAACAGGAACTTCTCTTGGCAGAAGGTTTTGCTGGATATTCTGTGCAACCCGCATTTCTTCCTGAATGTGCATTAATGCCTGCTCCTCCTGATTGAGTCTGGCATTTTCAACAATCTGTGCAGATTGTGCAGCAATAATTGATAACAATCTCTGATCATTGGATGTAAAACCGGATTCATCACGTTTATTAAATACGGTAATTATTCCCGTCATTTTTCCTTTAAGAGTTAAAGGAACTCCAAGCAAAGACTTAATCGTAATTTGTTCATCGGCTGAAAGTTTGAAACGATCATCGGTCTTTAGATCTGTAACAAGCAAAGGAGATTTATTTTTAAGCATCCAGCCGGTTAGCTGTGCATCAAGTCTGAATGGCAGAGAGCTTATAACAGAGTCCTGTTTTCTTATCATTGTGTGAAAAGGTTTATTCATATCCTTTTCATTAAGAAGCATTACTGCTCCCTGTTCAACTCTAAGATGTTTTACACATTTATGAACTATCAGTTCAACAACCTTTTCAAGCGATTGGGTTGAACTGATGGCGGTGGCGATATCGTTCAGAATAGAAAGTTCTTCAACAGCAGCACGAAGACGATTGTTTTCTTCCAGCAGCTGATCTATATTTTTTACTTGATCCAACAGTATTTCCTTTAGAGTTATTTTAATAATAGGACAAAGGACAGACACACACAACGAGAAGAAAGATTGTGGATTTTCTTCTTAAAAAGAGTCTTTATTTAGGAATAAAGGAAGATAGTCAGAATTTTACTTTAGATCAAAATTAATATTTCCAGCATTCGGTTATATGGTCATTAACCATTCCGGCAGCCTGCATAAAAGCATAACAGATGGTTGAACCAACAAATTTGAAACCTCTCTTTTTGAGATCCCTGCTCATATTATCTGAGATTTGAGTTTTAGGCGGTATGTCTTTTAAGGATTTGAATTTATTTTTGATGGGTTTGTTATTTACAAACTGCCATATGTATTTGTTAAAACTTCCGAATTCTTTTTGTATCCTGAGAAAGGCTTTTGCATTAGTTCGGGCGGATTCAATTTTTAATCTGTTTCTTACTATCCCTTCATCTTTTAAAAGTGAGTTGATTTTTCTTTTACTGTATACTGCAATCTTGACTGGATCAAAACCATCGAATGCTTGCCTGAAGTTCTCACGCTTTCGCAAAATTGTAATCCAGCTTAAACCTGCCTGGAATCCTTCGAGAATTAACATCTCAAATAATTTTCTATCATCATGCAATGGAGTTCCCCATTCTTCATCATGATATTTAATATATAAAGGATCACCAGTGCTCCAGCCGCACCTATTTTTTTCTTTCAATTAAATTTCTCGTAAATTTTGTTTTTTATTAACTCGTAGAATTTAATAAATATAATTAAACCTGTATCATATATATGAATAAAATATTTACTATCCTGCTTGTTCTTTTCACAGCAACTCACATACTTCCACAGGATTCTTCAGAAATAATAGATAGAGCAGTACTTGCGGCAACAGTTAAACAGGAATTTCTCCACGCATGGAATGCTTATAAAAAATATGCCTGGGGTTATGATGAATTAAAACCATTGAGCAAAACAGGAACCAACTGGTACGGTGAATCATTTTTAATGACTCCCGTTGATGCATTCGATACTATGATTTTAATGGGATTGAAAGATGAAGCAAACGAAACCAAAGAACTGATACTCAGCAAACTTAATTTCAACAAAGATATCTTTGTTCAGAACTTTGAAATAACAATTAGATTATTTGGTGGTTTGCTGACAGCATATGAATTTGACGGCGATAAAAGATTTCTTTCTCTCGCGGAAGACCTCGGAAAAAGATTACTGCCTGTATTTAATTCAAAAACCGGAATGCCGTATGTTTATGTGAATCTTAAAACCGGTGAAACAAAAGATTCAATAAATAATCCTGCAGAAATCGGAACATTGATGCTTGAATTCGGAACATTGAGTAAGCTAACCGGCAATCAGGAATATTATAACAAAGCAAAAAATGCAATTGCACAGGTTTACAACAGAAGATCGAAAATTGGTCTGGTCGGAACAACAATAAATGTTGAAACAGGTGAATGGCAGAACACAGAAAGCCACATCAGCGGAATGATAGATTCCTATTATGAATATCTGCTTAAAAGTTGGTTGTTGTTTGGTGATAAAGATTTTAAAGTAATGTATGATTCAAGTATTGCATCCGTAAATAAATTTCTACCTGATACATCTGATGGAAGATTGTGGTATGGCAAAGTTGAAATGAACACAGGCAATTTTACAAACACAACTTACGGGGCACTTGATGCATTTCTTCCGGCAGTTCTTAGTCTTGGCGGAAATTTAAAACAAGCCGAAAAATTACAGGAATCTAATTTTTTTATGTGGAAACATTTCGGAACAGAACCGGAGGAGTTCAATTACAAAACCATGGAAATAACTTATCCCAATTATGTGTTGAGACCGGAGAATGTTGAATCAGCTTACTACCTTTATTTCATTTCACAAAAGATAAAAAATACCTTGATATGGGGAAATATATGTCCTTCAAAGCATAATTGATAATTGCAGACTTGATGAAGGTTATACTGCGTTAAAGAGTGTTGTTACAAAAGAAAAAGCAGATAAAATGTATAGTTTTTTTCTTGCAGAAACTTTAAAATATCTTTACCTGCTTTTTACGGATAATCAGGCACTGGATTTCAATAGCGTAATTTTTAACACTGAAGCCCATCCATTAAAAATGAATTTTAATTAACTATACTGCCTGTTGAAGCTGAAAAAAATAATGACCCAAATAATACGGCCAGAGTATTATTCCCAGTACGGCGTTCCAGAAAGTCAGATTTAGAAATCCGATTGAGAACAACCAACCCATTAACCAGAAAACACCACAGGCACCATTATTAACATTTACTTTTTTGTCGCTCATCTTTACTTCCCGAATTTAGTTTAAAGTATACCAAAAACTTACCCAATCATATCCGGAGAGGCAAGAAAAGATTTGAGATTGAATAGTACTGAGGTAAAAGAAAGTAAATAACCAGTAGAATGAAGTGGACCTGGTTTACAAGTTTATTTACAATAATTTTAAAATGCCGGATTATCTTCCGGCATTTTTCTTAAACAAACATTAGGAAAGTGTACTTAAAAATCCAGGAAGTATGTTGTATTATGGATAGTGTGATAAGTGTAATAAAGGTTTTTGCTGATAGTTCTAACTTTGCTACTCCTATCAAACTTTGCTGAACCTCTAAGTCCGTAGATTCCTATACCACTGTCAATACTATACAGTGCAACAGCTGCAGCAATTCTTTCCTTTTCTGTAGTTCCGGAATCCAGCATTTTCAATAGAGGCACTAAGGAACCGGAAAAATCCTCCGGTTTAACAATCGCATTATCTATAACCTGCTTAATTACAACAGCAGAACTTGTTCTTACACCGATATTATCAGAGTTAATTCCGTGTACAAGATTCTCAATTACAGCATTTTTATTAGTTTCAGTTTTTGAATCAGCCCCGGCAGCCAGTATTGGGGCAATCAGCAAGGAGGAGAGCAAAAGTATTAGCATTAATGATTTCATTTCAGCCTCCAAAGTTTTGTTTAAAATAATTGCTGAGAGGAAACTAAAAAGTAATAACAGTATTGTCCATTCTTTTTGTATGAAAGGATTAATGAGTAATTGAGTTGCAGATATTAAGGTTTATTATTCCGATGAGATGATATTTTTAAAAGGATCTTCCCTGTTCTCTTCAAAAAAAGGACGATATGATTCTTTACTTTCCATTTCCTGCACCCAGCCGTTTTCAAGTCCGAATTTATCAAGCAGTTCAATCGCTCTTGCGTACTCTGAGTAAGAAATGTTTCTACTGATAAGTGGATACTTCTCAGCTTTATTAGTAGGGTAATATTGAGCCATTAATGAAACGTGAACTTTAGGATCCAGTTCTTCTGCAATAAAGCGAAATACATTTTCAGTTTCTGCAAGACTGTTCGGCATTACGAGATGCCTGATAATCAGTCCACGGACAACAACATTATTCTCATAAACAAGTTCACTTCCAACCTGCCTGTGCATTTCTTTTATTGCAGGTTTTACAGCATCAAAATAATCACTCACTCTTGAATAAGTTTTTCCGACTGAGTTTTCTCCCCACTTAAAATCAGGAAGATAAATATCAATTATTCCATCATAAAGCTGCAACATCTCAACACTGTCATATCCGTTTGTGTTATAAACGATCGGAATGCTTCAATCCTTTTTCAACAGCAAGAAAAATTGATTTAAGAATCGGAACAGTAAAATGAGTTGGAGAAACCAATCCGATATTGTGACAGTTTTTATTCTGCAGTTCAATCATAATATCTGCAAGTCGTTCGTGAGTAATTTCATTCTTTCTTTCAGCCTTATAATTCTGACTTATAACATAATTCTGGCAGAAAACACATCTCAAATTGCAGTTACCGAAAAAGATGTTTCCGGCACCATTAGTTCCGCTTAAAACAGGTTCTTCACCAAAATGTGGAGTATAAGAAGAGACAACAGGAAGATCGCCGCTCTGGCAAATTCCAAACTCACCATTTGTTCTGTCTATGTTACAATTTCTCGGGCAGCTGGTACAGGACTGAAGAATTTTAACTGCGATTGGCAATCTTTTGAGGAGTCCACCAGAATTAAACAGTTCTTTATAAGCGGGTATAAAAGCCATAATAATATTGAGTTAATAAATTTAATAATGTAAATTACACCTATTAAAGTTGAGGGTAAAGAGATCATAAATGCTCTTAATTGATTCTGTCCTCTTCTTCATTCTTAGTTGTTTTTAATAAACGGAGGGTATTATGAAACGCCTTTTTACTCTTCTTTTCTTAATTTCTCTTACATCTTTATCATTCTCACAATTGGGTTTCGATCATTATTTTAATTATAAGATGATCGATACAAATAACATCAGCTCGCCGTTTACTAACTATGGAACAATTGAATATGCCGGAACAGCAAACTGGAATTTGCTGGATAATGATAAAGGAATTGTTTTTGATGTTGGTCCCTGGATTGTCGGAAAAATTAACGGGACCCCAACTGCTTCACTTAATGAATGGTTTTCACTTTATTCACCCGGACCTATTATTAACGGACGGGCTGGAATAATTGCTCAACCTGAAGATTCTTTAACATTCAGAGTTTACAAAATAAGTAAGGGCGATGATAATTCTAATCCTGATTATGCAGAATGGCCAGATACTCTTCGGTGCTCCTGTTGATCAGAATGGTGATCCTCTTGTTTATGGTGATCAGACATTATGGACAGTTTATAATGGTGTTGATTCTACTTTAAGTTCAAGAAATGTATATAATGATTATTTTCCTCCTCTTCCCGTTGAAATACGACAAACAGTATTTGCACATGCAGGAACTGAAAATGATTTAACTAATATTTTTTCAAATGTGGTATTTATCGAATGGACTATAATTAATAAAGGCAATCAATCTATAGATTCCGCGTATTTCGGATTCTGGTCTGATATAGATTTTGACTCGGCGATAAGAAATCTTCCCGCAGTTGATAGTGTTAGACAACTAGCTTATTGCTGGAGTGATACATCATTTTTTAATAGTTTGGTACCTGCTGTTGGTTTTCAACTATTGTACGGTCCTGTAACTGCATCCCCGGGAGATACCGCGATTTTTAAAGGTAGAAAATTACCTGGCTATAAAAATTTACAGATGACTTCATTTCATGGTATTGGTGATGATTCAGAAATTGATCCGTTGAACGGACCTATCTTATCATTAAGTGATGCCTGGAATTCAGCAAGAGGATTTGATTCGGATGGAAATACTATAATGAATCCAATAACAAATATGCCTACACGATTTCCATATGACGGCGATCCTGTAACTCAGCAGGGCTGGTATCATTTCCCTGATTACTGGATTGGTGGAGGTGCAGGCGTACTTTTCTTTTCCGGTCCTTTCAATTTAGCTCCTCAGGATACTCAATGGGCTATGGTTGTTCTTGGTCCCAGGGCTCGGCGGTTCTCCTATATCAAGTATTGTTAACATGAGACAAAAAAGTGATATCCTTCATTCGCTTCCCTATGATTCGTTAGCCTGGGGAAACCCTGTTTACGGAATTACTGATGTGGAAGATAACCATAATGCGATTATTCCTCAGGAGTATGCTCTTTATCAGAACTACCCCAACCCATTCAACCCAACCACAACAATAAAGTACTCAATCCCCTCCGTCATTTCGAGCGGAGCGAGAAATCTTGTTACTCTTAAAGTTTACGATGTTCTAGGAAATGAAATTGCAACATTAGTTAATGAAGAAAAATCTGCAGGTGAATACCAGGTTAATTTTGATGCTTCTAAGCTTGCAAGTGGAATTTATTTCTATCAACTAAAAGCTGGTTCTTTTGTTCAAACTAAAAAAATGATTTTGCTGAAATAACTTACCAATAAAAAATCCCGGCTTAACCGGGATTTTAATAATTTCATCGTTCAGCTTATTGATTTTCTAAAGTCGGTATTCTTCCCGGTGTCCACGGAGCATTGTATTTTTCCATATCATCCTGTAACGTCTTCAAATCATAATTATATAAATTCTTTAACTGCTCAAGCACTGGCGGAAATTTATCCATCAGAATTTTATATGCATTTTTTTCGTTCTGAGTAATGTTGGAAGATGAACGGTAATGTGTATATTCTAATACGCCCAGTCTTTCATTAAATGTTACAGGTGAAGGCGGATTTTCTTCAGTACTCGGGAAGTTTGATTCGCGGTTAAACATAAGTGATATATCTTTCAGCTTACTCCATAAATTATCTGCTCTTACCATTAAATCATTCGGTGCTTCAGGAGTATTTATGAGTGCCTGTTTTATATCTGTAACTCTTTTCATCATATCATTAAGAAATTCTTCTGTACCGCTTATCGTTCTTGCAAGCTGGTTTGCCTTTTTCTGGAAGTTAACTAATTCACTGCGGTCTGCAATAGGCAATGTTGAATTGTTTAAAGCAATTACATTAAAATCAACAGGACCATAAAGTTGTTTCTCACCGTCCCTGTTAATCATCGCCATTGAAACCGTATATTTACCAGGCAATGCCAGAGTACTTCCGTGATCTTCAGCGGTGGGATTAAATTTATCTTTCACTTCAACCGGTGAAGTGCTTTCAAACCGGAGATCCCAGTTAACCCTGTTAATTCCTTTCGAAGCAGCTTTTGTAATCTTCCTGATTATATTTCCTGCATCGTCTTTAATTGTGAAAACTAGATAAGGTTCAATCTCTTCCTTTTCTGCGCGAAGCTGTGCCGCATCGGGTTGAGGAATTGGTTTTCCATCTTTAAATAATTCTTTTTCTTTTTCTCTTCTTATATCCTGAAGAGTTTTAGGAACATCTTTTATATAGTAAGTAAACACTGCTCCGAATTCAGGATTGGGAGCTTTAAAGTAAGTTGCACCCTGTCCGTATCTTCCGCCTGTTTTGTGAAACATCAACGCATCTTTAACAGGGAAAATATATGAATCTTTATCGAGTGTAGTTTTATTTACTTCACGCAAAGGAGTGAAATTATCGAGTATATAAAATCCTCTTCCGAATGTTGCAATTACCAGGTCATTTTCTCTTTTCTGAAAAGCTATATCTCTTACGGCAATAGTCGGGATCCCTGATTTTAATTGTGTCCACACTTTTCCGCCATCTGTTGAAAAGAAAAATCCGAATTCCGTTCCGGCAAAAAGTAAATCGGGATTAACATAATCCTGTGCGATTGTATGCACACTTCCGTTATCAGGTAAGTTGCCAGAGATTGAGTTCCAGGATTTTCCTTTATCAGTACTCTTTAACAGGTAAGGTTTAAAATCATCTCTCTTTAAATTATTAAATGAAGCAAAAACTACATTCTCATCAAAATTAGAGGGAAAGATATCACTTACATAAGTGTACTTCGGTACTCCGGGAAATTCATCAATCTTTTTCCATGTCTGTGCATCTTCTGAAACCTGTATTACGCCGTCATCTGTTCCTGCATACAAAAGGTTTTCTTTAACTGGCGATTCGCACAAAGAAACTATTGTTCCGAATAATGAAGTAGACTGATCTTTTGCTACAGCATCAACACTCCAGTATTTTCCCATCACAGGCCACTGGTTTCTGTCGAGTTGTGCAGTAAGATCAGGACTGATTTCCTGCCATGTATTTCCCCTGTCATCACTTCTGAATACTTTGTTTGCCGCACAATAAATTCTTGTGTGACTATGAGGACTTACGAACAATGGTGTATCCCAGTTCCATTTGTATGTTAGTTCACCTTCAGTTGGTTCGGGACGAATATCGATTGCTTCCCCGCTTGCTTTATCATAACGTACCATATTTCCGTACTGAGCTTCTGCATAAACTATATTTGGATCTTCAGGATCAGTGGCGCTCCAGAAACCGTCTCCGCCGTTTGTTACAAACCAGTCACTGTTAACAATTCCATCATTACTTAGTGTCGCAGAAGGACCACCCATACTGTTGTTATCCTGCGTTCCGCCGTATACATAGTAGAATGGTTCTGCATTATCCACCGCAACTCTGTAAAATTGAGTAATAGGTAAATTCTCTTTAAAATCGAAAGTCTTTCCATCATCATAAGATTCATAAACTCCGCCGTCACCGCCAATTAAAAAGTGATCTGTATAATCCGGATCAATCCACATTGCATGATCATCAACATGCCTGTCTTTATTTCCAACGGGTTTCCATGTTTTTCCTCCGTCAAGAGTTACCTGTGAAACAGTTTCTGTTGAAAATACTTTATCAGGATTTTTAGGATCAACATAAATCTCATTAAAATATTGACCGGAAGAAGAGTAATCACTCATTTTATCCCAGCTTGCACCGCGGTTGGTTGATCTGAAGAACCCGCTCTTCCCTTCCGCAGCTTCAACAATTAAATAAATAATATCGGGATTTGAAGGTGCATAAGCTATTCCCATTCCGCCGAGATCAACTTTAGGAAGACCTTTCATTATCTTTTCCCACGTGGCGCCTGCATCGGTTGATTTATAAACTGCTGATTCAGGTCCTCCGCCAATTTTTGTAAAAACGTGTCTTCTTCTTTGTTCCGATGTTGCATACATTACATCAGGATCACGCGGATCATAAATAATATTATTAACTCCCGTGTTCTCACTTATCTCAAGAACTTTCTTCCATGTTTTTCCGCCGTCTTCGGTTCTGTATAATCCTCTGTCTCCACCGGGTCCCCAGGCAGAACCCTCAGCAGCTACAAATACTATATTTGAGTTTCGCGGATCAATTGCAATTTCACCAATCTGTCTTGAATCCTTTAATCCCATATTTTTCCAGGATTTGCCGCCGTCAGTAGTTTTATAAATTCCGTCGCCATAACCCAGAGCACGCTGATGATTATTTTCACCTGTTCCTGCCCAGACCACGTAAGGGTTATTCGGATCAATAGCGAGGCACCCGATTGAGTATGCACCATAATGATCAAACACCGGCTCGAAAGTTATACCGTCATTAATTGTTTTCCAGATATGTCCGCTTGCTGCAGCTACGTAATATTCAGCATGGTTCTGTGGATTAACTGCAAAATCTGCAATTCTCCCCGAAGTGAATGCAGGACCAATGCTTCTCCATTTTAGTCCAGAAACTACTTCTGAAAGAGTTGAATCTTTCTTGTCCTCATCCTGTGCATAAATTACAACAGACAAAAGAATTGAAAGTACCAGAGAAATGTTTATAAATCTTTTCATAATAAATTAGAAAATTGTGATTGAATAATTTGATTTGATATTTGAATGTATTTGTTGAGCAATATTAATAAAATTTAAATATAACTTCCCCGAATTTCAGGCATAAATTAGTAAACGGTAATTTATAATTCTACTTTAAAATGATAAATGGTAAATATTTTTTTCTGAAAAGCGGCGGAAGTTAAGGAGTAAGAGTAAGTTCAAGAGAAAGATTATGATTAAGATTTTTAAAAAATGCCGGCAGCTTTTATACCGCCGGCACCGGGGAATTTTGGGATTGGGGGAAAACCATCTTTATTTCAATAATAGCATTTTTCTGATTGCAACAAAATTCCCTGCTTTTATTTTACAGATATAAAAACCTGAAGCAACTGATGCATTATCATTATTTCTTCCGTTCCATATTACAGTAAATTTTCCCGGCTCTTTAACTTCATTCACAAGAGATTTAACCAGCCGTCCCAGACCATCATAAATATTTAGGGTTACATCTGACTGATCAGGAATATCATATCTGATTGTAGTTGTGGGGTTAAAAGGATTGGGATAATTCTGAGATAAAGCAAACTCTGTCGGGATGTTGCTTACTTCAATTGCTATTTTGTCAGAGTAGTGAACGGAGCCGTCTAAATCAATCTGCTTCAGTCTGTATTGAATATTTCCGTTTTCAGGATTTTCATCTTTAAATGAATACAACTTCGGTTCAGTAGTTGTGCCGTTCCCATTTACAAATCCAATCTCTTTCCATTCCGATATCTGATTTCTGACCACTGATTTCTGTACCTCAAATCCTTTGTTATTTTTTTCAGTTGCAGTATTCCATCGCAATACAACAGCATCAGAATTACTCTCAGCAGTGAATGAAGTCAATTCAACAGGAACTTCATTCAACTGCATACTAACAGGAATTGTTATCTGCTGACTATTCGGATCATTGCTTGTAATAACAACATCCATCGAATAATTACCGAGCTCAAGTCCTCCTGTTAAGAAATCAAGAACAACTGCAAAAGAATTTCCGTTATACACAGTGCCTGAAAAGCTATTAGTTGTAAGCCATTCAGGTTCAGCAGAAATTTTTACAGCAAGATTGTTCTCAACATAGGCAGCATTGTGTGCAATCTGTAGCCCGTCGGATCCATTTGCGTTTTCAATTCCAACAGTGCATGAATTTAATGTAGCTGCCATATTATTATAATAAAAACATACCTGGTTGTTCGATTGGAGAACAATCTGGAATGTCAGTGAACCAGTTCCTGAATATAACTGCCAGTTGGTAAACTGAATTACAAAAGTGTTATTAACCTGCTGAACATAAACTGTTCCCTGTGTTCTTCCATCCAGATCATCCCAGAAAGGCGATATATAATTATCAGGCATTCCGGCTGTTGGAATTCCATCATTTGTGTAAGTGTCCTGTGTAATATTATCAAATGAAATAAATCCGTTTGAGCTTATGTAGAGTTCAGTCTGTACTTCACCATAAAATTTGAAGTTAAAACCAATCGGTATTGGTCCTGCAACACCTTCATCCAGGGGATCGAAAGTGCCTGTTGATACCCAGTTTGTAACAGGTGTTCCTGTAGTGGAAATATCATTCCATTCATAAACAGGTCCCTGCGGATCATTACTATCTATCCATTCATATCCAAAATTATCCGGTCCTCCTGAGCCCCTGATACTCATACCCTTTTTATTATCAGGATTATCTTTTGTGTATTCTGATGAAGTTTCATTTCTGACAGACAAAATTCTTGCAGCCACATCTCCCGGGAAATTATTATTTGTTAATTCAATATTGTAATCAAGAGTTGAGTTTCCCGGACTGATATTGGAAATCATTAATGAATCACTATATGTTGAGTCAGGAATAAGAATGCAGTTAATGAAGCCGGGAGTAACAGCAATTTGCGGAGCTTCCCAGGTTGTCTCGGTTGAAACATTTGACATTTGTGATTTATTTCCCCAAATGTCCAGTGCTTTTATTGCAAAATAATATTGAGTGGTAAAATCGAGATTTTCAAGAGTATAAGATTTTGCCGTTCCAACAGAATCAGGACCTCCTGATATCAATATTGATGTTGCATTATTAAAATCATTTTCATTTGCAATTGGATCAGTTGAATACCTTAAATCGTAGCTTACAATTCCTCCGAACGAAGAATCGAATGGTGCTGTCCAGTTAAGAGTTACTGAATTAGAAGTCGGATCAACTGCTGAAAGATCAGTTATCTGTTCGGGTGCGGTTGAATCGGGTTCCATTCCAAGTGTCAGCATCATCGAGCAATCACCCATAATATTATATTGCTCCATCAGCTTTAAACCTTCACCGCTGCTTCCTCCCCAAAGATCCATCGCGTACATAATTCCGTTGAAGCAAACTCCTCCTACTGTCTGTTTATCTCTTGTTGTTAAAAGAAACATAGAATGATTCTGCGCATCGCAAGGCGGTACCCAGCTGGCAAGCGTTGAGGCCCCGAATGATCCTATCGCACCTTTCGGATCTGCCATTGTTCCTGCTCTTACCCATGCTTCCTCCATACATTCGCTCATTGTGAAATCACCATTATCGCAAGCTACATCCCATACGAAAGGATTTTTATATCCGTTAGAGAGACCATAAATGTTTGAATTACTGTATCCCGTAGTTCCCCAGGATGTACCAGAACCATGACCAATATAATTCACTATACTTCTCCCGTCATTAAGAGCATTTGTTACCTGGGAAGCAGTAGCACCGGGATCATAAATCTGATCAACTGTTGTGAAAAATAAATTATCGATGAGCATATCACGTACAAGATTCATTCTCTGCCAATCATATGTTCCCGTTCCTCCGTCTTCATTACTTGCAACACCGGTTCCTTTTAGATACCAGCCTGCTTCCGGACCTGTATCGGGAAATTTTTCATATTTAATTAATTTGTACAAAATGTAATCTAGGTTTGCAGAAGAAGTTGGGGAGATTCTCGAAATGTATGCATCAGGATAAGCATCACTTCCCGCTAATTTAACATAGCACGGATCTGATGGCGCTCCTTCAGAAGTTCCGTTCAATGTTGGGATCTGGTTTGATTCACCAACTAAAACTATAAATGTTAACCCTTCAGTGGAATTATACAAATTCTGAATGTAGTTCTTTATTGCAGTTGAACCGGTTCCGGTTTCAGTTGGATATTCAGCGGTAAGAGTTGTAATTCCCTTTTCAACTTTCCAATCATAAAACGGAGTTATGTTAGATGCAAAAGTGGTTGGATAAATAATTAATAATCTTCCTGTCTCACCAAGCGGTACATAATCATAATTCGGAGTCCCGTAATTAATAAACAGGGATTTATATATGTCAACAAATTCCTTTGAAACCCCGGTAAACGGTTTTAATCTCACAAAGGGGTTAACAACCGGAACTGACTGGTCTGCAAAAACTTCAATAACAATTCTCGTGCAAATTTTTAATTTTCCTTCAGCAGGATTGTACTGCATCGGGTTAAACTGAATTGTTTGTCCTCTAAGTTCCCTTACAACATAAGGTGCGTCCAGTGATACATTATTTTCCGGGTACCAGACATCCCGGTTATATATTTCATTAAAAGTAAACGGTACAGTCGAAGGATCAATATTCCTTGTTAAATGTCCTTTCGAAGGGGTCACCGGCAAAGTTTCAATAGTATTGAAATCCTGCGCAATTATTCTGTAGTTCATTCCAACAAGATCTGGAATTATTATACTTGCCCTGTGAATTGGCAGTTGAGGATTACCTTTTTCCATAAGACAATTGCTGCCGGAAATACTATAGAGCACAGTTGTTGTACCATTAATGTCTATTGTTCTCTCTTCATAATTGTTCAGAATAAATTCAACTGTGGTGCTTGTCGGAGTTGTATTTATAATATTGGTTTGTATTCCGTTTTGGTTATTCGGCTGACTGAATGAAGTAAAAGAAAAGATTGAAAATAACAGGCATGAAACTAAGTAGAATTTTTTCATAATCTCCCCAAAAATTATAATGAGATAAATACGTTACATCAAATTCATAAAATCAGCTCAACAGAAGCAAGCAAAACCCTGATTTTGAGATGTATATAAAAAAAATTGACCTGATTTGTTTTGAAGAATTCTCAAATTGAAAATTTCGTCATTAATTGACAGATATGAATAGAAAAATTTATTGCTGAATTGAAGTAAAATTATCTATATTATATAGAATTTTATAGTGCATATGAATTAACCCGGTTAATATTCATTTGACTTTTATGGTATTAAAATTGCTCGTTACTAAGTTTAAAGGATTTCTCCCGGAAGGTGATAAGTAAATATGAAAAAATTAATTTACCTCATAATAGTTTTTTTAATATGTAATTATACATCTGCTCAAGTCGCTAATCACCTTGTAATAGCAGAAGTTTATGGCGGGGGTGGAAATGGTGGTCCTCCGGCTTCATTGTTAAATGATTATGTAGTATTATATAACCCTACTTCGTCCTCGGTAGATTTAAGAACATGGTCTATACAAAATGCACGCACTGGATCTTCAACATGGGATGTACAACCTTTACGGGGAAATATTAATGCTTCTTCATATTATTATATTCAGTTTTGGTCTGCAGGTCCTAATGGCGATACAATTCAGACAGGACCCAATTTAGTTTCAACTGATAGTCTTGCATCTACTTCCGGAAAAATTGCATTGGTAGATAATCAGACACCTCTTACCGGAATCGATCCTCTTCCTAACTCTGATATTATTGATTTCGTTGGATACGGAGCTACCGATGCTTATGAAACATCGCCAGCTCCAGCACCAAGTAATAACAGCAGTATAAGACGATTATCAAATTCGGACGAAGCAACCTATAATATTAATGGTAGTGGCTGGGATACTGATAACAATTCTAATGATTTTTATGTTCAGAATAATTTGACTTCAAATCCGCCAGCAAACCAAAGTGCAATTGCAGATCACCCTGTGATTGCAGAAATTTATACAAACGGAGGCAATGGCTTTGCCCTATATCAATATGATTTTTTAGTGCTTTATAATCCTACCGGGTCATCAATAGATTTATCAACATGGTCAGTTCAAAGAGAGAATAATAATGACGGCGCTTGGTTAGTAGGAGATTTATCAGGTTCTATTGATCCAAACTCTTACTATTTGATTCAGGGAGCAAGTGCAGATACAAACGGAAGTCCTCTGCCATTTCCACCACAAGACACAATCAATAATTTTAATTTATCAGCTACATCTGGAAAAATTTCACTGGTTAATGATCAAACGTTAATTGAAGGTATGTCTGATCCAAATATTGTAGATTTCGTTGGTTATGGAGGGGCAAATCAATATAAAGGACTCGCTACAGCCCCACCGCCATCACCAATTCAAACGGTTCGCCGAAGAGACAATAATGGATTATATGTTTATCTTTCCAATGGTCATGGATGGAATACAGGAGATAACCAGACAGATTTCTATTTGCAGGACAATTCTACTCCACCTCTGCCTGTAGAACTCTTTTCTTTCTCGGCTTTACTTGTAAGAGATGGGGTATCAATAAAATGGGAAACAAAGACCGAAGTACGGAATTATGGATTTGAGATAGAAAGAAAATCCACCTCTTGTAATTGGCAAAAGATAAAATTTATTGAAGGTCATGGAAACAGCAATATTCCACGGTCGTACTCATATTTAGATAATGTTATACAACCCGGTACCTATTATTACAGACTTAAACAAATAGATACGAATGGAAAATTTGAATATTCAAAATCAATTGAAATTAGTATTAAGGGATTGGAAAAATTCGATTTAAAACAAAATTACCCAAACCCTTTTAATCCTGTAACAATAATAAGTTTTACTGTTCCTGAAAGATCAAATGTTCAGATTATAGTTTACAATATATTAGGACAGGAAGTAAAAACTTTGGTTAATGAAATAAAAGAGGCGGGAAATTATTCGGTTTCTTTCGATGCTTCAAAACTGAATAGCGGTGTATATTTTTATGAATTAAAAACCAGGGATTTCAGGCAAATAAAAAAAATGATTTTAATGAAATAAGTTTTCCTTATTCCAGACAAGGCTCATTTAAATGGGCTTTTTTTAAAGTCAATGATTGATATTCATCACCACTTATAATTTCCAATAACTTAAAATTTAACTAGAATAATTAACCCAAAAGGAGACGAATATTATGTCGAATAAAATTAAAGAATTAATAAAAAAGTTAGCTAATCCAAATGGAATTATAAGGCAGAAAGCGAGGTATGAACTCGTAAAGTTAGGAAATCCGGCTTTTGATTATTTGCTTGAAATGCAAAGTTCTGAAAAACATCTTACCAGATGGGAAGCAGTAAAAGCAATAAGTGAAATAGGAAGAAAAGATTCTATTCCTATACTTATAAATGCACTTGAAGATGAGGAGTTTGATGTTAGATGGCTTGCGGCTGAAGGGCTTATTGATATCGGACATGATTCTGTTTTTCCCCTTCTTAAATCTTTTATCGCTAATAAAGATTCTGTGCATTTAAAAGAAGGTTTGCATCATGTTCTTAAAGGTTTGGAAATAAGAGGGCTTTATGAAGATAAACATGAAATTATTAAAGCGCTTGAAACTTTTGACGCGCCGGTCAAAATTCAATTAAAGATTTTAGATTTGATTAAAGATGAAGTGGTGAATATTAAGTAATGCTGCAAAGTTTTTATTATTCAATAAATAAATAATTTAGATTTATTATCATTTAAAAATTTTTTAAGTAGAAGGATTCTGTTATGGAAGAAAGAAAATTGGGAAAAGAGGGCCCGGTAGTTTCGTCTATTGGACTTGGCTGTATGGGAATGTCGGAATTTTACGGAGATGCAGATGAAGTTGAATCAATCAATACAATACATAAAGCTTTTGATCTGGGAATTAACTTTTTTGATACAGCAGATATGTACGGTCCTTTTAAAAATGAAAAACTTGTTGGAAAAGCTCTAAAAGGAATAAGAGGAAAAGTAATCCTGGCAACCAAATTTGGAATTGTACGGAGTGAAAATCCCAGAAGCGTTCTGTAAATGGAAAACCTGAATATGTTAAATCAGCTTGTGATGCTTCGCTGAAACGGCTCGGTGTTGATCATATTGATTTGTATTACCAGCACAGAGTGGATAAAAACACTCCAATTGAAGATACAATAGGAGCATTGTCAGATCTTGTCAAGGCAGGCAAAGTGAGATTTATAGGGATGTCTGAAGCCTCTGCAGACACTATTCGTCGTGCAAATAAAATTCACCAGGTTACTGCACTTCAATCAGAATATTCTTTATGGACGCGCGATCCGGAATCTGAAATATTTTCAACCGTGAGAGAACTTGGAATCGGGTTTGTTTCCTATAGCCCTTTAGGCAGAGGATTTCTGACCGGAAGATTTAAGAGCCCGGATGATTTTGACAAAAATGATTTCAGAAAATATTCACCGCGTTTCCAGGGAGAAAATTTTCAAAAAAATCTGAAACTTGTGAACAAAGTAAATCAGCTAGCAAAAGACAAAGATATTACTCCAGCACAGCTTGCATTAGCCTGGGTACTGAACCGCGGAAATGATATCGTCCCGATTCCGGGGACAACAAAGATTAAACACATCGAAGAAAATGTTAAAGCAGCTGACATTAATCTGACAGAAGATGAACTTCAGGAAATTGATGAAATTTTTCCAATGGATGCGGCAAGCGGATTACGTTATCCGGAAGAATCAATGAAGTCAGTTAATAATTAAATCGAATAATAAAAATTATTTTGTACCCGGCACTCCCGGATTAATTTTATACAGGAGATCGTACTGTTTTCACTACTATCTCCTCTTTTATTTTTACCTCTAATATTCGACTCTTTAGTCGTACAAATAATACATTTGGTCGAGCCATAATAATCACCGTTCAAAAAACTTCTTATTCCTGTAACAATTCAAGTTTTATTAGAGGCACATACTTTGTTAACAGAAGAAGGTGTTAAACAAAAATAAATAAAGAAGGGAAATAGTGTATGAAAAACATTTTAAAATACTCGGTTATTCTCCTGGCGACAATGATACTTTCATCATGCAGCGATCAGGTAACAGGATCTTTAAATTCACCGGAGAATAGTGAATTGAACAAAGCAGAATTATTAGTCCCGGGCGAATTATCACAGGAAGAGGCAGATGGGATAATTTTTATGCGGCAGGAAGAAAAAGTTGCAAGGGATGTGTATACTATACTCGGACAAACATGGGATTTGAAGATATTTGAGAATATCAAAATGGCTGAGCAAAAACATATGGATGCTGTACAAAAATTGATCATTAAATACAATCTAACAGACCCGGTAATCAACGATGAGGTTGGAGTTTTTGCAGATCCGGCTTTTCAACAAATGTTTGATGACTTTGTTCTGCAGGGTCAACAATCAATAACTGAGGCAATGCTCGTTGGACAAACAATTGAGGAAGATGACATAGCCGCACTTGAATCCCAGTTATCATTTGTTGATAATCAGGATTTAATAAAAGTTTATTCAAATCTAAAAACCGCTTCTGAGAGTCATCTCTTTGCTTTCACAAATTATGCATTATCCGCTTATTAATTTCTTTAAAGGGCACTTTATATGTGCCCTTTATTTTACCTTTTATATTTAACAATTGTTCAATTTTTTTACTGCATAGCAAAATTGTTATGAGGATTATTTATTAATTCTTTATATTAATACCTATTATTAAGACTGGATGAGAATTATATTTCCCATCTACCAAGGTTGTAACTACAAATAAATTATTATTATTTAACAAAGAGAGGATATTATGAAAAGAGCTACTACTGGTTTGCTTTTTGTGCTTATTGTATTTCAACGCTTACTCTTATGATAAATTATCTATAATTGAGCGATTTACAAATTCTTCCTGTGTTCCTTGTGCAAACATTAATAATGCATGGTATAATGCAGTAACTCATGAATTAGTTAATTCGGGTACTGTAGCCCATATAGTTTATAATGGATGGTGGCCTGGTGCAAATGATCCTATGTATCTACTAAATCAATCTGATAACACCTCCAGGATTAATTACTATGGAGTTAATGCTGTACCCTGGATTGTTGTAAATGGAACTACAATTTCTACTACAGAAACTGCTTTAGAAAATGCTGTATCAAACGGGAATTCAGAATATTCACCGTTTCAAATTTCTGTTGTAGTCGTTGAGTTTTCTCAAACTCTCATAAAATATACTGTAACCATTACTCGAGACCCTAACGACAATACTACATTCAGCAACAATATCAAACTTCAATTTGGATTAACAGAAAAAACAGTTGCATTTGCAAGTCCTCAACCTAATGGTGAATCCCAATTTTTTAGTATCTGCCGCAAGATGCTGCCAAATGCAAGTGGAACATTAATTACTATACCTGCACCGGGTGAATCTACTGAAATTACATTAGAATATGTCCCAACCTCACAATTTCTTTCATCAGTAAACCTTGATAGCATTAGAGTTGTTTCATTCATTCAGGATGATGTTAATAAATATATATATCAGTCATATATGAATGTAAACTACAACTCATCAATAAATTCCACTAGTGCGGATATTATTGGGAACAATAGCGATCCAGCAGATTTCGTCACCTCAGTAAAAAACTCCGGTTTGATGGAGGATACATATGAAGTACACGTTAATATGAATGCTCCGGAAGGATGGACAGGTGAATATACAACACCGAATGGGACATTTACATTTGATCAGGTTGATCAGATACAGGTTCCCGTAAACGATACCTCTGCAATAGCACTAAGTGTAAACCCCAGCGGAATTGACGGGTACGGAGAAATAGAGGTACAATTCGTTTCTTTAAATACTCAAGACATTAGTTCCACACAAATGAGGCTTGTGACAAATTCTGGATTAAATGGATTAATAATAGATGCATCAGATAATCACTATGGCGATATGATTTTACCCGCTTTTGAGCAGGAGTTCCAGCATCCGAATGGAATAGTTTCTCGGGATGCTCTGTTTAGTGGAATTGATCTTACTAACTTTTCACTAATAGCCTGGTCTACAGGTCATGTTTTCCCTGTATTCAAACAATACGAGGTAGACGCTCTAGAATCATTCATGGATAATGGAGGGAGATTACTTATTGATGGTCAGGATGTTGGCAGTGATATTTTTGAATCTTCTGGTCAAAGTCAATTCGCCCAAGATTTTTATCATAATTTTCTGCATGCGGATTATGTTGCAGATTGGGGACAATCGTATTTCTTTCAGGGAATCGCAGGTGATCCTATAACTGATCAGATAATTTTATCCCTTTCGGGCATCTATGATAGATCTCCTGATCAGGTAGCTGCATTTGACTCTTATGCATCAACACTTTTCACGTTCAGTGCATCCACTAGATATAGCGGAATCAGAGCAGATGATGGAAATAGTAAAGTTGTTTATCTTGGTTTCGGATTTGAACAAATAAATGATATTGCGGTTCGAGATACACTTATTGCAAAATCCGTGAGGTGGCTGACGGAAGATTTAGTCTTGTCAGCTGCAAATGATCCAAATAAAATATTAACCTTTGGTCTAGAACAGAATTATCCGAATCCATTTAACCCGACAACATCTATATCTTATACAATTCCTAAATCTGCACAAACTACTTTAAAAGTATATGATGTTCTGGGAAATGAAGTGGCTACTTTGGTAAATGGTGAAAATACAGCCGGCGTTCATAGTGTAGAGTTTAATGCAGCCAAATTATCATCGGGCATTTATTTCTATAAACTGCAGTCGGGAAACCTTTTACAAACCAAAAAGATGATGCTGTTGAAATAAACTTTCATTAATATCCAACTTAAAAGGGAGCTTCGGCTCCCTTTTTTTTACCCATTATTAATGCTTCTTTTGCCACACCGTTAATTAATATTTAATTTTATTTTTATTCTTTTTGAAACTGAGAGAAGCATATGAAAGTATTTTTCTTAATCACATTGCTGTTGTTTGGAATAATTTCAGTTTCGGCGCAGTACAAATCATTACACTTCGGACTCAAAAAAAATAATCCTACTTCTTATCTTTCTTATCATAATAAAAGTATGTTTCCGGGAAATAGTTCTGATTTGATAAATGAAAATTTACAAAACTCAAACTCTTCGGAGATATTACAGCAATCCCCCGATCTTGAATTATTCGGAAATATCGGAAATAATATTCTCAACAGCTTTAAAGGAGATAATCTCTATTTTCACCTTGCCGGAATAGCTTCTACTATTTTAATAGTTTCAACAAATACGGACTATAAAGTGCAGCATTTTTTTAATGAGAATGAACAATTCGGGGAAGCAGCTTTACCAATTATCCGGGCGGGAATGTATATACCTTTCGTAACAGGAGGTTCATTATATGCTTACGGAAAATTAAAAAAAGACGACCGAGCGGTAGCTGCTTCTTTTGCCGTTCTGCAATCCAGCCTTGTTGCTTTTGTATATAACTCATTGTTAAAAGCAGTTACTGGTAGACCCAATCCTGACTGGCAAAATAATAAGAATATGGAAGAATTAAGTAAAACTTTCAGATTCGGTTTTATGAGGGGAGGAATCTTCTGGGGATGGCCTTCGGGGCACACTTCATCAGCAATGGCAGTGGTTTCTGCTTTAACAAGTTTTTACTCAGATAAAACATGGTTAAAAATTGCGGGCTACTCCGTGGTTGCATATATGATGTACGGAGTCTCATCATTACACAGGGGAGGAATGCACTGGTTTTCGGACGCAGTTGCTGCCGCATTTATGTCTTATGCTATAGGTTCAACAATAGGCAAATACTATAGAAGCAAATTTGAACAAAAAGAAGGGCGTACTTCCTTACCGGCAAATGGTATGGAAATTCCGTTGTTAAATTTTCAATATTCATTTTAACGAAAGTTTTATGCCTGAAGATAAATTGAATATAAAAGAAAAACCAGTCCTGATAAAGACAAACCTATTCCGATTAATCTTTTTAAAATATGCTCATCTATTTTTGTTGAAATAGAGTTTCCAGTAAATGCGCCAATCACGAAACCAATGATCACGGGGGTTGCATACCCGAAATGAACATTTCCAAGAAAGTAGTGACTAATACTTCCGGTTAAACTTGTAATTGTAATCATAAATAAGCCGGTTGCTGAGGCAATCTGTGAAGGAATTGAAAAAATGCCTACCATAATAGGGACCTTTAAAAATCCTCCGCCTATTCCGAATAATCCTGCCATTGTTCCGGCCATTACGCCAAAAACAAGAGCCATCATAAAACTTACCCGGTATGCTCCGTAATCTGTCTTGCGGATTACTGCCGGACCTATTTTATTTAATTTATAGAAGATGGAGTTTTTCAGATTTGTTCTTGGTGCATTATAGGAATTAATTATGAAGTTAATTCCCAGGTAAACAACAAAAATTCCAAATACCCATTCAAGTATAAAAACCGGTATTATAACAGAGAGAAATGATCCGAAAACAGTTCCAAATACTGTTGGAACTTCTAAAAGAAGACCTGTTTTATAATCAATTAATTTTTTCCTGGCGTTGAAGATTGTTGATACAAGCGCACTGGGAAATAACGCAACAAGTACTGAACCAACTGCAATATTTAAAGGAACATGAAAGCCGATTACAAGAAGCGGAATCATAAACACCCCGCCGCCGAAACCAATTACGGTACCGAATCCGCTGATTAATATTGCAAAAAGAATGATTAATAATTCTATCATTTTAAATGGGATAAAAGATTAATTCTTGAAAGTTTAAACTTAAAAATGTTAAATGATAATTGAATAATTTAATACTCATTTTGATGCAAAATTTTTTGCTTAGATTCCGGTTTTATTTAATAATTTTTCTTACGGAGAAGGGTTATCGTTAATTTAATAAGTTACAATGAAAAAATACCCGGGACTATACAATTAAAAGATTGATATTTTTTACCCTTGCAATTTTTTCGATTTAAAATATTCTTCCATTGGTTTGAAATAAAAATCTTTCCAGCCTTTTTTATAACTGTCACTTTGTCCTGCAGGAATATTTTTAAACTTTGGGTAACCCTTGTGCCTGAAGTTTGGAAGCTAAGTCAACCTCACTTATTCAATCGGCTAAACTTAATATCTAAAAAAATCATTGTCAGCATCTGGCGTATCCTATTTCTATTTTGTAAGCACAATTTCAGCTCCTCTTATACCCAAATCTATTAATTCATGCTTAAGGTATTTATCAGCTAATTTCATTTCTCTAATAATATCTAAATCTTCTTCACTAGGGTGATGTGGTAATATTTTTAATACTTTGAAATCTGTTTGAGAGATTATTTTTAGATAATCTGAATGTCTTAGCCTATTCTGATAATGAAGGGTCGGATTAAATTTTTTCCATTCCTTTGATGAATATTTTAAATAATTGTATATAGAAATATTTTTATCGAAGTATGCCCAATGATCCTGATAATCTATGATAATGGAAAAGATTCCTCCTCCTTTCATTATTCTATAACACTCTTCAAGTATTGGTCGTATATCAGTTTCGGGTAAATGTTCTAATGTCGAAGTCGAAGAAATAAAATCAAAGCTCTCCCTTTCAAAAATTGTATTTCTTGCATCCATAGGCGCATAGTATTGTATTCTAAATGAGTTCTTAATATAGTTTAAAATATCCCTATGTCTATTTTTAATTTGCACTTCAGCTGGAATATCAAAGGGGACAGAATTCTTATTTAATTTAAACTTATCTAATGTATCTGTTATTAGCTCATGAATTATTAGTTTCCGTATATCAATACAATGAACCTCAAATTTTAAAAAAGCTATACAAATTGGAATAGTTAGAGTCCACCCGGCTCCAAATTCAAAGTATTTATTTTCATTGATTTTTAATTGATTATAATTTTTAAAATTTTGAAAATGCTTATAAGCAATGTTAACATTCCTCATAAATTCGATATTAGTCGGTGGCAATTTTTTCGAAATGTATCGCTGGAACAAATAATTCATTTTTTCTCCCCACGGTAGAACAGACAATACTTTTTTTAAATAATTTTTACATCTAAAATTCATAAATGATTTAGTAATGGATAATTAGGATTTTATCTCCTTAATTTAAAAAATTCTTCCATTGGTTTGAAATAAAAATCTTTCCAGCCTTTTTTATAATTATCACTTTGTCCTGCAGGAATATTTTTATGAATCATTATAAGTTTCGTCCCTTTTTGTATTGCCAAAAGGTTTATTTCAATTATTGAGTCCGGTGCATCAGTGGGGAACTCTGTTGTGCGCCATTGCTGCACAATCCGTCGATTTGCTTTTAATTCAATCGTTTTTCCGGTAATGTATCCATCCCAGGCTGAGAATTTGCTGTTCAATTTCGAATTCACTTTTGCGATTCCCCCGGTCATACCTGTGTGAGCTTTACTGCTAAGCCAGGCTGAATAAACAACGGCTGGTTTTACCCTAAAGGTTTTTGTGAGTTTTATTGTTTCCATTCTCTCTCCTGCTAATCGTTTGAAACAAAATACAAATCTGATAGTGCTGTTTTAACAAATCTATTTAAACCAGGAAAATCAAAATTATTTTTCCCTTCACTTTTACTGAACCTTTATCAGGTTATATTGTAATTTAATATTTTTTACAGGAAATAAAGTTGAAAATATTGTTGGATGAAATTAATTATAGCTACTCAAATTCGCTTTAAGAAACGAACTGTTGTATTAGGTTAATTTTGTTGTTTTGAAAATTTAATTATTAACTAAGAGTATTAAAGAATGAGAATCTATTTGAACAACTTCGGTATAATAACCTAATTATTTTACAGCGGTAATTAATAAATATTTTATGTTTTGCTTAGAATTTACTATTATATTCCAATCGTCAATTCAGGAAAGCAGGAAAAACGAACAAACATTTATACGTATAAGTATTTTATCAATTTTTAAAAACATTATAAAGGTTTTAATATGAAAGTTTCAACACAAAACAGGGATAAATTCGGGATAATAAAGTTTGATTCTGATAAGATACTGGGAACTGAAGCAGGTGAATTTCAGGAGAATTTAATTGCACTCCTTGAAAATAAAATAAAATATATTATTGTCGATCTTACAGGGGTAAAATTTGTATCAAGCTGGGGAATAGGAATGCTTATGCATGGATTAGCCACCACGAAAAATCGCAGTGCTGAATTTAGAATTGCCGGTATGAATGATAAAGTAGCAAAAACTTTTAAAAACGTAAAGATTTTTTCCGTGCTGGATATATTCGATTCTTTAGAGTCAGCAATGAAATAATATTTTTAAACAGTAAGTTTTTACCAGGTTTAAAACAACTTACTTAGTATACCGAGAAATTGTTAACCACTTTTTATCTTTAATAAATAAAAGGATAAAATATGTTTATCGGACATTTTGGTGTCGGGCTTGCGGGAAAAAAAGTTGAGCCTAAAATTTCTTTAGGAACTCTTTTTCTGGCAGCTCAGTGGCTTGATCTTATTTGGCCAGTATTTATTTTGCTCGGCCTGGAAAAAGTTGAAATTGCTCCGGGAATGACTGCTTCCAATCCCCTGGATTTCATTTATTATCCTTTTTCACACAGTTTATTATTCGCGATTGTCTGGGCTTTGTTATTTGGTTTAGTGTATTACTTCTTTTAAAAAGAATGTTAAATCTGCTATACTTCTCGGGGGTCTGGTATTAAGTCACTGGATTCTTGATTGGATTGTCCATGTACCTGATCTGCCAATTTTGCCCTGGGGTAATCTTAAAGTTGGATTAGGATTATGGAACTACCCGGTGATTGCTGTTATAATTGAGTTGGCCATCTTTTTTACAGGAGTATATTTATATCTATTGGTAACAAAATCAAAAAATAAAAAGGGAACATTTGGCTTTTGGGGATTGATAATATTTCTTGTGGTTATTTATGTTATGAATCTTTTTAGTCCTCCCCCGCCCTCAGTTGAAGCAATAGGATATGCAGGATTATTACAATGGCTGATTATACCGTGGGCGTACTGGATTGACAGAAACCGGATGTTAACCCAAAATATACTTTCAGATCCAACAGAATCGAAATCTTAGATAATATTAGAGGATGAGCCGTTTAACTCATAACTCTTTAGTGCATTTAATCAATGCGCCTATAGCTCTCTGCGAAATATCAAATAGATAAAATAAGCTCATCGTAAATTTTGGTGTGACCTTACCGGAATAAGATTCAAATTACTCCGGGTATAACGGCTACCAATCCCTTTAATTTCTTTTATCTTTCTTTTCACATTATCTGTTACTTGTAATTGTTTTTGGTTTGATATTGGGATTAATTCATTTCTTCTTCAATAAAATATTAAACCTGCTATATTGCTTTAAGTTCTGTCTATAATTAATTGGATTCCTGATTTTATTGATTCTGCACCTGCTGACAATTTTTCTCCGGAGCGATCCCAAAGTTGGTTTAGGATTATGGACCTACGCGGCGATTATAGTTATTGTAGTATATTCAAAAATATTGTGTGCGATAAATAATTTATTTTTATATTAAATAGTATTTTATTAAGATTCCGGTGTATCACAAGTGCACACACTGTAATTTTTCTTTTCTAATTTTGTTTAACTATTCAAGGGTCTTTTATGAAAGTTTCAACCACGATAAAAGATAATTTCGGCATAATAAAATTTGACGTCGATAAAATACTCGGAATTGAAGCGGGAGAATTTCAGAAATCACTGGTAAATCTTCTCGATAAAAACATAAAAAATATTATTGTTGATTTATCAAGGACCAAATTTGTTTCCAGCTGGGGAATCGGAATGCTTATGCACGGTCTGGCTACGACAAAAAATCGCAGTGCAGAGTTCAGGTTTGCAGGTATGAATGAAGTAACGGCCGGAACATTGAAAATTATGAAACTCTATCCTATACTTAACATATATGATTCGGTAGACGAGGCAATGAAATAGAATATTTTAGTTAGATAAATTCTATCATTAAATTAAAAACACATTACTTTACACATCGATTTATGGTCCAGACACTTTATAAACTAATAAAACCGCAAAACCTATTATGTATTTAAGAAAGTAATGGAATAAAAAATTTTCACTCCTTTAATGCCTCTGCTTTCTCCTTAAGAAGATCTTTATCATAGCCAATTAGTTTATCAAATAATTTACCGTCTTTATAAAAGCTCACAACCGGGATCATTTCTTTAGTAATGCCGAATTCATCTCCAATCATTTTGTTTTCTTCAATATTTACTTCTATAGTTTGTAATCCGTGCGGCAAAGACACAAAGCTTGAATAGTATTTTCCACACTGCATACAGGTATCCACAGTCCACAAAACAACCACCGGAATTTGAGATTCCTTTATGAATACACTAAGATCATCATCACCTAATTGTCTGATAGAATACGGCATCATATTTTTTTCATAAACTGCTTTTGAAACACTTACATCAAAAGGCTCACCAGTTCTTTTAAGTGTAAGCTTAATATTGTCGGAATCTTCCGAATCTATTTTATTGAGAACTTCCTGAAGGGTCAAACAAGCTATATCGTCACCGTTTACCTTAAGAACCTTTTCACCCTCATATAATTTCTGAAGCCTCTGGCCAACACGATGAATAACTTTATCTATGCTCTTTATGTAAACACCATCAGATAGCGATATAAGCTTGATACCTATCAAAGCTGATTTCCGATTTGCTTTAAGATCTTCTTCCAATCGTTTAATATCTAATTCTACATTTTCCTTATCCGGGGCTCCGGGATACAGTTCAAGGTATTTTTTTAATTCCTTAACAGCGTTTGTTACATTTCCCTCCAGCATTGAAAGAGTTTTACCTAGATAATAATGCACATCGGCGAATTCTGGAGCCAATTTATTTACTTCCTTAAATAACCTTAATGCATTATCAATATCGGCTGGCACTTTAGCCGAATCGATAGCGTTTATTCCCTTAAGCAATAAGTCTTTAATATTATCGGGAATTTCCTGCTGGGCATTGAGCGACAACAGACGAAACGAATACTAATACAAAACAGCAGAATGAATAATTACAATATTATTTTGGGGGTTTCTCGAGATCATAAGTACTCCTTATATTTTCTAATTTTTCTAAACTTTTTTTACTGTCAATCAACTCATCATTAACTTTGTTTCCCTCTTCGATGGATTCATTAAGAGCATCAAGTGCAGCTTTCAACAGCTCATCATTCATCTATTATCGCCCTGAGGTTTTAATTTTATTTCTTCAACGGCTTGTTTCTTCTCTTCTATTACTTTTTTAATACTTATTTCCTTTTCTTTTAGCAATGTTTAATTATACTCCAATACTGTCTGCTTTGTTTTTTACTGTTTGATAAATCATTTGCTGAAATCCAACCGGATTAGAAACGGTTACTTCAGGGATTTCATATTTTATTTCCGGGCAATCGGATAACTTTAGATTTGTAAAATCTGAAAGTGAACGCATATTTTCTAATTGACCTTCAGGATTATTAAAATCATCTTTACCCTGTAAAACAATTTTAGCGGCTTCGATGCTTTGATTCGCGGCACAGTTCAGCTGTTTAATAGTTTTAATTGCCTCTGATTTTACAACTCTGTTCTTGAGATCATTAGTTATTTTATCTTTAAGTCCTGGAAATTTTTCATTCAATATTTGAGAATATTCATCTTGTACTTTTTGTACCTGCTCTTTCCATTTTTCCTGTCGTTCTCTGGCTAAGCGAATTTCTTCTTCTGTTGGTGGGGGAGAAATATATGTACTATTTGAACCGGAGGAACTATTGTTATTGTCTGAAGATGAGGAAAATATCCAATCAAAAAGTCCTTGAATTAAAGGTGTAACTACCGACTGAACCATCTGCTGATTGAAATCTCCACTGCCTGAATTATTACTTGAAGACAAAGAAGAGGATGATGATTCTTGTACGCAAGTTGTGGTGCCATCACCATTACAAGTACACCTGTATTTAACTCCATTATAAATTTCAACCCAACTCTGACCTTTTGGTATTAAATTGTGCTTTGAATCAAAGCATCCCACTACTTCAATCTGTGCTTGTAATGGGATACAAAAAACTATGAAAACAAAATAAATATGAATTAATATTAATATTAAATTTTTATTCATCATCTTCCCACCACCTTTCAAGTTTAGTAACATCAATTTGTACAGGCTCTGATAGATTTCCTTCTGCATCAGCAATTCCTTTTTGCCCTGCATTTACCAAAATAGTTTTTAATCCATTTGTTGATTAAAATCTCCGCTGCCTGATGAACCTTGCACGTAACTTGTGCCGTTTGCATCATCACATTTTTCACAATGCATCTTTTTTCTGATGTATGGGTCTCCTGATTCAATAACCGCTCTATCAATCATTTGCTTACACTCTGTTTCAGATGAAAAATTACCCTGCCTTTTTGCACAATTGATTCCCTGCTGTCTCAGCTCGTTAATAAGTTGATCTGAATAAACTATTTGCCATTGTGCAAAGGCTGTTTCAGAAAAAAAGAAAAACGGAACTACTATTAACAAAAAACCCCTTTTCCAAATATCAAATTTTTTATACATTTTGATACCATTCAGGTATAAGTAAGTAAGTAATTAATTATTTATTAATCTTTTTGTAAAAACAGTGTTTATTTATTTTTTTGTCGGCACTCCATATAATGGTGTAACAATAAAGTATTTGCTCTTGCAAAAATCTGCGGGAGAATATTCAATCCCTATCATTTTTTTTATTGTGTCCTCAGTTTCGGGAACAATTTTTCCTGAATTTATCAATACCCACCGACTCGATTCCGAACAAACCATATCGCTCCCCATTACGCCATATTTAGTATCTGTAATTAAATTATTATTATTTTGTGACTTCATCTGCAATTGTTCATCAGATAGCTGCCTGGCTGTCTGATATAATTTTTCTCCATCTTTATCCTGCAGAGGTTCTATAAGTTGTGCAACCTTAGCATCACGACTTCCATACAAATAAAGATATTCCTGCTCTGAAATTATTGTGGGTCCTTTTCCCGGGACATTATCCAGAAACATTTTCTTTCCATTTATTGACTTAAGATATATAAGCGAATGAGAAGCAGAAGATTCATTCGTTGACGAAACAATTTCATCTCCCTTATTTATCCAGTAACTCATTGACAATTTACTTGAGTCTTTTGAAATCAGAAGTACGTCTCCCGGCAGTAATTCATCAAACTTTTTACCCGGTAATGGAGGTGGAGCCTTACTTTTTAAAGAGATATAGAGATTATCAACAAATAAATTAGGAGTCTTTAATCGCTGCCGGATTAAATCATCTTTGGACTTTAGCCATTCTCCCCTATTATTTTCAAAATCAAATTGTTCAGATTTTAATTCAGCATTACTGCTTCCGTTTTTTATATACTCTATTAAATCATTCAGTTTTTTGAGATAGTCATTTAGTCGATTTAGATTATCTGAATTTTTTTGTTTAGCAATATTTGCATTAGCAATCGCATCTAGAGATACTCTTTCAGCCTCGCTGTTACCCTTCTGGCGTGCAAGGTCTAAAATCTTTCCCGATTTAGTTATAGTTGCATCGCATCTTTCAATATTTTTGGTCGTCTCCTTAATTGAAACATTCGTTACTTCTATTTGGGTTTCTAATTTTGAAATGGTAGTTAATTTCCAGTTGTTTTGTGTTGCAGAAGACTCCTGTGCAAACACATTTGTGAGATTTATAAAATAAAACTGGAAGAAAAAAAATATACAAATAGATTTGATGTATTTTGTCCATACGTACTTTACCATTTCTCCTCCATTATTTGATTACGTTTTTGCTCATATTCTTCTTCACTTATTAGGCCTTCTTTTTTCATCGACTCAAGGTCACGCAATCTTTGTATAGGTGCATCCGGCAAATTTTCAGTATTCGGGTCATTGTCAGTATTTATATCAATTACAGACAACCCCTTTGTACTTTGCAGATTTTTTGCATGATAGATTATCATAAAGAGAGCCGTTCCAATCCATCCAACCATAAAAATATAAAACACTATAGACATCAGGACGGAGGCATCATTTTCAGCGAGAACTTCCCCGACTAAAACAGTAAAAGCAATGCCAAATATCAAAAGAAAAATTAAGCCAATAATAGCACCTGCCGAAACCTGTTTGCCAGGTGATACTGAAACTTTGTTCAAATTATTCATTTACCTTTTCCCCGCAATCCCGAAAGTAGTATTGTTTAAAAAATGAGAATACAAGAAGGAAAGAAAAACAGAAAGGATGATTTTCATGTGAATTCTCCCTGGCAAAAGAAATGAGATTTGCAATAAGTAGTCAACAATTAATAGAATAAATTATTTCTACTATGTAAAGCTATATTATAAAAGTAAGTAAAGCAAACTGATTGACGGGGCTCGTCATGGATTGTTTAATATACAATGAAATTTAATAAATCATTAAAATTCATTATAACCAATTTCCAAATCGGTTCGGGAAAAGAAAATTTTGCTTAGGCTGAGAAAGCAGAAATAATTAAGTGAAATTGAAATAGTCCTGGAATTGATAAAAATACATCACGAACTGAATTAAAATAAAAAATCCCTTCAAAAGGAGGGGACTTTTTATTTTATGCTCCGCAGGCAGGACTTGAACCTGCGACACCCTGATTAACAGTCAGGTGCTCTAACCAACTGAGCTACTGCGGAATGTTTTCCTTTTTAAAAAGGAATCCAAAAATAGAAGGTATTATTCTTTTTGTCAAGACTTTTAACTTTTCTTTTTCATTCAATTAAAGTAATAATTCCTTTTATTTCAGTTATTACTAAATCCGTAAAATGAATGAATCAAGAACTCTGAATTTTGTGAATAGCCTTATCTATATCTTGTTGAAGTTAAAAAATGCCCGATCAATTCGGGCATTTTAATCTTAAATTTCAACTTACTATTAACTGCTTTTAATAAGAGATTCTCTTAATCTTCTTGAAACAGCAACGAAAAATCCAGCAACCATAACAAGAATTCCTCCCCAGACAAGACTGATAAATGGTTTAACACTGGCAGCTACTGTGAGAACTTCTTTGGGAGCCTTGGTTTGAGTTGCATCTCCTTTTAACTTTCCAACTATATATTCTGCTGTCTGAGTTGTAGGGTCAATTTTCTTAAGTTGAATTTTCAGGTTAGCTTCCTGAATCTCAACAGGAACATAAATAAAATCGCGACCTGTTTTTTTAAGCACCGGTTCAACGTTGTATGTTTTGCCGTTTTTTGTAACGACAAGATTTGTTCCCATCTTAAAATCACCGCCGCCCATCATTACGCTCATATCAGGTTTAACAAATTCAGTATATTCAATTTGTGCTCCTTCAACATTGGTTTTTTGCCCAACGTTAAGTGTAACTGACAGACCCTCGGTAGACTGATCCTGCGATTGATCATCGTATCCAAGTGGTGAAACATAAATATCTTTTGTAAGCATATTTAAAATTGCCGGCTCTCTCATCAATCCATTATTAAATTCACTGATATACATTACGGGAGAAACTCGGTATTTTTTCTCTCCCTTTTCAACATTGATATTGAATGCATATTTTGTATTATTTTCTATCGGGTGATAACCTGTGAAAGTGAGCTTGTATCCGAAAGCTTCCTGCGGCTGGTTTTTAATAAGATCAATATCAGTTTCCTGGCTGTATGCTGTGGATCCGATAACACCAAGTAAGAAAAGTGCTATCCCTATATGCGCTACATACGCTCCGAGCATTTTCATATTGCCACGAATAATTTTTATTGCTATTTCCACGTTAACGGCAACCGTAAAGGAAGCAGAAAAAGCTAAAAGTATAAGCATGATTTCATGCATCCCGCCAAAGAATGCAAGCAAGGCTGTAAAAATAACCGCAATGGTTACAGGAGGTATAGATTTTCTTACAAGATCTTTTCCTTTTGTCTGTTTCCATTTTAACAATAAACTAAAACCGTTTAGCAATCCTATAATAATCGCAAGCGGCAAATTCATTTCATTATAGAAAAATGTATCAACCGACTGCCCGAAGAGAGGAGCAGAAGTACCGACAAAAACTATTATTGCAGAAGCTGTCAATACAATTGCAGCAGTAAACAACGCCAGATCCCGCGATAATATATCTTCTTCAGATGCTATCGCTTCAGTAAGGAACTTCCATCTGTAAATAAGCATTCCGAAACCAAGAACTATAAAGGTCCCGATGAAAATTATTAGAAATAAATAAACCAACATTCCGGGATCGACAAATGAGTGGACAGATGCATCTCCAAGTACACCGCTCCTTGTTAAAAATGTACTGTATAAAACGAGTACATAAGTCATAATACACAAGATTAGATTTGTCTTTGCATACTTTCCTATACCACCTTTAGACTGGCTTTTCCTTTGAACCAGAAGAGTATGTATTGAAGCGACACCAACAAGCCAGGGAATCAGACTTGAGTTTTCAACAGGATCCCATGCCCAGTAACCTCCCCATCCAAGCATTTCATAAGCCCAGTAACCGCCAAGCATAATCCCAAGCCCTAAAATTCCAGCACCAGCCAGCACCCATGGAAATGATTGACGGACCCAATCTTTATAGTCATTTTTCATCAATGCAGCTACTGCAAAAGAAAACGGCACCGTTGACATTGAGAATCCTGTGAAGAGAATCGGCGGATGAATCTGCATCCAGAAATTAAGCAGCTGAGGATTTAGACCTTTACCATCTGCAATAAACTGATTAACCGAAATTCCTGCAGAAGTAAGAGAGGCATAAAGATCACTGCTCATCTTGACAAAACTTTGTCCATTTGTACCATCGTTAAAAATAAATGACTGTAACCACGGAAGATTAAGATATCCGGCTGTTATACTTTTAATTGGAAGAAATATTGGTTCAGTCCATATATAGGCAAAAGGATTTTTGAAAAGTGGTGAAACCATTATCAGCAGAAATGTTGTAGCAAGTGTAAAAACAGTCATTACCCGAACTTCGAGGTCGCCTCGTTTTGATGTATATGATTGTAAGAATATACCTACAATAGAAGTCAGCAGCAGCCAAAGCATAAAGCTTCCCTCCTGCCCTCCCCAGAATGAGGCAATCAGAAAACCTGTTTTCAAACTGTTCTGACTGTAGCTGTATACATAATGATATTGATACTGATGTGTTAATAATAAATACCATAAAATGGTTGCGGCAACAATTACCAGTACCGCCATAGAATGGTAAGCTATTCTTCCATAATTGAGAGCATTTTTATAGCCTTTATATGAAAGATAGTACATTATCATTGCAAGCAAACTGAATGCTAATGCTATCGAGAGTACAATACTTCCTGCCATTTCTTCCTCAGGGTTATCTTAATTAAAAATACTAATTAATATCTCTTATCCTTGAGAAATCCGGGATTCGAATAAGATTTTTTTTAAAATTAATTTCTAAATTGCGATGGACTTATAAACTTGAGGTTTTAGCCTTATCGTTTTCATATTTGCTTGGGCATTTAGTCAATATATCCCGTGCATGAAAATATCCATCTTTATACTGTCCTGTTACAACTACGCTTTTGGCTGTTTCGAAGTTATTAGGAATTGTTCCGTCATATACAACCTTCATTTGGTTGCCGTTTTGGTCTGCCATAAAAAAACTGAAAGTTCTGTTAACCTTATCAACCTGATAGTTTTTATCTTTAACCCAGCTGCCTGTTGCCTTCACGGTTTTATCTGTATTCATAACATTAGTAAAATTGCTTTCATACTTAATGTTACTCTGAGTAAACAGATAACCCATTAAACCAAGGAACAGAACTATAATAGCACCACCGAAAATATATTTATTTTTCATGTTTATCTCCGTTTATTTCTTTCTCAATACTTTTAATTCTTTTATCCAAATTATTCAGGTAGAAGAATATACCTGCCCACACGATAAGAACAATAATCATTACAATATAAATTGCATTGTTATGCAAAAAATCATAAAGTCCGCTCAAGTTATCCTCTGATTTGTTGTTTGTTTAATCTTTCTTTAAACATAAGTGATTTATAACCAAGTCTCCACATCCAGAAATACAATATAGTAAATCCAATCAATGAAAGGTAAAATATCAACATCATATTTGCGTTCATCTTAAAATCTACAACAGGACCTGAATTTGTATCATCAGCAGAGCCGGGATGCAAACCTGCCATAATTCTCGGCATAATAAAAATAAAGAATGGAACAGTAACAAATGCAATTATTGCATACACGGCAGAAAGAGTTGCTCTTTTCTCTTCATTTTCAATTGAAGAACGAAGTGCAAACCAGGCACCATAAATAAGAAGCAGGGCAAATATACTTGACTGACGCGGATCCCAATTCCAAAACGAACCCCAGGCAAATTTAGCCCAGACTGAACCGGTAACTGTTGCGAGAATACAAAAAATAATTCCCAGTTGTGCTGCTGCATAAGATTTAATGTCATCATTCATATCTTTTTTTCTAAGATATTTAAAACTATAAATAGTTGACATTAAGAAAGCAATTACTGTAATCCAGGATGTTGGAACATGGAAGAAAATTATTTTTGCATTTTCTTCAAGACCAGGAATAAATGGAAACTGGTACCAGTGTGTTGGATTCTCAACAATGGGAAAAGCTATTCCCGCCACGGACACGAATGCGAGAAGCAAAAAGAGAAATATTTTCCAAAACATAGATTTCATATTATATAATTGATAAAAATTACTAATCTTTCCAAATAAAATCGAATAACATATAAGATGCAGTTAACATAATTACGTCGTAACAAATTACAACTGCTAGTTCAAATTTAGATTTTTCAAAACCTGTGCCATCTATAGAGAATAAAGTTAGTTGCACAGAAGTTAAAATTAAAGGTAATAATATAGGAAAAGAAAGAACCGGGTAAAGTGTTCCTTTGGCACCAGCTTTAGCAATTATTGCCGCAATTATTGTCGAGGAAACTGCCAGCCCGATATTTCCCAGGATAAATGCAGAAAGAAAAAGAGGAAAATTCCTGATAACAAAAGCCTCAAATACGGCAGAATAAAGAATAGCAATTACAATATTCATCGCAAAAACAAGTATGAGGTTAAAAATTAATTTCCCGGTAAATACTGTAGATGGAGAAGCAATTAATTGAAGAGTGAGTGAAGTGCCTCTTTCCTCCTCAGATACAAAAGCTCTTGCCAGCCCTGACATAGCAGTAAAAAAAATCACAACCCAGAACAATCCTGCAGTTAAATTTTCATTAATTCTCTCGTTCCCAATCGAGAACATAATTACACTGATGGCAACGATAATAAACATTGCAAGAGAATTAATTGCATAACGTGTTCTTAATTCAGATTTGAAATCTTTTAGGAATAAGCTGTAAGCTTTTGAGTTCATAAATTAATCGGAATTTATTCTGACTAAAGCCAATCTTAATTATTTAGATTTTATTCCACGACCTGAAGTTCGTGGCTATTTAAATTAAATCTATTTATACTTTTCCAAATAAACGATATCGGTACATAGTTCCAGATCAGTTTTTTCATTTGAAGCAATTAATACTATGCATTCATTTCCCTGCTCCTTAACAATCCTGTAAACCGATTCCTTACCTTCTTCATCAAGATTAGAAGTTGGTTCGTCCAAAATCAAAAGATTTGGTGAATGCATCATCGCGAAAATAAATTTCATCCTCTGTTTCATACCCGATGAATAAGTTTTTATCAGGTCATCCTTTCTATCATACAATAAAAATACTTTAAGCAGATATTCAACTTTTTCTATATTGAGTTGAATTCCACGGATGTCAGAAAATAAGGAGAGATTTTCCCATGCCGTAAATTCCTCATAAAGAACAAGGTAAGGAGAAACAAAGCCGATGTAATTATGAAGTTTTTCCGGAATAATTTCTTTCCCTTCGAGTATATGTTTTATTGAGCCATCCGATGCTGAAATTATACCTGCTATAATTTTTACAAGAGTTGATTTGCCTGAACCATTCGGTCCGGAAATTCCAAAAATCCCGGTTTGTTTAAATTCAAAATCAATTCCCGAAAAAATTAATCTCCTTCCGAAAGTCTTGCTTAGCGATTCTGCTTTAATTGAAAAATTAATCATTAAAAATAACCAGCTTTCCAGTCGTTTTACCTGTTCCGGATTTTGTTACATAAATATAAATACCGGATGGTAATTTTTTTCCTATTTCGTCCAGCTTCCAGAAAACTACGGGAGAACTGTTTTTTCCAAAACCAGCTTGAAGATTTTTATAAAATATTAAATCCATTGAAGGTGAATAAATGTACAGATCTACATTACCATAAATTGGTGAAATAACCGGGATCCTGATAATATTGGCTGAATAACTATCATATCGGAAAGGATTCGGATATGCATAGTTTAGAGTATTAATGTTCGGTGTATAAATAGTACTGTCCTGTTTTATTAAAATACCATTTAATACCACTGAAGTCAGCCATAAGGATTTATTACTAACGTTCAACAATTCGTAATAAGATGTATCCAGCCTGGTGCTGCCCGCAATATTATAGTTATATAATGAATATGATGCGTTGTAATTTCTATTAAGGCTGTCTATCCCGCTGGAATAATCCGTATTTGTTAATACAGTGTATAAAGAATCCTGTGAACCGGGTTCAACCGTATAGAGAAAATTATTCGATAAAGGTTTTACGGAGGGTAGATTTATAGTATTATTAATTTCAAACGGATTTGAATATACTAACGGGTAGTTAGAAGCTTCTGAAAAATATTCTCCCGGCTTCGAACGATAATTAGTATAGTAAGTCCAGATACCAAACTTATTCAATTCATTTCCAAAACTGCTGCTGTCTTCAAGCAAGCTTGAATTTATTGCATCAATCGCCCTTTCACTGCGCATTAATTCCCACTGTCTTTTTATTATTCCAAATCCAAACTGGTCCTTTAAAAAAATATTCCATATCGCAAGATTATAACCATTATTGGACGCAAATGTCCTGTCTGTATGGAGAAAATAATCCCTCATATAACCGTAATAATCATTTACAGTATTAAATACAAACTCCTCCATTGAAGTAGAAGTTAGTTCATAAAAGAATATATCATTATCGCGAAGGATATAATTTCCAACCTGTATTGAATGATGAAATTCATGGGCGGCAGTAACTCTTGCGGCGTCAATTCCATGCGTATAAAATCCGCTCCCGAAACTATAATGAACCTGCATAAAGGAAGTATATCTGTTCGAACCGATGGAAGTTTCAAAATCTGTTTCTCCGTAACTGCCCATTGAAACTATATAAACATCATATTTTCCATCACCTCCTGCAAGTGCCGGCGAAATTCCTCCGATTGTATCCGAAGGCGGAGGAGGATAACCAAGATAATTAACCTCAAAATTATATGATGAATCGAGAGCCAATGCAAATTCGTTTACATTGTATTGAGGTACATCAAAACCGGAAGTATTAAAATGAATCCGGAAAAAACCTGATGGAGAGACTATACTTGTGTCGGATGAGGGGCGACTTATCAGCAATTTTAATACGCTTTTTTGCGAATCGGTAAATTCATTTAAATGAGTAAAAATCTGTGCGGCAATACCAAAGCTGCATTTCAAATCTAAGGAATCTTCCTGCGGATTTTGAGCAGGTAACTGATAGTTATAGTTTCGAATCTTAACATAAAGATTAAATAGCGAATCCAGTTCAGCTCTGTTTAGTTCCTGTGAATAAATAGAAGAACAAAAAATGATTGTCAGGAAAAAGAAAATTTTTCTAATCATTTAAGCTCTTTAATAGTAATACAGTTTTCAATATTATCAATGAAAACAATGTGGTAATTACGTGAATTCATATTCTTTATAAAAAAGGACCTTGTATTTATATTATTTGATAAAATACTTCGTGATATTTTCCTTCCTCCGTTAACCAGGTCAATAGATTTTATTGTCTGCTGGTCAGGATTATAGAAACAAATATTTATCGGTCCGTTAAATCTTAGCTCACCAAAAAATAATTGATTTTTATCTTTTATCCTAAACCCCGGATTTCCATCTTTCTTTCCGGTAACCGTAAATGCATCAGGACTGAGTGCAAATATTGAATTTTTATCCGAATCAGAATTCAGGAAACCTAGTAAAACTGAATTATTACTATGCAGGTAATTTCCGGCAAACAGGTAAATTCCAAACTCGTTTTTAAAACCGATTTTTGTCTCTGATCTTTTCTGATTCTCAAGTAGTTTTTCGCCAATCACAATCGAATCATTTTCAGAAGACGCATAAAAAACTTCTGGTTTTTCATAAACTGATAGTGCGGCATCAATCACATTTTTTTTAATATCGTTGATTGTTGAATTATTATACCTGCCTTCGGTATTAGAAATAATCGTTGTACCGAGTGTACCATCTTTAATGAAAGCAACATAAAGTTTATCATTATCCCGCTTAAACTTTACGTCTTTTATTTTCCCTGTTGCATAAAATGAATTTCTTATAAACTTATTATTTTTTAAATCAATTTTTAGTGCCTCTATTAATTTTTTATCCCTTGTGAAGCAATAAAAAGATTTTACATAAGGAAATTTATCATCAACAATAATTGAAGATTCAGTTGCAAATAAAGGAATAGCAAACCAGGTTTCGGGTATCCCGGCATTACTCCGAATAAGCATATTAAAAGTCTGGTTGTCACCATCTATAAAACAGATATCATTAATACTGTTATTCTCTTTATCGAAATAGGAAACTGCAGTAGGGTAGGCTCCGGAGACAATACTTACTTCATCTGAAATTGAAGAGAGATTTGAAATTAATAAAAGTTTTTCGTCAGCAAGTAATGCAATCCCGTTTACAAACTTACTGTAGTAAGGGATTACATCTGATAAGAAATCTTTTTTAAGATATATTAATTCTGGGTAAAAAGTTTTTTCGTCTTTTGCGAAAATTAATGAAAGGTTGCCTGTATCTTTATTTATATAAGCAATATCAATTTTACCATCCCTGTTAAAATCCCCGGTAATTAATTTATCAACATTGTATTTCGTTTTTATAATTAAAGTGTCGGTATACGAAGATGTAAAATCTCCATAGTAAATGGTTATTGAATTATTATCAGTAAAGATGAGATCGCTGTATGAGTCAAGATTTATATCAGCTGCCTGAAGTGAACTTATTGGTTTATTAAAAGAAATTTCCCGCACCTTCTTAAAATTCCCCTGGCTATTATTATAATAGAACTGAAGTTTGTTTGAAAACATTTCGAAAGCGGCAATATCAGGATAACCATCATTATTTAAATCCGTTAAAACCGCCTCTGAGTAACTTGTTTTTTCGACTATCTTTTTTTCGCGGAGTTTTTGTTCCTGGTAAATAAGAGATAAACCATCAAAAGCACTTCCCGAAACAAGTAGTTCCGGAATACCATCACCGTTTATATCTGCAGTACTTAAATTTTCAGGATAGGTGTTAAATTTAATTTGCTCCTGTATTTCAGGGTGTCCTGTATTAGAGATTTTGAAAATCCCGGCTGTACTTTGTTTCCTTGATATGTAAGCATAATTTTTCTGATTTTTGCTCCACAAAAACTGAATTCCGGAAATTTCCTGTGCGAATTTGCCGGGATGATTATCCCCGAAAGTTCCGTTCTGGTTTCCATCGAGTGAAAACATTTTTTTGTCTGAAGGATTAAAAAAAAGCAGGTCAGTGTAAGAATCGTTATTGTAATTCAGCGAGATAAAATTATTGCTGCCCGGTTCAATATCGAAAGATTGGTATTTACAGAAACCATTTATTGGTATCTGCGGAAAAATGTCGCAGGTAAGAACGAATAAAAAGATTAGAGTTTTAATTTTTCCCGTTACGGGATTGAAGTCTGTGTTCTCTTCTTTTAAGAGCCTCTTCAAATCTTCTCTTTTCATCTTCTGTTTCAGGAATAATCTCATTTGCCTTAACGGGCTTTCCAATCTGATCAACACTAACAAAAGTTAAATATGCCGAATTGGTATGTGTCCGTTTTCCTTCTCTGAAAGACTCGGCAAAAACCTTTACTCCCACTTCCATTGAAGTATTAAAAACCCTGTTTACAGATGCAAAAAGGGTAACAGCTTCACCAAGATTTATAGGATGATGAAAATCTATTTTATCAACAGAGGCTGTTACACACACATACTGAGAATGTTTTGCTGCACATAAGGCGGCGCAAATGTCTATCCAGTGCATAAGCTGTCCGCCAAGTAATTTTCCAAGCTGGTTGGTATGATGAGGTAATACCAGCTCAGTCATAGTTATGTTGCTATCACTTACTTTTTTAGGGTTAATCATTATTTAGAAGCAGATAACTGTTTTTCCAATTTCGTCCGGAGATTTTTTAATTCTTCTACATTTTTGTCATCAGGATATTTTTGAACGAATTTATCAATCTCAGTAAGAGCTTCATCATTCTGTTCCTTCTCAATGAGAACTTTTATTTTGTTGTACTGTGCCGGAGCTGCATAAGGAGTATCATGGTAAGTTTCAATAACATCATTATAATAAATAATCGCTGCTTTCAGATAATCCATTTTTTCATAAATACTGGCAATTAAATAAGTCTTTTCGGCAAGCTTGTTGTTTAATTCATCTATCTTTTTTTCGGCGTCGGGAACCCTCTCATTGGTTGGGAAGAAATCTATAAATGCCTGAAATTCCTGTATGGCTTTTCTAGTGTATTTCTGATCCAGGTTAAAATTCGGAGACAACTCATAATAACAATCTGCTAATAAGTATTGGGATTCGGGTACAAAATCACTTGCAGGCATGTTTTTAATCAGCTTACTGAACTCAAATGCGGCCATAATATATTCTTCCCTGGCAAATCTCGTTTTAGCCAGATAAAATTCTGCATCATCCGATATTGCACTTCCCGGATATTGCAGAAGTAAAGCCTGTAACTCGTTTATTGCTTCCAGATAATCTTCATCAGTATATAATTTAATTGCGTATGAGAGACGATCCTCCGGAGTCATATTAGTAGTGTCAATACTTGAAGAACATCCGGCGAAAATGAGTAAAAACAAAAAAGAAATTAAAAGTGAATATTTCATAAAAAAGTGTGGTCTGTAATAAAATTTAATTGGGAAAAATAACCAAATTACTAAAGTAGTCAAAGGTATTTATTCCTACTTACTCCTTATTGTAAAGAAAAGTATTACCGCAAGTGCTGCTGTTCCTACAGCTACTATTGGCTCGAGGATACCTGAGAAAAATGGTTCTGCAGGTAATTTTCCCTGTGTAAACGGGTACCCGGAATTTTCCACCTCATTAACTCCGTTTACTTTTACAGTATCCTGATAGGAATAATTAAAACCATACGTATTAATGGTATTACCTGTAAAAATAAAATTACCGGAAAGATTTAACGAACGCGGAACAAGATATTCGCCTAGAAATCCGTCTCTGAAAACATCACCATAATTAACTGAAGCATTACTAACTATGTATTGTAATTTGGGAAATTTATTATCTGAAATTAATTGATAACCGTTTTTTGATAAATCTGATATGACTTCCGGATTAAAGATTTCATATGCCCCGCTATTTAGATCAAGATTGAGACTCTTAATGCTATCTGGTATAGCAGAGATAATCCTTGTTACGGATGAATCAACTAACCGGTTAAAAATTTCCAGGTTACTTTTATCCTGTGCATTAACAAAAAAGACAGGCAGAATAATTATCCCGATTAACAATTTCAGGAAATCCGATGTTGACTTTTCTTTAATCAATACTAATAAATTATTTTCAATTGAAAAAACAGATGCGTTAATTTAGGGAATTATTTCATCTATCTTCAAGCAAATTAGTTATTATTCTGAATCCCTTCAGCTGCCAGTTTTTCTAGTCTCTTTATTCTCTCTTCTATCGGCGGGTGAGTAGAAAATAATTTCATTACTCCGCCGCCATGGAGAGGATTAATAATAAACATGTGAGCAGTTGCGGGTCCGGAATTGTTTAAAGGTTTAACTTCATTCCCGGCAGAAATTTTTCTTAGCGCTGAAGCCAGGCCTAAAGGATTACCGGATATTTCTGATCCACCGGCATCGGCAGCAAACTCACGCGATCTTGATATTGCTAATTGAAGAATTGTGGCGGCAATTGGTGCAAGAATCAGCAGGAGTAGTCCTGATATACCGCTGTCATCATCGCTTCTGCCTCTGCCGAACATTAGAGCCCAACCTGCCATTTGAGCAACAAAAGTGATAGTACCTACCAAAGTTGCTGCAATAGTTCCGGTAAGCATATCCCTGTGTTTAACATGAGCAAGTTCGTGCGAAATTACCCCGGCAAGTTCTTCATTATTTAATCCATTCAGAATTCCCGTTGTTGCAGCAACAGCTGCATGTTCAGGATTCCTTCCGGTTGCAAAAGCATTGGGTGTAGGATCATTAATAATGTAAACCTTCGGCATTGGGAGGTTTGCATTTGTTGAAAGCTGTTCAACAAGTGCATAAAATTTGGGAGCTGTTTCCCTGGTTACTTCTTTTGCTTTGTACATCTTCAGAACTACTCTATCTGAAAACCAGTAAGAGCCGAAATTCATCATCAGCGCAAAAATAAAAGCAATGGTCATTCCTGTAGAACCGCCTAAATAGTAGCCTACAAGAAGAAATAAAATCATCATAACTGTCATTAAAAAGACAGTTTTAATTGTGTTCATTTTTTTTCTCCGTAAAAGATACTTTCTAAACTAAATAATGAGTTAAGCTTAAGCAAGGATATGAATTTGCCCGTTAAACACGGGCACATTCATTTATAATCAAACAAAAAGAAATGTTTAAATGGTTCCTTCGGAAGTAAAAGAATGTCCGCATTTTGAACAAAAAATGCTTCCCGACGGGTTTGATGTTCCGCATTTTGGACAAAGAACAGCATCAGAAATCTGAATGTTTTCTAATTCCACAGGAATTGAAGTTGAAACTTTGTTCGCTGAAAGCATCCAGTAAATGTTAATACCAGCCGCACCAATAAAAAACAGCAAGGCAAAGTAATATCCCCACTCATAGGACACTTCAATAATATTAAAATCAAAGTCACCGGTAAGTTCCCCTCCTATGCTTGACCTTAAAAACAAAAGCATAAGAGTACCCAATACTCCGGCAATTATGGAGAGGACTTTAGAATGTTTGGGAATTAACGAAATAACAATTCCCGAAAGCGCACAAATAAATGCAAAAATTGCTAATGGTTCTGAGCTTACATCACGCTCTTTATCAAGATCAGGATTAGTCTGCTGGTTATTATAATTCTCCATCTGGAATTTTTCAATTTTAGTACCTGTAATTAATTCCATTCCTGAGATGGTAGCAATTTTATGGCCCTGGCATGTAAAACTTACAAAGGGAAGAAAGAAACACAAAGCAACAAGGAGAAACAAAGCAGGAGAGACGAATTTGTTAGACTCTTTCATTCAGAATCCTTTCTTTTATTTGAATAAAAGATAAATATTCATTGATTCCCCGAGTCATCAATTCACTTCCTGTTCATACCTGGTCTTTTATTACAAATGAAAATAAATATAATTTTCTGCAATGGAAAGAAAAATATAGTTGATTAGTATTGGAATACAAGTTTTGCACTTGCCTTTATTTGCGAATATGGTTAAATATTGGCGGAAAATTTTTGGGAGTTTATGAAAAAATCAGCGGCTTTCCTTTTACTAATTTTATTTTTATCAGCAGCCTCCGTTTCAGCACAAAGTACGTATGATTTCCTGAGGCTTGATATGAGTGCCCGTGCCGGAGCACTTGCAGGAAGTTTTGTATCCAATAATGATGACCCCGATGTTATTTTTTATAATCCCGCCGGGCTGGATTTATTGGAGGGAAGACCGATATCATTCTCCTTTGTAAAGCATTTACTAGATATAAATCTTGCCAGCCTTAGTTATTCGGAAGATATTGAGGGCATCGGAAGGTTTGGCGCTGCAATTAAATATATTAATTACGGAACATTCACAGGCGCAGATGAATTTGGAGCTAAAACCGCAGATTTTGGAGCGGGTGAAATGGCTTTTCTTGTTGGTTATGCTAATGCTCTTGATGAGAATTTCTATTACGGCGCCAACATCGAATTTATTTATTCAAGTATAGAAAAACGTTCTTCCAGCGCAGTTGCTGCAGATGTTGGTTTACACTATGCTATTCCATCTCAACAAATAGACATTGGTTTTGCTGCTCTCAATATGGGTTCTCAGCTTACAACTTATTACGATACCAGGGAATCTCTACCGCTTGATATCGTAATTGGTATATCAAAAAGACTTGAAAATCTGCCTGTTCGTATTTCACTTGATTTCCATAAACTTAATGAACAGCGTGATGATTTCTCTCAGAAATTTAAAGCGTTTACAGTTGGTGCAGAATTCAGTTTAAGCAAAGTATTAAGTCTCCGCTTCGGGTATGATAATGAAAAAAGATCAGAACTGAAGATTGGTACTTCTGCCGGTATTGCAGGATTTAATGCGGGATTTGGCGCTGTTATTTCAGATTATAAATTTGATTATGGTTTCAGCTCACTCGGGACAATAGGAGCACTGCACAGAATCAGTATTTCAACATCACTTTAAAAATTCGGGCTGTATAGTTCTTAAGAAATGTTTTATTGATATGGATGCTCGATATACTTTTTTGCCAGTGAATGTGAACTTCCATATTCCTTCATCTCAAGCAACTCATTGTAATAATCCAGTGCCTTTCCCCTGTTTCCAGATTTATCATTTATCATTCCCAGGTAAAGAACCGAGTTAATCCAGAATCCTGATTCTTCATCCTTATCAATTTCTTTAGAATATTCAATACACTTATTGAAATAATATTCTGAGGAATCCGGTTCATTTGTATTGTTATATTGAAGAGCAACATAGTAATTCGCTTCTCTTATTGCCGGAATTGCTGTGTATCCTGTATACCCGGAATCAGCTTTTAATAATACATCTTTAAATATTTCAGAAGCGCTGGCATAATCTCCTTTTCTTGCAGATATTCTTCCCTTCCATCTTTCGAAGGTTGGATTATCCGGGAATTCATCACTTAACATTTTTGCATATTCATAAGCTTTGTAAGGATTATTCTCATAACTATAATAAAGTGTCATAAGGAAGTAGCGTGCTTCATATTTTGCGTACTTTCCATTCTCAGCAGTGTTCTTTAATTCCTTCAGTCCCTTCTCTTTATCTCCCGATGGAAAAAAGATCATAAGCGGTTTTAATAATGGATATTCATCAGGAATAACCGCTGAGTAGTAATCATATATTCCGAAACCCAGTTGTACATCAACATTTCCAGGATCAAGGTTGCTAGCTCTTTCCACAATCGGTAACGCTTCACGCCCATCGTCAGCAGCCTTCAGCCAGCTTTCTCTCAAAGATCTTAACCGTCCTCTGAATCCTATTGCTCCGCCTTTAAAAAATAAAGCATCTACATTATCGGGATTTTTGTCCAGAAGCTGATCACATTGGTAAATTACATCTTCCAGCTTCTGAAAAAATATATCGTCGTGTGATTCATCATCAGGATTAAGAAGTATTTTCCACCAGTCAATCATTGCAAGAAAAAATCTTCCGGCAGGATGATCAGGAAAATCGGCAATTAATTTTCTGAATGTAGTTTCAGCCTGATTAAATTTAATGCTGTAAATCTGTTTGATACCTTTTGTTACAAGCGAATCATATTTTTCATTTTGTGCATTTATAAAAGATGCAAATGAGATAAATATTAAAAGTGAAAGAAATATATTTTTCAATCCGGCTCCATAATTTTTAGAAACTCTGCTTTATATATGAAAAAAGCGGAAATAACATTCAATCTATTACCTCCGCTTAAATTCAAAAGTTTCATTTATTACTTAACATATTAAATTTCCCCTCACGGTAATTACTTCAGTTTCAGCCGTGATCTTATCGACAAGATACTGCTTTAATGAAGAGGCACCTACTCGTACCTGTTCCATCGAATCTCTTTCACGAACAGTAACAGTGTTGTCTTCCAGGGTTTGCGTATCAACAGTAATGCAGAATGGAGTTCCGGCTTCATCCTGTCTTCTGTATCTTCTTCCGACTGCACCTTTATCATCATAAAAAACTTTAAAGTTTCTTCTGAGATCGGACTCAATGTTTCTTGCTATCTCAGGCATTCCGTCTTTATTAACTAATGGAAATATTGCAGCTTTAACCGGAGCCAGTTTAGGATGAAAGCGGAGCACAGACCTGGTTTCACCTTTAACTTCTTCTTCATAGTAAGCATCAGTCAGGAAAGCCATAAAAGATCTGCTTGCACCGGATGATGTTTCAATTATGAAAGGAATAAATTTCTCTTTTGATTCTTCATCAAAATATTTCATTGATTTTCCGGAATATTCTTCGTGCCGGCTTAAATCAAAATTTGTCCTGTTGTGAATTCCTTCAATCTCTCCCCAGCCGAAAGGAAATTGATATTCAATGTCTGTCGCTTCCTTCGCATAATGTGCAAGTTTATCTTTCGGGTGATCGTGAAAGCGAAGTTTTGATTCCGTCATTCCAAGTGATTTGTACCAATTAATTCTTTGTTCTTTCCAGTAGTCGTACCATTTTTTATCATCAACCGGATTAACAAAAAACTGCATTTCCATCTGCTCAAATTCTCTTGTTCTGAAAAGAAAGTTTTTCGTATTTATTTCATTCCTGAAAGCTTTACCAATCTGTGCAATTCCGAAAGGAAGCTTCTGCCTCGAGGCATTCTGTACATTTAAAAAATTTACAAAAATTCCCTGTGCAGTTTCAGGTCGAAGGTAAACTACCGCACCGCTGTCTTCAACGGGACCAATAAAAGTTTTAAACATAAGATTAAATTGTCTTGCCGAAGTAAAAGTTCCTTTATTGCCGCACTGCGGGCAGTTTAATTCGCTTAATAAAACAGAACTTAAGTCCGGGTTTTCGAGAATTGCATTAAATTCTGTTTCAAGTGAACCGCCATTTTCAGGGGCAAAAGAATTTACAATATTTTCAAACTGACTAATGAGCTGAGTGTTTCCGGAAATCTGCTTTTTAACTTCTTCAATAGCTTTGGTTTTCTTTTTTTCATTTATCATATCGCCAAGAAGATCAACCCTGAACCTGGCTTTACATTGCTTGCAGTCAACCATCGGATCTGTGAAGTTTTCAACGTGGCCTGAAGCTTCCCAAACACGCGGATGCATTAAAATTGAAGCATCAAGTCCTTCAACATCTTCCCGGTAAGTCATAAACTTCCACCATTCTTCTTTTACATTTTTAAGAAGCTCAACCCCGAGAGGTCCGTAATCCCAGCAGCCGTTCAGTCCGCCATAAATTTCACTCGATTGGAAAACAAATCCTCTTCTTTTAGAAAGTGATACTATTTTTTCTATTAAATCATTCTGATTTTGCTTAGCCATTAATATGCCTGTGTTCCTTAAAAATTTTGAGTGGCAATATACAAAAATGAAAATTGGTTGTAAAAAGCGGATAATATTTAATAGTTATTCGATCTCTTTATTTTTACTAAAATATTAAGAACTTATTTCGCAAATAGATTTTTATTCTTTATTTTTCCCAGTCGAAAGAGAGGAAAATATGTTCAAAAAACTCCTGCCGAAGGAAGAAAAGTACTTCGAAAATTTTAAAGAAATGATTACTCATATAGGGGAAATGGCTAAACTTACTCACCAGTTATTTTCTTCCGATGAAATTGATATAAATCTGCTTCTTAAAATTAAACCGCTTGAGTTAAGATGCGATGAGATTGCTTCAAAAGTGGTGAAAAGAATAAATAAAACTTACATTACTCCATTCGATAGAGAAGATATTTTCGGTCTCATCAAAAGGCTTGATGATATTAGCGATATGCTTTTCGGCGCCTGTGTAAGGGTGGAAACTTATGATATAAAGCATAAGGTCAAATATGCTGATTCTCTTTCTTCAATTGTTGTTCACCAGGTTGAAGAATTAGGAATTGCTATACAGGATTTAAAAGTAAAACGCGTAAATGAAATGAAAGCTGTAAAAGTACTTGAAACTGAAGCCGACAATATTTACAGGCAGGCGGTTAAAGAGCTATTTGAAAACGAAAAAAATGCGATTGAAATTATAAAAAGAAAAGAGGTACTTGATATCCTTGAGAACACATCAGACAGATGCCAGTCAACTGCAAATCTTATCATCAGTATTTTTATAAAGAACGCATAATATATGGAATTTGCTCTCATCATCATTTTTCTTGCGCTCGTTTTCGATTTTTACAATGGAATGAACGATGCTGCTAATTCTATTGCCACAGTTGTTTCCACAAGAGTTTTAACTCCGGGTCAGGCAGTTGCTTGGGCTGCTTTTTTTAATTTTGCTGCCGCTTTTATTTTTGGAGTGAGCGTTGCTACCACAATAGGCAAAGGAATTGTTGATGTAAGCATTGTAGATAACCAGGTTATTTTTTCAGGATTAATCGGGGCAATAATTTTAAGTGCTACAGCTACACACTTTGGAATGCCGATCTCAGTTTCACATTCTATTATCGGAGGCTACGGCGGTGCAGGCGTTGCAAAAGCAGGATTTGATGCTATAATTTTATCGGGATATACTAAAGTGGTAATTTTCATTTTTGTTGCCCCTATAATGGGATATATAATCGCACTTATTTTCTCTGTTATAACCATATGGATTGTCAGAAATAAATCACCTTATAAAGTAGATAAATATTTCAGGAAGCTGCAGCTTGTCTCCGCAGCATTGTATTCATTAAGTCATGGTTCCAACGATGCACAAAAAACCATAGGAATTATTGCAATCGTTCTCTTCACTAACGGGATTATTGGTCACACTTTTTATATTCCCATCTGGGTAATTATGATGAGTTATACCGTAATTGCTTTAGGAACTTTAATCGGCGGATGGAAAGTAATCAAAACGCTGGGTATGCGGGTAACAAAACTTACACCGTTCGGTGGTTTCAGTGCAGAAACAGCCGCAGGAATTACTATTTCTCTCGCATCTATTTGGGGTATTCCGGTTAGTACAACACATACAATTACAGGTTCAATTATCGGTGTGGGTTCTATTAAGGGATTTTCTGCTGTACGCTGGGGGGTTGCAAGAAACATTCTCTGGGCGTGGGTTTTAACTATTCCCCTTTCTGCTGCTTTTGCTATGCTGACCTATTATCTGTGCCAATTAGCTGTTGATATTTTTTAATTCATCCCCCAAAATTTTTTTTAATTTTTTATGATTGGAAGATAATCCCCTATTCTTCATTTTAATTAATTCAAGTAGAATTAACGATTGGGAAACATAACTCTGTAAGAATAAAAACCTACTTTTTCCTTTCAATTTTTTTATTGCACCTAAATGTTTTTTTACAGTCAGGTAATCTCCTCTTTCCACAGGACCCGAAAGTGAATTATCCACACCATTGTTTTTAATGTTTGTAAGAGTCTGATAAACTATCGGTTCGAATAAATTGAAATAATCTTTTTTATTCAAACCGGTTTTTTGTAACAATTCTTCTGATGAATAAAGATTTGCATTGAGAAAATTTGAAGCAAACACCCCGGCAAGATGATAATAAACTTTTGATGCTTCATTCATTTTGAATGCGTTTAATTTCAGATTGTTTGCGAGGGCAAAAAGGAATTTTTCAGCGGATTTATTTTTGGTTTCTATTGCAGTAAATGAATTTTTTATCTCTGATTTTTTAAGTGAAGGAAACGTCTGCATTATATGAAACGAAGCTGTCATTCCCCCTTTTCTTTCAAGTGAATTTAACGCCAAAGTATTTTCTGAACCTGAAGTATGAATAAAAAGTGAGTTCCTGAAATCAAGCTTAAGTGAAGATAATTTTTTTGCAACAATGGATATCTGGTTATCAGGAACTGTAAGAAAAATTATCTGCGATCCCTCCGGAACCTCAGAAATACTGGTCGAAGTGAAATTGATTTTATATCTCTTTAGCAAGTAAAGCAAGCGTTTTTTTATTGTTGCTTACAACTGCTTTAACAGCATATTTATTTTCAATGAGCAGAGGAATGAGAGTGTGTGCAACTTTTCCGGCACCGATAAAAACTATTTCTGATTTTCGTGTTAACAATCAATCTCCGTATATAGCTGCTGAAAGGTATCCCACGACTTCATTTTTATCACCCGTAGTATCACCCGAATCACTTCTGTGAAGAACTTTTGATCTTTTAAAATTCAGTTTATCTGCAGCTTTCATCATTGAAATTATTGTTCCGGCTCCGCATGCTTCGCATCTCCGGTCCTCAATATTTTCAAGCAGCCCAGTATAATCAAAATTAGTTATATCTTTCTCAACTAAAGAATCCATCATACCGGCAACACTATGCGAATAGTAATGTGAAAGATCGGAACTGGACACTATTACAGTTTCATCATCTGTTATTTCTGTAATTTTTTCTGCAAGTTCATCAATGTACAATTTCCCCTGGTCTCCCATAACCACAGGTACAATTTCAAAGTCATCAAGAATTATCTGAAGGAAAGGCAGCTGAACTTCAATGGCGTGTTCCTCTCTATGCCCTTCTGTTCCCCGCAGAAAATTGTCCTACTATTTTTTGTGAGCGTATCTGAGGCTTTCTTATTTATGTTTATCGTGCCGAGAGGTGTTTGATAAGCATCACCGCTGAAGACTGAAACCCCGGGAAAGTACTCACGGTGACTGGGAGAAAGAATGATGACGGTTTTAACTTTCTTTTTATCAAGTTGATTAAAACCAAATGCTGCTGTTTTGCCTGAGTAAAGATACCCTGCGTGAGGACTGATTATTCCAAAAAGTTTACCGTTTATTCTTTCACTTTCTGTAATGGATAAAAGGATTTCAACCTCATCTTTTAACTTTGAGGCATCGGCAGGATAAAAATATCCGGCAACAGCAGGCTTTCTAATCAGGGACATAGGATTTCTTCCTTTCACTTTCCTCAGAAAAGACCTCGGCAGTAAAAACTTCAATGTTTAATTTTTCCTTCTGCCACAGGAATGATTCAAACCCGGCTTTTTCACAGATTGCACAAAGGAAATCCTCAAGGTTAAAATTATTTTCTGCAGCAACCTGTGGAAGAAGCAATCCCCTTCTTCCGAGATGATTCAATATTAATCCATGCTTTCCAATTTCTATTTCATTATAACTGTTTATTTGCTTTGGCGGGAAGAGCACCGATATTTCAATTTCAACAAGACTTAGTTCAGAATCTGAAAGAGGAAGAAATCTCGGATCGCGGAATGCCGCCTGTACAGCTGCCTCACAAACAGTTTCAAATATGCTCATCTCCGAAACCACATAACCAATACAGCCCCTTAGTTCGTGCTTTATTGTTAAGGTAACAAAAGCACCAGAGAGGGTTTTAAGTTCCGGGAATTTTTTATAATCAACTGCCGGTTTTTTGTTTATGCCGAATACCGCACCTATAGAATCCCGTGCAGCTTTTAAAAGAATCCCTTTTTCTTCATCAGTTAATACCATTAATTAAACTCCCTCAATCATAAACCAGAGAATAAACATTCAGTATCATTTTATCCTTCAGTAAAAACAGGAGATTATCTTTTACAAAGAAGGAATCCGGTATGTAAGAAGTAATCCCCGCATTCAGAACTTCTTCAAAAATAACCTTTTCAGTACCAATTTCAATAATAGTAAAGTTGTTATCCAGATGCCCATCATCTTTTACTGTATGATAGGCAAACATTAAACATTCTTTGTATTGAACATAATCAATCGGACCTGTTATTACGCTGGTCGCTCTCCAGTTCTCAACCAGCTTTTCTGATTCTGGGGAAAGAATGCCCGGAGAGTATGTTTCGGGAAAATGATAATTTTGAAATTTTTCATACTGTGCATCCAGCACTTTTTCTCTCAGTTCATTTACTTCCTGAACATCTTCACCGTATTCTTTAATAAGGTTTCCCGTTTCTGCATCAAATGAATATATCTCACGTGATTCAAACTTCTGGTTAAATGCGAAGACCATCCCATTATAAAGAAAAAGAAAAACGGGATTTTCTTTACTCCATATTATTTTTTTGCTCTTTAAATCAAATGCATAAATACCGCTATGTCCCGGCATATCCGGTTGTATAAATCCATGGAAAAAAATTTTATCTTTTTCAAAGGCTTCAATTCCAACCCAGAATTTTTCATCAAGCTGATAATTTTTTAAAAGCTCTTTTCCAGTCTGAATGTCCAGGCAATTAAAATAAACCTGTTTATCATTCCCGTCTCTTTCCTCAATAACCAGTTTATCTTCCGAAGGAATCAGCCGCCAGATTGTTCTTTTATTTGTAAAGGAATAATTCTTTTTAATCTTCATTATTCAATTATTTAGTTTCGTGGCTTACTTCTTCAAACTGTGCAGTGAAATGCCTTAGCATCGGAGCCTGGTATGTAATCTTATAACCTTTAAGCGCACCTCGTTTTTTGTAAACATCAAGAATTACTTCGAGTACATAATCAATATGGCTTTGTGTGTAAACTCTTCTCGGAATTGCAAGTCTTACAAGTTCCATAGGGGGCGGAATCAGTTTACCATTCTTATCATATTTCCCGAACATTACACTTCCTATTTCAACCGCTCTTATCCCGCCTTCAATATAAAGAGAGCAGACAATTGACTGCCCCGGAAATTGTTCCTGAGGAATATTCGGTAAAAATCGTTTAGCATCAATATAAATTGCATGGCCGCCCGGCGGTTCTATAATAGGAACGCCGGCAGATACAAGTCTTTCCCCGAGATATTCCACGCTTCTTATCCTATACTGAAGATAATGTTCGTCGAGCACCTCCTCCAGTCCTTGGGCTACAGCTTCAAGATCTCTTCCGGCGAGTCCGCCGTAAGTGGGAAAACCTTCCGTTACAATTAACAGGTTTCTGCAGTTCATCGCTAATTCATCATCATTCATTGCAAGAAACCCGCCTATGTTTGCAAGTCCGTCTTTCTTTGCACTCATTGTAGCACCGTCAACGTATGAAAACATTTCCTGGGCTATTTCCAGTAATGATTTATCCTCATAACCTTTTTCCCGTTTTTTAATAAAGTAAGCATTCTCTGCAAACCTGCAGGCATCCATGAAAAACGGAATTCCATATTTACTGCAAACCTGTTTCACTTCCCTGATATTCTGCATTGATACAGGCTGACCACCGCCGGAATTGTTGGTAACTGTAATCATACAAACAGGAATATTTTCTTTTCCTTTTTCTTTAATAAAGTTTTCAAGTTTCTCAATGTCCATATTTCCTTTGAAAGGAGCGCGCACTTCAGGATGTTTTCCTTCTTCATTTAAAAGATCAACAGCTTCAGCATTTGTAAATTCAACGTTAGCACGTGTCGTATCAAAGTGCGTATTATTGGGAATAAATTTTCCGCCGCCGCCGATAATTGTAAAGAGTATTTTTTCAGAAGCCCTGCCCTGATGGGTCGGAATTATATATTTCAGTCCCGTTATTTTTTTCACAGCATCCTCAAAGCGGTAAAAGCTCTTTGAACCAGCGTAGGATTCATCACCCTGCATTATTCCCGCCCACTGCGCTGAACTCATTGCAGAAGTTCCGCTGTCTGTAAGTAAATCTATAAGTACATCATCTGCATGAAGCATAAAAGTATTGTAGCCGGCTTTTCTCAGCAGTTCAATTCTTTCTTCCCTTGTTGTAAATCTTATCGGTTCAACTGATTTTATCTTAAAAGGTTCAATTATTGTTTTCATTAGACTTCCCTGAATTCAGAAATTGATGATTATTTGAATTTTATCATTCAAATTTAATTAAACTTGAACTAACAATTAATAATGAACAATTATTAATTAACAATTAAAAATTAAATGGAATATCATTTTCTATTTGCCTTTGTTCTTAAGTATAAATAGCTTTTTAAAGTTCATCTTTTAACAATTAGTGTGAGGGATAAATTATGGATAGTACAGATACTCCAAAACTTAATGAAGATCTGCCATCAGGGGAATTACCGGGTGAAGAAGAATTAAGCCATACCGATAAAATGGTTGGAGTTTTTGCTGAACCAGGAATAATGTATGAAAAAACATCTCATTTTCCGCCTAAAACCATCGATTGGATTATTCCGCTTATAGTAATGATTTTATTTTCAATCATCTCCAGCTACATAATTCTCAGCAATGCTGAAATCTCATATAACATTAAGCACGAACAGCTTGCAAAAATTGAAAAGTCGTTCCAGGAAATGGTTGATAAAGGACAAATGACAAAAGAGCAGGCGCAAGAGCAAATGGATAATATTGAAGAGAGAATGTCAGGCGGTACAAGTTTAGTGCAGACAATCATTTTCACAATTGTCAGGGTCTTCCTGTTCTTCTTTATCGTTTCGGGATTTTATTTTATAGTGGCAAAATTTATTTTCAAAGGAGACGGCACTTATGCTTCGGCAATGGTTGCGACAGGACTAACAGCATATATTGATGTTATTCAGGTTATTGTAGCAACAATATTAACTATTGCAACCGGAAGACTGTTTATGGATACAAGTCTTGCCGCGTTTATGCATATTGAAAAATCCACATTTGTTGGATTCCTTCTCGGTAAAATTGATGTGATTACAATCTGGAGTCTTGCCATTGCAAGCATAGGACTTGCTAAAATGTTCAAATCCGAAAAAACAGGAAAATATTTTATTTTCGTTTTCGGCTTATGGATAGTATGGGGATTAATAATTTTCGGGTTGGGACAGGCAGTTCCGTTACTCCGTTTCTTAGGCGGTTAAATATTTAAAATCAATTATTCCCTAAGGCGTTATGCTTTCATAACGCCTTTTTTATTTCTATTAATTTCAAAATTCCCAGCAAAATGCGGGTGAATTTCCGCTTTTAAAAAATGATATTGCTTTTAAAAAAATATCTATTTAATTTCGTTCACCCCTTTTGTGGGGGTGCAACCCCTTAAAGGGGGGTGCTGTATACAAATTACACGGATTAAACAATAAGATGAATGGTTTTATAGAGAAGCTGCAGAAATTAGGACTTTCAAAAAGAGAGTCTGAAGTTTACATAGCTCTCTTAACCAAAAAAGAATTTACCGCACCCGAAATAGGAAAAATCACTTCGGTTTCCAGGAATAAATCCTATGAAGTTCTTCAAAGTCTTGTAAAGAAGAATCTCTGCACGGAGAAATTCAAAAACGGAACAAAAGTATTCAGCGGAATAAAACCCGATATTGCACTTCAGAATATCATCTCAATTCATGAAAATGAATTAAAAGAAAAGAAAGAACTTACCGCGCAGTTCAGCAAAGAATTGATGAAGCTTCACGCTGCAAACAAAAACAGCTCCGGTCCCCTGGATTATATTGAAGTGTTTACTGATATAGGCCAGGTAAAGGACAGGTGGGAAAGCATAGAAAGAAATACAAAGAAAGAACTGCTGGTTTTTACCAAGCCTCCTTATTCTGTTTCACTGGAAGATACACTTGAAGTAGCAGAAGAAGTTAAAAAAAATAAAATTGTTATTAAAAGTATTTACGAGTACAAAACTCTTCAATCAATTGAAGAAGCAACAAATTTATTAAAAATGATCGACATCTATAAAAAGATGGGAGAAGAAGCCAGGATTATTGAAGAACTTCCGATGAAACTTGCAATCAGCGATCTTACTACAACAGTTTTTGTACTGGATGATAAAATTTCAATGCAGTCCGGCATGACAACGATGATCGTAGAGCATTCAGGTTTTGCAACAGCTTTAGAAAAAGTATTTGAAGGTTACTGGAAAGAAGCTTTGCAGATAAACACATTCAAAAAGAATTTAAAGAAATATTTTACAAAGTAATTAATAAAATAAAACAACCCGGAGAGAAAATATGAACAATTCATTTAAAATTTTTTCGCTGATTGTGCTTATGCTTTTTAGCTTCAGCTTTAAGCTTAGTGCACAATGGTCTTCAGATCCTGCAACAAATCTGCAGGTTTGCGATGTTACAGGCGAGCAGGCATTACCTAAAATTGCCTCAACATCTGACGGCGGATGTTATATATCCTGGTTCGATAACAGGAACGGAAGCTATGCTGTTTATTTACAGAGGCTTGATGTAATGGGAAATAAATTATGGAGCACAGACGGATTACTGATCAGCAATAACGCACAAAATACATCCCTGGTGGACTGGGCAATTGCATCAGATAACCACAACAATGCAATTCTTACTTTTACAGATACAAGAGATAACGATAGTCTGCATGCCTTTGCTTACCTGATTGATACTACAGGAAATTTTCTCTGGGGAGCTAACGGAATCAGGTTATCCGGGAACGGTGATTTTCAGCCAAACCCCGTTACCTGCCAGACATCCGACGGTAACTATGTTTTCGCCTGGATCGTTACATCCAGTCCTAATGTTATCGCGATGCAAAAAATTTCTCTTGCAGGACAGAAAATGTGGGGAACTGATCCCATCATTTACTCAAGCGGTACAACTGAAAATTATACTTACCCGGCTATTGTTCCATCTGATAACGGAAGTGCAATCGTTTTACATTCCGGGTATACAGGTACTTTTACTGCACCCTATAAAATATATGCTCAAAAATTCGATACAAACGGAAACCCGGTTTGGGGCACTGGCGGAGTATCTGTACAGAATATTGGTATTCCTTTCTATGAACATCCCTATGTAACAAGTGATAACAATGACGGACTTTTTGTCAGCTGGTATGATGACCGGGATAACAATAACCTTTTCAGTTCTTTCGCGCAGCATGTAACTTCATCGGGTACGGTTTCATTCCCGGTTAACGGTGCCGAAGTTTCAACATCGGCTACGATGCATCATATATATCCTACTCTTGCATTTAATTCCGGAACTAATGAATTGTACTGCTTCTGGCTTGAAGAAACTTCACTGCAGGATCAGTTTGCTGTATACGGACAAAAGTTTGATGCCGCCGGTACAAGGCAATGGGGCGCAACTGGAATGTCATTTACCACTATGACTTCAAATACTATGTTTGGTCCTTATGCATTACCAACCGATACTTCAGTTTATGTAATTTACCTGCAGGGAAATGCATCCGGTTTGAATGACGCAGTAAAAGCTTTTATGGTAAACTCAAGCGGAAATTTTTCCTGGAATCCTAACATTGTAACTATGTCTAACGCCACAAACCAAAAACTGCATTCAGTTACTACAATATGGACCGACCACATTGCAAAGATAGCGTGGGAAGATACAAGAAGCGGAAGTGCGGGAATTTATGCCCAGAATATTAATCCGAACGGAGCACTGGGGAATCTTGTTGTCCCGGTTGAATTAACATCGTTTACGGGTGTACTTAACGGAAGTAATGTTGAATTAAGCTGGCAGACTGCATCTGAACTTAACAACAGAGGCTTTGAGGTTCAGAGATCAGAAGTTAATAGTCAGAGATCAGGGTGGGAGAATATCGGTTTTATCCAGGGTAACGGAACAAGCACAAACGCACATTCCTATACCTACTCAGATAATAACCTTAACTCAGGAACATACAATTACAGGCTGAAACAGATTGACAACAACGGATCTTATAAGTATATCAACCTTGAGGAAAGCTTTAACGTTCAACCCGTTAATTATAATCTTTCACAGAATTATCCGAACCCTTTTAACCCGACTACAGTTATAAAATATTCTATTCCTCAGAATAACCTTGTTACAATAAAAGTATATAACGTACTCGGAAGTGAAGTTGCAACATTAGTTAATGAAGAAAAACCAGCGGGAACCTACGAAGTAAACTTTAGCGCCCAACAGTTCTCAAGCGGAGTTTATTATTACACCATTTCCGCTGGTAATTTTAATGCAACAAAGAAAATGATACTGATGAAATAATTTTCCTTACTCACATCTTACCCCAAAAGACCCCGCAATATTGCGGGGTTTTTTTATTTTTTGATTTTCGAATTCGCGAATTACGAACTGACCGGTGGTTAAAATTAACGGATTGAATTCAATTAATGTATTAAATCGACAATCCGATTAATCCGGTAATTCGAAATTTCATTTTTTTTATTGCCTGTTATTTTGTTTTGCTTTAAGTTGCAAAAGACAAATACTAAACGGTACCAGGTTTCTCGGGGCGATTTTAAGGATTAGCTTCTGTAAGGGACCCGCGAAGAATGAATCAAAATAACCAGTTATATCAGGTAATTATTCAAAGATGATATATGAGAATATTTTTCGGGAATATCTACCATTTATAAATTTTAGAATTTGAATTAAATGAATGTAATACACGGCAGGCAGGTTCGACCCGGTGAAGCCCCGCAAAGCGGGATAAATTAAGCAGCAGGAGCAACGGAAATAATATTGATACTTTGAAATTCTAATGCCCCTAAGATAAATGAGGGCTGGATAACATATCAGCGGTATTGTGAAGATCAAGTTACTTTTCCAAAAAAAAAGGAGGATTGACTGACCGAAAAATAAAATGAACACTGATGGATACGAGCATTAGTTTATAACAAAAATATCGTTATCTAATAAACTGTATGAATCTGGGACATAGAGATTAACCGGAAAATCTATTTTTATTAACAATAATGAACTGGCATTTTAATTGACCTTGATTGTTGAATAACAGAGGGTATGGGGAAAATCAATATATTGTTAACATACTGTACGGTTTTTAGGGAGAGAAAAAATGCCGGATTTTCTAAAGGATTACGTAGATGATATAGTAATAATCACTGTTAATATATCACGAGCTACAATAAAGGAAGCTAAAGATTTCAAAAAAATCATCGATGATGAAATAAAAAAGAAAAAACTTAAAATAATAATTGACCTCAGCCCTTGTGAATTCATAGATTCAACATTTATCGGTGTTTTAGTAGTAACATTAAAATGGCTTTCTGAAATAGGCGGGGAATTAAGATTAGTTAAACCAGTCTCGGTAGCTCATACCATCCTTGAAGCCACAGGAACTTTAAACATTTTTAATTTGCATATAACAAAACAAGAAGCGGTCAAAAACCTTTCAGAGATATCAATGACTTTAAATGCCGGTTAGAATTTTTACCTAGAACGAAATAAACGCAAAAACCCGGCAATTGAGGGTATTACCGGGTTGATATCGTCATCAATATTTACCTGAAATTGTCACTAACAAAAATTTATACTAAAAAATCCAGAAAATAAGTTAAATATTTAATTCAGCTTTTCACTCCCTCAAACATTTTAAGGTCATTTTTTCTCATTTTATTAATTTCAATTGAAGTACTAATATCTTGCTTTGGTTTAATAAAATTTATCTTAAGAATCGTTTTTAGGAGAAGATTCAAGAATGAAGTTATAATAAGTATCTCTATAAATCCTACAAATGTGAAGGGGGTAAACAATCCGTATACCCATAGCAAAATCAAGCTGAGTCCAATAGTATAAGGCATATAATATCTTTATTCTTTTTTTGAAATTTTTTTTATGTTAAAAATATTTAAAGACCGGTTTTATGATTATTAAAAAAAACTGTTTAATTCTTTTCTTTCCTTAATCCCTTTAACCATAATTTTAACGGTTCTGTAAACTGTGTATAAAATAATCGCACCTAATATTAATTGTATGAAAATCAAAAGATTCCTCTAACTTAAAAAATTGATTTCTTCCTCTCTTTTAATAATCTATTTTGGACTTTCTTTTTATTTAAGCCCTTAATCGGGAGATAGTAGGTAGAGCCTGTTTGCGGGTCTGTTGCAAGTGCAAATTTATCCTTCCCATTAACTTTTTGTATACCGTCAAACTTTGCTCCACCTCTTTCAATAATAGATGATTTAAACATAGGAGTATTCCTTTATTTTTACTTGATTTGAAGATATGAAGGAAATAAAGTAAATAAATCGGGCAAAGGGATGAAAAAGGGACTAATTTTTTTGGGCTAAAAGGTCGAAGATATTATTCATCCTTAAATGAAGTCGTATCAATTGCTATATTATAAGATTCAGAGAGATGGCGGTATTTTGCAATTTGTACGCGAGTATTTAGCGCTAACTTTTCAAGAATATTATGTACGTGACTTTTTATAGTAAAGATTGATAGATGAAGCTTCTGTGCAATTTCTTTATTGGTAAAACCATCTGCAATCAAATCAATCACTTGTTTCTCGCGTTTTGTCATTCGGGTCGATACAGTAATTACAGATGTTTTTGATCCGCTTACTGCCTTTTCAACAATCTGAGAAAAAAGCGAGCCCGTTAAGTTAGGCGGTAAAACCCGCGTGCCTTTATAAACTGATCGAATCGTTTTTAGAAATTCTTTAACGCTTATATCTTTTAACATAAATCCAGAAACCCCGGCTTCTACAAATTCAAAAACATCTGCCTGTAAAGGGATAAGGTCCATAACAATTATTTTTGTTTCCTGAAAATTCTGTTTAACTAATTTAACAACTTTCAAACTGTTTTGACTTCGTAATCCAAGATCGAGAAGTACTATATTTGGATTGTGCTTGCCTATCATCTCCAATATGTTTTCGCCATTACTAATAGTAGTAACAACCGACATATCAGGCTCCTTTTTAATAAACGTAGAAATACCTTCACGCAGAAGTCGATTATCTTCAATAAGTAGTATCTTAATTTTTCCCATAAATTTATCAAAAATTACATATTTAAATTAAAAAATGTTACTGATTATTCAACTATTAGGGACACGATATCAATTTCCATTTAAATTAGATTATTAGGAGTTACTTTCAATTATAGCAATTAGTGGTTTTATAATAATAAAAAACCAGACAAACAAAATGTCATCTGGCTAAACTCTATTTCAAGAGGCAGGGGTAATGAATCACTAATCTTATTTATCAGCCTCAACCAATCAAGCTGAAATAATTAATCCCTTTTTCATCCTATTGCTCTATAGAATAGTGCTAATTTCATCCGTATAATATGACCGTACAAATAAGCAATGAAACCTGACTTAATTATAATGGAGTTATCAATGAATAAGATGAAACTGAAAGGGATCTGGAATGAAACTGCAAGCAACCTTAAGCAACATTTCGCAAACCTTACGGATGAGGATACTCATTTCCCAAACGGGAAGGAAGATGAAATTATGGGGAGACTGAAAGGCAAAATTGGCAGTTCAAAGGCAAAATTGCGTAAACTTATTTCAAAACTATAGAACAACGCTGCCCAAAGATTGATATAAAAATTATTCGATATGAATGCAAACCAATTGATAGACGATGAGATGCTTTGGGCAGATGCGATTTTATACAAATGTATTGACAATACAGATTAGGGCTAACTGGTAAAGAATAAATGTGAATGAGGGGAAAAAATACGGAAACTATTTTCGAACACAATATGAAAAAGCTGAATGCCGGATTATAAAACAAGACTATAAAAACTTTTCCTGCAGAAACGATTTGAAGTTTGCGGTAAGTAAATATTGAATAAAAAAAAAGTTAAGTATTAATGGGACGCTGATTTAATGGATTGAACGGATATTAACTGATTTTATTGAAAATATTTTTTATGAAATTTTTACAGCAAACCCACGTTTAGCGATTGACCGAAGTTGCGTACCTGCCTGACGGTAGGCAGGATGTAATGGCTTGATAGCGGAACGAAGTGGAGCTATCAAGGAAAATGAAACCTACCAAAGGCAGGTAAAATGAAGCGGATGAGGGATCCGCCAGAGGCGGACAGGCTTCCGCTAAATGTAAAACGATTAGGAACGCCAACTAAGTTTTTACGGCTGCCGTGAACTTGGATTGTGCGAAGCGAAAGGAAAGTTCACATTTGCTTTTGAGCGAGTAAACAAAATAATAATGAGTGTGGATTTTATTCAAATTCCGGGATTAATTTCTAAATTATATAAATAGCGGCAGCACAATTAGAATTGTAAAATTAATTATAAACTTGAAAAATTATTGCGGGTAAGAATCTAAACAAGTTCAGGTTGAAGAAAAGCTTTCTCAATACATGCCTTGAGATCCATCTGATCAATAGGTTTCCTTATTAAAGAAACCGGATTTAAGTAGTATGAATTAATAAGCCTGCTATAATCATCATAGGCAGTAATAAAAATGTACGGGATATCATTGGCAGAACCTAAGCGTGCTATTGCTTCGATACCATCCAATTGACCATTAAGGTTAATATCAGAAATGATTAAAGAAGGATTTAATAATTTCGCTTGATCCATTAAATCTTCACCACTGGTAACAACAGGAAAGACTTTATGACCAACGGAACTAAGATAATTTTTAAGTTTTGTTGAAATTTCTGTATCGACTTCAGCAATCAAAATGCTAATTGATTCTTTCATTTACACACTCCTTCTACAAAGATGTTAAGTATAAATAAACTTAAATACAAGCTATATGCACTTACCAACACCCGGATAATATTATCTTTTACATACCTGGAATTAATTTTTCGATTTTTTTAATTGTGAGTGGAGCGCTGCCTTCATGATGGTTATTTACGTTCAGGTAATCCTCTACATTACAAAAACAACCAGAACTCCGACAGAGGCGGACAGGCCGTGCCTGCGGCAGGCAGGCATACAGCCCTCATTTTTTAATCTATTAATTTATTTAATGTTGGGATAATAGAATTTTCCCTTGTCGGCGTATATGATTCCTTTCCAGGAATCGTATTTCCAGCTGCAAGTGCCGATATGAAGCATATAATAAAAAAGATAATTGTTATAATTACTAATAAATAAAATATTATCTTTCCAACAAGGCTGTAACCAAACTAATTTTAGAAAATTAAAAAGAAGATTTAATGATTGAAAAAGAACCTAAATCCATAGCAATAAATGAAAAAGAACTTTTTATAAAGTATCTCAATGATTATAAAGCACAAAAGAAAGTTATTGGGATAGCAGAAAAAATTGATTTTGAAGGGATTTATGCTCTTTTTGATAAAAACTTTGAAAGACTCTGGAAAAAAATTGCGGGGAACGGTTACAGAAAAAATTTAATTCACAGCAATGAAGTAATCAGTGAAAAAATCCTTACTACATTCAGGCAATCAATATTTAATATACTTTACCTCGGTATTAAAGACTTAGGCACAAAAGGATTAGACTACGATGAATTAAACAGCGGCATAGTAAGAGATTTCGAAATGATAATGTATAATTTATTTAAAGTATTTGAAATGTTTGTTGAATTGACAATACCGGGAAGAATTAATAATGAGGATGCAAACAAAATAGTCAAAAGAGAAATAGAAGTTAATGAAGCAGATAAGAACAAAAAAAAGAAAGAAAAACAAGAAAAGCCAATAGTAAGGATAAAAGAAAATAAATACAGAACTGAAGAGATGCCAGTATATGAAAATGTTATTAAAAAAATGGACGAACTAAACAAGAAGGGAAAAAGTACAACGCTGAGAAAAGTAGCTGTTAGTGTTGCTGAAAAAGAAATGGAAATGACTGATAGGAATGAACTGCAATTGTTTTATAAAAGATTTGTGAATTACAAAAAGAAACTGGATAAGGGGTTAATAAAAAAATAAAAAGGGTGATTATTCAAAATAGCAACATTAAAAAAAATATTGTCTATTTAACCGAAATAAATTAATTTAGATAAAAAAACGAACTAAACTTTCACGGGGTGATGTTTAGGATTTGCAACTACAGGGAACCCGCGAAGAATGAAAACTGTATCCGGATAACATTCTTTAATATACGGAACGATATGCCGCAAAAAAGTTTTGAAAATAAGATTTAAATGCAATATTAAGTGGGATATAACATTCTTTCTGCCGGAATGCCTGTCCGCCGATGGAGGATTATACGCTTGTCCGCCTTTGGCGGAGATATTTGGCAGTATAATTAATAGTTATATTGCTCGAAGTGCTAAAGTAGTGATTTGAAATTCCTGGCACCGTGTAAGATTCTATGAATCAGAATTGTTCTTTCTTCAATTGTGTATAAAATGATATAATTTTGAACAATTAGGTACCTATATCCAAGATTTTTGATTTCTTCATCTCTGGGTATTCTGCCCAGATGAGGATTATCAGAAAGAAGCTCTAAGTTCTTTTCTATTTTGGTTGCGATTGCTTCAGCGGCAATCGAATTATCACCTGCAATAAACTTTATGATTTCTGTAAAATCTTCTTCCGCAATTCTGAGAAGTCGAATTTGAAATTTATCTGCTGGCATTTATTGTAGCCCTAATATTGGCCATAACCTGTTTTAATGTTCGCCCTTTATCGCCATCGGCTTTTTGGTTTTGTGCAACAGATAAGTTTCGGAAAGTAAATCAAGTTTTAATTGCATCATTGAATAATGAGACATTGACATAACTACTAAATCCCCTTCGCCATTTTTTGTGATGAATATTGGCTCGTTAGAATTATGTGCTAATTCAGAAATCTCATTTGATTTGTTTCTTAGATCAGATATTGGCTTTATTATTGGCATTTTAACTCCTTTGTTTATGTCAAAATTATATCATAATTATGATAAATGCAATAGAAAAGTGAATCGCAATATAACCGCTTAAAAAAGTAGAAAGTCAATAGGCGTAAAAATATAATTAAGATAAAAACCTTACAGAAGTTCTTTGAATTATAAAATTGATAGCCTTAGTAATATCAATTGAACTTGCCAGGAAACAATTATAAAATGTTCTGGCAGCCAAACCGCTTATGGGGCTTAAAATATCCCAGATATATTTTAGGCTAGCGCATCACTTCCCATTCCAGCACGGAGAGTCTTGGAGCGACTAGTTAGACGTCGGGGCTTGTGATGCGCGGCCATTGAACATATTTCTTATGTTGTAATTCTTGTCCTTTGAATTGATTATTAAAATTAGTCTTGTTTTTAAGTACGTGATAAACTATTCGGGCTATTTCTTTTGAGATGATTGCTTTAGCGACCTGTTTTTTCTTCTTTCTGAGTTTTGAGCTGTGGTATCTCTTGATAACCGGATAGTATTGCAGGGCGTGAACAGCTGCATCTGAGAAGACAATTTTCAGGTATCTGTTGCCATCTTTTGAAGAGCGTTGTTTTGTTTTACCAGCAGAGTTTCGAGCCGAAGGAACAAGACGGCAGTAGGAGAAGAAATTTTTCTCAGTTGGAAAACGGTTGATATCTCCAACTTCAAGCAGAATTGTAAAAGCATTTATTTTACCAATTCCTGGTATCCACAGCAATCGTTGGATATCATCGTTAGGAATCAATGATGGATAAATAGATTTCTCGAGTGTAAGCATTTGTTCTTTGAGTAATTTTGACTGAATATCGAACTGTTGATACTGAAGTTTGTAGAAGTTATTAAGTAGTAAGGGATCAGATATATTAAATTTCTCTAACATTCTGTGCATAAAGTTAAGGCAACTGGTTCTCTTTACGGAAAGTCTGAGCCTGGCTCTTAAAGTATCACGAAGAGTGCGAATATCATCGGATATTTTATAGGCCTCAGGAATAAAATCAAGTCGGAGAAGTTGGGCAAGGATATTAGAATCAACTTTATCGGTTTTAACTTTAGCATAAGAAATGGCTTTAAGGTATTTAGCGTGTGCAAGTTTTAAGGGAATACCGAGAGAGCTGAGTAGATCGTTCATCCAATACCAGCCACCTGTTGTCTCTACAGTGGCAGTATGATCTTTACCAATAGAGTTGAAATAATTAATAATATCATAATCGTTATTATTAAGTTTTTCTTCCTTAACGATTTTACCATCACTATCTACAGTAGTGATATATGAAAATAGTTTATGCTGATCGATTCCGGAGTAATACATGGATACCTCCAAAAGTTAAATTTTTCAATAATTACAAAATTAACTTTTTACTTTTTAGAAATATCCCGCAAATCAACCAGACGCCGCGCCAGAGGCGGGTAAATCCGGGGCACCGCTTATTGGCAACGCCGTTAAGTCCATAAGTAAATTTAAAGAGGTTCTTACAAATACAAATAAAAATTCAATATCTGTCGTTTTTTATTAGAGAAAAGTTTCTTTTGCAACTGTATCTATTTATCTTCTTATCGAAGAATCAAAAAAATACAATATATTAACAATCAATCTAACCTGCATTTTAATTATAAATAACGGATCTCAGAATTTATTTAGAAGACTAAATTGATAAAAAATAATTTATTACCAAAAAGCAAATTCTGGAAATATATACCATTTAGAAGATATCTAATATTTGTCTTGGCGATATTCTTCTTATTTTCAGGGATTGGATTTATTATCGATCTGATTTCAGGAGGTTCATATTCAGAACTGCTGCTTTTTATAAATGTATTTTATTCGGGGATTGTTGCAGTATTCTACGTTTATAGTTTTACAAGAAATCTTAAATTTCTTCCTTTTACTATCCTATTTCAGTTTGTGGTTGGAAATAACATTTGGAATACGACTAACCAATTACTGCTTTCCGAATTTCCCCAAAGAGCATTTTTTGATGCCATTGGAATTTCAGTAACAATGGTTCTGGGATATATACTGCTTATTATATTTATAAATAAGGAGGGAATAAAAAATTTTCGACTTCAGGCTGAAATGAACCTTGCGCAGGAGCTTCACTCGAACCTTGTTCCCAAAATTGAAATTGTTAATAACCGTTTTGAAATATTTGGTATTTCTAATCCTACAGATGAAGTCGGCGGCGATTTAATTGACTTTTTCGAAAATGAGGCTGCACATACTTGTTATATTGCAGATGTATCGGGTCATGGAGTTGCGGCAGGTTCGATGATGGGGATGTTTAAGAGCACGATTCGGGTTTTATTAAACAAAGATGAACCGCTTTGTTCAATTTTAACTGAAACCAGCAAGACAATTTATAATCTAAAAAAGAAAAACATGTTTCTTACGTGTGCATTTTTAAAATTTAATTCAAATTATACTGTGGAATATTCAACAGCAGGTCATCTTCCGGTTTTAAAACTTGCAAATGATTCAAACAATTTTGATGAATTGATAATAAAGCAGCTTCCAATTGCGGCGACAAAGGATTTTAATTATACAACAAACAGCACAGTTTGCAACAAGAATGATCTGTTCATATTACTGACTGATGGAATTACAGAGACGTCAGATAAAAAAGATGAAAACTTTGGAATGGAAAAAGTAAAACAGATTATTCTTAATAACAGAAATCATGAATTGTCCCATATTTATGAAAAAATAAATAATCAGTTAGCTTCATACGGTAAACAAAAAGATGATCAGTCAATTTTATTAATCAGATGTTTATAATTATCATAAGTATTATTTTTTAACTAAAGTTATAAATTGAGTTTTGTCATCTTGAACGAAGTGAATATCTAAAAAATTGTATATACTAATCTTGAGATTCTTCCTGCAAAACGGGACAGGTACTTCGTACAGAATGTCTATTAATAAAAAGTCAGGATATAATAGGTGATATTGAAGCATATAAAAATACGATTGAACAAGTTGAACCTTTTGGTGAAATAAAAGAATAATAAAAATGAACATAACCAACAAATCAACTTGACCGTTTAGGGCGTTCGACAGAAAGTTGTAAAAATAAAGTTTGGCAGTTCAATTGGCATTTAGCTGATGAGAACAATGTTCAGAAAGTTGAGTCGCAGTTTTTGTTAAAAGCAAAATAAAAACAGCTCTTGGTAATATTACCATTCGTTATTAAATAACATTTTAGTTATGGGCGGCTGGTTAGGCACAAGGTCGCTATACCGTAAAATAAAGCGGCATCAAAATATAACAGTTGATAAAAAAATATTAGTAAGACTTTATTTATTGTTTATTCCTATAGCTTATTTCTCTTATCTATTTCACGAATTCGGTCATTGGGTAGTTGGAGAATTTTTAGGGAATGATATGATATATAGTTTAAACTATGTTTGGCCTAAAGGAGGACATTATTTAGACGAAAGCAATAATTTATATGTAAGTATAGGTGGACCTGCATTTACTATATTGTTAGCCGTTATTGCTCTGTTAGTGTTAGAGAAACATTCAACAATTTATGTCTACCCGGTTTTATTCTTTCAATTTGTACTTCGTTTCTTTTCTCTTGTTTTTGGAGGATTTAGTCAACAAGATGAAGCAAGAATATCTGCAATTATGGGTCTCGGTACATATACAGTAGGAATAATTGTTCTTTTAATATTGCTTTTAATTGTTATAAGAGCGAGTTATAAACTCAAGATAGATCTAAAACAGAATGGTTATTTTTTTACAATAAGTATTTTGAGTCAACTTTTGGTAATTGCAACTTATAAAATTACTGGTCTGTAGAAAATACGGTTTAACAAGCAAATCGTTCTAATTAATTAACTTACAAACTTCAATTGTGGATGCTGGTTAATTTCAGTTTGGTTAATCATTAGTAATTGTGCCGTCCGGCCGGTAGGCAGGTTTTACCATCTTCTTTGTTATAGGCAGCGATTAGCCACAGAGTTTTTAGACACTAATCATATTATTAATTGTTAGACCAATATGAAAGTACTAATTTTAGGTGCAAGCGGAGCAACGGGCAAATTAGTTGTACAACAGCTTGTTAAACGGAAAATAAAAGTTCGAATGGTTGTAAGAGAATCTGCCATTGTCACAACCAATTTATCAGAGAATAATACAATTGAGATAATAAAAGGAAATATATATGACTTTAAGATTGTAGAAATTATAGATCTTCTTAAAGATTGCGAAACTGTTATCTGTTGTCTGGGCCACAATATAAACTTAAAAGGTATTCTTGGACATCCCCGTAAATTAGTTTCCAATACGGTAGCAAAAATAATTGAAGCAATACAGTCTATAAACCTTAACAAAAAGTTTATCCTAATGAGTACTACCGCATATACGAATAAAAAAATAAAGGAAAAAAACACACTCGGAGAAAAAATAATTTTCTCATTACTAAAAGTTCTGCTACCTCCTCACAAAGATAACATGCTTGCTGCTGATCATCTTATATACAAACTAGGTTCAAAAACTAATATTGATTGGGTTGCAATTCGTCCTGATTCACTTTTCGATGAGGAAAATGAGAGTGCATATGAAATACATAATAATAAAATACGCAGTCCTATTTTTAATTCGGGCAAAACCAGCAGAATAAATGTCAGCCATTTTATGGCAGAGTTGGTAACAAATGACAAGTTATGGCAAGAATGGAAGTATAAAACTCCGGTTATCTATAACACAGAAAAATAATCTTGAGAACGGTTAACAAGCAAATCGAATGGTCACTGCAAAATATGAGGTCTTTGTGCAGTTCTTAAATTTTGTGAAAATGTAAAGGGATTCTGCTTTGTTTTCAGCGGTCATTCTTACAAATCAACTTGTAAACTTTTCTATCAATGAAAGTTATGCATCCTCACAAGTCGAGATTAAATAATCAACATTTAACATTGATATTAGGGACTGTGTTTAGAAGCCACGCCGATATAATTTTATTTCAATATTAATAATTGAACAGAATAAATTCCCTTGCGATAATAGAAAAGTTGTCAGATATTCTTGATGCTTCTGATAATTAGTTTTTGAAATATATTCAGGGAATTATATTTTTACAACGTTTCAACAGAGGTAATATAAAAATATGAACAAAATAAAGAACACTAAAAAAGAGTTGTCACTAAATCATCGTGAAGAACTGCTTAAAATATTGGAAGCCCGTTTTGAGAAAAATATGAATCGACATAATGGCATTGAATGGTCTAAAGTGCGGACAAAACTTGAGAAAAATACTGAAAAACTTTGGTCGCTCAATGAGATGGAAAGAACAGGCGGTGAACCGGATGTTGTTAGTTATGACAAAAAGAAAGACGAATATATCTTTTATGATTGTTCAGCAGAAAGTCCTAAGGACAGGAGAAGTCTTTGTTACGACCGAGAAGCCCTGGAGTCAAGGAAAGAACATAAACCAAAAAATAATGCTGTTGATATGGCTGCTGCCATGGGCATTGAACTTCTAACAGAAGAACAATACCGGGAGCTGCAGAAACTTGGAGAATTTGATTTGAAAACTTCAAGCTGGGTTAAAACACCTGCTGATATAAGAAAACTCGGTGGGGCTGTCTATTGCGATCGACGCTATGATACTGTTTTTCTTTATCACAACGGAGCGGAATCCTACTATGCTGCGAGAGGTTTCCGCGGTTCGCTTAGAATCTAAATGAAAACTTCTTAACATCTCACTTAGTACAGGCAAATGCAAAACACACCTGGTAAGCTTTCCCCAATCTTGCTTTCGAAATTGAATTACCTATTTAAAGTGTAACATATTCAATCTTTTATAATTGTATAAGTAAGTAAAAAGTTAAGATTCTATTTATGTCTTAAAAAATATTGTTTTATATTTTATTTGAAGAATTATTCTGGTACTAGGAAGACATTTTTAATAATTGAGTGCATCCTTTTTAATTCCGGAAAGAATAAGTTGATGAAATTCTTAACCACCCTTTTCTGTATTTCCCTTTTTGTAACATTTTCAGGCTTCCAAGGTGAACCTGAAACAAATAGTTCCCCGCTTAGTAAATCTCCTGCCGATTATGTGAATCCATTTATAGGCACTGAGGAAATGGGACATACTTTTCCCGGAGCTGTGGTTCCTTTCGGCATGGTACAGCTTAGTCCTGAAACAGACACAGTTTACTACAGCTACGGCAACGGGTACAATCCCAATGTTTACCGTTACTGCGCGGGTTACCAGTATGATGATAAAACAATAGTCGGTTTCAGCCATACTCATTTCAGCGGAACGGGTCACTCGGATCTTGGAGATTTTTTAATTATGCCGACTGTAGGTAAACTACAATTGAATCCCGGAACAGCGGACAATCCAGAAAGTGGTTATAGATCAGAATTCTCTCATACTACAGAAGAAGCACATCCGGGTTATTATGCTGTTAAACTTGATGACTATAATATCAATGTGGAATTAACAGCAACTACACATTCGGGATTTCATAAATATACTTTTCCAAAATCTGATAGTGCACATATCATTCTCGATATGAACAGCGGGATTTATAATTACGATGGAAAGGTAGTCTGGTCATCGGTGAGAGTAGAGAATGATACACTGGTTACCGGTTACAGGCAGACAAACGGATGGGCAAGAACCAGATTGCTCTACTTTGCAATGGTGTTCTCCAAACCAATAAAATCTTACGGATTACATGATGATGAGAAACTGATTTACAAAGGATTCTGGAGGAAGTGGAACCAGGATGAGAATTTTCCTGAAAGAGCAGGACACAATTAAAAGCACATTTTGATTTCACCACCGGGGAAGGTGAAAATATACTGATCAAGTTTGGTTTATCTGCAGTAAGTACAAACAATGCTCTTGAAAACCTTGAAGCTGAAAATCCGGGATGGGATTTTGATAAAATAAAAGATGAAGCAAAAGCAGAATGGAATAAGGAATTATCGAAAATACAAATTGAAGCGAGCGAAGATCGTAAAATAAATTTTTATACAGCAATGTATCATAGTTTTCTTGCACCGATTGTTTACTCAGATGTAAACGGGCAGTACCGCGGACTTGATCAGAATATTTACACTGCAGATGGTTTTAAGGATTACACAATTTTTTCTTTATGGGATACATACCGTGCGCTTCATCCCCTTTTTACAATTATACAGCAGCAGAGAACAAATGATATTATTAATTCTATGCTCTTACACTATGAACAGAGTGTGCATAAAATTCTACCAATATGGTCTCACTACAGCAACGAAAACTGGTGTATGATAGGATATCACTCTGTGGCGGTAATTGTTGATGCTTATTTGAAAGGAATAACCGGATATAACGTTGATGAGGCTCTTGATGCAGTTGTTGCCAGTGCAACTTATAAACCATACGACGGTATCGGGTATTACGAAAAGTACGGTTATGTACCTGAAGATCTGAATAGCAACTCCGCTTCAAAAACACTTGAATATGCTTTTGACGACTGGACAATTTCAAGATTTGCAAAGACGCTTGGTAAAATGAAGTTATACAATGAATTTCTGAAGCGTGCAGAATCATATAAAAAAATATTCGATAAAAAAACCGGGTTTATGAGAGCAAAGAATTCTGATGGAAGCTGGAAAGCTGAATTTAATCCTTTGAGTACTGACGGCCAGGGTTTTATTGAAGGTAATTCGTGGAATTATTCCCTTTATGTTCCGCAGGATATAGAAGGCTTTATAAAATTATTAGGAGGAAAAGATAAACTTATTACCTGGCTTGATTCACTTTTTACAATGAAGATTTCAGATGAAAGTATTGCGGAAACGGAAGATGTAACAAAAGCAGGAATGATCGGGAATTATGTTCACGGTAATGAACCGAGTCATCACGTGCCGTACATGTATGTGTATGCCGGCGAACCGTGGCGTACACAGGAACGTATTCATCAAATTGTTGATACAATGTACAGAAGTAAACCGGACGGACTCTGTGGTAACGATGACTGCGGACAAATGTCTGCCTGGTATATTTTCAGTTCCATGGGTTTTTATCCTGTAGCACCGGGAAGTAACCAGTATGTTTTCGGAAGTCCGTGTGTGCAGAGTGCGGTTATCAATCTTGAAAACGGGAAACAGTTTTTTATTGAAGCCAAAAATCTCTCCGATAAAAATATTTATATCCAGTCGATATCTTTAAATGGAGAAGATTATCACAATAGTTTTATTCTTCATAAAGATATTATTAACGGTGGAAAACTTGTATTTAATATGAGCTCAAAACCAAATAAAGAATGGGCTAAAAATATGAAACTTCCTTATTCGATGAGCAGCGATTCTGAATAAACTGTGAAACAAATTGATTTGGTCATCGTGATTCTTGTACAATTCCAACTTCGGAATGTAAAGTTTGTCCGAAATCCTTAAATGCAAAAACCCGGGTTTTGAAGGGTATAGACTGAATTTGTTAACAATTTAGAATAAAAAAAACACCATAAAAGCAATTTGGCGGATAGATTCCTTAGTAAGGGTTACCATTTTATGATATTTACTTGAACTGAAGATTAATTATATTTAGCAGGTAATTTTAATATTACTTTAAAAAGGACGGGGAAAATGGTAACCTTCAGAATTAAAGCACTTCTGCTCTCTTTATTATTTTTAACGTTAACATTAAGTGCCCAGGATAAAAATTCCACTCTGCTTATTCTTCCTTTTGATTCTAACGGAATAGATCCGGTTTATGTTGAGACGGCACAATCTATTCTTAGAGTTGAAATAGGAAAGATCGGCAAGTTTGATATCATATCTGAAAATAAAACTCTGGAAATTTTAAACGGGACTGATTGTTTCAGCACTGATTGTGCAATAGAAATCGGAAAAGAAGCCGGGGCCATCAAGGGTTGCCGGATGCAAGCTGGCAGCGTTGGGCGATAAAATCATTGTGCAGTATTTTCTTGTAAATACAGAATCGGGTAAAACTATTTTAATTGATCAGATGACAGCTTTAACTGCTGAAGATCTTGATCCGGTTATGAAAAGAGTAGCTTCCAACATTGCTGAAGATAAAACAGCAAAAGATAATGTTCAGGTTGGGAATATAGTCCAGGATGAAACCAAAGAATCTTTAAGAAGATCATCAAGAAAAAATATCGGGTTATCGTTTGGTTATCTTTTTCCGCAGGATGGATATGATAACGATGACAGATCATTCACAATAAATCTTCACCTGGATTATGAATTACAGGAAATGGCTGCAGGAATGCTGCTTGGAATCAGGGACGGTTTTGCGATGAATGTTTATGGCGAATATCTTTTCACACAGACAGATATTTGTCCCTATGCGGGCGGAGCATTTGGATTCCACTGGGTAACTCATTCAGTAGTTAATTCTTACAACCCATACACTAATACCTATTCCGAAAAGAAAAAAGGAGACGGGTTTGAACTGACTCTGAACACCGGACTGAGAGTTTTTCATACTTACAATTTCCAGATAATGCTGAACCTTGAATATATAATGACATTCAATGACTATAACGATAAAGCAATCGTTTTTACAATTGGGATTTTGTAGGAGTTTACTGCAGAAATAAGAATCGATTAGTTTTTATGGAAGGTGAAAAAGTAATTTTCAGAAAGGATTTTTTATCATAAAATACTTTGCGGATCTACATCATATATTAATTTCACATCACGTGTAACGTGATTTACGGCTGAACACGGCAAACGAATTAAGCACTGCCTGACTTAATATCTTACTCCCCGGGTCTTTTTCTTTTGAGCTTTTAATAAGTATATGAAAACGATAGTTCCCTTTAAGTCTTGCAATTACAGCAGGAGAAGCCGAGGATATATTCAAAAACTTTTTGTACCTGTTAAGTTCCCTGTAAAAATCTTCGGCTGCACCTCTTGCTTTTTCTTCAACTTTATCTTTTGTTTCAATTAAACAAAGTCGTGTGAACGGCGGATAACCCATCTTTTCCCTGCTGAAAATTTCATTCTGATAAAACCCGTTATAATCATTCTGTAAAACTTTCTGCAGAGTAAAATTCTTTTCATTCTGTGTCTGTATAATTACCTCTCCAGCAACTTTACTCCTCCCCGCCCTGCCTGATACTTGTGTGAGTAGCTGGAAAGTTCTTTCATCAGCACGAAAATCAGGAAGCCATAATGTTGTTTCCGCAGAAATAACACCGACAAGTGTTACTCTTGGAAAATCCAGTCCTTTTGAAACCATTTGCGTCCCGACAAGAATATCTATCTCCCCGTTTCCAAAGCTCTGCAAAATATTGCTTAAAGCATTTTTTTTATTGATTGAATCAGAATCGATTCTTTTAACTTTTGCATCGGGAAAATAAAATTCAATCTCATCTTCTACTCTTTCAGTCCCTGTTCCAAAATATTTTATATTCATTGAACCGCAATGTGTACAGGCATTAGGTACTTTTTTTATTACCCCGCAGTAATGGCACTGAAGCATGTTTTTATTAATATGATAAACCATAGGCACAGAGCAGTTATCACAGGTTTCTATCTCACCGCAGTCTTCACAATAAATCTGTGTTGAAAATCCTCTACGGTTCTGCAGAATAATCACACCTTCCTTTTTCTTTAAACGATCCGAAATGTGATCAATTAAAACTTGTGAGAAAACATTTTCCATCTTTTTCTTTTTTCTCTCAACAGAAATATTCACAAGCCGGATAACCGGCATTTTTGCATTATCAATTCTTTCGGGTAATTCCAGCAGATTATATTTTCCTGACTTTGCATTGTACATACTTTCAATTGAAGGTGTCGCCGAACCAAGTAAGACGGGGCAATGTTGAATTTGCCCGAGTACAATTGCGGCATCACGCGCGTGATATTTGGGAGCCGAATCAATCTGTTTGTAGCTTGCGTCGTGTTCTTCATCCACAACAATTAATCCTAAATTCTGAAACGGGGAGAACAATGCCGAGCGTGCCCCGATTACTACCCTCGCTTTTCCTTTCAGAATTTTTCTCCACGAATCATATCTTTCTCCATTCGACATCCTGCTATGCTGTACAGAGACAATGTCGCCGAAATTATTATACATCCGGGAGGTCATCTGCGGAGTAAGAGAAATTTCGGGAACCAGAATCAACGCAGATTTTTTAAGAGCAAGTACCTGTTTTACAAGTTCAATATATACCTGTGTTTTACCGCTACCTGTTACACCGTGCAATAAATAGGTTTTAAAGGAAGAAGAATTTATGTCTTCAATTATAGTATCAATTATTTTTTGCTGCTGTAATGTTGGAGTAACTTCCTGGAATCTCTCTTTGTAATTTTCAATATAATCCCTGCTGACTTCCTTTTCATAAATTTCAATAAATCCTTTTTTCGCAAGTGATTCTGCAGAACCCGCCGATGCTTCCGATTTTTTTAAAAGATAGTTTAACGGAACAACCTTATTCTTCCTGTTAATTAATTCCAGCAGTATTTTCACCTGCTTTGGTGAACGTTTTTCTATTTCCGGGAACCCTGCGTAAATTTCCCCGATAGTTTTAGCAAGCTTTACAAATTTTTCTTTTTTTATTTTTACACGACCTTCACTGATTTCATCGAGCACAGTTACAGCACCTTCGTTTTCAAGTGTGCGGACGGCAGAATAAATATTTTTCCTGCCAACAACTTTCTGCAAATAACTAAAACTGATTTCCTCCCTGTCACTAACGGCTTCAAGAATTTTATGTTTAATTGTATTCTTCTTCTCTTTAAAAGAAGCTGTTCACAAAAATTCTGATCAATAATTATTTTTCTTTTCGATTCAACATCAACACCGGAGGGAATTCCCAGCTTTAATGCTTCCCCGAGTGAAGAAAGATAATACTCTGAGAGCCACTGATAAAAATTTAAAGATTTTTTGGTGAAGACCGGTTTTTCGTCAACTATGTCAGATACCGGTTTAATTTTTTCTTTAACCGAAGTTGTTTCGGATACTTTTACAATAACCCCCGTAAGAGTTCTTTTACCGAAAGGAGCTACTGCTCTTGACCCCGGTTTTGCAAACGGTTCAAATTCACCGGGAACGGAATAAGTAAAAGTATTTCTGAAAGGAAGGGGAAAAACTAATTCAACATACATATATTAAAACAAGAGGTTTTATAATTACAGATCTCCTCTGATTACTGCTTGTAAAAAGGGCCTAACATTTTGTAGGAATTATTTTTAAAGGTATTGCTCAATATTTCAAATCTTAGAGTTTTCATGGATTTATCCCATAAAATTCTTTTCCGATCTTTTGAAGTTATTATTTCTCCATTTGTAGTTATTACACTGTCGCCCGGTTCAAGAGTAAGATAGAAAAATCCTGCATCGTGCTGCATATTTTCAACACTGGTTATAGAATTAAAGGAGTATACAACATTTGCGTCGAGTGTATCACCTTTTAATAAAAGATTCCTGCTTTGAATATTCTTCCCTTCCTGTTTCATAGATTTTAAAAAGTCATCACTCTTTAAGGCAAACTGGAAAATATTCTGTTTATCTGTTTCAAAATCCTTATCATTTGAAGCATCAGACCTCAAATCGTAAAGATGAACAATTGCAGTTCCCTTATCAGGATTATCAAGATTTATTTCGTAAGATACTTTATAAAAATCTATACAGCCTGATAAACTCAAAACCAGGAATACCCCGGTAATTGTTAAAAAACTGAATTTCATAACAGGCTCCTCTAATTTTTCCAAACTTTTGATTTTAATATACTGCCTCTGTTATATTCTTTGCAAGCTACTTTGTGTCATCTTTGTTATTTTAAGATTAATCTTTTAGAAAAACATGAATGAATGGTTGATAAAACTTTAAGGCAGCTGCAATTCGGACTCGCAATCCTGTTATTTACAATTATTGTGGGAACAGCCGGTTATATGATTATCGAAAAATGGCATATTCTTGATGCTGTTTATATGACAATTATAACAATATCCACGACCGGTTTTGAGGAAGTGCATCCTCTTTCCCAATCCGGAAGACTTTTCACCGTAATTGTAATCATTATGGGAATTGGTTCAATTGCCTATACTGGGGGAAGAGCCGCTCAGTTAGTATTTGAAACTCAAATTTACAGGAGAAGAAAGATGAGTAAAAAAGTTGAACAACTTAACAAGCATTATATTGTTTGCGGCTATGGAAGAATGGGAAGATTTATTTGTGATGAGCTTACAGAAGCAAAAGTAGATTTTGTTGTAATTGAAAATGATAATGATAAAATAGATAAGCTGATAAACCGTGGATTTATGTTTATTAAAGGCGATGCAACAAGTGATGAGGTTTTAACTTCCGCCGGCATTAAAAAAGCAAAAGGTCTTGTTGCAGTTTTATCTTCCGATGCAGAGAATGTATTCGCCACTCTTTCGTCTAAAGTTCTGAATCCTGAAATCTATATTGTAGCACGTGCTGTTGAGGAAGAAACAGAATCTAAACTAGTAAAAGCCGGTGCGAGCAGGGTTGTAAAACCTTATGAAATCGGCGGAACGAGAATGGCTGAACTGTTAATAAGACCCGGCGTAATAGAATTTATTGATAGTATTGCGCGTGAAAAAAATGTTGATCTGAATATTGAAGAGGTTATCGTTCATCCCGATTCTACTCTCGTAAACAAGATGCTTACCGAACTCCCTATCAGAAAAGAAATGAATATTATTATCGTTTCTATCTATAAACAAAACGGGAAGTTTATTTATAATCCTTTGTCATCGGCAAAAATTGAAGCAGGAGATAAACTGATTGCGATTGGAGAGAACACAAGTCTGCAGAAATTAAATAAAATGTGTCTTACCGAAACCCCTGATTAAGCCACGGCAGTTTCAAGCAATGTTAATGTTTGTTTAGATGCATCCAGTTCTGCTTTAATTCCGAACGGAACAATAAATTTATTTTTAATATGCCCGAAAGACATCCCATATACTACGGGAATATTTAAATCTCCTAACCTGTTCTTTAATACTTCAATTAATGTAAATGAAGAATCAAATGAAGATTTGTCTGAAGGTTTACAATCCTTAAAAACTCCCATAGCAACTCCGGCAGCTCCCTCAAATTTTCCCGCCATTCTCATCTGTGTCAGCATCCTGTCAATTCTGTAAGGCTCTTCCTCCATCTCTTCAAGAAAAATTATTTTATTACTGGTTTCTATGTCATAAGGAGTTCCAATTAAGGAAACCACAACAGATAAATTTCCTCCGATTAATTCTCCTCTTGCTACGCCGTCCTGAATTGTTAACGGCTGATATTCTTCATCTCCGGCTTCCGGTACAGAATTTTTTAACACAAAATTTCCTTCCGGGTCCATCAAGGTTTTCTTAAAATATTCAATTGTAAAATCATTATAAGTTGAAATCCCTACCGGACCATGAAAGGATATTAATCCGGTCTTTTTATAAATTCCATATAGTAAAGATGTAACATCACTGTAGCCCATAAAAACTTTCGGGTTAGCCTGTATAACGTTATAATTTATAAGAGGTAAAATCCTTGTACATCCGTAACCTCCGCGTGCGCAGATTATTCCGGCAACATCTTTACGGTAAAACATCTGGTCTACATCTGATGCTCTTTGTTTGTCTGTTCCGGCAAAGTACCCGTTTTTTGAAAGGATATTATTAGTGTAGACAACATTAAACCCGAGATCATTCAGACTCTTAACAGAATCATTTAATTCCTTTCCGCTAATACTGCTGCCGGGAGCTATCAACCCGATGGTATCACCTGATTTTAACCGGGGCGGTTTAATTTTATCAGCCGGAAAATTCAGAGGGAAAGTTTTGTTAAATGGGACGAAGGTACCTAAAGAAACAGCCCCTGCTGTTTTAATGAAATCTTTTCTTTTCATTATTCTGTTTTTATCCTTATATCTACTGCAAATAAGTTATTATTTTCATCCACAATTAATGGATTCAGATCGCACTCTGTAATTTGTTCATTATCAAGCATCATTTGAGCAACAGATCTTATCACCATTTTAATCTTTCTTATATCAGCCGGGGATTCGCCCCGAACACCATTCAAAATTTTTCCCATCTTAGTTTCTGAAATCATTTCATCTATATCTTTGTCCGCCAGATAAGCAGAACGCATTGCAGTATCCTCAAAAACTTCAACATATTTCCCGCCGGTTCCAAACATTATCATTGGACCAAAATCATTATCACGAAATCCTCCGATTAAAATCTCGTGCTTCATATTAATAAATGGCTGAATAAGGAACAATTCAATATTAATATTTTTGCTTTTAAAATCATTAATCATTTTTTCGGCTTCCCGAATAAGTTCATCCCTGGATTTAATATCCAGCCGGACGGCGTTTAATTCCGTCTTATGCACTATACCTTCTCCGGAGGCTTTTAATACTACCGGGAAAGCAATTTCACAGTTTCTTAGCTCTTCAAATCTCAAATAAAGTGATTGTACTACCGGCAGTTTGTACATAGCAGCAATTTCAGAAATTTTTTCACCGGTTATAAAGCCGGCTTTAGTTTTGAAACTCACCTGGTTCACTTTTACCGGCATTATTCTCTTTTGCTCAATTTTTTTTGAACTATAATTAAACATATTCGAAAGAACAACAGCCGGATCTTCGGGATTTCTGAACAAGGGAATTTTATAGTTTGAATTTTTCCTGTACTCTTCCCAGAATTCAGGCAACGGCATTACTGTCTGGAGCAAGGGTTTATCGGATTTTATACTATTAATTAATTCAATTACAGGCAGCGCTTTTACCATAATCGGTTCTACAAATACAGAAATTACCGCATCAACGTTTGCATCATTTAAGAGAAGTTTGATTGAATCGTGGTAACCCTCAGCTGTGCCGCCTGGTAATAAATCAACCGGATTATTAACACTCCCCTCTGGATGAACAATTTCTCTCAGTTTCTTTTTCGTTTCTTCTGAAAGTTCACCTAATTTTAGTCCGTTTTTCTCTATTGAATCCACAGCAAGTATTGCCGGTCCGCCTGCGTTGGTAATTACTGCTATCTTGTTTCCCTTTGGCAAAGGAAAATTTTCAAACCCTTTTGCGGTATTAAACAACTGGTTTAAATCATTAGTTCTTATAAGATTAAACTGTTTTAAAATTGAATCAACTACTTTATCACTACTCCCAAGCGCCCCGGTGTGGGAGGAAGCAGCTTTCATTCCGGCTTTGGTTCTTCCGCCTTTTAAAACAATTACAGGTTTTGTTATTTTATTTTCAATGAACTTCTGAATAAACTTTTTTCCATCGGCGAAACTCTCCAGATAAAAAGTAATGACATTAATATTTTTATCATCCTGCCAGTAATCGAGAAAATCGTTTTCACTCATATCAGCTTTATTGCCGACACTTATAAAGTGTCCGAAGCGAATATCAGTTTCTCTTAAAGAATTTAAAACTGCTGCCCCGATTGCACCGCTTTGTGAAAGAAATGCCATTGTCCCTGTTTCCGGTCTTTCGGCAACAAATGTAGCATTTAACTTTATCCCACTGAAAGTATTAATGATTCCCATACAATTAGGACCAACTAATCTTCCGCCCCCGGATTTAACCATTTCTGCAATTTGCAATTCTTTAGCGGCACCTTCTTTTCCTGTCTCTTTAAACCCCGCGGTAATCAGAATAATTGAGGTAACCTTTTTATCCAGAAGCTGTTGAAGTGTTTCTTCCACAAACTGCTTCGGAACCATAACTATCGCAAGATCAATATTATCATTTATGGCTTGTACCGATGGGTGGCATTTTGTCCCGAGAATTTCATCGGTTTTAGGATTTACGAGAAATAATTTACCTGTGTAGCCGTATGTTTTAACACAGCTTGTCAATTCGTATCCAAGGTTTCCCTTTTTCCCTGAGGCTCCGACTATGCACAACGATCCGGGATAGAAAAACTTATTTATATTTGATTCCATAGAATCCCCTAACATTCATAAAATAATTTTTGCAAAATTACAATAAATGGAAGTTTTAACCTAAGATGATTTCGGCAAACTCCCCCAAATTGCGTGATTATTGTGAAAATATTGTGAAGTATATTTATTCCGAAATATATATTTTCAAATGAGTCGTTTCATTTATTAAAAGACAATTAAAATGAGTAAATCAAAAATTATTTACATGCTGTTTTTAATTTCTCTTCTATTCTTAAGCAACAACTATACATCAGCCGAACAAAAGGATGAGTTAAAATTTGAAAGACTTTCTCTTGAAAAAGGAGCAGCATTAAATCTCACTTACTGTATGCTTCAGGATCATAAAGGTTTTATCTGGTTCGGAACTATGTACGGGCTTGTTAAATACGATGGCAAAGATTTCCGAGTTTATAAAAATAATCCGGATGATCCTAATTCTGTTTCTTTCGATGATATCATTTCTCTTTATGAAGATTCACAAAATAATATCTGGATCGGAACCTGGGGAGGCGGCTTAAATAAGTTTAATCCTTCAACCGGAAACTTTACAAGATTTATTAATGAAGGGTCAAACGAAAATCAAATTTCTGATAATATTATATGGACTATTTGCGAAGACAATGATGGGAATATGTGGTTCGGAACTGAAACGGGCGGGTTGAACAAATATAGCCCGGGTACAAATACTTTTTCTCACTATTCCCATTCTGAAGATAATACTAAAAGTATTTCTTCGAATTCAATTCGGACTATGTATAAAGACAGAAACGGAATTTTGTGGATCGGTAATCAACATGGACTATCAAAATACAATAAGCAGTCAAATGATTTTACAAATTATATTCTTAACAAAAATAATCCTGTTAAGTGTAATCTCAATCATGGAAGATGAAAAAAATAATTTCTGGATTGGAACCCAGGCAGGGTTGTATAATTTCGATCGGAAGTCGGGAGATTTTATTCATTTTGAAAACCCGGAATTACCTGATCAGATTGTTTATTCAATTTGTGAAGGTAAAGATGATAACCTATGGATCGGCAGCAGCAATGGACTATTCAATTTAAACCTGAACACAAATAAAATCAGTAGCTATAAAAATCAGACTGGAAATATTGCCTCACTTAGCGGAAATAATATTCTAAACCTGATGACAGACAAATCAGGAATTCTCTGGATAAATGCGTACAACACAGGGATTAATAAATTAAACAGCAGTGTGTCACGGTTTACTTCTTATTCCAATCTTCCGGGAGATGATAAAAGTCTCAGCAATAATAAGGTTACAGCTTTTTGTCAGGATAAAAAAAATAATATCTGGATCGGTACTTTAAATGGATTAAATAAATTTGATCCACAATCAGAAACCTTTGAAAGATTTTATTCTACTGATATGCTTGGCAACCGAATTGCATCATTTGCTTTGGATAATAAATTACTGTGGATCGCTACCGCAAAAGGTTTAAAACTATTTAATACTGAGACCAACAAATATTCCCCTCTTCCTCCTCGCTTAAGCAAGAATAAATATATTGGTGGATATAGAATTTTATCATTGCTGAAAGACAGCAGCAAAAATATTTTTATAGGAACTTACGGCAACGGTTTATTCATTTATCATCCTGAAAATGATTCATTAAACCATTTAACTTCAGTTGATTTTGGCGGAGCAAATAAACGTTCAAATTATATTCTAACTTTATACCAGGATAAGAAATATCCTGAAGTCATTTGGATCGGAACCTACGGAGGTCTGATGAAAATGAATATTCGGGATAAAAAGTATAAAATTTATAATCACAATTTATATGATAGTAAAAGTCTTAGTAATGATTATGTATTTTCAATATACAGAGATTCAAAAAATATTCTTTGGATCGGTACAGCAAACGGATTGAATAAATTTGATGACAACTCGGGTAGCTTTGTTCATTATTTTGAAAAAGATGGATTGCCCAGCAGTGTGATTAGTTCAATTACAGAAGATCAATCCGGTAACTTATGGCTAAGCACTAATTATGGAATTTCAGAATTTAATCCTGAAAAAGTTGAATTTAGAAACTATGATATGGAGGATGGATTACAAAGTAATTTATTTCTGAATCATTCTTTCCTCAAAGATGCAAACGGTTCGCTTTATTTCGGGGGAATTAATGGATTTAATATTGTCCGATCTTCATCAATTCCGATTGATAATTTTGTACCGGGTGTTTATATCACTTCTGTTAAAAAGAATAACAATAGAGGCGGCTGGTTGGAGATAAATACCGAGAATGAAATGCAATTGCATTATGATGAAAATTTTGTTGATATTAACTTTATTTCACTGGATTACAACAACCCGTCCAAGATAATCTATAAGTATAAAATGGATGGTGTGGATGAAAGCTGGATCAATGCCGGAAATAAAACTTCAGCAAGTTACACAAAACTTCAACCGGGTGAATATATATTTCGGGTTAAAGGCAGTAACAGTAACGGGGTTTTTAATCCGAATGAAGCAATGATAAAATTCACCATCCTGCCTCCCTTCTGGAAGACAGTATGGTTTAATCTTGGTATTGTATTACTTCTTTTGGTAATCGCTTATTTATTTTATAAAATGAAACTTAGACAAAAAATCAATCGTGCATTGGAGATTGAAAAAATAAAAGAAGAGGAAAGTGAAAAACTCAGAAAAAAAACAGCTGCAGATTTTCACGATGAACTTGGCCATAGGTTAACCCGGATAACATTGCTTTCAGAAATAATAAAAAGAAAAATTGGAAATACTTCAGGTGAGCTGACTGAATTATTAAATAAGATATCTGTTAATTCCAAAGAACTTTTTGAAGGCACAAAAGACTTTATCTGGGCTATTGATCCGAACAAGGATTCACTGTACGAGCTTCTTATAAGATTAAAAGATTTCGGTGACGAATTATTTGAAGATTCCGATATTTTATTCGAAGTTAACGGTTTGGATGAGTCGCTGAAAAATAAATCATTAACGATGGATTGGAAAAGACACCTTGCTCTTATTTTCAAAGAAGGAATGAATAACTCTTTAAAGTACGGTAAAAGTAAAAGAATCTCTATCGATTCAAAATTAATTGCTGAAAACATTGAGATCAGTTTATCTGATGATGGTGAGGGTTTTATTCCGGGAAACCTGAAAAAAGGTAACGGGCTAAGAAATATGAGAAAAAGAGCGGAAAATATCTCCGCCAGCCTCGAAGTAATTTCATCACCGGGAAACGGAACTAAAATATTATTTAAAGGAAAGATACCGGGTAAGCTTATAAACTATAATTAGTAAATATTAATGTTAACAAAAAACATCTCCCTCCGGAATAAACATTCAGAATATTCCGGTGAACAAAAAGTTAAAATTATCATTGTTGAAGATGATGAAATTATCAGGGAAAGCTTCATTTCGTTGATTAATGATTCTGCAAAATATTTTTGTCTTGCGGGATATGAATATTGTGAAGACGCACTGAAGCATTTTGAAGAGGACAACCCGGATATAGTGCTTATGGATATTGAATTACCGGGTATATCAGGGATTGAAGGAATAAAAAAAATAAAAAAGATTAAGCCTGAAACTGACATTCTTGTGGTAACTGTACATTCGGAAGATGAAAAAGTATTTGAAGCTCTTTGTGCCGGTGCAAGCGGTTATCTTGTAAAAAATATTTCACAGCAAAAAATTATTGATTCATTAGAGGAAGTTTGTCGCGGCGGCGCCCCGATGAGCACAGATATTGCAAGAAAGGTAATTCAATCATTTCATCATAATATGCAGTCTCCGTTATCTCCACGCGAAACAGAAGTACTTCAGCTTCTAGCAAAAGGGAAAAGCTACACAATGATAGCAGGTGAACTATTTATAGATAAAGAAACAGTTCGAACACATATTAAAAATATCTACCAGAAATTGAACGTCAATTCAAAAGCTGCGGCAATTGAGAAAGCGTCAAAAGATAAGTTAATTTAACCTGCTTATAAAAAAATCCCCCAACTTGCAGGATACCGCATCTCCTTTTCAACTGTTATAATAAAATAAGAATTAAGAAAATTTTTTATAAACAAAGAAAGGGAAATTTCCATGAAAAATCGAATAACTGATTTTTTATTTAAATCAACCTGCATTGTGATACTTTTCTGGTTTCTGGGACCGCTTCTTATTTTCGGACAAACATTTACAAAGATTACCGATCCTAATAATCCTATTGTAACTACTTCTCTTGATGTTAATTATTCAGGGGCTGCGTGGATAGACTATGATAATGATGGTGATCTTGACTTGTTTACAACAAAAACTTTTCTTTTCAGAAATGATGGGAACGGAAATTTTACATTAGTTTCCACCCAGTTAGGTACAAATATGTCGCCCCAACCTGCAAACGGTCCAAGCTGGGCTGACTACGATAATGATGGGGACCCTGATGTTATAATTACAGGAAAATCTTCACTCATATACAGGAACGACGGAGTTGACTCATTTACGACTGTTGATGAGTTACCTCTTGCTATTGATGATGATAACCGGGGATGGGCATGCGCCTGGGGTGATTATGATAACGATGGTTTTGTGGATGTTATAATAACTCACCCTAAGGGATTTTTAGGGTCACCAAGCTTACCCTGCCTGTTATTCAGAAACAATGGTGACGGCAGATTTACTAAAATTACAGGATTTCAATTTACTGATGTCCTGGCTCCTTATACCGTAGCGACCTGGTACGATTTTGATCAGGACGGAGATATAGATTTGTTTATTGCAAGCGGACCTGCTTCGGGAATTGGTAAGCGGGATTACCTATACAGGAATATGCTTGTAGAAACAGGATCTGCAGATTTTGTCAGGATAAGTGATCAGATAATTGGAACAGACTTACAGGATGGTCAGGTATGGAATTTCATTGATTATGACAATGATGGAGATTATGATGCATTCGTTACAAACTATGGTGGTGCAATAGATCATTTTTACAGAAATGATAATGGAACTTATGTTAGCGTGACTAACGCTATGACGGTGGCAGGACAGCATCTTGCAAATTCCTGGGGAGATGTTGATAATGATGGAGATCTTGACGTTGTAGTAACGGGTGAATCAGGTACTACCTTTTACAGGAATGATAATGGAACATTTACAAGCATGACTACCGGTTTCACTTTACCCGGATCCCCGAGAGGGGCAGTTTTTGGTGATTATGACAACGATGGCGATCTGGATCTTTTCGTATCTGGAACAGGCAGTGCCGAAGGTTTATTCCGCAATGATAATTCGAACGGAAATCACTGGATTGAAATTATCTGTAACGGAAATGTATCAAACAAATCTGCTATCGGAACGAGAGTAAAATTAAAAGCATCAATTAACGGTAACCCGGTCTGGCAGCTACGAGACATCTCGGGACAAAATAGTTTTGATAGTCAGAACAGTTTACGTGTTCATTTCGGTTTGGGTAATGCAACATCAATTGATTCCCTGGTTATACTATGGCCTTCGGGTGAGCAAAATGTTTATACCAATTTAAGTACTGATCAACTATATACTTACAATGAAGAAATTCCTTCTGGTTTTTTAAGACCCAATTTTAAAGCTGATAAGATTAACGGAAACGATTCTCTTGCAGTTCAATTTACAGATTTAACATTAGCAGATCCGAACATGCCTGCAACATCTTGGGAGTGGGATTTCAATAACGACGGGACAATTGATGCAACAGATCAGAATCCGGTATGGGAGTATGCTGCTCCCGGAACCTATACAGTTAAATTGATAGTTTCCAACGGGACAGCAACGATGAATAAAACAAGGGAAGATTATATTGTTGTAAATAATTCAACCGGGGTAAACCTGGTAAATAATGATTTACCGAAAAAGTTTGAACTTTATCAAAACTACCCTAATCCATTTAATCCATCAACAAAAATCAGGTATACCATACCGAAGACTGCCGGTTTGGTATCGTTGAAAGTGTATGGAATCCTGGGTAATGAAGTTTCAGTTCTGGTAAATCAAGTTCAGTCCCCGGGATCGTATGAAGTTACTTTTGACGCCTCTGAATTACCAAGCGGAATATATTTTTATAAACTGACAACATCAGGATATTCACAGGTAAGAAAAATGATCTTGCTAAAATAGTGCATAACATAGATTAAAATAATTTAAATGCCCGGCTGGGTATTATTGGTTGATGGAGATGTAATCATGATACAAAGTAATGCAACCGACAGCACATTACTGACAGCCGGGTAGTAATAAACTTAAGGAGATAAAATATGTTCAAAATAATATCCGCTGTTTTAATATTATCCGGTCTTTCTTTCGCTCAGACAAAGGAAGAAAAACCTTGTTCAACGGCTGAAGGAAGACAGTTTGATTTTTGGCTAGGAGATTGGAAAGCAGATTGGATTAATAAAGATGGTAGCCATGCTACCGGCTCGAATCATGTGGTTTCATTATTTAACGGTTGTGCAATAGAAGAAAATTTTGATGGAGCACCTGGAACAGATTTAATCGGAAAAAGTTTTTCTGTATATGTTCCGAAAGAAAAAATATGGAAACAAACCTGGGTAGATAATTCCGGTTCATACCTTGATTTTGAAGGTAAATTTGAAAATGGTAAAATGATCTTATCGCGAGAAACTATTAAAGAACAAGGTGAGGTTATATTGCAAAGAATGGTTTATTACAATATAGCTGCAAATGAATTTGACTGGAATTGGGAAATATCAAACGATAATGGTAAAACCTGGAAAACAAGATGGCATATTCATTACCAACGAAAGTAAAAGTGCGACTAAGGAAATATTATTCTCTTTTAAATTAATCGAAAAAATTCCTGAGGTTTGAATATTTTAACGGGTAGCTATCAAATCTCTCATTTCTCTTATTGCTTCTTTAATCCCGACAAATACAGCTCTTGCAATAATTGAATGCCCGATGCTAACCTCATCAATATCTTCAATCTCTTTAAATATTTTTATATTCTGGTAATTCAAACCATGCCCGGCATTTACTCCCAGCCCGAGTTTCTTGGCATGTTTTGAAGCTAACCGAATTCTTTCCAGCTCATCAAACTGATCTTCCTCAGTAAAAGAATTAGCAAAAACACCCGTATGAATTTCAATAAAATCAGCCTCTATTTCCGCGGCTGCGTCTATCTGGTTAATATCCGGTTCAATAAACAATGACACTTCTATTTCAAACTTATGAAGTTCTTTGATGGCATTTTTTAATTTTGATATATCATCAATTACATTTATTCCTCCCTCTGTTGTAAGTTCCTGTCTTTTTTCCGGAACTATTGTCGCAAGTTCGGGACCAACATCACAGGCAATTTTAATTATCTCCTCTGTTGCGGCCATCTCAAGATCAAGTTTAGTTGTAATCATTTCTCTTAACAATCTTACATCCCTCTCGTTAATATGCCGCCTGTCTTCCCTCAGGTGAACAACAATACCATCAATGCCCGCCTGTTCAGCAAGCAGTGCAAATGTTACCGGGTCAGGCTGAGTTTCTCCCCTTGCATTTCTTAAGGTAGCTATATGATCTATGTTTAATGCAAACCGCATTTTAATTCCTTTAAAATAATTGCTTTAAAATATTTAAAAATGAATTAATTCCGATACCATAATCTCCCGCCCTGTAACGAAGCGTTGATACAAGATCGATAGTGAACATAACTCCTGCATGAGTAATCACACAATAATAAATAGAACCTGTCCGCCAGGCAAGAACGCCGAGGGCAAGTCCGGCAACGATAGCACCAAAGGTTTCTGCAGCCGGTTTACCGTTGTGCAAAATTAAAAAAGGTATCATCTGTATAAATATAGCGTAATACCCGAATTTATGCTTCAAACCGAAAAGCATAAAACCACGCCAGATAAATTCCCATGCAACCATATAGATAAAAAGTCCTGTTTCAAAAATAAAAAACACACTCCAATTATCCCTGACCTGGACTAACTGCGGGTATGTTCTTACAAAATCCTGGAAAGAAGAAAAAATCCAAACCAGTGGCATCATAATAGCAAGAAAAATAAGAGTAATCTTAAAACCGGTTCTATAATCGCCAACTGATAATCCAAAATCTTTACCGCGTTCTTTAAGAATCACTTTAATTATTAAAACGGGCAGGACGAAAAATGTAAAGAAATCCCCCAAAAACCAGTATAGATATTCATACAAATAAACGTTTGGGTCAAATTGGAATGAAGGAAAAAAATTAATTCTGAAGAAGGATCTTGAAGTAAAATACCAGGAAAATGTTTGAAGAACCGCGACACTTAAGAAAACTACAACAACTTTAGTGTCCAGAGATTTGGTGATCCCGATCAGATTTGTAAGTTCATTTTTAAGGGATGTCTTATGCACTCATTATCCTTAAAGTTACAGGGAAAAATAGAAAAACTAACCCTGATTTCATAAGAATTGGGAATTTAAACAAATCATTTTTCCTTCTAAAATTACAGATTTCGTAAAAAACAGTTAATAAATCGTCCTTGACAAAATTTGTAAACAGTGGTATATTAGCACTCGCTTTTAATGAGTGCTAACAACAAAATAAAAAATAACAGGAGATAATTATGGCTAAAATGAACTTAAAGCCTCTCGGCGATCGAGTCATTGTAAAACCGATGGAAGCTGAAGAAAAAACAAAGGGAGGAATTATTCTGCCTGACACTGCAAAAGAAAAACCAATTGAAGGAACTATTGTAGCTGCAGGTCCGGGTAAGACATCTGAGGATGGGACCGTTGTAAAAATGGAAGTTAAAGTCGGTGATAAAGTTCTTTATGGAAAATATAGCGGAACTGAAGTCAGTGTTGAGGGTGAGGAATATTTAATTATGCGCGAGAGTGACATCTTCGCGATTATTGGAAAATAGATTTTAAAAAAATAAACGGAGGAAATAATTATGTCTTCAAAATTAATTGAATATGATAGTGAGGCACGTTCCAAGCTTAAAAAAGGCGTGGATAAACTCGCTAATGCAGTTAAAGTAACATTAGGTCCTAAAGGACGCAATGTAGTTCTTGAGAAAAAATTTGGTGCACCAACTGTTACAAAAGATGGTGTTTCAGTTGCAAAAGAAATTGAACTTGAGGATGCAGTTGAGAATATGGGTGCACAAATGGTTCGTGAAGTTGCTTCAAAAACAAGTGATGTTGCCGGCGATGGAACAACTACGGCTACTGTTTTAGCCCAGGCTATATACAGGGAAGGTTTAAAAAACGTTACTGCCGGTGCCAACCCTATGGATCTTAAAAGAGGAATCGATATTGCAGTTACAGAAAGTAATTGATTATCTGAAATCAATAAGCAAAGATGTTGAAGGAAGAAATGAGATTGCACAGGTTGGAGCAATTTCTGCTAATAATGATAAATCAATCGGTAACCTGATTGCTGATGCTATGGAAAAAGTCGGTAAAGATGGTGTAATTACTGTTGAAGAAGCAAAAGGAACTGAAACTTCACTGGATGTTGTTGAAGGTATGCAGTTTGATCGTGGTTACCTTTCACCATACTTTGTAACTGATACTGAATCAATGGAAGCTGCGCTTGAAGATCCTTATATACTTATACACGATAAAAAAATCTCAGCAATGAAAGATCTTCTTCCTATTCTCGAAAAAATAGCTCAGCAGGGAAAATCACTTCTGATTATTGCAGAAGATCTGGAAGGTGAAGCCCTTGCAACACTTGTGGTTAATAAAATACGCGGAACTCTGAAAGTTGCTGCTGTAAAAGCACCGGGATTCGGAGACAGAAGAAAAGCAATGCTTGAAGATATTGCTGTTCTTACAGGCGGTACTGTAATCTCTGAAGAAAGAGGATTCAAATTAGAGAATGCTACTATTTCTTATCTTGGTCAGGCTAAAAAAGTTAATATCGATAAAGACAATACTACTTTAGTTGAAGGTGCCGGGAAAACAGATGATATAAAGAAAAGAATAAATGAAATTAAAGCTCAGATTGAAAAAACTACATCTGATTATGATAAAGAAAAGCTTCAGGAAAGATTAGCTAAACTTTCAGGCGGTGTTGCAGTGCTTGAAAATTGGTGCTTCAACAGAAGTTGAAATGAAAGAAAAGAAAGCCCGCGTTGAAGATGCATTACATGCTACCCGTGCAGCTGTTGAAGAAGGAATAGTTGCAGGCGGCGGAGTTGCTTTTGTGAGGGCGATAAATATTCTTGATAAAGTCAAAGGTGAAAATCTAGATCAGGCTACCGGAATAAAAATAATCCAGAAAGCTCTGGAAGAACCGCTCAGACAAATTGTTAACAATGCCGGTATTGAAGGTTCTGTTGTACTGCAGAAAGTTAAAGAAGGAAAAGATGATTATGGCTTTAACGCTGCAACAGAAACCTACGAGAACCTGATTAAAGCAGGTGTCATCGATCCGACAAAAGTTACAAGAACTGCACTTGAAAATGCTGCATCTGTAGCTTCACTTCTTATTACAACAGAAGCAGTAGTATTTGAAAAGAAAGAAAAAGAACAGCCAATGCCTCAAATGCCCGGCGGTGGCATGGGTGATATGGGCGGAATGTATTAAAAATATACAAATAAGGCGGAGTAATTATACTCCGCTTTGTTGTTTTTTTTGAAAAATTTAAGATAGTTCATATATATTTTTGATTTAGTGCGCTTAAACTCATTTTATTTTTTGATTTTAATTTTAAAACAGATAATTTAGAACGGGTTCGTTCACAGAGGTTTACCCCTGCCTCGTGATGGACGAAAGAACCCTGCCCGATGACACCCCCGTCATCGGGTTTTTTATTTTAAATATGACATATTTTTTACTTTATTAACGAGCTTCAACATAAATACAATTAATTGTATATTGAAAATCAACAATTCCTATCATAAAATTTCTTAGCTGATGTCAAAAAATATTTTTACTTTTTTCTTAATTTCAATCTCGCTGATCCCTTCATTTATTAACTCACAATCAATGCCTGAGAACGCATACTCAGAAATGAAATGGCGTCTTATCGGTCCTTTCAGGGCAGGCTGGGGAACGGTTTGCGACGGAATCCCTGACCAGCCAAATACATTTTATTTTGGAGGAGCCGGTGGAGGAGTATGGAAAACCTCGGATGCCGGAAGAACATGGAAAGCTCTTATGCAGCATGAAGGTTCTTCTGCAATTGGAGCTTTGGCAATCGCGCCTTCAAACCCAAAAATAATTTATGCAGGAACAGGTCAGGTAGCCTGGCGTTACGATATACTTGAAGGCGATGGGGTTTACCGCAGCGATGACGGCGGAGAGAACTGGCATAATGTTGGTCTGAAAGAAACAGGATATATTGGAAAAATTATAGTGGATCCGGAAAACCCGGATAACCTGTTGGTTGCTGCTCTTGGTCATGTGTTTGGTCCTAGTAACCAGCGTGGAATTTTTAAATCAACTGACGGTGGGAAAAACTGGAAGAAAACACTTTTTGTGAATGATTCAACCGGAGCTGTTGATCTTGCCTGTGACGAATTAAATCCTGAAATAATTTACGCAGCTTTCTGGGAGATGAGAATGCATCCGTGGCTTGATTATTACCTGCCTCAAACAGGAATGAGTTCGGCAATTTATAAAAGTACCGATGCCGGTATTCATTGGGAGAAAATAATAATTGATTCATTAAAAGATGTTCCGCTCGGCAGAATCGGGTTGGCTGTTTACAGAGGAAGCAAAGGCAAAATTGTTTACGCATCAATCGACGCTCCATCCGGAAAGAAAGGATTATACAAATCTGATGATGGAGGCAAAAACTGGAAGCTGGTAAATAAAGATGGTTCACTTGCCAATTCATATTTCAGCAGGATTACTCTCGATCCCAATGATCCCGATAAAATTTATATTATGAGTCAGTCTATTAAATTTTCTACTGATGGCGGAAAATCATTTAAAGTGTTTAAAGGTTCTCCGGGAGGTGATGATTATCATTTTTTATGGATCAATCCAAAATATCCTTCGCATATGATTACTGCATCAGACCAGGGAACTGTTGTAACTGTTAATAACGGTGAATCCTGGTCAAGCTGGTATAATCAGCCAACGGGACAATTTTATCACCTTGGTGCGGATAACCAGTTTCCTTACAGAGTATACAGCGGGCAGCAGGATAACGGAACTGTTTCTATTTTAAGCCGCGGTCCATACGGTGTTATTGAATTAAGAGACTGGCATCCTGTGGGTGCCGATGAAAGAGATATGGATATTCCAAAACCGGGAAACCCCAATATAGTTTTCGGCAGTGGTCTTGGAGGAAGTCTTGATCGTTTTGATGAGATTACACGGCAATCAATTAATGTTTCCCCCTGGCCTCACGGAAGTTATGCAGCAAAACCCAACACTGTAAAATACCGCTATTCGTGGATTACTCCGATAGCCTTTTCTCCTGTTGGAAATAATGCATTATACTTTGGTGCACAGTTTTTATTTAAATCAACCAATGATGGAAATAACTGGGATATAATTAGTCCTGATTTAAGCCGGAAGAGTGATGATTCATCAAACTGTAAAAACCCTGATCTGGAAGAAGCGGCTAAATGCGGATACGGGGTAATATGGAGTATAGCACCCTCCCCGATTGCGGAAGATGTAATCTGGGTTGGTACTGATGACGGGCTTATTCAATTAACTACTGACGGCGGTAAAAACTGGAACAATGTTACTCCCCCTGAAATTCCTGTGTGGGGCAAAATTGATGTAATCTCTCCATCCCCTTTTTCTGAACATTCAGCATATGTGGCTGTAAACCTCCACAGGCTTGATAATTTTTCACCAATGATTTTAAAAACTACAGATGATGGTAAAACATGGAATATAATTAATAATGGTTTGCCTTCTGATGAATATACGACAGTAGTAAGAACGGATACACAAAAACCAGGACTATTATTTGCTGGAACAAGCCGCGGCATTTATGTCTCTTTTAACGATGGAAAAAACTGGCAATCACTTTCACTTAATTTTCCAACAGCTTTAATAACTGATCTGCTTGTTCACCAAAACGATCTTATTGCTTCCACGCAAGGGAGAGCTATTTGGATTCTGGATGATCTCGGCTCTTTAAGACAATTATCGAATGAGGTGGTTAATAAAAATGCATTTTTGTTCAAACCTTCTGAAGCTTACAGGTTGAGGGAAAGTGAAAGTCACGATACACCGTGGCCGCCTTCAACTCCTTTGGGAGAAAATCCACCCACAGGTGCAGTAATTGATTACTGGCTGAAAAATAAAATGGATTCAGTGAGGATATCAATTTATGATTCTGAAAATAAACCTGTTATAAGCTTTAGTAACACTGATAAACCTGAAAGCCTCGCTACATATAAATACTTTGATGAGAGATGGCTATCATCAAATGAGAATATTATCTGCAGGAGAAGGAACAAACAGATTTATATGGAATTTAAGATATCCCAGACCCAGGGCATTACACTATGGATATTCCATTGCAGCAGTGTGGGACAAGGGAACTCCTGTCCGTCCTGAAGGTCCTTTGGCAGTTCCCGGTAAATATAAGGTGGTCTTGAAAACAGGCGGCACAGAATACGCACAGGAATTTACAGTTAAGCCTGATCCAAGAGTGGATATACCAGAAGAAGATTTAAATGAACAACTTGAATTCGCTCTGAAAATAGATTCGGTGTTAAATAAAACCACTGAAATGATAAATGATATTGATGCAAACCTGAAAAAAGAAAAAAATAATCGTTCGGTTTCGGAAACTGATTCATTAAAAAGTATAAAAAATAAGCTCAGTAATATTAATGGTGCACTCTCAAATCTCGCTTCGCAGGTTCAGACTGCTGACGCTATACCAACCCAGGGAGCGAAAGAAGTTTTTAAAGAATACTCAGGTCAGCTGAATAAATTAATAAAGGATGAATTCAATAATTAATATTTAAGTTTCAAAATCAGAAAATTATATCATTTATTTTTAGTCTAACATCCAGGATTGTGATTACTAATTAAAGTGTTCTTCAGATAACAGTAGAATCTTCACCGGGTCTTCCTACCTGATACTCCATATTTTATTATATTTCTTTACGGGAAATTGAGAATAATGACGGAGTGACCGATTGACCACCGAAGAACTTGAAGAACAGATAGAAGAAACATTTGAACATCTTGACCAGGGGCGTTACCGTATGGCTCTCACTTCTGCCAAACGGGTTTATGAAGAATTTCCCGAGGACTACAAATCATCAATTTGTCTTGCATGGGCTTTAATGGAAAACGGGAATTCTATTGAAGCACTGGAACTTGCAAACCTCGCTGTAAAGCTTTCATCGAATAATGTTATAGCAAAAACTTACAGGGGATATTTGTTGACCAGGATGAGCATCTACGACGGGGCATTATCCGATCTTGATTTTGCTATTAATAACAAAACACCTCTCCCTGAACTTGCGGCTAAAAGTAAAGCGCGTGCATTGGCAGGCTTATTAAAATTTAATGAAGCAAAAAGTGTTTTAGAAAAATTTATTAAAGAAAACCCCTCACTTAAAGATTCTTTTCAATACCTCATCTCTTTACTGGAAGTTATTTTGAATAAGAAGAATAATAAATCGCTTTTTGAAACTGCTGAAGAAGCTTTTCGATACAAGGAATACTGGTTTTCACTTTGGGCAGCAAAAGAAATTATAAACTCTCCTTCTTTAAAAAAAGTACACAAGAAAGCTCATCTACTGGAACTTGATTCCCTCTTGCATTTATTCAGATTAAATGAAGCTCTATTAAAAGCGGAAAATTTAAAAGAAATATATGCTGAAGATGCTGACTTCGAATTTATTTTCAATAAGATCTTAAATACCAGTTCACAGGAAAACATTGTTATAAAAGAAGATAAGAAAGAATTAAAGGGAAGAACTGAATTTCAATTCTTTGCCAACCAGATTTACAAAGTACTTTCCGCAAAAACATATAATTTTATAGATAACCTGGATAGCGGCAAAAGAATTTATCTGCATCAGTTCAATGAAGATATAATAAAGTATATAGGTGTTGAAATAGTTATTAATAATCCCTTTTATGACCAGCGCACAATAGACATTGATGGAATGGCGGTCTGGTATCTTAATAATATTGAGGTAGGAAGAAACAGGTTTATACTTGGATTGGAAAAGGAGTGGAAGGCTGTTGAATTTGTTCAAAACTGGGGAACTAATTCTATTGGCTTCTGGACTTCCGGGCAGGGACAGGTTGATATTTATCTTGAAGATAAAAAAATATGTACCCGGTATTTTTTGGTGGGAAATAACCAGGTAATAAACTTTGAAAAAGATAGTACAGATCAGTCACGAGGGAAACAATTAGAAGAAAAATCCACTTCCCAGCCTGAAGATGTAAAGAACTATATTTCAGATACTATGAAACAGGATTCAATTGAAAGCCTTATTGGTGAACTGAATAATTTAACAGGACTGGAAGAGGTTAAATCCTCAATGCAGGACTTTGTTGATTACCTTAGGTTCGTGAATGAAAGAAAAAAATCAGGATTAAAAAGCCAGGATAAAATTTCTATCAATTGCGTTTTCCTGGGTAACCCCGGAACCGGTAAAACAAGTGTAGCAAGACAGCTTGGAAAAATATTTAAAGCTATGGGAATTCTCTCAAACGGTCATGTTATAGAAGTAGATCGTGCCGACCTGGTTGGACAGTATGTCGGCGAAACTCCTCAAAAAACCATTAAGATTATCGAGGAAGCAAAAGGCGGAGTACTTTTTATTGACGAGGCATTTACACTGGTGAGGGAGGAAAAAGAAGATTTCGGTAAGGAAGCTCTTGAGATTTTGTTAAAGCGAATGGATGAACTTCCATTTCAATTTTCTGTGATAGCTGCCGGTTATCCGAAGGAGATGAATCATTTTATTAATTCCAATCCCGGGTTAAAATCAAGGTTCACTCACTTTTTTAATTTTGAAGACCTGAATCCGAACGAATTGCTGGAGGTATTCAAAAAAATTGCATCTGCCGAAGAATACATACTTACAAAAGAAGCTGAAGAATTAATTACGAAGGAGTTCATAGAATTATACAGGAAAAGAGATGAGACTTTTGGAAACGCGAGATTAGTTAAAAATTATTTTAATGAAATAAAAATTCAGCTGGGAAAAAGATATTTAAAAATTCCACCGCATAAAAGAACACGTGAAGCAATGTGCACTATTTATCCTGATGACGTAACAGCAATTCTGGATAATAATTCTGCTTCACCTTATCACCCGAAGATAGATGAAGAATTGCTAGGGAGATCGCTTGATGAATTGAATAAACTTACCGGACTTGAATCTGTTAAAAAAGAAATTAATGAAATTGTAAAACTGGCAAGATTTTTTAACGAGCAGGGAGAAAAGCCTGAAGATAAATTTAATTCACATTTTGTTTTTCTCGGTAATCCCGGCACTGGTAAAACAACCGTGGCAAGAATATTCAGCCAGATTTATTGTGCGCTCGGTATTCTCCCGAAAGGTCACCTGGTTGAAACTGACAGGCAGGGATTAGTCGGGATTTACGTTGGACAAACAGCTCAAAAAACCAAAGAGATAATTGATAAAGCTTTGGGCGGAACTCTTTTTATTGATGAAGCCTATACGCTCAGCAGAAAAGGAGCAATAGACTCAAATGATTTCGGCAGTGAATCCATAGAAACACTTCTGAAAAGAATGGAAGACGACAGGGGAAAATTTGTTGTTATAGCTGCCGGTTATACTGATGAAATGAATTCATTCCTGGAAAGTAATCCCGGTCTCCAATCAAGATTTACAAGAAAAATTTTATTTGAAGACTTCTCACCCGATGAACTGTTAAAGATTACCGAAGATATTCTTAATGAAAAAGGACACAGTATAAGCAGTGCAGCGCTTGAACAATTATCAAAATATTATAATAGTATTTTCAGGGAGCGCGATAAGAATTTTGGCAATGCAAGAATTGCGAGAACACTGGTTGAAAGAATATTAAAATATCACCTTCTGCGGGTTGCCGATATTCCTGTTGAAGAAAGAGACGGCATAAACATTAAAGAAATATCAAACGAAGATATCATTGAATTTACATCACAGGTAAAAACCAAAACTGCATTTAAAATAAAAGGAGACCGTGAATTACTCGATGAGTATCTGAATGAACTTTCTGAATTAGCCGGGCTGGAATCAGTGAAGAGTGAAGTGCATAAGCTTGTAAGCAGTCTTAAAGTTGCAAAGCTGAGAGAAGAAAAAGGTTTGAAAATAATTCCCAAAAATCTGCATTCTGTATTTATGGGAAACCCCGGCACAGGTAAAACAACTATTGCAAGACTGCTGAGTAAAATATATAAAGAAATGGGAGTGCTGGAAAAAGGTCATCTTGTTGAAGTTGACCGTTCGGGACTTGTTGCCGGGTACCAGGGACAAACAGCTATAAAAACTGATGCTGTTATTCAAAGGGCAATGGGCGGAACACTTTTTATTGATGAAGCTTATTCACTTGCACGGGGAAACCACGATTTTGGGCAGGAGGCAATTGATACATTAATTAAACGGATGGAAGATTACCAGGGAAAATTTGTTGTTATAGTTGCCGGCTATACGAATGAAATGAAGGAATTTATTGAATCGAACCCGGGGTTGAAATCGAGATTTTCCAATACTTACGGTTTTAATGATTATACTCCGCGCCAGCTGCTTGAAATTGCACTGGTTATTACTGAAAAGAACAGTTATAACCTTGATGAAGGAGCATGGCAGCTTCTGCTTGATATCTGCACAGAACTATACAGCAGGAGAGATAAAAATTTCGGCAACGCAAGGATGGTTAAAAACATACTTTACAAAGCAATAAGCAACCAGGAAGAACGTATACTTACACTTTACAATCCTGACACTGAAGATTTAAGTACAATTGTTTTTGAAGATGTTGCCAGGATAAGCATAGCAGAACTGTAACCTTTCAAGGATATAATTTAGTTAAGCTTAATGACAGATTTTTATTGCCTGTTTAACCGAAATAAATTAATTTAGCTAAAGAAAAAACGAACTAAACTTTCACGGGGTGATGTTTAGGATTTGCAACTACAGGGAACCCGCGAAGAATGAAAACTGTATCCGGATAACATTCTTTAATATTCGGAACGATATGCCGCAAAAAGTTTTGAAAATAAGATTTAAATGCAATATTAAGTGGAATATAACATTCTTACTGCCGGAATGCTTGTCCGCCTATGGCGGAGATATTTGGCGGCATAATTAATAGTTATATGGTAAAATATGAGTGACGAATTTGAAATAGAAGATAAAATGAGTGTTGAAGAAATTGAGAAATTACTTCCAACCAATAAATATACTTTTTCGGTTCAAGTACAAAGAATAATGAAGTTATTAAAAAAGATAAAACCCAAGGTTGGTAATTTCCTCTTTTGGTATATTATTGGAAGAATAGTTTGGAATGCTTCAGCAACAGCGAACTCTATAGGAAAATTAATAGAAATTGATGATCATTATGGAGCTACTTCATTAACTCGAAAACTCTTTGAGTGTAAGTTAATGATTGATTATTTGTTCCAAGCTAATGACAGGAGCAAAATAATTGGTAGAATTATGTCTTATGAATTATTTACTGGAAAAGGTAAGACAGAGAAAGAAGAAGCTATCAATATTGTTACTGCCATAGTAAATGGTTTTGGCGAAGATCAAAATATTATAAAACATTTTGAATATTATTTAGAGAGGGGACCAAAACATTGGAATTGGACTGAAAAAAGTTTTGAAAAACTTGCAAGAAGTGTTGAAAGAAAAACCGGTGATGATAAAATAGATAATATGCTTGTGCAATCAAAAATTGAATTACTGAATTTGTATCATAGAGGTGCACACGTAGATTTAGATTTGAGTAACGATTATTTGCTAGACAAAGAAGACGGAGATATTGAGTATAAATCTCCCTTAGAAGAGTCAAAAGAAAAATTATTTGGAATTATCGGGTTATCAAGATTAATAATTATGGATATTATTGATACGATTGAATTAAAACTAAAAGAAGAATTTACCACATAACCGCTTAAAAAAGTAGAAAGTCAATAGGCGTAAAAATATAATTAAGATAAAAACCTTACAGAAGTTCTTTGAATTATAAAATTGATAGCCTTAGAAATATCAATTGAACTTGCCAGGAAACAATTATAAAATGTTCTGGCAGCCAAACCGCTTATGGGGCTTAAAATATCCCAGATATATTTTAGGCTAGCGCATCACTTCCCATTCCAGCACGGAGAGTCTTGGAGCGACTAGTTAGACGTCGGGGCTTGTGATGCGCGGCCATTGAACATATTTCTTATGTTGTAATTCTTGTCCTTTGAATTGATTATTAAAATTAGTCTTGTTTTTAAGTACGTGATAAACTATTCGGGCTATTTCTTTTGAGATGATTGCTTTAGCGACCTGTTTTTTCTTCTTTCTGAGTTTTGAGCTGTGGTATCTCTTGATAACCGGATAGTATTGCAGGGCGTGAACAGCTGCATCTGAGAAGACAATTTTCAGGTATCTGTTGCCATCTTTTGAAGAGCGTTGTTTTGTTTTACCAGCAGAGTTTCGAGCCGAAGGAACAAGACGGCAGTAGGAGAAGAAATTTTTCTCAGTTGGAAAACGGTTGATATCTCCAACTTCAAGCAGAATTGTAAAAGCATTTATTTTACCAATTCCTGGTATCCACAGCAATCGTTGGATATCATCGTTAGGAATCAATGATGGATAAATAGATTTCTCGAGTGTAAGCATTTGTTCTTTGAGTAATTTTGACTGAATATCGAACTGTTGATACTGAAGTTTGTAGAAGTTATTAAGTAGTAAGGAATCAGATATATTAAATTTCTCTAACATTCTGTGCATAAAGTTAAGGCAACTGGTTCTCTTTACGGAAAGTCTGAGCCTGGCTCTTAAAGTATCACGAAGAGTGCGAATATCATCGGATATTTTATAGGCCTCAGGAATAAAATCAAGTCGGAGAAGTTGGGCAAGGATATTAGAATCAACTTTATCGGTTTTAACTTTAGCATAAGAAATGGCTTTAAGGTATTTAGCGTGTGCAAGTTTTAAGGGAATACCGAGAGAGCTGAGTAGATCGTTCATCCAATACCAGCCACCTGTTGTCTCTACAGTGGCAGTATGATCTTTACCAATAGAGTTGAAATAATTAATAATATCATAATCGTTATTATTAAGTTTTTCTTCCTTAACGATTTTACCATCACTATCTACAGTAGTGATATATGAAAATAGTTTATGCTGATCGATTCCGGAGTAATACATGGATACCTCCAAAAGTTAAATTTTTCAATAATTACAAAATTAACTTTTTACTTTTTAGAAATATCCTGCAACTCAAAGCGACCGCATAATCGATTCAGCGTTTTTGATATTTTAAGTTTTAATTATTCGTTCAAATAATTATTTAAAAGATCAGTTCTAAATAACAATATCACAAATTGTATTTACGATGAAATTTAAATACAATTTGTAAAATATTGGCATTTGTGCTAAGTTGGCGTAGCTGTGTTGGGCGGCGCATTAGTTGCAACTTCGTTAGGTGCTATGAAAAAATTAAAGAAAAGTAAGAAATATAATTGTTCGTTAAAATTAGTGCATGCTGTTCTAAAGTATTTAAATTAAAATCAATATAAATAATTGTCCTCCACAAGTTGGTCATTTCATAGTAACATTTTAGTAAATTGATTTTTTGTCGTATAATGTTTAAATAATTTTCTATATTGACATTTCATAATGAAGGATGATATGAAAAAGTCCATTTCTATCTATTGCTCTTATTTTTTGTTGGGTTTTTTAGTCGTCGAGCAAAATGTGTACGGGCAAGTTCAGGACTCTGTACTTCAAAATAAAATTGCTATAGATTCCATTCTTGCGATCGAACAACTTAGTAAACTTGAGGGAAGGCCAACTACATTTTATAGTAAAGGTCATGAAGTTCGTGCCAGAGCTATTCATGATTTTGTACGTAGTTGCATTTTGTTTTATGAAAATCAATTTCCGGGAAAGAGATTTGACCTCCGCGTATATGTATTAAATAAAAATGATTGGGAAAGAGCTCCTTTTGGCAACCCTTATGGTTTAATAGGCTATTACCCGAATAATATTCTTGAAATTATACCTGCAGATAAAAATGCGCAGGCCCGTTTAGTTGGTGCACCGGATGATCCCATAAAGACAGATAGCATCATATCTGGTTACGATGCAGGGGCCCTTCATGAAATGGGACATTATTTTTTTGAAACATTAAATGGTATAGTTAGAGAGCATTGGCTGAATGAGGTCATGGCCACTTATTTTGCGCTTAGTTACCTTAAGGCTAAGGAAAAGCATATTGCAACCGGGATAGAAGAAATGTTAAAAGTTCCGTTGCCTCAACCAAAATATAAGAGTCTGCAGGATTTTCAAAATTTATATTTAAATGTAGGCCCTGCAAATTATGATTGGTACCAGAGAAGATTTGCACAGCTGGATTTTGCATTATATCCTAAACTTAAATTGGAATTGATAAAGGAAGTAATTGAAAATTATTCACCAGGTGGCAAAAACCTCGATGGAATTTCTTTATTAAAAAAGCTTGCGCCAGAAACAATGAACGAATGGCTTAAAGAAATGCATTAAGAAAATAAATTGTGCTTTCAAGAGAATAAAATAAAGAAGTACAATTTGTTAAGCACCTAACATCTTTAATAAGTAAAAAGTCAAGCGAATAAAGTAATCCTGCACAAAAATAATTTGTTAAAAAAAGTTCTTTGATAAATTGATCTTCTAATTCTGATAACAACTGCTGCCGATAATATCTATTCAATTACCAGATAGCCACACCATAGGTGTGCAGGCAACCAAACCTCTTTCGGGACTTACTAACACAATAGTGAATAGCTGTACCGGTGATAACAATTCCAGATATTTTATAGGCATACGTGTTGTTACCCAATCCAGCGCAGCGATTATGCGTTGAGGCTAATCAGTTAGGCGTTCGGGCTTACTACACGTGGCCATTGCAAAGACTTCTTATGTTCCAGTTGACGACCTTTGAAAGTGTTGTTAAAATCAGATTTATTTTTCAGAACGTGGAAAACGATCTCAGCAATCTCTTTTGCAATTATGGTTTTAGCTATCTGTTTGTTTTTCTTTCTTATTAAACTGTTGTTGTAATTTCTGATAACCGGGTAATATTGTACAGCATGAACGGCAGCATCACTGAAAGCAACCTTAAGATATTTATTTCCGTCTTTAGATGAGCGCTGTTTTGATTTACCACCAGAGTTACGGGCAGATGGAACAAGTCGGCAATATGAGAAGAAGTTCTTAACGTCAGGGAAACGGTTGATGTCATCGATTTCCAGCAGAATGGTAAAGGCATTCATCTTGCCGATGCCTGGAATCCAAAGAAGTCGTTGAATATCATCGTTAGGAATAAGAAATGGATAAAGTTGCTTCTCAAGATCCAGCATTTGTTCATCAAGCAAGGCTTCAACTTCCGTTAGCTGTTCATATTGAAATTTAGGGATACCAGACAGCTCAGTTGGAGACTCAAAATTGTATTTAGCAAGAAGGAGCTGCATAGAATTAGTAACGGAAGTATGCCTCTGTACTATTTTAAGCCTTGCTCTAAGAGCATCCCGAAGCAGTCGGTTTTCGGCAGAGATTTTATGAGCAGCAGGAATAAAGTTTAAACGGAGTAGTTGAGCAAGAGTGTGAGAGTCTACTTTATCTGTTTTCACTTTTGCATAAGCAATAGCTTTAACATACTTGGCGTGAGCAAGGACCAGAGGAATGTTCATAGAGGAGAGAAGATCATTCAGCCAGTACCAGGTCATAGTAGATTCAACTGTAGCCTGATGTTCTCCGGGAATTGAATGGAAATACTGAACAAAGTTGTGAGCAACGTTTTTCAGGTTTTCCTGTTTAATGATAGCCCCAGTAGAATCAACAGTAGTTAGGTAAGAAGTAAATTTATGAAGATCGATACCTGTGTAATACATATGATACCTCCAAAAGTTAAATTAAGGTTTATGGATAAACTTAACTTTTTACTTATTGGAAATATCAAGCGCCTAAACGCCGACCGCCATTTTAGTTCGGCGGATTTGTAATTTTTGGCGTTTAGTTTTTGTTTGAGATTTTGTTCAAGGTGTTCGTTCTAATTAATTAACTTGCCTTCGGTTTGTACTGAACAAGTTACAAACCTACGGCTTAATATTTGGCAATGCGTTTTAGTTTGTCGCTCTTGTTATGGGCGGCGGGTTAGGCACAAGGTCGTTAAGTGCATAGATTATTGCCAATGAATATTTGGTTTAACATTTTTTTCGGCACATTCTCGTAAATAAAGATTCATCAAATTTTGATAAGGAATATCAATTTCAGAAGCTAATTTTTTAAAGTACTCTACTGTATCATTTTCGATTCTGATTGATATTTGTTTCTTAAGTTTTTTGATATAAGGATTCTTTATGGATTTTGAAAAATCATATTCTTTTTTCATTTTATTTCACCTCGTGATAATATTTGCTTTCAGATTTTGTTGCTTTTCTTGCGGAAATGATTCTAATAATTTCATCATTTCCTTTATATGTATGGACAACAATAAGGAGTCTTAACTTGCTAGAAATACCCAAAATAATAAATCTTTCTTCATCTACAGAATGTTCGGGATCTGGAATCAACCTTGCATTTTCATCGAAGAAAACAGATTTGGCTTCTTCAAAAGATATTTTATGCTTTTTAATATTTGCAATGTTTTTACTTTGATCCCAATGAAATTGAATGTTGTCCGTATATGTCATATAATGATATTATAATTATAACATAATTTATTAAAAATGCACCTAACCCGCAAATCAACCGGACGCGGCAATATAAGCGGCAATTGAGGTGTTCTAAAGTTTAGTGAAATAAAAAACATTGATGTTCGGATGTGTGCAACTAATCTAAATTGTTGCAATCGGCTTGTGCGAGGAAATACCCAATCCGGTTGCAAAAACATTGGCAGTTGTTCCTGCCTGCCGGCAGGCAGGTTTTAAGCCGCATTGCTGTCCCGCCAGAGGCGGGGGTAAATCTGGGGCGCCGCTTATCGGCAACTTCGTGATATGTTTTGAAAATAGTTGGGAATATTTATAATGAAGGAAAATATTTCTATTATGTTGTCATTGATAATGGCATTCCTGGTTGTTCAATGTTCTGATCCTGTTTCTGTTCCACCAGATATCCCGATAGAAACATTGTTGGCATCACCAGATACATTGAATATTGAAAACCAGAGTGTAGTTTTAAAAGCCTATTTGTGGAGAGATTTTCAACCAATAAGTCCCCCAAATGGCAAAGCATTAATAGCCCTTGTTTATATTGAAACACCTGACAGTTCAAATTTACCTTCCTCAATGAACCCTGATGCAATTTACATTGTATATAATAATCAAGTTTGGAAATCATTTTTTAGTGCAGAAGAGGGATCACCCGATGAAATGGAACCATTTAGAATTACAAAGATTGCACGCGATGGACCTAAATGGGGTCCGAATGCATATGTGGATGTTATTGTAAGGATTCTGGTTGGGGATAAAGTATATTTATTAAGAGCTAGTGAGCAATATATTGGCAGAACAGATTAGTAAAAAAATAATAGAAACATATAACCCGTGCCTCTCCGAAGGAACAGTTCACACAACACTGTTATATGTTTGAGAAATAAATGAAGAATTATAAAATACCAGAACAAAAATTAAAAGATCTGGAAATGTTACTTTTAAAACCGGATGTGAGAAAATCATTAAAAATGCTCTCAAAAATTTTAGCAGATGATTTTGTAGAATACGGAAGTTCCGGAAAAGTATATTCAAAAAAAGAAATAATAAATGAATTACAAAGTGAGACTGTTCATAAATTAAAACTCACTGGCTTCAAATTAAGAGAATTAGGTGAAAATCATTACCTTGTTACTTATAAAGCTGTAAAAGAAGAAGGCGGACAAAAACATTATTCATTAAGATGTTCAATCTGGATAAAAATAAAAGATGAATATCAGATGATATTTCACCAGGGAACTAAAATAAAATAGTAAAAACGTAAAACCTTTAGAAGCTGTCAGGCAAGTAAAGTGGGAAATAGAAGTAATAGCAAAGTATATTATGGTAGTTATAGGATCCTGTCCGATACTTTAATAATAAATTTTATGCAGGAAGAAACAGTAAAATGAGTAATTCAAATGATAAGCACTCTAAAGACAACCGGACCGGCTATAATATGGGATTCGGAATAGCCCTGGGCATTGCCATCGGTGCAGCAATGCATTACAATATCGCACTTGGACTTGTCGTAGGGATTATCATCGGCGGTATTGGTATTGCAATAAACAAACGCCGTCAAATGAAAAAAGACGATTCGACTGGAACTAAAGCTTAACAGAAGCTTTATCTATAAACCGGAATATCCCCGGTTATTTAACAAATAAAACACCGGCAGTGATGAAAAAAATTAAAGGACTATTCAGATTAATAAGATTTGAGCTTCCTTTCTCAGCCGGAGTGTGCGTTGTAATGGGGCAGCTGCTGGCTTTAGGAAAATTTGCATCGCTTGCTGAAACAGTGTTTGGTTTCCTATCAGTATTTTCAATTTCCGCTTCAATATTAGTTTTGAATGATTACTTCGATGTTGAGACCGATAAAATAAATTCTCCCGATCGTCCGATTCCTTCAAACCTCGTAACCGCCCCGGAAGCATTATTACTTTCAATAGTACTTTTAGCCGTAGGTCTTGTTCTGAGTTATTTTATTAACCTGGCAGCATTACTATGCTCAATTATTTTATTAATTGTCGGATTTCTTTATAACCGGAAATATAAAAAGAGCGGATTGCCGGGAAACCTCATGGTAAGTTTTTCTGTAGGGATGACTTTTATTTATGGCGGAATTTCTGTCGGATTACCTTTTAATAAAATGGCCTGGTGTTTTGGTGTCATCGCCGCATTAATCGATCTGGGTGAAGAAATCGCTGCGGATTCAATGGATATGCAGGGCGATCTTCTTATTAATTCAAAATCTCTTGCAATAAAATACGGAAAGAATTCTGCTCTGAAGATAAGCAGTTACATTTTCGTTTTTGTTATTCTGCTTACTACTCTTCCCTTCTTATTAAGCTGGTTTCCAATCGTTTACCTGGTACCAATAACAGTAATGGATATTTCTATTGCTTATTCCTCATTCCGATTATTGAAATCCAAAAACGAAGAAGGAAGAAAATATATTCGCTGGATTTACCTGGGGGCAACAGCTGGATTGCTGATTTTTATTTTTATGAGATTATTTGAAATATGAAAATAAAAAACCCGTACAAACTTATTGCACGGGTTCATCTTAACTAAAAAATTAATTCTTACAACATACCTTTTTCTTTAAGCACCTTTTTCACTTCATCAGAAGCTTTATCACCGAGTTCGTACATAACTCTTGTGGAAGGCTTGTTAATTTTAAGTAATCTTCCAAGATCAATAGGTGTTCCGATTATAACAGAGTCACAATCGGTTTTGTTAATTGTCTCTTCAAGATCCTTTACCTGTGCATCACCATAGCCCATAGCGGGAAGTAAAACTCCGATGTTAGGATATTTCTTAAACGTATCTGAAATTGATTTTACGGTGTAAGGTCTTGGATCAACAAGTTCGGCTGCACCATTTTGTCGTGCTGCAATTGTTCCCGCACCATATTTCATCTCTCCATGAGTTAAAGTCGGACCATCTTCAACAACAAGAACTCTTTTCCCTTTAATCAAATCAGGATTACTTGCAGTAACCGGGGAAGCTGCTTCAATTATTTTTGCTTTCGGATTAACTTTTTTAATATTTTCCCGAACTATTTCAACATTGCTCGGATCAGCAGTATCAACTTTATTTATTATTGCTACATCCGCCATTCTGAGGCTTGTATTACCGGGATAATATGTTAATTCATGTCCCGGACGATGAGGATCAACTACTGTAAATGTCAGATCGGCTTTATAGAATGACATATCATTGTTTCCGCCGTCCCATAAAATAATATCCGCTTCTTTTTCTGCTTCACGGAGAATTGCTTCATAATCAACACCTGAATAAATAACCCCGCCGTTAGCAATATGCGGTTCGTATTCTTCAATCTCTTCAATTGTACATTTATGTTTCTTCAGGTCTTCGATAGTACCAAACCTCTGCACTTTTTGTTTTACAAGATCACCATAGGGCATAGGATGACGAATTGAAACAACCTTCTTCCCTGCTTTCCTCAGGAGTTCTGCAATTCTTCTTGAAGTTTGGGATTTACCGCTGCCTGTCCTTACAGCAAGAACAGCTATTAGCGGCTTTGTGCTTTTCACTTCAGTTTCTGCCGCGCCCATCAGGCGGAAAGAAACACCGGCGGCATTAACTATAGACGCTTTGGTCATTACATAATTGAATGGTATATCGGAGTAAGCGAAAACAACTTCTTCAACTTTCAGATCCCTGATAAGATCGAGTAACTTAGCCTCTTCATAAATCGGAATTCCCTTTGGATAAAGATCGCCGGCTAATTCTTTAGGATAGGTTCTTCCCTCAATATTTGGAATTTGAGTAGCGGTAAATGCAACAACATTATAGTCCTTGTTACCACGGAAGTATACATTAAAATTGTGAAAATCGCGCCCGGCAGCGCCCATAATAAGTACATTTTTACGTGACATAAAAAGATTCTCCATTTTTTCTTAGAACATTTAGATAAACGGTTTTTAGTACCAAGTACTTTAAAAAACAGTTATTAAAAATACTAAATCTTTACGTAAGATGCGGTTAAAATGAAGTAATTACAGGCATATTATCATTAAAAAGCCTGCATTAAGCAGGCTCTAATTGATTTTCTAATAAACAAATCAAATTATTAATCTAACACAATTTTGATGTTTCCATCCTTTGTCAGTCCTTCAATAAGGGTTTTATTTCCTTGTGTGGAAATTTTATAATCACCCTCAAGATTAAGACTGGTGTGCGCACGTAAGTCTGTAATAGCAAGAGGATTATCTCTCATAATAATAGTATCCCCTTTTCTTAAAAACTTTCCTGAATCCTTAATTGTTTTTATATAGTCAATTTGTGAAGCGCTATCAAATGTACCGCTATATTTATATGTGGAATTACTATAATTAAAGGTAAAAACAATTGAACCGGTTGCAGATTCAGGGTGATCATTCATTGACCCGTTCCGGGTACTTAGTGTGAAAGTACCTGAATAGACTCCATCCAGGACTTGTAAATTTTGCTTATTAAGAGAATTAGGAGAAACAGGGTTAGAAGCCTTTTCACAAGCCGCAAATGAAATCGCCACAAGCAACAGCAGAACAAATTTCACTAGTTGTTTCATCGTATCACCTTTTATTAGTTTATATATATACCAACAATAGCGAACGAAATTTGCAGCATAATTTATTTATTGTCGCAATACTCCATCACAATAATATAGGAATGAGATTTTCTTCACATCTTTTAACCCGGATATAAGATTTATCTCACAAAAAAGCCTGCGTGTTGAGCAGGCTTTTTCCGAATGATATTTATAAAGATTATTGCGAACTCAGTACAATTCTTACCGATCCGTAAGGGTATGAGCCTTCAATAATAGTTTGATTTGCATTAGTAGAATAATTAAAATCCCCGGAAAGATACAGACTTGGAAGCCATCCGGGATTCATTCTCTTATTTGCATTATCCAATAACGAAATCTTATTACCATTAATCACATAAGTTCCGGAATCATTTAAAGTGCCGGATACTTCGTTGTTTGATGAATGTAAAATTACTGCACTATAGGTGTATGTCGAATTATCAAAGCTAAAGTCGATTGTTCCTGTCAGGGTAACACTTTGACTTGAGTTTTTATAATCCTGAAAAGTTACATCGAATGTACCGTTAAAATTTGATTTATTTAAAGAAACTGGAGAAACCGGATCAACTGTTTTTTCACAGGCTGCAAACGTAAGTGCGGCAAATAGTACAATAATCAAATTCATTAACATCTTCATGATATTCTCCTTGAATGAAATTTATAAGAGTTCAACCCGTCAATTGCATTAAAGTTCCTTTAAATCCTAGTTAGTTGCAAGCCTATAACCAAAACTTATCACATAATCACGACTAAATGAGAGGTGGTGCACACGCCTGAAAAATGAGCCAAATACACCAAAACCACCGCTGATATTCGAGTAATCCTGCTGATCCAGAATTACCGTGAATCCATCGAGAAAAGTTTGAATTGTTAAATAATATGGAGCAAGATTATTATCAAGCAAAAGAAGATCAAAATTTGCATCGATTATTGTATAATCTGATTTATTGGGATTACCCTCTGAAATTTTATTCATTGCACGGTTTATTGCATCCATTTCATAGGTTAAGGTAGTTTCACCTGAAACGATTGGATAGTTTGGTAAATACTTATCACCATTTTGAAAATAGCTGATCGGAACTTCAATAGAATACTTTTCATTAATTCCGTTCACCTTTTTAAAATAGTTTATTTTTAGTTTTGGAAGATACAGGATACCAGTTGTATCCTCTCCTGAAATCTGCCAGATAAAAAACAATCCTCCGGATTTTTGTTCTATGTATGAGTCGCTTACCACATCCTGAACATGGAATGAAAGTGTATTTGATTTGGGCGTTATTGTTGAACCGCTTAAGATTTTCCCATTTTGTAAGGTTGCAGTAATTTCAAGTAATTTATTCGGTTCAGGCTGGAGACTATCTGTATAATAAAAATCAAATTCGCTGTTATCTATTGTGGATATTGAATCTGACAATATATATTCTTTATCCTGATATTTAATTTTCACATCAGCACCTTTAACAAAAGTGTTTCCTGTATATGAAGCCGGATCATATCCCTCAACATTGTAGCTTTGTTCTATAAAAGCATATTGGTATGATGTATCCCCGCTTACTATACAGAACATTGCATATTGCTGAACAAAATCAGTTTTAGGATTAAAACTTTCCTCACAGGAAAAACTTATTATAACCAGGTTGATGATGAGTGCAGGAAATAAAAACCTTTTCATATTTCCACCCGCAATGTTGCTGTAGGAAGGAACGGTAACATGTTAACTCTTTCACCAGTGGTTCTATCAAAATAAAACAGATTTTTTCTGTCATAAACATTAATTACGCTTACATCTGCGCGGAATTTAAATGTACCGATTGAAAATTTTTTTGATAAACTTAAATCAAGCCGGTGGTAATCAGGAAGCAGACCGATATTTTTTGAGGCAAGAATTGTATAGGGAGTAAAGAAAAAATTTCGTGTCCCTAAATCATTAAAATACAGTTTATTGTAAAAACCAATTATCTGGGTGAATGGCAGTCCTGAATTGTAAGTCCATGCAGCACTTGCACTCCAGCCACTTCCAAAGTTATACTCCAGCAGAACACTCAGGTTATGCCTGGAGTCATACCTTGGATGATATTTTATTCCATAAACTTCCTTAAAAGCCCAGCTTAATGAATATGCTACACTGATTGAAACAGGTTGTTGATTAAATGAATTAAGCAACTCAAGTCCGTACGATTCACCTCTCCCAGCAACCAGGTCAGGATCATCGGGGAAATATTTTCGTTCATTTACGGAAGTAAGATTATGAATGAGTTTATAGTATCCTTCAATATCAAAAGTAAAACCGGGGACTGGACTGACAGTAAACCCGGAAACATAATGTATGGCCGTTGCTGGTTTAAGATAAGACGGGGTAATTATCCATGGTTCAAATACCGTAATAATTTCATTCTCATCTGAGATTGTTGTTAATTCCTGCTGATAAATTCCCCATGCACTTTTGAATGAAATCCATGGGAAAATTCGATAGGTTAAATTAATTCTTGGTTCAAATGAAAAGTCGCCGGCAGTTCCGTTAGCAAGCCGTGCAAAATTAAACCTTGTACCCCCTTCCAGAATCAAGTTATTAACACTGCTTAATTTATATTTTCCATAAAGACTAACATTTGTTCCCTCTTCACTTATCTCGGAGAATGCTTTTCTTACATTTTCAAGTCTAAGGTTTGATTTAACAGTGGCAAATTCTGTTCCCCCGGTCAGTTCATTATCATTTTTAAATATATAGGTAAAACCTGCTTTGACTGTAGCATCATTTATTTCATTTTTTTTTGCCCGGGTGTCGCTAAAATTAGGAATAACTTCCCCGCTGAAATAACTTGAGAACAATGTTACCTGGTAAAAAAGAGGACTGCCTGTAACCCATTGAAAATAGGTTAATCCGAAAAGCTGATTCTTCCATTTAAAGTCTTCCTGAAGCGGATCGGGATTATCCAGGTTATCTGAACTAACAAATCCGTTAAAAGTAAATTTAGCATCCTGTAAAAATTCCGGATTTGAATAATTCATATTGAATGAAAAATCATAAAAATCCACAGGAACATTTTTATCATTTAAAAATTTCTTTAAAATTTTATTTGAATAGCTTTTTCTCCCGGTTAAGATGAATGATCCGTCAGGAATCGGACCTTCAACAAGGGCTTTCCCGGAGAGAAAACTTCCACTGGCTATTCCCCCGAATTCATTTTTATTCCCGTCCTTTGTAATAATTTTTAGGAGGGAAGAAAGCCGCCCCCTGTATTCAACAGGAAAACCGCTTTTATAAAATTCTGCTACACTTATTACATCCGGATCAATTACACTGAATAAACCCAAAGCGTGAAACGGACTATAAACAGGAATATCGTTCAGCAAAACCAGGTTTTGATTTGAAGCTCCGCCCCTGACATTGTATCTTGCAGTTACATCGCCTGTAGAACTAACTCCTGGAAGAAATTTTAACGATCTTAATAAATCTGTTTCAACGCCTTTTGGTATTGTTTCAAGTTCTCTCGTATAAATTCTGTTTACACTTACATCCGGCTTCTCTTCGAAGTTATATTTCTCCCCCACCTTTTCCAGTGTTGGAAGCGTTACAGCAGAAGGCAAAAGTTTTATATCCATCTGAGCCATAGCATTCCGGATAATTTTAACTTCAATTGCTTCGGTTGTGTAACCTATATAAGAAATAACAATAGTGTAAAGTCCGGGTTTCAGAGAAGGAAAGAAGAAATATCCCCGCTGATCCGTAGTTGTTCCGGTTTTGGTTTCTTTTAAGATTATATTACAATAAGGAAGTGGTTCACCGCTTGTAGAATCAATTACCAGTCCTCTCAATGAGCCTGTAGATTGTGAATAAATACTGGTAAAACTGATTAACAGAATGAATAAACCGACAGCAGGAATATTAAGCCTGAATATTTTCATTAACGAAAAGAATGAGTTATAAAATATATTCCTGTAATGTTTTAATATGATTAATATTCCGGTACTATTCAAGTAATTTGTGATAAGTTTAAGAATTGATTTTCATTTCACTAAATGAATTTTGGCAGAAAGTTCTTAAATTCTGTTATTCAATTTTTTATTAAATATTTTTCAGGAATAAAATGGCACTTACTTATTCCACATATCTTCAGCTAGATTCCATATTAAATTCTCAGAAACAATTATCCGAAGGACCGGAACACGACGAAATGCTTTTTATTATTATTCATCAGGCTTATGAGCTATGGTTCAAAGAGATACTGCATGAAATGGATTATCTGAAAACATTACTTGAAAATAAGGATATCTCCCGTTCAATTCACACGATGAAAAGAATATTGACTATTTTGAAAATACTGGTTGCCCAGATTGATATTCTTGAAACGATGACACCAATTGAATTCCTTTCCTTTAGAAACAGACTCGAATCAGCAAGCGGATTTCAATCTGCCCAATTCCGTGAACTTGAAATTTGCCTTGGTAAAAGAAGTGCAGGGATGTTAAACAGGACTCACTTTGGAGAAAATGAAAGAAAAAAAATTGAGCAGCGCTATAACGAACCTACAGTCTGGGATGCATTCATTCATTATCTTTCCAAAACCGGTTATGAAATTCCGGCGAATGAATTAAATAGAGATGTTACAAAACCTATAATTGCTTCACAACAGATACAGTCTGCCTTAATAAATATTTATGCAGTTGATCCTATAACTGCACAGTTTTGTGAGTTCATGGTGGATCTGGATGAAGGATTCCAGGAGTGGAGATACAGACATGTAAAAATGGTTCAGCGGACTATAGGAACTAAAAAAGGAACCGGCGGATCAGATGGAGTTCAATACCTGATGACTACTCTCAATCAACCTTTTTTCCCTGATCTCTGGGAAATCAGAACGGAGCTTAAAAAATGATGATAAAACCGGAAGAGTTGTATAAATCTCCGAATGCTCTTGCAAAATATTATTCTCATTTTAAAGTTTCGGAAAGATTGTTATTAACCGGTCACTCGCACCAGGCATGGCCTGATTGCGGGTTTAAGGGACAGCAGCAAGCCTGGCTTGATGCGGCAGAAAATGTTGATGATAAATGGGGGAAGGCATTTGGAAAAGCTAATAAAGTAAAGAAAGAGTTTTAAATTTATTAGGTGATGATGCAAATATAACTCTTGCTTCAAATACACACGATTTGGTAACCCGGTTTTTATCTTCACTACCGATCAATAAGCAAATAAATATTGTAACAACTGATGGAGAATTCCATACAATCAGAAGACAGCTCGATCGTTTAGCGGAAGAAGGAATTGAAATAATTAAAGTTGCTTCGTCACCTTCCGAAAATGTTGTTGAAAGACTAATTGAAAAAGTAAACAATAAAACTATTGCGGTTCTTGTTTCCAAAGTATTTTTTCAAACAGGCGAAATCGTAAATGATTTATCATCACTGCAGCAGAAATGTGCAAAGACCGGCACAAGATTGTTGGTTGATGCCTACCATGCAATGAATGTTGTACCGTTTTCTTTAAAAGAAGAAAAGCTTGAAAATGCTTTTGTGGTAGGAGGTGGATATAAATATTGCCAGCTCGGGGAAGGAAATTGTTTTCTTCGATTCCCAAAAGAATCTGAACTTCGTCCGGTTATTACAGGATGGTACAGCGAGTATGGAAGTTTATCAAAGGCAAAGAAAAAAGGAGAAGTTTTATACGGAACGGGAGATGATTTGTTCGCCGGTTCAACTTATGATCCTACTAGTAATTACCGTGCAGCTGAAGTATTTGATTTTTTTAAAGAGCATAATCTTACCCCTGAATATCTGAGAGAAATCAGCCGGCACCAGGTTTCACTTCTTGCAAATGAGTTTGATAAAATTGATGCTGACCCGAAAATAATTTACAGGAATAAAAAAACTGATATTAAAAATATAGGAGGTTTTTTAGTTTTGTATTCATCTTTCGCGGGAGATATTTCATTGCAGCTAAAAAAGGAAGGTGTGTGGACAGATTACCGGGGAAACTAGCTTGAGATTAGGTCCGGCTCCCTATCTCTCAGATGATCAGCTAAAAGAATCCGTATCAATATTAAAGCAAATAATAAAAAAAATAAATTTTCACTAATTAAGTTTTAAATGAATTTTTTCCAGGAGTTATTCAGTAATATAAGAATAGTTGATGCGCTCGATGTTATCATCGTCTCGGGTTTTCTTTTCATCTTTCTAAACTGGTTAAGAAGAAGTGCCTCACGAAGACTTGTTGTTGCAATTTCAGTTTTTGCAGTCATTTACCTTCTCGCAAGGTTTTTTCAATTGTACCTTACAGAAATGCTGATTAAAACTTTGATTGTTGTAATACTTATTGCAGCAATAATTGTTTTTCAATCCGATATAAGACGGATGATTGACCTGGCGTGGTTCTGGACAAATTTCAGAAGAAGAAACCGTCTGTCAACTTTCACTTCTGCTGTGGATGTTCTTACAGAATCAATAGGGAAAATGGCTGAAAAAAGAACTGGTGCTCTGATAGTTATCAGGGGAAAGGAGTTATGTGAACGGCATTTGACAGGAGGAATTCCACTTGAAGGTAAAATCAGCGCTCCGCTTCTCTACAGTATTTTTAATACAAGTTCACCCGGACACGACGGTGCAGTAATTATTGAAGCCAACAGAATTTCACGCTTCGGCGCCCATTTGCCGCTATCATTAAATATTGAGGCAATTGGAGAAGGAAGCACAAGACATGCTGCCGGGCTGGGTCTCTCGGAGCAGTGTGATGCTTTTATTGTGATTGTCTCGGAAGAAAGGGGTACTATCAGTATTGCAGAAAACGGACGGTTAAAAATGCTGAAAACAACCGTTGAATTAAAAAATAACCTTGAAGAATTTTATCGTAAAAACTATCCGCAGGTAAAAGAGGACGAGGCTAAATGGTGGAGCAGAAGAAATATAATTACTGCTTCATCCTCCTTTGTAATTGCAATCTTTTTATGGTTCTTCCTTGCATATCATTCAGACAGGATTTTCAGAAATTATACAGTCCCGATAGAATTCAGAAATATTACCTCAGATTATTCCCTCTCACAGCAGGTTCCTTCAAAAGCTGTTCTAACCCTGGAAGGATCAGAGCAGGCATTCCGTCTTTTAGACCCGTCAGAACTCGTAGTTTCAATTGATATGGGAGATATTCACAAAGGAAAAAATGAATACGATCTGACAGAAGATGAAATCAGGCTGCCTTCAGGACTGTCACTTTATGATATAGAGCCGAACAAAATAAATGTTAATGCTGTTGCCACTAAAATAATTTCTTTGCCGGTTAAAGTGCAGACTAAAGGTAAACTTGAAGCGAAACTTAAGCTTATTTCTATTTCAACTGTGCCGGAAAATGTTCACTTAATCGCACCTAAGGAAGGAAATAATTTACCAAAATTAATCACCACTGAACCTGTAGATTTAAGCAAGATAACAGAATCAGCAATACTTAAAGCTGAGTTAATTATTCCTGAGAAACTGAAACTCTCCCCGGACGAAGACAGAGAAGTTGAGGTTAACATTAAAGTAAAAAAGACTAACAAATGAATTCAATGAAATTCCCTAAAGCAATTTCTGCCGAATTGACTGTCAAAGCTCACATTGAAGAAGTTTACAGAGCATGGACAACAAAGGAAGGTATACAATCATTTTTTGCTCCGGACTGTAATATTAAAATGGAAGTAATGGGACCTTATGAAATAATTTTTCTCCCGGAGAACGAGGAAGGTTCCAGGGGTGGAGAAGGAAATGTTGTACTTTCATTTCAGGAGAATAAAATGTTGTCATTTACCTGGAATGCTCCACCCGAATTAAAGAAAGTTCGTAATGAGCGCACTCATGTTTATTTAAAATTTATTCCTGTGCCTGGGGGAAAAACTAAGTTGTTATTTCATCACGACGGCTGGGGTAATGGAGAAGAATGGGATAAAGCATTCAAGTATTTTGAGTACGCTTGGAAAAAAGTTGTGCTGCCAAGACTGCAGTACAGGTTTGAAGTGGGACCTGTTGACTGGAATAATCCCCCGAAGTTTGATTGAATTAAAATTAAAATCTATGGAGAAATATGGCCTGGTTAATTCTCTTTGTTGCCGGTCTTTTTGAAACTGCCTGGGCAATTGGAATGAAATATTCTCAGGGTTTCACAAAATTCTGGCCCAGCGTTTTTACCTTTGCAAGCATTTTAATAAGTATGGGTTTACTTGCTTATTCACTTAAAGAATTACCTGTGGGAACTGCTTATGCTGTTTGGACAGGCATAGGCGCAGTTGGTACTGCAATACTTGGTATAATTCTGTTTGGAGAATCCAAAGAATTTGTGAGACTTATTTTTATTTTCCTGATCATTATAGGAATAACAGGTTTAAGAGTATTCGCAAAATAAATTTCAATTAAAGAATTTGCCGGTGTAGATTATGTTTAAAGGATTACGCACAATATTATTTCTTGTTGCTAATATTGAGACAGCAAAACAGTGGTATACTTCTGTTTCTGGCTATAAACCTTACTTTGACCAACCGCATTATGTTGGTTTTAATATCGGGGAATTAGGATTGGATCCACATTTTAAATTTGAAAGATAAGGGAAATGGAATCAAACCCCTGGCTGGATATAGACATTTCAGATTATGTTAATCATATGAGCAGCAGCGAAGTCGGACAGTATGCACTGATTAATGAATGCTTCAGGCATTTAATACAAAAGTATAATAGTGAACTTATATTTGTTCCGGGATGTACGATAGGAAATGGATTTGAACATATTGATTGGAATAAAATAGAAAAAATCACTGCTCTGGATATTAACCCTGAATTTTTAAATATCCTTAGTAACAGATTTCCAGGTGAGAGAAAATTAGAAATTGTTAATACTGATTTCCTGAACTATAACTCCAATAAAAACAAGTATGATTTAATTTTTGTCGCTTTGCTTTTTGAATATGTTAGTCTAAGTTCAGCATTAACTAAAATAAAGAATATGATGAAAGAATCTTCGATTCTATTCTCAATAATCCAGCTGCCGGATGAGAATCAAAGCAAAGTTTCTAAATCAAAATATAAATCTTTGGAGAAACTCGGTCCTTACATCAGCCTTATTACGGTTGATGAATTTGAAAAAGAACTTAATGAATCGGGCTTTTGTATCAAATGGAGCGAACAAAGAAAATTAGTAAATGGGAAATCATTTTTGCTGGCGGAAGTGGTTTTGAAAAAATACTAATTTCAGATGATCCTTTTTAATTATTGATTATGAAAATATTTCTCTTCTATTCCTTTAAACTTCCTTTTAAATAAAATAAATTGAGACCAAATTTGAAAACTTATGGAGAATTATGCCGGTTCATAGTGCGGGATTAATGATGTTCCACAAAACCAAAGATGAAGTAAAAATTTTTCTTGTTCATCCCGGAGGTCCCTTTTTCGAAAACAAAGATGAAGGCTACTGGGGAATTCCCAAAGGTCTGGTAGAAGAGAATGAAGAACTGCTTCAGACTGCAATAAGAGAATTTGAAGAAGAAACCGGCATTGAATCAAAAGGGAATTATATTTCCCTGGGAACCGCAACACAGAGCAATAATAAAATTGTTCACGCATGGGCTTTTGAAACTGATAATTCAGAACATATTGATATAGTTTGTAATACTTTTGAAATGGAATGGCCGCCGCATTCAGGTAACAGGCAGAAGTTTCCCGAGGTGGATACAGGGAAATTTTTTACGGTGAATGAGGCCAGAATAAAAATGTATTCGGCTCAACATGTTTTTATTGAAAGACTTTTGGAACATCTCAATCATTCTGATAAATAATTTTTCAGGGTATAATTATGAAATACTTAACTACAATTTTAACTTGTTTAATCTTCGCATTTTCAATTAGCACGATAAATGGACAAACTAAAAAAAATTATACAATTGTAATTCACGGCGGCGCCGGAACTTTTGATAAATCATTTAATGATTCATTAAAAAATGAGTATATGAATTCTCTGAAAGAAGCTTTGTCTATCGGGCAGAAAATCCTTGAAAACGGGGGCAGAAGTATTGATGCAGTAGAAAAAGTTATAAACTACCTGGAAGATGATCCCAAATTTAACGCGGGCAAAGGTGCAGTTTTTACTTCGGAAGGAAAGCACGAACTGGATGCTTCTATAATGAACGGAAAAGATTTATCCTGCGGTGCGGTAGCCGGCGTAAAACATATTAAAAATCCTGTTTCACTGGCAAGACTTGTTATGGAAAAGACAAAACACGTTCTGCTTTGCGGAGAAGGGGCAGATGCATTTGGTAAAGAGATGGGAGTTGACTACGTTGATAATAAATATTTCGATACTCCCTACAGACTCGAACAATATGAAAAAGTAAAGCATTCAAAACACGGTACAGTTGGATGTGTTGCTCTTGATAAATTCGGCGATCTGGCAGCCGGCACTTCTACTGGCGGCACAGGTAACAAAATGCCGGGAAGGGTCGGGGACTCCCCTATTATTGGGGCAGGCACATATGCTAATAATAAAACCTGCGCAGTCTCCTGCACGGGTGAAGGTGAATTATTTATAAAAAATGAAATAGCTTTTAATGTCTCTGCTTTGATGGATTATAAAAATATGCCCTTAAAAGATGCAGCAGATGAATTAATTTATAAAACACTTGGAGAAAACACCGGCGGTCTTATATCTGTTGATAAAGATGGAAACTTTGCGATGCCTTTTAACACAAATGGAATGCTGAGAGGCGTTGCCAATTCAAACGGACTGTTTGAAGTTAAGGTCTGGAAATAAAAATATAATTAAAGGATTGATATGAATTTACCAAAACCTGATGAGTATGCAGAATTTTATTCCGGTTACATGAAAAATATTCCTCACGATAACATCATCAAACTTCTTGAAGAAGGCAGAGATAATTTACAATCACTAATAAAATCCATCCCCGAAGAAAAGGGAAACTATGCTTATGATCAGGGGAAATGGAGCATTAAAGAAGTGCTTGGGCATATGGCTGATGCCGAACGTGTAATGGCTTACCGGGCTATGTGTATCGCCAGAGGAGAACAACAATCGCTACCGGGATTTGAGCAGGATGATTATGTAAATGCTGCTGATTTTAATAAACGTTCACTTTCTAGCCTTTCAGAGGAACTGCTAAGTTTAAGAAATGCGGATATAACTTTATTTAAATCCTTTGATGTTGAAACTATGATGAAAAAAGGCATAGCGAATAACTATACTAATACAGTCCGTGCATTTATGTTTATCATTGCCGGACATGAATTGCATCATATAAAAATATTGAAGGAGAGATATCTTGGAAGTTAGTAATTCATTTTTTTAGTTTCTCTCGTGTCATATTCAAGCAGTGAAGAGTCTTTGATTTAAATTTTTCAGGTTTGGAATGAAAATAATATGCCGGGGAAAAAATAAATATATGGAAACTGCGGTAAATTATTATCTCTCTATCTCTTTATAAATTTCTTTAAGGATTTTTTTGGTTGCACCGAGGTTTTCTTTCACATAATCAGACGCGATTTTGCCCCTTTCATTTCTCAATTCATCATTTAAGAAGTACGTGCGTAACTGCCTGTAAGCTTCTCTTTTATTTTTTATTAAAACAGCTCCTCCCCTTTTCAGTAATTCTTTTGATTCCTGGGAATTTTCAATTCTTGGACCAAAAAACACAGGCATACCATAAACAGCCGCTTCCAGCACATTGTGAATATTTTGTTTGAAGCTACCGCCAACAAATGCAAGATCACCGTAAGCATACAGTGTTAGAAGTATCCCGATCGAATCAACAATAATAATTCTTTCATCTTTATATGAATTAAGATGAGAGAAACGAATAGATTTCATTGTTCCGGACAGTTCGTTCTCAATTCTTTCCAGATTTTCAATTGTCGGCTCATGCGGTACAAGTATCAGGATAACATCCTTATCATATTTAGTAAGCTTAACAAACGCAGGAAGAATTACATTCTCATCCATATCCCAGGTACTGCCGGCAACAAATATTTTTTTATCTTGTAAGAGGTTTTCACGAATGATGTTTTTGCCCTTTGCCGCTATACTTTTCTCGTACACCCGGTCGAATCTTGTATCTCCTACTGCAGTCAGTTTATCTGATTCAATTTTAAAACCCTTAAAGCCATCAACGTCAGAATCCGATACGGTTAATATTCTTGTAATATCATTAAATAAAACTTTATGAAAATTTTTAATAACCGGAATTTTTCTGGGAGAATTTGTTTTCATAGTTGCATCAACAATAAAGCATGGAATGTTTCTCCTTTTTAAAGCCCATATATGATTCGGCCAGATATCATACCTCATAAGAATTGCCAGATCAGGTCGGATAATAGAAATAAATCTATCTGCATACGCTTTGCTATCGAACGGAAGATAAGAAACAAGATCAGCATAGGGATACTTACGTGAGTTTTCATATCCGGAGGGTGAAAAAAAAGTGATAAGTATATTTATTTTTTTATCCTTTTTCAATTCCTGTATTATCGGTTTCGCCTGCTCAAATTCACCAAGTGAGGAGGAATGAAACCATATTAATTTCCTGGATTTATCAAGAGAAGCTGCATTAAGTATTAATTCTTCAAATATCCTTTTTCTTCCCCTGATTCCTCTTTTAATTTTCGAATTAAATAAAGATCCTAATTGAAGGAAAATATAAAATGGCGGAATAATTAAATAATTATAAAATAATTTCCAGATAGATTTCATCTGCTTTCAATTAGAGTATTAATTGTTTTAAATGCTTTCTCAGGCAAGATATCCAACATACACCTGAAATGTCCTTTTGGACAAGTTTCTCTTCCTATGTGTGAACAAGGTCTGCAAGATAGAGAATTGTTTTCTAAAATTAAATTGCTGTTTTTATAAGGAAAGAACCCGAATTCTTTAACAGTTGAACCGAAAAAAGCCAGTACCGGAATATTCATTGCGCAGGCAGCATGCATCAAACCTGAATCATTACAAACTATAACTTTACATTCCTTCATATCAGCGCACGTTTGCAAAAGATCATCCTGATTACAAAGATTAATTGAACCGGCAATTTTTTCAGAAATCTCATGACATATTGCAAGATCATCTTTGCCCCCCAGAAGAGCAATGGTATAACCGGATTTTGTAAGGAGAGTCCCAAGTTTTTCATAATACTCTTTCGGCCACTTTTTTGTAAAGTGTCTTGAACCCGGAACTAAACCTATTACTTTTTCTTTTCCGTTTAATAAATCAGAAGAATTATTTTTTGTATAAAGTTCCAGACCTTCATCATCTAATTTAAAATCCGGAATGGTTAACGAATACCTTTCAGGAATCGAAGGTGCATTCTGTAACCGGTTTATTTTAAAGTTTACCAGAAGAAATTTATCAAACGATCTTTTATTGAATTTTAATGTTCTGATTTTTAGAGATTTAACTATCTCTGCCGAACGGAAATTATTCTGTAAGTCGATGATGAGATCATATTTTTCTTTTTTCAAATCTGAAATCAGGATTGAAATATTTTCTTTTGGAGTATCGTATAAAAAAAGATTTGTTATGTGGGGATTGAATTTTAAGTGCGTCCTGATACTGCTTTTTTAAAATAAAATCCAGTTGCACAGATTGATGCTTGTTTTTCAGACTTCTTATAAAAGGAGTGGTTAGAAGTATATCTCCCAGAGAACTAAGTCTTATAATCAGAATCTTTTTAACTGAAAGGTTCAGTATCTCGTTTTCTTTATTCATTCAGGCATTAAATTTAATTAAAAACCGCAACGACTGAAACAATAAATGACAAATTTCATTTGTCGTTTTTCGTACTTCTGTTTATTTTTAGCAGTCAAATGAAGGGAATTTTAATGACAACTTTGCAATCTCCAGGAACAAATCAATTTCCTGATGATTCTGTTGAAAAACAGGTATATAATATTGTTGATGGATTGAAACAATATCTTCCGATTATAAATGACAGGAACAGGCTTGGATTTTGTCTTTATAAACATATGATGGGGGAAGGAGACTCGCCGGAAGTAATAGTAAAAACCAATAAACTTGTTCTCGATGGAATTACTCCCGAAGAGTTAGCTTCAAAAATCAGTAGTGAATTAGAAAAAATAAAGAAATAATAAGTTTAATTTTTCTGAGTAGAAAGCTCCTCTTTTTCTTTCTCTTCTTTTTCTTCTGCTGCCATGAATTCTACTACCTTCTGAACGTCCTGTTCACTTCCGGCAAAAATTGGTGTTCTTTGATGAAGTTTTTCAGGTTGAAGATCGAGAATCCTTTGTTTCCCGTTAGAAGCGCTTCCGCCTGCTGCTTCAATTATAAAAGAAACAGGATTACATTCATAAAGTAAACGAAGTTTTCCATTCGGGTGCCGTGAATCAGCCGGGTACATAAATATTCCACCGTATAATAGAGTTCTGTGAATATCCGCAACCATTGAACCGATATATCTTGTTGAATACGGTCTCTCTGTCGGTTTATCATATTCCTGAAGATATTTAATATATTTTTTTAGACCCGGATGCCAATAGAGATAATTCCCTTCATTTATGCTGTATATTTTTCCCTTCTTAGGAATTTTAATATCCTCGTGAGAAAGAAGAAATTCTCCAAAAGAGGGATCGAGAGTAAATCCATGCACACCATGACCAGCAGTATAAACCAGAATTGTACTGGAACCGTACACAACATATCCAGCGGCAACCTGTTTATAGCCCGGTTGAAGAAGATCCTCAAGAGTTCCGGGACCACCATCAGGAGTAACCCGGCGGTAAATGGAAAAAATAGTTCCTATACTTACATTCGCGTCAATATTTGAAGAACCGTCCAGAGGATCAAACATTAATACATATTTTCCGAGTTCAAATTCACCGGGAATATGCATTATATCGGCTTCTTCTTCAGAAGCCATAACACAAAGGTGCCCTCCATGATCCATTGCTCTGAAGAGCATATCGTGTGCAAACATATCAAGTTTTTTTACCTGTTCGCCATGAACATTGTTATCCCCTGTAAATCCAAGAATATCAACCAGCCCGGCTTTATTAACTTCAAGAGAAATTACCTTGGCAGCAAGTGAAAGATCGTGCAAGATGTTTGATAATTCACCTGTTGCTTCCGGGTGAAGTTTCTCCTGTTCAATTATGAAGCGGGCAAGCGTCATAAATCTTAGTTTTGGCATGATGTGACTCTCCCGATTTATTTTTAATGGTGGTATTAAACTGCTCTCGTAATTTCCTGATCTTTATATTGAAGCTGGTATAATTTATAATAAATTCCCCTTTTTGCAAGTAGTTCCTGATGATTTCCTGTTTCTCTTATTTCTCCTTTGTGCATTACTATTATTTTATCGGCACTTTGAATAGTTGAAAGCCTGTGAGCGATGACGATTGCAGTCCGTCCAACAAGTAATTTTTCAATCGCCCGCTGTATCAGAATCTCTGTTTCGGTGTCTACACTTGAAGTTGCCTCATCCAGGACAAGAATTTTAGGATCGTATGCAAGCGCCCGCGCAAAAGAGATTAACTGCTTTTGACCGACGCTTAAAGTTGAACCTCTTTCCTTCACTTCCTCATCATATTTTGCAGGAAGAAGATCTATAAATTTATCGGCACCAACCATCCGGGCAGCTTCAATAACCTTTTCAAACGGTATATCATCATTGTTCATATTAATATTCGATTTGATTGTTCCTGAAAAAAGAAAAACATCCTGTAATACTATAGAGATATACTTTCTCAATTCACGTTTATCAATAGTTTTAATATCAATTCCATCCAGGAGTATATTGCCTTTCTGTATATCATAAAACCTGCTTAAAATATTTATTATGCTTGTTTTCCCTGCCCCGGTATGACCTACTATAGCAATTGTTTCACCCGGATGTATTTTAAATGAGATATTCTTTAATACATAATCCTCATCATTGTAAGCAAAGCAAACATCTTTAAATTCTATTTCACCTTTTACTTTATCCAGTTTAACCGGATTTTCAGGATTTTTAACGAACGTCTTATTATCAAGTAATTTGAATATTCTTTCCGAAGAAGCCATTGCTGTCTGCATTATATTATATTTTTCAGATAGATCCCTGATTGGTCTGAAGAACATCTCTGTAAACTGTAGAAAAGCAAAAATTACCCCGATTGTAAGAGAACCCTGAATAATTTCCCCTCCTCCGTACCATATAATAAGACCAATGGCAATTGAACTTAATAATTCTACCCCGGGGTAAAATAGTGCATAATAAAAAACTGATTTAATATTTGCTCCGCGGTAATCAGAGTTGATTACGGAAAATCTTTTCAACTCATCTTTTTCTTTTCTGAAGATCTGAACAACATTTATACCTGTAATATGTTCCTGCATATAAGAGTTAAGTCTTGCAAGATGAAGCCGGACGTCACGATAACTTTCACGGGCTTTTTTTCTGAAAAGAAATGTGCCGTATATTAAAACAGGAAAAACTGCTAGAGTAACAAGTGAAAGTTTCACATCCATGAAAAACATAAAACCAAGAATCCAGAGGATTATAAAAATATCACTGAAAACCATTACAATACCTGAAGAAAAAAGTTCACTCAGGGCTTCAACATCATTTGTTGCTCTTGTAACAATTCTGCCAATTGGTGTCCGATCAAAAAATCTCAAGGCTAATTTCTGTATATGCTGAAATAGTTGAGTACGTAAATCGTATAAGGTTTTTTGTCCGAGATACTGTGTATAATACGTAAGGAAATATTGAATTACCGATTGAAGAATGAGTGACCCAAATAGAATAAGACTGATGATAAACAGTCCATGGTAATCTGAATTTGCAATGTACTTATCCACAGCAACTTTGGTAAGATAGGGGCGCAGCGGACCTAATGCAGCAACGACAATATTCAACAAAATTGCAAAGATTACATATTTCCGGTAAGGTTTAATATAGCTTAGCAGACGTTTCATTAGTTTTGAATCGTACGCCTTACCTAAAACTTCCTCTTCACTTTTATAATCGTTTGACATATCTATTAAAGCTCTTCAAGTTCTTTTTCAAGAAGTTGTTTAAAATGTAAATCTGAATAAATGCCTCCAAGCGAAACAAGATCTTTGTGGGTTCCTTCTTCGGCAATTTTTCCTTCGGAGAGAACGACAATTTTATCAGCATCTTTCACAGTTGAAATACGGTGACTAATAATAATGCTTGTTCGTCCTTTCATATAAATTTTAAGATTATTTAAGATTGCTTCTTCTGTATTAGTATCCACCGAAGAAAATGAATCATCGAGAATCAAAATTTTAGGATCAATCGCAAGGGCACGTGCAAGCGTAGCTCTTTGTTTCTGACCACCGGAAAGTGTTATCCCTCTTTCACCACTGATAGTTTCATAACCATGTGGAAATGCCTCCACATCTTTATTAAAGTTGGCAATTTCTGCAGCGCTCTTTACTTTATCCAGATTTATGTCCCTCAATCCGTAAGATATATTATTAACAAGTGTATCGGAAAACAGGAAAGGTTCCTGCTGCACATAGCCTATATTTTTTCTTAAAACATCCAGCGGAATATTTTTTAGATTTTTTCCGTCAACTAATATTTCACCACCTGTTATATCATAAAGTCTTGGGATAAGATTTACCAATGTCGTTTTTCCGCTTCCGGTGAATCCCATTATGGCAATTGTTGAGCCTTTAGATATTTTCAGATTAATATTTTTGAGTACAATCGGAAGCTGTTCGCCATATTTGAAAGTTACATTTCTGAATTCGATTTCACCTTTCAACTCATTTATATTTCTATCGGTTTCAACCGTTTCCTCAATTTCGTAAGGTTCGTGAAATATTTTATTCAGCCTTTTCATACTGGCTTCCGCCTGCTGCACGATATTCACAACCCAGCCGAATGCAATCATCGGCCAGATGAGAATTCCGAGGTAAAAGGTGAACGCAGTTAGTTCACCAAGATCCATTGTTCCTGATATTATTTTTCCGCCGCCAATAAGAATCACGATAATTAGTGAAAGCCCGGTGACTAAAAACAGGATTGGCATAAGCATTGCCTGAACTTTTACCATACGCATATTCTTATCGAGGTAATCGCGGCTTAATTTTTTAAATGAATCAATCTCCCACTCTTCTCTTACATAAGACTTAATAACCCTGATACCTGAGAAATTTTCCTGGGCTTTCGTAGTTAGTTCGGCAAATGTCTCCTGTATTTTTGTAAACCGTGCGTGAATTTTCTTCCCGATTTTATAAACTAAATATGAAAGCAGAGGCAACGGAAGCAGAGTATAAATAGTAAGTGAAAAATTTAAAGAGAGCATTAATGCAATAACCAGGGTAAGTCGGATGGTTGTATCCATAGAGTACATTACTGCGGGACCAAGGAACATTCTGACGGCATTGATATCATTTGTTGCGTGAGCCATTACGTTGCCGGTAGAATTATTCTGAAAATACCTGAGGGGCAGTCTTTGAATATGCGACCAGAAATCTTCACGCAGATCGTACTCAATTTCTCTGGAAACAACAATGATTGTCTGCCTGATAAAAAATCTGAAGATTCCGGAGAAAAGAGCTGTAATTACAATCAGAGTTCCGTAACGGAATAATTGCTGAACTGTAACGTTTTCACTAAAAGAATTAATTGCATCCTTAAGCAGGAGCGGGATATAAACCGCACCAAGATTTGATAAAATAATAAACAGAATTCCCCACAATAACTTCTTTTTATATCGTATAAAATATTTTTTTAAAGTGAATAGATTCTTCATAAGATAATATAATATCGTTCCTTACTCTTATATAAGATAAGGTTAATTTTAATTTGTTTATTTATTTTTTGCCCGATTATATACTAATCAATCTTATCAAATCCGGTGTATTTCTGCAATACCTCAGGAACAGAAATATTCCCGTCAACGGTCTGGTAATTTTCAAGAATTGAAACCATTAGTCTGCTGGTTGCCAATCCTGAACCATTAAGAGTATGAACAAACTCCGGTTTTTTTGCTTTTTCATTGCCCGAAGAAACAGGTCTGAAACGAATATTAGCTCTTCTGGCCTGAAAGTTTTCAAAATTGCTGCAGGAAGAAGCTTCAAGCCACCGGTTTTCTGCAGGCGACCATGTTTCAATATCATAACACTTCGCTGCTGAAAAGCTTAAGTCTCCGGTACATAATAATAAAATTCTGTAAGGAATTTTTAATGCTTTCAGAATATCTTCCGCATCGTTAACAAGATTTTCCAGTTCATCGTAGGATGTTTCAGGTTTTACAAGTTTAACCATTTCAACTTTATTAAACTGGTGAACCCGTAAAAAACCTTTTGACTCTTTTCCATATGAACCCGCTTCCCTTCTGAAGCACGCAGAATAACCAACATGCCTGATAGGTAATTCGCTTTCGTTAATAATTTCGTTTCTGTAGATGTTTGTAATCGGTACTTCCGCAGTTGGGATCGGATATAAACCATCCTGCTGAATCGTGTACATATCATCTTCCATTTTGGGAAGCTGTCCCGTTCCTCTCATTGAATCAGCATTAACCAGGAAGGGCGGAAACACTTCGCTGTAATTATGATTTTGCAAGTGATAATCAAGCATAAAATTTATTAATGCTCTTTCAAGAGTTGCACCTTTCCCCAGATAAAGCGGAAAACCTGAACCGGAAATTTTCGCTCCGCGTTCGAAATCGAGTATCTTTAATTTTTTACCAAGTTCAATATGATCTAACGTGTTTTCTTTTTTATCAAATGAAAATCCCTCTGGTGCCCATTGCCTTACTTCTACATTATCTGCTGCTGTTTTTCCGACTGGTACGGAAACGTGAGGCATATTGGGAACAAACATCAGGATATCATTTAACTCATTTTCAATATTACGAAGTTGTCCATCAATGTCTGTTATCTGGTCCGACACAACTTTCATAGATGCCATCACTCCCGATATCTCTTTTCCTTCTTTTTTCAGAACAGGAATTTGAGATGAGACCTGGTTTCTTTCCGATTTTAATTCGTCCCCATGAAGAATCAATTCTCTTCTTTTCTCATCAAGAGCAATAATTTCATCAACTCTATCTTTTTCGTTTTTGTTTTGAATAGCTTGTTTAACAGCGTCGGGGTTTTCGCGAATGTATTTTAAATCGAGCATTCTGAATTATTCTTTCTGTTTTTAATTTATTTAACCACAATATTATAAATTTTATTTTTCACGTAAATTTCTTTGATTACGGTCTTCCCATCAGTATGTTTTAATACTTTTTCATCCGCAAAAACAACTTTCTTAACATCACCCTGATCACTATTTACCGGAACCTCTATCGTATCTCTTAGTTTGCCGTTTACCTGCACGGCAATTTTCACTACATCAGCAACCAATGCTGCTTCATCAAATTTATACCAAACAGGTTTTACAAAAACAGATTCTTCGTTTCCTAATATCTGCCAGCATTCTTCAGCAAGGTGCGGAGCTACCGGGGCTAGTAAAACAGCAAATCGTGTTAAGGAAAATAACTGAACATCTTCTGAACATTTATCAATATTTTTTAGTTCATTTATCAATTCCATTAAAGCGGCAATAGCTGTGTTAAATCTGAAATTGCTTATCTCTTCTTCGAACTTTTTTATAGTTTGGTTTAGCTTACGATAAATTATTTTTTCATCTTCATTTAACAAATTAATATCAAACTTTTCTTTGGAAGAAAGTTTTTTCGCAAGTCCTGAATACCTGTTAAATAAATCATAAGTTCTCTGCACAAACCGATCGACACCTGAAATGCCTTTATCACTCCAGTCGCCTCCAAGTTCATAAGGACCCATAAACATCAGGTACATCCGGAACACATCTGAACCATAATTCGAAGTAAATTGATCCGGATTCACAACATTACCCCGGGACTTGGACATTTTTGCACCATCATTTGTTATTGTACCCTGATGCAAAAGTGTTTTAAATGGTTCATCGTTGTTAGTCCATCCTATATCCCTTAAAAATTTATGTATAAATCTTGCATAAAGCAGATGCATAGTAGCATGCTCTGCCCCGCCCACATACATATCAACAGGGATCCAGTCCTTCGCTTTTTCCTTATCGAAAATTGCCGAATTAAAATGTGGATTTAAATAACGGAAATAATACCACGAAGAATCAACGAACGTATCCATTGTATCAGCATCGCGTTTTGCATCAGAACCACACCTGGGACATTTAACGTTTATAAAATCCGGATTGGTCGTAAGCGGAGATTCACCTGCTGGTTTAAACTCTACTTCATATGGGAGAGTAACTGGCAAATCTTTTTCATCTACCGGAACAATTCCGCATTCGGGACAATGAATTACAGGTATGGGAGTTCCCCAATAACGCTGCCGTGAAATAAGCCAGTCTCTTAGTCTGTAATTAATTTTCCTCTTCCCAATATTTTTAGACTCAAGATAATCCATAATTTTTTGCTTACCTGTTTCAGAATCCAGTCCGTTAAATTCATCAGAAGAAACCATTGTTCCTGTCCCGGTATATGCTTCAGTCAATTCTTCACTTTCATCCGTTCCTGGTTTTAAAATTACCTTTTTTACAGGTAGGGCAAATTTTTTCGCGAACTCGAAATCGCGTTCATCGTGTCCCGGGACAGCCATAACACAACCGGTACCATAAGTTAGGAGAGCATAATCAGCAATCCAGATTGGGATTTTTTCACTGTTAACCGGATTGATTGCATAAGCCCCTATTGGCGTTCCGGTCTTTTCTTTAACAGTTGAAGTTCTTTCAATTTCGGATAATAGTTTAGCTGATTCTCTATATGATTCAACTTCATTTTTATATTTAGAGGTGGTAAGTTTATCCACCAGCGGATGTTCAGGAGCAAGTACAATATATGTAACTCCAAAAAGCGTATCCGGTCTGGTTGTAAAAACCGTAACAACTTCATCACTTCCATCTACTTTAAACTTTACTTCTGCACCTTCGCTTTTTCCTATCCAGTTACGCTGCATTAATTTTGTTTTATCAGGCCAATTTATTGTGTCAAGCCCATTTAATAATTCTTCAGCATAATCGGTTATTTTAAAAAACCACTGAGTAAGATTTTTCTGTATTACCAGTGTTCCGCATCGCTCACAGGTACCATCAGCCTGAACCTGTTCATTTGCAAGCACAGTCCGGTCGTTAGGACACCAGTTAACCGGGGCATTTTTCCTGTAAGCTAATCCCTTATCATAAAGCTTTAAGAACAACCATTGGTTCCATTTATAATATTCAGGGTCGCAAGTCATTAGTTCAGCATCCCAATCGTACATGCATCCCATTTTTTTAAGTTGTTCACGAATATCTTTTATATTTTTAATAGTGCTGTCGTATGGATGGACACCTGTTTTTATGGCGAAATTCTCTGCAGGAAGTCCAAATGCATCATAGCCAATAGGCTCAAAAACATTGGAACCGGTTAATTTTTTATAACGTGCCCATGAATCATTTGGTCCGTAATTATACCAATGCCCTATGTGCAGCTTAGATCCTGATGGATAAATAAACATTACCAGAGAATATATTTTATTCTCAGTTTTATTAAATTCGGTTTTATAAACTTTATTTTCTTCCCAGAATTTTTGCCATTTGGGCTCTATTTCCGTAAAGGGATATCTCATATTACTGTTGTTCTGATTTAAAAATTAACTGCAAATTTACCGAAAATGGGAGGGATTTCAAATTAGCACAGAGATTCATCACAAAAGAAATAATTAGCATAATATTTTTTTTTGAATAAATTGTATTACATCATTTGCTAAAATTTTAAATAAAACCAAATAATGGAATTATCTGTTACAGACATTATAGCAATGCTTGCTGCATTATTACTATTAATATTTTCAGCATTCCTATTAAATCTAAAAAAGGGAAACAGGATAAATCAATTGATTCTATCAGCATTTCTTTTCTCTAATGCTATGTATATCATTGGTTATCTTCTTTTCGCCTTTTCAGATTATGTTTTACCGGGTGGAATTCATCTCTTTTTTATCGGGACAGCTTTCGGATTTCTTTTTGGACCACTACTCTTATTTTATTCAAAATCTCTCGTTCAAAATAATTTCAAATTAAAGTGGCAGGATATATTACACGCAGTTCCATTCATAGCATATAACGTAATTTATGGTATTTATTTTCATTTTGAACCTACCGCATCGAAACTTGAAATGATTCACAGAGGCAGCATTCTTCCCCACCCTTTCGGTTTCTGGATTAATCTTATAATGAATACGCAAATCCTGGTTTACATGAGTATTACATTAATTTATTTAATCAGGTACAGCGGCAGGATAAAATCACTATATTCATCTATACATCATCTAAACCTGGGCTGGCTGGAACTTGTAGTTTATGCTTTCCTTTTTATGTGGATACTGGATTTTGCACAATTCTTATTCAGAAATACAATTGGCATTGACCCTCAAATTGCAGGATTCATGACTTTTGTTTCCATAACTATCAATTTTGTATTTGCAAATCTTGTTATTTATAAGGGACTAAAGCAGCCGGAACACTTTTTCAGAGTAGAAAAAGAATTATCCAAAACAAAATATGAAGGTTCATCAATTTCAGAAGCAGAAATTGAGGTTTATCTGGATAAACTCCAGCATTTTATGAATAAAGAAAAACCTTACCTGATGTCTTCTTTAACTCTAAAAGAGCTCGCAGATAAGTTGGATATGAATCCACGCATCCTCTCACAGATTATTAATGATAGAAAAAAACAAAATTTTTATGATTTTATAAATAGTTACCGTATTGAAGATGCTAAACTTTTACTTGCTAATCCCGCTAAAAGGAAAATGACAATTCTCGAAATACTTTATGGAGTTGGATTTAATTCAAAATCCGTATTTAATACCACCTTTAAAAAATATACCGGTCTTACCCCGTCCGAATACAAAAAGAGACACCTCCCATACCATTCTCATCATACCGTACAAAAATCAGCATAATCAACCGTTCATCAAGATTATACTAGAGAAAACCGTTCGGATTCATGTATCAGGACGATTCTGTAGTTAATTGCGACTAGTTTGCCATCAATAATTTCACACAAAACTATCGGAGGTTAAAAATGTCCAGATTTTTTCTTTTCCTGTTTTTTTTCTTTGGGATTCTATTCGAAGGACTGTTTGCTGCAGTTTTAAATGTTCCTTCCGGATATTCAACTATTCAGGAAGCTATTTATGCAGCTGAAAACGGAGATACTGTTTTAGTTGCTGATGGGACATACCTTGAGAACATTAATTTTGCAGGGAAAAACATTGTAGTTGCAAGCAGCTATATTCTTGATAGTGATCCTTCTCATATAATTTCAACTATTATCGATGGAAGCAATCCGATTAATCCGGATTCTGCCAGCTGTGTAAGGATTGTTTCCGGAGAAGACAGCACGGCTGTTTTAGCAGGATTTACAATAACCGGGGGAACCGGAACAAAATGGATTGACGAACATGGTGCAGGAGTATATCGTGAAGGTGGCGGGATTATTATTACCCTGTCGTCACCAACAATAAAAAATAACTTGATCATTAATAATGAAGCAATTGATAAAACTGGTGTAACAAGCGCAGGCGGCGGCGGAATAAGAGCGGGAGATTCAAATGCTCATATTTACAACAACATAATTGCAAATAATAAAGGACATTATGGAGCAGGAATTGTATGGAATTATGCAACGGGTGAATTGAAAAATAATATAATTGTATACAACAGCGGCGGGGAGGATTTCGGAGGTGGCGGAGTTTGGACTCTTGAACTGGGTACGACTATAATTGAGAATAATGTAATTGCTTATAACTCTGTAACCGGCAGCGGCGGAAACCGGGGAAAGGGCGGCGGCATTCTTGTCTGGTCCACTTCAATAAATGCAAAAAATAATATCGTCTGGGGAAACACGCAATCTTCAGGTGATCAGATTTATTTAACCGGCGGCGGAACAGCCGATGTTACCTATAGTAACGTTGAAGGAGGTTTTACCGGGGATGGTAATCTGGATACCGACCCTATGTTTGATGGTGAATCATATTTACTCTCGGCTCTTTCGCCTTGTATCGATGCAGGTGATCCTGATTCGGCTTATAATGATCCTGAAGATTCTGGAAATCCCGGATTTGCTGCATTTCCTTCATTAGGAAGTTTGAGAAATGATATAGGAGCTTATGGTGGTCCGATGCGTGAAATTCTTCCTGCAGTGATTACATCAATTCATGAAAAAAAAGATGAAAATAATTTTCCGGAATCATTTAAACTTTATCAAAATTATCCTAATCCCTTTAATCCGACTACAACAATTCAATACGCTATTCCGGAAAGTGAAAATGTCAACATCAGTATTTTCAATTCATTGGGAGAAAAGGTGAAAACTTTGGTTAATACTTTTAAAGAATCCGGCAGTTACAAAATCAATTTCGATGCAAAGGAATTCAGCAGCGGAATTTATTATTATAGGTTAAATGCGGGAAACTATTCACAAACCAGGAAAATGATGCTATTGAAATGAAATTTTAAAAATTCAAACGCACAATAAATAATTCTAAAAAAATTAAAGGAACTAATATGAAAAACTCAGCTTTATCGCTTCTGGTGAGTGTCTTGCTCACTTCTGCCAGCATTGCTCAGCCTCAATGGCATGTTCAAAATTCCGGATCAAACAGGGAATTAACCGGAGTAAGTTTTGTCGATCAGAACGATGGATGGATTTCGGGATGGACCGGAACAATGTTACACACAACCGACGGAGGTGAAAACTGGAGTCCGCAAACTATTCCGCCAAACAATGCATACTACAGTGTCTATTTTACCGATTTACAAAACGGCTGGGCAACTGGCTACAGTGGAAAAATTATACATACTTCAGACGGAGGTCAAAACTGGGTAACCCAGCCTTCGCCGGTCAGTACTGATTTATACGATTCCTATTTTATAAATCCGGAAATGGGATGGATTACCGGCGGAGATTATGGCTCATTTCCTTCTTATATAAAGCATAGAGTAATTTTATATACAAGTAATGGAGGAAACAGCTGGAGTGTTCAATATAATCAATCCGATCAATCTCCTCTACAAAGTATTTTCTTTATTGATCAGAATAATGGATTTGCAACGGGTGAATCCGGGACAATAATGAAGACAACGGATGGAGGAAGTAACTGGGTAGAACAAACCGTTCTTTCATTTTATAATTTTTATGATATATTTTTTACAGATAATTCTACCGGCTGGGTGGCAGGTGAATACGCCGGACTGCCGTACTACTCTGCGATTTTAAAAACCAGTGATGGAGGAAATAACTGGATTGAAACTGCACTCGGCACAGATGAAATTTTAAAGGGTATTTATTTCACTGATTCTACAAATGGATGGGCAGTTGGAAGTGATGTCAATAATGCAGGTATTGTTTATCATACTTCAGATGGCGGTGATAACTGGACCTTACAAAGTATACCAGCAGTTGATGGATTATTTAGCGTTTTCTTTTTAAATGAAAACTCGGGCTGGGCTGTTGGTCACCTTGGAACCATTATAGCAACTAACAACCAGGTTCCTGTTGAGCTCACTTCATTTACTGCAAATGCTGAAAATAATAATGTTAATCTTGCCTGGCAGACATCCACGGAGATCAACAATTCAGGCTTTGAGATACAAAGAAGAAAAACTGATAAAAATGTTACAACATCAGGATGGACGAAAATAGGATTTGCAGAAGGACACGGGACCACAGCGAACAAAAATAATTATTCATTTATAGATAAAGATCCGGGACCGGGAAGTTATTTATATAAACTCGTACAAATTGATTTTGACGGGACAAGAAATGAATCAAAAGTTGTTAACATAGAAGTAAGTTCTAAGACTGCAGGATATGTTTTAATGCAGAATTATCCAAATCCGTTTAATCCTGCAACTACAATAGAATATTCAATTCCTTCAAGTGGAAATGTAACTTTAAAAGTTTATAATGCTATTGGAGAAGAAGTAAAGACACTTGTGAATAATTATCAGGCGGCAGGTGATTATAAAGTTAATTTTAATGCTATAACACTTTCAGCAGGTGTATATTTTTACAGATTAAAAACTGATAAATATTCTTTAACGAAGAAACTTTTATTGTTGAAGTAAAGTAATAAAAGAATAGAAATTACTCATATAATTTTTTCACCCGGTTGAATTCTATGGTTTTGGAGATATAATCATAGAATTCGGTAGTGTAATCCGACAGCACACTACTTAACACCGGGTGATTTTTTACCAATCAATCTTCAAAATATTCCGACCCGTTTATATCAATGAATCCCCATCTTCCACCAATCTGTACTGAAATTAACCCGTTTTTCACTTCCCCTATTTTATCATATTTAATCGGAGTAATCCCTTTGCCTTTTTTATCTATCAATCCCCACCAGTCATTTAATCTCACATATGTAATGCCGTCGGAAAAAGAACCAACATCATCGAAATTTCCGGGGATAACTTTTTCACCTTTACGGTTAATAAATCCCCATTTACCTTTTTCTTTTATGGGAAGATAATCTTCATTCAGTTCTCCTATTTCATCATACCTGATAGGGGCTATAGATTGAGCCCGGGTATTAAGCAATCCCCATTTATCATTTAATTTAACCGGGAAAAGTCCATCGAGGAAATCTCCTATCTCACTGTATTGTACAGGAATAATTTCTTTACCGGATTTATCTATTACTCCCCACTTTCCTGCAAAGATCACCTTATCCTCATTTTTCTTTATTCCAAAGTTCACTTTTGCAAAACCGTTGTGAAAATCTTCCTCGTCATCATATTTAATAGAAGTGATTTCTTTACCGGAGGTATCTATAAAACCCCATTTATCGTTTAGTTTAACACGTACAATTTCTTCAATAAAAGATCCAACCATATCATATTTAACAGGGATTATAATTTGTTTTTTTGAATTACAAAATCCCCACTTCTCACCTTTTCGAAAAGGAATAAGAGCTGGTAATAAATTTTTCATCTGATCCTCTCCGGGATTTTTTAATTATATTCACTCAGATTCATAAATATTCTTATTACTTATCTGTTCTACCACTTAAATAAAAACCCCTTAAGTGTGCTGCTTAAGGGGTGTTAGGTCTTTGTTGAGGGAACAACATTTGCCCGAGGGGAGGCAAATACCAAGCCGCTTAAAATTTAAAAATTCATATTCACTAAAATCAGAAGTTCAGCCGTGGCATCTTTATTACCCGAATTCGTCTGCTGTTCAACCAGGTTTTTAACCTGTGTATAAAATCTCACATAAGCATTTATTATCTCACCAGGATCAGCACTCTTATTTACGTCTGTTTTCAATTCATTTCTTAAAACGGTTATATTTTCTTCAATAAAGGGAATGGAATTTCCATAGACACCCAGAACTTTTATAAAATAAGCAAGAACCTGATTTTGATAATTTTCAAACTCATTCAGAATTTCAATTTCTGACTGAACATTTCTCAAATGATTTTCAAAATCTTCTCCTGCATAAATTACTTTGTTTATTATCGATGGATCAGCTCCCAGCTTTTGAAATTGTGATTGTACCGCGACGTTTATTGTTCTTGCTCTAATCTCAGAACTTCTCTTCAAGAGATCAAAATAAAGCCGGGAGTTGAGTCCTTCAATTTTTTTCAGAAAGCTCCGGAGAGACGCTTCCAGAACTTTACTGAAAGTTTCAGTCTGCATGCCCGCATCAACATACGCATCTATTTCAGAACAAATGTAGTTGTGAAAAGCAATTTGTTCTGCATTCTCTGTTCGGGCAAAATAGAGATCTCTGTCTAAGGCGGATTGTGCAGCATTTTTTGCTTCTAAAATCTGCTGCCATTGTGAAGTAGTTCCGCCCATTTCGGGTCTAAGCATTGTTTCTTCTTCTGTATCAAATCCAGTTTTAATAGCTGTAATAACATCAGCATCGTAATTTTTGTTACTGTCCAGCATTGCGGCTATTTCAGAATCAATAAGAATCCTGATTTGCGTAAAAGGCAAACTTAAATTGGAGTTTAAGGCAGTCATGTATAAATCCGCACAGACGGTTGTTACATTATTAAGAGGTTGAGTATAAACCGCAATCCCCGGTTTAATATTAGCAGTTAGAATTCCTCTCCATTCCCTGCCGTCTTTATTGGCTTTTACCAGGAGATTACTAATTCCGCTAAAGTTTGTTTCCAGGATAAATTTTCCTTCAGAATCTGTTATTGCATCACCGGTTGAGATTGTCTCTTCAGTACCATCAAAACCGAGATTAAATAAACTGACAGAAGCACTTTTTATTCCGATCCTTGTTTTAACATTAATTTCTGATTCATCAAAAACTTTTCCAGCCACTTTTGCTGTTGTTTCAGGTTCTATCGGACCGCTTTTACTGCACCCAACTAAAGCACCAATAAGAAAAAGAACTATTGTTGAAAAATAAATTCTATTTAAAATATTTTTTCTTTTTATCTCTTCAATTGCATCCATAATGACACCTGGTGAACAATATTTTTCCCCGGGGAATTCAGATTGTTTAGACTAATCTTATGCCAATAGCTTATTAAGGATTTAAACGATTAAAACTGAAGAAATTAGAGAATAGCATTCTCAAAAGCACGAATATTATTCGGGGATACGAAATGTTGTTCAGAAGTGAAAAAGTACTAAAATGAATATTTGAAATTATGAATCAAACCTCTCTCATAATCATAATCAAATGAAATAGATTTTCTTATACTTGAAATAAACCTCGTTCTTTTTTACTGATTCATTTTTCTTTCTCCTTTTTGTGTTAATTAAGTTAAAAACACATTATATTCAATACAGAGTTTATTAAAAGTTCAGGCGGTTCGATTTAATTCTTAGATGATATTTCTTATTTTCTTCTCGTACTTCGGACTAGTCCTTCTGCCATTGAGAAACATACTACTATAAAATCTTTAACAGTTTAACCGGCGTGTGTAATCCCAGCTTGGTTAATCATTTTTTGTAAGTATTAATATTTGTTTTTTAATTGTTTATAAATCAATTATAGTAAAAAGTGAATACTTGAGAAATTTGTTTTGAAATTTAGAACTCGTCTAAAATCACTTGTCGAAAAATTAAAAAAAGATTCTAAATCTAAAAGATAAAAACACGCAAAATTTAATAGTAAGCTTAGCACTTGAAGATATCGTTGTAACTTATATGAAAAAATGGGATTTTAATTACTCTCCGACACCCATTGAGTTATGTATTCTTTTAATTCTAAGAATCAAAAATGAATTTTACTTAGTTCATTCTCGGATACGGTGCAAAATATTTAAAAAAGAACTTTGATTTAATTATAAAGGTATCTGGCGGAACATCGCAGAGATAGAGGAATGTCCATGAATAAAAACAAGAATGCCCGACTTATTTTAAATTGATAATAGGCTAAATTTTAGTAGCTTTAATAATTCTGCTTGTAGCTTTCAAGGTAATTCTATTCGGGACAAGGATTGGTTTAAAAAAGATAGAATAATAATTTAAAAAAACTCTCTTCTAAATTTTTTAGTATGAAAAAATCAAATAAAAGGGTAAATCATTTAGTCTCTCAAATTAAATCCCAATCAAAAAGACAAATTCATAAATCGAAGCGAGAAAAACATAAAAAATATTTAAGAAGCATTAAAAATAGAGGTTTAACAAAATTTTTTTCATATAAAGAAAATAGAAACCAATTCAGAAATAGGTTTTATAATAAAAGATATAAAGGACCTAAAGAATCAATAAGCATAGATGGTGAATTTGGTTTAGAAGAAGAAAAAAATGTAGACTATTTTTTAAATAAGGCTTCTGAATTCATTGATTTTGAATCAAAAGAATTAATATTTGATTTAAAGCAATGTTCTTACATGTGGCCTAGTGCAATTACTTTGTTATGTTCATTAGCTGAATGGGTTGAATTATCATGGAAAGGACGAAAACCAATAATTAGATCATATCAACCAAATTCAGAGAAAGTCAGTTCATATTTAAATGAATCTGGATTTTATGAGTACGTGGAAAGATCAAAAGATAAGGATATAAGAAATTATTACAACTCCTCAGATATAGTTAAAATTAGGAGGGAATTAGATTCCTCCGAACAAGAACAAAGAGAAGATGAAATTATTGGATTGTTAAGGAGTTGCAGTGATTTTTCAGAGAGAGATTTAGAATTATTTAATGATGTTATACTTACTGAAATCTTCAATAATGTTGTTGAACATGGAATTTCTCATAGAGATAAAGGTTATTTCTTGATTGCACAGAAACATTCAACTCATAAATTCATTTCAATTTGTATCGCCGATAATGGGATTGGTATCAGAAACACTCTTATGACAGGCCCACAAAAGGAAAGTATCTCTAAACAGTTGGATGATGTTTCTAAAAACGATGGTTTATTTATAAAACTTGCAGTTGAAAAGGAAGTCAGTGGTTCGCTAAATGCTGCTGTTCCTCAGGAATCTTTATTAAGAACAAGATTTAGTAGTGGGGCGAATAGGGGAAATGGGTTAAAAAGAATATTAGAAAGATGTATTGAGTTACATATTAATTTGACAATACTTTCGCAATTTGGTTATATAATGATTGATGATACAGGTAAAATCATTAAGAATGGGGCCTTAAATAAAAGAATATTTGCAGGCACATTATTTCATTTACTTATTAAAGGCAAATAAGTATTTTTGTAACTAATTATGGAGTTAATAATGATAGATATTGGGAAAGAATTTTATCACAGACTAACTAATCGAGATAAGTATCAAGGCGATGGGAAAAATACTGCGGAAGAGTTTAGGAAAAAATTTTTAAAGGATTTTGACAGCCAAGAAGCATGGAAAACCGACAAGAAAATCATTTTTGATTTTAAAAATGTAAAGAAACTTGGACCTTCCTTTGCTAATGAAGCTTTTGCATATTTTACAAAATATGCAAAACCGGAGGAAATACTAAAAAAATTCATTTTTGAAAATATTTCTGAAGTAAAAAAAATGATTATAGAAGAAGAACTTAAAGCTGGTTATAGAAAAAAATTTTTTGCTACAATATGAAATTCTTTGCTTCAATCTTCGTTCCTTTAATTTTTCTTTCTGCAGCTTATTTTCTTATTGGACCTCTTTTTATCAAGCCTTTAATTCAAACTGTGTACCCATATAATAACCCAAATAAATTATCTAATGCTAAGGATTATTATTCTATAATTCAATCAATTTATACAATATTCATTGCCATTTTCGGTTTAACTTTGGGATATTTTTATTATGAAAATAAAAAATCAATTGATAAAAGAAATGAAACAAATAATAGGAAAATGATTTTTACTGAAAGATTACTTGAAATAATTAACCAATATGATTACCACATTTTAAATGTTCTTAATGAAACATTTAAAAATGAAAGCGAGTTAAAATTACGTCAGACTGAAATTGAAGCTAAATGGGATATAATTGAAGAAATGATTGAACCAAATTTAAATATGATTTCACTTTCAAGAGAGGAGTTTTCAACATTTCTTGAATTGAACAGCTTTGTTGAGATGAATGATTTAATTATGCAAAGAAAATTTAATGAAGTTGATGATATCAATGATTTCCAGGTTATAAAAGAAAATTATTTGGAGTTAGTTAAAGAAGTCAGATTTATATGCTATCAAAAGATTATATGAACAAATTAACTTGAAATTAAAAATAAGATTTATTTAAACCATCGTTAAAATGACCATTTGTCTCTCTTCTCTAAACAAAATCCGACTATGTATTTCTCAAATTCTTCGATTTAAACGCAATTAATGACTGTTCGAGAATTGTTATAAAACAAATTAAATAGAGTTTCACCGCGGAATTTTATCTGCACTTTTTGAAAAAAAATAAAAATAACGTAAAATTTGGCAAAATAAAAATTTGGCGTATTTTTGTCTTTATCTGTTTATAAATTAAAGAGTTGTGGGCTTTTCGGTGTTATTTTACTTTGGCATATTTCCAAATAAATCAACAAAAAAGTATTAAAATGAATATTGAAGATTGAAAAGTTAATCCTCTGAAATTATCATAATTAATTGAAGAAAATTTATTAACTGATTTAGAGGGAGTTTTATCATCTGAAATAAATAAAAGATCTATTTGCGTATAAATCCAGATAATACCGAAGGAAATTAAAGATATGTTTCTGTTCTTATATGAGCTGTTATATTCATTGTATTTTGATTCAGTTTTATTTGGATCGGTTTCTACAAGATATGCTTTTTCTTTCTGCTCAGTATTTATCATGAAGTAGATAGATGATACAAGAGAAATTGAACTCAGAACAGTAAAAACGGTTCCTTTGAAATAATTATCCATATACAAGTGACCTAATCCCGGAAGAAGTAATGATCTTGCAACCGCTTCTCTGAGTCTGGTTTCGTGTTCAATATCATAAGAAATTTTGGGGACATATACAGTATCTATTCTAACTACGGTACGCGCCTCAATCTCCTTTTGTTGCTTAAGATAATCCTGTTTTACCTGCTTAAAAAATGAAATTATTTTGGGAGAAATTTTGGATGAATCAAGTGTGAAAGAAGTGTCAACACGCAAAATTTCGATAAAACTTTTTTTTGCTGCGTCGTCTTCTGAAAGAGAATAATGAGATATTCCTTTTAATTTATAAATATTCAGAATTTCTTTGGTAGTAAACGGAACTTTTTTAAGAAGTAATTTATTTGCTATAGCTGTGACATCCCCATATTTAAACTGATCAAATTTTTTCTTCATTAATGTTAACGAATCCTGGGCTGAAACGGAGTCTTTGTTTACCTTAATATTAGTGTAATCCTTAATATCATTGGAATCTGAAACAGCAGTAGAATCTTTTAATAAAAGTGAATCCGGCTGTTGCGAAAAAGCAGAAGTGGATATTCCGGCTAATACAAATAAGAAAGATAAAACTTTTATGGTAACTCGCATCGAAAAATAGAAATGATTAGCTAAGATTGGATTAAATTACATGAAAGTTAGATCAGATGCATAATTTTTTTATTCGGAGGAACCATTTTCAAAACTGAAAGTGACCTCTGTTGTGTCCCTGGCACTAATTTTAACCCGTTTTGCCAGAGTATCAGGAAATTGTTTATTGGTTATCTTTATTAGATATTTTCCCGGAAAAAGATTTATTGGTTCCCTTAATGGTGTAGTTCCAACGTGTTTCCCATCAATATAAACTTCACCCCAGGGCTGCACCTTACAGTCAAGACTTCCGGTAAGCTCCTGAAAATTAATTTTAACGCTTTCGATTTTTTCGCTGGAAATATTAATCTTTCTTATATACGGAGGATAATCAGGGTGAACAAGTTTTAGTGAATGAATTCCCGATTTTAACTGGATGTAGTCGTCCAGCGGCGTAGTATCTATTTTCTTATTATCAATGTACACATCTGCATAAGGTTTTGCTTCAACAAATAATTTTCCAGGAAACAATGAATTAACGTCACTTATTTTATCCTGATTCAGACTTAAGGATTCCGGAGGAAAATTCCTGGAGTTTTTGTCTTCAAAAGAATACTGTTTCTGATCAAGCATACCATTTATAACGGATTTGTCCCGGGGTTGGTTTATAAAATAAAATCCTATTGCTGCAATTATTAAGACTAACAAACCCACGGCACCTGCAAGAAAATATTTTTTATTGTCCCTTCCATCATTCTCACTAATTACAACCTTCAGATCATGATTTGAAGCTTGTATACCGAGTATATTCAATACTTCCTCTGCAGACTCAAACCTATTCTCAGGTATTTTTTTTAATAACCCAATCAATACCTTTTGAATATCATCAGGAAGTTGTTTAATCTTTTCTTCTATTGCTGATTCATTAAATGTAAGAATTTTATTGATCGTCTCGTTTATATCTTTGCCCAGGAAAGGATTCTCTCCAGTAAAAAGTTCAAGTGCCACAATACCCGCAGAAAAAAGATCAGACTGGGCGTTCAGCTCCTCTCCACGAATTTGTTCTGGAGACATATAACTTGGTGTTCCCACCACGGTTGATTGAATTGTTAATTTGGTTTCATCCTGCATCAAAGCAAGTCCGAAATCTGCTATTTTTAATTCCAGCCTGGAATTAACCAGCAGGTTTTCAGGTTTAATATCGCGGTGAACAATATGATTCTGATGAGCAGCATTTAATGCTTTCATCAGTCTTATTATCAGTGATCTTTTTTGTTCAAGAGTGTAACTATTCTGTTTAAGTACATTCCTTAAATTCCTGCTTTCAAAATATTCAAAGGAAATATAAAAGTTACTCTTGAACATTCCGAAATCAAGAACTTTAATAAGATTGGGGTGATCGAGCTGGGCTAAAATTTTGGCTTCTCTCTTAAATCTGGCAAGGATTGTTTTATCGGAGAGCTCATCTGTATTAAGAGTTTTTAAAATTATCTTTTTACCGAGATAAATATGATTTGCGAGATAAACAGTAGTGTACACATCTTTTTTAATGGTATTAATTATCTCGAATTTATCATATAATATTTCTGTCGAAGTATTCTGCATCTAAACTTTTTCTTCAATCTCTTTTAATTTTAGTTGAACCCATCTGACAGAAACACCTAATGATTTTGCAGTAGCAGTGCGGTTTCCGCTGAATTCTTTCAGTCTCTTTACAAGCAGCATTTTCTCAAAATCTCTTAAAGTTCCATCGTAGTCTATATCATTTCCTTCCTCTTCAATAATAATATGTTCAGGAAGAAGTTTATCTGAATCACACAAAATTAAAGCTCTTTGAAGTACATTTTCAAGTTGCCTTACGTTCCCGGGCCAGTTGTATTCTTCAAGTATTTTTAATGCAGAGGAAGCAACTTTAATTTTTTCATTGGAATATTTTTTTATAAAATAATCTACAAGAAGAGGTATATCTGTTCTTCTTTCCCGCAAGGGCGGAACTCTTATAGGGAAAACGTTTAACCTGTAAAAAAGGTCTTCTCTAAAAATGTTGTCTTTAACCAGTTGTCTTAAATCTTTGTTGGTGGCGGCTATAACTCTTACATCCACTTTAATAATCTGAGTATCCCCAAGTCTCATTATTTCTTTATTCTGCAGAACCCGTAACAACTTTGCCTGAAGAGCGAGGGAAATATCTGCGATTTCATCCAGAAAAAATGTACCCTCACTGGCAACTTCAAATAATCCTTTTTTATCTGTATTAGCTCCGGTGAAAGCTCCTTTTTTATATCCGAATAATTCACTTTCAAGAAGAGAATCTGGAATTGATCCACAGAATTGCCCCAGGTATGGAAGTTCTCTTCTCTTACTAAGATTATGGACTGCTCTTGCAACCAGTTCTTTTCCTGTTCCGCTTTCTCCCAATAAAAGTACAGAGGCTTCTGTACCTGCAACTTTATGAATAAGCGTTGCCAGTTTTTGCATTGCCGGGCTATCCCCTATTAATTCGGGAATATTTTTAGCTGCCTGTAACTGGTTACGTAAAATTATATTTTCATCTTCTAATGCTTCAAATCGGGTTATTCTATCAAGAGCAAGTGAAACAAGATTGGAGAAGAAATCAAGAAAAACCATGTTCTCATCGGTAAATTCTTTCCTGTTTATGCTGCTGTCAACAAGTATAACTCCCCATACCTTATTGTTTCTTTTAATAGGAACACCAAGTATAGATTTAATATTGTGTATCTGTATACTTTCAAATTGAGAGATATTAGGATCATTCTGCACATCGTGATAAAGTACTGGTTCCCCGTTTTCAATTACTTTCTGAAGAATACTGGAGGAAAAAACTGAAACATCTTCAATACTTTGCTGTTCCATATTACGGGCACCGATAATAGAGAACTTATTTTCTTCCTCTTCATATTTTACAAACAATCCCCTGTCAGCGTGAAGCACCCTGATGATAACATCTAAAGTTTCTTTTATAAGACCATCCTGGTAAGTAGCTGAATTAAGTGCCTGACTTATTTTATAAAGAATTTCAAACTGCTCTTTGCCGATCTGCTTAAAATTTTCAATTGTCTCAGTTGAGCCATTCATTCTCAAACTATCATCTCCATTATTGAACAATAAAAGTCGCTGGCAACGATCTTGCCATATTATTAAAATTATCTACGATCCAGACAACCCACCAGTAATTCCCGGCATCCATGGTATTTACCTGGTAAGTTGTATCTTGTGATGAAATGTTATCCTGACTTAATACTAATTGAGGGTTTGCCACATCATTTGTATAAACTTCAACCTTATAATGAAATGAATAACCGGGGTCAGTGCTGTTCCAATCAAGGTGGAATGGTAATGAGCTTATTGTCATATCGTTATCAGGCTGCAGACCAACAACCTGGTCCTGTATAATCCTGGAAACACCTCCACCATGTAAAATATAGATATATCCAAGTACATCTCTTACTCTAAAATCAAATTCCAATCCTATAGTTTCTTCAATACTATTCAGGTTCAGATCACTGGTTGTTAAAACAGCCTGGTAGGTTTTTGAAGCAACATTAAAGTCCATGGCTTTCATTAAACCTATCTGATCATTGACAACTGAGACTGTGTCTATATCGTTATCAGCATCGATTATTTTAGCGTGAAAAACCAATTCCGCCATTTGTGATTGGGGATTTATAAGATTCATTACTACAGTGTAAATGGACAGGCTATCCAGCACAGGAATCTTATTAAGGTTAACTTCTTTAGAAATTTTCCTGGCATTATCCCAGGTAACCTGGACGGTATCGGTATGATATCCATCTTTAGTAAATATTAATGCTCCGTTTTCAGTTTTAATATTTGGTATAGTGAAGTTTCCACTTGTATCGGTAAATACAAGTATGTTACCGGGTTTCCAGAGTACTTCAACATTATTAATGGGTGTATACGGCAAACTAAATGTCTGAACGGTTCCATCAATTGTTCCCAGAAGATTATCTTTTGAATTCGGATCCAAAGGATTTTCCCTGGGTGCATCACAGGAATTCAGAGCTAGTATGCCTGAAATAAGTACAAAAAAGATTATACTTTTAATTTTTTCCTCGGGCATATAAATTTATTTACAAAGAAGTGATAGATTATAAGAAAATATTTCGTATCTAACCATAGCAATCAACACTTTTTTTCGTACTTAAATGTATAAAAAATCTATTAAATATGTTAAGATAAATTATTTAACTTGCATTTTTTACGGAGTGTGTCTTAAAATAAGAATAAATTAAGCTCATTTTAAGCTGAATTATAAACCTTCCAACATGACTTTGATCCGGTGATTTTCCGACGGAATTTTCTTATTTAATTCAGGGTCGGGATTCAATCGCACAAATTGAATTTTATAATTTTCAAAATCCATTTCTTTCAGGGAAAGATTCCTATTTAATTCAACAATCCTGTCTGCTGTTTCAGCATCAGAGATTTTTTGTCCAATTAACACTGAAAACTCCTGATTAAGAGAAACTGAACAAGAATCTTCACACGTTCTTAAACCATTTCCCGAAGAGAGCAGAATTAATAGTAAAATTTTATCAAGATTGATTTTTATATCATGATAAGATGGGAAAATATTATTAAAGATTCTATTACTATTTATTTATCCTTCGTAATCAACTTTGACAGTTATCACCACTTAATCCGGTTTTTTCTATAATTTTTTACTGACAAAATTTCTAGGATTAAAAATGTTACGTATCAGTTCCTTAAGCTTTTTATTATTTAGTTTGTTTATACTCTTCTTTTCCGATATTTCAAATGCACAATATTTCGGAAGGAATAAAGTTCAATACTACGATTTTCAATTTAAGATTTTACATACACCCAACTTTGATATTTATTTTTACCCTGAAGAAGCTAAAGGAGCTCACCTCGCTGCTCTAATGGCTGAACGCTGGTATAAGAGACAATCATTTTTTTTCGGAGACTCACTTCACGGTAAACAGCCTCTCGTTTTGTACGGAAGTTTTCCGCAGTTTGTTCAGACAAATATTATATCCGGACAAATCCCTGAAGGAGTTGGTGGTGTTACCGAACCTTTAAGACGCAGAATCGTACTGCCTTTAGCTGGTCCTTTAGGTGAAACAAATCACGTTATCGGGCATGAGCTGATACACGCTTTTCAATATGATATTACCGGGGCAATGAAAAGTACTTTCGGAGGACAGGCACCTTCATTATCAAAAATGCCGTTATGGTTTGTCGAAGGTATGGCCGAGTTTCTCACACTTGGTCCGGATGATCCGTTTACAGCTATGTGGATGAGAGATGCAGTACTTAATGAAATACCAACTATTGATGATCTGACAAACCCTGAGTATTTCCCCTACCGTTACGGTGATGCATTGCTGGCTTATATAGCAGGTAAATGGGGCGATAAGAAAATTGCTGATCTGCTTACAACTTCGGCTTATCTTGGTAATGTTAATGACGCAATTGATACTCTCTTCCACGTTTCAACTGATTCACTTTCAAAATTATGGGCACAGTCATTACATACCCAGTATGATTCATTAAAGAACGAGACTAAAAGGCCATCAGACTATGGAAAAAAAATAATATCGTCTGATAACGGAGGGGATTTAAATATTGCACCGGTTCTTAGTCCTGATGGCAAGAACCTTGTTTTCTTCTCTTCAAAAAATCTCTTCGCCATTGATCTATTCCTTGCAGATGCTGAAACGGGAAAAATTAAAAGAACAATTTTAAGCACCGAATTGGATCCCGCATCTTGAGAGTCTTGAGTTTATAAACTCAGCCGGGTCGTGGAATCCTGCCGGAGATAAATTTGTTTTTCCCGCGGTTACAAAAGGAAGACCAATTCTCTCAATCATAAATACTAATACGGGTGATATTGAAAAAGAAAAAAGATTTAAGAATCTCGGGGAGGTACTAAATCCTTCCTGGTCCCCCGATGGAAGATATATTGTTTTTTCTGGAATTGACGGAGGGTTAACAGATCTGTTTATATATGATCTTGAAACTGACACACTAAAAAGAATTACAAATGATTATTATGCAGAAATTCAGCCGTCGTGGTCTCCCGACGGAAGTAAGATAGTATTTGCTACAGACAGGTTTACAACAAATTTAAATGATCTGGATATAGGGAATTACCAGTTGGCTCTGCTAGATCCTGATAACGGAAAAATAACTGAGATTAAGACATTTAAAGATGCAAAAAACATTAATCCTCAATGGTCTCACGATGGAAAGAGTATTTATTTTTTATCAGCACCGCAGGGAATTACAAATCTTTATAAAATTGATTTAGATTCCAGTAAGATTACTCAACTAACCAACTTGTTTGTTGGTATAACAGGAATAACCGATATCAGCCCTGCACTGTCAGTCGCAGGTGAAAATGATCAGATAGTTGTAAGTATATTTGAAAAAAGAAAGTATAACATTTACAGGTTCAACCAGGTTAACCCGGTAAAACCAATTGAACTGACCGGATCAAATCCTGCAATTCTTCCTCCTGAAACAAGAGAATCTAATTTGCTCGTTAATAGTTTTGCTGATCCAAAATATGGATTAATATCTGACAGTAGTTTTACTGAAAGTGATTATTCCCCTTCTCTCTCGCTGACGGGAGTAAGCCAGCCTTCAGTTGCTGCCGGAATAGACAGGTTCGGAACGTATGTGGGTGGCGGAATTTCTTTGTTATGGAGCGATATGCTGTCCGACTACACACTTTCAACCGCACTGCAGGTTCAGACGAATCCGGGTATTTCATTCTTTAACTCAATCTCCGCATTCGCCGGTTATCTTAACACTGCTCAAAGATGGAACTGGGGAGTTGCCGCCCAGCAGTTGCCCCTGATTTACCTCGGCTTTGGTGCCGGGTATGCAAATGTAAACGGAGAGACAGCTTACCTTCAGCAGACAGCTATTTACCAGGAAACACACAGGGAATTAACCGGGATATTAATGTATCCTATAAATCCGGTTATGAGAGTTGAATTTACCGGCGGCTATCAGAATATCAGTTACAACAATACATTGCAGACCCAGGCGGTTTCTGTGAACTCAGGTGCATTGCTCGAAAATAAAACAGAAGACCTCGCCTCACCTTCTGCAATAAATCTTGCCACAGGAAGTGCAGCTCTTGTTTATGATGACAGTTACTTTGGCGCAACAAGCCCGATACTCGGAACACGTTATCGCCTTGAAGCAGATCAGTATGTTGGAACGCTTGTATGGACAAACCTGCTTGCAGATTACCGTGAATACTTTATGCCTGTAAGACCATTTACAATTGCAGGAAGAATTCTGCATCTTGGCAGGTATGGAAGAAGTGCTGATGATGCCCGGTTATATCCTTTATTCCTCGGGTACCCGGATCTTGTCCGCGGTTACCAATATGGTTCTTTTTCCTCACAGGAATATTCTAACAATTCATCCACATTCAACAGGATTGTTGGAAGTAAACTTATTGTTGCAAATGTTGAACTCAGATTTCCCCTGCTCGGGTTATTCGGAATCGGCAAAGGATATTATGGATTTCTCCCGATAGAATTTGGCGGATTTTTTGATAGCGGTCTTGCCTGGGATCATGCTGATAAACCGTGGTTTGCCGGGGGCGACAGAAAACCCGTCAGCAGTACGGGACTTGTTGCAAGAATAAATCTCTTCGGGTTTTTTATTGCTGAAGTTGATTACGTTAAACCGATTAACAGACCGGGAAAAGGCTGGCTGTGGGAGTTTAATTTTATGCAGGGATTTTAGAAGAATGAATTAACTTTGAAGTAATGTACCGCACGCTGAGCAGCGTGCTTTGTGAACGCAGATGGTTCCCCCGCATTCAGCACAGGACCATCTTTTCTTTTCATTCTTCAGAAACTTTTCAATTCCCTTTTTCTGAATGAACTGAAGATTTTCAATCATACTCATATTGTATTTGGTTCGGTATCTTTTATCCAAGATGCTTTAAGCGATCGCAGGGGAAACTTTCACACTGGAAACAAAACTCAAAATTATTCTTTTTAAGAACAGAACAATTTTTAATTTTACACCGGGCTATACTCACCGGTTTTTTTGCATTAAATATTCTGCATCCGGGACATTTATTCCTCTCCCTTAAATAAGCCATACAAATCCCGCAATTCATTCCGCAGGGTGCTGTTAGAATATTTGTTGATGTCATTACACTATCAATCAATTTTATTTACTCTGTTTTTTTTAGAACTACTTTGAACAATTAATTCTCTTCTTTGGGATGTATATGCCGGTGTACCTTTACTTATTATTTTATCCTGTAGTTTAACCAGGTCTTTACGTCTTAGGCAAACATAGACAGAAGCAAATAAAGCAATAAGTTTAAATATATAGTTGATTTTTAATATTTGATTTAAAACCTAGCTAAGTTGCTTTTAACCCACCGTCCAAAACAAGAAAATTATTTTATTTAATAATGCAAAACCTGTCTGTCACAGGCAGGTGCCAAAACAGCTTGCCAGCCTCTTGCTGGGAACAACTAACTTTTATTTTGGATGTTATATTGAAATATTATTCTCATCTATCATCCTGTATCCAAATGGAGTACTATCATCTACGATTCTTACAATTACTGTACTATGATAATTTTTAATCAATCCTGGTTTTTTATACTGATATGTTTCGTCGGTCTGCATTCCCTGAATAACCCGCAATTAATTAATTTGTTACAACTTACTTTATCTGGTTTATTAAATCAATAAAAAACTAAAATAAATAAATTGCCCATTGCAACAGTTTGCGGCATATAATAAAAGGTACTAATTTTATTGTGTAATATTAATTCAGGTGGGCTTTTAAATACTTCCCTGTCCACGAGTTTTCATTCAGTGCAATCTCTTCCGGTGTTCCCGTGGCAACTACTTCCCCGCCCTTTTCCCCGGCTTCAGGACCCATATCAATTATATAGTCCGCACATTTTATTATTTCAAGGTTGTGCTCAATTATTACAACCGAGTTATCCCGCTCAAGCAGAAGATTAAAACAGTTCAGCAATTTGTTAATGTCATCAAAGTGAAGTCCTGTGGTCGGTTCATCAAAAATAAAGAGTGTATGCTTCCTGTCTCTTTGCGAGGTTAAGTGCGATGCTAATTTAATCCGCTGTGCTTCACCGCCTGAAAGCGTATTGGAAGGCTGTCCGAGTTTTATATAACCAAGACCTACATCGGAAAGCACCTGGAGGTATTTTACAATCTTATCATTTCCCTTAAAGAATTTAACGGCTTCATCAACCGTCATATTAAGAACCTCAACAAGATTTTTACCGCGGTAGGTTATTTCTCTTATTTCCTTTTTAAACCTTGTGCCGTCGCAGTCTTCACACTGCAGATAAAGATCAGCAAGAAACTGCATCTCAACTTTTATAAAGCCGTCACCGGTGCAGGTTTCGCATCTTCCGCCGGGAACATTAAACGAAAAATATCCCGGTCTGTATCCTCTTGCCCTTGCCTGGTGAGTTGAAGCGAAAAGTTCGCGGATAATTTCGTAAGCTTTTATGTAGCTAATAGGATTCGATCTTGGTGTTTTACCAATGGGCGACTGATCAACAATTTCAATTTCATCAATGTATTCTATGCCTTTAATATCATCAAAGTCTCCAATCTTAGGAGGGTTAAACCCGAGATACTTTGCTATGCCGCCGTAGAGAACATCGTGAATCAAAGTACTTTTTCCCGAGCCGCTTACACCTGTAACAACAACAAATTTATTTAAAGGAATAGATACATCTAAATTTTTCAGGTTATGTTCTTTTGCTCCTGAAATTCTGATTTCTTTTGTTTTGTTAGTTCTTCTTTTTTCAGGAACCGGAATTTTAAGTTTTCCGGAAAGATATTTTCCTGTTAACGATTTTTTATCTTTTAATACTTCATCATAAGTTCCGCGGGCAATAATCTCCCCGCCGGCTTCACCTGCTTTTGGTCCCATATCAATAAGTATATCTGCTGATTTCATCATATCCGGATCGTGTTCAACAACAAGCACAGTATTGCCGATATCCCTTAGGTTTTTAAGAATATTAATTAACCGTGCATTATCCCTTGGATGCAGCCCGATGCTTGGTTCATCAAGTACATAAAGAGTTCCTACTAAAGATGATCCGAGTGAAGTTGCAAGATTTATTCTTTGTGTTTCGCCCCCTGAAAGTGAGCTGCTCAGTCGGTCAAGTGTTAAATACCCTATGCCTACATTATTCAGGAATGTTAATCGTTTTATTATTTCTTTCAACACGCGCTCGCCAACAAGGGCATCGTATTCCGAAAGTTTAAGATTAGAAAAAAAGTCAAGTGATTGTTCGACGGGAATTTTAACACAATCGTAAATTGATTTTCCTTCAATCTTCACCTGCAAAGCTTCTCTTCTTAATCTTGATCCTTTGCATGCAGTACAAGTTGAATAACCGCGGTAACGACTTAGCAGAACACGTACGTGCATTTTATAAGTTTTGCTTTCCAGCTTTTCAAAGAAACGATCGATGCCGGTATAATCACCAAAACCATTTCTAACTGCTGCCACCTGTTCAGGTTTTAATTCTTTAAATGGAATATTAATGGGAATAAGAAATTGCTTTGCGTTTTGTATTAAATCGCGGAGATGCACACTGTATTTTGGAGAACGAAAAGGTGCGATAGCTCCGTCAACTATACTTAAATTGGGATTAGGAACTACGAGGTTCATATCAATCCCGATCGTTTTACTGAAACCCTGGCAGACAGGACATGCACCGAAAGGATTATTAAAAGAAAAAAATCTCGGTTCGGGTTCCTCGTACCTTATTCCGCAGCATTCATAAAATTTATTAAACTCTTTTTCAACGCCGGTTTCCGCATTAATAATAATTAACCGGTTTTCACCTTCTTTAAATGTAATTTCAATTGAATCAGCAAGCTTTTCTCTTACTTCACCGGGAGCCGCTTTAAAGCGTTCAATTACAACTCTTATATCATCTTTTTTCTTTGGAAGAATTTCCTGTTCACTCAGGTCCACCATTTTTTTATTAAAAAATAATCTGAAAAACCCGCGCTTTTTAAGAAGATCGATTTCCTGTTTAACAGTAGTGCCTTCGTGAATGTGTAACGGGAATGTTAAATAAAATTTCGTTCCTTCAGTTTGCTCTTCAAGCCATTGGGTAACTGTGGTGGTGGTTGCTTTCTTAACTTCTTTGCCGCATTCAAAACATATTGTCTTCCCTATTCTTGCAAACAGCAACCGGAGGTAATCGTATACTTCTGTCGTTGTTCCAACTGTAGAACGTGTATTCCTTGCCCCGGTTTTTTGTTCAATTGCAACTGCCGGACTAATTCCCTGGATGAAATCGACATCCGGTTTATTCATTCTTTCAAGAAACTGGCGTGCATACGCAGAAAGACTTTCAACATATCTTCTCTGTCCTTCAGCATAAATCGTATCAAACACAAGAGAAGATTTCCCGCTTCCGCTAACACCGGTAAAAACTATAAGATTATTCCTCGGTATTTCGAAACTGAGATTTTTTAAATTATGCTCTCTTGCACCTTTTATAATTATTTTCTTTTCTTTGGCTGCCATCAATTTCGTTTACTGTTTGAGAATTTCGGAACCTTAAATTTACAAAAAGATATTTTACAAATGGTGGTAAAAATATGAGTATAACAAATGAATTGAGTTAGAATAGCTTTCTAATTTGCGGGCTGAATCAGATAATGACTGGAAGTTTTATTAATTAATATAAAAATATCAAATACTTATTTTGATTGTCCCTCCAGCGATTTCAATTTTTCAATTCTGTCGTCCAGCATTTTAATTTTCTGGTCAAGTTCCTGAATTTTGGAACTAATATCATCTTCATATTCAGCTTTATCCCAGTATCCCCTGTCTTCAAAGTAGCTTTTGAATAACCAGTTGTGCTTGAGTGCTTCCATATTTTCTGCAAGTCTCGAAGCAGCCAGTCTTGCATCCGCAGTAGTCTTTTCGATGTTGCCGACTGTTAAACGAAATGTTGAATCAAACGGACTGCCGTTAACAAGCATTTCGCCAAGAATACCTTTTCCTGCTTTTACCCCGGTAATAATGGAATCGAGGTCTGCAATTGTGGAATCAACATTTGTAACCACATTCCTCACTCCTTCACCAAGGCTATTGAAAAGTTCGGTCACTTTATCGAATTCACCGGTAATTGACTGAAGACTTTTATCCGCCTGTTTGGTAAGATTTGTAGCATCCGTATATAATTCTTCATCAACAAGCAGTTTTCCAATAGATCCTTCGCCCCGGTTTACTCTTCCAATAATTTCGGAAAGGTCCTTCGTCATCTGCTTGGTGTATTTCATTATCCCCTGAGTTTCTTCAATAACGGCCGAAAAACTCATTGGCTCTTTTGCTTTAATTGTTCCCCCCTCTCTCACCCTTTCAGCCGAAGCGCTGCCGATTTCCAGAACTACAACTTTATTTCCCACCAGTCCTTCGGTTTCAATGGTTGCTTGTGTATCAGTTCTGATGAACCGCGCAACATCTTCTTTTATTTTCATAATTACTTCAACACGACCAGTGGTATCATTAACAATTGCAATATTACTGACTGTACCTACATCGATTCCGCTCAATCTTACTGTTGCACCGCTCTTTAATCCCTGCACAGTTTTAAAGTACGCTTTTACTTTAAACGTTGAGCTGAATAATTGTTCTTTACCCCCAAGCAAAAATATTGCTACAACCAGTATTCCTATCCCGAGGGTAATAAATATTCCGAGTTTAACAGTAGATGTTTTTTTAGCCATATTTATTCTCCGTCAGCAGTTTCAATAATTTCACTGCTGAAGAAATTTTTAAGAAAATTATCATTTGATTCTTCAAGTTCTTTTATGCTGCCTTCAAATTTTATTTTACCATTTTTTAAAACAATGGAACTATCGGCAACTATTTTTGCACATATAAGATCATGAGTAACAACGATGGATGTACTGTTAAGATCTTTCTGCAGTTCAACTATAAGCTGGCTTATCTCCTTCGTAGTAATAGGATCCAGGCCGGTTGTCGGCTCATCATATAAAATTAACATGGGCTCCGTTATTATCGTACGCGCAAGCCCTATTCTTTTTTTCATTCCACCTGAAAGCTCAGAAGGTTTTTTGTCAATAGCTTTTTCAAGTCCAACTTTATTTAGAACATCTTTTATCTTTTCAAGTCTTTCATCCGGGGAAAAATCAAAATTTCTGATCAACGGAAATTCCAGATTTTCACGGACTGTCATCGAATCATAAAGTGCTGATCCCTGGAAAAGAAAACCAATTTGTTTCCTGACTTCATTTAATTCATCAATAGTAATATTCAGAACACTTTTTCCATTAATTTTTATTTCTCCGGAATCAGGTTCTAACAATCCAACCATACATTTAAGAAGCACACTTTTCCCTGTTCCGCTTCTTCCGAAAACAACAAAATTTTCTCCTTTGTCAACATTAAAAGAAATATCATCAAGAACAATAAGATCGCCAAAAGATTTGAAAACATTTTTAACTTCTACCAGCATCATTAGGCCCAAATTAAAATTGTTAATTTAACAAGAACCATATCAACCAGCAGAATTAACAATGAGGACATAACTACTGCACTTGTTGATGCATTCCCGACTCCTACAGTTCCATTCTCTGCATTATATCCTTTATATGATCCAACTGCACCCACTATAAATCCAAAAACAAACGTTTTCAGCACTCCCGGTATTAGATCGGAAAATTCGAGTGACTTAAATATAGCGTTAATATAAAGTTGAAATGTAGTTCCGGTAGAAAGTTTTATAGCGAAATACCCGCCCATAATTGCAAGGAAATTTACATACATCGTGAGAATTGGAAGAATTAATGTACAAGCAAGCATTCTTGTTACAACTAAAAATTTAAAAGGATTTATAGCAGAAACTTCCATTGCATCAATTTGTTCTGTAACTCTCATTGAACCAAGTTCAGCGCCGATTCCCGAACTGACTCTTCCCGCAAAAATCAAAGCTGTCAGAACCGGGCCAAGTTCACGAACAACAGAAAGCGATACCATGCTTGGCAGGTAAGCTTCTGCACCAAAACGCTGCATAACCGGCTGGCTCTGCATTGCAAGAACTAAACCGATTATAAACCCTGTAACTGTTACAATGGGCATCGTTTTTATTCCAAGCTCATCCATATGCTTTTTAATTTCTGCAAATTCATATGGCGGAATAAAAACAATTTTAAAAAACCTTATTGAAAAAAGTGTTAAGTCGGAAATGGTTTTGAAAAAATTAGTTAATGATTCACTTAATTCAAAAGGATTATTTTTTTCGGGGTTTTCCACTTTTTAATTTTTTGTTGGTAAATAATATTTGTTCGGAAAAATAAAATACTAAAAATTGCTTCTGAAAAAAAGCAAGACCTCTTTATTATATAGTCACAAGGTGCGGTGCAACATATTATTTAATAAAAACTTAGGAGAATCCGGGTATAAATAGAATAAATTGTTTATCAATCTGAAGAAAGCGGATATTATTGAATTATTCTACAGATAATAGATAAATGATAATTTCAATAATTCATTTCATATCCAAAACTAAGAATATATTTTGTGGTTATTCCGAAAACTGAATTACCATTTCTTCCAATCACTGTCCAAATGCCCGGAGAGAAATTTCCAATATTAATTATACCCGGATAAATATCAATTGAAGCAAAATATTCCCTGACTCCGCTTAATGTTACCGAAGCGAGCAATGAATTATTCCGATCATAATAAACGCCTGCCTGCCAGCTGGTTTCTATTGTACGCTGTCTCGCAGTTGTTGTCACATCAACAAGATGCTTCGATCTGAATCCCACACCAACTGACAAATTATCTCCCGATTCAAGTTTTTCTGAAAGCCCGATTACTCCGCCCATTCCGTAACGATAAAAAACAGAATATTTTTCAGAGAAAGGCAGCTTCCACTTCATTGAAAAATACTGCCCGGCATTCACTCTTCCGTAAGGAAAAGTTATTGTTGCCTGCAGTGACCAATCAGCAAGGTTTAATGTTTTGCTGAAGAATTCATTAATATTATCAAAACTGAAAAGTACAATTCCTCCAAGATCAAACACATAGATGTCGGACACTTCATCAACACTCCAAACTTCATTCGGTCCGGATTCAAGCATTTCATTTAATAAATGATGGGTCATCAGGGTGATAGAAGACAGCAGCCACGGAACCGGGAAATGATGTACCTCATACCACTCTTTCATTGCAGTATAAAGCATACCGCCGCCGATAAGATGTTGCTGATAGTTTGGAATCCATTGCATTTCCTCTTTCTTAAAACTTATAGGAAAAAATTCTGTGCGCAAAAAAAGATTCCATCCGTAATGTTTAATATTTTCAAACGGATGACCAAGACTTCTCATTACAACATGAAAAGTCTTCTCATAATCCTGATCACCTATTCTGTTGGAAACGGATTGGAGTTGAGTTACGTCGAAACTTCCATTAATAAAAAGACTTATCGGATTGAAAAGGGCTTCGCTTCCGTATGGCTTGTTTGTATAAAAATAGTTTTTCTCCTGCGCCCTGATGAACGGGCAAATAAATAAAAGAAAAATTATTCCAACAAAAATTTTATTTGAATAAGAGTAAAAACGGATCATACACAAATCTTATGTTTTAGATATTTACGATTGCTAATTTAATTAAAAAATTATTCTCACTTTAGTCGGAAAATCGGAATGCTTTAATCTTGCCGGTATCCACTTTTTGATTTATGTTTGGAATACAATAATAATTTTAATGGGGAGAAATTGAATCAATTTAGAAAACATAAAGAGGGTTCTGAACTTGCCGGAAATTTTTTAATCCAGTTTTTTATAATGGTTTTTATTTTTTCAAGCCTGGTATTCCCCCAGGAATTTAAAGAATCGGAAAAGACCTCTCCAACATTGTCACGATCCAGGATTTTAGTAGGATACTCAAGTCTGCTGCAAAAGAATAGAAAACCGGAATTAAGTAATTACTTTGTAAATTATAATTACAGAAGCAGCAGTTTTAACCCGTTTGATAAACCTTTAAGATTAGATTTAGCCCTGGAAGTCGGAGCAAACTTTGCCTATTCAGTAAATAATTATGACGGAACATTTGCAATAATACCTTATGTTAAAACAGGCCCTGAACTTCTTATAACAAAAAATCTTATGATGGGTGCTTCTTTCGGATTTGCTCCATTCTTTTTTGGGTATTTGGGAGTAGGATTTTTTGGGGGACTAAACAGCTATTACTTAATTCCAACGGGAAAGAGTGAGTATATTGAATTCGAAGGAGGATTTCACTCAGTTCTAACGACTTCGGAACCGTCGTTTTTAACATATATTTCAGTTGGAATTGCATTACGATAATTTATGAAGCTAATCGAATGCATTTTCATAATGTTCAATTATAGGTTTTTGTTTCCCGCGGAAGAGTACAGTTATAACATCAAACCGGCAGTCAATTTCCTCTATGTCCTTATCAAATAAATATAACTCGGCAATTCTTTTGAGCTGTTTAACTTTACCGGGAGTAACTGCATAAACAGGATCACCCATTTCCAGATTCTGCCTGGCTTTAACTTCTATAAAAACTGTTTCATTCCCATCGATTGCAATTATGTCCAGCTCACCTTTTCCAAACCTGTAGTTCTGCTCTTTAATTTCAAATCCTTTTTCCCTGAGAAATTTTACAGCAGCTTCTTCGCCTAACTTACCAAGCTCTTTAGAAGAAATACTCATTGATTATCTTAATGATGTTTTCTTTTCAAATTCTAACTCCGGCTCAGGATTTTCTTCCAAAATTTTTCTTAAAAAAGTCTTTCGATGAAGAGGTGATGGACCAAAAATCCTTATAGCCTGGATATGTTCTTTTGTCGGGTAACCTTTATTTTTTGACCACAGGTATTGCGGAAATATAGGACATAGTCTTTTCATTATTCTGTCTCTTGCTACTTTTGCAACTATAGATGCTGCTGCAATAGAAAATGATTGAGCATCACCTTTGATCACAGGAATAACCGGGACAGGATAATCAAATCCTTTATTGCCGTCAACCAGAACCAGGTGCGGCTGCACTTTTAAACGGCAAAGAGAATTGTACATTGCAAGCAGCGAAGCCTGAAGTATATTTATTCTGTCTATTTCAGCATGAGAAATCACTGCGACCGATACGGCAATAGATTTTTCAAGAATTTTCGGTAAAACCTTTTCTCTTTCTTCTTCCGTAAGCATTTTGGAATCCCTGATTCCCTTAATGTAAATTTTTTTGGGAAATATTACTGATGCAGCTACTACCGGTCCTGCAAGAGGTCCTCTCCCTACTTCATCGGAACCTGCAATGAGTTCAAAAGTATCTGTCCTGAAAGAATTATCGAATTTTCTCATCTGCCAAAATAGATTGCTATTAGTCCGAAAATCATATTTAATTTTAAAATAAAACTTAATTTATTCAAGTTTACCGATTGATTGTTTTCGAGTAATGCTTTTATTACATAAACCAGCAACGGATTTACAATCACCATCACAAGAATGAAATACTCAATACTATAGAAACCGGTTATAAAAGGAACAAAAGTAAAAAGCAGTAAGAGAATCAGGAAAGCTGCTATAAGATTTTGAGAAAATTTAATTCCGAATATTTGTGGAAAGGATTTAAATCCTGTCTTTATGTCCCCGGGTATATCTTCAATTGTTTTAATTCCTTCACGTGAAAGATTTATAAGGAAAGCAAATAATGCCGGAATTAATGCGGCATTTATATTTCCTGCAATTATCCCTCCGTAAATAAATACAAACCCTGTCAAAAATGATATTACAACATTACCAAGCAGAGGAATTTTTTTTAAGCTGAGAGAATACAATAATAGAAGTAATTGAGAAAGAAGTACTATTGTAAATATTATCCAGCTAATTAAATAACTCATTATCAGAGAAATAATAAGAAGCACAAAATAGATGGCAACTGCAGAGGACTTTGACATATTTCCCGATGGTAACGGCCGGTTCGGTTTGTTAACTAAGTCTGTTTCATAATCAAAAACATCATTAATAATGTTTCCGCAGGCAGTTACAATTGATGCAGTTACTGCGGCTAATAATATGGTTCCGGCCAGAATTGCAGAAGATGATGAACAGATAAGCACTGCAACAAGAACGGAAACAAATGTTATTAATACATTTATTATCCTGGTGAGTGAAACAGCTGCGGATAATTTGGAAAATAAATTCATTAGACCAGATAAGTATTGAAGAAAATTAGGAATAAAGAAATAATAAAATCAAATGGAAAATTAAAATTCGTTAACTATTCCGAAATGAATTTTTCCATCTGAAAATGAATCGCCCGCGGCAAGTGCAAAACTTACGCTTAATACACCTACCCCTGTTTCGATATTCAGACCAACACCATAACCGGTTTTAACAGCTTCCTCTTTAAGTATATTTCTTTCCGGCTCAGGTTTCCTGAAATAGTATCCCGCATCAAAAAAGAGAAACGCAAAAGTACGGCGCGTAAGCAGCAAACGATATTCAAGATTTCCCCAGGCAATCCTGGAACCCAGGAACTGATTTTCCCTGTATCCTCTAAGCGTATTCGTACCACCCAGCCGGAACAGATCACTATCTTCAAAAAATGACCCTCTGAGATCTTTTCCATGAAGACCAATTGCAAAAACCTGCCTTAGGAATGGCTCGTAGAACCAGCTAAGATCTAAAGATAATCTCTGAAGATTTACATTGGTTTCAATATTTGGCGTAATGAATTCTTTCGGACCAAATATTTTTTTTCTGCTTAATGAATATGAAGTCATAAAGAGTAATCCTTCAGTCGGAGAATACGGATCGTCACGACTGTCAAACTTCAGGTTAAGGCCCGTGGTCAGGGCACTGCTGTTGAATACTGTAAAAACGGGAATTTCTTTTATGGTTGGAATGACCTGTTCAGTTGATATTGTAACTGCAGCAGAAATATTTTCAGTTGCAAGATACTCAATCCCCCCCTCTAACTTTCTCTGAACATAAGTTGAATCCTGTTTCCTCTGGAAAAAGTCTCCGTTAATATTAAAAGGATAACCAAACAACCAGGGTTCAAGATATTTTAATTCCATTTCCTGCGAATACCTGTCAAACTGCTGCCATCTTATAGCTGCGGCTCTCCCGGTTCCAAAAAGATTTCGCATTGTTATATTCACAAGCCCGGTGAGATAACCTTTTTCATTTTGCTTATTTCCGGGTATATAGCCTACTATTCCATCAAAGTTGTTGGTCTGTTTTTCTTTAACCTTAAGCGAAAGAACTCCTTCACCTTTTCCGTTTATATAAAACTGAGGGGATTCTACAGGTTCAAAAAAACGAAGGCGATTTAATCTTTTGGGCAGCTCGTCTATTTTGGATTGTGAATATTCTTCACCTTTATTTAAACGGAGTTCCCGGATAATTACATAATCTTTAGTTGAAGAATTTCCGCTTACCTCGATTTTATCAATTTTTCTGTCTTCCCCTTTTTTTATTTCAAGATGGATATCAGCAAGACTTTCTTCCTTCAATGAATCATAATAAATATAAACTGAGTTAAGAACTAATCTTGCAAATGGATTTCCGGAATCTTCATAATAATCCAAAGCATCTGCCATAGATTGTTCAATTTCATATTTATTTAGTATATCTCCATTAAGAAAATCAAAAAGAGGGATTATCTTCACAGTATCAATAGAATCAGCTCCAACGTAGATAAATTTATTTATATAAGTCGGATCACCTTCATCCACTGCAATATTTATATTTACATCCTGGGAATCTGCTGAAACATCTACGCTCGTGCTGTCAAACCGGCTTTGAAGATATCCTCTTTTGCCTAGCTCAGCTGCTATATTAATTTTAATTGTGTCCAGCAATCCCGGCGCAAGTTTCTGACCTGTATTTATACCACTCCATGTGTAATAATTATCATCATCAAAAACTCTGTTTCCTGTTACATTAAAATTTTTAATTACCTGCGCAGATAATGATGTAATAAAGAAAAGTAAAAAAGGTATGTATTTAACGTGGCGTAACATCTAAGGTTTTCATTTTCTTCCCGATTACAGCTACATCAATACCAGGAACAAGCGCATTAGATTCATTTAAAGAAATATTGCATACATCAGTCCTGGCAGCATTAGCAGAACCCAGTGAAGTTGCTAATTTTAAACCCTCTTCAAAAGTCAAATCGTTATACCAGCTATAAACTATTCCGGCAACAAAACTGTCCCCGCTTCCGGTAGGATCAATGGTTTTAATAACCGGGGGACTAATTTTAAAATGAAACTCAAAATTTGAAGCGTAGAAGTTTTTATCTGAATTTGTAATATAACTTTGCTTGGTACCATTGGAATACAGTTCATTCATGAATGATAATATTTTTTCTTCTGAGTCTAGAGAAATCCCGAGTGATTTTTGAACCTCATCAGTGTTGTTATGCAGAATGGTGGGACCAGCCTTTATACATTGAGAAAGATTTTCACCATAAGTATCGCATACAGAAATTTTATCGAACCTGTTTGCAATATCAATTCCAAAAGGAAAAATTGAATCAGTATTTTTACAGGGTGAGCTTCCCGAGAAAATTACTATTTCGCAGTTCTGAATAATCTTTTCAAGCTTTAATTTGAATTCTTCTACCTCATCTTCGTTTATTTCCGGATTACTTCCGAACAGGCTGGTTACATTTTTATTTAACTCATCGATTAAGACAACCCCATCACGTGTTTCTGAATTTATTTTAACAGAAGTATAATTAATTTCTTCCTGTTTCAAAGCATCACGGAAGGTTTTTCCATTTGCGCCACCAAGAAAAGTGAAAGCAAGATTATGGGTATTTAAATGATTTAACTGGCGGCTAACATTAATTCCCTTTCCGCCCGGTTTTACTTCAAGTTTTCCATCCCTGTTTATACCCGGATAATTAACAGATTGAAAAGAATATCTTCTTTCAAGTAATGGATTTAATGTTACTGTTACAATCATAATTACCTGTAACGATAATCGTCCCCGTAAAGCGGAGTAGTTAATCGGTAATCTCCAAAACCAGTTTCATCCACGAAAACGAACTGTCTGTTCATCTGGTAGTATTGCCAGATCTCATACGGTTTACTGTCAACATCAAACGGATGCCTGTCAACATTGTTTGGAGCACCAAGCAATATAAATACCATGCCGCGATCAGTCTTCCATCCTTTTACGTAATGCGAGAAATGTTGATTTGCATATTCAATCCGTCTATAGTATTCATTAAATACTTCATTTTCTTCAGTTGAAGGAGAGGGATCTTTCTTTTTCCAGAATGCCAGATACCTTTTTGATTTTTCCTCTTGAGTCTTTGCCTCTTTAATATAATCAAGTTCTTTTGAGGAAGCTATGTAAACGAGTTGATCAACGGCTTGATCAAGATCTTTTACAGTTAACGGGACACCAACCCATTTTGAGAAAAAAGCTTTATTCGCAGATGCAATAACAGAATCATTCTGACCTACTGCTTTTACAGTGAGCAGATAATTTCCAAGATTGATCAGGCTATCCTTTATTGTATGAAATATCTGGGTTTTACCTGAATCAAGATGTCTGGATTCGCTGCTCTGAAAAACTATATCCTGTTTATCATTGGATATTACATACTGAAGTCTGATCTCTGCAGGAGTTTTCGAGTAAGCTTCGAAAAATATAGGAACACCATCCTTTTGTGTGGCGACATTACCGGAAACATTTGGCAGAATCTTCTTTTGATCACTTGTTTCTGAAACTTTGGAGATTAAAATTATATCACTTAAGGCAATTGTTCCGTTCAGCGATCTTACTATAAAAGGTTTTTCGGTATAATACTCTTTTTTTGATTCTTTATCCTCCACAGAACTTCGGATAATATATTTGCCGGGCTGCAGGTAAAATGATTTAAGACTAAGGTTATAATTATTCTGACTGTTTGTTTGCTCAAAGTTTTTCTCATTTACCTCTTCGTTCCAGACTTTTTCTACTATAAGCTTTTCCCTGTATTCATCAAAAACAGATATAGTTACGGTATAGCTTGCTGTAAACCCTTTATCCGATTTTACAAATTGTATCTGGTTATAAGGAACCTGGATAAAAGCATCAACTCTCGTACTTGCACTATCCGATGTGGAAAAATTTAAAAAATCCTGGTAAAATTTTGGCAGTGACCTGGTCTCATCCGGTTTATCTGCAGTTTCAACCTGCGCTTTAACAGTTATAAAAAGAAGTGAAAGTAAAACTAAGATTAATATTTTTTTCATGATTAACTCCCGCCCGGGGAAATATTTGCGTACAAATCATATTCATTAAAATCGAAAACTTCAACCATATAAAATTCACCCAGGGTAATTTTTTGTCCGCTGACAGGGATAAGGATTTCACCATCCACCTCGGGTGCATCCCGGTATGACCTGCCAATGTAATACTCCCCTTCCTGTCCTTCAATCAAAACACGGAGTTTTTGGCCAATGAAATTTTCATTTATTTTTAATGAAATATCTTTTTGAATTTCCATCAGGATTTCTTTTCTTTCCAGTTTTATTTTTTCCGGGACCGGGTCACCAAGTATAAAACTGCTGGTATTTTCCTCTTTGGAGAAAGTAAAAGTTCCTATACGATCAAACTCAATTTCTTTAATAAAGTCACAAAGTTCCTGAAATTCTTTTTCTCCCTCATTAGGATAACCGACAATAAATGTCGTTCGTAATGTAATACCTGGAATCCTGTTTTTCAATTTATGTAAAAGATCTTTTGTTCTTTTTGAAGTAACACCCCTTCTCATTGATTTAAGCACATTATCGGAAATATGCTGTAAGGGAATATCAACATACTTGCAGACTTTTGGATTTTCGGCAATAGCATCTATTAACTCATCAGGAAATTGTGAGGGGTAGGCATACATTAATCTTATCCATTCTATTCCATCAACTTCACTGAGTTTATTCAGTAAACCGGCAATCATTTTTTTACCATAAATGTCTTTTCCGTAATCGGTTGTATCCTGGGCAATCAGTACAAGTTCTTTTGTGTTATTCCTTGCAAGGAATTCGGTTTCCTTAACCAGTTGATCTATTGGAATGGATTTATGATTCCCCCGCATTAAAGGAATTGCGCAAAATGAACACGGGTGATCACAGCCTTCAGAAATTTTCAGATAGGCTGTATGAGATGGTGTTGATAGAAGTCTTTCTCCGAGTAATTCTTTTTTCAGATCGCCGCCCAACTCCTTTAGTATTTCTTCATACTTTTCTGTTCCGAAGTAAGCATCAACCTCAGGAATTTCCTTGCGGAGATCGTCCATATATCTTTCTGAAAGACATCCTGCAACAATAATTTTTTTAAGTTTTCCCTTTTCTTTTAATGCAACTGCATTCAAAATTGTATTAACCGATTCCTGTTTTGCCGCTTCAATAAAACCACAGGTATTAATTATAACTGTGTCTGCATTATCTGCATCTTCAGATAATGAAAGTTTGTTCAGTTTTAATTGATTCATTAATCGTTCAGAATCTACCGTATTTTTAGAACAACCTAGTGTAACTACACTTATAGTATCTTTTGATTTCGCAATCATGTTAATTCAGATTATCAGCGTGAAAAATATTTAAAGTAAAGAAGAATTACAGGAGCAGTATAAAGCAGCGAATCAAACCTGTCAAATATTCCACCGTGACCGGGAATTAATGCAGAAGAATCTTTAACCCCTGCATCACGTTTAAATAATGATTCAACCAGGTCTCCAACTTGTCCTATTGTTCCAATTATTACACCTAAAATAATAACAGTTGTCCATGTTAAGAAGTCCAAAATAATTACTTTAGCCAAAAGCATTGTTAAAACAGCAAAAATGAATCCGAAAACAGCACCTTCCCAGCTTTTCTTAGGGCTAACTCTTGGAAACAATTTATGTTTACCAAGACTAATACCGCCGAAAAAAGCTGCCGAATCACAAATCCATATTGATGCTAGAATTGAAATAATAAGATACCCTCCGCGCACGTATAAATATTCAATCCTTGGATAGAGTTCCCTAATACCGAGCAAAGCGTCAGCAAAAAATCCTATGTATAATATGCCAAGCAAGGTTGTTCCAATATTTATTATTGCAGAACCTTTATTCCTGAATAATTCAAATAAGGATAGTAAAACAGTGAGAGTGAGAATTAAAAAATAAATTTCGAGATAATGAAAATATTCATTTATCAGCAAGAGGAGAATAAAAAGTATCCCAATCCAAGTATTGGTATAAATACTCTTATTTTTTACGAACCTGCAGAATTCATAAAATGAAACTGTAGCAATAAAAGCCGTTAACAGAAAGAAATAAATACTTCCGAAGTAGCTGGCAGCAACCATAACAGGGATAGCAATAATCGCAACAAGCACTCTCTGTGTTGTGTTACCAAGAGACATCAGGATTTATTCTTCCTCATCTTCTTCACTGTTTTCTTCTTTTTTAACCTGCTCAATAAAATTTAAAGCAGATTGAACATCTTCTTTTCTCACAAAAAGTTTTACAAGTGAAAAATCTCCCGGTGCAGGAAAATTTCTGTCCTTCTGTGATAATATTGATGTCTTTATTCCGGCACTTTCAAGATTATCTCTCAACATCTCAACATCATATTCCTGACCGGAAGTATAAACTACCTGCCAGTTTTTTTCATCCCATTCTTCAGGCGGAATAAAATATTTATCATCTACCAACCTGGTACCACAGTCGGGGCAAATAGTTATTCCTTCAACATACTCATATTCACAATTCGGGCATACAGGCATAAATCCTCCTTATGTTGTAATCTGCTGTTTTGAATAATATTTCTTAATGGCACTAACTAATCCTGCCATAAGAATAGTCAGTAATATTATAATAAGTATAGCTGATTTTATATCAACGTCCTTGTCGGGTGTTGAATTTATCAGATCCTCATTACCAACTAAAAAATAAACCATTATTGCAATAAAATTATTTGTAAAATGAAGACTCATAGGAACCAGGATAGAATTACTCATATATGCAGCAAATCCAAAATAAAATCCAAGAATGATTAAAGGAATCATTCCGTAAGGATTAAAATGATAAATTCCAAAGAAAATTGCAGTGATAAGAGCAGCCCGGACAGGTTTGATTCTTAGTTCAAAACTTTTTTGAATAAAACCTCTGAACATTGTTTCTTCGCAAATTGCAGGAACTATAGCCACAACTGCAATTACCAATAATCCTTCATAAATATTGTGGGCAGAAAGTAAATCACCATAAGTTTTTTCTACAAGATCATTAAGTGAGTCAAGAGATGACTTAATTGAATTTATAAAAGAAGAATTGGCAGCCCAGATATCTATAAGGTAATTTTGAATTGTAATAAAATATTGAAGAAGAGGCGTAAGAATAATAATTCCAATTCCGAAAAGAACAAATTCTTTCCAAGAAGGAACACGTGTACGAATGACAGCAGAAATATCAATATAAAACCATTTTGAAAATAACAGCGCAGGTAAAAGGATAAATAAAATCTGTCCGGCCATGGTCATCAACCTTACCGAATTAACAGGGGCAGATTCAATATTCATCCCAAAAATAAGGAGAGTTATAACACCGCCAATAACCTGGTAAAGAATAAATCCACCAATTAATCCAATAAATGCTGCTGCAATGGGAGATATCTGGGGTTGAATTCCTCCAGGGGAATCATCCGGAGCAATATTGTCTCTGTTTTTATTTTTTTCGGGATCTTCGTCTGGAGGATCCTGCCGGGAATTAAATTCTTCCATAATTAATGAAAAATAAATAATTGGGAATGATTTTCCTAAGAACAGCTGTGCGTACAACCATTTGTTAGAAAAAAAAGGGTTGAAAATTCAAAAAATAAATGGTACATTTGTCCTGTAATGAAAGGACATATTTCCAATGACTCAAAAACAATCAGAGACATATATGTATGATTCAGAAATTAGTAAGATAAAAGAGATAAATGAAAAATATGATCTTACTTATAATAACCTGGCAGCGGTTTTGGATGTTACTCCCAAAACATTAACCAGGTGGACAAATAAAAAACAAGGTTCTATGACAATATCAGAACAAAAAATTGACAGGTTGAAAGTTCTGGAATCAATACTTGAGCTTGGTAAAGAAGTATTGGGTTCAGATGATGAACTGAATAAATGGCTGCACACACCTGTCTTAGCCCTGGATGGTAAAGAACCTGTTGGTCTTTTAAAAACAGAATCCGGCAGAAGAAAAGTTGAAGAAGCGTTGCATCAAATAGAGTACGGAATTTATTGAGTGTTCACTATCTACCGTATATGCAGGAATGTTTACAATCCCTTAGACCCTACTGGAGCATTAACAACTCCCGGAAGATGGCATTTGCCCGGACAGAGTGTTTTATATTTCAGTTTTTCACTTGCGATGTGCATTCTTGAATTGAAAGCAAATTCAGTTTCATTTCAAACTATAAGAGAAGGATTCCATTTTATAAAATCAGAAATTTATTCTGATGATTTGAAAGTAAGTGAAGTTCCTGAATCGTTTTATACAAAAAACTGGATTAAAGAAAAAACATTATCGCAGAAATATGGAAATAAATGGTTCCGACTAAAAAAATCCCCCTTGCTAAAAATTAAAAGTTCTGTTCTTTCAACAGATTATAATTTCATTATCAATACTTCTCACCCTGATTTTTCAAAATTAAAATTTTCAGAACCGCAAAAAATTCCCCTGGATGTAAGATTAAAATAAACTGCTATTAATGTTTTGAAGTTAACTTCCCTTTCAGTCCTTCGTAACCGGTTAGCTCTGCATCTATTGAACCAATAACCACTTTTGTTTTAACTTTAACCGGTAATTTGCATGCATCATCTGTAAGCCAGACAACTATGCTTCCCTCACTTTTAAAAAGTCCGCCCTCCTGAACTAGTGGTTCAACCACGATACAGTCGAACTTACCAGCAGATACATCAATAGTTTCTTTCCCAAGATATCTTACATCAAGATCATAAACCTTATCTTTATAAAAATTCTTAAGATGAATTCTGTCATTTATTTTCATTTTTGAATAATCGAATGTACGGGCAAGATAAAATGCAGAGACAATATCATTCACATATTTAGGTATTTCGTACTCACCTTCACTTGTTTTAGCTTTTCCCCGTCTTTGATCAAAGAATGCCGAAAAATCTCTGCTGTAACCACCTTCCCTTATATGCTGTTCAAATCTCCATGGAAACAAACCCTGTTTATCGATGTATGTTTCATAGCGATCTCTCACTTTATAAATCCAGTCAAAACTTGGAACTGAATTAACTTCAAAAGTAACGTGATAAGCTTCTCTTCCGGAAATTCGTCTCATTTGTGGAATTTCCATAGTTGCGACTCCGGCAGTTACAAACCCATACTTTACATCAAAAGTTAATTTTTCACCAACCTGGAATGCATTGTTTTCCAATGTTCTGAATTCCGGACTACCACCGGTAGAATCAATATTACTGTAATTAGCCAGTGAGATGGCGGGCAATAACAATAAGAATGACAAATATTTTTTAAGCATTTATTTTCTCCGTTCGGCTTGGATAAACTTATAAATTTTTTCTATTTCATAAAAGATGTCCGTCACTTCAATACTGTTCATACAATCCAACTTATTACACTGTTCCCTGGTACAATTGAAACATTCTAAATTGGGCGAAAATATTACTTTCTTGTTTGTATAAGGTCCCCATCTCTGCGGTGAACAAGCAGGAATTTTGGGATAAAATCCGATTGTATATTTCCCCAGAGCAGCTGCAATATGAATTGGACCCGTTGAATTTGCTATAAAAATTGAGGACTTACTGATTAATGCAATAATTCCAGATAAGTCCAATTTACCTGCAAGGTTTAATATACTCTTGTTAGTTTTAAGAGTTTCACAGAGTTCTTTTTCAGATTCATTTCCTGTCAGGATTATATTATTTGTTAATTCACCCGATATTTTCTGCACCAATGTTTTAAACTTTTCCTGCGGAAGATCAACGGAACTTCCGCCGCTTCCGGGATGAATTATAATGATTGGTTCATTAATATTTATTTCTGTTCCCGAAAGTAAATGTTCAATTTTTTTTAAACTTAAAGGATCCGGATTAAGATTGAAATTAATTTTGCCGGGTTTTGCATCTTCATTAATTCCGAATTTTGAAAGCAGATTTATATTGTACTCAAGTTCATGTTTTTCGGCAAATTTTCTATGTTCATAAACTTTCTGATTAAAAAGAAATGAATACCACCGGTAACCTGTTCCGATTCTTTGTTTAATTCTGCTAAGAAAAATAATAAGAGATGTTAAAAAAGTGGGATAAACAATTACTGCAGAATCAAAATTATATTTTGAAATGTTTTTTACATTTTTTGCCAGGGGGATTTTTTTATTCTCTTCTCTCAGGATGATTACATTATCGATATAAGGATGATTTTCGACAAGAGCTCTGGTGTAATCGCGAACCAGAAAGGTGATTTTACAATCAGGCAGGTAATTTTTTATTATCGGGGCAAGTGGAAGCGAAAGAACGACATCGCCGATCCGGTCAGTTCTGACAATTAATAAATTTTTAGGTTTAATCATTTCCTGGAAACGAACGGGTTATCTTTAATATAAAACCGCCAGTTCAATTCTACAGATTTTTTAATTCCAATTCTTGTCGTCTGAATAATTTTATCTTCCCTAAGTTTACTTTGATTCAGAAGATAAATCCTTCCTTTAGTCAGATCCTCTCCGTAATATTCCCGGTTGATTTTGAATGCCTGGCAAACTTTTCCGGGCCCGCTGGTCAAGTTATATTTTTCTCTTTCATTAACCAAATTTCTTCCAAAACGATTTAAAGACATTTGTTCAATTCCCTGAACAGGTTCAACTGCCCGAATTAAAACTGCGGTTCCATATCCCTTTTCGCCGGTTACAATATTACAACAGAAATGTGCACCATATGTAAAGTAGACATAAAAATAGCCGCCTTCATTAAACATTATTTCATTTCTCTTTGTTCTACCATTGTAAGTATGAGCAGCCTCATCAATTCTACCATCATACGCTTCAACTTCCACAATAATTCCTGCTAACACTTCTTTCCCATCTGTTTTAACAAGAATTTTTCCGAGTAACTCTTTTGCTACGGTAATTAAATCTCTTTTATAAAAAGATCTTTTAAGTTTATTAAAATTTGATAATTTCATAAGAAGGATTATGACGGGGAGAAACGGATCTATTCGAGTTCTGCTTTTATTTCTTTAATCTTCTGCGAATAATATTCCTTTTTCTGAGGATTCTTACTCAACAGTTTTTCAAAGATCGTTATAGCTTCTCTGAATTCTCCCTGTGTTACGTAAATATTTGCAAGAGTTTCAGATACGATAGAATCACTCCCGCTTTTTGAAGAAAAAGATTTTTCTTTCTCTTCATCCATTAAATCAAAGGAAGTCAATTCATTTTCAAGACTTATCTTTTTGCTTTCGCCAGGAATATTTTCTTCAGAAGCAATAAATCCGGGTTTGTGAGAGGATTCAAAAAAGGATCTTTGTTTTTTCAGTGTTTCAACTTCGTGCAGATAGTAATTGTAAACTTTTTCCGAATTAACAAGCTCACTGCCTTTGCGATAGGAATCCAGCGCTTCTTTGTATTTTCCCTTAAACATTAACGCTCTTCCTAAGAGAATATGAGCAACAGAGTAATGCGGATAAATAGCTAACCCCTCATTCAGAATTTCAATAGCCCTCTCAACATTATTTTTTTCAATTTCACTGCCGGCAACACGAACAAACAAAGGAGATTGTTTATTATACTCGTATATAAGATTAACTTTATCGCTGAATGCCTGTGAAAATGATTTATTCAAAACCATTAAACCTTTGCATATGCATGTTTTATTGAGGTAACAGCAACAAAAGAGAATCCTACAAAAAATAGAATCTGGAATGGCAATGCAGCTATCTCAAGAAAGTAAATTGATGAGGCAATTCCAACCAGGCAGTAAATTGCCATAATTGCTTCAACATAAACAGAAAATCCGAGTTTCTTTGATAAGTATTTTTTACCCATCCACGTATCCCGATCTGAAACCACCTTAAATTTTGGTGTACGTACGAATTCACTTTTCCTGTTAAGTAAACCTTCAATAACAGCACGTGAATTGTTTACAGCAAAGCCCATACTTCCTGCCATAAATAATGGAAATAAAACTATTTTCTTTCTCCAGTCTGTTCTTATATCTTTTTGTGAATAAAGATAAAAAAGAAATGAACTTACGAAAGCGAGAACAAATAATGAGAGAATGGCAAAGTAAGCTTCATGTGAACCGCTGTTTTTAATAAATATCAAAGGAACATTCAAAATAGCAGCTAAAAGTATAAATGGAAAAACAAGATTGTTCGTAAGATGAAAAGTTGATTGTAGCTTTACTCTGAGCGGAATTTTAGATTTCCACACCAGCGGAAGAATTTTTTTAGCAGTTTCAATGGCACCTTTTGTCCATCTGAACTGTTGAGTTTTTAGAGCATTTATTTCCGACGGCAATTCTGCGGGAGAAGTAAAATCTTTAAGGAAAACAAAACGCCATCCGTTAAGCTGAGCACGATAGCTCAGGTCCAGATCTTCAGTTAATGTATCGGCGCACCAGTTGCCGGCATCTTCAATACAGGATCTTCTCCACACACCGCCTGTACCATTAAAGTTAATAAAAAAGCCGGCTTTATTTCTTACAGTTTGTTCAATTACAAAATGGCCATCGAGTGCAAGTGCCTGGGCTTTGGTAAGAATTGAATAATCACCGTTAATATGCTCCCATCGTGTCTGAACCATTCCGACTTTTTCATCTGAGAAGAAAGAGAGAGTTTTCTTTATAAAATTTTTATGAGGAATAAAATCGGCATCAAAGATAGCTATATATTCTCCACTTGCAGTTTTCAATCCTTCCTTTAAAGCACCAGCTTTATATCCTTCACGTGTTCCTCTTCTTATATGTTTTATATCAAATCCTTCATCCTGTTTTTCCTTCACAATTCTTGTAACTATAGAAGTGGTCTCATCAGTTGAATCATCGAGTACCTGTATTTCCATTTGATCCTTTGGATAGTCTATTTCGCAAACAGCATTAACCAACCTCTCAACAACGTAAAGTTCATTGTATAAAGGAAGTTGAATAGTAACCCTGGAATCTAAATTTTCAATTGTATTTGGAGTGTGTTTAACATTGCGGTATTTTTTATGATAATACATCATAATAAAACCATGACAACCGAAAACGAAAAGAATAAACAAGGAAACAAAGTAACCAATAAGAACTACATCATCCATTTTTTTAGCCTTTTATTAAAATTACCAACCTGAAACTGTGTCTAACAAGATATCTTCCGTTATTTTATCTATTGCTGTTTCTATAGCAGTTTTTCTTTCACTACTACTTCCGCCTGAAGGGTAGTCACCATAATTAGAGAACTTCTTATCAAAAATAGTTTTCCGCTTAACAAGATCTTTATATGTTACCTGAACATTAATTGTGATTCTTCTGGCTTCAACATTTTCACCAGAGGAAACAACAGCAGGAGCATCGCTTAATGGTAAAAGGACACATTCAAGCAATGCGTCAGCATTAACTTTTTCAGTAACCTGTAAAGTATTATCGTTTATAAATTTTTGTACAAGCTGATCAGTTAAAAGCTCTTTTAATCCAGGTTCACCAGAACCACTTCTATCTTCCGCAATCGGTATTGCAATGGTTTTAAGGTGCTGCGGTACCGAGGCACCGGTAAAAGAATATAAACAGCACCCGCCAAAATTAATCAGGCAGGTGATGATAAACAAGAAAATTATTTTGGTTGAACTAAAATTCACATGGGTAAAGTTAGCTGTTTTTTTATGATAAAAGCGGTCAAATATCATATTCTTTTATTTTTCTGTAAAGTGTCCTTTCACTTATCTTGAGCATTTTAGCAGCATTTCTTTTATTACCGCGCGTTTTATCCAGAGCATTTTTTATAGCTTCTTTTTCCATTTCATCAAGCGGGATTACCTCGTGGGAGTTATTATTCTGAGAATATACCTCATCTTGCCTGTTGTTAATTAAATCCTTTAACTCAATAAGATCTTTTTTAATTTCAAATAATGCCCGGTATAATAGTTCCCTATCCACTTCTTCCGGTGTGCGTTTAACGAATATAGGTAGATTTCTGGGAGGGGCGTCTTCTATGATCGGAGGATGAATAAGTGGAACAAAAGATGAAGAATCAAGAACATTATTCCTGTTTAAAGTAACGGCAGTTTCAATAGTATTTTTCAATTCACGCACGTTTCCCGGCCAGGGATAGTTTTTCAACAATTCCATTGCTTCATCTGTAATTGGTCTCGGACTGAACCCATTCAATTCCGAATAAGATTTTACAAAATATTTTGATAATTCTTCAATATCAACTTTTCTTTTTCGCAATGGAGGAATGTTCAGCGAAACTGCTTTTAATCTAAAATATAAGTCCTCCCTGAATCGTTTTGCATCAACTTCTCTCTGTAAATCTTTATTAGTAGCTGCAATAATTCTCACATCAACCTTTGTCACCGTTTCTGCACCTATTTTCATAAACTCATTTGTTTCAATCGCACGAAGCAGTTTAACCTGAGTCTGAAGCGGCATCTCTGCAATTTCATCTAAAAAAAGTGTCCCTCCATCGGCAATTTCAAAGTAGCCTTTTCTTGTTTCAACTGCTCCTGTAAATGAGCCCTTTTTATGTCCGAACAATTCACTTTCCAGAATACCTTCGGGAATTGCGCCACAATTTACACTTACCAGTTGTTTATCAGCTCGTTTACTGTAGCCGTGTATTGAACGGGCAAATACTTCCTTGCCAACACCGCTTTCACCAAAAATCAAAACAGAAATGTCTGACTTAGCAACTTGCATAGTTATATCTACCAGGTCATTTATTTCCCTTGCAGAACTGATGATGCCGAATTTATTTTTAAACTCTTCTATGGTCATTTCAAACTAAAGAACTTATAATTAGTTAATAAATATATTACTTTTTGGTGCTTTATTAAAGAATGATGATGCAACTATCAAACTTAAAAGCTAACCAGGGATCCATCTTCAGCAATTTCAATATTAGTATTTCCGGAAGATTTTATACCGGATTGTAATTTGGAAATTTCTTCATCATTCAGATGTGTCAATAATATTCTTCCCGGCTTAAGCTGTGCTGAAACTTTGAGTATTTCTTCAAAGCTGATATGTGTTGTTTCAGTAACAAGGATATCAATTTTCTCTGCGCCGAAGAGAAACAGATCATCCGCAGAACTGATATCGCCGGAATAGTAAATACTTTTATTATTTGATTTAAATAAAAAACTTCCCGAGGCAAAACTCAATGAAGAATCATACTTCTCATATTCCTTAAGATGTGCATTCTGCATTGAACGAAATGTAAAACCATTAGTAACCATGACTTCTTCCTTAAAATCAAATCCTATAAAATCAATCGGGAAACCAATTCTCTCCATAAATATATATGATGATTTTAAGAAATCTTTTAATGATTGTATTAGTGTATGATGTATAAATATTGAAAGAGTTTCCTCTCTATAGTTCATTTTCATTTGAGCTATTAATGAAGCAAATCCGCTAAAATGATCGGGATGAAGATGAGTGAAAAGAATGCCATTAATTGAATTAAATGAGATTCTTTGAGAAAGAATTGCGCGGGAAACCGCATCACCGGCATCAATTAATAAATTGTAATCCGAGTCCGAAATCATTAGAGAGGAATGATACCTGTTTAAGGAAGTTTTTCCGGATCCTGTCCCGATAAATCTGATATTCAATTTTTTCTTCTAATTTATTGGAACAATCCGTCCGTTAAGTTTAAATTGATCATTCAGAACCTGAAGAAAATTCTGAGCCTCCTCATTACTTGCAAATTTTCCAACATAAACAACACTGAATTCACTTCCGCCGACTGATTTATTTTTTATGTATGAAAAGTACCCTGCATTTTCAAACGATTTTTTTAACGCATCAGCATTTGAATCATTGCTGAATGCACCCGCCTGAATCGTAAATTTATAATCAGCTGTATTTTCAGTAGAAGATGTTTTTTGTTCCGTTGATGACGGTTCATTTTCAGATGGTATTTCTCTTTCAGCAATTTTTATATAAGGTGAATCAGGATATTCTTTTTTAAGTTTTTTCAACAATGTGCCGGCAGTATTATACAATCCAAGTGCGTAGTAATAAGAGTATAATCTATAAATGGAAGCATCCGCATATTTACTTTTAGGATAGTCATCAATAATTCTGCTGAAAATCGGAATGGCTTCCTGACCGTTTTCAGTTAATACTCCTTCAAGAAAAATTATTGATGGATCGTTTGGAAAATTTTTTATTAAATCGGGAAGTAATTTTAGAACCGAATCTTTCTGTCCACCTTCAATTAGCTTAAGATAGCTAATAATATCTTTTTCCTGTGCCTTTAAAGAAATGGTTATAAAAGAAACAAAAATTAAAAAGATAATTTTAGTTTGAGGGAATTTCATTAGATTAAATTCCTAATACGGAAATTCTGGTTGTTATTAACACTACCCGGTCATTCCAAGGTCATCAGTAACAGAGTTTTGAAACTCAGAGAATTCACCAAAAAGTGTAGCGTGGGTAACTCTGGTAATCCTGGCTTTTATATAAGTTCCTTCTTTTATTTTTTCATCAAAAGGAATTATTAAAACCTTGTTTGAATCAGTTCTTCCCGCAAGAAATTGATCAGACTTACGACTTAGTCCTTCAACCAAAACGACTACTTCTTTTCCAATTAATTGCTGGTTAATTTCCAAACTGATTTGCTGCTGAACCTTTATAATTTCCTGAAGTCTTCTTGTTTTGATTTCTTCGGCAACATCGTCATTCATTTTATAAGCTTTTGTTCCTTCACGCGGAGAATATTTGAACATGTAAGCTCCGTCATACTTTACCGTTTTCATAATTTCAAGCGTCATCAAATGGTCTTCCCAGGTTTCTGTAGGAAATCCGGAAATAATATCGGTAGAAAAACTTACCCCGGGAATAATCTTTTTTGCTTTTTCAATTAATGAAAGATAATGCTCAATTGTGTAAGTTCTATTCATCAATTCAAGGATTCTATTTGAACCCGATTGAACCGGCAAATGAATATAATTGCAGAGATTCGGATGTTCAGCAATTGTATAAAGAAGTTTATCAGATAAATCCTGGGGATGAGATGTTGTGAACCTTATTCTTATAGTTCTATCAACTGCAGCTGAAGCTACAAGAAGATCGGCAAAATCATTAGTACCATCGAGATAGGAATTTACATTCTGTCCAAGTAAAGTAACTTCTTTAAATCCTCTTTGAGATAATTTTTCAATTTCATTTACAACAGATAATAAAGGCTTGCTTCTTTCTCTTCCTCTTGTGAAAGGAACAACACAAAAAGTGCAGAATTTATCACATCCACGCATAACAGAAATCCATGCCTGCAACCCATCCTCGCGGTATGGAATTATATCATCATAAGTTTCAGTTTTAGATAATCTTACTCCTATGCCTTTATCACCATGAAATGCAACATCTATTAGCTCAGGAATCCGTCTGTATTCATCCGGACCAACAATAAGATCCACAATTTTTTTTTCTTCAATCAAATCTTTGCGTAATCTTTCAGCCATGCACCCTAAAATACCTACAACCAGATCCGGTTTAGAGTTTTTTATGGTTTTAAAATTACCCAATCGTCCGTAGATTCTTTGTTCAGCGTTTTCCCTTATACTACAGGTATTTAACAGGACAACATCTGCGTCTTCGGTTGACTTCGTAATCTCGTAACCACAATCCTTTAAAATTCCCATAACTATTTCAGTATCAGCCAAATTCATCTGGCAGCCATAGGTTTCTATATAAACATTAGTTTTTTTCATCATTTCACTAAATAATTAACAAGAAATATAAGATTAAAGAGGCAGGAGTTCAATATATACTCAATTCAATGGATGTGATGCTTAAACGTTTGTAAGAGAATATAAGATAAGGTTGAGCAGAACAAAACCAATTATGGCAAATATTGCAAGAATAATCCTCTTTTTTTTCTGTTTAACTTTGAATATTTCACCGCCTAAATAAATATGCGTCTTATCCGATTTGACAAATCCAAACATAAATTAATTTCTATATGTAATGAGTCAATTTATACAATTATGGACTGATTATTCAAGTTAAAAATCTTTGTTCCTAACCTGTAATCGAATCATGGTTTTTTGCAAGTAAAACAAAAAAGAATGTGGTAAAAATTAATTTTAAATCGAGGAGCAACGATTGCTTTTCCTCATAATTTAAGTCCATTTCCGTTAATTCCTTAAATCCATTTTTTCTGTTTCCATAAATCTGCCATAACCCTGAAATTCCGGGTTTAGAAGTTATTCTCTTTCTTTGCTCATAGAATTCGGGATAGTAGTTTTTCATCTTATATAAATCCTGTTTAATGAAAGGTCTGGGACCTATCAGACTCATCTGCCCAAGAATAACATTTAGAAACTGAGGCATTTCGTCCAACCCTGCCTTTCTTATGAAGATAAATAGCGAGGGGACAAATAATTTTAACGAATGTTTATCAAGGAAATTACTAATGAGTTTTTCCTCATCAATAAATTTATTGCTTTCCTTTATCGTTCTGATTTTAATAGTTTTAAAAAACTTGCTTTCTAAATTCAAGCTTCTCTCCTGAATTACAAACGGCTGTTTTCCAAAGTATATTGTTGCAATAATTGAAAATACAAAAATGAGGGGGAGCGAAATTATAAATAAGGTGCCACCCAATATCAGGTCGACAATTCTTTTGACTAAATGGTACGACATTCCCTTGAATAAAAAAAGCCCGGCATTAAACCGGGCATAAATTAAATTGAATAGGCAAATTATTTTAAAAGCATCATCTTTTTAACTTGTGTAAGTCCGTTTGATTCAAGCTTATAGAAATATAATCCACTATTCATGTTAGTTGCATTAAATTCAACTGTATGAGATCCTGCTTTCATAAAGCCATTAACCAGAGTTGTAATATCCTGTCCTAATAAATTATAAACCGTAAGTTTTACATTGCTGCTTGAAGGAACAGAAAAATTGATTTTAGTTGTAGGATTAAAAGGATTAGGGAAATTCTGAGCAAGTTCAAATTTATTAGGAGCATTTATACTTGCTTCTACAACATTAGAATACTCGTACGAACCGTCAAAATCAACCTGTTTTAGTCTGTAAGAGTAATTACCTGATTCAAGGTTCCCATCAACATATGAATATTCGTGACTCTTAGTTGAAGTTCCATTCCCATTTACAAACGAAATCTTTGTCCAGGTAGAACCTTCTACTTTTCTCTGAATCTCAAAACCCTTGTTATTTGTTTCGGTGGATGTTCTCCAATTTAAAGTTACTGCATTTGAACTTACATTAGCAGTAAAGGAAGTCAATTCTACTGGAACAACATCACTCCATGATGTACCGATTCTTATTCCATCAACAATCATATTTTGCGATGCACTAAATTTCCGAAACGAAACTGCTCCCGGATCAATATCAATTGTGGTAAAGTTGTTACTCAGCGGACCAATTGTCGGCGAAGCAGGTTCAGTTGGTGGGAAAGTACCATCAAAAACGTATAAACTAACTTCATCGTTACTATCTCCAGGAACAATAGTATATTTTAAAACTGCCAAATAAGTGGTTCCTAAAACATAATTATTTGTTGTTGTAGTGGCAGATTCTGTATTGAAAGCTAATCCAAATTCTAAGTTTGGATTTGTTCCTTCCACATAAATTCTTCCTCTATAATTAAAACTATACGGGTTTGTTGAAAAATGTAAAAAATATCCATTAGGATTATCAGTTACATTCACCATAAATGCCATATAAGTACTATTTACAGTTTGAGAATTAAACATTCTGTGATCATCTTCGCTATTGCCTAATAATAACGCGGCATTACCGATTCCGGAAGAGGGGTAACCTGCAAATGTCAATCCACCATCATTTACTGTAATAGGATTTGTACCGCCGGCACTATGGGCAACCCAACCATGCATTGTTAAATTATCATTAGCGGGAAAATCAAAATCTTCATACATAGGAAGAGCAACCGGAGTAGAAAAAGAAGCCATCATTAATGTTGGATGAAACGCACAATGATACTCATAGACACCTTCTACAGTTATTACATATGAAAAACTATCACCAATTCCTGAAAAAGTGTAATCCCAACTTGCGGCTCCGGTAGGTACTGAAGTTGAAGTTGTAGTATGTGAACCTGATGATAATGTCCAAACCACAGTATCACCAACGGCAGCATCAAAAGAAGATGGGGTAAAAGCATAGCTGGCTACATCAACATTAATCGTTGTTGGTTTGATAATCCCGATTAACGCAAATGACAGTAAAATTGAAAGTACATATTTCCTCATAATAACTCCTCTGATAATAAATATATAATTAGTTTTGAATTTCCTCAAAAATCTATACTGTGAAATTACGTTTTATTAACCTTGACTGCAAACCTTTCATGTATTTTTAACACGAATTTAATATTGGATTATTTCAAATAGAGCATTTTTTTAACATCTATGAAATTTCCCGCAGTTATACTGTAGATATAAAATCCGCTTGGCAGATTGCCGGGTTCAAAATTAACAGAATGGCTTCCCGCTCCAAGATTTTTATTTACTAGAGTTTTAAGTTCCTTACCTAGTATATCATAAACTTTTATTGTGACAAAACTTTGTTCGGGAATGATATATTCTATTTTTGTTACCGGATTGAAAGGGTTAGGAAAATTTTGCTTTAGACGATAGCCAGTATTATCGTAATAAAGTACCTCAACAGGATTTGAATATTCAAAGTTTCCGTCGTTATCAATTTGTTTGAGCCGATAAAAATATCTTCCCGCTATTTCCAGTTTTTTATCCCAAAATTTATAATTATGTGGTTTGTTACTGTTGCCGTTTCCGGCAACAAATCCAATTTTCCCATAATGAATTTCGTCTGAAGAATTGTTAATTGATAAAGCCCGTTCAACTTCAAAACCATAATTCATTACTTCTGTTTCAGTCCGCCAGTTAAGCCGGACTGAATTATTTCTAACGGAAGCAGTGAATGAAGAAAGTTCGACTGGGAGAGGAGCTAAAGACCAATCAGTAGCAATTCGTAGTCCATCAATTATTTCTTGTCCAGAAGCTGCCTTTTGATCCAAATAAACTGCACCAATGTCATTTCCATCAGTTCCATTACTACTTTCTAAAATCGGTGCAGGAATTGTTCCAGAAAGATCAGGGTTAAGCCACAATCTTACAATATCATTTCCGCTTCCACTAACAAACGTATAGGAAATTACTACTAAATAAACAGTGTTAATATCTAAATCTGTCGAGTACCAAACATTACTTGTACTGTAATTCGTTTTTCCAATTCCTAATTGATAATTGGACGAATTTGACCCAGTTCTAATAAGAACACAGCACCTTGCAGATCCAGAATTACTTTCATTTAAATTTAAAAATCTGTCGCCTTCGGTTATTACAGAAGTGAGGTCTGTAACATTCAATAGAAATGATGCATAAACACTTGTTCCATCACCTGATTGAGTATCAAACGTTGCATATACATCTTCTCTAGATTCAACACCTCCATTAAGTTCAATTTTATTTCCGATATTAGAAGATGGATAATTGGAATAAGTTAAACTTCCGGGAACAACTTGTATTTTTACTGAAGTATTTGATCCTTCTTTCCAAAAATTGCTTGAAACATCAATCAAATTTCCTTCCGGATAATCAAAATTTTCCTCCAATAGTAAAGACTGAGAAATCGCAGTACCTGTAAGTATTAAAAACAGAATTGACACAACTACTAATCTTTTCATTTTACCTCCCACCCCGAAGGGGTTGTAAAATAAATGAATGTAAGAAATTTACTTTCTAAATTTTTGTTATTTTTTTTGGATTTAAGAAACAGAATGAACAAAAACCCTCAAATCCCTGGTCCTTAATTTTTAATATAAAATTAATTTCCTGCAGGTGCAAGAAAAATAATTAATCTGGTAATTTTTTTTAAGTATGTTTAATCAGACAATTATTTCTGTCTGTTCTTTTATAATGGATACCTAAAGTATTCCTAATTAATTAGCGTCTCATCTATATTAGTTCACTGGAACTATAGACGGTCATTTCCAGTTTTTAGTAGTAACAAATCAAAAATAATATGAATAAAAAAATCATAATAACAGGTGCCACAGGTTTAATCGGTTCTAGATTGACGGAGGCGCTTTCCAATAATTACGAAATTTCAATTTTTTCCCGGGACATACAAAAAGCTAAACTGATTGTTCCTTTCGCTCATAGCTATATTGAATGGGATTTTCGTAATCCGGGGAAATGGAGGAATCAAATTGAAGATACATATGCCGTAATACATCTTGCGGGAGCCAGTATCGCCGGAAAAAGATTTACATCGTCTTATAAGAAAATAGTTATGGAAAGCCGAACTGTGAGCACAGAAAATTTAGCAGAGGCAATGGTTTCTGTCAAAAATAAACCCAAAGTTTTTCTATGTGCGTCAGGTGTTAATTACTATGGTGAAAACGGTGATAAAATTTTAACAGAAGAATCATCTTCCGGAGTTGATTTCTTAGCCGACGTTTGTAAAAAATGGGAAGATAAAGCCTCATTAGTTGAAGAGCATGGAATCACGAGAATTAGCATAAGAACGAGTCCGGTTTTCAGTACTAAAGATGGAATGTTAAAAACTTTACTGCCTTTATTTAATCTTTATCTCGGAGCTTCGCTCGGCAATGGAAAACAATGGCTTCCCTGGATTCATATAGATGACATAGTACGAACATATATATTTTTACTTGAGAATCAGTCGGTCTCTGGCGCTGTTAATGCAGCCTCACCGAACCCGATTAGGATGAATGATTTTGCAAATCAATTGGGGGGAGTTTTGCATCGTCCTGCGTTCTTTAAGGTGCCGAAGATTTTGATGAAACTGGTAAAAGGTGAAGCTGCTGATTTTATAACTGCGAGTATGCGGGTGGTTCCTCAAAAGCTTGAGGATAATGGATTTAAATTCAAATATCCAGAACTGAACAAGGCTATGACGGATATTATCAAAAATAAAAAATAATTATTTTTTTACTGCTTTATTTTATTATTTTTCTAAAAAAATCAGTTGGAGATATTATGAAGAAGGTTTCTTTTATTTTTTCTTTTTTAACCTTGGTTTCTATGTCGACTTTTGCACAAAGGGAAATAGAAGCCGAAGGATTCAAATTAAAACAGTACTATTTTGTAATGTTAACTGCAGGTCCGAATAAAGAAAAAATTGATTCACTCAAGCTTCAGAAAATACAGGCAGGACATCTGGAAAATATCAGGGAAATGGGCAAAGAAGGAAAGCTTGCTATTGCTGGTCCATTCGGTGATGATGGTGACTGGAGAGGAATTTTTATCTTTGATGTTGATACTGAAGATGAAGTTAAAGAATTATTAAAGAATGATCCTGCAATACAAGCGGGCCGACTGGCTTATGAGATTCATCCCTGGTGGACAGAAAAAGGAAGCTGTCTTAAATAAAAAACTATCCTTAAAAATGTTTATAACAATTTTAAAATTAAACTTTAGAAAATAAATAACCCCGTTCAAAATAAACGGGGTTAAATTAACCATTCGTATTACTATTCAAGAATCATAATATTTCTGACAAACCTTTTATTATATGATTCTATTTTTTGCATAAAGGTTTCAGCCTGATATTCCTTTATCTAATTAGCTTTTAATCATCCTTGCTAGCAGACCATCACCTATGATTTTTTCTTACAAACTTTACTTTAAGTATTTCACCAAATCCGGGTACAGGAGGTCCGAATCCTTTATTAGAAACATAGAGCGATCCATCCTGTCCTAAGGTCATTCCGGTTGGGAAAAACAGACTGTCTGCAATAACTTTCTGCTGACCGGAAGGCTGAACCATTACTATTTTTCCCGTGTATGGTGTTGGATCTCCGTCGACTGTTGACATTTCAAGGACAAACATTCTGGAGTGGTTATCAAATACTAATCCAAGTATAGTAGTAAATCCAGTTTCACGTATATGAATATGTCCATTTGGTGTAACCTTAAATATACTGGAACTTCCTGGTACAACAGGAAATGTATTAAGATTTCCTAAATAGAAGTTTCCATGATAAGCAACTGCGGTTGGGACAATATGACCCTGAGTAGCAGAGACATCTATAACCCTGCTTATGTTACCGTTCGTGGTTACTTTCACCATTTCTCCATGATTAGGTTCAACGGCATAAAGTTTACCATGTACATTAATCATACTGTACCACGTTCCGTCAGGTTCATAATCATCTTCTTCAGGATTTGCTACCGGGTGATTTAATGACCAATCGCTTAAATCTGCAATTAAATCAAGTGTTCCGTTGTTATTTACTTTAAAAATTCCATTGGGATTATCCGGAAATCCATGAGAACATCCTGCTCCTCCTACTAGAGCGTATAATGTATTACCAACAAAAGCTAAGTCAGCAACACCGCTAACTAATCCACCTGATTCCGGGCTTGTTTGACTTGAGGGAATATTTTCTGCAATTCTTGTAACAGTTCCTGTTGGACTTATTTTAGATATGCTGGCAGTGAAGTCTCCGGTATAAGGACCAATAGGTGGTATCACCTGATCGCATTGACCGGATGAAGGGTTTGTTCCACCAAGACCGCCTTCCGCAACATAAAGATAACCGTCGGGTCCAAACTTAAGCCCCCGCGGATTATTTAAGCTAGTTGCAAAAACGGAAATTTCTACAGAATCTTTACCGCACTTTTCCAGGGAGAGTGGTTGCCCTGATTCAACCGGATTAATATTTTCAACTTGATCTTTACAAGCTTGAAAAAATATAAGAACAGTAAATGCGATAGCGAGATAAATTTTTATGGTTTTCATACAACCTCCTGTAATATTGTTGTTAATTAATTATTGAAAACTTTTTAATTGAGAATATGTCAGCATCAATTATCGAAGGAGAATCATCTTCTTAATTTCACTGAATTTATTTGTCTGCATTCTATAGAAATAAATCCCGCTTGAAAGATTTGCTGCATTAAATTCCACTTCATAACTACCTGCTGGTTTTTCTCCATCTACAAGAGTAGCAATTTCATTCCCTAATACATCAAAAACTTTAAGCGTTACGAACTCTGAAGTTGGAATTGAATATTTTATTTTTGTTGACGGATTGAATGGGTTGGGATAGTTTTGTCCAAGACTAAAATTTTCCGGCAGTTCGGCGTCGACAGTTAATTCCCTCACACCCACAGGCAGAGCGTCTCTTGATATTCTATATATTGTATCCCCAATTCCACTAGACCATCCCCAGCCGTCGTCTGAGAATGAAGCTGGTCCGTGAGGTTTGCTGTCAATTTGGGACCAGGTTTTTCCGCTATCCTGAGTAAACATCGAACCGGGAGTGGTAACTTCATCGTTCCAGCTGTAATTATTATGGGATGTTACAAAATACATTGCTGATGTTCCCGGAACGTAACTTACAAAGTAGAATGATGGATGTGACGGCGGAAGCGGCTGTGAACTCCATGTTTGCCCTCCATCCGTTGTTTTGGCTACCCGGTTAATATGGTCCCCGAAATAAGTACCGGCTATACCATTAAGATCATCTTTTAATTGGATACCAATGCCTGCACCACTGGGTGCAGCATTATAATTAATCTTGGTCCAGGTTGTACCTCTATCTGTACTTCTGTATACCTTTCTTAAATAAGTGCCGAAAAGGAAAGTATTACCTGAACCTGTACCTCCTGTTGGAAATATATCTCCAGGATCAGTTGCCGGCATATTTGTAGTCTGAACCAGAGTCCAGTTAGTACCACCATCAATTGTTGTATAAACTTCAAAACGACTATTCTTGGGAGCACCTACACAGATACCTGTATCACTTCTATTATAAAAATATATAATTAAAGGGTGACCGCTGCTGGTGAATGCACTTCCTTGTTTATTCCAGCTGACCCCGCCATCGGTCGTATTATAAATACCACAGTCTGCCCCATTAGTAGGATTAAACACTGCAATCCAGGCTGTCTGGGCATCTTTTGCAAATATAGCCTCAACCCCACAACCAGATGGAATTTGAGCTGAAGCCACACTCCAATTACTGCCGCCATTAGTTGTTATAGCAAATTTGGGATTTGTAATGCCATTCCCAAGTTCGAAATTTTCGATTCCCCAGCAAATATTTTGGTCAACAGCTGAGAATATCATTATCGGATCAGAGAACACTGTTAGTCCCTGTGCGATTTGAGTATCCCACTGAACTTGTGCCCTTATGAAAACAGAAAAAATTCCAACTATCAAAAGGATGAAGTAAATAGAAATTTTTTTCATAAAAACCTCTGATAATTTTTTGTTTAATAAATTTCCATGTAAAAAAAATTAAAAGCCCTGGAATGGTTTTTCCAGGGCAGGAGGAATTATGCTGACAATACATCAGCAGTTATCATTTGATTTTTCCGAAAGTTTTTAATGAATAATCATTATAAAGCCATTCCAGCATTTCTTTTATATTCTTGTTCTCTCCATTATCAACCTCCCATTTAACCAAATGAGTACCTCGGCTGTTTCCTATTTTCAAAAGAGACCAAGCTGCTAATAATTTTACTTCATCTGATTTTGTTTCTCTGAATATTTTCATCAGAGGCAGTAATGCTTTCTCTGATTTCATTTCTCCAACAAAATATATGGAACTTGCCAATATTCCGGCATTTGTAGAGTTCAATCCAGCCAGATAGTTAGCTTCAATCTTTACGTACTTTGAACCGAATTTCAACTCAGGATTAGGATTTTCAGTATGACTGATTAATGAAGCAAAAAGGACTTTATCAGTTTGTGCCGAAGCTTTTACTGATAAGGAAAAAAGGAAAAGAAAAATGTAACCGGTTAAAGAATACTTTTTCATAGAACCTCCGTTTTGTTTATGTTGTTAAATCTTTTGCTTGGATAAAACTCTGAAAAAAAAGGAGGCTATTCTTTCACTCAGGTTACAAAAGCTATAACAGAGGTAACACTATGATAATTTTAAGGATTATCAGTCTGGTGAGATTTATAAAATTCAAATGGTGAGCAACCGAAAAATTTTTTAAATGATTCGGTAAAATAAGATGGGGATTTAAAACCAACATCATAAGCTATTTCCGAAATATTGCCGTGTTTATTTAACAATAATTTTGCACCTCTTTTCAGCCGGAATATGCGGATAAATTCACTTGGTGATTGATCAGTTAAGGCAATAAACTTCCTGTGAAGTTGAACTCTGCTCATATATATTTCAGATGCAAATAGTTCAACTGAAAATTCAGGATCAGAAATATGCTGTTCTATTACTGCTAATGCCCGATTTAAAAATTCCTCTTCTGTAGAAGTTATTAAGATATCTTTTGGCTGCAGGGTAATTTCCTTTTTATAACGCTCTCGCAGTTTCCTTCTTAGTTTTACCAGATTATTTACACGTATATTGAGTTCATTAACGTTAAACGGTTTTGTTAAATAATCATCAGCTCCCGTTTCCAGCCCCTGAAGCTTATTCTCAACAGCTGCCCGGGCAGTCAGCAGAATAACCGGAATATGGTCGGTTTTAAAATCATTTTTAATTTTTTTTGTTAATTCAATTCCATCCATCTCCGGCATTAAAACATCACTTATTATAAGATCAGGAATTACTTCCAAAGCTTTTTCCAATCCCTCTTTACCATTTGAAGTCTCAATAATACGATATTTAGAACTCAGGTTTTCCCTTATAAAATTTCTGATCTCATTCTGATCTTCAACAATTAAAACTATTGGTAATTCTTCTTCCGATTGTTTTTTATTTTTTATTTCGGTGGATAAAGATATTTTCTCTTCAAATCGCTCAGGTAATCTGTTTTCCTGAGGTTGAATATCAATTTGGTTATTAAGGTAAAACTCCTTGCTTACAGGAAGCCTGATAATGAATTTAGTTCCCTTATTTAATTCGCTTTCAACAGAAACAGAACCGTAATGCAGATCTATTAATTCTTTTACTAAAGCCAATCCTATACCACTTCCTTCAGTTGTATAAAAACTTTCAGCTTTATTAAAACGGCCAAAAATATTTTTAATTTCCTCGCGCGAAATTCCCCTACCATTATCTTCAACAATTAACTCAATCATTTCATTCTGTGCCCCGGAATCGTTTTGATATTCTTTTACATTAATCAAAATTTCACCATTCTCATTTGTAAATTTAATTGCATTCGAGAGAAGATTTGTAATTATCTTTTCAATCTTATCTTTATCAAAATAAGCGTCAAATCTTTTAAAAAAGATTTAGCCTTTAGAGAAATATTTTTAGATTCAGCTAACAATTGATAAGAAACAGTAATTCCTTTTATAAAAGTGATGATGTCAGCTCGTTCAATCCTGAGTTTCATTTTCCCGGAATCGATTGTTGCAAGATCAAGCAATTGATTAATTAATCTGAGCAGCCGGTGTGCATTATTGTGTATCAGTTCTAATTTGGATTTTGAATCCTCTTTCATTTCCTGTTCCAGCAGTTTTTCTAAAGGACCAAGAATGAGAGTAAGCGGAGATCTGAATTCGTGAGAAATATTATTGAAGAAATTAGTTTTAATTGTATCAAGTTCCTGCAACTTTTCGGCTTCTTTTTGTTTTTCGAAAGTTTCCTTCTGAAGCTGCAGGTTTTTAATTAATTGACCTGCCTGGACAGAAATTATTGAAAGCAAAGTAAAATCATTTTTAAAAAAATGTTTTTCCCCTTTTTTATTAATCATAGTGAGCAGACCAATAATTTTCCCTTCAAACCAAACAGGGACACATAATAGAGAATGGATAAGAGGATTATCCTTTTTAAAATCAAATCTTTTATCATTTGAAAGATCATCGATTATTAATGCTTCTTCATGCCTTAAAACCCAGCCCGTAATTTCTGATCCGATATGATAAGCTTCTTTCGAGGTTGTCATTTCTTTTTGACGCAGATATGTTTTTAAGGGGTCATCCTTATTCTGAGTTACAAGCATTATTGAACCTTGTTCTGCATTGAGAGTTCTTGTTGTTTTTTTGACAATTATATTAAGCATCTGGTCAACATCAACAGCTCTTCCTGCAGCTATTGCAAGCTCATTTAAAGTATTTAGTTCTGCAACTGCAGCTTTATATTTTTCAAGTTCGTTTTTTAAACGGGCATTTTCCAGTTCATATTTATCGATATTTTTTGACATAATTATTTTAAAAATTAACTTCCAGGCCCAATCGTGCTGTAAAAGGGAGTTGATAGGCAATAGGTGTCAGATAATTGGGATTTGGGTTTATAGGCTTTTCATTTTCATCTAAATTCATATAATGTACCTGATCATAATTTACCGGTGTTCTTTGACTGAAAACGTGAAAAAGATCGAGTTTGAGTCTCGGGTTAAATGAAGAATTAAATATATTTCCAAAATCATAAGTAAACCTGAAATTCAAATCCCAAAGTGCTGGAGTTCTGCCTGCGGTTCCTCTTGGTGAAACAAAATAATCTTGTCCAAAATAATCTTGTCCAAATTCGGTGAGCGGTGTTCCTGTTTCCCATAAAAAAGAAGTCCCAATTGTTAAGCCGAATCCCAATGAATACGAACCGGAAAATTTAAATACGTGTGTTCTGTCATTAGGCAGCAATCCTGTATTGTTTGGTATGTGAAAAGGTACGTCCGGTAAGCTGCTTGTATTTGGCTGTACGGCTCCGTCTTCAAATAAACCCGAATAGTTTCCATAATTTCTGGATAAAACATAGGATATCATGAAATAATAATTTTCATAATTTAAGCTTTCAAGTGTTACTTCAAGAGACTTATAAATTCTATATAACTTAGGGAAAAAACTCAAGCTTGGTGTTCCGGGATTACCTATAATAAAATGGTTGAGATTAAAGTCAAATCCATCCTCAACGGTTTGGGGTAAATAACGGTACGTTCCCTTTAAAGTTAATTTGAAAAATTTAAAAAGCACTCTTTCATAACCTAAAAGATATTCATCAATATATTCTCCCTTAAAATTAGGGACTTTGGGAAGTATAGTGTCAAAATAACTTCCTGTGGAATCTTCACCTAATGGATCTATTAAAGGATTATGGCTATAGTATTTTAGTATCGTTGGGTTTTCCGCACCATAATGTGTAGCAAGTACTAAAGGAATTTCTTCATAAAAACGACCATATGATGCAAAGATTTTCTGAGTGCTGATTTTTCCTGGTTGGTAAATAATTCCAATTCTGGGTTGATATTCATCGGGAATAGTTTGCCACAGTTTCCCTAGAGAGGAAATCATAAATTGAGCTTCCCAACGAAAGCCCGGATTTACAGTAAGTCTATCACTAATCTGCCAGGAATCCTGAATGTAAGCTGAGAGCACATGATTCCTCACTGTGCCACCATTACCATTGAAATAATGAACAATGTAAAAAGAGTCCTCAGGTCTTTCAATAAAACTTCCCAATGAGTTTTCTTGAGTTGATACATTATACGAATTGTCTTCAAATTGTACCCCTAGTTTCAAAGAATGTCCGCCAATAATATCAGAAATACTTGAACTTATATTTGATCGTGTTTCTAGTTGTTTACCTATTTCACCAATTCCGCCAGAAACAGTACGTGTAATATCGTCTTGAAAAGTAGGTGCAAAAGCTCCGTTAGGATAAGAATTTACAAACCTACGCAAGTAAGAAACAGATGTTTCTAATAACAAATTGTTGTTAAAATTATGCCATCCATGAACTGAAAGATCGATATCACCACCATTAGTTTTTGCAAATAAAACATCTTTATTAATTACAGTCCAACCATTATTTATATAGTCAGTATTAATTGAATTATGACTAAACGGGTCACCAAAAAGACTAAAAGTGAAATTAGTATTTTGCGACGAATTCCAATTCAGTTTAGCCGCAAATAGATGAGTAATATTTCTATCGGTATATTTTCCAAACACAGGAAGCTCAACATTTTTCAGATCAACATTCGGATTGTATGCAACGAAGAACCAAAGTTTATTTAATATAATAGGTCCACCCAGATTGAAGCCCAAATCATATAACTGATAATTTGGAACTGTAACAATTTGTGTAATTGCGCTTGGTCTCCCTTCTAAAATATTACTTGTAAAGTATGAAAATACTCCGCCATGAAATTCATTACTGCCTGATTTAGTAATTACATTTACAATTCCCCCAAGAGCATGTCCGTATTCTGCTTCATAACCCCCGGATTTAACCTGCACTTCTTTTACAAAGTTGTATGGCAAATCCGTACTTAAATTTGCATTAACGATGTTTGTAACGTTTAATCCGTCAATATAATATATATTTTCCGGACCGGTACTCCCGGATACGTTAGCTTGGTCGCCAAGATAACTCTCGTTAACCTGGGGAAGCAGTGAAATCATGCTTCTAAAATTTCGGTTAATAGGTAAAGCATCAAATGTTTTGAAAGAAAGATTACCACCAACGGTTGTTGTTGTTGGATCAATCGCGGTATTTTTATCATAAATAATTACTTCAGGAATATTGATAATTCTTGATTTGAGATTAATTATTCCTAAAGAAGAAGTCGTACCTAACTGAACCGGAAAATTTTCATAAGTGAGATTTTGATAATTTACTGAGTTGATATCTATTTTGTAAATTCCTGAAGGTAATTTGGATAATATAAAATAACCACGACTGTCTGCAGTAGTGCCGCGTGTTCCCTGCAGACTGGTACCGCTCACAATTATCTCTACTCCCTCAATTGGTTTATTAAGAGAATCAAGGATTTGTCCATTTAAACCTCCTGTTATATCCTGAGAAAAGATTATTTTAAGTGGGAGTAAAAAAAGTAGAATCCATTTTTTCACGCTGCACCTTTAAATATTTGATATTAATATTTATAAATTCTTTAGAATTTGAAGACGCTGCTTTGTACTTATCAGTTCAATAATATTTTGATCAGCATATTTCCATTCACCAAGGGTTTTTTGATAATATTCGATTGCCTCTCTTCTTTTACCGTTTTTATCATACAGTTTTGCAATGTAGTAATTAACATGTGAACGACCGATTAGAAAATCAAGATTGTCCCCGCCCATGTATTTATTTTTAAGCTTTATCGAATTGCGAAATTTTTTTAATATTTGAACTGCTTTATCGAAGCTGCCGTTAAGAGCTTCAACTTTTGCTTCCAGAATTTGGCGGCGGGGAAACATCTTGGTGAAAGGTGTAAGTTTGCTTACGGCGTCCAAAGCTGAATGAGGACTTTTTTCAGCTAAAAATATTTCGCCCTGCAACAAATAATAAAAATCCATATAAGAGGAATCGAGCCGGTAGGTTTTGATCAGAGATTTAATCTTCTCCACATTAAGTTCGGCATTTTTAAAATCAGCATCTTTCAAGTATACCAATCCGCTATAATATGTAGAAACAACAGGTACTGGATTAAATGCTCCTTTGAAAATCATTCGGGATACTTTCTCTCCCTCTAAAAAAGAATTCAAAGCTTCTTTCTGTTTCCTTTGAATCAAAAAGACTTTACCCAAATTGAAATATGAATTCATTTCAAGCCATAATTTTTTTGAAACTTTAGCATGCTCTATGCATTTGTTAAATTCAGCAGCAGCTTCAGAATATCTGCCTTCATAAGCAAACGAACATGCAATGTCAGAAAATATACCACTTTCCGATTGAGGATCTGCTTTAATTTCTTTTCGGTATTCTTCTCTTGATTTTTCCCCGCTCCCTTCAAGCATATAAATGTAAGCTAAGTAATAGTATGGGGGAATTCCTTTTAGTTTTTCTATTGTTTCGCAAAGGCGCAATGCTTCTTCCTGCTGATCAGCCTGGAGATAAACTTCAAAAGCCGTATCATAATCATTATCAGCATGCTGCAGAGCTATTGCTTTTTTTATTGCTGATATTGCATGTTTGTTATCACCTTTGGAAGAATACATATAAGCTAACATACCATAGGCTCCGATAAATGTCGGATCAATTTCTAATACACGCTCGGCAGAACTAATACTTTGATCATTATCCCCCACGAACCAGCTTGTAAAAGAGAAAAGCTGATTAGCTTCACGATCATCGGGATAGTTTTCAACGAATTTCTCAGCAAGTGAATCGGCAGAATAAAACTCCCGGTCGAAAAGTTTTTTATTAACATGTATCAACCATTTTTCTTTATTACTTGCCTTAAATGAATATTTTTCGGCATGATTCAATAATACACGTATCGGGTTTATATCAGCAAAAGGTGAGATAACATAGAGAGAATTATTGGTTTCAGAAACAGCAAGCTGCAGATATGCTATTGCAAATGTAGAATCAATATCAACCGCCTTATGGAAATTTTCGGCGGCATCATCAACTTCCCATCTCCATAATTTTTCAAGACCGTTTTCATAATATTTATATGCCTCGATTGATGAAGTAGTAACATCTTTAATCTTCAAAGGCTGACTGCCAGCAACTAAATCAGGCATGTTGAAATTTCCCTGAATTTTTTCAGTCAGATCATCCACCATTAAAAAAATATCCTCGATTTTATATCCGTCTTCCTGGTATGAATTAATAATTTTCCCGCTACCTACATCAAGGAGTTGCGCATTGATGCGTATTACCGATCCTATTTTTATAATAGAACCTGTAAGTATTTTCTTTACCTTTGCATGATTTGCAACTTCCGTGGCGTCGCTGATATTAATGGTTGATGCATCCTGTTTCCCCAGGGATTTTAAAATATCAAAAAGATGCTGGTTGCTTATAACATTCAAACCTTTATAGCGGGCAAGATTTGTAGTAAGCATATTTACCAGAACTTTATCAATATCCTTCTCACCTGACTGATTTTCAAAATACATCACTGCAAGGGAATTCTCACTTGCATTCGGTACTGAATTGCTCTGAAACGAGCCCCTGAGGAAATAATATCCTGTAATAATTAAGCAAAGAACAACTGAAATTACGGCGGCAGATAAACTTCTCCTCTTTATATTTATTGATTTTCTATTAATAACAGCAGCGGGAACAGTTCCCGCTAAAATGCCAGACAGATCTTGAATTATCGAATTAGCATCCTGATATCTGCTTTCAACTTTTTTCGAAAGGCATTTTTTAACTACGGCTTCAAGCCACGGTGTTACTTCAGGGCGAAAGAACTTTACGCTTTCAGGATTCTCATTTATAATAGAATAAATAATAGCCTGTTCATATTCACTTCGGAAAGGTAATCTTCCGGTAAGCATTTCAAAAAGAACTATCCCGAAAGACCATATATCCGTCCGTTGATCTACCTCATCTCCTTTTGCCTGTTCAGGCGACATATAAGAGGTTGTGCCGAGTGTTGTCCCTATCTTGGTCAATATTGCCTCACCCTTAATTTTTGCCAATCCAAAATCCATTATCTTAACTTTGCCATCATAATTGATCATTATATTTGAAGATTTAATATCACGATGTATTATCCCTTTATTATGTGCAGCTTTCAGTCCATCGGCAATTTGAACAGCAATATTAACCGATTCATCAATTGAAAGGGAAGCGGATTTTATTTTATCTTTTAATTCAATTCCATCTATATATTCCATTACCAGGAATAGATCGTCACCGGATTCTTCGATTGAGTGAATAGTGGCAATGTTGGGATGGTTAAGTGCAGCAGCAGCTTTCGCTTCAATTTTAAATCTTTCCCTTTCGTCTGAATTAGTTGAAATCTGAGAAGGCAGAAATTTTATTGCAACCTTACGTTCTAATTTAGAATCTTCTGCAAGATAGACTACACCCATTCCGCCTTCGCCGATCTTTTCAAGAATTTTATAATGCAGAATTGTTTGTCCAACCATTATAGATTCACTTTATTGACACTACAACTGAAAATAAGAGAAACTAAGAGGAAGGTCCTTTTTAATTAAATAGAAATATTTATAAAATAAATTATCAGCAAATCCACGCCCTAAGAATGGAAAAATAGGCGTGATTTTATCAGGAAGAATTCTTCCTTAAGGTGTAGATATTTATGGATGACAAGAATTTTAAATATTTTTTAATTAAAAGCAATAGTTCGTATTTGACAATAAAAATCATTTTAAAATAAAAAACCCCGAACAAAAATGAACGGGGTTTTATAAATTAAAATTTGGCAGCGACCTACTCTCCCACACACCTGCGCATGCAGTACCATCGGCGTGCCGGGGCTTAACTTCTCTGTTCGGAATGGGAAGAGGTGTAACACCCGGGCTATAACCACCAAAATTTAAACTTTTCAAAAAAACAAAAGAAAGATTGAAAGAACCAAGCCAAAAACAGAAAGGACAAACCTGTGAATAAAAATTAAACGGTTAAGCCTCACGACTTATTAGTACTACTCGGCTGAATTCCTCACGGAACTTACACCTGTAGCCTATCAACCTCGTCATCTCCGAGGAGTCTTTAGTCCATAAATGGAGGGATACCTCATCTTGAAGCGTGCTTCGCGCTTAGATGCTTTCAGCGCTTATCACAACCGAATATAGCTACCCAACGATGCCACTGGCGTGACAATTGGTGCACTAGAGATTCGTTCACTCCGGTCCTCTCGTACTAGGAGCGACCCTTCTCAAGTATCCTGCGCCCGCATAGGATAGGGACCGAACTGTCTCACGACGTTCTGAACCCAGCTCACGTACCGCTTTAATTGGCGAACAGCCAAACCCTTGGGACCTTCTTCAGCCCCAGGATGCGATGAGCCGACATCGAGGTGCCAAACCTTACCGTCGATATGAACTCTTGGGTAAGATCAGCCTGTTATCCCCGGCGTACCTTTTATCCTTTGAGCGACGGCACTTCCATTCGCAGCCGTCGGATCACTAACTCCTGCTTTCGCACCTGCTCGACTTGTAAGTCTCGCAGTCAAGCTCCCTTTTGCGTTTACACTCGCCGCATGATTACCAACCATGCTGAGGGAACCTTTGAGAGCCTCCGTTACATTTTAGGAGGCGACCGCCCCAGTCAAACTACCCGCCTAACACTGTTCCTGATCCTGATTCAAGGACCGAGGTTAGAATCCAAATAAAACAAGGGTGGTATTTCACGGTTGGCTCCACCGAAACTAGCGTCCCGGCTTCAAAGCCTCCCACCTATCCTACACATGCTTTACCCGAACCCAATGTTAGGGTGCAGTAAAGGTGCACGGGGTCTTTCCGTCCATATGCGGGTAACCGGCGTCTTCACCGGTACCACAATTTCACCGAGCCCGTGGTTGAGACAGTGCCCAAATCGTTACACCATTCGTGCAGGTCGGAACTTACCCGACAAGGAATTTCGCTACCTTAGGACCGTTATAGTTACGGCCGCCGTTTACTGGGGCTTCGATTCAAAGCTTCGCATTGCTGCTGACCTCTCCTCTTAACCTTCCAGCACCGGGCAGGTGTCAGTCCCTATACATCGTCTTGATTGACTTCGCAGAGACATATGTTTTTGTTAAACAGTCGCTTGGGCCATTTCACTGCGGCCTCGTTCAGCTACGATCGCGAAGATTTTCACCTACTTGAGGCACTCCTTCTCCCGAAGTTACGGAGTTAATTTGCCGAGTTCCTTAACCACGGCTCACTCGAGCACCTTAGAATACTCATCCCGTCTACCTGTGTCGGTTTGCGGTACGGACTGATAAATTTTTCACGTACGAAGATTTTCTCGGCAGTATGATTACGGTTAGTTTGCGGGCTAAGCCCTCCCGTTCGCATCTCGGCCTTAAGAAAGTGTGGATTTACCTGCACTTTCAGCCTACTTGCTTAGACCACCTAATCCATCAGGTGGCTAACCTTCACTCCTGCGTCCCTCCTTACGCTCAAACAAAATTTACCAGGTACAGGAATATT
>CAWFHZ010000013.1:300000-440870 GCA_963815785.1 uncultured Ignavibacteria bacterium
ATCCAACTTAGCCTGATCATACATCCTTGTAATAAAAGCATCAACGCGTTCTGTTATTAAAGCAGGAAATGTTCCGGTTACAATAAACTCTCCCCCGATAGTTACGCTTATAGTTCCCATTTGAAGCATGTCGTTACCATTTAGATTTAACTTTGAATCTAACTGTGCGTTGACATTTATATTTAAAATAAACAAAACTAGTACGCTTAAAATTTTTCTCATGTAATTAATCTTCCGGTTTTCATCTTAAAAATTTTCAGAGTAGATACTGAAGTTTATAGTAGTCCTGATACTCTCCTGTAATTATCCTTTTCCACCATAAATCATTTTGAAGATACCAGTTAATTGTTTTTTTAATTGCTTCCTCAAAAGTAAAGGCAGGTTTCCACCCTAACTCACTCTGAATTTTAGTTGAATCAATAGCATATCTTTTATCATGTCCGGGTCGATCTTTAACGAATTCAATCAGAGATTCGGGTTTATTCAAATGATTTAAAATGAGTTTTATAATTTCCAGGTTCGGCATTTCATTGGAAGCACCAATATTATATACTTGCCCGGGTTTGCCTTTTTGAAAAACCAAATCAATTGCCCTGTTATGATCATCTACAAATATCCAATCACGAACATTCATACCATCCCCGTAAACAGGAAGTTTTTTATCACCTAAAGAGTTTAAAATCATTAGTGGTATCAGTTTCTCAGGAAATTGATAAGGACCATAATTATTTGAACATCTTGTAATAACAACCGGCATTCCATAAGTGTGAAAGAAAGCTAAAGCCATCATGTCTGCAGCAGCTTTACTTGAAGAATAAGGACTGTTTGGAGAAATAGGTGTACTTTCAGTAAACAATCCATCTTCGCCAAGACTACCGTAAACCTCGTCTGTAGAAACCTGAATAAATTTTTCTACTTCAAATTTGCGGGCAGTCTCAAGTAAAACATTGGTCCCTATTACATTTGTTCTGTAAAAAATTTCAGATCCAAGAATACTTCTATCAACGTGGGATTCAGCGGCAAAATTAATTACATAATTTATTTCGTTTTTTTGAAAAAGAAATCTCACTAATTCGGCGTTTGTAATATCACCTTTTACGAAAACAAAATTAGGATTATCTTCACACTGAACGAGGTTCTCCAGATTTCCGGCGTAGGTAAGTTTATCAATATTAATTATTCGATAATCGGTATGCTCTTTAAGCATCAAGTTAATAAAATTACTGCCAATAAATCCGGCACCGCCGGTTATTAAAATATTTTTCATTTAAAAAGCAAAAAATCCTAAAAATATTCCTGTTTGAATAAAGAAACTATTACCATTAAAATCAGAAGGAACATTACTAAGTTCCTGATCATTTTCTATTGTCCATTTTTCACCTAAAGACAACTGATACCCTGCTCCAACTCTAACCGAAACAAACCTGTAAATTGGAATATCAAAATTAAGCATGGGTGAAATTAACCAGTAACTTCCTGTAACTGTTCTGCTGATGTTATCTGTTTGAGATGAATTTCCAAATTCTCCGGTTAAATTATTCCAGGAAAAACTTCCTTTGTTTTTATAAATCTGTGCACTTATGCTTCCGCCACCGATCATTGTTCCCACTGAAATTCCAAAAGTTCTAACAAATGGTAAAGTATATTCAATACTTAATCCGCCGCCGCCAATTGAATATCTTACTTCCCTGGTAAACCCATCTGAAGATGATTGAATCAATTCGGAGGTTGAACCGCCGTAGCCGCCTCCGCCGATGCGTAAAAATTTAACAAGACCTATATAAAAAAAACCTGATCCTCCTGTTGTAAAAATCGCTTTATTTGTCAGCCTGGGAAAATCTGCGGGTAAAACATCGTTTAATGGTTTAACGTTAGGGAAAGTAAATCCGGGAGTAAACCCGCCGCCGCCGCCGAATGGAGCATCGAAATATCTGGATTCCTGTGCGAAATTTCCAGCTGCTGCAAATAAAAATACAATTAATACAAAGATTATTTTTTTCATAAAAGCAAAGTTATTAATTTATAAATTTATTAGAAAGTAGAGTTAAAAACAAAGAAAACAATTATAAAACATAAGTAAAGAAGAGTCATATTTTTAGTCACTAATTCAGGTATTTAGGACAATGAGAATATTAATAACAGGTGGAAGCGGGTTGCTCGGACAATATTTGAATATTGGATTGTCAAAAAATCATTCGATTCTGACTCTTTATAATAAAGACATTAGAAATTGTGTAAACTTCAACTCAGCTAAAATAGATATAACCGATCGAAATATTCTTGAGGAACTTTTTAATTCGTTTAATCCACAGGTAGTTATTCACACTGCAGCAATTTCAAATCCTCAATTAGCAGCGAGTATTGATTCAAAAATAGTTTACAAAACAAATGTTAAAGCAACTCAATATATCGCTGAACTGTGTTCCCAAAGTAAAGTGAAATTAATTTATACATCCACTGATCTTGTTTATGCAGGATACAGAGGATCAATGTTAAAAGAAGATTCTAAATTAAATCCTGTTTCTTTATACGCAGAAACAAAGTTAATGGGTGAAATGAAAATAAAAGAAACCTTTAACAACTATTTGATACTTGAGAATAGCTCTAATGTTTGGCTTTGGATTGAACAACAGCTACAATCATTTTCATAAAATGTATATGAATTTAAAAAATCTTATCCCTGTAAAACTTTTTACTGATCAATTCAGAACTCCTGTGGAGTTAAGTAATGCCGCTGAAATAATTCACCAGCTAATTCAAAATGAAATTAATGGAGAAACAATAAACATGGGTGGAAATGAAAGGATATCCCGTTTTCAGCTTGGCGAAATACTTTGTGATACTGCGGGGTTTGATAGGAATCTTTTATCAAAAATATCTATGGATGATTTACCTGGTTTTCCAAAAGTTGAAGATGTTTCAATGGATACAGGTAAGCTTAAGTCCTATGGAGTTGAAATCAAGTCAGTTAAGGATTCTATAAGAAACTTAATTAAGGAAAATTAAAGAGGATTAATTTCCCATTATATTTTCCTGGTTAGGATCAATTGCTCTGATAACAATTATACCAGTATCTTTTTTTATTTTATTTATATAAGATGAAAGTGGATCTTCAGTAATTTGCACTTTTTTACCTACATTTGGAGCATGCAGAAGATGGATTCTATTATCTTCCATTCTAACAGCAATTCCGACGTGATCTACATCTAATCCAGGAATATTAGTAGTGAAAGCAATTATATCCCCATTCTCGATCTGATTTTCTATAAATCCAACTCTTTCTTTCGGGACATAGAAATAATTTCTTCTGCTAATTTCTGCTTCCTGTTTTCTAATCTCATTAACAAACTCAGGATGTTCCTTAAGCTGTTCGTAACTCCCGGTATGAGTAGTCATAAAGTTAAGGTGGAACTGAATAGGTTTACCTCCGACTAATTCTGTAACGTCATCTACAATTCCTTTATGTTCATTATCATAAATCCAATCGGTAAAATAATTAAGCCGACTCGGATATTTATCTATCTCGCCATTCCTGTACCTTATTTTTTGAAGTTCATTTTCAAAATCTTTGAATGAAGATTTTCCGGATTTTATTAGCCGGGCAAATGTTAAAGTATTTTCTACAAAAGTTGTACAATCAAGACCTGATAAGTTTATGACAAGTTGCTCATCCCCTTTTCTTTCAATTCCGTAAGGTAGATAATCCGTTCCAAGGAATGTTTTGCCTATATCTGCCACAACATCTCCCATAGATTCATTTGCAAGATCTGCAGAATTTGCATAAGTGAATTTCTCCTTACAAATAGCAACATCACTATCCGAGTAAATCTGCGAGAAAATGCTGACAGTAAAAAGTAAAAAGAGAGAAAAAATCTTCGGTAAATTATTCATATTATATCTTCATTCGTTGGTATGATAGAATATTCCTCTATCTGTCTTGCGTGAGCAAGATTCTCAAACCTGGCATATTCTTTTATAAAGGCAAGTCTTATATCTCCGGTCGGACCATTTCTTTGTTTTCCGATTATCACTTCTGCAACTCCATCTGTTGAACTGGCGTCATCAGCAAAATTCTTAATCCCATAATATTCCGGACGATTTAAGAATAGGACAACATCCGCATCCTGTTCAATTGAACCAGATTCTCTCAAATCTGATAGCTGTGGTCGTTTGTCATTTCTTGTCTCAACAGCACGGTTTAATTGAGCTAATGCAATTACAGGTATGTTAAGTTCCTTTGCAAGCGATTTAAGCGAACGGGATATGTGTGAGATTTCTCTTTCACGACTCTCAGAATTTGAGGGCCCCTGCATAAGCTGAAGATAGTCAATTATTATCATCCCGACATTTTTCTCAGATTTCAGTCTTCTTGCTTTGGCTCTTATCTCAAGAACCGTTTGAGCCGGTGTATCATCAATATAAAGGGGACTTTCGATAAGCCTGTGAGCATTCTTGCTCAATTTAACTCCTTCTTCCGAAGGCAATTTTCCTGTTCTCACAAGGTGGGCATTTAGCCGTCCTTCAGCGCAAAGCATACGAATAATCAGCTGCATTGTAGCCATTTCAAGACTAAATATTCCAACGGGAATTTTGTGATCAACTGCAGCATTGCGTGCAAGTGTAAGTGCAAGAGCAGTTTTTCCCATAGAAGGACGAGCCGCAATTATTATCAAATCCGATTTTTGAAATCCTCCAAGCATGTCATCCAGCTGATAAAATCCTGTTGGAACAGAGAACTTCTGTTTTGTATTTGAATGGATAGCCTCAATATATTCCAGGGCATCTCGCACAGCACGATCCATTCCCACAAAAGATTTTTTAAGATGAGTTTCAGTAATCTCAAATATTTTTCTTTCAGCCTGATCGAGAATATCAAAAGCATCTTCTGTGCCCTGGTAAGCTGCCTTTGCAATTTCGTGTGCACTTGTAATTAAACCACGAAGTATTTCTTTTTCCAGAATAATTTTTGCATGATATTCAATATTAGCAGCTGATGAGATATTCTGTGATAACTTACTTAAATAAACCGCCCCTCCAACATCTTCAGCCTGTTCTCTTTTCTTCAGTTCTTCATATAGAGTAACAGTGTCTATTGGTTCACCGGATTCGAACAGTGATACCATAGCTTCAAAAATCAGTCTGTGTTCTTTCAGATAAAAACTCGCCGGAGTGAGAAGCTCAATAGCTTTAGGAACAGCTTCCCTTTCAATCATCATAGCACCAAGCACAGATGCTTCAATATCAGTCGCTGCTGGAGGTTTCACATCGGCAGGGATAAGCTTTGTTATGTTTTCGTTATTGTTTCTTGTTTTTGCCATTTGAAAATCTTATAAACTGAATTATCCACAACTTATTAACATAGTTTTTACATATTTAAACTTATTAAAAAATAAATAGAGGGTAATGCAGTTGCAAGTTAAATCAACTTGGGTTGAAGAATTTATTATATCATTTCATCATATAATTTTCTGAACTTCTGTACATCTTCCCAGCATCCTCTTTTCCAGTTAGGATTCCTTAACAATGCTGCGGGATGGTAAGTAACCATTGTTTTTATTCCATGGTAATCGAATACCTGACCGCGCATTTTTGTTAGTGAATCTCTTTTCTTTAATAATCCCTGGGCAGCCGTTAGTCCAAGCGCAAGAATTAATTTTGGTTTAATAAATTCTATTTGCTTGTTCAGGTAAGGGAAACATGCATCCATTTCTTCTGCTGTAGGTGTGCGGTTGCCCGGCGGACGACTCTTCACAATATTTGCTATATAAACTTCTTCCCGTTGAAAATTAATTGCTTTCAATATTTCATTTAATAATTTCCCGGCTCTTCCGACAAATGGTTCTCCCTGCTTATCCTCTTCTGCTCCCGGACCTTCTCCTACAATTAATACATTAGCATTTGGATCTCCAACACCAAATACAAACTTATTTCTCGATTTATGGAGTGGACACTTTTTACAATCCTTTATAAGTTCATTCAATTCTTCCAGTGTCTTTGAATTTTCCCAATCTTCTTTGGGTTTATCAAACAATGGGATTTCTTTTCCAGATTCTTTTACCATATTTTTTACCAGATTCGTTTTGCGTTCATAGATTTTATTTTCAAAAAGTTCGTCGCCAAAAATTTCTTTTTGATCTATTAACGCCTGAATTAATTTATCTTGTATCATGAGGATAGTAATTTAAAAATATTATTCCGGTTAAAGAAGGAAGTCGATCAGCTTTTAATTTTAATTATTTCCGAGAGAATTTTATTTGCAGCCTGAAACTTAGACATTAATTGAAACTTAACAGATTTTCCGCTTTTATGCAGAATTGTTATTTTATTTGTATCAAACTCAAATCCGCTCTTCTTATCCTTTAAAGAATTTAATACTATCAAATCAAGATTTTTGTTCTTCATTTTCTTCTTTGCATTTGCTAATTCATTATCTGTCTCAAGTGCAAATCCAACCACAATTTGATTTTCCTTCTTTACCGATCCGAGTATATCTTTTGTTTCAACTAGGTTAATTGAAGAAAGATTTTCTTCTTCCTTTTTTATTTTTTTCGAAGAAATCTTTTGGGGTTTATAATCTGCTACAGCCGCCGACATTATTAAAATATCATTTAAAGAAAAATATTTACGAACCTGTTGATTCATTTCCTCCGCTGATCTGATTTTTAGAAGTTTTATTTCCGGATAGGCAACCTCGGATGATGGTCCTGATATTAAGGTTACATCAGCACCACGAAGATAGGCTGTTTTTGCAATTGCGTATCCCATTTTCCCTGAGGAACGATTTCCAATATATCTTACAGGATCAATATCCTCATAAGTAGGACCAGCTGTGATCAATATTTTTTTTCCGGTCATATCCTTTTTATAGCCGGATAAAATCAATTCGGCAGCATCAATAATTTTATTATTGCCTGCAAGTCTTCCCTTTCCGCTTAATCCGCTTGCAAGTTCACCTTCTTCAGCATCAACAATAAAATAACCAAGACTGGTTAGTTTATTAATATTTTCCTGGGTTAACGGGTTCATATACATATCAACATCTGCAGCAGGGGCAATGAGAAGAGGAGAACGCAGTGCAGTTACAACTGTTGTTAATGCATTATCAGCAAATCCATGAGCTATTTTAGCCATAGAATTAATTGTTGCCGGAGCTATTATCATTAAATCAGCCCAGGTACCATATTCTATATGCCACGTATTAACTTCACAACCATTCGATTGGGAAACCGGAAATGTGTTTACGATAACTTTATTTTTTGTAAGTGAGGAGAATGTAAGTGGCGAGATAAACTCAATAGCGGAAGGAGTCATAACAACTCTTACTTCCGCACCTCTCTGAACCAGTTCTCGTGCAAGGTAACAGGATTTGTAGACCGCAATCCCACCTGTTACCCCTAAAATTATTTTTTTTCCGGAAAGAACGTCATCAGACATTTTATAACTTTTTGTTAACTACTCAATCGAAGGTTTATTTTTGTATTCAAAGTCTATCTTGCCCTCGAGCAATTCATTTAGAGCCTGGATATGAGGTTTTTCTCGTTTTTCAAAATCAAGAGCTATTTTAAGCTGAGCAGGGTTATCGAATTCTTCACCTTCTTCATCTCCAGCTGCCACGGGAATTGTTGAAACCAAAGCGTTGTACTCAATTTTATTTTCGTCATTTATCTGGCGTGCTCTTTTTGCTGAAACAATTGCAGCCTCATAAATATTGGCAGCTTCTTTATCAATCACTCTTAAATCTACCGGTTCTATGTTCATTTAGTTTTTCTCCTGATTATATTTTCTATTAAACTTTTTATATCAGTTACGGCTTTTTCTATTTCTTCATTATGCACAAAATAATCAAATTTATCTTTATGTCTCAATTCAAATTCTGCTCTTTCAATTCTTTTCTGAAAATCAATTTCATCTTCAGTCTGCCTGTTTTTAAGCCTGTTCACCAATTCATCAAAACTAGGCGGAACTATAAAAATCAAAACAGATTCGGGATAATTTTCTTTTAGTTTCAGAGCTCCTTTAACATCAATTTCAAGAAGAACGCTTTTCCCGTTTTCAATATTATCATCTAAATATTTTTTAAACGATCCATAATAATAATCATAAAATTTTTCCCATTCTGCAAATTCATTATTTTCAATTTTCTTTTTGAATTCTTCTTCCGTCAGAAAGAAATAATCTTTACCATTTTTTTCATTCTCTCGTTTTTTCCTGGTAGTTGCAGAAACAGAAAAAACAAAATCCGGAAATTCTTTAAGAATCCTTTTTATTATAGTAGTCTTGCCGGTACCGCTCGGAGCAGAAACAATAAATAAAGTTCCTTTAGATTTTTCCAAATATCACTCAATATTTTGAATCTGTTCACGAATTTTTTCAATTTCTTCTTTTATAAGAACCGAATTATGAGTAACAGATGTTGATATAGTCTTAGCAGAAATAGTGTTTGCCTCCCTGTTCATCTCCTGGCAAAGGAAGTTAAGTTTGCGTCCCGGTTCTTCGTCCTTTTCCATACTTTCAAGAAAGAATTTCAGGTGGCTGCGTAATCTTACACATTCTTCAGTAATTTCAGATTTATCAGCTATTAATGCCAGTTCGAGTTCCAGTCTGTCGGAGTAAGCTGTAACATCTTCAACCAGTGATTTCATACGTTCTTTTAGTTTATTAAAATATTCTTTTACACTGTTACCAGAATCTTCCATTATTTGGGCAATTTTATCATCGATCGTATTTATTCTTCGTTTTAGATCCTTTGCAAGTTCCTTCCCTTCATTTCTGCGCATTTGTTTTAATTGAATTAACGCTGATTCAAGTGCTTTTCTTATTAACACAAAAACTTCATCACCAAATTCTTTGTCACTTTGAAAGAATAAATCTTTGTTATATAACAAATGTTCGAGCTTAATCTTTTCAGTAATTTTAGAGATTTTTTTTATCTCTTTTAAAGTTGATAGATAAGACTTCAATTTTTCCTTGTCAACAACGGAAACTCCGCTGCCGATTCCCGTGTTTTTCAGCTGCAATATTACAGATAACTTACCACGACTCACACTGTTTTTTATCATCTCACGTATCTCATATTCCTTGCTCATAAGAGAATTCGGAAGTTTAAGATATATATCAAGGAATCTGCTGTTCACACTTTTCAGTTCAACTTCAACGGAAAAATTATCATTTCCGGCTACACCTTTGCCATAGCCGGTCATACTTGAAATCATTTTAAAACCTTAAAAAATAGGAATGTTAAAAATACTCAATTTAAAGCTGCTAATCAAAGCAAATAATTTGCTTCGTTTGATTTCGGCTGTTTAAAAAGCCTCTCCTATTCCAAAATGAAATAAGATATTATCCCAGAAATTCTTTCTGAATATCAGGGTTTTATCGTAAGGATCATAAAGTTTAAAAGCGAAATCCAAACGAAATGGAGCAACCGAAGAGTAATATCTGAAACCAAAGCCGGGAGAAAGTGCTATTTCATCAAACCTGAATTTTTTATATCCAATCCAGGTGTTTCCATAATCAAAAAATATTGCGGTACCAAACGTTTGAACAAATTTAAACCTCCATTCAAACGAACCCTCAACCAGGAAAGTACCTCCCTTAATATTAACACCATTAATACCATAAACGGTTGTGGCATTTTGTGGAACGAGTTCATTAGATCGCCATCCTCTTACAGAATTACTCCCACCTGCATAAAAAGTCCTGTTTAACGGAAGTCCGGCGTAGTCCCCATGGTATATTTGAATGCGTCCGATTTTAAATTTAGCTGCAAGGACAGCCATTCTCCGCACGTTAAGAGGAAGATAGTATGAAGTATTTATCAAAACTTTATAAAACAATGAACCGGAAAATTCATTACTACTGATTTTACCTATCAGGTAGGGTAACGAATTAGCTTCTTCAAATAGGATTGAAATCAGATATCCCTCGGTTGGAAAAAGAATATCGTTAGTTGTTGTCCTTCCGAATTCTGCACCAATTATTGATAGAATTTTTCTGGAAAGACTATCATTATTAGTTCTGTAAACTTCATTACTTTGCTCAACATTATAATTTGTGCTGAGAAAATTAATAGCAGTAAACCGGGGAAGTTCAAAATCAAAAGTAATTTTTGAACCATAGACAGTGTTGTTATATCTCGGCTGTTTATTTATAGTAGCATAATTCTCCCACGTTCCGAAGATTGGTCTACTAAATAAATAAGGCTGTTCAAGAGTAATCCTTGCATCAAGGTAACCAAGCAGAGTTGTATCGCGAAAAGAAAATTTTTGAAATAACCTGCTGTAATTCACATTAAAAATATCCTGTACTCCAAATGAAGAGCCGATAGTTAATTTTCTTGCATTACCGAAGAAATTTCTTCTTATATAAGATAAACCTAAACCTACATTCAGAGCATTCTGCTGATTATTAACTATTACTTCGGGAGATAGCTCATTCAATTTCCCAATATTTGCTTCAAGTTTTATCGGAACCCTGGAATCAGTTGTATCAGATTCCACACCTGAAATTACAATTGAATTAAAAAGTCCTGTTCTGAATAAACGCTGCTGGCTCCGGCGTAATTTATCCAGATTATAAAGTTCACCCGTTTTTAAATCACTTATATCCCGAAGCATCTCTTCTTTTACATAAGGGCTTCCATCACCGGATTTATCAACGATTACAGTATCTATTCTGTATTCTTTACCAATTGTAAAATGTATATCCATATCCGCTCTGTTTTTTAGCGTGTCAGTTAAGACAACTGTACTATCGTACTGAGCAAATATAAATCCGTTATTAAGTAATGTGGAAACACCCGAAGAAATTTTTTGCTGTACTACACCTTGAACATATCTTTGAGATGAATCAAATTTTACTTCATCAGAAAATTTTTGCATCGTGATGTCCGGAACATTCTTTAATCCATCCAGGTTCACCTTGCCATAATTTGAGGCATTACCCTCATCGATCAAATAGTTGAGAGTAACTGATTTGTCCGTTGTGTCAACCTGGTAGTCATATGAAACCTTTGTTTGAAAAAAACCATTTGCATTGTAATATGATTTTAACGCCTGCATATCTATTGAGATATTAGATGAGTCAAAGTAGACAGGTTCACTGCCAAGACTTGAAAAGGAATTAAGAAATTTCCAGAACCACCAGGGCGTTTCTCTGGAGAGAATTACCCCGTTCAAAGCGGAAGATGATATAGAATTATTACCTTTAAAATTGATTTTCTGAAGTTCATACCTTGTGCCTTGCTGTGCAAGAGATGAAACTGAAAAAATCAATACGATAATGCAAATAAACTTAATCATCAAAGTAGGTGTTTTTAAGATAAAGAAAGAGAATTTTATTCATCAAGATCAACATCTTTATTCACAATTTTGAAATTTCTATAATCCTTTTTAAATATGTTTAAGAAAAAGTTTTTAATATCGGGTGTTACATTTTCAGAAAGAAATAAAGATATATTTCTTCCCTGTTCTGTAAAAAGATGCGCGTAATATGTTTGCCGGTTATTAAAATCTATGAGATAAGAAAAAACTTCTCCTCCGCCGCTTCCGAGATAATAATCAAGTGAGTTATAATATACCATATCGTAATTTTCAGAAGGAAGTTTTTCTTTTCGAACGAGTGCATCTGTAAAAGATCCTTCCAGTAAATCTGTACTGTAGGAACTATCAAGACTCTCATTCCCTTTTTTTAACAAATGGAATTGTATTCCCCATTTATCCGGTTTATTTATTTCAGTACCGGCAACCAGTTCTTTTGTGGTATCAGCGTCAAAAGTTCCTGTTAGTGAAATCTGAACATCATTTCCCAAAATCTTTTTTGCTTCCCTAAGTGCAGATTCCGGAGTACTCAGGTCTATTTTATTAACGGGTACATTTTTTTCTTTTTCATTACACGAAAATGCAAACAGCACTGAAAAAAATAAAACTGCTGTATAAAACCAATTATTTGATAACAACATTAGTTCCTTTCGATACTACGGTATAAAGTTCGTGAATGTCTTCATTACTAAGGGCAATAGAACCATCGGTCCAGTTAAATACAAAAGGTAAGTTTTTAAAAATAAAATCAAACTCCCCGATGCCATGAATACTCACATCATTTCCCAAAGCAGTTTCCAGTTTAGGACAATCGTCATAATAAAATTCAAATTTTAGCTGATCAAATTGCTGCTGGGTGATCATATTTTTTCTTAAGGCTTCAGTAATATCATTAATGTTAGGATAATTTAATTTTAATTTAATATAATACTTATGGTTAAGATCAATCTCACAAATCTGGTAGGTTCCAACAGGAGTTGCAAAATCTCCCTCACGCAATTTTGGAGAATTAACATTTTTACCGAAACTTGCGTGGTAACTCTTAATTAAAACTGTATCCTCATATAAGTTTAATGTATACTCTTTTCTTTTAATAATTATATTTGGGTTTTTTAAAACCGTATACCCTTTCTCTCTCATCGCATCCTGAAGTGGTACTTCACGCAGATTGAGAATTATCCCATAGACAATAATGCCGAGAATAAAAAGAATTATTCCCCCGCTAAAAAAAAGTGCACTTTTAAGGATTTTGGGATTGAATAATCTTTTAAAAGAGGAACAATTTGTTTAACTTTTTCCGGGATTTCAGATTTCATTAAATGCTGCAGGATATTTCAATATACTTTACTTTCATTTGTTAAAATTTAGCTAAAAAAAGAATAAAAATTTACAGAATAAAATTAAATAGCTATAAATGAAGTAATAATTAATGAGTACTACAGATGACTACAATATAAAAAAACCCGGGCTATGCCGGGTTTTCATCTTTTAATAAATGAAAAACTATACTTCCATAATTTCTTTTTCTTTATGCTTCAGAATATCATCAATATTTTTAGTGTGCTCATCTGTTAATTTCTGTGTAATATCTTCGGCATCTTTCAATTGATCCTCTGATATTTTTTTATCTTTTTCCTCTCTTTTCAAATGATCATTTGCATCCCGTCTTACATTCCTGATAGCTATTTTGGTATCTTCTCCAAATTTCTTAACAAGTTTGACTAACTCTTTTCTTCTTTCCTCGTTCAAAGGAGGAATCGGGATTTTCAGATTTGTTCCATCACTAACCGGATTGAATCCAATGTTAGCTTCTAATATTGCTTTATCTACTGCCATAAGTATCGATTTATCCCACGGAGTGAAAGATAGAGTATGTGCATCGAGAACATTTAGATTACCTACCTGGCTGATTGGAGTCAGTGTTCCGTAGTAGTCAACTTTAATACCATCAAGCAAAGCAGTTGTGGCTTTACCCGATCTTATTTTTGAAAGCTCTCCTCTCAGAGCATCTATGGATTTATCCATTCTGGATTTTGCATCTTTTATTATTTGTTCCATAGTTTCCTCTATTATTTAATTTGCTTCAGCAATTGGCTGATTGTTTATTTTGGTTCCTACAGGTTTACCTTCTGCAAGTTTTAGCAGATTATCCGGTACATCCATATTAAAAACTATCATTGGAAGATTATTTTCCTGACACAAACTTACAGCAGTTAAATCCATAACACGCAGATTCTTTTTGAGTATATCAAGATAGGAAATGTTTTCATATTTAATCGCATCAGAATTTTTTTCAGGATCAGAATTGAAGACACCGTCTACTCTTGTACCTTTTACAATAACATCGGCTTCAATTTCCACAGCACGAAGGGAAGCAGCAGTATCTGTAGAAAAATAAGGGTGCCCGGTACCAGCTCCTAAAATAACAACTCTGCCTTTTTCAAGATGTCTTATGGCTCTTCTCCTGATATATGGTTCAGCAATTTCCTCCATTTTTATAGCGCTCATCAAACGGGTCGGTATTCCACATTTTTCAATAGCATTCTGAAGTGCAAGAGAATTAATCATTGTAGCAAGCATACCCATCTGGTCTCCGGTTACACGTTCAATTCCCTGATCACTTGCACTTAATCCGCGGTATATATTTCCACCCCCGATAACAATTCCTAGCTCGACATTTATTTTATGAACTTTTTTAACTTCTTCCGCAAAAAATTCCAGCACGTTGTGATCAATACCAAATCCTTTTTCACCCATTAAAGATTCACCACTTAATTTTAACAGGATTCTTTTATAAGTCAGGTTTTTACTCACAAGTTATATCTTTCGATTAAATAATTTAAGTTCCAGAATAATATCGGTTTAAATATAAAAAAAGGTCTTAAATTATTTAAGACCTTCTTTGATTTTAAGTTTTTTTATTTATTCTCATCGCCAAGATGAAAGCGACGAAAATGATCTATATTTACTTCGGAATTATTCTTTGTATTAAATTCTTTCAATAAATCACCAACAGATTTAGAATTATCCTTTATATATGCCTGTTCGATCAGACAATTTTCCTGATAATATTTATTCATCTTACCCTGGGCAATTTTATCCAGAATCTGTTCAGGTTTACCTTCTTTACGCGAAACTTCTTTATAAATTTCAATTTCCTTTTCAATCAGGTCTTTCGGCACTTCATCTCTGTTTACACAAATTGGTCTCATCGCCGCAACCTGCATTGCAATATCTTTTCCAATTGCTGCAAGTTCAGAAGCCTTGTCACCACCATTCTTGAACACAACAATAACTCCTAATTTAGAACCTGGGTGAATATAATCAACAATAAATCCGTTTTCGGTTTTATCATTTGCAAGACGCGATATCTCAATTTTCTCACCAACTTTTCCCATAACGTCATGCAAACTATTTTTAATATCAGCATTCTTTTCTATCAATTCTTCAGGGGTTGAGGGATTCGTTGCAGAGATTTTATCAGCAACTGAATTTGCAAAATTAACAAAGTCTTCACTGTTGGCAACAAAATCAGTTTCGCAGTTAACTTCAACGATGATTCCGGATTTTTTGTCCTCAGAAATCCTGGTTAGAACAAGCCCTTCACCAGCAGTTTTCTCAGCTCTTTTTGATGCAACAGCCTGACCTTTTTTCCTGAGAATTTCTATGGCTTTCAGCATATCACCGTCTGCTTCAATAAGAGCCTTTTTACAATCCATCATACCGGAACCGGTTTTTTGTCTTAATTCATTCACTTGTTGAGCAGTAATTGTCATCTCTAAATTCCTTTTCAATTAAAATTATTAAGAAGCAGTTTCTTCTTTTGGTTCAGAAGATTCCTGTTCTTTTTCTTTTTTAACTCTCTCTCTTTCTGCAGCTTCTTCAGCCTTCAATTCCTTGGCTTTGGCAACTCCTTCAATTACAGCATCTGCCATATATTTTACAATTAATTCAATTGTATTTACAGCATCGTCATTAGCAGGTACAATATAATTTATCGGATCGGGATCACAGTTTGTATCAACTATTGCAAAGACAGGAATGTTTAGTCTTAACGCTTCTTTGACTGCAATCGATTCTTTCTTTATATCCACCACGAACAATGCGCCCGGAAGCCTGTTCATGGATTCCACACCTTCAAGAACTTTTTTCAGTTTATCTTTTTCACGTGTCAGAAAGAGTCTTTCTTTTTTGGTGATTTTATCAAACGTGCCGTCGGTTTCCTGCTTCTCAATGTTATTCAATCGCTTAACACTTTTTCTGATTGTAGCAAAATTGGTAAGCATTCCGCCGAGCCATCTTTCACTCACCCAGTTCATATCGCATCGTTTAGCTTCATTTTCTATAACACCTTTTGCCTGTTTTTTTGTTCCTACGAAAAGAACTTTTTTCCCTTCTCCGACTAAGCGTGAAAGGTTTTCCGAGGAAGCAGCAAGCATGGATTGTGTTTTCTTAAGATCGATTATATGAATCCCGTTCTTCTCCATAAAGATGTAGGGTTTCATTTTGGGATTCCACCGGCGGGTTAAGTGTCCGAAGTGTGCACCAGCTTCAATAAGCTGAGTGAGGTCTAGCTTTTCCATTATGTCTCCTGTTTATTTCCCTAAAAAGGGAACTTCTACTCTCGTCTTCTTTACCTTTCATCCCAACTATGGGGACACAGGAGGTAAATCAGAAAGTATGTGTGTTTAATAAATAAGTAATTAAATAATTATCTCTTAGAGAATTGGAATCTCTTTCTTGCTTTAGGCTGACCATACTTTTTACGTTCAACCATTCTGGGATCCCTGGTTAAAAATCCTTCTTTTTTCAGGGCAGGTCTGAAGTCCGGGTTAATCTCAATCAAAGCTCTTGCTATTCCCAATCTGATTGCCTGGGCTTGTCCTGTTGTACCACCGCCATTTACATTCACAAGTACATCATAACTTCCCATCGTTTCTGTTACTTTAAAAGGATTCAGAATATCTTCCCTGCTTAACAACTGGGGAAAAGCGTGTTCAAATTCTTTTCCGTTAACAGTAATCTGTCCGTTTCCATTTCTCAGAATAACTCTGGCAACCGATGTTTTTCTTCTACCTATATAAATAGTATCAGCCATTATTTCTCCGTTAAACTAATTGTTTCTGGTTTCTGAGCTTCATGCGGATGAGATTCACCGGTATAAACTTTTAATTTTTTTATAAGCTTTTTACCAAGCCTGTTTTTAGGCAGCATACCTTTTACGGCATTCTCAATTACAAACTCAGGTTTTTTTGCCATTTGGTTTTCAAAAGATATGGTTTTTAATCCTCCTGGATAACCTGAATGATGAGAATAGGTTTTTAGCAATCCTCTTTTTCCTGTTACTTTAACCTTATCAGCATTGATAACAACTACAAAATCACCGGTATCAGCATTTGGAGTAAAGATTGCTTTATTCTTTCCACGTATAATCCTTGCGATCTTTGTTGCAAGCCTTCCCAAAACCTGATCAGTAGCATCAACCAAATACCATTTTCTATCAGCCTCAATTGTACTTATAAAAGGCGTCATTTTTTCCTGTTTCACGTTTTTTACCTCCGAAACCTGAAATCATTTCAAATAAAGAGAGGAAAGTTAATCTTAATGCTGAAAAAAGTCAAGATTTATCGGAAGGGTAATATGCTAATCACTTATTACGTGCCATTTTTATAATAATAATACCCCCTGTTTGAACCAGAGGGTATAAAAATTAATAAATTCAAATTTTATTTTTGCATCATCGGCATATCCATTTTTTTAAAGCCTACCGGCGCTTCAAACATTGATTCATCAAGCGATTTTTTATCGATATTGGTTACTTCATAAACCTTTTTTCCATTTTCATAAACCTCCAGAGGAAAATAACCTGAGGTAGCTAAATCCTTTTGCCATTGTGGTTTATTTTTCTGCATAGGATTATCAAACATTTTAAATCCGCCGATATCTTTTGTCATCCAGGCTTCTCCCTGATCATCTTTACTTTTGTAAGTCCATTTTTCTGCCGTGTAACCAAGTATTTGTTTAGTCTCCCCGGTTTTTTCAAAACTTACATCCTTATCCATCGAACTATTGTCACCTGAATTTGAACTATAATCCGGTATCTGCATACTCATGTACATTTTCTGCTGAGGCATAACTACCAAGAATTGTTTATTAGAAGGATCCATTATAACGTGACCTTCATGTCCTTCTTCATTTGCATCAAACCTAATCTTACTTCCTTTCACATAATATTCCATTGTATGCGCCTGATCTCCATCAAAAACATTAATTGTAACTTTACCTTCAAATTCATCCTGTGCCTGAACTAAATTTGAATAAGCAGCAATGAATGAAAAAAGAATTAATATATAACTTAAGTTTCTGAGCTTCATAGAACCTCCGTTAATTATGTTTTGTTAAAAAAACTTGTTACCATATTTAAATGATTTAACCATGCCGAAAAAAACAGGCTGAAAACTTTTAAACGCTTCTTTACCTTTCATTATTAGTTTTAAGCTATAATCTTCGTCGGTGTTGGTTCTAATATAAATAATTTGATTGATTTGTCCTTCAAGTTCTTCAGGTTCATTATAATAAGCGATATAATTTCTTGTTTTGTAGTTATACTTAAATCTTTTGGGATTAAACAAATCTTTGTCTTTTACTTCAATATGAACATAAGGGGGAGGATTATATTTTGTTGAATTAGACCAGAATGTAACTCCATCCAGTTTATTTTTCACATTCTGATCAAGATACGTCCATCCGGCAGGATATTTCAGTGAAACATCAAGCGTATTTTCTTTATAAACCTGGATTAAATTTGTAGTGTCGGTCCGGCTGTCGGATAAATCATAAAAAACTGCTTCACTTTTATTTTCTTCAGTTTCATTCTCAGTTTTGTTTTCTTTCTCTTTAGGTTGTTCTTCACTTTTATTTACATTCTGAGCTTCACTTTTCAATTTCTTTTCAGGTTTTATTTCCTGCATATCGGATGACGTTTCCATCGTTCTGATTTGAACATATGGCGATACCACTTTTGTTTCTTTAATTGATACGCTCATTATGAGTGCTGCAATTGTAATTATCAGAGCATGCAGAAACAAAGACATAGAAAATCCGAATACCGGGTATTCCTGTTTATCAGTTTTCAAATTCAGAGTCATATGGAAACATAGTTTATTGTTAATTTTTTATCAAGAAAATGATTGGTCCGGTGATCACTTTAAGTCTTTGAAGCATATTTCAATTTTGTTAGTTTTAACAGTTATTTTAAAATCATTCGGATAAAAAATGAAATTTCTCGTAACCGGCGGTGCCGGATTTTTAGGTATAAACCTTGTTCGCAGCTTACACTCACACAAAGAAGATATTGTTTCTCTTGATATAGTAAACTTCGATTACCCTGATATGAATGACAAGATACAGAAGATAACAGGAGATATCAGAAATAAAAGCGACGTTCGAAAAGCAATGGAAGGTGTTGATGTCGTTGTTCATACTGCAGCGGCGTTACCGTTGTATAAACCTGAGGATATTTTCTCGACAGATATTGAAGGAACCAGGATTCTCCTGGAGGAAGCAGAAAAACAGAAAGTTAAAAGATTTATTCATATTTCTTCTACTGCTGTTTACGGCATTCCTGATCATCATCCATTAAAGGAGGATGATAAACTCGATGGTGTCGGACCCTACGGAAAAGCTAAGATTCAAGCCGAAGAAGAATGTCTTAAGTATCGGAATAGAGGGATGTGTGTCTCTATAATAAGACCAAAATCCTTTGTCGGGCCGGAAAGACTTGGAGTATTTGATCTTTTATATGACTGGGCAAAAGACGGTAAAGGCTTCCCGATGATCGGGAACGGAAATAATCGATATCAGCTATTAGATGTTGAGGATCTTTGCGATGCGATTTATTTATGTGCAACTTTACCTGAAGAGAAAGTTAATGATACCTTCAATATTGGTGCAAAAGAATATACAACAATGAAGGAAGATTATCAGGCAGTACTTGATGAAGCAGGATTTAATAAAAAAATTGTGGGATTGCCTGAGAAGCCCATCATCTGGACGTTGCGATTACTTGAGTCGATGAACCTTTCGCCCTTATACAAATGGGTGTATGAAACTGCTTCAAAAGATTCTTTTGTTTCTATAGAAAAAGCTGAAAATAAGCTTGGCTACAAACCCAGGTATTCTAATAAAGATGCATTGGTGAGAAATTATACCTGGTACCTTTCTCATTTTGATGAATTTAAAAATCAAAGCGGGGTTTCACACAGGGTTCCATGGAAACAGGGAATTTTAAGGATCGCTAAGGTTTTCTTTTAAATTCATTATAAGCATCTAATCTGATTTGTATTTTCATAAAAAAATATTGAATCTGTCGATATTTCGTTAAAATTTCGACACGTTCCTATAACGTATCGATTTCATCGACATATATCTGAACTATGTTTATTCCAGCAGAATTTAACAAAATGTTGAGGTATTTTTTCAATTGATTATTATTATTTTATTTTGTTCAAAAAAATATTTTATACAAGGAGACAATAATGGCAGGCAAAAAAGATTTTCTGAAAGATGTAATTCAACATATTGATATTAAAAAACATAATGTTATTTCTCTGGTAGATTCATTTGAACATATGGCTTTTTCCTCAAGAGATTTAAATCGTGCTGCAAGAATTTTTGATACAATGCTGAAAGATAAAGACTGTACAATAATCCTCACACTTGCAGGAAGTATCTTCAGCGCCGGACTTAAAAAGGTTGTTTATGACCTTGTAAATAATAATATGGTTGATGCTATTGTTTCAACAGGTGCAATTATGGTCGATCAGGATTTCTTTGAAGCTCTCGGGTTCAAACATTACATTGGAACTCCTTTTAGTGATGACAACCAGTTAAGAGATTTGCATATCGATCGTATTTATGATACATATATTGACGAGGATGAACTACGTGTGTGCGATGAAACCTGTGCAAAAATTCTGGATAGCCTTGAACCGAAACCATATTCATCACGTGAACTCTTATGGGAGTTCGGGAAGTATCTGGAAAATAATGGCGGACCCAAAGTTGATGATTCCGTAATCTGGGCATGTTATCAGAAAAATGTACCGATTTTTGTTCCCGCTTTTTCTGATTGTTCAGCAGGATTCGGATTCATAATTCATCAGACAGGAAATCCGGATAAGCATGTTTCAATTGATTCTGCAAAAGATTTTCTTGAACTTACAAAAATTAAACTTGCCTCCAAAGAAACGGGAATATTTATGGTTGGCGGCGGCGTTCCTAAAAACTTTACACAGGATATTGTGGTTGCCGCAGATATTCTCCAGGAAGATGCACCGATGCATAAGTACGCAATTCAGATTACTGTTGCCGATGTAAGGGACGGTGCACTTTCTAGCTCGACATTAAAAGAAGCAAGCAGCTGGGGAAAAGTTTCAACTTCATCCGAACAAATGGTTTATTCGGAAGCTACAATTGCAATCCCGCTTATTGCAGGTTATGCTTACCATAAAGGAAGCTGGAAAGAAAGAAAGCCTAGAGAATTCAAAAAAATTTACAGTGAAGAGAAAGCCACCGCCGGTAATTAATATTTAACAGGGGTGAGCAATCACCCCGTTACTAAGGAAATTTTTACTGCCCTTATATCATATTGATCATTTAACTTGAAGTAAATTTTCACTTATTTCTATTATTCCACTGTTTTTGAACAACCTTCCTTTTATAAACAGGGAACGTTTTTTGATTTATTTTTCAGGCGAATTTATACATTTAATCCAGTATATTGTTGCCCGTTTGTAAATAAAGAAATTAAATGACTGCAAAAGAGCTATTAAAAAAATATCGGGATCCAAAATTTTTCTTCAACAGAGATTTAAGCTGGGTTGAATTTAACCGCCGTGTGCTTGAAGAAGCGCTGAACCCGGATCTTCCGCTGCTTGAAAAAGTAAAATTCATTTCAATCTTCCATACTAATCTCGATGAATTTTATATGATAAGAGTCAGCGGACTTAAAGAACAGATAGCCGCAAATGTTTTAGAGCCCTCAATCGACGGACTTACTCCAAGAGAGCAGCTTCAGAAAATTGAGAAATGCCTTAAGCCTATGCTTAAACAGGTATTTGATCTCTGGTTAACTAATGTAATTCCCGAACTTGGAAAAAATAAAATATGCGTTTGTGAGTATTCTGAACTCACTGAAAATGAGCAAAGTAAGTTAACTGATTATTTTAAAAAGGAAATTTATCCGGTACTAACCCCGCTTGCTTTCGATCCGGGGAGACCTTTTCCTTATATTTCAAATCTCAGCCTGAGCCTTGCAATTCTTGTTCGTAAACCCAACGGCGAAAACCACTTTGCGCGTGTTAAAGTGCCAAGTATTTTGCCCAGACTGCTGCGTATTGATACCATTGTAAATCCTAATAAAAAAATTCAGACAAACGGAAATTTTGATGCAAAATTTATCTGGCTTGGGGATCTTATAAGGGCTAATCTTCAGCTTTTATTTCCGGGAATGGAAATAATTGAGGCTCACAGGTTCAGAATTACTAGAGACACAGATATTGAACTTCAGGAAGATGAAGCTGATGATCTTCTCAGCGTGATTGAAGAAAATATTCGCTTAAGAAGATTTGGTAAAGTTGTAAGACTTGAAGTAGCTGAACAGATGCCTGAGTTTATGCTTGATACACTGATGGAAAATCTCCAGATAACAAGGGAAGATGTCCACGTGCTTGAAGGTCCGCTTGGTCTGAGTGATATAATGACTCTTTATGATTTGCCACTTCACCAGTTAAAATTCAAACCTTATTATCCTGTAATACCAAAGGCATTTGATGAAGATGAAGATATTTTTACAACCCTTAAACAAAAAGATATTCTTCTTCATCACCCTTATCACTCATTTACTCCCGTAATTGATTTCATCAAAGAAGCTTCTGTTGATCCGGACGTGCTGGCAATTAAGCAGACTCTGTACCGTGTTGGTCCGGATTCGCCAATTATAAAATATTTAATTGAAGCTGCCGAAAGAGGAAAACAGGTTGCAGTTCTTGTTGAATTAAAAGCAAGATTTGATGAAGAGAATAATATTTTCTGGGCAAGGGAACTTGAGAAAGTTGGTGTGCATGTAGTTTATGGATTAGTTGGTTTAAAATTCATGCCAAGATGACACTTGTAGTCAGGAAAGAAACTGAAGGCGTTAAAAGATACGTTCATCTATCAACGGGAAATTACAATGCAGTTACAGCAAAAATCTATACTGATCTAGGGTACTTCACAGATGATGAAGATATTTGTACAGATGTTGCGGATATATTTAATTACCTAACTGGTTACAGCAAACAAACCGATTTTAAAAAGCTGATAGTTGCCCCGATAAATATGCGTGAAAAATTCGTGGAATTAATAAACCGGGAAATTGAAAATGTTAAAACAGGGGGAGAAGGAAAACTAATCTTCAAATTAAATTCTGTTGTTGATCCCGCACTAATAGGTGCAATGTATGAAGCATCAAATTCAGGGGTGGAAATAAAACTAATTGTGCGCGGAATCTGCTGTCTTATTCCGGGGGTAAAAGATTTGAGCGAAAACATTGAAGTGATAAGCATTGTTGGAAGATATCTTGAGCACAGCAGAATTTTTTATTTTCATAATAACGGCGAAGGCGAGATCTATTTAAGCAGTGCTGATTTTATGCAGAGAAATCTTGACCGAAGAGTTGAAATTGCGTTCCCGGTTGAAGATCAGAAATTAAAAAATGAAATAACCCGTACGCTTATAAAAGCTTCTTTAAGAGATAATGTTAAAGCCCGTATCCTTTACCCGGATATGCAGTATCATCACAAAAACTGTGAAGAAAATACCAAACGAATTGATTCGCAGGAGTGGCTGATGAATCACACGATTAAGGCTTCGGGCAATTACACTAAAACTAAAGTTTAGATTATCCCCTCTTTGTCCGCATTCATACTGAGCCATTTTTTTTATAAATTTGTTTTTTACAATTCAGGAATATTAAGGTGTTTTCATGGCAGATATTACAAAAAGTGAAGTCCTAAGTGTTTTAAAAAATTTAGACGATAAAGATATAAATACTGATTTTCTAATACTTAATTCGATTAAGGAATTCGAGAGTAAGGGAAGCAAATTACATATAACAATTTCTGTCCCTGCTAATATTTCAACTGAAAATCTCGAAAAAAAATTCAGTAAAGCAATTAAAAAAGAATTTACCGATTTAAAAGAGATTGATATTAATTTCGAATCAAAAGTGAATGCACATAAAGATCCGAAAAAAGATGCAATCCTGCCCGGAGTTAAAAACACTATCGCAATTGCCAGCGGCAAAGGCGGTGTGGGAAAAAGTACAGTTGCTGTTAACCTTGCTGTTGCGCTTGCAAAAGATGGCGCAAAGGTTGGAATTATTGATGCTGATATTTATGGACCAAGCATTCCTCTTATGCTCGGTATAAATAAAAAGCCCCAGATTTTCCAGAGCAAAGAAACAATGAAGATGATTCCCCTTTTTAATTACGGAATAAAAATTATTTCCATCGGATTTCTGATTGATGACAACGCACCGGTAATATGGCGTGGTCCTATGGCAAGCGGTGCTGTTAAACAATTTATGACAGATGTAGACTGGGATGAGCTTGATTATCTCGTTTTTGATATGCCTCCCGGAACCGGGGATATTCAATTAACGCTTGTACAGACAATTCCATTAACAGGCGCTGTAATTGTAACAACACCGCAGGAAGTTTCTCTAATAGACGCGAGAAAAGCATTGAAAATGTTTGGAAGAGTAAACGTACCAATACTCGGTATTGTGGAAAATATGAGTTACTTTGTTGCTCCGGATACCGGTAAAAAATACGATATATTCGGAAGCGGCGGCGGCTCTGCTCTGGCTAAGGATTCGGAAACTCCTTTTCTTGGTGGCATTCCTATTGATCCTCGGATAAGAATCGGCGGTGATAAAGGAATTCCTATTGTTTTTGATATGCCCGATTCAGAACACTCGGATGTTATAATGAGTATTGCCAGAAACCTTGCGGACGAGGTGAAAAAAAGAAATTCAGAACCGGATTCTAAAGTTGAAATAGTTCTTGATAACGATGATTAATTCTTTTCATCAGGATGTTCTCTATGATTGAAAAAGTTTTAAAAGCGCTTGACCAAATGAGACCATACCTGCAGGCAGATAACGGCGATGTGGAGCTTATCGGGATATCAGAGGATGGAATTGTTACAGTAAGACTTACGGGCGCTTGTAAAGTTTGTCCTTTATCAGTTATGACGCTCCGTGCCGGCATTGAAAGATCACTTATGCGTGAAGTGCCAGAAATCAGAAGAGTCGAAGCAGTCAGTGAGGTCTGATCATATCATTAAAAAAATTTTTAGTATGTTTAAGCTAAAATTAAAAATCGGATGACTGAAAAAAACGTTAAGCGAATTATAAGAACTTTAATCTGGATTTCTGTAATAGTTTTACTTTTTGTTATCGTTTTTCTTCTTTCCGATATTTTTCTTATCCTTATTTTTTCTATTCTGCTTGCATTCATTTTTAATCCTGTTGTCGGAATGCTTGAGAAAGAAGGTTTGAACAGGCTCACCTCCACATTAATTATTTTCAGCGTTACAGGCTTTCTGCTTTACCTTCTGCTTTCGTTCATCATACCAAAGTTTGTTGTTCAAATGGATCAACTGATGAATTCCTTAAAATCATTTTCACTTCATGATCAGCTGGTACAGTTAGAAACTGAAATATACAGACTGTTCCCATTCTTTAAAGTCGGTGAACTTTCTCAAAAAATTGAAGAATTCATTTCATCACAGTTTGTTAATTCCTTCGATACTCTTTCTACACTTGTGTCAGGAATTGTTTCAGTTATTCTTCTTATTGTAATCATTCCCTTCATTACTTTCTTTCTTGTTAAAGACAGCAGAAAAATAATGAAGAATATTCTTCATGTTATTCCTAACAATTATTTCGAAATGTCTTACTGGATATTAAAAAAAGTTAGCCTCCAGCTTGGCAGGTTTGTCCGTGCGTGGATTTTTGATGCTTCTTTTGTTGGAGTAACTATGGGAGTAGGGCTTTATTTTATCGGTGTTCATAACGCATTGCCGCTTGGAGTAATTGCGGGACTCGGGCATCTCGTTCCTTATTTTGGACCGGTGATTGGCGGTGTGCCGGCAATAGTTATTTCCATTATACAAACTGGTGATTTGTCTCAGGTTCCATTTATCGTTCTGCTTGTTATTCTCACCTACGTAGCGGATAACGGGTTTGTACAGCCCTATGTGTTTTCAAAAAGTGTTGATATGCACCCGATAATAATTATACTCTTAATTATTGCCGGAAGCCAGTTGTTTGGGGTCTTAGGAATGCTGCTTGCAGTGCCAACGGCTTCAGTAGTTAAAACTGCCGCCAAAGAAATTTATTTCGCTTTTAAGAATTACAAAATTGCAAGACTCTGATTCAACTGTTGAATTGCTATATTGTTTTATAGTTACCAACCTTATCTATTCAAAAGTGAATCTGCATTTATGTGAAAGATTTGTCTTTTTGGTGAATCAATATCTACGACATAATAAAGATCGTCAGGGTAATTATCGAACGAATATACTATTCCACCCGGAGGAACAGAATAAGATTTAATCAATCCACCAGTTTGGGTATTATATATTTCAACGGTCCCAGTATTTTTCAGACGAGTTGAATTGATATCAACATCAAATAATATCAAAAATTTCCCTTCATCTGTAAAATATGCATCTGCGTATCCTTTGTGATATATTAAGGCAGCACCTTTATCGCTGTCAAAATCATATATTCTATAATAGAAATCTCTGTTAGGATTATTATAAGCAGAATAAGAAACTATTATTCCTTTTCCTTCTTTTCCAAATTTCACATCATAACCATCGGAACCAGGCTTACCTAAATCAGAAAGATTTATTTTATTACCTATTGAATCATCATTTGTTGAATACATCCATACCTGGCCTGAATTTGTTAATGTATCTAAACCATAAAAGTATATTTTATTCTGATCCGCTGAAAAGAAAGAACTGCGACCCGGCTGCATTAAAGAATTGTCTTTAAACTCATTTAGGGCAAAAGTTTTAATTATTTGACCAGCATCTAAATCAAAAACACTCATAGTATAAGGTACATTTTGATTCCAATCTTCACAAAAAATATATAGTTTATTATATTTTTTCGAAAATTGTATTTCGTCAAACTGCGCACCAAAAAGGTCATCGAGTTCATAATAAACTGAAGTATCAGAACAACTATATATAAAACTGCCTGAATGATTAATATAAACCGCCATATATGAGCCGGATGGATCGATGGCATAGTTTAAATAATTTGAGACAATCAATCCTGGGGGATAATCTTCTACTAGATGAGTTGTTAAGTCTAACCGGCTTATATATTCTAACTGATTATTTTCACTACTATCATAATAGGATGAACTAAAATAAATATAAGACTGTGCATTAACAGCAATCTTAAAAGCAAAAAATGAAAGCAAAACCAAAAGAAACTTTTTCATTTGTATTCCCTTTTAAATTGTTTAATTCCCTTCCATAAACAACAGCAACCTAAAATAAATTAATTTGAGAGACAAGAAGAATCTTTATTGGTAGAATTTTGCGGATTAACGGATTAACGGATTGTCGGATTTGCGAATTTAGGGAATAAAGGTATAACCATTTATTATTACTTACTGCATATTTATATGCCAACTGGAGATTGAAGACTGTGAACTGCATATCCGCCCTACAGGCAAGACAAGCTGAACTAACCCAGTTCCTTCACAAGTTTCTGTATAACGTCAACAGACGTAATTCCATCAGCTTCAGCACTGAAGTTTGTTATGATTCTATGACGTAAAACAGGAGTCATTGCAAATTTAACATCATCTATATTCGGGGTGTACCTTCCGTTTATAACTGCACGGGTTTTTGCAGCCATTATTAAATACTGTGAGGCTCGCGGTCCGGCACCCCATGTAATCCAGTCTTTTATAAATTGCGGGGAAGAACTATTTGTAGGACGTGTAAGATTAGCGGCTCTTACTGCAAACTCAATAACATTATCTGCAACAGGAACTCTTCTAACAAGATCCTGGAATAAAATAATCTCTTCTGCAGAAACTACTTTTGAGAGTTCTGCTTTGTATTCACTTGTTGTTGTCTGTACAATTTTCTTTTCTTCTTCAAACGAAGGATAATCCAGCCATAGATTAAACATAAACCTGTCGAGTTGTGCTTCTGGAAGCGGATATGTTCCTTCCTGTTCAATAGGGTTTTGCGTTGCAAGAACAAAAAATGGTTCGTCTAAAACTTTTGTAACTCCTGCAGTTGTTACCCTGTGTTCCTGCATCGCTTCTAAAAGTGCGGCTTGTGTTTTAGGAGGAGTTCTGTTTATTTCATCAGCAAGAATAACATTTGCGAAAATTGGTCCTTCAACAAAACGGAAATTTCTTTTCTTTGAAAGCGGATCTTCTTCAACAAGTTCAGTTCCGGTAATATCACTCGGCATTAAATCAGGAGTAAACTGGATACGGCTGAATTTAAGATCCATTACTTCGGCAAGTGTTTTAATAAGAAGAGTTTTTGCCAGACCGGGAACGCCAACCAGCAGACAATGTCCGCGCGAAAGTAGCGATATAAGCAGCTGCTCAATTATATCTTCCTGCCCGATAATTATTTTACCGATTTCCTGTTTGGTTTGTTTTACTTTTGCGTTCAGTTTTTCGGCTAACTGAACGTCACCTTCACTTGCTTCTTTCAAATTTAAAATCCTTTTATTTACAACCTGATATCGTAATAAATTTTTCCTTTAAGACTTTCAATCCACTCCTGGTATTTCTTCTGTTTCTTGTATTCATCAGCAAGCTTTTTTATATCGGTATAATCTTTATCAAGATCGGGGGCATGCTGCAGCGTTCTTTCTTCAAGATATATTATATGGTAGCCATAACTTCCGGAAGAGTATTCATATCTTTTGGGAAAACTGATCTCTCCGACTTTAAGTTTAGAAACAACGTCAAGAACACTTTTATCAAGCTGGTTTATATAAAAAGTTCCGAGCTCACCGCCGAACGGAGCAGTATCTTCATCGTCGCTATATTTTTTTGCATAGTAAGCAAATGTGCTGTCCCCATTAACTATGCTATCCCTGATTGCTGTCAGGAAGTCAATCGTTTTCAAATCCGCATTTTCATCAGCTTTAATTTTAATCAGGATATGCCTGGTATGAATCGATTCACCTCTTTTTTCAATAAGCTGAATGATATGAAAACCCACAGGTGATTCTATTACGCCTGAAATTTCACCCGGTTGAAGAGCATAGGCTGCCGATTCAAATTCGGGATAAAAAACACCTTTCTTAACAAATCCAAGATCACCGCCTTCCTTTGCGCTGCCGGGATCTTCAGAATATTTTTTTGCCATCTCTGCAAAGTCTGCACCGTTTTTAATTGAATCAAGAATTGCTTGTGCAAACTCCCGGGATTTTTCCTTTGATTCCTCTGAAGTTTTAGGTGACCTGAAGATGTGGGCAATCTTAACTTTTTCGGGAATTACACCAAGACTGTCTTTATAGGTTTTAAAAAATTCTTCAACATCTCTTCTCGTAGCCTCCACAGTACCGAAATTTTTCTCACGAAGTTTCTGAACCATGAGGTTTTTTCTTACATCATCTCTCAATTCTCTTTTTATTTTTTCTATACTCATTCCGTAAACCTGTTCAACACGCTCCTTAGATCCATACTGCTGAATAAATAATTGTATCTGATAGTCTATTCTTTTATCAACTTCGTCATCGGTAACTTCAATTGAATCAAGATTAGCCTGGGCATAAGCAAGTTTCTCTTCAATCATAGAGTTAAGAGTCTGCTTTCTTAAAGCAGGTGAATCGGGAGAAACACCGTACCTCGATGCGAGTAGATTAGTCTGGAAATCAAGTTCACTTTCCGTAATAATTTCATTATCAACAACTGCAACAACCTTGTCAAGTACTTCCTGGGCATATCCCAAACCAGCCAGGAAAATGAACACAACCAAAATCTTAAATTTCATTATACACCTATTTAACTTCTATATCATTTTTTGAATATAATTCTTTAACATAATTTTTAATGAACTGTTCCTTCTTCAGCGCCATAAACCTGTTTCGGACTAATTCATTAATAATTTCTAACGGTGGAATGCTTCCTTTATCATACTTCTGCAGTAACTGAACTACATAAAAATTACCGGTGTCGTCGCTAATAACAATACTGATTTCACCTGCCTGTAGTTCCCTCAATGCGCGAATCAGATCAGCAGGCTGTACTTCATACTCATAAACAAGATGCGAGTTTTCTTTATATACAATATTGGAATCATCTTGAAATGCTTCAACGGATTTTTCCCAGTTGCTGTCAAAAGCTTTGTTCCTGAACTCAATCGCTTTATCCTCGTCATCAAACTCAATCAGATTTATCAGGAAGGCATTATGAAACAACCTGAAGTTATCTTTATTCTTCTCGTAGTAATCTTTTATTTCAGCGGGTTCAATAGTAATCTTTTCCTCTTCAAATAATTTATTTATCAGAAATGTTACAGCAAGCTGTTTCTCTGATTCGTTTTTTACACGAAGAAAATTTTTGTCCTTCAGAATCCCGGAATTTTCCGCTTGCTGGAACAGTAGTTCTTTATCAATCCAGTTTCTTACAATCTCATTCCTGTAAAAATTCCTCGACGAACCGGAATCAATTGCAGCAGCCAGATCATCATTTGTGAAATATGAATCATTGACCCTTGCTATAAATTCCTTTTTAGGTGATTCTTTACCGCAGCCGTTTAAAACGACCGCGGCAGTAAGAATCAAAAGAAATATTTTACTACTTATCTTTAAATGCTTCTTCAAGTTTATCGTAATAAAGTTGAGGATCATACCTCTTCTTCAGGCTCTCAATGTAATTATGTTCCAGGGTTTTTGATTCTGATTCCTGGTAAGCACCTGAAACTTCTGCTTTTGCTTCCTCAAATGATTTCTGATGAGAAGGATCTTTTTCAATTAGTTTTACAATTGAGTAACCACCGGCATAAGCAAATGGTTCTGAGTATGAACCCGGCTTTGTGAGTAATTCGTTTGTTTTGGTTGCAAGAGGAGAATAGGTCACTGCTACTAATCCGTAGTTGCCTGATTTATTTTTCATCTCCGGACGCTCTGTATGAGCAGCAGCCAGCGAATCAAAATCGGCTCCGTTTTGCAAATCTTTGTAATAAACATGTATTAGCGAATCATTCTTTGAGTATATCTCGCTGAAGTTCAGCCTGTCCGGCCATACATATTTATCTTTTGTCTTCTCATAGTAATTATAGAGTTTTGAACTGTCAGCATTAATTTTGCTCCATACTTCATCATCCTGAAGTTTGAAAACAAAAATTCCGTTTTTATAATCATCCATAAGTGACGCAAACTCTGCATCATTTTCGTCAAGATGCAAAGCAGCAACTTCAAGCAAACTATCGCCTGCAACTTTTTCTATGGAAGCGTCAAGAATACTTTTATCAATCATTCTGTTCATAAACTGACGTTCGGAATTCATTCTATCAATAACAGTTGATACATTAACAGCTTTATCTTTATCATAAGTGAATAAGGGCTTATCCTTAAGTTCATCATAATTTTTAAGTGTTCCGCCAACCCTGATTGAATCAGCATTCTGAAGTACGCTATTGTATGTATCCTGATTAATTTTGAATCCATATTTATTTTTCAGACTACTAACAAGCGAATCATATTCAGCCTGGTATCTTGTCTGCTTGAACATTTTTTCAAGTTCTTCTTTATCTTCATCAAAAGTGGGATAAGGTTTTTGATCAGTAAGTTTTATGATATGAAAACCAAAGTTAGTCTGTACTATATCTGATATTTGTCCGGGTTTAAGATTGAATGCAGCTTCATCAAACTCTTTCACCATCATTCTCCTGCTGAAATATCCAAGATCCCCGCCATTTTTCTTGGAGCCTGTATCATCAGAATATTCTTCAGCAAGTTTTGCAAAATCTTCACCATTCTTCAACTTCTGCATAACAGTATCAATTTTCGCTCTTGCATAAGCTGTATCAACTTTTCCTTCAGGATTATTATAGTTTACAAGTATGTGACTTGCTTTAATCTGCGGAATACGTTCTCTTTTATCTGTTACTTTTATTAAGTGATAACCATATCTCGTGTGAACGACTGAAGGATAAATACTATCCACGGGGGTTGCGTATGCTGCATCTTCAAATTCAGGAGGTAATATTCCTGCAGTCACATAATATATATCGCCGCCAATATTTTTAGAATAAGTATCATCCGAATATTTTTTGACCATATCACTGAAGCTGGCACCATGTTTTATACTATCCAGTATAGTTTCAGCCAGTTGTTTAGCAGCAGCGTCGCCGGTTGAATCGGGTCTTATCATAAGGTGACTAACTCTTAATTCAAACTTCCTTCTATCATAAAGTTTTTCTAATCCGGGTTCAACAATTTGTTTTTCAAGAATATAAGAAACACCTACTTTCTTCTTATAATCCTGTAATTCCTGAGTTAATTCAGGGTTGGTATCATAACCGCGTACGTAAGCATCTCTCAGTTTCATCTTGAAATTAACATATAGATCCAGAAAATTTTTCAGTTGTGAAAGACTGTCTTTCTTAGCATTTTCATAATTTCCGGTATTCTTAGCATACATCTGTTCAAATTCATGCATCTTTATCTGTTCATCATCAAATTTTGCTACAACTATATCAGCATGTTTAGGAGCACATGAACTGAGAATAAGCGAAACCAAAACAACAAGTGGTAAAATGACCCTTCGGAACATCGAGTATTTCTCCTTATTTTTATATAAATATCAATTTAGCCGTTAATTTTATCCATAGGCGGTTTGAAAATCAAGGTAAACCGATATGGTTAATCAACAAATATTTCTGTTAATCCTACTTAGCCAGTGTAATTTTTATTGCCTTATAAGTTGAACCGGAGTTCAATCTGACAATGTAAACTCCACTCGAAAGTTCATTTGCATTAAGTGTATATGAGTAATTTCCTGCTTCTTTAAATTCATCGGATAATACTTTTACCTGGTTTCCCAGTATATCGTATAAAATAAGCTTAACCCTGGATGAATTGGGAACAGAATAACTAATTCTTGTCGATGGATTGAAAGGATTTGGATAATTCTGCTCAAGAACAAAATCAGAAGCAAGCGGAACATCAACAGTTACCTCACTACTGTATGTAAATTTACCATCAAAATCCATTTGCTTTAGCCTGTAAGTGGCCAATCCTTTGGCACTGTTTTTATCAATAAAAGAATAATTAGTTGGTGTGGTTATCGTCCCGTTTCCTTCAACAAAACCAATAGTTTTAAAATCATTTTCTGAAGTTTTTTTCTCAATTTCAAATCCGCGGTTATTTTTTTCAGTAGCTGTCATCCATTCAAGATTTACTTTTCCATTTATCACATTTGCCGTAAAGGATTCAAGCTCAACGGGTGTGGGAAAATAATTTACAGCAGCAAGAGCATCCAGTATTCCCCACCCGTAGAGATTATCGGGATTTGTATTTTGTGATGCTGTATTTCTCATTGCATCTCTTACCTGCATTGCGTTAAGACCGGGATTAACGCATAGAATTAGCGCCGCAACTCCGGCAGAAAGCGGACAGCTGAAGGATGTACCACTTGCGGAAGAGTAATTATGATCGTTATAAGGTGAAGCAACAACATTCCCTTCTCCTAAAGCCATAATATCAGGTTTAATTCTTCCATCTACCGTTGGACCAACACTGCTAAAACTTGCTCTGCTACCCGAGTAATCTACCGCCCCGACTGCAATAACACTATCACCATCGGCAGGTCCGCCGAGTGTATTATGCGAAGGATTATACCCATCGTTACTGGCTGAGTTTACTACTACTATGCCAACAGAAGCCGCATAATCAGCTCCATTTGTTATAACGGTAGTGTTTCCATCCATATCCATCCAGGTATAACTGGGCCATGGTGGATCAAACGCAAGATAGCTGAGAGATGTTGATGTGACATCTACTCCAATGCTGTCAGCCCATTCAAATGCTGCTATCCAGTTATCTTCTTCAAGCGGGGTTTCACTATCGGTATTTTCTGTTTTAGCAAGAATGTAGTTTGAACTAAATGCCGGACCAATCAGATTACCCGGAGCGTATCCACCAATTGTGGAAAGAGTTTCTGTACCATGTGAACCATCTCCGGAATCTGCCTGATTACCTACATTCGGATCATTGTTTACAAAATCCCATGCTGCAATAATATTCATTGAAAGAAACGCATCATGACTAAGTCTGCTGAAGCCTGCATCCATAAGACAAATTGTAACTCCCTGCCCGGTAAATCCTAAATCATGAACAGCCGGAACATTTATTTGCTGCATTTCGTCATACGATGAGCCATAATTAAGACTATGAATGCCTTCAGGTTGATCTGTTTTTTGAAGCTGATTAGACATTTCGTTTACATTCGGTGTAGGTTGATATCCCTTTTTCAATTTATAAACAACATCCAGTTTTTTAACAAAGGGCAAAGCAACAATTTCATTCAATTGATTGGTATTCACCAAACCGCTAACAGCATTCAGCCATTTCGATGGCCATTTTACCAGCATACCCAATGATTTAAGCTGAGAAATATAAGATGTGCTAACAGGGATATCTCTCATTGTTATTGGTGATTCTCCCATTGCTTTTTCCCTTCTCTTAAGTGATTTCTCACTTACAACCAGCAGCGGGTTGTTGAAATAAACATCAGTATTATTTCCCTTGTCAGTAAAATAAACCCACACTAAAATCTCTTCATTTGTTGCAGCACCACTGATTTTAGATTCCAGTGCTGAAGATATTTTGTTGATCGGCTGCTGACCAAATATTGTGGCATACATACACAACAAAAACATTGGTAAAAATATTTTTTTCATCTTAGATCTCCGAAAAAATTGAAACAATTATTTAAAATTACTTTGCCCTTGTACCATTTTTAACCTTCTGATCAACAGTCAGAATATTAAGACTTCCATTTTCATTTTCAACAGCCAAAACCATTCCCTGAGATTCCTGTCCCATTAGTTTGGCTGGTTTTAAATTGGCAACTATAACAACTTTTTTACCAATCAGTTCTTCAGCTTTGTAACTTTTAGCAATTCCGGCAAGAACCTGGCGCTCACTTCCTCCCAGCCTGACTTTTAATTTTATGAGTTTTTCACTTTTAGGGACATTTACAGCTTCAACAATTTCAGCTACTTTCAGTTTAATTTTATCAAAGTCTTCAATTGAAATTAACTCATCGTTATCTTCTGTATTTTCTTTTCCTCCCAATTTTGCAACCTGATTTTCAATTGCTTCATCTTCAATTTTAGGAAAAATTATTTCAGCCTTATTTAATTGATGATTGGCTTCCAGATTTTCTTTACCCAGGTCGTCCCACGTAACCGGGGTCGCGTTAAGTATCTTAAAAGTTTTTTCAGATGAAAACGGAATTACGGGAGAAAATAGTCCTGCTAAAGTATAGATTGTCTGAAGACAAATATTAAGAGTGGTACCGCAGCTTACTTTATCTTTTTTTATAGTTACCCAGGGTTCAGAATCATTGAAATATTTATTACCAGCCCTTGCCAGGTTCATAATTTCAGTAACGCCGTCTTTTATTTTATAACAATCGAAGAGTCCGGATATTTTAGCAGGATACCCTGAAATTAATTCAACCATTTCTTCATCAATTTTTTCTAATTTTCCTTTTGCGGGTACTTTGCCATCAAAGTGTTTATGTACAAATGTAAAAGTTCTATTTATAAAGTTACCAAGAATATCAGCAAGTTCACTATTATTTCTTAATTGGAATTCTTTCCAGTAGAAATCAGTATCCCGGGTCTCCGGAAGATTTGCTGCTAATGTATATCTTAAAGGATCAGGGGGGAATATTTTTAGAAAATCGATTACATCAATTCCCCAGTTACGGCTTTTTGAAAATTTCTTCCCTTCAAAATTTAAAAATTCATTTGCTGGTACATTCTGCGGAAGAATATATTTTTCTTTATCACCTTCATTCCAGGCCATCAGCATTGCAGGGAAAATAATGCAGTGAAATACTACGTTATCTTTTCCTATAAATGCTATATACTTAGTATTTTCACCCTGCCAGAATTCTCTCCATAGATTTTCTTTTCCAAGTTTAATTGAAAGTTCTTTTGTTGCGGAGATATAACCAAGTACTGCTTCGAACCACACGTATAAAACTTTCCCTTTAGCAGAATCGAGCGGAACAGGTACTCCCCAGTCCAGATCACGGGTATAAGCACGATCTTTTAATCCGGCTTTAAACCAACCTCTGCAATATTGTAGAACATTATCTTTCCAGCCGTAATTTTTACTGTTAACATTTATATACTCTTCAAGTTTTGGCTGATAATCTCCCAGGGGAAAATACCAGTGCGAAGTTACCTTTAAAACAGGAGTTTTACCGGTAATTTTGCTCTTTGGATACTTTAATTCGGATGGTTCATATAAGGCTCCGCAGTTTTCGCATTCATCACTTCTGGCTTCTTCATAACCACAGTTAGGACAGGTTCCTTCAACATATCGATCGGGTAGAAACATTTTTACTTCTTCATCATAAAACTGGCGCGTCTTTTTCTCTTTAAGTAATCCCCTGTTGTAAAATTCAAGGAAGAATTCTTTAGCTGTTTCATGATGAATGGGTAGACTTGTTCTTGAATAAATATCGAAGCTCATTCCGAATTGTTCGAAAGCTTTTTTATTTATCTCGTGATAACGATCTATGATAACATTAGGGCTTACTTTTTCTTTATCGGCACTGATTGTAATGGGGACACCATGTTCATCTGATCCGCATATATAAATAACGTCATTTCCCTTCATTCTATTGTAGCGAACGTAAATATCTGCAGGAAGGTATGCGCCGCTTAAGTGGCCGAGATGTATTGGTCCATTAGCATAAGGAAGGGCTGAAGTAACCAGTATTTTTTCTTTTGCCAATATTATTCCATTTCTTCTGAATACGAAAAATAAATATAAGCAAAATTAGAGATGTAATTAAAGGGTATTGTAAGGAATTAAAATGATTTGACAGCTGTAATGATTAACTATCAGGAGTAAGAATTATAAAAACAATTACGTGAGAGGGTTTAAAAATCGGTGAGCTGTTGTTTGTAGAGAAAGTAACCCGGAAATTCAAAAATTTCGTCTTCATTAAAGAAGCTGCGAGTAGTCGCCAAACAACAGCTCGAATTTTTTCAATTTTAAATGAACAATACTTGTGCCAGAGCGTACACTAAGAAAATTTAGTTAGGATTCAGTCTTAATAAATCCATGTTAGTATTTTGCTGTTAGATTTTTAGATTCACGTTTGAATTTGAAACACTTTTAATTAATAATTAACCGATGAATATCTGCCATTCACCGATTTAATATTTACCCCCGGATGAAAATAAATTATTTTTAGTTGTGAATAAAAACTTTTTCCAGAGGCAAATAAAATGGTTGAAAACAGAAGCAAAACAAACAGTAGAATTATTCTTGGTTTAATACTTGTAGTTATCGGAGCTCTTTTTTTATTAGATAATCTTAATTTTCTTTATTTCAATATTCCGCATATCATTTTTTCGTTTCCGACAATTCTAATAATCGTAGGTGTACTTATCCTGGCAAACTCAGAGAAGAGAGGAACAGGAATTATTTTCGTGATAGTCGGAACGGTACTACTTTTACCCAGAATTTTCCCGTGGATAGCATTTAATAGCGGAGTCGTATTCTCAATTTTAATAATAGCTCTCGGCATTTATATTCTTACCAAAAGAAGATCTCATTCAGTATACGCTGATACTTTTAATAAAGATAAACAAACAGCTCAGGACAGTACAACGGGACAAACTAACTTTAATTCCTCTGATATTGACAGGCTGGATGATGTTGCAATATTCGGGGGCGGACACAAATTAATTTCATCAAATAATTTCCAGGGCGGAAATGTAACTGCAATTTTCGGCGGATCTGAGATAGATTTAACGCGTTGTAAGCTTGCCCCGGGGAAAAATGTTCTTGAAGTTACAGCAATATTTGGAGGAACAACTTTGTTTGTACCGAAGGAATGGAACGTAATAATTGATGTACTTCCTTTATTCGGAGGATTCTCACATAAGGGGACAAGAAATCCAAATATAGAAACTGATCCGGATAAAACTTTGATAATAAAAGGTATAGTAATTTTCGGTGGCGGTGAAGTAAAAACTTTTTAGAAAAGCAGAATGGAAAGTAACCCTATAATAAGCAGTGTAAGGAATATTTACCTATACTTATTCTTTTGGTTAGTAGTTATAATATTAAATTTTCTGCTTCTGAATCTGGTTTTCAAAATTGATTTTGCAGCTTCCGTAGCAGATAGTCTTGTTTTCAACCTTTTATTAAGCGGATTGGGTTTAAGTTTCTGGTATTCAACCCGGTATATTTCATTCGAGGATGCAAGCTTTTCGAAAATAATTATAAACCATGTTCTAGGGGCTGTTGCAGTTTCCGTTATTTGGCTTTTCTGCGGTTATGCTGTATTGAAAGTAATTTTAGGAGTTAACGATGCCTATCAGAATTTTTTCATTTCAATTTTACCCTGGCGCTTTCTCATTGGCGTACTTCTGTATTTCGTAATAACTTCTTTCTATTATATTATCATTTATTACTCAGGTTTCCAGGAAAGGAAACTTCATGAATCAGAATTGAAAAATCTGATTACACAAGCCGAATTAAGATCATTAAAATTTCAAATTAATCCGCATTTTATTTTTAACAGTCTCAATTCTATGAGTGCACTTACAACTATAGATCCTGAAAAAGCAAGAAGTATGATTTTGAAACTGGCTGAATTTTTAAGATACACTCTCGCAAATAATGATCAGCAGAAGAATAAACTTAAAGATGAGCTAAAAAACATTAAACTTTACCTGGAAATAGAAAAGATCAGATTTGAAGATAAATTTGATTTTACCGAAGAACTAACCGAAGAATGCCTGGAACACGAAGTACCGAATATGCTGCTTCAGCCTTTATTTGAAAATGCAATTAAACACGCTGTATACGAATCTCTTGAGAAAGTTAAAGTAATCCTTAAATGTTCCGGAGAAAATGGTTTCCTTAAAATTGAAGTTTCAAATACCTACGACCCACAGACAAAGACAAAAAAAGGAACGGGTGTCGGGTTAAAGAATATCAGTGAAAGACTCAAATTAATTTATCATCACGATGAATTAATGAAGGTTGAAAAAACAGACAATGTTTTCAGGGTGACATTGTTTATCCCTCAAATGAACTAATACTTAAATAATTTCTGGCTGTTTTTCTCTTCTTGCGTTATATTTACACTTCTAATATTCTCAACCGAAAATGGATAAAAAAATAACCGTCATTATAATTGATGATGAAACACTTGCAAGGCAGATCATCAGGAAATTTCTTTCCAATCATTCTGAAATAGAAATTTTAAATGAATGCTCAAATGGATTTGAAGGTGTAAAAACAATCAACGAACTGAATCCGGATATTCTTTTTCTGGATATTCAAATGCCCAAACTAACCGGCTTTGAAATGCTTGAGCTTATAGATAATCCCCCTGTAATAATTTTTACAACAGCTTATGATCAATACGCAATTAAAGCATTCGAAGTGAATGCGGCGGATTATCTTTTAAAACCATTTTCATCAGAAAGATTTGAAGAAGCACTCGGCAAAGCAAAAAATCATTTAAAGAATAAATCAAAACAAAGTGAAATTGTTGGGGAACTGATAAAACACAACCAGGAAAATATTGAGTATCTTGAAAGAGTTGTAATTAAAGACGGACCGAAAATTCATATAATTCCTGTTGATACAATAAAATTTATCGAAGCACAGGATGATTATGTGATGATTCATTCCACGGAAGGAAATCTGCTGAAACAAAAAACGATGAAATATTTTGAAGAACATCTTCCACCGGATGATTTTCTGCGTATTCATAGATCGTACATAGTTTCAATTTCGCATATTAAAAAAATTGAACTGATCGAAAAAGAAACCTTTAAAGTAATTCTTGATGACGGAACGGGTTTACAAGTTAGTAAATCGGGATATGAAAAACTTAAAACACTATTTAAGTGAACTTTAAGATTGTTTGTTGATTCAGCATTCAATATATTCACAGAAATTTTTTAGAGATAAAAATGAATTTTGACTCAGATCTTCGCTCAATTCAGGATGCAAGAGAAAAAGCAGCAAAAGCTAAAGAAGCTCAGATTGAATTTAAAGATTTCAGCCAGCACCAGGTTGATGAAATAATAAAAGCAATGTATGAAGCTGGTTATTCTGCATCTGAGAAACTTGCTAAAATGGCTGTAGAAGAAAGCGGTTTCGGTAAATGGGAAGATAAAGTAATAAAAAATAAATTCTCCACTAAAAACGTTTATGAATCGATAAAAGATCTGAAATCTGTCGGGATAATTGACATCGAAGAAAATGGAAAGGTATTAAAAATTGCAGTGCCTATGGGAGTTGTTTGCGCACTGGTTCCTTCTACAAATCCTACATCAACAGCAATGTTTAAAGCTTTAATTTCATTAAAATGCAGAAATGGATTAGTTGCAAGTCCTCACCCGAGAACAGCAAAATGCACAGCTGAAGCACTTCGTATACTATCTGATGCTGCAGTTTCAGCCGGAGCTCCGGAAGGAATCATTCAGTGTCTCTCCGAGCCTACTATTGAAGGAACAGAAGAACTGATGCACAACAAAAACATCGCCGTTATACTGGCTACAGGTAGTAATCCTATGGTTAAAGCTGCATACAGTTCCGGTAGACCGGCTTATGGAGTTGGGTCGGGAAACGTACCGGCTTTTATTGAAAAGACCGCAGATTATAAAAAAGCTGTGGCCGATATTATTTACGGAACTACGTTCGACAATGGAACACTTTGTTCATCAGAACAAGCAATGATAGTTGATCTTACTATAAAAGATAAAGTAATTGAAGAAGCTAAAAAATCGGGATGCTATTTTGTAAATACAGATGAAAAGGAAAAACTCGCCAAAGCAATTCAAAAAGATTTCAGGATTAATCCGGAAATAGTCGGGCAATCCGCAAGATTCATAGCAAACTATGCGGGGTTTACAGTTCCTGAAAACACAAAGGTATTAATTGCCGAATGTACTGAAGTTGGAAAGAGCGAACCATTATCTATGGAAAAACTTTCGCCGGTTCTCGCATTCTATTCAGCTGATGGCTGGCTGGAAGGCTGCCATAGATGTATAGAACTTCTTAATTTTGGAGGAATGGGCCATACAATGGTAATTCACTCAAACGATGAACCCGTTATTATGAAATTCGCTCTGGAGAAACCTGCTTTTAGAATACTTGTGAATACTGTCGCCGCAGTTGGAGCTGTGGGTTACACTACCGCACTTAATCCTTCAATGACATTAGGACCGGGAACAGTCGGCGGTTCAATTATTTCCGATAATTTATCTGCTAAACATTTAATGAATATAAAAGCACTCGCCTTTGAAACTAATCCTGTAAATCCCGGTAATTCTGTTACTTCATTTAAAATGCAAAAAGAGTTTGGCGGCAAAAGCAGTTTTATGATGGAGATTGAAGAAAGACTAAGAGCGAGGGCTGGCAATCCACATTTTAAAGAGAAAACATCTTCTGTCAGAAAAGAAGAGATTCGCAAACCTGAGATTAAAAGTGAATCTAAAAATCCTCTGAAATTCGGAGAAGGAATTTCCAAGGATAGTGTGGATAAAATTATCCGCGAATTCAGGTTCTGAAAAATTTTGAGATCTCTATCTTAATAGAAAAAATATCTCAAACGAAATAGTAATACCTGTTTATAGTTTCCATTCATTCAAGACACCAAAAAACCGGTGAACAATCCTGACACAACAATTAATGTTTTAATTCATTAATCGCTGATCGGATGGAGGTAAAGTTCAGGAAATTTTTTTATAACAAAATTTGCTATAAGTTCTGCTGTTTCATCATAATCAATTACAGAAGTATTTAAAACAAGATGATAAAGAAGCGGATCTTCTATTTCTCTGAGAAAATATGTTTTTAAATAACTTCGTCTTGATGCATCTTCTTTTTTTACAAACTCAAGTGCAGAATGATAATTTGGTAAATCGTAAGCCACCTGAGCTTGCCTGCTGCGCTGTTCAATTGGGGCAACAAGCCTTACATTGAAAACATTTTTTAGCTTTGATGTGATTACATTGCCTCCTCTGCCAATGATTACCGCTTTACCCAATTTAGCAATCTGCAGAATTGTTTCAGACATCTGCCGGACAAAAGTCCAGCCAGAAGGACCTACACCAATAATTTCATTAACAGCATTTTTAAGATTATCTACTTTATCTTCATCCATAAAATTTACCAGTGTTGGAGGAAGATTATGATCTTCAACAACTTTCTCTATTAGGTTCTTGTCAAAATATGTCCAATCTATTCCATCATTAAAAGAATACTTGTTCAGTATTTCTACAAGTTTATTACCAATGATATCTGCCCGTGTTCCGGTTTGGCGTGAAATTGTAATGCAGGGGAACTGAGGTCTGTTCTGTAAAGGTTTGTTATGAGATTCTAAATAGATACGACATTTTTCATAAACACCTGCTACTCTCATTTTATTCCCTCCTTCTTTTTTTAAGAGGAATTTAAGAGTTCCTCTTTTAACTTAGTTCACTATTAACTGATTCACTTTTACTATCCATTGAAAACCAATTTTCAATTTCTTTGTCGTCTTTGCCATTAATTAAAATATTATAGAATTCATTGTTCTGCGGTGAATACGTATAATCATTTTTCCATTCACTTATATTTTCAACAATCTGTCTTATTGCATCAGCAATATAATATATCTCATCATTAGTTAAGGTCGGGTGAACAGACATTCTAACCCAGCCGGGTTTTTCTGAAAGATCTCCGTGATTTATTTTGTCTGTAATCAATTTCGATTGATCAGGACTAACATGCAGAAGATAATGACCATAAGTTCCGGCACAGGAACAACCACCACGCACCTGTATACCGAATCTGTCATTAAGAAGTTTCACAATAAGGTTGTAATGAATATTATCAACGTAAAAGGAAATTGCTCCAATCCTGTGATCAATATTATCTGCAAGAATATGCAGAGTGGGAATTTTTCTTAACTCCTCAAATGCAATCTTAATTAATTCCTCTTCCCTCTTCCTGATTTTTTCAACATCCATTTCCTCTTTCAATTTTATACAAAGAGCTGCTCGTATTGTCTGAAGAAAAGCAGGTGTTCCGCCATCTTCCCTTGCTTCAATATTGTTAACAAATTTATGCTGCCCCCATGGATTAGTCCAATCTACAGTTCCCCCGCCCGGATTATCGGGTACTTTATTTTTGTAAAGACTTGAATCGAAAATCATTACTCCAGAGGTTCCGGGTCCGCCAAGAAATTTATGCGGAGAGAAAAAAATTGCATCAAGTTTTTCAAGTGGATCGGAAGGATGCATATCAATTTTTGTGTAGGGAGCAGAGCAGGCAAAGTCTATAAAACAATATCCGCCGTTCTGATGCATCATTTTTGAAAGTTTATAATAAGGAGTTTCAATACCGGTAACATTAGAACAAGCAGTAAATGAACCGATTTTCAATTTCCTGTCTTTATACTCTGTTAGCTTTTTTTCAAAATCTTTTATATCAATTAATCCTTTTCCATCAGGTAAAATACAAACTACATCAGCAATAGTTTCGAGCCAGGAAGTCTGGTTTGAATGGTGCTCCATATGTGTTATAAATACAACCGGGCGAAGTTCTTCAGGAAAGTGCACATAATCTTTTAATTGTTCCGGAACTCTGAGTCCAAGCATTCTTTGGAATTTATTTATTAATGCGGTCATCCCGGACCCTGCAGTAATAATAACGTCATCTTTAGAAGCGTTACAATGCTTTTTAATTATTTCATGAGCGTTGTGATAGGCTTTGGTCATTGTTGTTCCGGTAACGCTTGCTTCGGAATGAGTGTTGCCTACCAGAGGACCGAACTCTTCAACCATTATTTTTTCAATCGGCGCATAAAGTCTCCCGCTTGCTATCCAGTCAGCATAGATAATTCTCTGTTCACCATAGGGTGAAATAAATTTTTTATCATACCCAATAGTATTTTCACGGAATTTCCTGAAATATAATTCGCTATTCACCATTATTTCACTCCGAATCATCTTTTTTTAACATTAGAATATAATGAATTTCCACCTCTGAAACATTTTAATAATTCCGGCATTAAATCGAATTAATTCTAACGATTTTTGTTTATATTTCATTTTCTTAGTTGAGTAAAATGGGTTATAAATTGAACTACTATAATTGGCATGTAAACCAGGGTGATTATAAAAGAGCACGGGAACATACAAACAGGTACATTAAGAAAAAGAAAAATCAAAGAAACAGGAAAAGATTTTTTCAATTTTCAATTCTCGTGTTTGTAGTAATAATTGTATGTTTAATTGCCGTAAAACTTCTAACTACCTGAAAAGTATTTTTAACTGCGTTTCTTTTTTATATTTTTGAAGCTTTAACAACTTCAAAATAAATAATGAAATATATTGTCGGCTTAGATGGCGGTGGCACCAAAACCAAATGTGTTTTTGCGGATGAAAGCGGCAAAGCAATTCTTAACCTGGCAGGTGAACCTTCAAATTTTTTGTCAATCGGAAAAGAAAAAACCGCTTCAAATATTTCATCTCTTATTGAATCAGGACTTACTAAATTAAATTCATCATTTCAAGAAATTTCCATGATGGTTGCCGGAATCTCCGGAGCTGGAAGAAAATTTCATGCAGATAGTTTAAGAGAATCTTTGCTTAAAAAATTTCCGGAGAATTTTACAAATATTCATGTAGAAAGTGATGCACGGGTTGCACTTGAAGGTGCTTTAGCGGGAAAAGCAGGAGCTATTCTTATTGCCGGAACAGGTTCAGTAATTTTTGCAAAAGATAGTAAGGAAAATATTTTTCGTGCCGGTGGCTTTGGAAGATTAATCGGGGATGAGGGAAGCGGATATTCAATCGGGATAAATACTCTGAACCTTATTTCAAAAATGATTGATGGAAGAACAACTGAAGGGAAACTTTTAAAAAAATTTCAGGTAATTTTTCATATAGAGAATTCAGATGATTTAATCAGTCTTGTGTACAATCCCGGATTTGATGTGGCATCAATAGCTATGTTTACAATTAAATCTGCTGATGAAGGAATTAATGAAGCTAAAAATTTACTGGATGAAGAAGCAATAGAATTGGTGAAATTGGTTTCGGTGATCAGTAATAAAGTAAATCTTTCCCCTTTAAGATTGTCCCTGATAGGTTCACTAATTGAAAATAAAAACTACTATTCCCTGGTGCTGAAAGAAAAAATAAAGCGATTAAAAAATGTTGAGCTTACTGCACGGGAATATTCACCCGAAATGGGTGCCGTTATTTTAGGTCAAAAAATCCTTTCAGGTAAACAGTCTGCAAATATTTAATTGCAAATGAATCAGCCAAAAACAGAATACAGAAACGGATGGAAATGGGTTCCTTCATTATATTTTGCTGAAGGAATTCCTTATATAATGGTAATGACTGTTTCGGTTATTATGTACAAGCGGCTGGGAATTTCAAACACAGATATAGCAATTTATACAAGCCTGCTTTATCTGCCCTGGGTTGTAAAACCATTATGGAGTCCGTTTGTAGATATTCTGAAAACAAAACGTTTCTGGATTCTTACAATGCAATTAATTATTGCTTTGGGCCTTGGAGGAATTGCATTTACAGTCACTCTGCCGAATTATTTTGTTCTTACACTTGCTTTTTTCTGGCTGCTCGCATTGGGTTCTGCAACTCATGATATTGCCGCAGACGGATTTTATATGCTTGGACTTACTAAACACGACCAGGTTTGGTTCGTCGGTTTCAGAAGTACGTTTTACCGCTTCGCAATGATATTTGCACAGGGATTATTAGTGATCTTTGCGGGATATCTTGAAATTAGATTTAATGATATTCCAATGGCATGGATGATTTCCTTTGCAGGGATAGGAATCATTTTCTTTTTACTTTTTATCTATCATAATATTATTCTTCCTTTTCCCCTCAGTGACAAACCTACAGCTTCATTAAATGCTAAATCGGTTTTAGCTGAGTTTGTACAAACGTTCGTTTCATTTTTCAAGAAGGATCAAATCCCGGTTATATTATTATTTATTTTGTTTTACCGGTTTGGTGAGGGACAATTAGCCAAACTCACTTCCCCGTTTCTTCTCGATCCGAAAGATGCCGGAGGTCTTGCGCTTTCAACGGAAAGCGTGGGTTTTATTTACGGAACGGTTGGTGTGGCTGCCTTAACTATCGGAGGAATTCTGGGTGGTTTTCTTGCCGCAAGAAAAGGATTGAAATTCTGGATATGGTGGATGCTTGTCGCAATCAATCTTCCTGATCTGGTTTATGTTTATCTATCTTTTACTCAAACAACAAACCTGTTGATAGTTAATATTATGGTGGCTATCGAACAATTAGGATATGGATTTGGTTTTACCGCATTCCTGCTTGTGCTTATTTATATTTCAGAGGGAAATCATAAAACAGCTCACTATGCAATAGCAACAGGATTAATGGCTTTAGGTATGATGGTTCCGGGATTGGTTAGCGGATGGATTCAATCAATGATAGGATATAAATACTTCTTTATATGGGTAACGATTTCTACAATTCCTGCATTTATTATTACTTACTTCCTCAAAATCGATCCTGAATTCGGGAAGAAAACAAATGCGGAATAATCATTTTATAATTTTATTTCTTCTTTCCGTTTCCGTTACTTTTATCTCTTGCTATAATAATGATACTAAAGAGACTGTTAATAAAATTACCAGACTAAATATTCCTCACAATACAAAAAACGACACAATTGAAAATCCTTCTTTTACTAAGGTTGAAGAATTAATTAATTCATCGATAAAAGACAGCGCTTTTCCCGGTGCTGTTTTACTTGTCTGGGAAAAAGGGAAAATCATTTTTGAAAAATCTTTCGGACATCTTACTTATAACGATAATTCAGCCCGGGTAGCAACAAATACGATATACGATTTAGCCTCACTCACAAAAGTTATCGCAACAACTACCGCAGCAATGATATGCGTTGACAGAAAACTTTTTAAAATTAATGATAATGTTTCCCGATATATTCCTGAGTTCGCACAAAATGGTAAAAGTAATATTATAATTGAAAATCTTCTGCTTCACAACAGCGGTCTTCCCTGCTTATAAAAAGTATTACACCCTATACAGTAAACCGCAGGAAGTGTTAAATGATATTTATTCCACCGAACTTTCTTATCCCACCGGAACAAAAACTGTTTATTCAGATCTTGGAATGATTGTACTTGGCAAAGTTATCGAAAAGGTTACTGGTAGAGCTCTCGATGTTTTCTGCAACCAGGAAATATTTAAACCTCTGAATATGAATGACACATATTTCAATCCTCCTTCTTCATTAAAATATAGAATAGCTCCGACAGAATTTGATAAATACTGGAGAAACCGTCTTTTGATTGGTGAAGTCCACGATGAGACTGCTTCCCTGCTTAACGGGGTTTCAGGAAATGCCGGATTGTTCTCAACTGCCGGCGACATTTCAAAGTTTCTTCAAATGATTTTACAAAACGGTGAGTTTGAAGGTAAAAGAATAATTGATTCATCAACAGTAAAATTATTTACTTCAAAAAAATCGGATGAACGCGGACTTGGCTGGGATATTAAATCAGATTCCGGATCTTCTGCGGGAAATTTATTTAGTAAAAAATCTTATGGACATACCGGTTTTACCGGAACTTCAGTCTGGACGGACCCGACACGAAATTTGTTCGTTGTTTTTTTAACCAACCGGGTTTATCCTTCAAGAGAAAATAATAGGTTATAAAAATCCGTCCCGAACTCCATAACCTGATAATTCTTGCAACTGAATAGTAGCATTTCAATTCTTATTTTAAGCAGACGAATTAATTTTTCATATGCGCAAAAAAGCTTTACAAAATAATTTAGCATTTACATTTGTTATACTATTAATATTTGCATTATACCCGCCAAGTATAAATCCCTCTCTGATTAATATTGATAAAATATTTTCAAATAAAATTCCCGACAGAATTTATCCCGATTACCCGTTTGTTTTCAAAATTACCAACGAAGACAAGGACTGGATTGAAAACGAACTTAAAAGTATGAACTTAAAGGAAAAATGTGCACAGATGGTAATGAGCTGGAGCAAAGGGTTTAATGCTGATACTAATTCGGTTGAGTTTCAGAGAATAAGCAGCCTGGTTAAAGGATCTAAGGTTGGCGGAGTAATATTTTTCCAGGGCGAAATTTCGGCTGAACAAAAAATGATTCATCAGCTTCAGAAAAATTCTGAAATCCCATTGCTCATCTCTTCAGATTTCGAACGGGGACTTGGTTCCAGGATTGAAGATGCAGTTGAGTTTCCATCTAATATGGCCGTTGGTGCTACGGGTAATATTCTGTATGCTTATGAAATGGGACGTGCCATAGCAAATGACAGCAAAGTTCTTGGTGTGCGCCAAAACCTTGCCCCCGTAGCTGACGTAAATAACAATCCTTTAAATCCAATTATTAACATAAGATCGTTTTCCGAGAATAAAGAAATAGTTTCAAGCTACACAATCGCTTTTATTGCAGGTTCAAAGAATGAAAGAGTGATTACAACTGCTAAACATTTCCCGGGACATGGGAATACACAAGTCGATTCACATCTTGATCTTCCGGTAATTTCCGGTTCACGTTCTGAGTTATATCAAAATGAACTTGTTCCTTTTGTGCAGTCAATAAAAGCAGGTGTTCAATCTGTTATGGTCGGTCATCTTTATATTCCCTCCTTGCAGGGAGAAGAAAAATTTCCTGCAAGTTTGTCCAAAGCAATTGTCACTGATCTGCTTCAGAATGAAATTCAGTTTGATGGACTCATTATAACAGACGCTTTAAATATGAATGCTGTTACAAAATATTTTTCAGTTGTTGACGCTGCAATATTTGCTGTTCAGGCTGGCAATGATATTTTATTAATGCCTCCTGATGACAAGTTAACAATAAATGCTATAGTTTCTGCTGTAGAGGATAGTCTGATCAGCGTTGAAAGAATTGATCATAGTGTAAGAAAAATACTTGCTGCTAAAAGATGGCTGGAACTGCAGAAGAAAAATACTTTTAGTAATCAGATCAATAAACTTGATTTATTACAGAATAGTAATTACGCACTGGCAAATGAAATAGCGGAAAAATCTATTACTCTCGTTAAAAATGAAAATAATATTATCCCTCTGGATACTTCTTCCAATCTTAAAATTGGATGCATCACAATAACAGATGGATTAAAAATTGATAAGAAAGAAATATTTGAAAAGCTTGTGTCAAAATCTTTTGAGACGACAAAATCATATTTTATTGATCGAAAAAGTACAGGCAGAGATTATAGCAGAGCTTTGAGAATAATAAAAAGTTCTGACATTATTATTCTTCCTGTTTTCATGAGATTGCACTCTGAAAATGATACGCTTACTCTCGCCTACCATGAAAAATTCATTAAAGAAATATTGAAATCCAGGAAGCCGGTAATCTTAATAAGTTTGAATGATCCATATTTACTTTCTGTTATACCCACGGCAGGAGTTTACCTTTGCTCTTATGGCGGAGCAGAAGTTTCTCAAAAAGCGGCATTCGATGCGCTGACAGGAAAAATCAAAATTACGGGAAAGCTTCCTATTTCGATTCCGAATACAGATTTTAAACTTGGGGATGGAATAACTATTGAGTAGAGCATAAAAAATCCTATCTTTATTTATTCGCATCATATAATTTTAAGAATGTACCGGAGGTAAGTTTGTTTGAAGGCACGGTTATAAACGCAAATAATCATTGGGCACTTTGGGCAGTTCTTTTTCTAGTTGCTGCATTCAGTTTGTGGGCTGAAAAATCCAAGCTTGGATCAAAAATTTCTGCAGTTGTAATTGCTATTGTAACTGCTTTTATTTTATCAAATCTTTCAATAATTCCAACTGAAGCACCTGCATATGATATGGTGTGGTCCTACCTTGTTCCTCTTGCTATTCCATTATTACTATTTAAGGCAAATCTTAGAAGAATAATTAAAGAAGCGGGACCAACTTTAATTGCTTTTTTCTTTGGAGCAATCGGAACTATTCTTGGTACCGTTATTTCATTTACAATTTTTTCACTCGGTCCGGAAGGCTGGAAACTCGCAGGTATTTTTTGTTCGACATATATCGGCGGTTCGATGAATTATGTTGCAACTGCTGCCGCATTGAAATTAAATGCAGGTGATTTACTGACAGCAGGCGTTGCCGCCGATAACCTCGTAATGGCTGCATATTTTATCATTCTGTTTGCATTGCCTTCTGCTACTATCCTGAAGAAATTATATTCCACAAAGCATGATGATAAAGTTATTAATACAGATGAAGAAATTAAAATTGAAGAACAGAAAAAACCTGATCTTTTTAATATGGCTAAAGCTCTCGCACTCGGTTTCAGTATTTGTGCTGTTGGTTTCGGACTTTCCGACCTGGTTAATATACAGGGAAGTGGAATACTAATTATTACAGCAATTGTAGTCACACTTGCCACTGTTTTTCCAAAACAGGTTGGAACAATTGAAGGAGCAGATCAGATAGGAGCTTTATTGATGCAGGTATTTTTTGTGGTGATTGGAGCAAGTGCGAATATTTATGTTGTACTTAAAGTCGGACCAATACTTTTTCTTTTTGCGGCAGTAATATTATTTGTCCATTTGATTTTTATTCTTGCTGCGGGAAAATTATTTAAACTCGATCTTGCTGAAATTGTTATTGCATCTAACGCAAATATGGGCGGACCAACTACGGCAGCGGCAATGGCTGTTGCGAGAAAATGGAAAGACCTGGTTATTCCAGCTGTGCTTTGCGGAACGCTTGGTTATGCAATCGCAACTTTTATCGGAGTAGCAATTGGAAATCTGCTTCACTAATTTTTAATCGTTAATTCTATAGGAAATTAAGACTAATGAGACATTTTATAATTTTAATCAAATACAAAGTACCGGAAGAAAAAGTAAATGAAGTCAGACCACGCCATAGAAAATTTCTTGAAACGGGCTATGAAAAAGGAATTGTGCTATTCTCAGGTCCACAGGTTCCCAGAACGGGTGGATTAATTGCCGCTCGCGGTGTTTCTTTAGATGAAGTAAAAACTTTTTTCGAAGAAGATCCCTATCAGAAAGAGAGAGCCGCAGAATACCAGTTTATCGAATTTGAACCGGTGCATTTTCAGCAATTCATGGATGATTGGATAAAAGACAAATAATTAGCACGAACTTTAGCCACATTATGTTATTCATTTTATTATTTTATTTGGAAACAAAAAAAGAATCTTATGCCTCTTAAAAGATCACACAATAAAATGATTGCCGGAGTCTGTGCCGGAATAGCTGAATGGCTCGGATGGGATCCGACTATTGTTAGAGTTGGTTATGTTTTACTATCTGTATTAAGTGCAGCATTTCCCGGAATCCTGGTTTATATTATATTATGGCTGGTAATGCCACCGCCTGATTCGATTTAATATAAAAGGATTTACAAATGAAAAGAATAAAACTTCACAAATTATCTCTTCTGATTTTACTCATCCCTTTTATCGTTATTTCTGTTTACTGCAATTCAAATAATAACTTGGGTCCAAAAGGAGGCAGTAATATTGAACTTCCTGCCGGATTTAAAATTAGTGTTTACGCGGATAATGTTCCCGGCGCCAGATCAATGGCATTAAGTAAATCAGGTATTCTTTTCGTAGGAACTAGAGACTCAAAAGTTTATGCTGTTATCGATTCGAATAAAGATTTTAAAGCCGACAGAGTTATAACTATTGCAAATGGTCTGGACAGTCCTAATGGTGTTGCATTAAAAGATGGCGATCTTTACGTAGCAGAAATCAGCAGAGTAATTAAATTTCCTGATATTGAAAACCATCTTGATAATCCTCCCTCTCCTGTTGTAGTAAATGATAACTTTCCCACTGCACGGCATCACGGATGGAAGTTTATAAAATTTGGTCCCGACGGTAAGCTTTATGTTCCCGTCGGTGCACCCTGCAACATTTGTAAAAGTGAAGATGAACGATTCGCATCAATAATGCGAATGAATCCTGACGGAAGTGGTCTTGAAGTTTTTGCACACGGAATAAGAAACACAGTGGGATTTGACTGGTCTCCGATTGATAATGTTTTATGGTTTACCGATAACGGCAGAGATATGCTTGGTGATAACGTTCCGCCGGACGAATTAAATCGTGCACCTGAAATAGGAATGAATTTCGGTTATCCGTATTTGCACGGTAAAGATATCCGGGATCCTGAATTTGGACAGGGTGTTGACTTATCAAAGTTTACAAAACCGGTTCAGGAATTAGGACCTCATGTCGCTGCTCTTGGAATGGAATTCTACACCGGGAATATGTTTCCGGAAAAATATAAGAATTCAATTTTTATTGCTGAGCACGGGTCCTGGAACAGAAGTCAGAAAATTGGTTATCGGGTCACGTTTGTTAAACTTGATGGGAATACTCCGGTGAGTTATGAACCTTTTGCAACCGGCTGGCTGCAGGGAGAATCAGTATCGGGAAGACCAGTCGATGTTGAGCAGATGCAGGATGGTTCCCTGTTAGTAAGTGATGATTACAGCGGAACTATCTATAGAATTACCTATTCGAAATAATTATTTTTTATAAGTGTGTAAATAAATATTTAAAAGATATTTTCCATCTTTGAAATCAGTTATCTCAAAAGCAAACCCGGTCTGGTTTCTGTTTTTATCCTGCGAATCAGGATTAGTAAAAGGAGAAAATACTGTTTTGTAACCCTGCCTGAATGCATCCCTCCCATCTCCGGCTCTAAGCGGATCCTGCACCGGTTTCCCTGTTAAAGTATCTGCATAATAAATAATTTCATTAGGAGGATAATTTTTGCCTTCATAAGAAAAAGGTACAAATTGTAAATCGTGATAACCTGTTTCTTTATTTTCGTCCTTCCTTTCGAAAACCGGTAAACCTTTCGGATACCAGTCCGGGTAAACATAATTGTTAACTTCCCAGTTAAATCTTCCGTCTGCAGGAATCATCTGCATAAAAATGGCTTCTCCGTAAGGAGCATCCTGCCTCATAACATAAATTCCTTTTTCAGATACTATTTTTGAACAGTTATCCCATCGTGAAATTCTCTGATGATTTTCTAAATAAAAATACTGGCTTGAAGTTGAATCAATAGTAATTCTTAAGGCATCTCCGGTTGTAATAAAATCATCAAGTGTTATATTTTTCAATGTTAAAGTATCGTTGGGAATTGTGCGGATATTTATCCAGCCAAGTCTGTTTCTCTCATAAGAGTTTATCATAAACGAACGGATTTCATAACCTGAAAGCATTGCCCAGAATCCTCTGCCGTTATGATATTGATTACCCCCGATTAGAAAATGTGCGAATTCGTGAATAGAAAAACGAAATGGATCTTTGTGAAAAATATCTCTCAGTGTTGCGCCTGTAAAAATCGTCCTGGTTGAATCATCAACATAAACAACCCCTGCATTCAAACTTCCAAACCATCCTGAACCAAAAACCCTGTTATATTTTTCTGCAATACTATCAGGATAATCCATAATAAAATTTCTGTAAATAATAAATACCATATCAACTTTTCCATCAGCACTTTCTGCAAATTTGTAATTTTTCAGTTTGGTTATATTATCAAATTTTGAAAAACTGATTCTCTTATCAAGCTTTTCAAGAATCTCTTTATTTATGGCCCCGAAATTTTTTTTGTTCTGATAATACCAGTCCCTTGTATGCGGAGTGGTAACCGTATCCATTTCCCCGGTAAATTTCAATTTGTTAAACGACATCTGGTTGAAGTAATCTGTTAATGACCATGGAGTTGCATTTTCATTCCAAACAGAATCCACCCAAGAATGATCTTTCATTCTTTTTGGTTCATCACCCTTCGGCCAGCGGGAATCATCCGGCAGAAAATTATCATCCGGAAATTGTGCGAAAATAAAAAGAACATTAATGCTTCCAACCGAAGGTAAATCTCTTCCGCCCGGCTGATCATTATTCTGAGAGAAGATTAAAATACTATGAAGAAGTGGAAGAAGGACTAAAATTTGAACCAATTTCATTTCAGGTTTGTTTCAGTTTAAAACTCTGTAATACAGGTTAGTTTAACATTTTATTATTTTTAATAATCACTTTTTACAATTTAAGGTTTTTCTTTTGGATAATCTTCTTGCAGCCCGTTCTACCATGGCAATTACACTGGGGTTCCACATCGTTTTCGCATGCATTGGAATGACAATGCCGTTTTTGATGGTAATCTCCCATTGGCTCTGGATCAGAAAAAAAAATAAGGTTTATCTTGATCTGACAAAAGCATGGTCTAAAGGTGTAGCAATATTTTTCGCTATTGGTGCTGTTTCGGGTACGGCTTTATCTTTTGAGCTTGGATTATTATGGCCGGGATTTATGAAACACGCAGGACCAATTATAGGCATGCCCTTCAGCTGGGAAGGAACTGCTTTTTTTATTGAGGCAATCTGTCTGGGATTATTCCTTTACGGATGGAATCGGTTGAAACCTTACGTCCATTGGTTCTCAGGACTGCTGGTAGGTTTAACAGGAGTACTATCCGGAATATTTGTAGTGGCTGCGAATGCCTGGATGAATGCACCTGCCGGGTTTGATTGGATTAATGGACAGGCAATTAATATTCGTCCATTCGAAGCAATGTTTAATCCTGCCTGGATCAGCGAAACTTTACACATGACTATTGCAGCTTTTGAAGCAACTGCATTCGCAGTTGCAGGAATTCATGCAATATTACTTTTAAGAAAACACAATTTTGAAATCCATAAGAAAGCAATAATAATAGCTTTAAGTTTTGGTAGCATATTCGCTGTTCTGCAGCCGTTAAGCGGCGATCACAGTGCAAAAGATGTTGCAAAAAGACAACCTGAAAAACTTGCGGCAATGGAAGGATTATTTCAATCAGAAACCGGTGCTGGTTTAACTATAGGGGGAATTCCTGATGTTCAGAACCAGGAAACTAATCTCGGAATAAAAGTACCTAAACTTCTTAGTTTCTTAGCCTACGGAGATTTTAATGCTGAAGTGAAAGGGTTAAATGAATTTCCACGTGAAAACTGGCCGCCTGTTGTACCTGTTCATATTGCTTTTCAAATTATGGTGGGATGCGGTTTTTTTCTTGCGGCAGTGGGAATTATTTTTTGGCTGATCAGATGGAAATGGAAAGACTATTTATTTGACAAAAGATTTTTATACCTGGTTGCAATTTCAACTCCGCTCGGCTTTCTTGCTGTTGAAGCGGGATGGACTGTTACAGAAGTGGGCAGGCAGCCATGGATAATTTATAATATTCTGCGGACTGCTGATTCTGTAACTCCTGTACCGGGACAAATTTTTCACTTATTTGTATTCATAATTATTTATTTAATCTTAACTGTTGTTGCTTTTTGGTTAATGAAGCGACAGGTTCAAGTGTTGAATGAATCTCAAAAAACATCCGGAACATTAGATGATTTATGTAGTAATATTTTTTCTTCTGGTTTCAATCTATCTCTATTGCCTTCTCGGAGGCGCAGATTTTGGCGCAGGAATAATAGAACTTTTTTCAGGTAAATCTGATAAAGCTAAGGTTAGAAATCTTGTAAGCAACGCCATGGCTCCTATATGGGAGGCAAACCATATGTGGGTGATAATTACAGTTGTAATATTATTTATGGGCTTCCCGGGAATATACACTCAAATATCCATCTCACTTTATATTCCTTTAATTCTTTTGCTGATAGGAATCATTCTTCGCGGAACTGCTTTTACTTTCCGCCATTATGATGCAATTCAAGATGAATCACAGATAATTTATTCGCGTATATTTACTATCTCGAGTCTGTTTGTAAGTTTTTTCTTCGGACTTGTAATAGGAGCTTTAGTCTCCGGAAAGATTACCGAAAATCCCAATAACTTTTTAGATGGATACCTCTGGCCTTGGTTCAATCTGTTTGGTATATCCACCGGAATTTTTATTTGCAGCTTATTTGCATTTATAGCATCCGTATTTCTTGTAAGTGAAACAACTGAAAAAGATGTAAGAAATTTGATTATTAAAAAAGCAAAGACTGCGACTGCAGTGATGGTAATCAGCGGAGCAATGGTATTCATTTTTTCATACGTGGAAGGAGTTGATTTTGCCGCACGATTTTTTCAACACCCATCAAGTATTATTGCTATAATTCTTGCAACTATTGCTCTGCCTGTTTTATGGAATATACTAAACAAAGGTTTAATCTGGCCATCAAGAATAATTGCAGGAGCACAATTATTTTTTATACTGGCAGCATTCTATTTTATTTATTTTCCTGATGTGGTTCTACTGAAAAATAATTCCAGCCTTGGTCTTTTTAATAATGCCGCTCCTGAAGCTACACTCGTCCAACTGGGCTGGGCTTTGATAATTGGATCATTTCTAATCTTTCCTACTTTATTCTATCTTTTTAAGGTTTTCAAAATAGATAGGGATAAAAAGATTATTGATTAGTCCTTTTAACATTTTTGTTTAGTTCCAGTTTATCTGCAAAATCCGCACTAAAATTTTCTATCATTCCCGCAACTTCTTCATTTTTAGTTGCTCTCCTGTATGTGTCCGCCATCTTCAGTAAAGTCTGGTGGAAATAAACATTCATATCTTCCACCATCATTTCCTTTGTCCAGAGATCAATTCCCATAGTTGCATTTTCCTCTTTATCCCATAAAGAAAGCATCATCGATTTGCTTTCTCTTTTCCCTTCATAACCGGAATCAGTTGCCAGCCATTCAATTTTTACCGGGACTTTATTTTCATCAAGTTCCACATTCAAGATAATATCTGATATTTTATTCATATCTCTTCCTTATTATTAAAAATTTAGAACGCAAAATTAAATTTAACAATTAATATTCCTTATAATCAGCATATCCTTTACGAACAATATCATCATTAATATTTACATAATCTTCATCAACAAGAAGCCATATTTCACCAAGGTATCTTCCGTATTTTCCTTTTTTATCTTTGAATGTTTCAATGATTACTTCTTTGCCTAGAATCAGACCGCGAAGATAATCCCTCGATAGTAATCCTCTCGGTCTCTCTTTTCCTCTTACTTCAGGGGCGTTTATTCTGTGAAGTCGTATTTTTTCCCCTTTAATCCAGGTATGCAGACCGAGATCAAAATCCACAGTAACTGTATCCCCGTCATAAACTGCAGTAACTAAGGCTTTATAGTGATATAGTGTATGTTCCATTTTGTCCCTTTTGCTTTTATTAAAATGTAAAAGTATTTTTTCAAACGTTCTTCTTAATCTTAGTCCCAATAACGGGAAAAGATTTAGAATGATAGTAAGAATATGTTTACACAACCATTTAACTTTTAATATAAATGAAAATCAAATTAATTGCCTTTTTAATTTTAAGTATTTTTTTCTTATCAAAACTTCATGCTCAAAGCGTCAGTGTGGGGGGATTTATTGGTGGAGGAACTGTGGGCGGTTTTTCTGTAGCAACCGGAGCATTTACTTCATCTGTATTTGCTGAAATAAATACACCGCCATTAGGTTTTAGTCCAAGGATTAGTTTTGTGTATGCACAGGATTTTAATGCGCTTCTTCCCGGAAGCACTAACAGATATTATCCTTTCTTAAAAGCAGTGTCTCTTAAAGCTATATTCATTCAACCTCTTTCTGAGCCATATTTTCTGGAAGAAGGATTTGGACCCATTGTAATTGATGATCGCACCTTTAGCAATATTAATGAATGGAATTACGGCGCTGCATTTTCAATTGAAGCAGGAATAGATTTTAGAAAATTCAAGATTGATGGGGTTAAATTAGGACTCGGAGCAGAATACTCAATTACATTCGGTAATACATTTGCAAAATATTTTTCATTTCATCTGCAGGGGCAGTATTATTTTTAATTAATATGGATATGCCAGATTTCTAAAACCTGGCATATCTAAACTATTATTTATTTAGATGAATCAGTCGCTGCCGTTGTATCCATTAACTTACCATTCTCCAGCTCATCACTTAATCTTGTAGCTTTATAAAGATGCTTAACAGCTTCCAATAGCCCTGCAGAATGAACAGCAACCATCCTGTTTTCATCTGCCGTATAAATAAAATTACCGGGGAGACTTTGTATGTTTCCATCAAAAGCCAATCCAACAATTTGTCCGTCTTTATTTATAACAGGACTTCCTGAATTACCGCCAATGATATCATTTGTTGCAACAAAATCAAACGGGACTTCCAATTGAAAATCTGCAGGAGGATTAACCCATCTTTCAGGTAAATTCCAGGGATCTTTTTTCCCGAAAGAATAATACCTGTCATACAAACCGTAAAATGTTGTAAAAGGCGGTGCAACAGTTCCATTGTAGGGAAATCCTTTTACAACACCATCTGAAATGCGGAGTGTGAAAGTTGCGTCGGGTGGAATTGAAGTGCCGTAAACCGCAAATAATGCTTTACCTAATTCCTGTGAATACACAGCTTCTTTATCTGAAATAGCCCTGACTTCTGATCTCAATTCGTCCCTTCTGTTTTCAGTATGCATTACAAAATAAATAAAAGGATCATCCGAGTTTAGAATAGCATCGGGACCCTTATCTATTAAAACTTTTAACTTTAGTGAATCAGTAAGCACAGTATTATTCAACATAAAATCCACAGCTTCTTCGCCTGTTTTCCCGCCGGTTATTTTCTGAACAAGAGAATTATCTTTTCCCATGTATTCGTACATTACATCAATCTGATTTTTGAGCAAGTCCCTCTGCATTTCCATATCCATATCCTGCGGAACAATACTCGCTATCGTTGAATCCAGTTCTTCACCAATATACTGCTCATCTCTCTGATCTTCAGGAAGCTTAAGTTCGTTAGCCACATCAATTACTTCACTAGCGGTAGAGAATAACTTTGAACTTGTCAGCGGATTGAGTGACAGAGCAAATAATTCATTTGATATTCCTCTTAACTGGAAACGTGTATCTGCAATCTTATCCCAAAGATCACCATATTTATCCTTCAATGCAGGATCAGACATTACCGCAGCTTTGAACTTCTTCTCAAAATCTTTTTTCTTCTGCATTAATACAGGGTTCCTTAATCCTTCAAGCATCCCTTTGTATGCTTTCTGAGAATTGGTAAACATAAAAAGCCGGTTCTGTAATTCATCCTTCTGTTCGGGGTGATCTTTCATCATTTGAGAATACATTTCAACAAGACTATTTATAGCTTCCAATGTCCGAGGATATGAAATATCTCGTGAATATTCGAGTTGTGCAACTGTATTTAATCTGTCAGTTGATCCCGGGTTTCCAACCACAAATACAGGTTCTCCGGGAACAGCACCATGATCACTCCATTTAAAATAATTATCTGTTTTAAGAGGTTTGCCGTTTTCGTCATAAACTCTGAAGAAAGAACAATCAAGATCATAACGCGGGTAAGTAAAATTATCGGGATCTCCTCCGAAAAATCCCATTTCGGTCTCGGGAGCAAAAACCAGTCTTACATCTGTATATCTTTTATAGCCGTATTCAGAATATCTTCCTCCGTTATACAACGGAGTAATTTGAATTCTTAACCCTGTTCTTTCTTTTTCACTGTTTTTTATTTCAGATAACATGCTGTCTTCAATTGCAGTTTTTTCTTCTTCAGTTTTACCTTTCTCCATTGCATTCTGAATTTCATCAGTCACATCTTTTATTAATACAAGCTGATCCACGTATAAACCCGGAACAGGGCGTTCGTCTTCAAGAGTTTTGGCGAAAAAACCATTTTTCATCAGATCTTCGCCTTCCTTAGAAACTTCAGCTATACTTTGCCTTCCACAATGATCATTCGTCATAACAAGTCCGTCTGCAGAAACAAATGAGGCCGAACAATAATTTGCAAATCGTAAAGCAGATTCTCTAACATGATCGAGCCACTCCTGGGTAGGTTTAAAATTATATTCTTTTTGAAAATAATCTGTGGGCGGATATTCAAAAGTCCACATCTTCCCCATATCATATTTATCTGCTTTTACAGTATCAAGATTAAGCCATGAATAAGCGTTCGCGGAATTATTATCCTGCTTTGAACTGGTAGTTTGCTGAGAAGAGGAACATCCCGGAAGAACTAAAACACTGCTGACAATTACAATTGTTGCTAAACAATATCTAATTACTTTTAACATATTGATCCCGAATTATTAATTAGAAAAATAAATTCTTTGTTATTTATCGCCCAAAAATAAAAATGGGAAACAGCTTGTTCCTGTTTCCCAAAATTAAATGATCTGGTAATCACCTCCGGTGATTGATTACCGGTCGGACAGAAAAGATGAACGAAGTTATATATAAGAATCCGGTTGATAAAGCGGTTCTATCTCCCATTCATCCTCCACAGTTCCTACACAATGTGAGCATTTAGGAACATTAAAAACAACCTTCTCTTCATTTGGGTTTGCCCTGACAAAATTCAGGATTGTTTTACAGCTTGAACACTGAACTATATGAGAAGTAGTGGTTTTCTTGCTGCAGTCCGGACAAATAAAACCTAAATCACCTGGTGTTTCATCAGGGTTTACCAAAAATATAGAATTACATTTGGAGTGGTTGCATTTAGCGAAGTGCCACTTTACAGTATCCTTTGTATCGATAATTAGCTCCCTAGTATTTTTAATTGTCATAAACATAAACAGTAATAAATAAAAAGTCCATTGAAAAAATATTCCCTTTCAAGTTTTTTTACTCACTTGAATCGTTAAAATAATTTCATAAATTGAGACACCTAAAATCGATTATATATTTATCAATTAAAACATACTTAAAATTCTAGGATAAATTTTTCAATAGAATCAAAGTTTTAAAGGAGAATAAATGGATAGAATAAAATCATTTAAAGCCTACGATATCAGAGGAAAAGTACCTTCTGAGCTAAATGCTGAAATGGCATATAATATAGGTGTTGGTTTTGCAAAATTGCTGGATGCAGAAAAAATAGTGATCGGACACGATATTAGGAAGTCTTCTGAGGCTATTTCTGATTCGCTGAAGAAGGGATTAAATGATCATGGAGTAGATGTGGTTGATATTGGACTTTGCGGCACTGAAATGATCTATTATTCCACACCCGTTTTTGATGCAGATGGAGGAATAATGATCACCGCAAGTCATAATCCCCCCGAATACAACGGGATGAAGTTTGTAGGTAAGGGTTCTGTCCCTATTGGTTACGATTCCGGGTTAAACACAATAGAAAAAATGATTCTTAACGATGATCTTGAGACGCATAATTTCGAACCAGGCGATGTAAAACATGAGCATGTGATGAGCGGATTTTTGAATCATCTTAAAAAATTTTATGACACAAAAAAAATTAATCCCTTTAAAGTAGTTGTTAATGCCGGTAATGGCTGTGCCGGGTTAGTAATTGATGAAATTGAATCCGGGCTGCCAATCCAAATGATTAAGTTATTTAATGAACCAAATGCGGATTTTCCCAACGGGGTTCCTAATCCCCTTTTACCCGAAAACAGGAAACCTACAATTGATGCTGTAATTAAAAATAAAGCAAATCTTGGTGTTGCCTGGGACGGAGATTTTGACCGCTGTTTTTTCTTTGATGAAAAGGGAAATTTTATTGAAGGTTATTATATTGTTGGATTATTAGCAAAATCTATACTGAGAAAACATCCCGGGGCAAAAATAGTACACGATCCACGGCTTGTCTGGAACACGGTAGAAATTGTTAAAAAGAGCGGAGGCGAGCCCGTTGTTTCTAAGAGCGGTCATGCTTTTATTAAACAGAAAATGAGAGAAGTCAATGCTGTTTATGGCGGGGAAATGTCTGCTCATCATTACTTTAGAGAGAATGCTTATTCTGACAGCGGAATGATTCCATTTCTTCTGGTTATGCAGCTAATGTCCGAAGAAAATAAACCACTTTCAAAATTGGTTGAAGAAATGATTACAGCATATCCCTGTTCCGGAGAAATTAATTCTGAAATTAATAACCCAAAAGAAAAGCTTGATGAAATAGAAAAAAAATATTCGGATGGTAAAATGGATTATCTGGATGGATTAAGTGTTGAATACGACAAATGGAGATTTAATTTAAGAATGTCTAATACCGAACCAATTATAAGGCTTAATGTGGAGAGTCGGGGAGATATAAAATTGATGGAAGCAAAAACCGAAGAGTTGTTAAAGATTATAAGAAGTTAAGTTTGCAACCGGAAATACCGAATTAGTGGAGAGATGGCATTAAACATCCATCTCTTCACAATTATATAATACTTTTTTTATTTATTTAATTTTACTTCCACTTTAAATGGAACTTTAAGATTTTCCCATAACAAACTTATTGTTGCGGTATTATCGCTTGTTCTGGTAATTTCATAACGTAACCACTCAGTAAAATTACCCTTCTCCGGTTTAACGGTAAATCTAAAAGCATCTTCAGCTTCATTATATTCAAATGCACCCCATTGATCTGCAGTTTTATTAAAGATTAAAGTCCACTCAGATTTTCCGGGGATTGCAAAAAAGCTATATGAACCGGCAGGAAGCTTTTTTCCCTCCACTGTTACATCCGTACTGAAAGTAAATTTTGTAGCCTCATTCGCACCAGCGCGCCACACTTTATCATAAGGAACCAATCCTCCCCAGATTTTTCTACCTTTAACGCCGGGACGGCTGTATGAAATTGTTATATCGGTAAACCCAACTGTCTGCGTAATTGAAGCTTTAGGGCTTATTCTGACTTTTTCTTCTTTCTGTTGTCCATAAATATCTGTAAATGTGCAAAGCAATAAAAAAGAAAAAATAAATGTGGACATAGGAAAATATTTTATTGATAACATATAGTAACTCCCGGATTACTGTTCATAATCTTATGATAATTTTATTATAATTTATAAAATTGAAACAACTTACCCAATAGATTGTTCAGATTAAAATTTTCAGACTATCAACCAGTTTTTCAAAATCATCCCCGGTATTATAAAAGTGAGGTGAAATGCGTACAATTCCCTCGCGGACAGCTATCTCAATATTTTTTTCCTTAAGTACTTCCAGAATGGAATATGCATCAGCGTGCTTAAAGGATACGATCCCTGATAAGAATTTTTTTTCAACTTCAGATAAAAGAGGAATCAGATTAATTCCTTTTAAACTATCAATAAGGATTTGAGAATTTGAGATTACTTTTTCTTCGATTTCTTTCAGCCCAAATTCATTAAACAATTTAAGTGATGCATTTAATGCATAGATACCTGCAGAATTTAAAGACCCCGGCTGAAATCTCTCTGCAGAGTCTTTTAATGATAAATTATAATCAAGCAGATTCCAGGCATCATTAACTCCAAGCCATCCAACAAATGCTGGTGTCAATTTCTGTTGAAGTTTTTCAGAAATATAAATAAAAGAAAGTCCCTGCAGACCTAGCATCCATTTTTGCGTACCGCAAGAGACAAAATCTATATTACATTTTTTAGTATCAAGACTTAAAGCACCCAATCCCTGAATAGCATCAACACTTAAGAATATATTTCCTTCCCGGCAGACTTTCCCGAGTTTCTCCAGATCAATTCTATAACCAGATAAAAACTGCACCATACTTACTGATATTAATTTCGTTTTTGACGTTATCTTTTCAGTAATATCTTCTGCAGTTACAATTCCATTTCTGGATTTTGCAAATACAATCTTAACCCCTTTTCTTTCAAGGTTAAGAAACGGATAAACATTTGCAGGAAACTCAATATCATTTAAAATGATTTCATCTTTTTCTTTCCAGTCGAACCCCTGCGCAAGCATGTTTAACCCGTTTGTTGTATTATCAGCAAAAGCTAATCTCTGGGAATCGCAATTAAAATAACCGGTAAGTAATTCTTTGGTTTCTTCAATTACTTTTACAAATGAGGGGTAATCATCAATATTATCTTCACTTCTTGCGCGAAAATATTCTTTCATAACATCAAGCACTTTTTTTGAAAAAGGTCCGGTTGCAGCGTGATTGAGATAAGTTATTCCCTTTTCAATGTGAGGGAAATATTCTCTCGCTTTAATTATATCCATAAAAATTAAATTCTTTTTTATTGTTAATAATAACAATTATTATTGTTTAATATTAAATACAAAACACTTAAAATGATATTTCTTTGAAATTAAAAACAATAATATTTAGATTTTTATTATAGTTTTAAAGAAATTATAACTCTCATCGAAAGCAGGTAAAAAATGGCACCCCTAAAACCAACAAAACATCAGGAACTTAAACCGGAAGATTTACGATGGAATTGTGACCCGGATATATTTGATTTTGATTCGACCAATGATCTTGAACCGATGGAAGGAATAATGGGGCAGGAAAGAGCTCTGAAAGCAATTCGGCTCGGAGTTGATTTACGAAGTCCGGGATATAATATTTTTATTGCGGGTTTATCAGGTTCAGGTAAGGCATCAACCGTAAAAAAAATGCTTGAGAAGATAAGCAGCAATTGTCCCCCTTTATACGATTATGCTTACGTTAATAACTTCAAAGATCCGGATATGCCGATCTTACTTACCTTCCCGGTTGGCAGAGCAAAACAATTTAAGCAGGAACTTTATTCTGCGATTCAGATTCTTAAAAACAGAATTCCACAAACACTTGAGAATGAGTTATTTACTAAGAGACGAAAAAAACTTGTACAGGATTACAATGAAAAAGAACAAAACCTTATGACCAGGTTTGATAAAAAACTTAAGGGAGACAATTTCACTCTAGTTCAGATAAAGGAGGGTGATGGTGCAAGACCCGATATTTTCCCCCTGATAGAAGAAAAGCCCGTTCCTATCTATCAACTTGATGAGAAAATAAAAGAGGGAAAACTTACAAAAGATAAGGCAAAAGAAATTATTAATAAATATAATGAGCTTCAACAGGACTTAAAGTTAGTGTTTAAAGAGGGCTTGAAAATCAGCCAGGACTTTGAAACGAAAATGTTTGAAATAGAAAAGACTGCGGTTGAAATAGTTGTTAAGAGTGTAATTGATAATATCCGCGAAAGACACCAAAATGAAAAAGTGATTGATTTTGTCAATCAGGTGGAAGATAACATAATGGATAACATCCAGGTTTTTAAAGGAACAAAACCACAGGGAGCTGCAACCCCGGAAGGTTTTGAAATAGATTACTTTAAAGAATACGATGTGAACATTATACTTGATAATAGTGAAACAACAAACTGTCCTGTAATTATTGAGACCTCACCTAATTTTATTAACCTGTTCGGAACAATTGAGAAAGTGAGCGATGGGAGAGGCGGCTGGTACAGCGATTTCACCAAAATAAAAGCGGGTTCAATTTTGAGGGCAAACGGCGGGTATCTTGTTTTAAATGTTTTGCATCTTTTTGAAGAACCTGGAGTGTGGCGCACTTTAAAAAGGGTACTTACTTATAACAAACTGGAAATTCAGGAATCGCCCAGTGTTTTTCAATTTACTTCTTCCATTCTTAAACCTGAGTCAATCGAAATTGATACTAAAGTAATTTTACTTGGAAGCGATTGGATATACTCTCTTCTTTCAGAACGGGAATATGATTTTAAAAAAATGTTCAAAATTAAAGCCGATTTTGATTATGAAATAAAAAGATCCGATAAAGTTATTGTTGATTATGCACAGGTCTTAAACAAAATTATAAAGGAAGAAGGATTAAGTGACTTTGACAGAACGGCTATTGCTAAACTAATAGAAATAAGCGCAAGGTTTGCCGGTCAAAAATACAAGCTAACTACACGGTTTTCGAAAATTGCTGACGTTGCCAGGGAAGCAAATTTCTGGGCAATCGATGACGGGTTTAAAGTTGTTACAGGAGCTCACGTTAAAAAAGCATTTGATCTAGCAAAGGAAAGACATGGTTTACTTGAATCTAAAATAGATGATATGCTGAACGATGAAATGATTTTACTTGATACCGATGGAGCAAGAATAGGTCAGATAAACGGTCTTGCTGTATACAGTGCTGATTATTATTCCTTCGGGAGACCAACAAGAATTACTGCAACAATTTCACTCGGCAGTGGAAACATAATTAATGTTGAACGTGAAGCCGGGATGAGCGGAAGGCATTATAACAAAGGGGTATTAATAATTTCCGGCTACTTCAGGGAAACATTCGGGCGCGATCATCCTCTATCTTTCAATGCTAATCTTGTGTTTGAACAATCATATGGAACGGTTGATGGCGACAGTGCATCATGCGCAGAGATATTTGCATTGCTTTCCACACTCGCAGATCTCCCCATTAAGCAAAATCTTGCTGTTACCGGTTCGCTCAACCAGAAGGGAGACGTACAGCCAATAGGCGGTGTAAACGAAAAGATTGAAGGATTTTTCGATGTATGCAAAGAGAGGGGGTTAACTAAAAAACAGGGCGTAATTATCCCGATACAAAACGTTAAAGAACTTATGCTAAAAGAAGAAGTTATTGATGCTGTTAAAAATGGAGAATTTCACATTTACCCTATTTCAAAAGTTGAAGAGGGAATTGAATTATTAACTAATGTTCGTGCTGGCAAAAAGACAGCAAAGGGATACCCGGAAGGAACTGTTTTTAATCTTGTTGAAAAGAAAATCAGATATCTCTATGCAAGATCAAGAGCAATACGTTTTGATGAAAGTAAAAAGATGAGCAGCAGGAAAAAGAAAAAATGAAATCAAACCTCAACGAAATATTTGCGAAAACCAAAATTCTCTGTACGCTTGGTCCCGCTACAAATTCTGTAGAAATGATTCGAAAATTAATCCTTTCCGGCGTGGATGGAGTAAGATTAAATTTTTCGCACGGAACTTATGAATTTTTTGAATCCTTGTTAAAAAACATTTATGAAGCACGCAGAATAGAGGCATTTCCACTTTCCATTTTAATTGATTTACAGGGCCCGAAAATAAGGATTGGTGAGCTTGCCGAATCTGAGATTGAATTGGAAACGGGTGATGCGATTGAAATTACTACCTTACAAATGCAGGGAACAAAACATATTGTATCAACTTCCTATTCAGCCCTTACAAAAGATGCTAAAGTAGGAGATCCGGTTTTGATTGACGATGGATTGATCAGGTTGAAAATCATAGATAAGAAAGAAAATTCTGTTGTTTGCAAAATAGAAAATGGCGGAACTTTACGACCTAGAAAAGGTATGAACTTACCCGGAATGAAATTATCCACTCCCAGTATAACAGAGAAAGATTATGAAAATCTTGAATTTGCACTCAAACATAAAATAGACTACATAGCTTTATCTTTTGTACGAAGTGCTGAGGATATTTTAACTCTTAAACGATGGTTGAGTGAAAGAAACTCAGATATACCGGTTATTGCTAAAATTGAAAAACGCGAGGGAGTAGAAAGATTTGATTCAATACTGGAAGCTTCAGATGGAATAATGGTAGCTCGCGGGGATCTTGGAGTTGAACTTCCTGCGCAGGAAGTACCTGTAATTCAGAAAGAAATAATCAGAAAATGCAATGCTGTTGGAAAGCTTGTCATTACTGCTACTCAAATGCTTGATTCAATGATACATAATCCTGTTCCCACCCGTGCTGAAGCCTCAGATGTCGCTAATGCCGTCTGGGATGGAACTGATGTTGTTATGCTTAGCGGTGAAACCTCAATAGGAAAATTCCCGGTTATTACAGTAAAAACTATGAATGCCATTGTCCGGAATGCTGAAAAACATTTATTCAGTCATATAATTAATTTCAAAATTCCGGATGTTATTGAAGAAAATTTGTTTGATTCCATGGGGAAAGCTATATCATCTATTAGCAAACAAATAAATGCCAGTGCCATTGTAGCGTTTACATATAAAGGGAGAACAGCAGCTAATATTTCAAAATTCCGCCCTGAAGCCAAAATTATAGGGATCTCAAATAGTTTCGAAACAATGAATAAACTGTGTTTAAGGTGGGGAGTTATTCCTGTTCATATTGATGAGATAGATAAAGAACATATTGCCATTGATAAAGCAAAAAAGATGATTGTTCAGGAAGGATTTGTTAAAGAAGGAGATGTGGTGATTTTTGCAGCCGGCGCTCCGTATTCAGAAAAAAGCAGGGCAAACTGGCTCAGATTTGAAATCATTTGATTTGATTTAACTTAAGTTGAAATAAAATTTATTATAGAAACGATATGCAATCTGATGGATTGAAATTAGCAAAGTGGTGGGAACCAGCTGAAAAGAATAAATTGTTATGTACGCTGTGCCCGCGCTACTGCAAAATTGGAGAGGGTCAACCCGGGTTTTGCTACATAAGACAGAACATCAATGGAAAATTATATTCTACAGGTTATGGAAGACCAACGGGTTTTGCAATAGACCCCATTGAAAAGAAACCGTTGAATCATTTTTATCCGGGTACTTCCGTGCTGAGTTTTGGAACTGCCGGATGTAATCTCGGCTGCAAGTTCTGCCAAAACTGGTCAATGAGTAAAGCAAAACTAGATGATCTAAACGCACTTACTGTTTCACCAGAAGAGGTGATCGGATTGGCAAAACAATATAAGGTTCCCTCTATTGCCTATACTTATAATGACCCTACAATTTTCGGTGAATATGTAATCGATATTTCAAAGATAGGAAGAGAAGAGGGAATAAAATCAGTTATGGTTACGGCAGGTTATATTGATAAACAAGCACGAAAAGATGTGTACAAATATATCGATGCAGCAAATGTGGATCTAAAAGGATTTACTGAGCGCTTTTACAACAAACTAACGTTTTCAAGTTTAAAGGATGTACTGGATACTTTAGTCTGGCTTAAAAATGAAACTGAAATCTGGTTTGAAATAACTACACTCCTTATTCCCGATGAAAATGATTCCTCTGAAGAAATAAGTAAGGAGTGTGACTGGATATTAAAAAATCTCGGGGATTCAGTACCATTACATTTCACAGCATTCCACCCTGATTTCAGGTTAAGAGACAAAGATAAAACTCCTGAGTACACTTTGAAGATGGCAAGAGAGATCGGAATTCGTTCCGGGATAAAATTTTGTTACACAGGTAACATTCATGATACTGAAGGCCAGACTACTCTCTGTCCGAAGTGTAATCATACTTTAATTAAAAGGAATTGGCACGATGTTACTAAATATAATTTGGTGTATGATGCCTGTCCAAAGTGTGGTACAAAAATTCCCGGTAGATTCAGCGCATTGAAATAACCTCAGAAATTCTTTCATCACTACAAATCCTTTTTTTAATTCTCTCTTTCATTCATTAAATTTATTTTTTCAAAAATATTATTTGGTTTAAAATGGAAAGATTGAGGAATAAAACTGTATTTATAACAGGAGCAAGTTCAGGAATTGGTAAAGCCTGTGCTGAAGTATTCGCAAATGAAAAAGCCAATTTAATTTTGGCGGCGCGAAGAATTGAAAAGTTAAATGATCTTGCAGCATCATTTGAAAAAAAATACAGCATAAAAACAAAAGCCTTACAAATAGATATTAGAAATTTAGATGAAGTCAGGCAATCAGTTGAATCTTTAGGTGAAGAATGGAAAAATATTGATATCCTTATAAATAATGCCGGACTTGCCAGAGGTTTCGACAAAATATATGAAGGTGATGTGAATAATTGGGAAGAAATGATAGATACTAATTTCAAGGGTCTTTTATACACGACAAGAAGTTTATTACCGGGAATGATTAAAAGAAAAAAAGGACATATAATTAATATTGGTTCGACAGCAGGTCATGAAGTCTATCCGAATGGGAATGTTTATTGCGCCACTAAATTTGCTGTACAGGCATTAACAAAAGCCATCAGGATGGACTGTCTGGAACACGAGATAAAAGTAAGTTCAGTTGATCCGGGAATGGTTGAAACTGAATTTAGCATAGTTCGATTTTCGGGTAATAAAGAAAGAGCAGACAAAGTTTATGAAGGTCTTTCTCCATTGGAGGCTATGGATATAGCTGATGCCGTTCTATATTGTGCCACAAGACCACAACATGTAAATATTAACGAAATTATACTGACACCTTTAGCCCAAGCATCGTCAACCCAGGTTCTCAGGAAATAAAAAGGCTTACCTAAAAGGTAAGCCCATTTACTGAATGTTAAATAATTCTGTTAATATACAAATAGGCTAACATCACCTGCACCCTCTCTTAAAATCTCGGGTTCTTCTTCACTCAAATCAACAACTGTAGAAGGTTCTCCCATTAATGGACCCATGGATAACATTAAGTCCACATTTGCATTAAAAATATTTTTAATTTCAAAAGGATCATAAATCACTTCACCCTTTCTGTTTGTAGTACTTGTACTAATTATAGGGTTACCAAGCTGTTCAACTATTTTTAATGTTATATGATTATTGGGCATGCGTATTCCAACGGTTTTTCTCTTACTCCATAACTTTTTAGGAACAAGTTTGGCAGCCGGAAGAATAAATGTGTATGGTCCCGGTAAAAGATGTTTCATTGTCCTATATGCATAATCTGAAACTTTAGCATATTTAGAGATATCCTTTAAATCAGGGCAAATAAAACTAAAGAGTTTTGAATTCCCATCACTCTTTATTGCGAAAATTCTCTCCAGGGCATCTTTATTAAAGATATCACAACCAATGCCATAAACGGTATCTGTTGGGTAAATAATTACTCCCCCATCTTTTAATACTGATACAGCTTTATTTATAAACCGAGGTTGGGGATTGTCCGGGTGCAATTCATAAAATTCCATTTTAATCTCCTTTACTCATTAAAATTAAAATAAACAATAAGGTGTGCAGTAAGGTAAATCTATATTACGTTAATAAATTTATAATTGGATTCATCTCTAAAATAACAGGTAATTTTACTTTGTCAAATGAACTTGATGAAATATACATTGTTTTGATTAAGGGGAAATTTTTTCCTCTATGGTTATCTTTTAATTAAGAATTTTATATATTTGTTGTTCTAAATTTTAAATAATCGAAGTTTTCAGGAGAGATATTATGTCAAGAAGGTGTCAGGTTACAGGCATTGGGCCAATTTCAGGAAATAATGTTTCCCATGCTCATAACAGATCGAGAAGAAGATTTCTGCCTAACCTCCAGAAAAAGAGAGTTTGGGTGCAGGAAATAAACAGATTTGTAACCTTAAAATTAAGCGCTAAAGCAATTAAAGGTATCTCTAAAAACGGCACATCTCAAATTGCTAAAATGATCCGTGAAAAACAGATAAAAGTTCGGTAAAAAATCCAAATAGTTTAAAATTAAAAAAGGAAAGCAAATGCTTTCCTTTTTTATTATAATATAGCCTGGTATTATTCTCTTACAACCCATACCTTAATTTTTGCGTTTACACTTGAATGCAATTTTATAGTTATACTATAGATTCCAAGTGATTTTATGGTCTCATCTATCTCGATTTTACGTTTATCTATATCATATCCTTTTTCTTTAAGAGCATCACTTATCATCTGGGATGTAACAGATCCGAAAATCTTATCTTCTTCTCCCACCTGAACTGGAATTGTAACAGATACTTTTTCCAATTCACCGCCTAATGTTTCCGCCGCACGGATTTCCTGTTCCTTCTTTTTGGCGAGGTTTCTTTTGTCTTCCTCAAGTGATCGGATATTTCCTTTGATAGCTGAGTATGCAATTTTTCTGGGAAGCAAGTAATTTCTTGCAAATCCATCTTTTACATCTATAAGATCACCTATCTGACCAAGTGATTCAAAATTTTCTCTTAGAATTACTTTCATTTCTTCTCCTAAATCTGGTACTATTTTACAGTGTCAGCTACATAAGGCAGTAAAGCCATATGTCTTGCTCTTTTTATTGCAATGGCTAATTCTCTTTGGTATTTAGAACATGTTCCGGTAATTCTTTTAGGTATAATTTTACCTTGCTCAGTAGTATATCTCTGAAGAAGTTTTACATCTTTGTAATCGATATACTTAACATTATTCTGTGTAAACCTGCAAACTTTTTTTGTTTTAATTTCTTTTTTCATTCTCTACCTAATTTTACTTTATTAGATCTGATTCTTCGTTTGATAAAAACTTATCAAAAGAGTCTTCAGTATAATCAACTGTATCATCCTCATATGATATTTCTGTATCATCAGATGAACCGTTGTTATTTTCATTAAATTTACCTCTTTTATTCAAAAATTGAATTCTCCTGGCTTTAATTTCAACGATACTTCTGTTATGTCCATCTTCAGATTTCCAGGTTCTGCTCTGTAATTCCCCATCTACCAGTACTGCAGATCCTTTTTTCAATCTATCCCTGCAGCTTTCTGCCAGCTTATTCCATGCGACAATGCCTACATAACAAACATCCTCTTGCCATTGATTTGAGCTGTCTTTGTATTTTCTATTTGAAGCGATAGAAAAATTGACAACAGGAGTGCTATTAGTTGTCTGCCGAAAGATTGGATCCTTTGTGAGATTTCCGGCAACAATAACATAGTTAATTTCGGGCATTTTCAATTCAGCCATGGTTTTCCTCCATACTTTATCATTAGTTATTGTGATTCCTTACTCTTTAGAAACAACTTCATTTTCAGTAACGTTCTTCTTGTCTTCTTCTTTCGCCTTTGGAGGTTCATTTTCAGACTGAGAATCGCTTCTGTTTTTCTCAAGATGTTCAATTGCATCTTTATCCAACGAAATAGTCAGATATCTCAAGATGTGTTCATCAAGAGCATAATTTCTTTCCAGCTTGGAAATGATATTGGTAGGGGCATTAAATCTGAAAATAGCATAATAACCAATCTTACTTTTGTTGATCATATATGCCAGTCTTTTTCTCCCCCAGTTCTCAATCTCCCTGATTTCTCCACCATTATTTGTTAAGAATTCTTTTATGCGGGAAATTATACCTTCAATTTGTTCATCATCTAAAGCTGCATTAATAATAACAGCACTTTCATACGTATTCGTCTTCATTTACGGTTTCTACCTCCCTTTGGTCTTTAGGCCCTCATTCCGGATGAGAGCAGGGTTGATACAATATTATTATTTATAACGGTGCATAATTTATTTAATTAAAGGCGCAATTACAAGAGCAACTACAGCCATTAATTTTAACAAGATATTTAATGAAGGTCCGGAAGTATCCTTAAAAGGATCTCCAACCGTATCACCTACAACAGCAGCTTTATGGGGATCAGAGCCTTTATAATATTTCTGACCATTTACTTCAATTCCTTCCTCGAACATTTTCTTTGCATTATCCCACGCTCCTCCTGCATTAGACTGAAATACCGCCATTAAAACTCCGGTTACAGTAACTCCGGCTAATAATCCACCGAGCATTTCGGCACCGCCTGCAAAACCAATAAATACCGGTGCAGCTACTGCAAGAATACCAGGGATTACCATTTCTTTTATGGCTGCTTTGGTAGATATCTCAACACATTTACCATATTCTGCTGCACCATCAGCCTTCTCAAATGTCATCTTGTCCTCTTTATTCCAATCGGTAAATTCTTTACCTTCATTTTTCTGCAGAACTCTGAGTGCATTGGTTAAAGCAGGAATTGATCTGAATTGTCTTCTTACTTCTTCAATCATAGACATCGCTGCACGCCCTACTGCTTTCATTGCCAAAGCAGAGAAAAGAAACGGAAGCATACCGCCAAGGAATAGCCCTGCCATTACACTGGCCTTTGAAATATCAATTGTTCGAATGTGTGCAGCAGTCATAAAAGCGCCAAAAAGTGCAAGTGCTGTTAATGCTGCAGAACCTATCGCAAATCCTTTACCAATCGCAGCAGTCGTATTACCTACGGCATCAAGTTTATCCGTTCTTTGTCTAACTTCTTTTGGTAATTCTGACATTTCTGCAATACCTCCGGCATTATCTGATATCGGACCATAAGCATCTACAGCAAGTTGAATTCCAGTATTAGAAAGCATACCAACAGCCGCAATTGCAATACCATATAATCCTCCGAAGTAAAAGGCTCCCATTATAGAAACTGCAATAATGATGATTGGAATAGCTGTTGAGATCATACCATTACCAAGTCCTGCAATAATATTTGTGGCAGTACCGGTTAATGATTGTCTTACTATCCCCAGCACTGGTCCTTTTCCTGTCCCTGTATAATATTCAGTAATAATTCCGATAAGGACGCCAGCTACCAGACCAATCACTGTTGCAAAGAAAATTCCCAGGGAAGTTATAGTATACGTAACTCCATAAAGTGGATCTTCGTGAGTCCATGTTTCTGGCAGCATCCATTTAATAATGAAATAGAGAGCGGCAATCATAATGATAGAGGATCCAAACTCACCGCGATTTAATGCAGCCTGCGGATTTCCACCTTCTTTTACTTTTACGAAGAAGGTTCCAAGAATTGACATCAGAATGCCCACACCAGCAATTACAAGAGGTAGTAGTACGGCTCCCAAACCATTAAATTTACTGCTGAATTCAGGATAAATTAAAAATTCTGCACCAAGCACCATTGTACTTACAATTGAGCCGACGTAAGATTCAAATAGATCAGCACCCATACCGGCAACATCACCAACATTATCACCAACATTATCGGCAATAGTAGCTGGATTAAGAGGATGGTCTTCAGGAATGCCAGCTTCAACTTTTCCTACCAGATCTGCACCAACATCAGCAGCTTTTGTATAAATACCGCCGCCAACACGTGCGAATAACGCAATTGATGAAGCACCGAATGAGAATCCTGTAATAACTGTTATTACTCTTGGTAATCCTTCCGGACCGACTCCGAACATTTTACCATAAATAATAAATAGAGAACTCAAGCCAAGAACTCCAAGGCCGACAACACCAAGTCCCATTACAGACCCACCCGCAAAAGCTATTTCCAAAGCTCTGCCTAAACTTGTCCTGGCAGCATTTGTAGTACGGACATTTGCTTTAGTTGCTACCCGCATACCAATAAAACCTGCCAGAGCAGAACAGAAAGCACCAACGAGGAATGATACTGCAATAAGAGGCGATGACTCAACCGGATCAGCAGAAACACCTAATAATATTGCAACACAGATTACAAAAATTATAAGTACTTTATATTCCGATTTAAGAAACGCCATTGCCCCTTCGGCAATATGACCGGCTATTTTCTTCATTTTATCAGTACCGGGATCCTGTTTTCTTATCCAGCTGGATTTATAGTAAGTATAAATCAGACCAAGAATTCCGAAAAAAGGAATAATGAGAATGGTATTATCCATAAACTCTCCTAAATGCTCTTATGATTGTTATCAGAATTATTTTTACTTGATATTTTGGAAATTCTACTATTGGCATTCAGTAACCCACTTACTCCGCCAACAATAAATTCTTTAATCAAAGTCTCTGAAGTTTTAAATGATTCATTAAGAATATCCAATTCATCGGCTGTAAAATCAGTAAGCACATAATCTGCCATTTCTCCCCTTTCAAAATTGCTATCAACACCAATTCGTAAACGTGCAAACTCATCTGAATTCAAATGATAAATAATTGAACCGATACCATTATGTCCGCCATTACTTCCTTTAGCTTTTACTTTTAATTCTGCATGCGGAAGGTTCACATCATCATAGACGATAAAAAGATCGTATAAATTAGTTTTTGTTTTTTCCAAAGCCTGACTTACTGCAACACCGCTATTATTTACATAAGTACTTGGTTTAATTAACTGATATTGTTGCCCCTCAAGAATTCCTTCCGCAAAATAGTAGTCGCCCCTTGAAGGATAAAAGGAAAGTGAATTTATTGTAGCAAAGTAATCCAAAACCATAAACCCGATATTGTGCCTGTTATTTTTATAACGATCTCCCGGATTACCTATTCCTACAATTAGTCGCAATTCTTTTTAGTTGATTATTCTTCTTCGTCTTCCTCAGCTTTACCTTTTCCAATAACTTCCGGTTCAGTCAGTTCACCCTCAACTGGTTCTTCACCTTCAACTGGTTCTTTTTCAACCTTCGGATGTGAAACAGATACAATAACCGAGTCCTCCGAGGTAAGAAAAATTATATTTTCAATCTTCAGATCTTTTACATGAACCGAATCACCAATATTAAGATCGGTGATATCAATTTCAACTCGCTGTGGAATATCTTTTGGTAAACATTCAATTTCCAGTTTATGAATCAGGTGTTGTACTACCCCACCCTCTTTTACTCCAATAGGAGAACCGTGCAACTGAACAGGAACTTCAAGTTGAAATGTTTCGCCGGATGTCAACCCAATCAGATCAAAGTGAACTACTTTATCTGTAATCGGATCAAATTGAATATCTTTAAGTACGCAGTCCAATTCTTTTCCATCTATTTTTAATGAAACTAAGTGAGTTTCAGATGTATAAACCAGCGGATTTATAGATTTTTCAATTACTGCAAGATGAATGGGACTATCGTGTTTAGAGTAATAAACTCCTGGCACTCTTCCATTATTTCTTACAGAATTTCTTGCTCTTTTACTTCCGGTTTCTCTAACTTCTGCTTCTAAAATCGTTTTTTCCATTTATAATCTCCAGGACTAATTTTAACTTTTATCTACATCAAAAAGTGAACTAATTGATTCATTATTAAATGTTCTTCTGATTGCCTCAGAAAAAATTTCTGATGCTGTAAGAACTTCTATCTTGTCCGAATTTCCCTTAAACGGGATAGTATCTGATACAAATAATTTTTTCAATTCAGATGCTTCAATTCGTTCAAGTGCCTTACCAGAAAGCATAGGATGAGTAATTGCTCCGTATATTTCTTTAGCACCTTTTTCTCTTTAAAGCATCTATAGCGCCAACAAAAGTACCGGCGGTGTCAATTAAATCATCAACAATAAGAACATCTTTATCTTCAACTGATCCGATAATATTTACTACTTCTGCCTGGTTCTGAACCGGTCTCCTTTTATCAATAACTACCAGGTTAGCATGTAGCCGTTTTGCATAAGATCTGGCCATTTTTATTCCTCCTACATCAGGCGAAACCACAACCAGATTTGATTTCAATTCTTCAAACTTGTTTATAAAAATTGTCGACCCGTACAAATGATCGAAAGGGATATCAAAAAATCCCTGTATCTGAGGAGCATGCAGATCCATTGTCATTACCCGATCAGCTCCTGCAACCGTAATCAGGTTTGCTATTAACTTTGCAGTAATAGAAACTCTGGGCTGATCTTTTCTGTCCTGCCGTGCATAACCGAAATAAGGTATTACAGCGGTTATTCTCTTTGCCGAGGCTCTTTTGGCGCCGTCAATCATTATAAGAAGTTCAAGAAGATTTTCTGCCGGTGGAATTGTAGACTGAATTAAAAAAATATCGCTTCCACGAATATTTTCTCCGTATTTAGCCCAAATTTCTCCGTCACTAAATCTTTTTAATTCTAAAAAACCCAATGGCTTACCAAGCTTCTGAGCAATTTCCTCAGCTAATTGTCTATTAGAACCACCTGAAAAAATTTTATAATCGGTTGCGGCCATAAGCTGGTTTTCTATTTTAAAAACAGACGGTAAATATAAGTAAAACCCTAAGGCATGTCAACAAAATATACTTTAGAGAAAATGCTCAATATTGTTGAATTACCGTGAGATTAATCCTTTTTTTTCTTGAAAAGAAATATTATTACAATTAAAAGAACTACACCGGATAAAAGATAAATCCAATAAGGTGTTTCCTTTAATTTATAAGGTTTAAAAGTAACCGAAATGGTTTTCCCGTTTCCGATCTCCGATAGATTGTATTCCCAGATTAATACTCTACCATCTTTATCGGTGGCATTGTGTGTAATTATATCTCCACCAAAAGTATATTTGTAAGTTACATTAAAATCTTTGCCATCAAAACCGAATCCGGTTGCAATTGGAGCAATAAACTGTGTAAAAACTTTTTGCCCGGCGGCGCCATCTTCAAGAGAGAAATGAGCATCTGAAAATGCTTTTGAATTATTAAGTGAATCAATGTGATTAAATGTCATTTCAATCTTAGCATGCGTTGTGCTGTCAGTTGTATCTGAATATACTACAACGTCTGTAATTTTGTTATAAGGTGAGGAAAACTGATTTCTAATTGAATCTGCGTTGAACAGACCTATTTTATCAAGGATTTTAAGATTTTCGTTATCAGGAAGTTTCATCCAGTAAGTAATTCTCATTTTCCCCGAACCATCGGCAAAGAGATTTATATCCTGAATATAGTTGAGGCATCCCTGAAAGGAGAATAGGATTGGAATAAATAGTATTAGAAATTTTTTCATTACAAAGGGAACAAAAATATTATTTCAAAACTCAAAATAATCGCTTGAATAATTTATAGAAAAAATTCAATATTTTCATTAAGTTTTATGATTGAATTTTTCAGGAGTTAATTAAATGCCTACGTATGATTATAAATGCACAAAGTGTGGTTATACATTTGAGCTCTTCCAGACAATGAGTGCAGATCCCGTTAAGGAATGTCCGAATTGCGGTGGGATAGTAAAAAGACTGATTGGTCCAGGTTCCGGTCCCATCTTTAAAGGTACAGGATTTTATCAGACTGATTATAAAAATAATAAACCAGTAAAAAAGGACTCACCTTCCAAAGACGCATCGCCTGAAAAGAAATAATGATTGTTATAGACGAAGTTACCAGTTTTAATTAAAAATCAGCACCTAATGATATATAGAATTTTGGTTTTGCAAACCTATCAACATTATATGCCCAGGCTACATCAAATCTTAACAAAAAGTAAAGGAAATATAACCTCGCTCCTACACCTGTTCCCATTAATAAATCACGACTGACAACATTATTATCTGCATTCCGTTCAAAAAATCTCAAATCATGATTTTTATTCCAGGCTGTACCGAGATCTGCAAAGGCAACACCAAGTATGTTGCTGAATAGAATTGGCAAAGGACCAGTTACAAGATATCTTATTAATGGGAATCTGAATTCCAGATTCATTAAACCATATTTTGTCCCTATTCTTTCCGCATAATCAAATCCGCGTAACGGCAACCCGGCTGTCATAAATGCAAAATCAGAAGCCGAATTAATTGGAATATCAGTTGTAGCAAAAGTTCTGTTTATCCAGTTATCAATTCCGCCAATGAAAAATCTTTGCGGATTTTTACCACCTGAATAACCGCCTGATAAACGAAATGCAAAAGAATAAAAATCTCCCATTTTAAAATAGGTTCTGTAATCACCAAGGAACGAATAAAAACTTTTCTTATAATCAAATATTCCCGGGTATGCGAATGCATCAAATCTGTATCTTGTTCCATCAATTGGCGATGTATATCCCCATAATACGTTATCGTGAATAAAACTAACTGCCGGTATAACAAAGGAAACTTTGTCAGAGGTTTCAGCGGGATTATCGAGATTCTCACTCGATACATTAAGATAACTTAGTCCGCCTTCAACTCTATAAAATTTATTCAGTGGATAGCTTATTGAACCAACCGCACCATAGTTTGTAAATCTGAAAAGATTAGAGCCTAATCCTCTCGAAAGAAAAATAAATCTGGCTGTATGAAATCCCTCAATTCCGTAATTTAACCTTTGGGCAAGGTATTGATAAGACAAACCATAGTCACTGTTCTTTAAATCAATCTGGAGACTGGTAACGCCAATTAACCTGTGATTTCCCAAAACATCACTAAAGGCTAAAACTGTTGTTCCAAGTAATCCATATAAAGAACTATAACCGGCGTTAGCATAAACTATATCAGGAGAGAAAGTTATTTTGTATTTATTAACTCTGTAATTTCCGTGGGAATCAAGATTATCTGTAAGATTAAATTTTTGATTAACAGAATCAGTAGAGTCAATATTTAAAGATGAATTCCCTCCGAAGACATAATTATTAAAATCGATCTTTACTGAATCACCGTACACATTTGTTGTATCAATATATTTCCCGGTATAGAAAGAGAGATTATCGTTATCATCTTTTTCCCGTGTTGCTTTTTCAAAAATCAAAGTATCGTTCTTTGCTTCTTCAGTAATATTTTTTAACCCTGAAACATATTTTGTAAGCGGAAGTTCTTTCATATGAAGGTCTAAATCAAAAGGATTATTTAAAAGAAAAATATTGAATCCGGCTTCATATAAAGATGAAAACGCAAGCTTCTTTCCGTCTTTAGATAACGACAATTGATACAATCCATCAAGTGAATTTGTTACCGGAACAGCTCCTTCATTGCTAGTTATATTCAACTTGTAAATATTATTAATACCATTATGATCCGAGATAAATAAAATATTTTTTTCGTCGGGACCTACAACAGGAAAAGATTCATTATCATCAGGTGTATTTGTAATCCTTGCAATTTTTCTGCTTTCAATTTCGATTGTATAAATATCATTTTGTCCGTAATTAAAGTTGTAAATCTTAAATGAATTCGGAAGCTGTGAGGAATTAAGATTATCTTCCCGATCCGAAATGAAATAAAGTTTTTTACTATCCTGAGTCCATGCAGGATCTTTATCGGAGAAAATATCATCCGTAAGATTTTCAAGCTTATCGGAATTTATATCATAAACATATATGTCAGACTGTTTTGCTGTATGTCCTACAAAAGCAAGTTTATTTCCATCAGGCGACCAGTTAACACTTTGAATTCCGTCAAGCTTAATCGGGATTACAGTTTTATCCTCGCTCTCAATGTCTATCAGATAAATTACATCGTAGCCGCCGCTTTTTACCGACAGAGCAATTTTGGAACCATCGGGTGACCAGGTTAAACTTGGCGTTATAATGTTAAGTTCTTCAAAATCAGGAGTCCGGTTTCCGGCAATAAGTTTTTTAATGATTTTCCCGTCAATAGCGTCCATCAGGTAAACGTCAAAATAATAATTTCGATCTGTGATGAATGCAATCTTATCACCCTGTGGGGAGAGAGCAGGACTTGTGTTGTAAAATCCGCCGGACTTTCGGTTGTCAGTTAATCTTTTGGCAAATTCATCCGGGTCCTGCCTTATTGCTACATCGGGCCAATAAGTTTTTCTTATATCTTTCTTCCATCTTTCGTTTAATTCTTCAAGTGATAAACCTATAGATGCCTTTATTCCTTCCTCAACACTTCCTGTGCCTTTAATTTTATTCACTATTTCCCCGATTTTTTCTTTACCATATTTCTTTGCTATATAATAAAAAACTGCTTGTCCCCCCCTGTATGCAAAGTAACCGTTCAGATTTTGTATGTCAGGCAAATACTCACTTATAGCAGCATCACGAATAAACATATCCGTATTAATATCCCAACCAAGAGATTGATACTCAGCCATTCCTTCATTGAACCAGATTGGCAAGTTAACAGAAATATTATTTGAGATAATATTCTGCAAAGAACCTCCGTAAAACATATCATTTATTACAGCGTGGGTTAGCTCATGATGAATAAGGTGCCTGAATTCTTTGTAAGAACCCATAAACTGAATTACAACCCGGTTTTTAAAAAGTTCTGTAAAACCCTCGATCCCTTCAGTCAGGTATTGATCAGTTATGTTTGTTTCCTGAAAATCATTTTGGGAGTTGTATACTATTATTGTTATTCTGTTGTTGATCCGGTAATCAAAACTATTTTGTATTGAAGCAAGGGATGCTTCAGCTTCTTTGGAAGTAAATTCAGCGAGGTTCTCACCATGCTGAGAAAAGTAAATATCAAAATGATCAGTCTGGATATAATACCAGGTAAAATCTTTATACTGTACTTTGTTCTTTCCAAACTGGGCAAATAATAAGGATGGAAGAAAAAGCAGAATAATCAGTACTGATTTGGTAAATGTTGTCATTATATTTTACTTTCGATACTTTTATTCAGTTATAATAAAATCCAATTCGGATTTTTCCAGATCTGCGCGAACCAGTTTTACCTGTACTTTATCTCCAAGACGGAATTGTTTTTTGGTTCTTCTTCCAATTAATGAATATTTTTTCTCATCGTAAACGTAAAAATCTCCCTCCAAATCGCGTACCCTGATCAAACCCTCTGCCAGAATTTCTGTAATTTTAACAAAAATTCCAAAATGAGTAATGCCTGATATAATTGCATGAAATTCTTCACCAATATGATCTTTAAGATATTCAATCTGTTTTTGCTTAACAGAAAGTCGTTCAGCATCCACCGAATTTCTCTCAGTAACTGAAATATGATCACTTATTTCTTCAAGTGCCTTGTATGAATATTTCTGTTTACCTTTTTCCTCAATATAATTATACAGCATCCTGTGTACCATCAAATCGGCATATCTTCTTATAGGAGAAGTAAAATGAGTATAGTATTTAAAACCGAGTCCGTAGTGTCCAATATTATTTGCGGAGTAAACAGCTTTTGCCATCGACCTGATAGCAAGTTCATTTATTACACCTTCCTCTTCTGTTCCTTTTACCATCTGCATCAATACCTGGAACTCCTTTGACTTTGATGCTGCATTAGGATTAAAACTATAGCCAATAGTTTTTACAAACCTGCCAAATTCCTGCAGTTTTTCATTATCAGGAAGATCATGAACACGGTAAATGAAAGGATGGATTTCACCTTTTGCCGGAACAGCGATATGCCTGGCAACAATCTGGTTGGCAAGAAGCATGTACTCTTCAACAAGCATATTGCTTGGTTTTATTTCCTTCTTTTGTATGCTTACCGGGAAGCCATTATCATCTAGTTCAAACCGGATCTCGGTTGATAGAAAATCTATACTCCCCGATCTCATTCTTTTTTTTCTCAGAATTTGTGCAAGATTATTCAGCAAAAATATTTCTTCATTATAATCCCCTTTGCTGCCATCTATTATTTCCTGAACTTCTTCATAAGTAAATCGTCTCTTACTGTTGATAACACTTTTTTTGATTTCGTAATTAACCAGTTTCCCTCTTTGAGTTAATTCAGCTATTACAGAATATGTTAACCGATCTTCATTCGGCACAAGTGAACACACATTATTTGATAACCTCTCCGGCAGCATCGGTATAACTTTCCCAACCAGGTATGTGCTGTTTCCCCGATCCAGTGCTTCTTTATCCAAAGCGGAAGCTGCCGGAACGTAATGGCTTACATCGGCAATATGTATTCCTATTTTTAAATTTCCATTCTCAAGTTTTTCAACTGATAATGCATCATCAAAATCTTTCGCATCAACCGGATCAATGGTAAAAACAACATGATCACGATAGTCTAATCTTTTTACCAAATCATCCTGTGTTAACTTCAGAGGAATCGCTTCAGCCTCATTTGATGCATCAGGCGGAAATGTATATTGAAGATTAAATGCGTTGGCAATCGAGGCAATATCTGTATCAAACGAACCGGGTTTACCAATTTGTTTAATTACTTCACCTTCGGGATTAAGCATTGAAGTATCCCAGACTATGTTTCCGACAATTACTTTAAATCCAACTTTAGCTTTATTAAGTTTATCAGGATTGATATAAATATCACGATGAATTTTGGCATCATCAGGTTTTATAAAATAGAAAGAGTGTGATTTTTTCAGGGTTCCTACAATTTCTTCTCTTTTTCTTTTTACAATTTTAATAATCTGTCCCTCGATATTTTTCTTCTTTTTATGGGCAAATAATGCCACTTCAACTGTGTCTCCATCGAAGGCGGTGCCAAGGTTTCTGGCAGCAATAAAAATATCACCCATATTTGAATTTTTTAGTACCACGAATCCGTAACCAGCCTGGTTTAACTGGAGTGTTCCGGTTATAATATTTGATGAGGGAGTTTGATTAAGATAAAACCGCTTGCCGGTTTTAGTAAGAAAATTTTCCTCTGAAAGTTTAAATACTGCAGCTTTCAAAGAACTGTACTCGTGCTCTGACGTAATATCAAGTTTACTTGCTATTTCTTTATTTTTAAATCCTTTACCAGGATTCTTTTAAAAAGTGCTATAATTTTTTTCTTCATTAGAATTCAAATTTATATTTAAGACCAAGTTCATTTATCATTTCATTTATATTTGTATTAGACTCAGTTACGGATTGTTTACGCTCCAACCTTATCAACAATTTATTTGTAATCGGATATTCAAGTTTAATATTTGCCTGTGAAATATCCTGGAAAACTTCAGTGGAACCTCCTATGGAATAATTAATATCTCCGGCTTTACCTACCAGATTAAATCTGGTGGTAGCTCCAACTTGCCTAAGTTCAACTCTTCTTACAATATCTCCGAATTGTTTGTTCAAAAAACCACCGACAACTGATCCTGCCAGAGAAGCGGCTGTTGATGCAGCAGCATTTCTATCCTGTTGAGTGGCACCTTCTGTAAAGCGTCCGGCAAGTATAAAAAGTACTGCATCAGATGCAGATTTAGTCGGATCGGGATTATTATTTTCAATATTATTTGCACCATAATATACTTCAATATTGTTTTGCCCCTGCACAAGATTTTTGCCAAGATCTTTTAGATAACCCTTGATATTTATTTTGACAGCAACTTTAACTTCATTATTAGAAACGGAATCACCAGCGGGAGAATAGTAATCAATATAGGTTGCTGTAATATCGAGATAAGGATTATCAAGCTGGTTCTCAAATCTGATTGTGCCGTCGGCGTCAAAAGTTTTAAGGAATTCAAGCGTTGAACCATTCAAGAGATTCAATTCTCCACTTGCATCAGTTCTTCCATTAATTCTTTCATAGTGAAAATCACCCTTTAAAATTGCGGTAAGATTCTGATCCAACTCTTTTGACAAAACAAAAGTGATTTTCGCTTCCTTTTCAACATGCACATCAATCTTATAATCAAAAGCAACATTTGAAGATGAACTACTTTGTTGCAATGTGTTATGCTTGTGTGAAAGATCTACAAGTCTCTGAAAATCTGCCTGACCTTTTTGAACCTGGTTTGTATCTTCAGGGAAAACATATCTAAAATCATTCGAGCTGTTCTGATAAGCACTTTCAGTCTGAGGAAAAGTCAGATCAGCTTCTTTAACAACTACGGGGACCGAAATATTAGTTCCGTTTGCATCAAGTTTAAATTCAATATTTCCCTGAGTTGCAATTACAAGATTACCATAAACTGAAGGACTAACCGATCTACTCTCCTCACCCAAAACTTTAAGCTGGCCGCTTAAAGATATATTGGAAGATACAACCTTAAGATTTTTCAACTCAGCTTCACCTGATCCCGTTATTTGTCCTCCGTTTTTAGTACCGGGAGCATTTTTTATAAGTAAACTATCAATTTTTATTTGATCAGGCGTTATGGAAAGTTTTAGCCCGGCATTATATTCCAGATTATTTTTTGCGATCACAAAGTCTGTATTGTCAAGTATTAATTTTCCTTCTGGCAGCATACTATTAAATGTTCCGCCTATATTTAAATTTGCACTTAACTCACCACTTATTTTGTTGACTTCAGGGAGCATATTTCCTAACGCTCCAAGTTTAAAACTATCGGCCGATACATTAATATTTAATGGAGAATCTTTAATTAGTCTTTCTTCAACACCGGAGAAAGCCAGATTAATAGGGATGTCACCCGTTATTTTTAACTTCGGATTTTTAAAACTCCTTACAGAATCTACAAATCTTATATCTGTATTCAGTTTTTCGTTTTTATAATTAAGGTTGGCAATAAGGGATCCGAATTTTTTATTTTTATATGTTACGCTATCTGCATTGAGTTTAATAATCATAACCGGCGATTCAAAATCTCCCTTAATATCAGCGGTAAAGTTCAAATAACTTTGTATTGAATTCTCCGGCCTCAAACCTAATAAAGATTCACTGATATCTTTTCCGGTCAAGCCTTTTATGGAAACAGTAAGATCCTGATTGCCTTTTCTTTTTAACAAGCCTGAAATAGCTAAGCTTCCGTTTTTATGAAATAATTCAAAATTTTTAAAATTAATATTATCAGGCGAATAGGCTATGTTTAACTCTTTTTTGTTTTTCAGTTTAAAATTATTGTATTGCACAGAAAGAGTATCAAAGTTAATATCAACTCCCTGGCTGTTAAAATTCATCCTCGAATCAATGTTTGCAATTAGGTAATCCTCGAGATTTGCTGAGAAATGCACAACTGCAGAATCACTTTTTATTGCCAAACCCAGTTGGAAATTCTTAATATCATTTCCTGTAAAAATTCTTTCAATGCTCAGATCTACATCAGCATTAAGTTCTGAAAGTGAAACTGAATTCAAATCGTTATTTAAAGCAAGATTCAGGTTCAGTTTGGATAAAAAGAAAACATCGTTCTTGCCCCAATATTTCAGATAGTCAAGGTTACCCTTAAATTTGAAATTTAATGAATCGGATGTTTCCTCCAACGTTCCCTGGATATCTCCGTCCAGTTCAAGCTGCTTGCCTCCAAGGAAGAGAGAAAGTAATTCAAAATTTTTAAATTCAATAACATAATCCATTTTTGTTATTCTATCCTGCTTTTCTATTTCGGGAATATTTTCAACAATAGATCCAAGGGAATCTACTTCCGGGAAGGATGGCATAAGTTTTTTTAGTTTATTTCTTACCGCATTAGTTACAATTTTCATTTCATATGTTATTAATGAAGCAGCATTAACAATGGTAAAGTTTCCAGTAAGTGTTATATCAGCAAGATCTGATATTATATTAACAATTCTTTCACCGCCTTCATTTTTTCTTAAATCAACAATGGCCCTTGTGCTGTCTATTTTTATTCCGTTTACAGATGAATTATACATTACAGTACTCAGGAAAAGGTTTATACTGTCAGGGTCAAAACTTTCACCACTTGCATCAATACTGAAATTAAGATTGGTATTCGCAGAAGTGTCTTTTAAAATTTCAGCAATGTTAAGATTTCTGATATTGCCTGTCAATTCATAAGAAGGCATACCCGTATTTGTAAAATCAAAAGAACCATCAAGCGCCGCATATGTTGTATCATGGATTGCCGTGAGCCGGTAGTCAATTTTTTTACTTTGCGCATTTGCAATTAATCTCAGACTATCCATTTTAGTACCATTGACTATAGAACCACCTGCAAAAAATTTAACCGAGGCATTCAGACTATCCGGCTTAACTCCGAAACCTTTTACAGAACCCCGTGATGTAAGATTAGTGGGAACACCTGATATAGGGGCAAGATCAAAATTTCTGGTTCTAAAGTTAATATCATATTCCATGGGTTCTTTTCCCAGATTAAGGTTGCCTCCAACTTCAAAGGAACCTTTATCCGTGGTTACAGAAACTTTTGTATTAAAATCCAGGGGCTTCCCTTCATATGAAAGAGTATCAAACTTAATAATTCCATATTCCTTAAACACCGGTACCTGTAGAGATGGCAAAAGATCATTAATATCTTCCTGATTCAAATACGTATTATAGAAATCCGCAGTGATATGCATATTCTGACCAGCATCAATGTTTTCAATTCTGCCGCCGGTTTGAAGGTGAGTATTTTCAAAATTTACGTCAAGTAGATCCAAACTTAATGATTTTAATGAGCCGGATATTTTAATGTTCGCAGAAATAATTCCGTTGAGAATGTTTGTAGCTGGAATAAAAGCTGAAAGATCCGAAAAAGCAAACCTATCTGCTGACAGCTCCAGATTTAAAACTGCTTTTGCAAAATCTGTATTAAGTGTTGTATCAAATATTGAAAAATTATTCACATGAGCATTTAACCAGAAATCTGAAAAATTCGTTTTGATCTGAAGATCATTTGTTCTTACAGAGTCTTTTGTTACATAAAACTCACCTGATAACTTTTTTAGAGTAAAGCGGTTTATATTAGGACTCAGTGAAAGAGAATGTATCGCAAGTTCAAAGTCATGATTTTTAATATCAGCGTAAGCACTGAGTGAAAGATTTAAATCCCTGACAACTAGATTGTGCATATTAAGACTATCATAAGAGACTTCAGTATTGAGACCAGAATCTTTCATGGAAAAATTTGTGTTTTTAATATTCAGTTCGGCAACAATAATTTTAAATGGAAATGGAGATGAAGTTGTATCAATGGTTTTTGATGGAGGGATTAATTTTGAAATGTTAAGTTCTCCATTCTGATCTCTTACAAATTTAATATCAGTATCATCTATTTCAATTTTTCTGACATAAATCTTCTTTAATAACAATTGTAAAGGACTTGTTCTAACTTCAATTTTACCAGCATTCAGCAAAGTATCTTTACCCATTGTTACATTTGTATTCTTGAGTATGATAGAAGTGAATATTGTTCCGTCCAGTTCGCCAATGTAAACTTTACCATTAAGTGCGTCGTTAGCAACATTCATTGCAGTTTCTCTCAGCCAGTTTCTAAATGTTGATGTCTGACTGACTGCAAAAGCAATTACAAGGAGAAAGAATATTCCCAACCCGATGTATAAGAAAACATTCACTATTTTCTGAAACAGCGTTCTTTTCTTCTTATCTTTTTTCTCGCTTGATTTTTGCTTTTCTTCTGCCACTTAATAAAATCGGTATAATTAAAGGGTGATACGATTAGTTAAATAAAACTTACATACTATACTAAGATGAATGGCATCTTATTTTTTATAATTCTCCAGAATAGTTTTTATAATGTTTGAGGTAGATTGGAAATTTATAAACTCAATAGTTTTCACTTCTCCCCCGTTCTTCAGAACAACATCTTTTCCAACAATATCATTTATAGCCCAATCGGCTCCTTTTATTAATATATCAGGGATGATTTTTTCAACTAGATTAGCAGGAGTGTCTTCTTCAAATATTACAACAAAGTCCACCGGCTTTATGTTAGAAAGTACAAACGCCCTTTGTGTCTCAGGAACTACAGGTCGCTTTTCTCCTTTAATTCTTTTCACAGAGGCATCACTGTTCAAACCCACAATTAATACATCTGCCATGGCTTTTGCTTTAATTAAATAATCTACATGACCCGCATGAATTATATCAAAAACACCATTGGTGAATACTACTTTTTTCTTTTTCTTTTAAAGGATGCTCTTAAAGCAATAATTTCATCAAGAGATTTTATATTGCTCATAGATTCTCTTCTTTAACAGTATTAAACAGTTTATCAAGTTCAATTGGGACTATCCCAACTTCACCACAAACTATTCCACCCGCATAATTTGCAAGATAAGATGCCTCAACAATATCTGCTTTAGCTGCCAACGCCATAGTTAAGGTTGAAATTACTGTATCCCCGGCACCTGAAACATCGGCTACTCTTCTCGCTTTGGTCGGCATTCTTTTCTCAGGTTTTCCCTTTTCAAAAACGGCTATTCCACCTTCACCCAATGTTAACAAAACATATTTAGGATTTAATTTCTCAAGAAGTTTATTTCCAGCAAATGAAACATCAGTATCTGTTTTAATTTTAATCCCAAGTACGTCCTCAGCTTCTTTACGGTTAGGCTTAAATACAGTTACATTTTTAAATGAAAAAAAGTTATTGAATTTGGGATCAACAGTGGTAATTATTCCATTAGAATTTCCTAACTGAATAATTTTTTCAATTAATCCGTTAGTTAAAACGCCTTTATTATAATCTTCTAATATGATTGCATCAAGTGTCCCGCAATGCTCTTCAAGATATTTAAAAATCTTTGTCTGCAGTTTTTTATTTATATATTCCTTGCTCTCCTTGTCAATTCTAACCACATGCTGGTTATGTGCGATCACCCTTGATTTAGATGTTGTTGGCCGTGATTCATCAACTATAATTCCTTCAGAGTCAATATTTAATTCACTCATCAAGGATGTAAAAACAGATCCATCATTGTCATATCCTATTACTCCAATCGGTAGCGGATTTCCGCCTAATTTTAAAATATTCAAAGCTACATTTGCAGCCCCTCCAAAACGGAAAAATTCATTCCCTACTTCTACAACAGGTACAGGAGCTTCAGGAGAAATTCTTTTTACATCTCCCTGGAAGTAACAATCAAGCATCATATCGCCAACTACTGCTACATTCAATCCTTTAAATTTTTTTTTAAGTTCATTCATTCTGCGTAAAGGAATGGAGACCATAAATTATCCTTCAATTGAATTATTAAGGTAAAAATACGTATAAAATGATTCTTCAAAAAGATCAGAAGTGATAATTGTTAAAACTGTGCGGGATTATTTCTTTTTCCGGATAGTGGTTTTATCAGTCTTTACGGTTTTTTTTCTACCATTCCAATGAGCAAGTGGATTATCAATTCTCACCCTGAACAAACCTTTATCTGTTCCAATCCACAAATCAGTACCATCAAACAACATCGATAGTATAGTTGAAGTTTTTATATTTGTCTTATCCAGGTCCAATTCCTTCACTTCACCCGAAATGCGGTTAATAAGAGCAATGCCATGTCCATATTCTGCCCTGTCATCTTTTGAAAACTGGTAGACCGATGCCCAAACAGTATTCCCCGTTTTGGCTAAACAATAAATTCCATTTGCGGGCAGTCCGTCTTTACGTGATATCCTGATCCATCTGCGGTTTCTATCATAAACATAAATCCCCCCAAGATTAAAATCCGGTTGTTCTTTAGTTATAAACTCGTCCGTTCCAATCCATACATATTTATTATCAAACAGCATATCACTTATTGAAACGAAGGAACCCTCTTCAAGAAACTTTCCATTTTTATTATTTAGAAAGTCCCATGCATAATTACTCCTGATGTTTTTATTCTTATAATATTTGTGTACTCCGCCCTCTGTACCAAACCAGATCAGGCTATCGCCATCAAGAGATATTGATGTGAAGTTATTAGTTTTGGAATCACCTTTAATCGTTTTATCATAGTCAGTAAAACGCTGACGACGTACATCAAGTTGTGTTAGATTTTTAAATCTTCCGATCCATAAAATATCTTCATCAGGATCATAGCAAAGAGCCCGGATCCAGTTTCCCATTTCACCGCCAAGAGCAAATTTTTTATTTGTCCAGGAGTTTTTCTTTTTATTATATATAAAAAGTCCTTCAGCGGCACCAGCCCAAACATAATCTTTGTTAACCTCAATATTAAAGTAGAGATCGTTTCCAAGATTTTTTTCTTTAGTTGAAAAGTTTTTCCAGCTATCATCTTTCTTAGAATACCTGAAAATACCCTGTCCATAAGTAGCAATCCATATAAATCCAGGTTCCTTTTTTATGGCAGTTATAGTAGCACCGGTCAGATAGCTTTTAATTTCTTCCTGAGAATATGAAGCAGGAGTAATTAAATAGAAGAATAGTATGGTAAGTAACAATCGTAAAATCATAAGCTGAATTTTAACTAAAACTTAGTGAGCAAGTAAAGTCATTAATTTCTTAATAACTTTCCTCTTCGGAAGGAAAATTTTTATTTTTTATATCTGTAATATAACTTTTAACAGCATCAGAGAGTTCTTTAGCAAGCTCTCCATAACGCCTGACAAACCGGGGATGAAAATCAACATTTAATCCAAGCATATCCGGCGTTACAAGAATCTGACCATCACAATGCATTCCTGCGCCAATCCCAATAGTGGGGATACTCACCGATTCAGTAATTTGCTTTGCCAAGCCTGCGGGAATTTTTTCAAGTACAATAGCAAAGGCGCCTGCTTCCTCAACCAATTTCGCATCTTCTAACAATTCTGCTGATTCTTCATCATCTCTACCCCTCTCTCTGTAACTCCCGAACTGATGAATACTTTGTGGAGTTAGTCCTATATGTCCCATAACCGGTATACCGGCATGTGTAATTTTTTTTATAGCTTTTGTTACTCTTTTACCGCCCTCAAGCTTTACTCCTCCTGCAGAAGTTTCTTTCATTATTCTTCCTGCATTTCTGAAAGCTTCATCTTTACTAAGCTGATAAGACATAAAAGGCATATCAACAACAAGCATTGCGCGGTTAATCCCTTTGGAAACTGCTTTGGTGTGATAAATCATTTCATCCATCGTTACAGGAAGTGTTGTATCATTTCCCTGAAACACGTTACCGAGTGAATCACCGACAAGGATTAAATCGATACCAGCTTCATCTAGTAGTTTTGCGGTTATAAAATCATATGCAGTTAAGGCAGTGATTTTTATACCCTTCTGTTTGAGCAATGTTAGGGATTTAGTGGTGATTCTTTTTATGGTTTTTTCTGTACTCATTATTATAAATCGTTATGGGAAATTAATTCTTCTCTAAATAATTGAACCCGGAAAAAATTTTCAAATCCTTCAGCAATTGAAATCGCAAGTTGATCATAATCAGTTTCAATATTCAGGATCGATTCAAGTTCTGTTGTTTTATTATTTAATTCTTTCTTAACTGAGTCTGACTCATTCTTGTTAAGATTTAAATAGTCAGCTAAATTTACATGAAAATCACCACACATAATTGATCCGTGTTGCAAAAGCACACTTCCAAGTTTTCTCTGGGCACTTCCTACAAGCTTTTTACCTGCAAACTTTATCTCACTTTTTGCAGGCACACCAAAACAGGCGGCCCCTATATTTTCTTTATAAAACGAAGGCAGGTTCGGTTGATGTCCTTCGAGTTCAAGCTGATTAAGTTCAGGGTTGTACAATTTTAAACCTTCAATCAATGCAAAATTAATTTGCTCATAAATATTTCTTGGAGACGAACCCGACTCCAAATACATAACAACAGAATAAGTCAGTTCCTCTGAATGCAGAATAGCACGCCCACCGGTTGGTCTTTTTACAATATCAATTCCATCAGCAGCAGCCTTTTCACTATTGATTTCTTTAATATCCTGATTTGCTCCCAGAGAAATGCAATAAGGACTCCAGCGGTATAAACGAAGTATCGCACTTTCAGGCTTAACATCTTTTGCCAGGTTCAAATCAAATTGCATATTGTATGAACCAGTATTAATACCGGTGTCTATCAATCTCCAGTTCATTTACCTATAATTCCTCTTTTACTATTCTTTAAAAACTCAAGAATAGTTTGTACGTATTTATTATCACCTAACTCAGCGGTTATTTTTTCACGTGCCTGGGATACATTATACGCTTTATCGTAAAGAATTGCATAAGCCTTTTTTAAAGTAGCAATATCATCATTTTTGAACCCTCTTCTTCGTAATCCTATAACATTCAATCCTGAGTATCTTAAAGGTTCGTTACCTGCCAAAATAAAAGGAGGTAAGTCCTGTACAATCCTGAAACCACCCCCAGTCATTGAATGCTGACCGACCTTACAGAATTGATGTACGGGAGTTAAGCCGCCGATAGTGACATAATCTTCAAGGACACAATGACCGGCAATTTGTACTCCATTTGCAAGGATGCAATTGTCACCAACTGTTGAATCATGTGCCACATGGGAATAAGCCATCAGAAAACAATTTTTACCAACACTTGAAAACCCTGTAGATTTGGTTCCTTTGTGGAGTGTAACAAATTCGTGAATGATAGTGTTGTCTCCAACATAAAAGAAAGTTTCTTCTCCGGAAAAGCCTAAATCCTGTGGTATGTGAGCAATAGAAGCTCCCTGATGGATAATAACATTATTACCAATTCTTGCGCCGTTGTATATTACAGCGTGCGGACCGACAGAACAATCATTACCAATTTCAACATCATCTTCAATGATGGCAAAGGGTAAAACGTTTACATTATTTCCGAGTTTGGCTTTGCTGCTAACAATCGCGGTAGGGTGTATTGTAACCATATATTTTTCATTTCAGGCTAAGAGTTTAAATTAGATTCACGATCAACTATACCTGCCATAAAATCGGCTTCAGCAACCAGCACTTCATTAACGAAAGCTTTTCCCTGCATCATTACAACTTTGCTTTTTTTATTCGTCAGTACAATCTCAAGATACAGCTGATCACCGGGAAGCACAGGCTTCCTGAATTTTGCATTATTTATCTGCATAAACAGAACCAGTTTCTTTTCAGGATCAGGAAAAGAATTAAGTAAAAGTATCCCGCCAGTTTGAGCCATTGATTCTATTATAAGCACACCTGGCATTATTGGCTGCCCCGGAAAATGCCCCTGAAAAAATGGTTCATTAACAGAAACAGATTTAACACCAACTACTCTTTTATCAATTTGAAGTTCAATAATCTTATCAACAAGCAGGAAAGGATATCTGTGTGGAAGGATTCTTTGGATAGCATTAGTGTCAAAAACAACTCCTTCCTTTTTAACAAGCTGATATTTTTTTACAAGTTTTTTCTGCTGATAAAGTTTTCTAACCTGTTTGGCAAATTCCACATTTGCTTTGTGTCCTGGACGAGCAGCCAGTATCTGGGCTTTTAAAGGAGCTCCTATTAATGCAAGATCTCCAATTAAATCAAGCAGCTTATGTCGAACGGGTTCATTTCTAAATCGTAGTTCTTTATTATTAAGCATACCGTTCGCCCCGATGGATATCTCACTTTTTATCCCGACTTTTTTCTGAAGTTTTTTCAATCCTTCTTTATCGAGATCCCTGTCTACGATTACAACAGCATTATTAATGTCGCCGCCTTTAATTAATCCCTGGTTAGCGAGATCTTCAACTTCACTTAAAAAACAAAAAGTTCTTGCAGGTGCAAATTCGCTAACAAATTCTTTTTCAAGATCGAATAAACCGGTATGCTGGCTGCCAAGAGCGGGATTTTGATAATCCACCATAACAGTAACTCTGTAACTATCCAGAGGAAGAGCTACAATATCAATTTGTTTTTCATCGTTATGGTAAATTACTGTTTCATCAATGATAAGATAATCTTTTGGTGCTTCCTGCTGTACAAACCCTGCTTTTATTAATTCCTCAACATAAGGCAATGAACTGCCATCAATAACCGGCGGTTCAATTCCATCTATTTCAATTATTAAATTATCAATCTGAAGTCCGTAAACAGCGGCAAGAACATGTTCAACAGTGTGAACCTTAGCTTCGCCGATTCCCAGCGTTGTTCCCCGAGAAACATCGATAACATAATCGGAGTTAGCCGGAATCTCAGGATTACCATTAAGATCCGCTCTCACAAACTTCACTCCATAATTTTCCGGTGCAGGTTTGAAAGTCATTGTACATTCGGTTCCGGTATGTAAACCAATTCCAGAAAGAGAAACTTCTTTGGCAATCGTTCTTTGTTGTTCTAACATTTAGTTTTCCGGGATTATATTTTTAAAAATCGGTTAATAAAATAGCAAGATGAGTTTTGAAATACAATTTAGGGAGAGAGACTTAAAACGAATAAATTACTGCTTATTAGCTATAATCGATTTAAGATTTTTTATTTCTGTTTCCATTTCGGAAATCTTCTTCACATATTCCGGAAGATTCCTGATGTGTGATTCAAGTTTGAATGCAGTTTTAATTTCTTTTGCCGGACTGCCAAAATATGTACCGGCTTTGGAAATTCCCTTTGAAACACCTGACTGTGCAATAAGAATAACATTATCTGCAATTTCAATATGCCCGGTTAATCCGACCTGGCCAAGTATAAAACAATTTTTACCTACTTTGGTGCTGCCAGATATCCCTGCCTGAGCTGATATTATTGTATTTTCACCAACAGTTACATTATGAGCAATCTGAACAAGATTATCTATCTTAACTCCTTTTTTAATTATTGTTGATCCGATTGAAGCCCGGTCAATACTAACATTTGAACCAAGTTCAACATCATCTTCAATAATTACATTTCCTATCTGAGGAATTTTATGAAATTTACCTTCTTCATCCGGTTCAAAACCAAAACCATCAGAACCAATTACAGTACCCGGGTGGATTATTACCCTGTTACCAATTTTACATTTTTCCCTGATGCTTACATTTTGAAATACAATGCAGTCATCACCAATTTGCACATCCTCCAATAAAACAGTATTGTGAAAAACTTTGACATTTTTTCCCAGTATGCAACCCTCTGAGATAACGACATTTTTGCCAACTGCTACATTTTTATCCAGCCTGGCTGATGGATGGATGGATGCAGTTCTATCAATACCCTCCAGAGGAAATGAAGGAGGGAAAAATTTTCTTACGAGATTAAAAAAAGCTTTGTTGGGATCAGGAACTTCGATAAAAACAATGTCTTCCCTTGATTTTATAAATCCCGGTTTTACCAATACTGCAGAAGCTTTAGTTGATTGCAGATATTTTTCGTAGTGTGGAAGATACAGGAAAGTAAGATCACCGGGTGCTGCTTCTTCGATTTTAGCAAGTTGCTTTATTTCAGTTTCATCATCCCCGGTAACTATTCCCCCAATAAAACCAGCGATATCCTTGACACGTATTTTCATTATTGAAGTTTCAATTTATCCAGAACTTTATTCGTTATATCATACTTCTCTTTTGCGTAAAGAAGCATTACATCTCCGCTTCTGTCAAATACAAAATCGAGTTCTTCCTCATCAGCAATATCCTGAATGGCGTTAAATATTTTATTCTGAACCGGCTTCATCAATTCATCCTGTTTCTGAAATAGTTCTCCATTGGTGCCGAATTTTTTTTCCCTGTAATCAGAAATATCTTTTTCCATATTCATTAATTCGGTCTCCATTTCAGAACGCGTCTGATCAGTCATAATAAGTTTTCTCTTTTCGTAATCATCATACTTAGTTTTCCAATCAGCTTCTTTTTTATTCAATTCATTTTGCCATTCCTTAACAAGCAGATCAAGTTTTTGTCTTGCATCCTGGGCATCCGGAAGATTATCCATAATTGTGTTTGAATCGACATATCCGATTTTTAATTGTGCGAAGGAAGGCAGTGCAAATACTACTATAAAAAATGCTGAGAGAATCATCCCAAAGCTTTTCATAAAAACTCCGAACTAAAATTTTTTATTGAAGGAAAAAACAAGAGACAGTTCTTCAATAATTTTAAAGAACTGCTCTTATTCAAAATTCAGAAATAAACTTAACTTCCTCTTTTTAACTTATCAAGCACTTTATAAGTAACATCAAAAGCTGAATCAGCATAAAGGAGTATTATATCACCGCTTTTATCGAAAATAAAATTCATACCTTCTTCTTTTGCAACTTTACCAATAGCATCGTAAATCTTGCTTTTTATCGGAGCAAATATTTCATCATTTTTTTTGTAAATCTCACCTGTTCCCTGGGCGAATTTTTGTTTTCTGAAATCAATAATACTCTGTTCCATTTGCACTAGCTGCTGCTGGGAAGATAGTTTTTTATCTTCAGGCATTGTGTTAACCTGTTTCTGGTAATCATTAGCCGCCTGCTGATATGCCTGCGTCATACTATCAAGTTGTCCGGACCATTTATTCGTTAGGGCATCAAGATCCCCCTGAGCTTTAATTGCTTCCGACCATTGAGTTAAAATAACCTGGGAGTCTACGTAACCGAGTTTCTGGCTGGTTTGTGCCTGGACAAAACCAAAGTTTAGAAATAAAATTGAAAGAATTAAAAGATACTTTTTCACTATTGTTACCTCGGAATTATTAATTAAAATTTATTTTTATTTGAAGTTCGTTTACTAACATTGCGTAATTTACAATAAAATATATCTATGCGTTTTAAAATCCTCTGCCAAATTGAAAATGGAACAACCAGGCAGGGTCTTTCCCGTCAGTCAATCTTCTGTCAAAGCCATAACCAAGATCAAATCCAATCAGCCCGATCGGGTTAATTAATATTCTCGCTCCGAATCCAACAGATCTTCTTAAATCGAAAGGATCGGTTGTATTCAAATTCTCCCAGACATTTCCAGCTTCTGCAAAAGCAATAAGATACAGCGGAATAGGGTCCAGAGTTACCGCAAACCTGAGTTCAGTAGTATATCTTGTCATAACTCTGCCGCCGAATACATTGCCCTGAGAATTTCTCGGCCCTACTGTTCTGTCATCATACCCTCTTAAAGGCGTTGTGGCGATGACTAGACCGTTACCTCCCATATAGAAAAATTCAAACGGCTGAATCTGTGTTCCCTTTACTATTTCCTCTATATAACCAAGATCTGCCACAGTGTAAAACACCAGCCTGTTTGAGTTGAATAGTCTTTTATACCATTCGGCTTTGAAACCAAGTTTATAATAATCAACATCTCCGGGAAGCAACGGGCCTCCGGAAAGCTCACCATCTAAAGAAACAGAAGATCCGGTTGAAGGAAAAATAGGGTTGTCAATATCCTTCCTTGAAATTGTTGCGCCTACAGTATATTGTCTGGATTGACCCTCAGCATAGTAATTACCGCCGTTGATTACATTGTTGTACTGGAATTTAAATAGTCCCTGTATATAAAAGAAATCATCAGGCCATTTTAACCTTCTGCCGACTTTTAATGTTCCACCAGACTGGCGCAAATCATAAATATACGCCTGGCGTGTATCAAATACTTCAGCCCCGACCAGTGTAGGAGTGTCCATAAACCAGGGTTCTGTAAATCCGAGTGTAAAGGTACGGTACAAACTTCCAACACCAAACTGCCAGTTAAAACTTAATATCTGTCCTCCGCCCAAACGAAAAGGTTCTGCCGCAGAGAAGTTGGTAAGTGTAATTCCAACTGATCCGCTAAAACCAAAACTGCCACTATAACCAACCGATGCGTTCAGGTAATCACTGGATTTTTCTTCTACATTGAAAACAACATTTACTGTGCTGTCATTAGCAAGAGAATAGTCTATCGCCTGAGGTCCATACAATTTTTCAACATTAAAATACTGAAGATTCGCAAGCTGCTGAATACTTCTTAATAATAATCCGCGGTTAAAATAATCACCGGGAATAGTATATAACTCACGTCTGATTACTTTATCCTTGGTCTTATCATTTCCCGTGATGTCAACCTTGCCAACCCTGAACTGATTTTTCTCTTCAATGCGGATTGAAATATCCATAGAATCCGGCGGTACTTTTTGTTCAGTAGCCTGAACATTATAAGTCAGGTAACCGTTATCAAGATATAAAGATGAAACATCAGTTTGTTTTTCATTACCGTGAAGGTTTCGCTCAAATTTTTCATAATCGTAAACATCCCCTTTAGCAAAATCGAGTCGTTGTTTTAAAACTGCATCACTAAAAACCGTATTGCCGGTAAACGAGATATTCCTGATTTTGTACTGGGGACCTTCATATACATTAATTAAAATTTTAAGATCTTTATTATCATTATAATAGATAAGTGAATCGGATATGATTTCTGCATCCCTGTACCCATTCTTTTGATAAAACTTAACAATATCTTCTTTATCCACTTTATATTTGTCGGGATGAAACTGGGCACTACTCCAGAACTTCCACCATTTTGATTCTTCAGTTTTATCCATTGCACCTTTGAGATCCGAATCATCAAATGCTTTGTTACCTGTAAATTCAATTTTTCTAACAGTAACTTCTTCACCTTCTTCAACAACCAGTTTTAGAAGAATACGTTCCTTAATTCTTGAGATAAGATCAGAATAGGTTATTTCACTTTTGGGATAATTTACTTTGTATTCATCTGATAAATCTTTTTCATTTCTCCAGGTCACAACTATTTCATCTTCAGTTGTATCGGCTTCAAAAAAATCAAATCTTTCGGTGTTCACTTTTGCATTTAAGTATCCTTCATCTGCATAAACCTTCAGCACCCTTTGTTCAAAATTTGTGATCTCCTGGGGCTTTAATATCTGTCCTCTTATAAAATTAGATTTCTTTTCGATATCATCTGTACTAACTTCATCATTACCTTCAACAACAAGTTTTTCAAACCTGGGATATTCCTGAACTTTAAGTAAAAGAAAAACACCGTTGTCAAGCTGCTTGTCAATTATTACCTGTACATCGGAAAATATATTTAATGACCAGAGCTGCTTTATTGCATTCATAGTCTGATCACCGGGTATCTGTATTTCATCTCCCACTTTCAATCCGCTGTTAGCAATAATAGTGCTGGCGTCAGCAGATTTATTACCTTCTACTGAAATTCCCAGTATCTTAAAAACCTTTGGTTGTGGAGTTTGGGCATTCAAATTAATGAAGCCCGGAAGAAACAGGAGCAAAAGGAAACTATATTTAAACAGTTTCTTTGGGGAGGTTTGAAACATTCTTTAAGCCTTTTTCATTCTTTTTGATTTGTTCACTTACCTTACCGAATCTACGTTCCCTTTTCTGAAAATTTTTAATTGCCTCGTAAAGATGAATTCTCTTAAAGTCAGGCCAGTTTACATCGGTAATGTAAAATTCAGTATAAGCAATCTGCCAAAGAAGAAAATTGCTAACTCTGAATTCTCCGCTTGTCCTTATCAACAAATCAGGATCCGGCATGTTCTGAGTAGTAAGAAATCCCGAAAAAGTCTCTTCGTCAATTTCCCTAAGTGAAAGTTCATTATTAGATACGCTCTCTGCAATTTTTTTTATTGCTTCCAGAATTTCCCATCTGCCACTGTAGCTAAGAGCAAGGTTTAAAATCATCTTTTTATTTTCACGGGTTCTTTCAATATCTTCTTTGAGTTGATTCCTGACTTCTGTTGGGAGTGAATCTATATCACCGATTGTAGTTAGTTTTATATCGTTCTCCATTAACTCATCAGTACGATCTTTCAAACTCTTCAATAAAAGTCTCATTAAAGTAGAAACTTCTTCTTTCGGCCTTTTCCAATTTTCAGTTGAGAATGTGTAAAGGGTAAGATATTTTATTCCAATCTGTGCACACGATTCTACTATATCTCTTACTGTATCAACCCCTCTTTTATGACCGGCAGCCCTGGGCAACCCTCTTTTACGTGCCCATCTTCCGTTTCCATCCATTATTATTGCGATATGAACCGGTATTTCACCCGAATTTTTTAGTTCCTGCTGAAATTTTTCATCCTGTCCGGTATGTCTAACCAAATTCTATCCTAAAAATTGATTAAGCGTGTAAAATTAACCCTATACCCTCTGAATGTCAAGGTAGACAAACAGACTTGCCTGGGAGATTTATTACAAATATATAGCTCTATATAGTAATTAAAGAGGAAAAAAGATTTGCCCGTAAAGTTAATATATGATCAATAAAATCGCTGTCAGGAAATCGGCGCTTTGCGGGTTTTAAAGGAATGATCCAGCTGGGGAAGAGATTTATCAACAAGATTAAACAATCTTATATTTATTTTTATTTCGTTTGACAATGAATCGAGTAAGCCTTTTGTAATCAACAGATGTTCATCAGGAACACCAATGTATAATACAACAGGTTTTTGGGTAAACTTTGTGTGTCGCGTTGCCAGAAAAGATATTCTGTCGAGCAGTTTAGGATCTCTGAAATCCTCTTCACTCAGGGTAATACCCAAAGCATAATCCTTTCCCTGTTTTGCAATGATATCAACATCAAACCCCCCTATTTTTTCCGGTTCGGGAAGATAAGTCCCAAGCTTACGGCTTACTGTTAAGTAGCCATTTTTCCAGAATTGTTCTATCAGAAAATCAATATTCTTTCTTTTCAAGGAATTCATATTTTTACCTCCTTACACTGCTTTCGGCATTAAAGGAATTATTGGTGAAAATCTCATGCTTCTTAGTATTCTAATATTTACAATTCTATCATATTCAAATTTTTTAATTTCATTTGAATTATTCATTTTTCCATAAATTACTTTTTTTCCACTTCTCTCGCGTGTAATGTAGTATGGATCCAGTATTACTTCGTTTAATTGATATAAAAAACTTACACGGTTTCTGTTATTAATCGCTGAAGAAAATAATTCGGTTTTCATTTTCATGCTCCGTTTAATTTAACCACCGGACAACACCGGTAACTTTTCCAACTATTTTAAATTCTTTTGTTTTATCAATTACTATTGGCTCATAATTTTCATTTTGCGGAAGAAGTCTCATTTTATCATTTTTATTTTCAAATGTCTTCACAGTAACTTCATCATCCAGCATTGCCACCACAATATCACCATTTATCGCATTATTTCGTGAGGAGACGATCACAAGGTCACCTTCAAAAATTCCTGCATTTACCATACTATCTCCCTTAACCTTTAGAGCAAAACACTCTTCAGATTTTTTCATAAAACCCGGATCAATTACAATACTTCCTTCTATATTTTCCATTGCCAAAATTGGAGAACCTGCAGCAACACGCCCGACAATCGGGATTTTCCGGAAATTATCATTTCTTTCCTCTTCAATTTTGAATAACTCATCTCTTATAATTGAAATTCCGCGGCTTGCGTTGCTTTCTATATTGAGGTAACCTTTTTTTACCAGCGCATCAAGGTGCCGTTTAACTCCAAAAGTAGATGAGATTTCAAATCTTTTTCCTATTTCTCTTAAAGTAGGGGGATATCCATTTTCATCCCTGAATTGATGAATGAAGTTTAATATATCCTGTTGCCTATCTGTTATTTTTTAATTCTTTTTTCATATAGTGCTCAATTGTTTACTACTAACATAGTGAACATTTGCCCACTTGTCAAGAGATTGTAAAAATATTTTTTATTTAAAAATACAAAGGCTGTCTTAAGTGACAGCCTTTGTTTAAACGAATTGTTTTTATGTTCTAAACTTCAACCTGGTTCTTTTCAACATGAGTTAACCAGTTATAACGATCAGGTTTATTTCCAAATTGAATTGAGGTAATTTCATTAAATAGCTTCAGGGCAAATTCATCATCTGTAAAATTCATTTCTATATCTTTGTATTTGAGTAATCCAACCATTGAAATCACAGCAGCTGTTCCTGTTCCAAATAATCCCAGGACATTTCCTTTTTTGTATTCATCCACAACTTCCTGTACAGAAATCAACCTTTCGGAAACTTTCATTTCCCAATCGTTAAGAATTTGTAGTACAGATTTTCTTGTAATTCCGGGAAGTATACTTCCAGTAAGCTTTGGGGTTGCAATTTCATTTTTGAAGCGGATAAAAATATTCATGGTTCCAACTTCTTCAATATATTTCTGCTCAACTCCATCCAGCCACAACACCTGTGTAAAACCATTTTGTCTTGCTTCCTGTGCTGCAAGAAGGCTTGCCGCATAATTAGCAGGAGTTTTGCATTCACCTAAACCTTTCCTTACTGCTCTAACATATTGATCCTGAGCCAATATTTTTACAGGTTTAAAACCTTCAGGATAATATGCACCAACCGGTGAAAGAAGAATTACCAGTTTGTAAGTTGTTGAGGGGCGGACGCCAAGAATTTCATCTGTTCCAAAAATAAATGGACGAATGTAAAGAGATTCTCCTCTTTTAGCAGGTATCCATTTTTGTTCAATTGCTATTAATTCATTCAGAGCCTGAAGCATAAAATCAACATCCACTTCAGGAATACAAATACGTTTGGAAGAACGGTTTAATCTTTTAAAATGCTCTTCCGGTCTGAAAATAACAACATCACCATTCTCAGTTTTATAAGCTTTCAATCCTTCAAACACAGCCTGTCCGTAATGAACAAACATAGTAGCAGGATGAATTGAGAGATCTTCAAGAGGTTTTATAACAGGATTATGCCAGCCAGCATTCGGATTGTAGTCCATTTCAAATATATGATCCGTAAAAATTACGCCAAATCCGAGGTTTTCAGGAAGCACAATTTTTTCTGCTCTTTCTTTAATTTGAAATTTTATTTTCTCCATTGCAGGCACCTAAATAATTAATATAACTTTTTATAATTATACATAAAATCCATGAGAAATTAAACTTAAAAGTACAGGGAAAAGCAGTTGTGAATTGATAAAACTAATAGTTTAAAAAAATTTAAATGGTTTCAAGAGGATGTATTAATTATCTGTTGAATATATAAACATAAACAATTCAATTTTTGTTTTCTTTATTCGACTATAATACAGGCCTAAAAGAAAATCATCCATAGAATATAATCCAGGATAAGGATAAGTGCAGCAGAAAGTACGAATGATCGTATAGTTGCAAGTCCAACTCCTTCTGCACCGCCTTCTGTTCTGAACCCTATATGACATCCGAGTAAGGATGTTACTCCTCCGAATACGACAGTCTTCACCAAACCCGAAACAAAATCCGGAATTTCGAAAAACCTTTTTACAGATGAAAAAAATACAGCATATGACACACCCAGGAAATAATTGGAAACAATATACGCCCCAAGTACCGCAATAACATTTGCAAAAGTTACGAGTAATGGCATCATTAGAACTGCGGCGAGAAACCGCGGCATTGCAAGATATCGCACAGGACTGATTGCCATTGTTTCAAGGGCATCAATTTGTTCAGTCACTTTCATCGTTCCAAGTTCAGCGGCTATGGAAGCACCAACTCTGCCGGCAATTACGATACCCGTTAAAACCGGACCAAGTTCTGTAACTATTGCCCTGCTGGTTGCTGCTCCAAGAAATGACATAGGGGCAACACCTTTTAACTGGTAGGCAGCTTGCCAGGCAGCAACAGCTCCTGTAAAAACCGCAATAATTAAAACAAGCGGAAGTGAATTAACTCCGATATGTTCCATCTGGTAAAAAATTATTTTCCTGCTGCGGGGGATTGATGAAAAGCTTTTTATAATATCCCATTGTAAGCGGGCTACTTGTCCCATTTCTCTGAAGAAACTGATAGTCTTTATTCCAATATATTGAAGGAAACGGGACATACTGTACATTCTAATATTAATAGTGTGACAAAGTTAATAAATTTTTACCAACAGCATATTTTGTCCTGAATTTATAAGTATTGAAATTTTGTTCCCTGAAGTTGAAATATTATCTTTATTTATTCAATTAAAGCAAATCATACAATTATCTGCGGGAATCAGTATCTCCGGTGCAGTATCGTTTTTGTAATTTAAAATTTGAAAGGAAATTTATGGTTACTAATAAGAAATTAATTAATTGGGTAAATAATATGGCAGAGATGTGTCAGCCGGAGTCGGTTTATTGGTGCAATGGTTCTGATGAAGAATATAACGAGACTGCTCAAAAGCTTATTGAAAGCGGAACATTTACAAAGTTAAATGAGGAACTAAGGCCCAACAGCTATTTTTGTCGTTCCGATCCATCTGATGTAGCAAGAGTTGAGGATCGTACATTTATTTGTACTGAAAAAGAAATTGATGCAGGTCCCACAAATAATTGGGAAGAACCTGCCAAGATGAAAAAAACATTAAAAGATTTATTTACAGGTTGTATGAAAGGAAGAACAATGTATGTAATTCCTTTCAGTATGGGTCCGCTTGGTTCGGATATTTCTCATATAGGTATTCAGTTAACAGATTCTCCTTACGTAGTATGCAATATGAAATTAATGACACGAATAGGTGATGAGGTTTTAGAAATTCTCGGTGAAGGCAGTTTTGTGCATTGTCTTCATTCTGTCGGTATGCCTCTTGAAAATGATACAATGGACGTTCCCTGGCCATGTAACAAAATTAAATATATTGTTCATTTCCCTGAGGAAAAAAGTATCTGGTCTTACGGAAGTGGTTACGGTGGAAATGCCTTACTTGGAAAGAAATGCTTCGCGTTGAGAATTGCTTCATATATGGCTCGCAAAGAAGGCTGGCTCGCTGAACATATGTTAATTGTTGGAATTACAAATCCTGAAGGAGAAAAAAAATATATAGCAGGAGCTTTTCCCAGTGCCTGTGGTAAAACAAACCTTGCAATGCTTACACCAACTTTACCGGGATGGAAAGTTGAAACAGTGGGAGACGATATCGCATGGATGAAGTTTGGAAAAGACGGACGTCTTTATGCAATTAACCCCGAAGCGGGATTCTTTGGAGTAGCTCCCGGAACCTCGATGGAGACAAATCCAAATGCAATGCACACAATGGATAAAAATTCTATATTCACAAACACTGCCCTTACTCCTGAAGGAGATATCTGGTGGGAGGGAATGACAAAAGAGAAACCACGCAAACTTTTAAATTGGTTGGGTCACGAATGGAATCCAACGTCGGATGAAAATGCTGCACATCCTAATTCAAGGTTTACTGCTCCTACATCTCAATGTCCTGTTGTTGATCCCAAATGGGAAGATCCCGGTGGAGTACCGATTTCGGCAATAATTTTTGGCGGAAGAAGATCATCAACCATTCCACTTGTTTACCAGGCATTTAACTGGCAGCATGGAACATTTATGGGTTCTGCGGTTTCTTCCGAGATGACGGCTGCAGCAGTAGGTGTTATGGGAAAATTAAGGCATGATCCTTTTGCAATGCTTCCTTTCTGCGGGTATAATATGGGAGATTATTTTAGTCACTGGCTTGATATCGGTAAAGCAACTGATAAAGAAAAACTTCCTAAAATCTTTTTTGTAAACTGGTTTAGAAAAGATGAAAATGGAAAGTTTCTCTGGCCGGGTTTTGGTGATAACATCCGTGTAATTAAATGGATGTTTGAAAGATGTAACGGAAATGCAGAAGCAAATGAAACTCCTGTTGGTTACCTTCCAACAAAAGAATCTCTTGATCTTTCCGGGATTGAAGTGCCCCATAATAACCTTAACAGCATCCTTTCTATAGACAAGGATGAATGGCGTAAAGAAGCAAAGGCAATGAGAGACTATTACAAGCAGTTCGGGAATAAACTTCCGGATGAATTAAAGATGGAACTTGACAAACTTGAAGAAAGATTGAATAATTAATTTATTTAAAAGAGGCAGTATTTTGCTGCCTTTTTTAATGAAATGAATTGATCAATAAAATTCAAAATGATACATTAGAGTAAGAATTTAACGGTTAATATTTAATTTTGAATTTAACAAACATATCCGCTAACTTAATATAAATGAATAACTTACCGGGAATTCACCAGCTAAAGATTCTACCCTAATTTTTAATCTATTGATAGCATGATAATTGATAGAATTGAATTGGCTCTTTTAAAAATGAAAATCAATGCAAAATACATCCGATAACCTTGGATTTACTAACAGGGAAGATTACCTCTTAAAAATTCTTGAAAATGCGCCGGTTGGAATTTTAACTTTCTCTGCTGATTGGGAGATTGATTTTGTTAATGAGAATTACTCTAAGTACGGCATTCTTTACAATATTGATTCCTTCTCACTCAAAGGATTAAACATCCTTGAACAGAATTTATTCCCCGGCTTAAGTATTAAAAAAGAATTGCTTGAATTAGAGAAAGGTTATTCTTTCGAAAAGGAAATTAGGAATATTCCTTCTTCCGGCAGGGGATTTATTTCCCTGTTCGTTAAAGTTTCTCCTGTGTTTATTGACGGACAATTTAATGGGGGAATCTTAATACTTGAAGATATAAAATCAATTAAGAGAACTGAAGAAGATGATATAAGGACTGCCGAGCAGATATATAAATTTGCAGAAAAACTTTATGATATATTTTTAATAATTGATTCTGACAGAAAAATCAAATATTTATCAGGCAGGGACATTCCGAGACTACTTCTATCCAATCAATCTGTAATAGATGAACATATATCAAAATTATTTCAGAATGATAGTTTAAATAATTTACAGAAGGCAATTTCAACTGTAATTGAAACCCGGGCAGCTGTGGATTTACAAATTGAGATCCCCGGACAGGGAGAAAATCTTTTATATAAATGCAGGATATATCCTCATCTCAATAAACACCGGCAGATAAAATTAATTTATTTCTTTTTTGAAAAAAATGATGCACTTCAAATTGAAATAAAAAATCTTAAATCTGAACTTGCAGAACTTGATGCTTATGCAACGGCAGCCAGGGATATCCCCGATCCTGTTTTGACAACAGGGTATGAAGGTGAAATTAAATTTTACAATGCAGCAGCACAAAAGTGTTTTAACTTGTCAAATGATTCCATGGGGAGATTTATCGGGGAGGTAATAGGTCAATTTGATAAACCATACTTCAATAAAATTAAAGATGAAATTGAAAAATCAAAAACGTGGAAAACGAATTTATCTATTTTCAAAGAGAACAAGCAGAAGGAAACTTTTGAACTTAAGTTCACTTTAACGGAAAACGATAAGCATCCTGTTGTAGTAATTTGTTCGGATATTACTTTTAGAACCCTGACAGAATCCAAACTTAAATCTTCCGAAGAAACTTTCAGATCTATAATAAACCAGGCCGGGGAATTAATATGTTCCACTGATATAAACGGAGATATTTTTTACGCTAACAGTACATTTTCTAATAAACTTGGATATGCTCCAAATGATGTAACCGGGCAGAATATTAATAAATTTATTGATCCTGATTATCTTGCCTCGAATGTTTTCGAGATTAGTCTGTTTGATCAGAATAAAACTAAAATTGAAATCCCGCTCAATGATACTAAAGGTAACAAAATTCCAACAACCGCATATTTCATTTCATCAGTAAATGAAAAAACCGGGAAGAAATTTTTTACAGTTTACTTTATCGATATCTCGGATAAATATTCGGCTGAAAAAAAACTTGAATTATATAATGCACTCTTTGAATCAGCGAGCGATGGAATTGCTCTTTCCAGCCAGGGGAAAATAATTCTTTGTAATGATTCCTTCAGCGAAATTTTCGGGTATAAAAACAGTACAGAACTCGTCGGGCGACAAATTCTGGATCTGACCTCAAACGATGATGCACTCAAAGTTGCTGAATACCTGCAGCTGCTTGAGATGAATAAAAATGCGCCGGGAAGATTTGAATTTCTCGGAAGGAAAAAAGATAACACTCAGTTCTTTACAGAAGTAACTGCCGCAACTTTTACACAGGATAAAAAAATATATGTAGTATTTGTAACAAGAGATATTACCGAAAGAAAACGTGCCCAGCAGGCTATACGTGAATCAGAGGAGAAATATAGGAACATAACCGAAAACATTGAAGATTTCCTTTATACATTTGAAAGAACCGGTAGAATACTTCGTCCGGTTTTCTATACTTCCTCGGTTGAAAGAATAACAGGGTATTCGCAGGCTGATTTACTTACAGATTCCAGGCTTATATTAAAAATAATCCACCCGGATGATTTTGAAGATGCAAAGAAGCAGCTTAAAAAAATTCTTCTGAGCCAGATACAAAACTCTACCGAGTTTGAGCTGCGGATAATTAATAAACAGGGAAATATCGTCTGGATCAGGAATAAAATTAATCTTATCCGGTCACATGAAGGATTAATATTAAAAGTTTACGGTTTAGTCAGCGATATTACATTAAGAAAGAAAGCACAGGATGAATTAAAGAGATCAACTGATAACCTGATAAAATTAAATGAAACTAAAGATCGTTTTATTTCCATAATCTCACACGATTTAAGAACACCATTCAGTTCGATACTTGGTTTTACAGATTTACTTTTAAATGATGATGGGCTTAGCGAAGAGGAGAAGAGACAATACGTAGAATTTATACGTGAATCTTCACAATCAATGCTCCTGCTTGTCAATTCACTACTTGATTGGACACGTCTTCAAACCGGCAGAATAAAATTTGAGCCTGAAAAAACTGAAGCAAATAAAATTATTGAAAACTCAATTACAACACTAATCGGAACTGCTATTCAGAAAAATATAGATATAATTTCCCGGGTAGATGAAGACTTACAGGTTTTTGCTGATAAAGAACTGCTGCTGCAGGCATTCAATAACCTGATTTCAAATGCAATCAAATTTACTAAAGTCGGCGGAACAATCACTATCTCTGCCAAACCATCGGAACAAATGAGATTCTTCGAGTTTAGTATAAAGGATACAGGAACAGGGATAAAAAAAGAAAACTTAGATAAACTTTTTAATGTAGATACTAAATATTCTTCAGAAGGTACAGCCGGTGAAAAAGGAACGGGGTTAGGGCTTTCACTGGTAAAAGAAATAGTTGAAAAACATGGCGGGGATATCCGCGTTGAAAGCGAATATGGAATTGGTTCAACCTTTTTCTTTACAATACCTGTTGCGTCATCTGTAATACTACTTGTGGATGACAGTAAGACAGACAGGCTGCTATATTCAAAAATTCTGAAAAGTATAACCCCGGATTACAATGTTGACATTGCTTCAAACGGGAAAGAAGCGATAGAAAAAATAAAAGAATATCCTCCGGCAATAGTTATAACCGATCATAAAATGCCGGTAATGGATGGATATGAATTTGTTAAAGAATTAAAGAAGCTTGAGATGAAAGGAAAACCGCCGGTAATGGTTTTAAGCAGCGACATCAACAGGCAGATAATTTCAGATTATAACGAACTCGGAATAGAATATGTATTTTCAAAACCTGTAAACTTAAGCAACTTCAAACAGGCTGTAGAAAAAACAATAAGAAAAGGTATAACAAGTACCTGAATAAGAGAAGTTATTCTCTCCGGAATATCCTAACTTTAATCAACTTTTTTGAAATATTTTATGAATAAAACCATCTCAATACTAGGATGCGGCTGGCTTGGTTTGCCGCTGGCAGAATTTTTTATCTCTGAAGAGTTTTCCGTTAAAGGATCGACAACAAATCCGGATAAACTGGATCTTATATCTTCAAAAAATATAAAACCATTTTTAATTGAATTGGATCCTTTAATAGGGGGAGAAGATATTAATGAATTTTTTAACAGTGAAATCTTAATTATAAATATTCCTCCCGGCGGAAATAGTGATAAAATTTTATTTCATAAAGAGCAGGTTGAATCAATTTTAGATGAAGTTAAAAAGTCATCAATAAAAAAAATTATTTTTATCAGCTCAACTTCAGTTTACGGAAATGAAAACCGTGAAGTTACAGAGAAAGATGAATTGTACCCGGAAACTGAATCCGGCAAAGCATTGAAGAATGTTGAAAAATTATTATTTGCTGATAATTCATTTGATAAAACCATTATTCGCTTTGGCGGATTAATTGATAATGACAGAAATCCGGTTAAATACTTTTCGGGAAGAAAAAATATCCCCGGCGGAAATATTCCGGTAAATCTGATCCACAGGAAAGACTGCATAAATATCATTTTCAAAATTATAACTCAGAATATATGGAATGAAATATTTAATGCCTGTGCAGATATTCATCAAACAAAAAAAGAGTTTTATACAGAAGCCGCAGTAAAAAATAATCTACCCGAACCTGAATTTGTCGATGAAGACGGAGATTTCAAAATTGTAAATTCAGATAAGCTAAAGAAGGTACTTGGTTATAATTTTGTTTACTCCAATCCCCTTTTAATGATTTAAGATGATTCCGCTTCTACTTACAATATTTTGTTCAACTTTTATTGCTCTCATCTTAAAGTACAGTGATACCAAAAAGGGAAATCCTGTTTTACTGCTGTGCGGAAATTATTTCACGGCTTCATTAATAAGTCTTATTTTATTTATTACCCAGGAAGAATATTATCTATTCAACTGAAACATTTTTTTTCGGAGTTGTACTCGGACTTTTTTTCTTCCTCGGTTTTTTTGCATTTGCTAAAGCAGTAAGTACCGCAGGAGCATCACTCTCAGCAGTGAGTTCAAGATTATCAGTAATTATCCCGATCGTTCTTTCAATAATCATCTTCGGAGAGATTCCTTCATACTTTCAGCTTTCCGGAATAATACTTGCTCTCGTTACTATTTTACTTTTTTATTTTTCAATCAGAAAATTTTCATCCGGAAGTTTTCATAAAGCGGATTACATTTTTCTGTTTGCTCTTCTGATCGGAATAGGGATAAACGATTTCTGTTTCAAAATATTTCAGAACTGGCGTCCTGCTGAAGAGAAAAATTTTTTCATTCTGACTATATTTTCTTTCGCATTCATTTATTCTTTCTCATACATACTTTTGAAAAAAATAAAGTTTAAAACCGGAACTGTTACAACAGGAATAATATTAGGTGTCCCGAACGTATTCAGTTCATATTTTATGCTGGATGCATTAAATCAGCTTCCAGGTATAATTGTTTATCCTTCAATCAACATCGGGATAATTGTTTTAACTACTTTAGCCGCATTTTTAATTTGGAAAGAAGAACTGAATGTATACGGATGGTGGGCAATGGGATTTGGAGTTACAGCAATATTTTTAGTAAGCATATAAAAAAAGCGGCAGAACATATCCGCCGCTTTAATTGAGAGAGTGATGTTATCTTCTGCCACCCCTTTTATTACCTTTGGGACCTGTGCCATCACAGTTGCCTGTCCCTGAACCCGGACCGAAACCTGTACCATCACGCGGACCTACTCCACTGTGTCCTGTTCCGTCACCCGGACCATATCCATTTCCGTTGCCAAAGGAAAAGTTATGCTTATAATTGTTTCTGTACCAGTAACTATTGTGATTTCCTGTTCCGTCCTGAGGTCTTACAAAATCCGGATCTGTGCAATTAGGAATTCCGTCTCCATCTGAGTCTAATGCCCTGTCATTTATTCCGTCGTTATTCAGATCAATAAAACCTTTACCTGTTTTCTTAACAGTGTTTTGTGCATTTAATTGCGAAGTGTTTAGATATAATCCAAGTATCAAAACCATACCTGAAGTCATCAGAATTTTCACTACATTTTTCATTTCTATCTCCTTTTCAATTTAGTATTTTAAGGGACGTCCTTTTCGGTCATCTATTCAACGTATGTGCCATAAATAATTTATTCGGTTTGGGGAGATTTTTAATGCTGAAGAATTCATTTCGACTATATCGGCGTTTTACTGCGACCATCGGGACGAACAATTCTTTTAGAACCCTGTTTAGATTAAAGGAATCAAACGTATCTAAAGGAATGAGAATTGCTGAGAATATATTGTGAAATGGAAAATTAAACTTCGATCTTCTGCCGTCATTGCAATTACCATTATAGTTGGAATAGTGATGATCACTTCTGCTTATTTTGAACTTCAGCAGGGGAAGAAGGAATTATATCATATCTTAAATGAACAATCACTTGCCTTAATTGAAACAATCACAGAAAGCTCTGTTAATACTATAAATTCCGGTTTTGAAATTGAAGACCTGATAACTGAAAGACTGCTGAACAATGCAAGATTAATCAGAGATCTTGATGCAAGGGGAAGGCTTACAAAGCAAAACCTGATCGAAATCGGCAAAGCGAATGATTTGTACAGGATAAATATTTTTGATAAATCAGGTAACAGAGTTTTATCTAACCGCATTCCTGAACCGGGACACGCACATGGCGAAGAAAACATAAACAGGTTTGATGAGATAAGATCTATTTTATCGGGTGAAAAAGATGAAGTTGTTATCGGATTAAAAGATGCTGAGTTCAATGAAGGACAGAGATTGGCAGTAGCAGTTGCCAGGAAAGAAAATAAAGGTGCAATAGTTGTTAATCTTGATGCCAAGGATTTACTTGAATTCAGAAAGCGGATCGGTATCGGGAAAATCATTCAGGATATTTCCAGGAATTCGGGAATTCAATATATCGCTTTACAGGATTCCAGCGGTATTCTTGCCGCAAGTTTAAATATTGATTCGCTCGATGCAGTCGGAAATGATAAATTTTTACAGAATGCTTTGACCAACGATTCGGTTTATTACCGCACTGTTTCTTTTGGGAATAACAATATTTATGAAGTTGTAAAAAGATTAAAGTATGAAAACTCGGTTGTGGGAATTTACAGAATAGGGTTATCTCTTGACGAGGTTAGAAGTGTTGAAAACCGTACTTACAGGAGAATTATTATTATCACTCTAATTCTTACCGCCTTCTCAATTGTAACTCTCAGCATTGTATTCACCTCCCAAAATTTCAGGGCAATTTCAGAGGAATTCAAAAAGTTTAAATCATTTACCGGTTCCATTCTAAGAAATATGGATGAAACTGTAATAGTAATTAATAAAGATTTAACTATTTCATTATTCAATCGTTCAGCTCAAAAACTTTTTAAAATTAAAGAAGATGAGGTCATCGGCAAGAACCTGAACGAACTAAAAGATTTTAATTTTTTATTAGATATTATTAAATCCGAAAGAAGCATTGAAAAACAAATACAAATAAATGGTGAAATCAAATTCCTCTTGGTAAGTTCAACTACAAATTATAATGAAGAAAATGTTGCTGAAAACTATACGGTTGTATTAAGTGATATCACAGAAAAAAAGTCACTTGAAGAAAATGCCAAACGAAATGAAAAGCTTTCCGCAATGGGTGAACTTGCTTCAGGAGTTGCGCACGAAATAAGGAATCCGATTAATGCAATTGGAATGATTGCACAACGGCTGCAAAAAGAGTTTTCTCCAGACGATAATAATGATGAATTTAATTCCATAACAAACCTGTTAAGGAGTGAAGTAACCCGGATAAACAAAATAATAAAGCAATTTCTAGATTACGCTAAACCCCTTGAAATCAATAAAGCAGAGATTGACGCCGATTATTACTTCAGCCAGATTTATCAACTGTTCCAGGGTCAGGCTGATAAGATGGAACTCAGTTTCAGAATGATTTCTAAAAATCCTTGTAAAATAAAACTTGACCCCGAGCTAATGAAACAGGCTTTAATGAATTTAATTCAGAATGCTTTCGATGCCGTGGGGGAGGAAGGGAAAGTTCATTTTGAATACATCTGCTCGAACAATAAACTTGAAATAATTTTAACAGATAATGGCATAGGAATTCCTGACAGGGATAAAGAAAAGATTTTCGATTTGTATTTTACTACCCGGAAAGATGGAACAGGTATTGGGCTGAGCATTACACAAAAAATAATTGAACAACACGGCGGCACAATTTCATTCGAAAGTGCTGTTAGTAAAGGAACCACATTTAAAATAGTTTTACCGCAATGAAAGATTACAGCATTTTAATTATAGATGATGAGCAGACTCAACGAGAAGTTTTAACCGGTTACCTGAAAAAGAAAGGTTATCATCTCCTGTCTGCTGATTCAGGTGAAGAAGGAATCAGGCTGATTAAAGAAAATATGGTTGATATAGTTCTTTCAGATTATAAAATGCCTGATAAAACAGGAATGGAAGTTCTTGAAGAAGTAAAAGGAATAAATCCTGAAATTAGTTTCGTTATGATTACTGCATACAGCACCGTAGAGAATGCCGTTAAAGCTATGCGTCTCGGGGCATATGATTACTTATCAAAACCGGTCGATCTTGATGAGCTTGACATGATGATTGAAAAAATAACTGAGCACAGGAATCTGAAGTCTGAGATACAGAATTTAAAATCACAGCTCCGTGAGAAGCATAAGTTAACTTCAATTGTTTCCCAATCACCAAAGATGGAAGAAGTGTTGAGTATAGTTTCAAGGGCTGCTGATAGCAATGCGTCAATACTCATTACCGGGGAAAATGGAACAGGAAAAGAGGTGGTTGCCAAAGCTGTGCATTATATAAGTCCGAGAAAGGATGGACCGTTTGTTGCAGTTAATATTCCTGCTTTATCTGAAAATCTTTTAGAAAGTGAATTATTCGGACATGAAAAAGGTTCTTTTACCGGGGCAGATAAAATGCGGAAAGGGAGATTCGAAATTGCGGATGGCGGAACGATATTTCTTGATGAAATCGGTGATATTCCCCCGGCGATGCAGGTTAAGCTGCTAAGAGTTCTGCAGGAACGTGAGATTGAGAGAGTTGGCGGGACAGAAAAAATTCCGGTTAATGTTAGAATTATCTCCGCGACAAATAAAAACCTTGAACAGAAAATTAAAGAGGGTATTTTTCGCGAAGATTTATTTTACAGACTTAATATTGTTACAATCTTTATTCCTCCTTTAAGAGAAAGGAAAGAAGATATTTTGCCAATGATTGAATTCTTTATCAATAAATATTCTGTACAGAATAATAAATCAGGAATGGAGATTTCGAAGGAAGCAGCAGACAGCCTTTTGAAATATAATTTTCCGGGTAATGTCAGAGAGCTTGAAAACATAATTGAAAGAGCAGTTGTTCTTTCCCGCAGCAGCCTGATAACAATAAGCGACCTCCCAATGAATGTCAGAGGTTTTAAAGATGAAGTTGCTTCCGTTACAATAGAAGATGAAACAATGAATGATAAAATTGAAGCGCTTGAGAAAACTATGATTTATGATGCGCTTGCAAAAATGAATGGAAACCAGACTCAGGCGGGAAAGTTGCTCGGTATAACTGAGCGTAATCTTCGGTATAAAATGAAAAAATACAATATTAAATTTCAGAAATAAATTAAAAGCCCCACGTGAGAGATATAGAAGTCAGGTTATTGTCATAATCGTAAAAATAATCATTTGATTTGTTTATAAGATAGTTGTAACTAAATGAAAGCCCTAAACCATCTGTTAATCCCGACAAGTTAATTTCAACTTCAGCACCCAGGGCATAGTAATTATCTTTTCTTAAAATATCAGTTTCAGTACCATCGGCTAGCGCTACAGTAAGATTATTGAACTTCCTCTGCATATATACGAACTCACCTTTCACAATAACATCATCGGATAGAAGTTGAGTAAGTGCTGCACCGGTTTCAATCCCATCATTTGAATACGCGTCATTAAATATTTCTTCCTCGTAATAAACATAGTCAGTGTAAGTAATATACCTGTTCCCGGTAGTAAGATTTTTCCTGTAAAGAAAATACCCGCTCAGTCCTGTTGATTCTGTTAAGCCCTGGGCAATCTGCAAATAATTTTTCCACTGGGTAATATTATCTGCAATGTCAGGCGAATTAAATTTAAGTTTATAAATCTTAAAATCTATTTCAGTTCCGAGAGATAACGTTGTTTTTGTTGAAAATGTACTGCTGTACTTTGCAAATCCCTTGTGTTCGTAATGAGTAAATGAATCAAAGTTTTTATAATCATTATAAAAGAACAGGTACCCGGTTAACAAATAATCCGTCTCGTTTGTAAAATGTCTGTAGTTTGCATAAGCTGATAGTTGAGAGAGATCGTAGATAGAAAGTTCATCACGGTTATTTCTCAAAGCGTAATTCACTCCTGCATTTAATGGATTCTCTTCCTCAGAAAGAAAATATGTATTCACTATTCCGAACTTGTGCGAATTCGATGATTTAAAATTGTTCTCCCTGAAGTAGGTTAGGTTTCCCTTATAGTATAACTGAAAATTATTGTTGTCCGATTCAAAATCATATCCCGCATCGACAGATGCACTATGGACAAAATCCGAAGTTTTATCGTAATTATTATAGATGTTATCATCGTAATAATTTTCAAACGTAGTATTTAAGGACAATTGGGGGAAACTGACCGATCCAAATGCTACTGTTAAAACAAAGCAGATGGAGGCAGCAGATTTGAATCTCATTGCCGCCCCCCGCCGCCATTGTGTCCGCCACCGTTCTGTCCGGCCCTGTGCCGCTTGCGTAATTTTTCAAACAGCAAACCTTTAACACGCTGATCGCAAATGCCATCGCCATCTTTATCAATAAATACATCTTTATTTCGTTTCCGGCTGGTTACTGTTTCCTGCTGCTGAGCTTTTTGCTTCACTTCTGTTTTTACTGTTTCTTTTTTTTGTGTTCTTACTTTTGTAGAATCATTTTCCTGTGCAGGAACAGAAACAGAAAAAGCTATAGCGAAAATTGCGGCATATATAAGTGTCTTCATGTTTACCTCCGGTAATAATAAGACAAACAGAATGCCATCAAATTGATGCAAAATTTGGGAGAAGAAAGGGATTCTTAAAAATAAATGCGACGTATCAGGTTAGCTTACGACCAAATGGTCGGGATAAAACCTTAAGAGTTTTTACCTTCGGGCAAAGGCTGAAAATTAATGGTCTTTAAAATTTCTGTGCCTTTTTCTTTAAGGTAGGGACATTCACCTGAAGAAGTTCCATTTAAATACGGACATCCGTTTTGCTGCTCGGTACTTCCTTCAAGATAAGGACAGCCTGTTTGTCCTTCTTCTGCTTTATCAAGATAAGGACATTCCGCTTGTGAATGGTTCTGCTGAAGCTGTTCAAGATATGGACACTTTTTTGCCTGGTCCGGTTTGTTCCCCTTTTCAACAACCACATCCGAAGCTGTAAATGTCAGAGTTAAAATAAAGGCTAACACAACTAATGAAAAATTTTTCATTTTGCACCGTTCGTTTTGTTGTTAAGGGAATTTTGTTTGGTTATAAGTTAAGAAATTAAAATTAGAAATCAACTGGTGGAATTTGTATATCACATTATAATACTTTGCATCTTTGTGCCTTTGCGGTAAAAAGAAAACTGTAAAAAAGACAGAAGAATAAAGAGGTGTCATTTCGGCAATAGAATTTATGAGACAACCGCTTTTCCTCATTCAATAATTCTTAATGAAGCTAACTGAAATTTGTTATTTCTTCTTCAGCACATAGCCAGAAGAAGGTTGAACCTCAATTTCCGATACAATAGTTCCCTGTGATTCTATGCCTGCTTTTTCCGGAGAAACAAGTACTTCCCAGTCACCCTTCGGTAAATGAAATTCTTCATCCGTATCGAGATCAGCATTAAATAGAACTATAAATTCATTTTCTTCAAATTTAATATGGTAACCGAGTGCAAACTGGTTATCCCTGATAGCATAAAAAGTTAGATCTTCATACCCTGCTCTGCGGAAAGCTGAATAAGTATTACGCAGTGAAATCAATCCCTTATAATAATCAACAAGTTCTTTGTTCAGTACTGCATATTCATAATTGATGTAGTTCGTTTCATTATCTTTATTATAACTGTTGTGGTCAATCGTTCCCTTTAATGTATCATCAACATTTATATCTTTGCGAATAACTTTACTTCTTGCAAATTCCTGTCCTGAATGTATCATCGTCATTCCCTGAGAAGTAAGAAGAAACAATGCACCGAGTTTATTCAGTTTTAATTGCTCCGTATTTAGTTCTGCATTTTTATCAACATCTGTAATCACTTCATCCGGTTTTACATTTCCGAGCCCGATTCTTATAAAATCTCCGAGCGTAAATCCATCGTGAGATTCAAGATAATTTACAGAGTGTTCTTTCTTCTGAAACAATCCAAGTGAATCTCTTACCAATGTACCGTTCACATAACTTTTTATTCTGCCGGGAGTATTGTTTCCATACCACTTTCCGAAAATCCATCCAAGCCCGTTAATAGGATTTTCACCTTTAACACCATTTCTTATCTGGTCATTCCACGAGCCCCATCCTCTTGAAGAAAATCCCGCAGGATCATAGCCGCCGCCCCACGGTTCGCAGACAAACACAACATCGGGATTAACTTTTTTTGCTTCTTTAATTATTTCTTCAATCGTTCCCCAATCAATTAATTTCCCGAGGTCAAAACGAAAACCATCAATATGATATTCTTTCATCCAGTAAAGAATACTTTCAATAATCATTCTGCGCATCATTGGGCGTTCAGTTTTAAGATCGTTGCCTGTTCCGCTTTGTGAAATATAATTACCATTATCATCCAGCCTGAAATAATAATCTTTATCTATCTCTTTTAAATTTCCTGTTTCATATTCCGAAAGATGATTATATACAACATCCATCATTACACCAATGCCTTCTTTATGAAACGCTTTCACCATTTCCTTAAAATCTGTAATCGTTTTTGTCGTTGTCCCGTTCCACGTGTTCCATTTTATCCTATCTGTTCTTTCACTGTAATAACTTTCGGGAGCAAAAAAAGCCGCGGTCATATATCCCCAGTGATTTCTTTCATAAGGATTCCATGAATTATATCTTCCGTTAAGAGAATCTTTATAAGGAATTTCTAAATTCGCAAATTCCTGAGAAGGAAGAAGCTCAACAGTGTTTACACCGAGATTTTTAATATAACTCAGTCCGCCTGTTTTTCCTTTTTCAGTTAACCCGAGATAAGTTCCTCTTTCATCAACACCGGAACTTTTATCAATTGTCATATCACGTACGTGCATTTCATAAATAATTAAATCGCGCCAGTCTCTTTTAATCCAATCATCATCTTCCCACTGGAAATCCTGTTCTGCCACAACCAGGGATTTACGGGGAGTAAAATAAGTGTTATAAGATGCTAACCGCTTTCGAATAAGGATCTATACAAAGTACAGGTTCTTTTCCCGGCTGAGTAACCTTATAATTGTAGTAAGTTCCTTCCAGGTTTCCGTCAACAGAAGTTTCCCAAACACAGTTTTCATCTTTCGTCATTTCAGATTCAGTTCCCTGTTCATCGGAAAGATCTTTAAATACAACGAGTGCGATATTCTCAGCAGAAGTTGAAAAAATTCTAAAAACCGTATTACCGTTCTCTATAAATGAACCAAGTTTTTTATCGGAATAATATTTATCAAGTTCCTGTAAATGTTTTTCAAATGCAATCTGTTTTTTGGTTCTTTTAATTTTAGTTGAATCAGAAACGAACAATTCGGCACCTGTAATTTTGTTACTGAATAAAATAATTAATAGTAGATATTTAATTATCGTAAATAATTTCATTCTTCTTAAGAAATTATAATGTGATTTATTCCCCGGCAAGTATTTTACCATCAACAACCGGAGTTACACATATCAATGGTTTTTCAGGCAGTTTAAACTTAGAAAAAATTTCTTCAAACAACTGAAACTGCATACCTCTCTTCTCCAGCTTTGCAAAACGGTTATAGTTCATAAACTTTCCATGTTTGTCTTTCGGTGCATCAAATCTGTAAGCAGATTCAAAATCATCTTTCGCACGGCTTTTAAGAAATTTAATTTTGTTATCATCGCCGCCTTCTCTTTCATAAGCAACAGCACGAAATTCTTCTACAAAATTATTATTGATGACAAGATAGATATTTAAAATAATCTCATTCATTCTTTGTTTTATTATTTAATGCAAAAAATCCCAAAGCAACTGCATAACCAAACGCAAATTTACAGAGTATACTTTCAATGCTGTTAATTAAACCCGGCAAATTTAATAAAAGCAATATAAAAGTTGCCACAACCGGGATAATAATAAAATAATGTCCGGTCAAAAGAAGTTTTACCTGTTTCCGGTTTTTGTCTTCCGCTGTCTTACTACTTTTTAATAATAAAATAAATGAAATAAAAATCGGCAGGTAGTAAAATAATCCGTAAAGTGTTCCGAGAGGATAATTATAACTTGCATAAAGAACTGTACATTTTACAATTGCGAATTTTTCAATAACAGTTGAGTAATAAACAATAAAGAAAACTGCCGGCAGAATTATAAGAAGTTTTAGTCTGCTTTTTATTTTAAGAAAAGAAAAGACAAGCAGAAAACTCAGCGGCGGAAGAAAAGATATATCAGCAAAAGCGAGATATGCCATAAATGAAGATTTAATTTCTATCCCGCAGATGAAATATTCTGTTGCCTGGTAAACAGCAAGCAGAAGAATCATCAGGAAGACCAAAATATTTTCTTTGTTTTTATCTGTAAAAATTAAAAGGTTAACCAGCAGTACAATTTCTATACACGCTATTAAGAGAGATACAACTCCGTCAAGATTATTCAAAAGTATTTACCAGTTGTTTATTAAAATGTGGTTTAAATATAAAAAATAGTTTTATGATGAGAATTTTGTAATAAATTAAATAAAAAAATATGGTTCGATTTACAGGCAATTTTTGTATTTTTGCCTGTAAATAGAACCAACTATACGTTATGGAAGAACTAGTAAAAATATTTCAGAAAAACCATGGTTTCGGAAGAATGAAGGAACTAAAAAACGATGGAGTTCACACCAGGACAATTTCATCAGCAATTAAAGAGGGAATTATAATTAAAATCAAACCCGGGATTTATAAGCTGGTTGATTATCCTTATGACCAGAATGAATTCTTCAGGAATATATGTGAGGCAAATTCAAAAGCTGTAATATGTCTTCATTCTGCCGCAGCTTATTATGAGCTGTCTACATATGATCCGGCTGAAATTTACGTGGCAGTACCTCACCATACAAGTAGATTTAAACTTGAATATCCCCCGATAAAAGTGTTCTATTTCAGTGATAAATTTTATAAAACAGGTCTTAAAGAAATTGAAACTAAGAGCGGCAGAATAAAAATATATGATATAGAGAAAACGATAATTGATCTGTTCAGATATAAAAGTAAACTGGGTGAAGATATGGCTCTTGAATCACTTAAAAATTATATAAAAAATAAGAAGAATAAAATTAATCCTATGATAAAAATGGCAATTGAACTAGGGGTTTATAAAAGAATGGAACCTTTTATAAAGGGCGCTATCTGATGGCAAAAAGAAAAGAAATAAAAAATATTTCTGCTTCAGTAAAAGAAAAATTATTAAATATTGCCACCACAACCAATAGAGACTTCAATTTAATTTTCAGACAGTATGCGCAGGAAAGGTTTCTATACAGATTATCAATATCAAAATTTGCAAAGCATTTTATACTAAAAGGAGCTTTACTTTTTTTAGCATATGATATAAGCAGGCTAAGACCAACAAGAGATATTGATTTCAAAGGAGATTCAATATCGAATGATACGAAAGAAATAAAAATAATTTTTGAAAAAATATTAAAAATTGAAGCTAACGATGGACTAAATTTCAGTAAAGTTAATATCAGGACAGAAAATATTACAGAAGATGGGGAATATAACGGTATAAGAGTAAAGTTTGTGGCAAGTCTTGGAACTGCAAAACAAAATATGCAGGTGGATATAGGCTTTGGAGATAAAATTCATAAAGGTCCTGTTAAAATAGATTACCCTGTTCTTTTGGATTTACCCGTTCCAAATTTATATGCTTATTCAATTGAATCGGCAATTGCGGAAAAGTTTGAAGCAATAGTTTCGCTCGGATTAATATCCAGCAGGATGAAAGATTTTTACGATATTATTTTCTTCGCGGAAAAAAGTAAATTTAATTCCTCCGATCTTCAAGAAGCTATTAAACTAACTTTTACAAACAGAGAATCTGATTTAAATGAAAGAGAGTTTATATATAGAAACTCATTTAAAGAGGACAATCAGAAACAGGAACAATGGACCGCATTTATTAATAAAAATAAACTCCAGGTGGAATCGAAATTTGAGATTGTAATTAATAAAATTCAATCTTTTATAGAACCGATTTTTACTCTAAAGGGAAATAAGGAGTGGAATATTGATAAGTGGAAATGGGAGTAAAAAACTTTATCTAACAAAATTAATTTCGAAACTATTAAATTTTGAAAAACGTTGAATTTTAAATCATTTCAATTCGAAATCCGCAAATCAAAAAAGCCCCACATTTCTGCAGGGCTTAGAAACGAAAATCAAATGATAAGTTACTTCATTAGAACTAATTTTTTCGTACTAGTGTAATTACCGGCTTTAATTCTATAAAAGTAAATTCCGCTTGAAAGTTTAGAAGCATTAAAGTTTACAGTGTAATTACCCGCCGGTTTTTCTTCATTTACCAATTCAGCTACTTCTCTTCCCAGTATATCAAATACTTTCAACTCTACATTTGAAGTTTTTTGAATTGAGTATTTTATTTTTGTTGTTGGGTTGAATGGGTTTGGGTAGTTTTGTGCTAATGCAAATTCTTTGGGGATTTCATTTTGCTCATCCGTTATACCGGTGGGTCCGGCTATCGTTGTTAAGACTGCTCCCCATCCACTGGTGGTAACATAACCATCAGAGACAAATCTGAAGGTTAAACTGCCGGTTGTATTAGAAGTAGAAGCAGTGATGGTTCCGGGATTCATTGTACCACTATATGTACCAATTAAAGAATCGGTAACACTATTGCCGTCGAAAACTTTCAAATAATGACCGCTGTAATCGGTTTGGAAATAATCGAATGAGATACTGAGTTTATCATTGCTATTTGCAGGGTGGATAGTAGTAACTGTATTCATGTTCTGCACATAATTACCTCCCGGACCTCCGGCGTCGTAGAAAAATCCGGTGGTGTTTGAAGGCAAAGTGTATTCCCCGGGCATGGAAATATTTTTAGGAGTTGCATTGGTAGTAATCAAAGCCGCCCATCCACCGGTGGGGCCATAACCATCAGAGACAAATTTGAAGGTTAAACTGCCGGTTGTATTAGAAGGAGAAGCAGTGATGGTTCCATAGCCGGCATTTTGGTATAATGTAGCCAGCAAAGGAGCGGTAACACTATTGCCGTCGAAAACTTTCAGATAATGACCGCTGTAGTCGGTTTGGAAATAATCGAATGAGATACTGAGTTTATCATTGCTATTTGCAGGGTGGATAGTAGTAACTGTATTCATGTTCTGCACATAATTACCTCCCGGACCTCCGGCGTCGTAGAAAAATCCGGTGGTGTTTGAAGGCAAAGTGTATTCCCCGGGCATGGAAATATTTTTAGGAGTTGCATTGGTAGTAATCAAAGCCGCCCATCCACCGGTGGGGCCATAACCATCAGAGACAAATTTGAAGGTTAAACTGCCGGTTGTATTAGAAGGAGAAGCAGTGATGGTTCCATAGCCGGCATTTTGGTATAATGTAGCCAGCAAAGGAGCGGTAACACTATTGCCGTCGAAAACTTTCAGATAATGACCGCTGTAATCGGTTTGGAAATAATCGAATGAGATACTGAGTTTATCATTGCTATTTGCAGGGTGGATAGTAGTAACTGTATTCATGTTCTGCACATAATTACCTCCCGGACCTCCGGCGTCGTAGAAAAATCCGGTGGTGTTTGAAGGCAAAGTGTATTCCCCGGGCATGGAAATATTTTTAGGAGTTGCATTGGTAGTAATCAAAGCCGCCCATCCACCGGTGGGGCCATAACCATCAGAGACAAATTTGAAGGTTAAACTGCCGGTTGTATTAGAAGGAGAAGCAGTGATGGTTCCATAGCCGGCATTTTGGTATAATGTAGCCAGCAAAGGAGCGGTAACACTATTGCCGTCGAAAACTTTCAGATAATGACCGCTGTAGTCGGTTTGGAAATAATCGAATGAGATACTGAGTTTATCGTTGTTGTCGGCAGGATTAAATGTCACAACAGTATTCTCATTTTGCGAATAATTGCCATTAGGCCCGCCGCTATCATAAAAATATGCTGAAGTCCCGGATGGAATTGTGTATGAAGTATTTGTCGTCATGTTATAGGAGGGAATTGAAGAAGAAGTTGAAATTGAAGCATACCAGCCATAATCAGCATTGGAGGAGTTAGATACAAATTTAAAAGTTAAAGCACCGTCACTGGCTGTTGAAGTAACTGTAAACTTGTTTAGATCTCCATCATAAGTTCCAATTAACGGCGCACCTGTATCATCACCGTCATAAACAGAAAGGATATCATTTCCGGCTTGGGTACTAAAACTATGAAATGTTACACTGAGTTTATCAGAAGAGTTTTCAGGTTTAATTGTAGTAATAGTATTTTGATCATTCATATAATCTGCCTGGGGTCCGCCGCTGTCATAAAATCTGCCCGGTGTTCTTACGGTAAATGTACCGCTCGACATCATAGTGACATCTTCGCTTGAAGACGCAGCAACGAAAATTGAAGCATACCAGCCATCACTATTTGTAGAAGCATTTGAAACAAATTTAAATGTCAAAGCACCATCAGCCGCAGAGGATTTAACTGTTCCGTAATCGGTTCCTGTAATTGAAGCTATTAGCGGATCTGAAGTGCTGCTTCCATCGTAAGCATAAAGCACATCTCCGTCTGCAATACTGCACTCTTCAAATTTCACACTAAGCTTTTCACCAGCATTCTCCGGCATAATAGTAACGGTTTCATTTTTATTATCTCCGTAATTAGCATTCGGTCCGCCGTTATCGTAAAACCTTCCGTTTGAAATTGTATAAGTGCCGGAGGCAAGCATTGTAATATCTTCCGGTTTCTCATTCACAGAAATTGAGGCATTCCATCCGAAATCATTTGTGTTGGAATTCGAAATAAAATGAAAAGTGAGCGAGCCGTCTGAGGCTGAAGAAGTTATAGTCCCATAATTTTTTCCGCTCAGTTGCGCAACTAATGGAGCGGAGGTATTGTTACCGTTATACACATAGAGAACATCTCCGTTTGTTCCTGCCTGAGTTTGAAATTCATGAAAAGTAATACTTAGTTTATCTGTGCTGTCTTCTGGAAACAAAGTGACCGTTGCGTCCTCATCGCTATTATAATCACCATTAGGACCGCCGTTATCATAAAATCTACCCGAAGATATATGCCAGGCCGCATCACCGATCATAGTAATATCTTCAGGAGTGTTATCTGTTGTAACAGAAGCATCCCATCCGAAATCATTTGTACCGGAATTTGATATAAACTTGAAAGTCAGAGAACCGTCATCTGCAGATGATTTAAGCGTCCCATAATTCTTCCCATCCAGTTTTGCAATTAGAGTTGCAGATGTGCTGTTGCCATCGTAGACATATAGTATATCGGCGTTTGTGCCGCTCTGAGTGCTGAACTCATGAAAAGTAACACAGATTTTTTCGGTTGAATCCTCCGGATAAATCGTCATTGTCATGTTTTCATCAGCTTGGTAGTCTCCCGTTTCTCCGCCGCTGTCATAAAAATTAGCAAAGCTTGTGGTGACCGAACCTTCATGCATGTTAATATTTGGTGTTTGAGCAATTATGATGCTCAACCCGGATAAAAGAACCAGAATAAAAAGTAGACCGGATCTGTACATTGTATTCCTCCTTTATAGTTTGTTAATCGTTCCTGTTTTTTACAAATAATTTCATTGTTCCATAAAATGAATATCGAATTCAAATTGTTTACAGTGGCTATAGGGGTATTATGCAATAACAGAGTGATGTTGAGAAGTATTAATTATTGCTCTAAGTAAACCACCTTTTAAAATACTTTTCCAACACACTTTTAGTGAGATTTCAAAAATTTTTTAGTTTCGTGTGTTGGTTATTGTTGGTGAGTTTAAAAAAAATATTATAAATATCCAAAAATTTATCAATAATTATTATTTCTATCTCAAGCGATAAATAAATTAAGGGGTATAAAATTGATGTTTTAAATTATTTAAGAAGCTTTTACCCATAAAAAGAACTACTAACAGAAACAATGCTCTGACAAACAGAATGGTTATTAAAGTCAAACCAGACTAATTTTCATCAAAATATTTTTATCGTAATTGCTTATAATTTTTCTGCAAACGAAATGAATGATTATCTAAATCCTTAGAATATTCATAAAAAAAGCCCCGCATTTTTGCAGGGCTTAAATACTAAAATTTTAGTCCGATTTTATTTCTTCGGACCAATCATATTTTCAGGTCTTACAACTTCATCAAATTTTTCTGCTGTGAGTAATCCCAGTGAAATTGCAGCTTCTTTCAATGTAGTATGTTCTTTATGAGCTTTCTTTGCAACTTTAGCAGCATTATCATAACCGATATGAGGATTAAGAGCAGTTACAAGCATTAAAGAATTTTCAAGATTTTTCTGTATGTTCTTTTTATTTGCCTCAATTCCAACCACACAATTATCAGTAAAACTTTCACACGCATCCGAAATTAATCTAATTGAATTAAGAACATTAAAAATTATCACCGGTTTAAATACATTCAATTCAAAATTACCGCTTGCACCTCCGAAATTAACAGCCACATCATTCCCGAAAACCTGCACACAAACCATAGTCATTGCTTCTGATTGAGTAGGATTAACTTTACCCGGCATTATTGAGCTGCCCGGTTCATTTTCAGGAAGCTGAAGTTCGCCGATTCCGCATCTTGGTCCTGAACCCAGCCATCTTACATCATTTGCTATCTTCATCAATGAAGCAGCGAGAGTTTTTAATACTCCATGGAATTCAACAAGTGCATCGTGAGCAGCAAGGGATTCAAATTTATTTCTAGCAGATTTAAATGGCTTACCTGTTAAATCTGCAATTTTTGCTGCAGCTTTTACTGCAAATTCAGGATGAGTATTTAAACCTGTTCCAACTGCTGTTCCTCCAAGTGCAAGTTCATACAAATGTGGAAGAGCAGCATTTATTCTTTCAAGTCCGTTTGTTAACTGCTGAACGTAACCCGCTGAATTCCTGTCCGAGAGTTAAGCGGGGTTGCATCCATTAAATGAGTACGCCCGATTTTTATTATGTCTTTAAATTCTTCCGATTTTTTTGCAAGTGCATCACGAAGTTTGGTTACCATTGGAATAAGTCTGCGGTGGATTTCTTCAACTGCGGAAATATGCATTGCGGTCGGGAAAGTATCATTTGATGATTGCGCTTTATTTACATCATCATTCGGATGAATAGGTTTTTTGCTTCCCATTTCTCCTCCCGCAAGTTCAATAGCACGGTTAGAGATAACTTCATTGGCATTCATATTTGTCTGAGTTCCGCTTCCGGTTTGCCAGACTACCAACGGAAAATGTTCATCAAGTTTTCCTTCAATTACTTCATCCGCTGCTTTTACAATTAATTCGGCTTTATCAGCCGGAAGAATTCCAAGTTCCTTATTTGTAAGTGCAGCTGCTTTTTTCAATATCCCTAAAGCCCTGATTAATTCTCTTGGGAATCTGTCGCCGCCGATTTTAAAATTCATAAGCGATCTTGCAGTCTGTGCACCGTAATATTTATCGGTAGGAACTTTAATTTCTCCCATACTGTCGGTTTCTGTTCTGTAGTTCATTTTTCTTCTCCCTTTATCTAAAGAGGTTTAACTATTAAAAAATTATATACAAATTTAATAATAAATGATTATAGAGTATAAAATTATTACGCGATAATTTTCTTATCATCATAAATATTTATTAAATTTCACTCGGTTTTGATAATAGTACTAAACTAAGGAGTTACTCATGAAAAAATTGTTCCTTTTGTTTTTTATCTGTGGTTTGTTCTTACAGGCAAATGCACACGATAAAAAAACCTTAATTGAAAGATTTACTAATTCCGGTTGTGTTCCCTGTGCACAACTTAATAATGCCTGGTATAATGCAACCACTCATGAACTGGTCAATTCGGGTTCGATATCCCACATCGTTTATAATGTTGACTGGCCATTTGCTAATGATCCTATGCACTTATTAAACATTACTGATGATAATACACGCAGAGGATATTATGCCGTAAATGCTGTGCCATGGATTGATATAAACGGAACTGATTTTAATACCGGTTCGGGTTCAACAGCTTTTATAAATGCAGTTAACAGCGGCAATTCTGAATATTCACCTTTCAGTATTGTGCTTACACCGGTTAAATTCTCTAACAATGTAATAAATGTACACGTTGCAATTAATAGAGATGTAAACGATGTTACTGTTTTCGGGAGCAATGTAAAACTCCAGGTTGGCATTACCGAAACAACTGTTGCTTATTCAAGTCCGCAACCAAATGGCGAATCTGACTTTTACAGTATTTGCCGCAAGATGCTTCCTGATGCAAAAGGAACATTGTTCAATATACCTGCACCCGGAGAGACAACAGAATTAGATCTAGATTTTATTCCTGATCAGCAATTTTTAAACCTGGTTAATATGGATAGCCTGAGGATTGTTGCTTTTATCCAGGATGACGATTCAAAAGAAGTTTTCCAGTCTGAAATGACTAATGTGACTTTTTCAAATAATATTAACGCTTCATTTAAATCCGATGAGACACTGGGTGGATTACCTTTAACAGTTAACTTCGAGGATTTTTCGACTCCCACCGATTCAACAACAATTACATCATGGGCGTGGGATTTTGATAATGATGGGAATATAGATTCACAGGATGAAAATCCATCATGGACATATACAACAGAAGGAGCCTATACTGTTTCATTAACTGTTAGCGACGGAGTAAATCAATATACGCGCACATTAGAGAATTATATTCATGCAATCGGGACAAGTTCTGATATCCTGGTTGTGAATGGAATTGAATATGTAACTTATCCGACTGAAATGGAAAATTTCTATAGCAGTTCAGCCTGTTTTGGAGATCATCAGGTTGATGTATGGGATCTATTTGGTAACCAGGGTTTTGATTATATGTCGAATCCCAACATTCAGAAAGTCGATTTATTCAATCATACTATTCCGAATTCAGTATTGCAGAAATATCAAAAGGTAATCTGGATAGGAAATGATTACGGCGGAGATATTGCTTTTTATGACCCGGAGCAGGTTCTGGAATATGTCCAGATGGGAGGTAATTTCCTTTTAGCTTCAAGATATGGCTCTCATTTCTTTAACACGAATCTCAAAAATTACTGTGGAATAACTTCATTCACAGGTGATTTGCAGATAAATTCTCTTATTGCGCTGAATCATAACCTTGTCGATGTACCTTCAACAGGAACGAATACTCTTGTGCACTTTGTAAATCTGGATTCAACCTCTGAAGCCGATCCGATTTTTGACGATGACACCACTACATCCTATATCGCCGGATTTAAAATTAATAAAGACAGCAACGGAGTTTTTATATATATAGCAGGAAGACCTTATCGATTTGATAATGCTGCTTCCTATACCAATTACAATTATATAATTGATAACTGGATGACAAGCAGTATAATTACCGGGAACCGGAATAATAACAATAACCAGCAGACAGTCGAAACCTTTCAACTATCGCAAAATTATCCTAATCCATTTAACCCATCAACCAGGATTTCTTACTCTATTCCAAAAACCGGTTATGTTTCACTTAAAGTGTACGATATTCTCGGCAGAGAGGTTGCTACACTTGTAAATGGATATCAGCAGGCAAACCAGTATTCAGTTAATTTTGATGCCAGCAAACTTGCAAGCGGAATTTATCTTTACAAGTTAAAAGCAGGTGATTTTGTTCAGACAAAGAAAATGATTCTTATGAAATAATTGCTTATCCAGCCAATTTATAAAAAGAGACGCATCTGACGGTGTGTCTCTTTTTTTATTTCTCTGTCATTATTGATTGATGCACCTGTTGTATTAATTATTTTTTATCTAAATTTATTTCGATTAACTGAAAGATTTTTATGCTTTCATTATTATCCAAATCAATCTCACCCAAAAATTTCATTTCCATAGCTATAATTAAAAAGGAGGTTCGTATGATAAAGCGTTTATTACTTTTACTTTTACTTTTTACGGGAATAGCCTTACCTCAAGGCTGGACCTTGATAAGTACTGTCCCAACATCACCAGCAATTAATTCAATTGCCGTAGTAAATGAGAATATTATCTGGGTAGCATGTGCGGGCAGTAAAGTTTATTTATCTGAGGATGGAGGACTATCCTGGACACTAAGGAATACAGGAATTCCTGCTGCAACTGATCTATATGGAATTTCTGCCCTTGATAATATGAATTGCTGGGTAGGTACAGTAGCCGGCAGTATCTACAGAACTTCTGACGGAGGAAACAGCTGGACTCTCCAGATTGCTGTTGCCGGAAGTTTTATGGATGGCATTAAAATGTTTGATGTAAATAATGGTGTATATTATGCTGATCCTACAGGGAGTGGTCAACCTTACCAGTTCAGATATACAACTGATGGCGGAACTAACTGGACGATTGCTCCTAATTCACCAATTGCAGGAAGTGAATTTGGTGTTATAAACGCATGGGACTGGTTAGATCAGAATACATTCTGGATTGGCTCGGCTAATACAACTGCCAATGCAACTACAGCAAAAATATATTACACAACTACCGGATTTGCCGGAACCTGGAACTCAGCAACTGTAGCAGGAGTCGGTGGTACGCAGGGATTATATTACCAGGCTATTGGTTTCACCGATGCCATGCACGGAATGGCAGGTTCCAATGGAAGTAATATTGTTAAAACAACAGACGGCGGTGTAACGTGGCAGCCGGCAAATATTCCAACATCTATTAGTGCATTTGCTGCAATTAATTTCAATGGTTTAAAAGACGGTTCTAACACTTACTGGCTGGTACTATCTGAATCAACTACCTCGTACAGAATGTTTAAAACAACTGACCAGGGAAATACATATACCGAAGAAACTCTTCCGCCCGCAGCTGTTACAAATGGAGTACAACATATGGTTTTCCTGAACAACAACCTTGGTTTTGCTGGCGGTGGCGCAGGAGTTTTTCTAAAATATACGGGTATTGTTCCAGTGGAATTAACCTCTTTTACTGCAAATTCACTCAGTGGGAAAATTGTTCTGAACTGGAGAACAGCAACTGAAACCAATAACAGAGGTTTTGAAATAGAGAGAAGAATAATTAAAGGTGATAATACCGGAACCTGGAATTTTATAGGATTCAAATCCGGCAATGGGACAACAACTAATCCGCAGGAGTATTCATATACTGATAATATTAGTGATATCAATGCTACTTCTATAGCATATAGGTTAAAACAGGTAGATTTTGATGGAAGATCAAACTATAGCGATGAAGTCCTGGTAGAAAATATTGTTCCTGTACAATTCTCTTTATCTCAAAATTATCCGAATCCTTTTAATCCAACCACAGTAATAAATTATGCACTGCCTTATAATACTTTTGTCAGCCTGAAAGTTTACAATGCTCTAGGACAGGAAGTTTCAACTCTCGTAAATGAAACTAAACAGGCAGGAAGTCATCATATCAACTTCAATGCCTCGGGGTTGCCCTCTGGAGTATACTACTATATTTTAAAAGCTGGAATTAATAATAATTTTGTGCAATCAGACAAAATGATTCTTATGAAGTAAATATTTAAACTTTTTGTGTGCTTTAAACCCTGCATTTTTTTGCAGGGTTTTTTATTATTAAATCTGTTAAATTTGAATAGAAGAATTTTTTGAATTTGTATAAGTTCTTTTTTTTATTAGTTTAGTTACTGAAAAGAAACAACAGGGAATTTGATGGAAATACCAATTATTGATAAAAGCAATTACCTTAAGGGATTATTAATAACCGCCAGAAAAGATAACCAATTAGCTGAATCTGAAAAGAAAATCATACGTGAAATCTCCGTTAAATTAGGTTTTGCCAGTGATTTTTATGAAGATATAATTAAAAGTCTGCTTAACAACAAATATATAACGGATGAACCTATTTCTTTCTCAAATAAAATGATTGCAGAATCATTTGTTGATGATGGTCTTCGTCTTGCGTTTTCAGATAATAAAATATCAGATAATGAAATCAACTGGCTGAGAGCAACAGCAGAAGCAAACGGAATTGAGAAAAAATGGTTTGAAGAAAAAATGAACATTCATAAAAGTTCACCCGGGCTTTTAATGAATTCTGATTTTGCCCTCTATTCCATAATCTGAAGAAATATACCAGCGTTAAAATTATAAAGCAGTGGAAATATGATCTTATACTATTCCGCTGCTTTAACTTTTCACTATTCCTGCTCTTATTCTTGTCCTTTGTTCCGCATATATCTAATTTTCATGTAACAAAAATTGAATGATTTAGATTTTAATATTTAATTCAATATCAACTCTGTAAATACTCGCAAAGGAATTATTTATGCCTGAAAAAATGAAAGCTCTTGTTAAAAGATATTCAAAACCGGGAATCTGGATGGATGAAGTACCGGTTCCGGAAATTGGTGTTAACGATGTACTGATAAAAATTCACAAAACCTCCATCTGCGGAACAGATATTCATATATATAACTGGGATGAATGGGCTCAGAAAACTATTCCCGTCCCTATGGTTGTCGGTCACGAATATGTCGGTGAAATTGTAGAAATAGGTTCAAATGTTCAGGATGTAAAAATTGGTGAACTGGTGAGTGGAGAAGGACACATAGTTTGCGGACATTGCCGCAACTGCCGAGCAGGAAGAAGACATTTGTGTCCGAATACAAAAGGAGTCGGAGTAAATCGTCCCGGATGTTTTGCCGAATATCTTGCAATTCCTGTAACAAACGTTTGGCATTGCGATCCAAGAATTCCTGAAGATATTTTTTCAATTTTTGATCCATTCGGAAATGCAACTCACACTGCTCTTTCTTTTGATCTACTTGGTGAAGATGTTCTTATAACAGGTGCGGGACCTATTGGGATAATGGCTGCCGCAATTGCAAAACATGCCGCAGCGCGAAATGTAGTAATTACAGATATGAATCCGTACCGTCTAAATCTGGCAAAAAAAGTCGGTGTTACCAGAGCCGTTGATGTTTCAAAAGAGAAATTCCTGATATTGTTAAAGAACTTGGAATGAGAGAAGGTTTTGATGTCGGGTTGGAAATGTCAGGAAGTCCGCACGCTTTAAATGATATGATTGATGTAATGTTCCATGGTGGTAAAATAGCACTGCTGGGACTGCTTCCGAACAACGCAGGTGTAAACTGGGAAAAAATAATTTTTAACGGTTTGAACATAAAAGGAATTTACGGGAGAGAAATGTTTGAGACGTGGTATAAAATGCAGGCAATGGTACAAAGTGGTCTGGATATAACGCCTGTAATCACACACCGTTTTTCGTATAAGGATTTTCAGGAGGGATTTGAAATAATGAGATCAGGAAATTCAGGAAAAATAATTTTGAACTGGATGGAATAAAACTCTATCAAAAAATTGAAGGGAACTTAAAATGATTGAAAAGACAAGAAACCATTACAGCACAATTTTAAAAGGAATTGAAGATGAAGGTCTATTTAAAAAAGAAAGAATAATTACGAGTCCGCAAAAGGCTAATATTGAGGTTAAAGGCGGACAGCATGTTTTGAATATGTGTGCTAATAATTATCTCGGTTTGGCAGATAACCCAACCATAATTCAGGCAGCAAAGGAAAGTTTTGATAGATGGGGTTATGGCTTATCATCAGTTCGTTTTATTTGCGGAACACAGGAAATTCATAAAGAACTTGAACAGAAGATCTCTCAATTTCTAGAAATGGAAGACACAATTCTGTATACTTCCTGTTTCGATGCGAACGGCGGTTTGTTTGAAACAATTTTATCGGAAGAGGATGCAGTAATTAGTGATGAACTAAACCATGCAAGTATAATTGATGGAGTAAGATTGTGTAAAGCACAGCGGTACCGATACAAAAATAATGATATGAATGACCTGGAAGCAAAGCTGAAAGAAGCACGCGAAGCAAAGATTAAGAATATACTGATTGCAACAGATGGTGTTTTTTCAATGGATGGAACCATTGCTAATTTAAAGGGAATCTGTGATCTGGCTGATAAATATGAAGCTATGGTAATGGTTGATGATTCACACGCAGTGGGATTTATGGGTAAGCACGGAAAAGGAACTCACGAGTACAACGGAGTTATGGGAAGAGTTGATATCATTACAGGAACGCTTGGCAAAGCACTTGGAGGTGCAAGCGGCGGTTACACAAGTGCAAGAAAAGAAATTGTTGATTTGCTGAGACAAAGAAGCCGGCCTTATTTATTTTCGAATACTGTAGCTCCTTCAATTGTTTCTGCTTCAATAAAAGTTTTGGAAATGTTAAGTGCAAATACTCATTTAAGAGATAAACTTGAAGAGAATACAAAATATTTTCGTGAAGGGATTTCCAAAGCAGGGTTAAATATAAAACCGGGAACTCACCCGATTGTACCGATTATGCTTGGCGATGCAGTGCTTGCGCAGAAGATGGCTGCGAGTATGCTTGAGAAAGGTGTTTATGTAATAGGTTTCTTCTTTCCTGTAGTCCCCAAAGGCACAGCCAGAATCAGGGTACAGATTTCTGCTGCACATACAAAGGAAGATCTGGATTTTGCAATATCAAAATTCAAAGAGGCAAAAGATGAGTTTGGAATTTAAAATAACGGATAAAGTTCATCTCAATTTTAAGGGAGCTTCGGCTCCCTTTTTTATTATTTATTTCAGCACTTCCGGCTTAAATTGGTGAGTTCTACAAAATTTCAATAAATTCAGATTATAAATTCTATTCCATAATATAATTGAAATGAACAACGCACCAAATCATCCCACAATTAGTATTGATGAAATAATCCGCCCAACACGTGTTGAAGTAAATTTAAAGCTTCTCAGAGAAAATTTTCAGAATTTAAAAAAACACATTGGATCTGTAAAAGTTATGCCTATACTAAAGGCTAATGCTTACGGTCACGGTCTAGTCAGAATTGCGCAGTTTTATCAGGAATCGAATGTTGATTATCTCGGAGTTGCAGTAGTTGAGGAAGGAATTTTATTGAGACAGTATGGCATTACTGTTCCTATTCTTGTGTTAGGCGGCGTTTGGGGAAATCAAATTCCACTCTTCCTTAAAAATGATTTGGCGATTACTGCTTCTTCTATAGATAAACTAAAACAAATTGATAAAAGTGCAGAACAATTAAAAATTAAGGCAAAAGTTCATTTAAAAATTGATACCGGAATGGAAAGACTCGGAGTTCATTATTATAATGCTAATAGTTTTTTAGAAGAAGCATATAAATGTAGGAATATTTCTGTTGAAGGAATTTATTCACACTTTGCAAACTCTGATTCTCCTGATTTAACTCATACTAAGCTTCAGTTCGAAAGATTTAATGAGGTACTTTCTTTTTTTGAAAAGCATTCCATAAAACCTCCTATCAGACACTTTTCGAATTCCGGCGCAGTGTTACAATTCCCTGAAGCAAACTTTGATATGATTCGTCCGGGCATTTTACTTTTTGGGGTTTATCCCTCATTTGAAATAAAAAAGACAATAAAGGTAAAACCAATCCTAACATGGAAATCACTAGTGGTTTACTTTAAGGTGATAACGCCAAACCATCCTGTCGGATATGGGTTAACCTGGCAGACGGATCACAATGTAAGAGCTGTCACAATTCCAGTGGGATATGGAGATGGTTATTTCAGCGAGTATGAGCGACAAAGCCAAAGTAATAGTTGACGGAGATAAATATCCCGTTATCGGAAGAATCTCAATGGATCAAATAGTAGTTAATCTTGAGAAAGGCAGCGCTTACAATGGAGATGAAGTTATTCTGCTTGGCAGTGATGGCAAAAATAATATTACATGTGAAGAGATGGCTGAATGGGCAGGAACTATACCTTACGAAATTTTGACAAATATAAACACCAGGGTTCCACGTATCTATATTGAATAATTATTTTGTTTATTAAACGATCAACCTCAGAATTTATTTTTTAATACTACTGCTTCATATTTCAAATTATACAATATTTTTCTCCGGCTAATTGTCTAACAATTGTTTCATCTTTATGTTTGTAATAAAGTTCATTCATATAAAAGGATTCCCGATGTTACGGATTATTGTAAAACTTAAAGGATTATTTATGCGAAAATTCACTCTGCCTGTAATTTGTGTTTTTGCTTTTCTGTTTTTAGGATGGGGTTACGTCGGGCATCATATAATTAATTATAATACTGTTCTTTCTGCTCTGCCGGAAATGGAATTTTTTAACACTTACATGTGGGCTGATTCTCTGTCTGCACATGCTTCAGATGCAGATGATAGGAAATCTTGGGATCCGAATGAAGCACCAAAGCATTATATAGATATAGATAATTATCCTGAGTTTATTGCCACAGGCACTATACCACAAGACTTTGATTCATTAGTTTCAATCCATGGTTTAAGTTTTGTTATGGATCAGGGTATTCTCCCTTGGGCAATTATAAATACTGCTGATTCTCTTGAGGCTGCTTTTGAAATTAATGATATGCATAAAGCGATGCTTATAGCTGCTGATCTTGGTCATTATATCGCTGATTCTCATATGCCTTTACACGTAACAAGGAACTATGACGGTCAGTATACGGGACAGAACGGTGTTCACTCGAGATATGAAACTCATTTGATTGGAGACTTCCAGAATGAAATAGTTTACGATGGTGACAGTCTACAGTATATAGATAATTTACCCGACTTTGTTTTTAATATGATATATGAAAATTATCAGTATGTTGATTCAGTTTTGTATGCAGATTCAGTTGCACAAGCCTTTGCCGGTAATCATAACAGTACTACATATTACAACAAGTTCTGGGAGATTGCCAAAAACTTTACAATAGGATTATTCCAAAAAGCATCTTACAGAATTGCCTGTGTTATCTATACGGAATGGATAAATGCCGGAGGAGGGCCGACAGGAATTACTGAAAGTAAAAAAATATCATTAACGGATTTTAAATTATTCCAAAACTATCCGAATCCATTTAATCCTTCTACTATTATAAAATATTCTTTATCTGGTGACACCTTTGTAAGGTTAAAAATATATAATTCATTAGGACAGGAAGTGGAAACGCTTGTAGATAATAATCAAAAGGCAGGAATACACTTGGTGAATTTTATAGGAAGAGGACTCAGCTCTGGAATTTATATTTACCAGCTTGAAACTTCTGATTTTGTCTCTTCAAGAAAGATGATCCTTTTAAAATAAAAACAACCACGGTATTGATAGAATTCTGTTCGATTTGTAATACCGGATTTTGGATTTAATTTTTTGATAAAATAACATTTTGTGAGATGATCATGAAATTCATAAAAATCCATCAATTTTTTTTAACTGTCATACTTATTTTTACAGTTGTCGGGAATATCCTCTCCCAAACACAAAGCGGCAGCTTCAAATGTTCTGAAAGCAGGTTGAAAAATTCTCCGATTCTGGAAAAAACAATGATAACTCCGCATAATCCGTTCAACGTTTTAAATTATAAACTTGAAATGGATTTGTATAACAACTTCATTAGTCCTTATCCAAAAACTTATTACGCAGTTGAAACAGTTTCTTTTCTTGTCGATACAGCATTAAATTCCATTCATCTTGATGCTGTGAATACCTCTCTTGCAATAGATTCTGTTTCTTTAACCGGAGTATCATTTACTCACAATGCTGATATATTACAAATACAATTAGATAACACCTACAACCCCGGAGATACTGTTGATGTAAAAATATATTATCATCATCTCGAATTAAATGATCTGGCAATTTATATTTTATACGGTTTTGTTTTTACATCCACACCACCGGAAGGAGCCCGCAAATGGTTCCCCTGTGTTGATCATCCTTCAGATAAAGCCACGCTCGATCTTACAGCAAAAGTACCTTCATCAGTTAAACTGGGATCAAACGGAAGACTGGAAGACTCTGTTATGGTAGCCGACACAATTTATTATCATTGGGTAAGCAGAGATCCGATTGCTACATACCTAATGGTAATTTCAGGAAAAGTTGATTATAATCTTGACATGGTAAACTGGTACAATCCTTCCCTGCTCAACGATACAATCCCGGTAAGATTTTACTGGAACGAAGGAGAAAACACTTCAAAGTTAGCAAATATAAAAACTAAGATAATTCCGATGATGACTTACTATTCCGAGTTGTTCGGTGTTTATCCTTTTGAGAAGAACGGATTTGCTACATTGAATAATTATTTTCCATGGGGTGGAATGGAAAATCAAACTTTGATAAGTCTTTGTGCAGACTGCTGGGATGAAAATCTTGTTTCCCATGAATTTGCTCATCAATGGTTTGGTGATCTGATTTCCCCGGCTACCTGGTCGGATGTATGGCTTAATGAAGGCTTCGCTACTTATTGCGAAGCATTATGGTATGAATACACAAACGGCTATACCCGCTACAAGCAGGAAATTAACAGCCAGGCGAGTGGTTATTTATCAGGAAACCCCGGCTGGCCTGTTTATGATCCTTCTTGGGCAATTGTTACCCCACCAACCAGTGTTCTTTACAATTATGCGATCATTTATGTAAAGGGTTCCTGTGTGCTTCATATGTTGAGGTATACCCTCGGAGATTCTCTCTTTTTTAATGTGCTGCATTCTTATGCAAGTGATACAAACCTGAAGTATAAAAATGCCGCAACGGCAGATCTCGTGAATAAAGTAAATGAAGTTACGGGAGAAGATTACTCATGGTTTTTCAATCAATGGATTTACGGACCAAACCATCCCAAATATGAAAACACTTTTATGATAACAGACAACGATACTACCTGGACTGTACATTTTACTATTAATCAGACTCAAACAAATGCAGGCTTTTTTAAAATGCCTGTGGAAATTTCAATCAATTTTCTAGACGGGACAGATACGCTGATAACTGTAATGAATGACATTAACAACCAAGGATATAATTTTGAATTTTCAAAGCAGCCGATTGATGTCGTATTTGATCCGAACAACAATATTGTTCTAAAAACTTCAGTTACTACAGCCGTATCAGAACAAAAGTATAATTATCATCCGGCTGAATTTAGTCTGGAACAGAACTATCCGAATCCATTTAATCCAAGTACTACAATCAGCTGGCAATCCCCTGTTGATGGATGGCAGACTTTGAGAATTTATGATGTTCTTGGAGAAGAAATTGCAACACTTGTAAATGAATTCAAAAATGCTGGTAAATATGAATTAAAGTTTAATGGTTCAGGTTTGTCGAGTGGTATTTATATCTACAAATTATCAGCAGGAAATTTTTCTGCCTCGAAAAAGTTAATATTAATGAAGTAAGTTAAAATCAAATTTAACATCAAATAATTTTTTATGAGTAATTCGATTTATGAAATTTAAGAGTCTCTGCTTAATATTTTTTGCTTTCCTGTTATTACCTGGAGTTATACTCGCCCAGCTGCCTCAGCCTGATCATATTGTTATTGTTATCGAAGAGAACCATGGCTATGATCAGATTATAGGGAATACCGCGGCTCCGTATATTAATAGTTTAGTTGATGATACACTATCCGCTTTGTTTACAGATTCACACGGTGTTACACATCCAAGCCAGCCTAATTATCTTTGGTTGTTCTCGGGAGACAACCAGGGAGTTACTGATGATAATATTCCTAATGACACTCCTTTTACTACTCAAAACCTTGGAGCTCTCTTATTAAATGATGGGAAATCTTTTGCGGGATACTCTGAGAGTCTGCCCTATACAGGATTTCATGGTGGTTCATCAGGAGCGTATGTAAGAAAACATAATCCCTGGGTTAACTGGCAAGATTCTCCAACTCATGGCATTCCCTGGAATCTGAATAAAATGTTTTCAGAATTCCCTGCAGATTATAACAATCTGCCTACTGTTTCTTTTGTAATTCCTAACATGAACAATGATATGCACGATGGAAGTATTTCTCAGGGAGATACCTGGCTGCAGAATCATCTTGATGGATATGTGCAATGGGCAAAATCGCATCAAAGTATTCTTATTCTTACATTTGACGAAGACGATTTTACAAGCGCTAACTGGATTCCCACAATAATTATCGGACAGGATGTAAAAGATGGAGAATATGATCAGAGTGTTAATCATCTGAATTTTCTGAGAACAATTGAAGATATGTATAACCTTAACTATGCAGGAAGCAGCGGTGATTCTTCTGCTATCACAGACTGCTGGAATGAAGTAACCCCGGTTGAACTTACTTCTTTTTCCGCGATTAAAAACGGAAACAATATTTTTTTAAGTTGGACAACTGCAACGGAAAAAAATAACAGGGGATTTGAGATTCAGCGAAAAATTAAAAACGGGAGATGGATAATAATCGGATTTAAAGAAGGAAACGGAACCAGTTCTGAACCTCAGTCATATTCCTTCACAGATAAAAATCTTAGTGAGGCAAAATATTCATATAAGCTTAAGCAAATCGATTTCAACGGTGATTTCAACTTTAGTGAGACAATCAATGTAGAACTAAATCAGCCCGGCAAATTTGAACTTTCACAGAACTATCCCAACCCGTTTAATCCAACAACAAAAATAAGCTGGCAATGCCCCGCTGAAGGGTTACAAACGATCAAAGTTTTCAATGTACTCGGCAAAGAAGTTGCAACCCTTGTTAATGAGTATAAACCTGCGGGCAGATATAGTGTGGAATTTTCAGCTGCAGATTTA
>CAWFHZ010000014.1:0-43364 GCA_963815785.1 uncultured Ignavibacteria bacterium
TTGTATGAAACCGGCGTTTGTTTATGAATTATATTGTAATATCTTTGCGACTGGTTTAATCACATATTTGGTAAAGAACACTCTTCTTTAGAATCTTTCACCTTCTCCAACAAATAGCGTGGCTAAGCGCGGAAAAGTGCTTGGTGTTATTTGGACGGAAAATCTAATTCTAACGTTTCTGTATTAATCTCCTGAATGATTATCAGTTATTCAGATTAATTGAATCAACTTAATATTAAGATTCGGTTTTTATTCAAAAACAATAAACATCATCATCTGAAATAATTCTATTCAATATAATATTAAACAAAAGGAATCTTTTATGAAGTCATTGGTTTATTCTAAATGCGGCAGGGAAAGAAAATCAATAAAAATGTACATAGTTACATTATTCGTATGCAGTACAATTATGATCGGATGTTCTTCCGCCCCGACTTTTATCAGACCAGACTACGAGCAAAGGCAAATCAAATCAATGGCGATTATGCCGGTTACTGATAAAAGAAGTGCAGCTGAAGATACTGTTCAAGCACAAAAGGATTTAATTAATATTGAAGAAATATTATCAGAAAAGCTTTTGGATAAAAACTATGATGTTGTATCGCCGGGTACAGTAAAAAACATCTTAAAAGAAAATCCAATTGAAAATATGACGCCCGAAAATTTATGTTCAATGCTAAAGGTAGACGGGATTCTCTTCAGCGAGCTGTACGATTACACAGATATATTTTTCGTAAACCATTCAATTAAAATGGATCTTAAAGTTTATGATGCACAAGGCGACAGTTTATGGATAAATAAACTGGATGACAGCGACAGACCATTTCTATCGGCAATCGGGGCTTCATTGGGATGGGCTATCGGGGTAAGCCTTGACAATAAAGTGGCTTCTAAAAATAAAATACCAATAATAATTGCCGGGGTTGCTGCTGCTGAAGTAGTTTATGTTATTGTAGATGGAGTCAGTAATGAAACATCCCAGAGTATTGACAAAGTTTTTAAATCATTACCTGAAGCAAAAAGTACAATGAAATAAATCAAGTATTTATTAACATAGTCCCTGAAAAAAAGTAAAGCTGAAAATGTCTTAAGTAAGAAATAAATATTGAAATCAGTAAAAAGATAAATATGGATCATCTGACTATAAAATTAATTAGTGCAATCTTTATTGGAATCGGCGCAACACTCACATTCGATATGTGGGGATTGTTTCTCAAGCTGGCATTTAAGATTACACCATCCAATATCTGCCTGGTGGGGCGCTGGCTGCTGTACATGCCGGAAGGAATATTTAAGCATACAAATATTTCAACTACGCCGCGCAAGAGTGGTGAATGTATTATAGGGTGGATTGCCCATTATTTATTCGGTATAACTTTCGCCGCTATTTTCGTTTTATCAGCGGGCTTCAACTGGTTAAAACATCCGGCACTAATTCCCGCAATACTTTTTGGAGTCATAACAGTTCTGGCTCCATTTTTTATTATGCAGCCTTTATTCGGACTTGGATTTGCTGCATCAAAAACATCAAATCCTAAACAGGCAAGGCTTCGCAGCCTGATGAATCATACCGCATTTGGTATAGGTCTTTACCTGTTCGCATTATTAATCAGCTGAAAAAGGTTATACTATCTTCAACCCTACCACTAAATTAAATAAATAATTCCAGGGAAAATCAAATTATAGTTTTTTTAAGGTGATAAAAAAAGGAGAATGTAAAATGGCCAATAGTGAAAAAATTGCTACCTCACCCAGGAAAATTGCTATAGCAGCAGGAGTGTTATACCTGCTTACTTTTGTCTCTATTCCTACTCTAACACTTTATAGTCCGATACACAATCCGAACTTTATTTTAGGCACCGGACCGGATACCTCAATAATTACAGGCGGAATCCTTGAGATAATTGTAGCACTAGCCGGAATTGGTACAGCCGTGGTTCTCTTCCCGGTGCTAAAGAAGCAAAATGAAAGTCTGGCTGCGGGGCTTATAGCTGCCCGAGTACTTGAATCCAGTACCATCTTTGTTGGAGTGGCGTTCATTTTATCTATTGTTACTTTACGGCAGGGCGGGGCCGGTGCAGATGCATTAATTACCAGCCAAACTCTTATTACGCTGTATGACCGAATTTTCCTGCTCGGACAAAGCTTTATGCCTGCTGTATGTGATCTGCTGCTTGGATACCTACTGTACAAATCGCGCCTAGTACCCAGGGCTCTTGCTTTGATCGGAATGATCGGAGCGCCGATACTCATCGTTGGATACGTCGCTGTGCTCTTTAGTATTATAGGGAGGCTTTCACCATTGGCTGCTATGTCCGCTATTCCGGTGGCGTTATTTGAGTTTTCGCTGGGTGTCTGGCTGATTGTTAAAGGTTTTAATGCTTCCGCAATTAATTCATTAAAGTTCCACTAAATCATAAAAAGAAAATTTAATGATTGAAAAAGAACCTATATCCATAGCAATAAATGAAAAAGAACTTTTCATAAAGTATCTCAATGATTATAAAGCACAAAAGAAAGTTATAGGAATAGCAGAAAAAATTGATTTTGAAGGGATTTATACTCTTTTTGATAAAAACTTTTGAGTAAGTTCAAGCATAAAATTAGAAGATAGTTATATGATTAGCGTAACTTGGAGTTGAAAATAGCAGAATAATTGAGGCTTGTCAATAGTTATTAAATTAAAATCATTGAACGAAATCGATTAACTTATCATTCAACAATCAATTTTTCTCCTTAATAATTAAATTTGAATAGTATTTGACTTTATTCTCTTTTTTTAAATCTTTGTACAATTCAACAATTGCCGCTAAAGTTTTCTGGGTGGCTTCTTTTTTATTTCCAAAAATTTTATTCAATCCTTTATAGCTTTCGAGCAACTGTTTCTCAGCCTCTTTAAAATTACTTGTTTCCAGCAGGATTTGCCCATACTGAGATTGAGTAATTAATGTTAGATTATTCTTTTCTCCAAAAGCTTTTTTACGAATCAAATATGCTTTCTTTGAATAAAAAATTCCTTTTTCAAATTTTTTATTAGCCACTAAAGTTCTTCCGTACCAACTATAAGGGCGGCTTAAATTAATGTTGTCCTCAGAATAGTTCTTAAGTCCTACATCAATAGAAGCTTTCATATATTTTTCAGCATTATTATAATCGTCAATATTAAAATAAGTGCTGCCAACATTTGAATAAGCATTTATTAAATCAGGATGATCATTACCAAGAACAACTATTTTTATATTCAATGCTTCTTCCAGTAGAGGAAGTGCTTGCTTATGTTCTTTTTTGAAAATGTTGATGAAAGCAAGATTATTAAGACTGCTTGAAACTCTGATGTGAAAATTCCCATAAACTTTTCTGAAGACTCTAAGACTCTCTTTATAAAGCGAATCTGCCAGATCCAATTTATTAAGATAATTGTATGAAGTAGCCAAATTGTTTTGAATTTCTGCAACATCCGGATCCTCAGAACCCTTTACGGTTTCAGCAATTTGAAGAGCTTCTTCTGTTATCTTTTCCGCTTTTTCGTATTCTCCTCGGTCAGTCATTAAAGAACCATAAGCATCCAAAACTAAAGCTCTTTCAAAAGATGGGTTAGTTTCGACTGACTTAAACATCCCAAGAGATTTTTGGTAGTATTCTTCTGCTTTTTCATAATCACCTTTATAATGATAGATCAACCCGATATTCTTTAAACTCATTGCGGTTTCTTTACTATTTCCACCGTATATCTTCTTGTTTAAAACTAATGCTTTAGTTAATTCAGTCTCTGCGGAATCATAAATGCCAAGATTTTGATATGTGTTTCCAAGCATTGTTCTTATTTCGGCTTCAATCTGCGGATGATTACCTAACTCAAAAGAAAGTTTACTTGAAGCTTCTTCAATTACATCGATAACTTTTACATCACGTCCATCTTTAGTAGGATCTGGTGCCGAAATCATATTTAATAAAAAAGACTTTATCTTGTTTGCTTTTTCTGCCTCTATCTTTGCCGCATCACGTTCCTTTGCTGCCAAATGTCCTTGCCACAGCACTCCTGCCAATCCGAGATTAATAAGTATAAATATTATCGCTGTTGGTATAATTGCAGTTTTATTTCTTTTGATAAATTTTTTGCTTTTGTATATAAGAGAATCACGATGTGCATTTACCGGTCTATCGTTTAAATATCTTTTAATATCATCTGCAAAATTATCAACTGAAGCATATCTTCTTTCAGGTTCTTTTCTAATTGCCATCGAAACAATATTATCGAGATCGCCAACTAATTTTTTATGAAGTTTATCAACATTAATCTCTCTTGTTTTGCTTATTGAATCAGGATTGATTTCTATTCCATTATCATCCGATTCTTTTTCAACTACTTGATAAATTATCTCGCTCGGTTTGAGTGGTTCTGTTTGCGTTATTATCTGTCGAACATCTGAATAAAAACGGCTTTTTATTTTATATGGGCTGTGGCCCGTTAAAAGTTTATACAAAATTACCCCAAGTGAATAAACATCACTTGTTGTTGTAATTACTTCTCCCTTTATCTGTTCAGGACTTGCAAACTCAGGCGTAAGATTCCATCCGCTTCCGTGAGTAGCTGTTTCAATTATTCCATCCTCTGGACTTAAAATTTTTGCAATACCAAAATCAAGAAGTTTTGGTTCCCCCTCTTTAGTAATAAGAATATTACCTGGCTTTAAATCTCTGTGGACAACCAGATTTTGATGGGCGTATTGAACTACTGAAGCTACTTTCAAAAAAAGCTTTAACCTTTCTTTGATCTTCAGCTTATTATTATCGCAGTACTCATCAATAGGAATACCCTCTATATATTCCATAACCAAAAATTGGATTCCGTCATCTGTCAGTCCGCCATCCAGTAGTCTTGAAATATTCGGATGATTAAGATTTGCTAATGTCTGTCTTTCTGTCTGAAATCTTTTTATCACAATTCCGGATGCGACCCCGGGGTTAATAATTTTAACTGCTGCCTGCTGTTTTACCTCATCATCGCGCATTCCCAGATAGACCAACCCCATGCCTCCTCTAGCGATAAGTTTTTCAATTTTATATTTACCAAAAGTTTTTCCGATAAATAAATTATTGTTATCGATAGCTGGTTCGGCAGGTATTATTGAATTTTCTAAGAATTTATTTGATTTGTCATGTGCAGAAAGAAGACTGTCAATCTCTTGCTTTAACATTGGATCTTTACATTTGTCTGTAAGATAATCTTCTCTTTCATTACCATCCAGTTCAACGGCTGTAAAGAAAATTGTTTTTATATCATTCCAGATATTCTTATCCATTATTCACTCGAATGCTTAAGCAGTTAAAAATGATTAATATCTTTTAATAATGATTAGTTATACTCTAAACAAGATTAGTGATTTTAATTATCACAGTAAAGACTTTACTAGTGATTTTTTATCTTCTTTTTTATTAAAGGGTACTTACAAATCAGACTCTAAACATCATAAACATATTTGAATATAAGTTTAGAGTCTTTTGAACAAAGAATGTTTAATTACTTGAGTAAAATCATTTTTCGTGTTTCCACAAAACTTCCCGCTCGAAGCCTGTAGAAATACACTCCGCTTGTAAGTGTTAAGCCATTCCATTCATAATTATATTTGCCTGAATTTAATTCTTGAGATACAAGCACATCAACACGTTCTCCAACAATATTAAAAACTTCAAGCATTACAAAAGCAGCTTGCGGTAATGCAAATTGGATTGTAGTAGTAGGATTAAATGGGTTTGGATAATTCTGTGATAATTCATAACTCGTAACTGCTTTAACATCGGTTTCATTCTCAAGAGATGATATTGTTCCAACACTATCAACAAAAATTGTAACATTGTTTGCGTTCTTTTTTATTGTTAGATATAAACCAGATTGGACATCGAAGGTTACAAAACTATCGGTAATTGCACTGGTCGTAGTTAACACTACGAAGCTGTCTCCAACAGCAGGTATAAATCCATTTAGTAAAGATACTTTTAAAGTACCATTTAATTTTGCACTGCCTGTAACATTTAACTGATCATATTCAGCCTGATTTAAACCTCCGAGTTGAATATCAAGTACTGCTGTAGCTGAAGGAAGAAAGTTGCCAATATATGAAAGTGTACCAGCAGAATTACCGGGTGCAGTAATTCCGTTGTTAGTAAAATTTGTTGGAACACCAATACTGCCTGCGCCTTTAATGATCGCGCCAGGTTCATTTGAAAAGTTCGTATTTGACATTGCGAACTTCAGCTCGCCAGAAGCAGCGTCAATAATTCCCCCGTTTTGGTTGTAGAATTTCCACCGTATATCCATTTGTGTAACATCATTTCCGGCACTTTTACGAAAAGTTCCTGTATTATAAAAAGTTCCGGCGCTTCCGCCTGTAAAATCAGCATCTGTTGTAACATCAAAAAGAGAACGGTTGTCAACGACAGAATTATTGTTGATTGACAAACTATTATTCGATTCCTGTTTTATAGTTCCGAGGTTTAATAAAGTTGTTCCGCCACTGAGAGCTTGATTTTGCGGATTAACCGGATCGGTTACCAGGCGCAGCAAAGATCCTTCGGGAATTGTCAAAGTGCCTCCACCAGAAAAAGTTCCTCTGCTCCATTGAAAACCTGAACCTTGAAAATCAAGAGTAGCTCCAGAGCTATCTACATTTATTGTTGAACCTGAAAGTCTTACATCTCCGGATGGTGAACCACTTAGGGTTCCTTTTATTGTTTGTGTATGAGAAGGAAAACTTAATAGCGCATCTGCATTAGCATTATATGTACCATTGTTAAAGGAACCATTGCAATCAAATTTTAGGGTTCCGGATTGTACTTCTATAGCGCCACTTTCATTAATAAAATTCCACCAGGTATTAAAACTTGATATATCTGTACCACCGCTTTTTCTAAAAACACCGGTCGAAGTATTGAGAAATGTTCCGCCGCTTCCGGTTCCTCCCGTAAAATCAGCATCTGTCGTAACATCAAAAAGGGAACGATTTTCTACCACAGATAGGTTTCTGATTGACAGGCTATTATTCGATTCCTGTTTTATCGTTCCTAAGTTTAATAATGTTGTTCCGCCATAGAGAGCTTGATTTTGTGGATTAGTAGGATCTGTTACTAAACGCAGCAGCGATCCTTCGGGAATCGTAAGTGTTCCGCCGCCGGTAAAGGTTCCTCTACTCCATTGAAACCCGCTGCCCTGAAAATCAAGTGTGGCTCCCGAGCTATCTACACTTATCGTTGAGCCTGCAAGTCTTACATCTCCAGCTGGAGAACCACTAAGAGTTCCTTTTATTGTTTGTGCAAGTGAAGAAAAACTTAATAGCGCACCAGCATCAGCGTTATATGTCCCATTGTTAAAGGAACCATTGCAATCAAATTTTAGTGTTCCAGATTGTACATCAATTGCACCACCCTCATTAACAAAATTCCACCAGATATTGAAGCTTGTAATATCTGTACCACCGCTTTTACGAAAAGTTCCGGTATTTAAAAAAGTTCCGCCGCTGAAAGATTCGCCATTGAAATCTGCATCAGACATAACATCAAAAATGCCTTCGTTTTTTAAAATGGATAAACCTCTTACGGCCAAGTTAGCAGTTCCTTGCAGTTTAATTGTGCCCTGGTTTGTAAGATAAGTTCCTTCATATAAAAGATGAAAGCGGTGTAAAGTATCTTCTACTAAAGTAACAACCGAGCCTTCAGCAAATATTAAAGAGTTGTTTACGTTATTTCCGCCATTAGCTCCATTCCCGCCGTTAAAAGTACCGCTGCTCCATATTGAACTGTCGGTTACAGTAAGTGAAGGGTTATCTTCACCAATAAATTTAATTGTTCCATGGGCGAGATTAAATCCTGCTATTTCATATGAACCAGATATTTCTACAGTATTTCCAATAATAACAAAATCTCCTGGCCCCGGGATACCATTTGGACTCCAAGCAGCGGGATTACCCCAATCTCCGTTGTTTGAAATTAAGGTATAGGTGGTTTGTGAATGGATAAAGGTTTGAAATGATATAAATAAAAATAAAATAACTAAGCGTACCATTTTTTTGCTCCTTGTAAATGAATGAATAAGAAATTCTTCCTTTTACAAGTACATGCGTAAGATTATAAAAACGGGATCAACAATAAATTTTAGATGGGAATTAACATTTTAGTTAAGATTTACCAAGTTCTCTAAATAGCCAGGCTTTTGCCAAGCTCCATTCGCGTTTTACTTTAGCCGTGGAGCAATTTAGCACTTTCGCGGTCTCTTCGACTTTTAGTCCGGCAAAAAATCTAAGCTCGACAACTTTACTTAAATCAGGATCAAAAGCTTCGAGTTTTTTTATTGCTTCATCAAGAGCTATAATATCATCTTCCGTATCAAAAATAATTTCTTCAGCATTATCCAGTGAAAGATGAGTTTTGCCAGCACCTCTTTTTTGAGAGTTACGCTTTCTGGCATAATCAACTAAAATCTGTCTCATTGAGTTAGCAGCAATACCAAAAAAGTGTGCACGATTTTGCCAATTTATCACCTGTCCACCAACAAGTTTTATATAAGCTTCGTGAACAAGTTCAGTTGTTTGCATGGTATGATTACGATATTCATCGTGTAAATATTTTGATGAGATTCTTTTTAATTCATTATAAACGAGTGGAAGCAATTCATTAATTGCTTCTTTTTTTCCGTTAACACAATCTTCCAACAATAAAGTTATGTTCTGCTGTGATGATTCGAGCATTTAATTTTATATCTCGTTTATAAAAGTTGAATTCACATTTGAAAATAGGGGATTAATGGAGGCTTGTCAATAGTTTATTGTTACAAAATCTTCTAACTTACACAACATATAAGGCGGTAATAACTTTTCTACTAACAGTGATTCTTAAACCTCAAATCATCTACCAAAGCAAAATCATTTTCTTCATTTCTATAAACCTCCCTGCATTAATTGTATGGAAATATAATCTGCCAGTATCAAATGCTACCATATGTTTTCCGGCTTCCCGATAACCATCAACTACTGCAGCTACTTCCTGCGATAAGACATTGTAAATTTTTAATAGAAGCAACAATTAGAAATAAAAGACCGGGCAAGAGGATTGTTAATGGGAAGAACTCTTTTACCATCACAAGGCAGGGGTAAACCCTAGTACTCTCAAGATAAGGTTTATCCTGAGTTACCCCAAGGGACCGTATCATCTTCTGAAAAGGGGGACCCTATTTATATTGCATCTCAAAATGACGATTTTTCTAGTAGTAGATTTTGTTTTGTGCTCGGGTTAAATCTTATAATAAAAAGGGAGCTGAAGCTCCCTTGAAAATTATTTTAAAAGAATCATTTTTTTTGCTGTGGCGTAAAAAGTGTTCCCGGAAATAGTTTCTGCAATCATTTGATATATATATATTCCTGAAGCAAAATTACCCGCATTGAAATTGATAATATGTTCTCCTGCCGATACCCGCCCGTTAATAAGTTCCTTTACTCTTTCACCAAGTATGTTGTAGATAAATATCTTTACATTACTTTCATCCGGAAGACTGAAATTTATTTTTGTTGTGGGGTTGAATGGATTAGGATAGTTTTGTGAGAGTTCAAACTTTTCAGGAATTATGTTACTGTTAAGCCCAGGTTTTATTCCGGTTGGAACATTAAATCCCCCAAGGTTATACAATACAAACAAAGAATCTCCCCCTCCCTCTGTTCTTGAAACAGTTGCTACATCGGTTTTACCGTCTCCATCAAAATCTGCCGCAACTATCCCATTTGGATGTCCACTGGCAAACGGGAAGAAACAATTCTTCTTTTCTGTAAAATTACCTGAACCGTCATTCAGAAAGATTGTTATACCTGCACTATCAAGAGTATTATTCACTGTTACAAAATCCAGGTCGCCGTCATTTTCATAATCTAATTTTACAAGCCCTCTTGTTGCGGATGAGGGTATGGTGTCGGCAGTGAATGTAAGATTCCCCCCACCTTTTACAAATACACAATAATTATCATCCCAGCCCGTTGTTATAAAATCAGTATGCCCGTCGTCATTAAAATCACCGGCTATTATACTTGAGGAATTGGTGTAATACCCTGTTACAGGGAAATCATAATCGTGCTCTTCGAACGTAAAATCAGTTTGTGCAATCTGGCAGTTTGAAGCTATGTCGCTTGGTGAAAAAAGATCAAATATGTTAAGCTCAGGTACTGCATTTGTCGATCCGAATATTCCGGGAGCAACAATAGATTGTAAATTGCTGGTCCCTCCCACATCTGCCAGTACAAAATCATTCAGCGCTGCATATATTGTATCGGGAGGATCAGGCTCATGTGTCAGTTCGTGGCAAAGTTCACGACTTGACGTACAGACTGTAAATCCTATGAAACTGGTCGATGGCTGGATTCCATCTTCAGTCGTTATAACTGTGGTAAAATCTGCAAACGTTGGTCCCGGACTTAGAGATTTTATTCTCCCTGAATTCGCTACTATATCAGGACCCGAAAAACCTCCTGTTCCATCTCCCCAGAATACTTCAAGAGATGCCGTAGAAGTATCCCCTACTACTAATAAATCAAGCTTGTTGTCTCTGTCAAAATCGTAGAACTTTACAATCGTCGGTTTGAAACCAGTAAAGACCACACCGTTGTTTGTGAAAGTTCTTGTTGCACCGTTATTATGGAAAAGAAGAACTTTCCGGTTATCCCAGTCAGGGACTGCAATTCCCGGCAAAGACGAGTTATCAAAATTTCCTGAAGCAACTGACAACGGAAATCCGGTTAAGCTTGTCCTGAATGGATCACCATACATATCAAAAGGAATCCTTACACCTTCCACTGCCCCGATAAAAGGCTTAACAGAATCTCTGTATGCACCATAAAAATCAGAAGGTACTTCCGCCAGGTGGATTCCATCCAGAACAGAGTTTTGTGCCTGGCATTCATCAAGATGTATCCCAAGTGAATCAAATTCAAAAGATACATCGGTAAAGGTAGAGTTGGTATCCAGCCCTGTAGCCAGCTTGTAATCATCAAAAGTAAAAAATAAATTGCCGGTAACATCCTGTGCAAAATACCACCCGGGACTTTTATAGAATATATTATGATCGGAGACAATTCCCAGGGCACCATTTATGTTGTATGCCACTATTGTCTCTGGTGAAGCTTTGAGAATATTATTAATCACTGAACAATTATGACCAGTTATCCATAGTCCGTTATTACCTCCACTGTTGATAACAGTATTATGATAAATTTTTGTATTGCGGGTCTGTATTGCTAACGTTCCATATACCCCGGGACCTATTAAAATATTATTAAATACACTTACGGATTCAGCCTGGTCCTGGCTGGCAGAATTTAAGCCAAGACCCATTTCACTCCTGTAATCTCCATTTACATAATTAGCTTCAATTTCAGCAATAGCCGGATAGACGACAATAATAGCCCTGGCGCCGGTAGAATTTGAAACAAAGTTTCTTTTCACATATGCCTTAGGATATTCTATTTCAATTGCCGAACCAAGAGGATCGCCGGCTCCGGTAAATCCCAAATAAAGATGATCGAACTTGTTATCATCAACCACAATTGAGTCGCTTTGTGCTCCTCCTGTTTCCACATCCAGTCCCACAGCGCGCATTAAGTTGCTGAATTTATTATTTGAAATTTTTCCTGTAGTAAGATATTCGGAATAAATTCCAAAATCTGATCCGTATTGCTGGCCCTGAGAATAATAAGGTGTCCCTATAAATTTGCAGCCGTCAACAATAGCTCCATCAACAGTAGTATTCCAATTAGGTACCCCTTCAAACTTTAAGCAAAATCTGGCAGGTGTATCAAGAGAATCAGCATCTTTAAAAGTGAGATTCCTTATAGTCGTATAATCTGTTTCTACTTTTATAATCTGTGCTTCGCTATAATTCGTATTGATATTAAAATCAGACTGAAGAATAACATTACTAACATTTCCTCCGGCAGCAGCGTCGGGTTGAAAGGTTATTCTGTTAGCTGCAGTATTTCCGGCAACAATACTATCAAGAATCATTACCGAAGTTGCTCCATCATCTTTCATATATGTTCCGGGACGAATATTAAAGGTAACAGGGCCCGAAATTCCGTTAGCTTTTAACGCATTGGCTGCCGCTTGCAATGTTGTATAATCGGGGGAATTGCCACCAACTGTATAAGATCCATTTAAAGATTGTGAAAAACTAATATCGGCAAAGAACACAAATGAAAATGTCAATATTATTACAGCGAATAATATATTGTTTAATCGCATACTGCTATTCCTCCGTTTAATATAATTAAACCTGTATCATTTCTTTTCAATAAAAGCTGATAGAGAAAACCTGCTTGGGTAATTCTAAATAATTACACCAGCTGTTACAACTACATAAAGATGCAGGGTATTTTTATGTATGATGGATGACGGAAGATGGATGATGGAAGAGGATTGAGAATTCTTATATTTCTCCCTTAAGTGATTTGCTGATAACCTCGGCTTTTGAATTAACATGAAGTTTTCGATAGATATTTCTGATGTGAAAGCGAACAGTATCAATACTTTCCGAAAGATTTATAAATTGGCTGGGTAAACCTCTGTGAATCATTCCAAATGCAAAATAATTATGATAGAAAAACTCAATAATTTTTATTGCCTATTTAAGCGGATTCAATTAAGTTGCCCTAGACAAATACTTAATAGTACTAAGCTTTCACGGGGTATTGTTGTTGATGTGCTTACTCAAGGGTCCCGCGAAGAAAAGAATAATGATTATCCACATATCAATCTTGTTTTATAGGAATGATATGCCGTAAAAAAGTTTGAAAATAAGTTTTAAGTGCAATTTAAAGTTGGATATAAAATTCTTGCCGCGGGATAGTTATACACTTGTCCGCCTTTGGTGGAGATATTTGGCAGTATAATTATTAGTTAGCCCGCTTAATTAAAATTATAGTTTCAGTTAAATATTGTCAAAAAGTATCCCAAAACAGCACCTCCTAAAACTATATAAGCCGAGTTTATTTTCTTGACAGTGAAGAAAACTGCAACACTTAAAACAGCTATTAGAATTGCTTTCCAATCAATCAGAACTTCTGCACCAAGTTTTATCGCAACAACAAACATTACTGCAAGTGCGCTGACATTAACAGCATCAAGAAATTTAGAAAGGTAGGTCGATTTTCTTAACCGGGGCACGAGCGGGTTTAATATCAAAACAAATATTATTGATGGTATAACAATCCCAACCGTAGCTATAATTGCCCCAGAAATTCCATCAATTTGGTAACCAATAAAAGTTGCGGATGAAAGGAATGGTCCCGGTGTAAACTGCCCGACTGCAATTGCATCCAATAATTCTTTTCTTGTAAGCCAATGAAGACCTTGAACTAATTCTCCGTTAAAATAAGCAACCAAAATATATCCGCTTCCAAACCAGACTGTACCTATTTTTAAAAAAGTTAGAAATAATTTCGTTAGAGATACTTCTGATTTTTCAATTACCTGTGTTATAGGTTTCAGAAATAATAAAATAAATGCCAACGGAGCTATTGAATTTAATTTATTTTTTTTCTCGGAAATTAAAAGAAAAAATGCGCCGAATATTCCGCCTAATAGAATAGAAAGTATTTCATTTAATAGTATAAAATTTAGAACGCCAATGAACAATGCAACTACTATTAGTCTCCAACCCTTAACAGCTCTCTTGCCTAGCTTGTAAACCGCATTAAGCACAATAATTATTACAGCAGGTTTGATTCCATAAAGAAATGGTTCAACCTGTGGTAAATTTCCATAAAGAACATATAAATAAGCGAATAATCCTGTAAGCAATATTGCGGGAAACATAAAGCTTAATCCGGCAACTATGAGGCCAGGTATTTTCCCTTTGTGGTAGCCAATGTGTAAAGCCATTTCGGTTGAGTTTGGGCCCGGTATTAAATTGGTTGCACCAACTAAATCCAGAAAATGCTGATGGTTCATCCAGTTGCGTTTAGTAACAACTTCATCCTCGAACATTGCAATATGTGCCGCCGGCCCGCCGAAAGCGATGATACCAAGCTTTAAAAACAGCTTTGCTATTTCAATGAGATTTGAAGTGTTCTCTTTTTCTTTTTTCAAGATTGACGTTAAAAATTTTCTTTGCGTTAAACTTTTAGGGATTTCGGAAATGTATTCTCTGTAAAAACTGTAACCCTCAGCTCTTTTTCTTACTAGAAGAGAAAACCACTGACTTTAATCTGCAATTTTTATTTGACAGAAGCAACAAATAAATATAAAAAGCCCTATGTCGGGGTTGATCGTAGGGCTGAACTTTTACCTGCCTTGGCAGACTTTACCAGTGCAAGGCAGGGGTAAACCTGTTCCTCTCAAGATAAGGTTTGTTCCGAGTTAGCCAAGGGACCGTATCATCTGCTGGAAAGGGGGACCCAATATATATCGCATCTCAATTTGGCAACTTTTCAAAATAAAAAATTCTTTTTTATAAAAGTATTATCAGAAATTTGGAAAATCGTCACATTTATTTTGAGAAGAGAATTGGAATGGAAAATTAATTATTGTGTCTAAAAATAAAATAAAACCTGTAAGTTAAAAACGTCACTATATTTTTAATTTTACATATTTTCTGAGAGTTTGAATTATTTTCTCCGGATATCAGCCCATAAAGATATAATTCCCAAAGCCAAAAAAAGCATCGCTTCTATCCAATTATTATTTTTTAATGCTTCTAGTAATGCTATTCCAAAGAATATCATAAACACTGCAAAATTTGAAAATTTGATATTTTTCATAATAAGCTCACCATTAGTAGTTAATTGCTAGTATATTATTTTTTACACTATTGATCAATGGCCATAACATTATTGAAATTTCTCAGAAATTTTTTTTTATTAAGTAAGCACATTTAATAAAAAAAATTTTCTCTTAATATTTCTTCCACTCTTTCCGAGTCCTTAACTGTAAAACCTGTTTTAATATGTCTATTTTTATATGTTATAAAAAATATTTTATTTCTTACTGGACGAAGTATATCGATCGGGAACCATATTGTAAATCTTCCTGTTCCCCAAAGTCTCCATTTACCATTCATCAAAGTTGGCTCCTTATTTTCTATTCTTTCAATTTTAGAAACCAAAATATTTTTTGATATAAATGGAAAATAATAATGTTTAAGTAAAATTGAATCCTCTCTAATTTCAATTAAACTATCGCGGTATAATGTCTTTCTCCTCACTATAACAATCTCTTTTTTTTATGATATGCGATTGTTATAAACTACAAATTTTTTACAGAGCATTATTTTATATCTATATTAGCTTGAGTTGAATTCACAATCCCAAACAGATCATACGGTTTTTCTTTAAAATTATTATTAAATAAAAATGCCGTCAGGAAAATGTATTCGATAAAAACCAAAACAACAAGTAACTGAGAGGTAGATGTTTTTTGAATAGGCTGTTTTAATTTAATATCACAAACCTCCCCGGGACAATACTTAGCTTTTTCTTTATAAAACATTGAATAGAATTTACATCCCAAACAAATCCCGAAAGCAGTTTCAAAAAATAAAAATATCAGGCATGTAAAACAGATAATTCCCGTTATAGGACTGAAAGCATTTACGATCACAAGGTGAATGAAAATTGTTGTTGCTAGTACAATACCAATTAGCCAGGCAAACTTTTTTTGTGCAGCCCCGACATATTCAGGGACCTGTTTCCTGACGATCAAACGGCCAGTTATTAATAATGGAGAATATTTTGGATTAATAAAAACGCGTATCAAAATGTCTGTCAGGAAAATTGTAACTGAATACTTTATCAATAAGAAATTCCCTTGCTGAATTGCTACTAATATTGAAATAAACATCATTAAAAATAATATTCCTGCTGCTGCTCTTATTTCTCTCTCATTTAAAACAGGAATGTCATAACCCTCAACATTCTCACCGAAATTAATAATTTTATTCATGGTATAATCCTTTTTATTTCTTCTTTTTCAATTAATTAATACTTTAATATCTGGGTAACCCATCAGCCTGAGAATAAAATAATTAACCGCAGCTTCGCCGGGCTCATCCGAGAAACAAACAAGCTCACCATATCTTGGGATACCTGATTTATCCAGAATGGCCCAGATATCTTTTGCGGCTTTGGGAGTGCCGTTTACATCTAAGAGATCACTAAACTTCAAATAAACAACAGTATCACCATCCATATCAGGTGTCTTTTGACCTGATGCAATTAATATCTTTGGGTATAATCCCCGGGTGCTATTCAAATCCGTTATTATAATTTCCTTCCGGAGATTTATAGGGTAATTTGTTGGAGGTATTGATAAGTCCATAGAAGTCCTTTTAAATCCCACCACTGTTGTATCTTTTGTAATCGGGTAACCAAGACTTGCCCATTTTTCCATTGAGTCTGTGAAGATTGAAACTTTTTTCTGATTCAATTTTTCGAGTATTAAGAAAACCAAAGCAGCTTCTTTAGTAACTCCTGAATCCGAGATAATGACTGCTTCCTGTGACTGATCGACTCCTGATTGACCAAGTATTTCAGCCAGCTTGCTTAGGTCGCTCATATTGCTTTTAAAAACATAAGCGGGGATATTCAGCGCAAACGGTACATGCCCCTTATTAAATTCTTCATTGGATCGAACATCAATGATGGTGATATTAGACCTTCCATACATCCTTAACATCTTCCCGCCCCAAAACTGCAGCCAGTTTGCTTCTCTCATCAGATAAGGAGCATCATAAGTCCAATACGGAAGTTCTCTTTCGTCAGAAAGCCAGTCGAGCTCAGAACCTGCATAGAGCTTAACCGAAGGGTAATGCAATATAAATTTAAGAGCAAAAAACGGCACGCTTGCGCTAATACCTCCACCGCAGTGTGAGTAGATATTTTGTTGTGGTTTAATCCTAAGATAGTTCAGCATCTTTTTAATTTCTTCCGGTGATTTAAATGTCTTATCCGGATTATAAAAGTCGGGGCTTGGCAGTAAGATTGCATTAGGTATATGACCGGCTTTATCAAATGCACATAACTCGCCATAGTGCCAATCAGCTCCTAGAGCTTCCACTAAAACATTATGAGTAACATCTCCTGATGCTGTCAGAAATTCGGGCAGTTCAGCTTTAACACCTTCGTTGAGTTTTTTAATTTCAAAGGAACCTTTCTCAGGTAATGCAGGTATTTCCTGCGTTACTGGTAATTTTTTTTCCTGCCATTTTGAAAGTCCTCCATCCAGAACAAAAAGGTTCTCGACAGGAAAGCCATAATAATACAATGAGAAAAATTGTCTGGTTGCGAATATTGTACCGCCCTGATCATAAATTATTATTTTTTTGTCAGGACCAATTCCCCACAATTGATATAGCTGTTCTACTTCAGCATGTGGCTTTTCCTGAGCACCGTATGTAAACAAATCAACATTTATTGCCCCGGGTATATGCTGTTTACTATAGATTACTGCTGGTGAAGCATCGAGTATTACGATATCGGAATTATTTAAGTTTTTCCCTAGCCATTCAACATTAACAAGATTTCCATTGATTCCTTCTTGCGCTATTAATGGCTGCAACAAGAATATATTCCACACAACGGCGATAAGAATGTAACACTTCAAACACATTAACTTGTCTGCAAATAAAGTTGTGTGCTTCATCTTTACTTTAGGTACTCCTAAATCATTTTTGAATGTATTCATTTTTTATCCTTACTTTATTATTAAGAACTCACAAAAATATTTCTCTTAATTTCTACTGCCGGGTCGAAAACTACTGGCAGTAGTTAATCATATTTTTTATCAAATTGCTCTAACCATCTGCGTTCGCATCACAAGAATATGCAATTGAATAAAGAAGTGGAAGGGTGAGTCGACAGAAAGCAGATTAAGGGAAACAGAATGCGGAGTTTTGTCTACTAAATTTTTGGGTTACCAGTTTTGAAATATTTATGTTAACGATAAGACATTTAAAACTTTAAGATGAGATTTTATTTATTCAATAATTGTATGATGAAAAAATACATTGAGAAAATGATTTTATAAACAACAAGATGAAAGAACCTTTTAACATAAAACACATCAAATTTTATTTGTGGGTGGGAGTTGGCTATTATATCCTTGCCCTCATTATTAACCTGGTCCAATACCCTGGCCCGTTTCTACTGTGGTTTATAAATGAAATCTGGAAATCGGTTTATATCCTCGCTATAATTTATCTTTTCTTCGAATTCACACTTCCGCGGCTGAGCAGAAAAAAAATATTCAAATCACTTGCGCTTATAGCGGCACAGATATTTTTATTTTCCTTTAATCTCTATTTCTGGTTACTGCTTGGAACTCTGCTGCATATCTATACTGATTTTATACATTATCCTTCCTGCACGCACGGAGTAGGAGACCAGTTTGGTGCTGGTATATTTGCAATATTAATCTTTGGAATTTCTAGACACATTTATAATCATATTAAATTGAAGCAAGCCGCGCAGCTATTAAAGATTGAAAAGCAGGAAGCTGAATTGAATTATCTCAAATCACAAACGAACCCGCATTTTTTATTCAATACTTTAAATAATATTTACGCATTAGCGAGAGATAAGTCTGATCTGACTCCGGAATCAATTTTACGGTTATCAAAAATATTACGTTATATGCTCTATGAAACCGGCGGAGAATTTATAGCCATAGAACAGGAAATAAAAATAATCAGTGATTATATTGCACTTGAAAAACTTCGTTATGATGAATCATTGAGTATTAATTTTAATTATGACATCGAAGATATGAAACAGGCACTCCCGCCGCTTCTACTTATCCCTCTGGTTGAAAATGCTTTTAAACATGGTGTTTCGGAAACACGACACGGGCCGTTTGTTGATATACATCTCTCGGTAAAAAGCAGAAACTTATTGTTTATCGTTAAAAATTCTTATGAAGGATTAACTGGAGAACAGAGAGTGAAGGAAAATATAGGGCTTTCAAATTTGAGAAGGCAGCTTGAATTGCTTTATACAGATTTCAATCTCGATGTTGAGCCTGAAGGTTCCGTTTTTACAGCAACATTAAAAATTAGTATTGCAAGCCATGTCTAAAACGAAGTGTATAATTATAGAAGATGAGCCGTTAGCTGTAAAAGTTTTATCGGATTATATTTATCAAGTGCCATACTTAGAAATTGAGGGGAAATTTAAAGATGCAATCCTGGCTGCGCAATACTTACGTGATCATAATACGGATATTATTTTCCTTGATATTCATCTTCCCAAATTAAAAGGAATGAATTTCTTAAGAACTCTTATCAATCCACCAGCAGTTATTGTTACAACGGCTTATCATCAATATGCTGTGGAAGGATTTGAACTGAATGTAACCGATTACCTGTTAAAACCATACGATTTTGAGAGGTTTCTGACTGCAGTGAATAAAGTAAAAGCCGTTCAGGCTAAAAAGCTTGAACTAGAAAACAGTGAAAGTATAAAAGAGTTTATCTTTCTGAATATACAGAAAAGGAAAGTGAAAATATTTTTTGAGGATATTCTTTATATCGAGAGTCAAAGGGAGTATGTCAAAGTAGTTACTGTGAAAAAATCATATCTTTCAAAAATTAGCACAAATGAAATTGAAACACTTTTACCCTCTAATTTATTCAAAAGAATTCACCGTTCATTTATAATCTCATTAAATAAAATTGAATCTTTTAATTCGGAAACAATTGAGATAGACGGAGTTACCATCCCGGTCGGCAGAGGATATAAATTTGATATAGAGAATATATAGTTTTAATATCCGTTACTAATTCTAAACTATTATTAAGAAAATGACGGTATTATTTCTTTGTTAATTATTAAAGTGTATGAAATATCTTGGCATTCCAGCGTTGGAGAGTCCGCCTCGGCAAAGCGAAAGACGAGTCGGGCCGGTTATTTGTAACTCCTTATACCGCTAAAAAGTAATGGAGATAAATTATGAATAAAGATAAACAAGTGATTATAAGTTGGATTAATATCGGAATTATTTGTGGTTTTCTTGCCAGTATTATTTACCCAGTGCTACAGTTTATTTCAAATTTGATTTTGGGAGTCGTTCTGGCTGCTTCAATGGGGATTTTACTAAGCTTAGCTTCTGTTGGCTTATATTATTTTATTCAAATTCATAAAAAAACTGTTACTTCAAAAATTGCATTATTCTCAAACATTATTGCTGGTGCTCTACTGACACAAATGTTTTTAGTACAACTTGCAATTAAATCATCAAGACCAAAACTACTTGAAGAATCTAGCAAATGGATTTGGAATTCATTAAATCATATCCATTACGGATTAGATGTTGCCTGGGACGTTTATATATTTTTAGGAACATTTTTATTCGCGATAAGTATTTTTCGGCACCCTAAATTGGGGAAAATATTTTCAATTGCTGGAATATTAATCTCGCTTTTAATGATAGTTACCAATGTAATCTCCTTCCCAATACCTCCATATGAAGAATATTTTGATTTTGGTCCATTTATTGGATTGTGGTATTTGGGAATTACAATAAAAATTATGTTCTCTAAAAAATGGATACATCAGCAGTTACGAGAAGAAATGGGATAACCTCTTTAATCATCCAGAGGCTGACAGGTAAGTAAAAAGTCCTCCTTCGGCGGGCAGGCCAGTGCTTGGAAATGAAATTAAAACTCTTTTTAATCAGCATGATGTTCAGGGAATTGATAATGTGAAGTTTTATCCGGAAGCAATATTAAGCGAAATATATTTTTATATGATGGAAGCCATATAGGCAGCAAGCAAAAATCATTTTGTAAAAGTTAACAGAATGATTGTAGTGAAATAGAAAATTTTATCCATTTAAAAATAAAAAACCTGCCTCTAATTTTAATAGAAGCAGGTTTTTTTATTCACAAGTTTAGATTTATTTCAACAACACCATTTTTTTGACTGCCTGGTTTACTGAGCCATCGATTCCTTTGGCTGTAAGTTTATAAAAGTAAATTCCGTTAGAAATCTTTACGGCATTATAATTAACATTATGAAGACCTGTACTGAAATTTCCTTTTACAATATCATCAACTTTTTGTCCGAGATCATTATATAACTCAAGGGTAACATTTGCATCAACAGGAAGTTCAAATCTGATCATCGTTGAAGGATTGAATGGGTTTGGATAGTTCTGAGCGAGTGAAAAATGTTGTGGTACATCAATATTAACTTCTACGATACTAGAATAATGGAAAGTTCCATCCTGATCCAATTGTTTTAATCTGTATGAATAATTTCCGGTAGAAACCTGGTTATCAGGAAAGGAGTATACAGATGGTTCTGTAGTAGTGCCGTGTCCTTCCACAAATCCGATTTTGCTGAAAGAATCATTACCGGCACTTCTTTCGATTTCAAATCCCGAGTTATTTGTTTCTGTTGCAGTTTGCCAATTCAAAGTTACATCATTTTCATTTGCAGTTGCAGTGAAAGAGGTTAATTCAACGGGCACTGAATTTTCAGTAGTCCCAATTGTTCCTAAATGACCAACAGCATATGCGTTTGAATTTATAATAGCGAGCTTGTATAAAGCGCTAAACGCCGGAGTGTTTTGCAACGTCCAGTTACTTCCACCATCTGAAGTATAATAAATAACACCAGAACTATCATTTTCATTGAAGCCTACTGCCCAGCCATACAAATCATCGGAAAAATTAATATCTGATAGATTCTCATCTACTCCTAAAGTAGTTCCATTCCAGGTATTTCCGCCGTCGGTAGTTTTATAAATTACACCGTGATAATTTGAGATTGTTGTTGATTCTCCGGAAACCCAGCCTGTGTTCTGATCTGCAAAATACATTCCACTGAAAACGTTACCAACACTGACAGTTTGCTGCATCCAAACTGCTCCGCCGTCAGTTGTATGGAATAAATAAGCACCACCCAAAGCATAGCCATTGTTACTATTAAAAAAATAGATGTCGTGTAATATCGGTGAATATTGTTCATAGTATTGTAAATCCCAGGTGTATCCACCATCAGTAGTTTTATAAATTATAGTTTCTGGATAATTATTAGGAAAAGATGCTATATCACCTCCTGCTGCCCATCCTGTATTAGCATTTATAAAATATAAACTATATATGTGGCCTGATATCTGATAGATTTGATTTATCCAGGTTTGTCCCCCGTCAGTAGTGTGGATTAAAAATCCCGAATAACCGCCTGCCCAGCCATTTTGGAGATCAGTAAAATAAATACTTAAATAAGCATTAACGGGTGGAGTTAAAGTTAACCAATCCTCTCCACCATTTGTTGTGTGAAGCATAGTTCCATATCCTCCACCAATCCAGCCATTATTTCCATCAATAAATGAGACACCTAATAAATCACTGTTTGTTCCGGAATCCTGATTATACCAGTTTATTTGTGCCAATGACATAGTGGTTGAAATTAAAAAAAGAAAAAAAGTTAAAGTCTTCGTTTTCATTTTAAGCCCATCAAATTGTTCATAATAATTTCTTTTTATTTAAATCTATTTTAAAAGGATCATTTTTTTCACTGCTGTAAAATTCTTTGATTCTATTTTATAATAGTAAATTCCGCTGGAAAAAGAGGACGCCTCAAAATTTACTTTATAACTTCCTGCCTGCCTATAAGTATTGACAAGTGTTTTTACTTTTTGTCCAAGTGAATTAAATACAATTATTGTTACATTACCTTCAACCGGTGTGGAATATTCTATTGTAGTGCTTGGATTAAATGGATTTGGATAATTCTGCATCAGTGCATAACTGGTTGGCAACGTGTTTACTTCCACATTAACTTCATTTGATTCATTTCTTGTTCCATCAAAATCAATCTGAATAAGTTTGTAAGAATAATTTCCTGCAAGTAAATTTTCGTCGATAAAGGAATAGATATTCTGTTGTGTTGATGTTCCATGTCCCTCAACAAATCCAATTTTCTTCCATATAGTTTGTGAATTATTATCTCCTGATCTTCTTCTTTGTATTTTAAAACCCGAGTTGTTCTTTTCTGTTGATGTCTGCCATAAAAGGGTCACGCTATTACAATCTGCAGTTGCAGTAAAAGAAGTTAATTCAACAGGAGTTATTTCTAAAGAATAATTAATAATAATTCCACCATTTTCTTCTTCTCCTGCAGCCCAACCATGTGCCTGATCAATAAAATAAACAGAATTAAGCTGTGCAGTGGTCCCGCTTGTTTGCTGCAGCCAGTAATTCCCTCCATTAGTTGTGTATATTACTTTTCCGTTAAACCCGACTGCCCAACCTTTTTGCTCATCAAGAAATTGAACACCGTACAACCAATCGTGAGGAGGAGGATCTGCTTGAGTAATCCAAGTGTTCCCTCCGTCCGTTGTTTTTATTATTGCACCAAACATTCCAACAAAGTAACCTATATTCTGATTAACGAAATCGACTGCGTGCAAAGAGTAACCCGATAAACCTGTGATGAAAGTCCAGTTGTTACCGCCGTTGGTCGTTCTCAATATATTGCCAAATTCTCCATCATTTGCTATCCAACCGTGTGACAGATCAACAAAATCAACAGAAGTAAAACCGTTTAAATAACCGGGAGGGAAAGCTTGTGAAACCCAGTTGTTGCCGCCATTTGTTGTGTGTAAAATTATATCATCGCCAACTACCCAACCGTTCATATCATCAACGAATGATATTCCGTATAGCTCGTTTGAGGTTCCGGATGACTGCGGCTGCCAGCTATTCCCACCATCAACTGTATTAAAAATTTTCCCCGATGAACCAACAAACCATCCTTTCTGAGAGCTTGAAAAAAAGATTGAATAAATATCGACACCTGTACCGCTCGACTGACTAAACCAAATGTTACCTCCGTTTGTAGTGCGATAGAGTTTCCCCGAATATCCTGCTGCCCATCCGTTGTTTAAATCCGTAAAACAGATTGATAGAAATCCTTCCGTTGTTTCATCAAGCTGAATATGCCAATTTAGTCCGCCACCCGGCTGACTATATTGAATATTCTTATATATCTGCAAGCCTGCTTCCTGATCTGCAACAAATATTAAAGAGTCAATTACAAATTGTCCAAAATAGGGATCCGGTGTTCTTATAGATTCTAAATAAACCGGGTTGGACGGATCACTAATAAGAAAAGCAGCAATGTAGTCATCATCTTCCACGTATGCATAATCACCTGAAACTTCTATGTCAAATGGTTCAAGTGATATATCAGAATAGCTTCCAATTTCTACCGGATTTTCAGGATCGGAAATATCTACAATGTGTAATCCACTTGGAGGGCTGCCAATTCCAAGAGAAGTAACATAAGCATAATTACCTCTTACATAAACATCTGTTACGTAGGTCGGAAAACTAAGTTGGCTAACTATAGCAGGATTACCAGGATCGGATACATCTACTATCTGGAAACCTGCGTCATTGGATGCAAGGTATAAATGATTGTCCTTATATACTATTCCGCTTGTTTCTGTAGGAATTGATAATGTTGAAATCTGTACAGGACTAGAAGGATCGGAAACATCAAAGATCCTTAGGTTATCAGGAACATTAGGAATTCCTTCCACTACGTAAGCATAATTGCCAGCAGCTTCTACACGCCAGGCATTAAAACCCTGCACATTACTTAATTCAACAGGATTCGAAGGATTAGATACATCGGCAATCCTGAAACCCCCATCCCAATCAGCAACATACATAATATTATTCTGTACTTTCGTTGCATTATAAACCGTTCCCGGAGTATCATATTGCCCGACTAAAACAGGGTATTCAAGATTTGAAATATCTGTAATCAGCACACCATCATCGTAATGTGAAAGGTAGGCATAATTTCCATTTACATAAACGTCGTTTGTATTACTAAACGACTCATAGTTGCCAGCGATAAATGGATTGCCGGGATCGTGAATGTTTACTATATCAAAACCTTTATCCCTTTCAGCTGCATAAAGATAATCGCCAGCAATTACAAAGTCAGTAGAAGTATATCTTAAGGGAATAGTGCTTACAAGGAATGGATTTGATGGACTAGAAACATTCCAAATACTTAAACCATTAGAGCTGGTTATGTATAAAAGATTGCCCCTTAATTCCATATGGCTAATTCCGCCAACATCTGTAACACTCCATGGAAGAAATACCGGGTTATGTAAATCGAGGATGTACAAATCACCATAATCGACAAAAGCTAAATCAGGGTTACCAAAAACTGCATATGCACCGTACAGAAAATATCTGGAGCCCGCATCAAATAAATTACCATCCGCGTCCATGTAAAAACGGTAATAGCCATTCTGCCCGGTTGTATGCACATAATCAGTCGGTTCAACGGAAATCTGTTGAGCTGGATTTCCCATTGCTAGTGAAAAACCAACCTGGAATGGATTGTAAGGGTCTGTAACATTTATTGTACGAACACCACCATAATAGCATTCAACAACCGCAATATTGTTTCTTATCTGAACGTGCCTCACAGGAACAGTAACATCAAAATATGTTACATTAAGATTAGAATACCTAAACGGATGATATGGATCCTGAACATTCCAAATCTCGAATCCTCCATAACCGCAAGCAAAATACAAGCGCTGGGTTGCATAGTCATAAGCTAAATCTCCAACAAGTCCTTCAGTTCGTAATGTATCGGTTAATAATTGAAGATTTGCCGGATCGCTTCCATTAAGAATAAGTGCTGCACCGCCGCTGCTTACAAATATCAGGTGCCGTAATGAATCAACTTCTATTGAAATTGCAGGACCGTAAGGGTATGAGCTTACTCTTTCAAGATAAGCATTGCTCAATGTTTTAGAAGGTTTGGAATCTTTTGAAAAATCTTTTGAAAGGTTATATCCTGGTCTTATTTGTGCCTGAAGTATTACTGTGAGAGTTAACAGCAATGCTGATAAAATTGGTAAGAATTTTTTCATTTTGTTCTCCCCGTGATTATATCACATATAATCTAAATATAGAATTTAAAAAGCGAAATTTCATCACAATACCCGAATAAATTGATTATGGCTGTAATTACAATATTACATTAGTAAATTAGCAGATATTAAGAGGTATCCAAGGCATCTTTAGTAAAAAGCAAAGATTACAATTTGGTATGTTATCCTGATTTATTTACAGGTCAGAAGGGTTTTGAAATAATTTCTAATAATTCTTTCTTTTTATCTCTTGAAAAGGGAATCTTTACAAGATTCTTTAGAATAATTCATCCGCCGCTGCCATCAATAGTTATTGAATTATCATATTCTGAAAAGAGGGACCCTATTTATATCGCATCTCAGTATGACAACTTTTCTGATGATTTTTTTTATTGCCTGTTTACCCGAAATAAATTAAGTTAGCCCAGGATAAAACGAACTAAGCTTTTACAGGGTATTGTTGTTGATGTGCTTCTGGAAAGGACCCGCAAAGAAATGGATAATGGTTATCCACAAATCAGTCTTGATATATCAAGAATGGTATGCTGCAAAAGGTTTTGAAAATAAGGTTTAAATACAATTTTAATTGGAATATCACATTCTGACTGCCGAAATGCCTGTCCGCCGATGGAGGATTATACACTTGTCCGCCTTTGGCGGAGATATTTAGCAGCATATTTATTAGTTAGCAACAAGAATAAGCAAGGAAGAACCCAAATGAAAGCAAAAGGAACATATGCTGTAAAAAAATGGGATGAAAATGTGTACGAACAAATTTCTTCTGAAATGAAAATTACAAAAGCAACGGTTGAATACTCGATGAGTGGACAGATCAATGGTAAAGCATTTGTAGAATATTTGATGTTTTATAAATATTTCGATGAGAATGATCAACATAAATCATCTGCTATATATATTGGATTAATCAGATTTGTCGGTAACGTACAGGGCAAGGAAGGAAGTTTTGTAATTGAAGACCACGGAACATTTAAGAATGGCGCAGCAAGTTCAGCTCTACAAATAATTACTGGTTCAGGTATGGGAGAACTAAAAGGCATACAAGGCACAGGAGGATATAGTGCTACTCAAGATAGCGCTCAAATTGAATTGGATTATAATCTATAACTCAAGTGCTTTTTGTCTGTCCAGCCAATCCCCGCAGAGCGGCACCGGCAACAGGACGCTCCGCCAAAGGCGAACAAGCTATTTTCGCGTTTGGGATTTGTACGGTTTGAGAGTTTATAGTTCCGTTTAAGCCTTGTTGTTCAGCTTTGTTTGAAAATGATAATTTGTGCTGAATAAAAAGTTAGTTAATGATTGTGGCATTGTCGTTCTGGGATTCGGCTTAAACACAACAACGTTATGTTGCGGAATAAATATTTGTTTGAACTAACTTTTTTACTTTATGAGTTATGCCTTAATATTAACCGGGACTTTAGCAAGTGGTAAAACGACAATCTCAAAACTACTCGCTACCGAAGCTGGTTGGAAAAGGATTTCAGAAGATGAAATATGGAAAAAATTATTCGGTAAAAATCGTGGGGTTTTTGGTTCAGAGGAACACCGAAGAAAACGTCAAGTTGTTCATAAAATTGTTTTCAAGGATATTCTATCAATTAGCTCCGAAAATCAATATATCGTAATAGATGCAACAGTTCACGAGTCTCCACCAGAGGCTTATTATGAATATAAGGAATTCTTTGAGACGAATAATATTGAATGGTGTCTTTGCATTCTTCATCCACGATTGGAAATTGCAATAAAAAGAGATTCACAAAGAATAGATTGGGTCGCTGGTTCAGAAAGAGTTGAAAAATTAAGAGCAAAATTTAATGGAATGGTATTCCCACAAGAATGTTTCGTTGATAATTCAGATGATACTCCTGAACAAACGATGAAACGAATTGTTGAAATATATGCAACCTAACCTCTATAATACGCCAAAGGCTACGGGTAGGTAAAAAGTAAATAGATAATCCGCCAAAGGACGGACAGGTAAAACACCCTGACAAAAATAATTTATAAAAAATTCTGTTAAATAAATTTATTAATAATTATTGGCAGTTGTTCCTGCCTACCGGCAGGCAGGTTTTAAGTGGCATTCTTGTGTCGGGGCGCCGGTTATTTGCAACGCCGTTAAAGTGCAAAAATATTGATATTAAATTGATAGGATAAAATAGATGATATTTGATCATAGTTCTGGTGAACATTTAGATATTGGTAATGCAAAAATCTATTATGAAATAAAAGGAAAAGAAAATAATCCGGTTTTATTATTTCTGCACGGTGGATTTGGTAATATTGAAGATTTTAATGGAATAATTCAAAATTTAGAACAAGAGTATAGAATTATCGGAATTGATAGTCGAGGACAAGGGAAATCAACTCTCGGTTCGTCAAAGCTATCTTACGAACAGATTCAAAAGGATGTTACTTTAATTCTAGGCAAAATTGGAATTGATACACTAAATATAATTGGTCTAAGTGACGGAGGTATTGTAGCTTATCGAATTGCTTCTCTGACTTCATTAAATATTTTAAAACTTGTTACAATTGGTTCTCGTTGGCATATTAAAAATACTCAACCAAGTAGAGAATTATTTTTAAATGTTACAGGTGAAAGTTGGAGAAAGAAATTTCCTCAAACTTATGAAGATTACCAAAGATTGAATCCCGAACCTAATTTCGATGTTCTTGCAAAATCATTAGTGAATATGTGGCTTGATCAAGATTTATCCGGTTATATAAATGAAAAAGTTAAAAATATTTCTTGTCCATTGTTAATAACACGTGGAGATCAAGATCACCTTCTATCTAGAAAGTCAGTAGTTGAGTTAGCTGATTTGGTTGGAAAATCAAATTTATTAAATATTCCATTTGCTGGACACGTAGCATTTGAATCACAAAAAGAAATATTTATGAAAAGTGTAAATGAGTTTTTAAATATGTAAAAGATTAGTATGCACTATAACCCGCAAATCAACCGGACGCTCCGCCTGAGGCGGACAAGCTGTTTTCGCACCTGCCTGCCGGCAGGCAGGTTTAGCATTTTATAAATTTTAGAGTTAGTCGTTCTCCCGATAGTCATCGGGTCAGGCTGTTTCGGCTAACTTGTTCAAGGTTATTGTTCTAATTAATAAACCTGCAAACTGCACTTACGATGAAAGTTAAGCCCAGTTTGCTAAATTATTGGTAGTTGTTCCTGCCTACCGGCAGGCAGGTTTTAAGTGCTGCATTCTTGTCCCGCCAGAGGTGGGTAAATCTGGAGCGCCGCTTATCGGCAACTTCGTTATACCTTTGTAAATATTTTTAGGAATTATTATGATAGAAATCTTAATCTTAAAACTCAAAGAAGGAACAAGAGAGGATTTTCATCACGTTTATGTTACCCAATCCTTACCACTTTTAAGAAAGTGGGAAATTAATGTAATAGCACACGGTAAATCTTTGCACGATGAAAACACTTACTTTGTTATTCGTTTATTTGAAAGTTTAGAAAATAGACAAACGTTAGAAGATTCTTTTTATGGAAGTGAAGTTTGGAAAAACGGACCGAGAGAAGCAATAATATCAAAGATTGAAAGTTCTGCAACATTGGTTGTTAAAACGGAAAGTCTTAAAAGCTGGATAGATATTATTAATAAATAATCATAGATAGTTTTATTATTAAAAATAAAGAGGTATATCCAGTGCCTCAACGCCATTATAACAATTGGAGAAAAAATGAAGTATCTAATATTTCTAACTTATTTATTCATTTTTAATTCTAGTTTTTTGTATAGTCAAAATGATACTTGCCAAGATTGCGTAGAATATACATTGGAAAAATTTTCTAATAAACTTCAAGGAAGTAGTTTGCAATTCTCCGGATACGACGTTTCAATTGTACTGCCTTCAAATTTTCTTAAACAAGAATTGAGTATCAAAAAATTAAAAGCCATAATTGATACTACCGATATTAGAGGGGAATTTATTTCCCCAAATGGAAAAAATACTGAAATCAAATATTCAATTATCCCATATAAAGATTCTACAACAATTTTTATGAAAACATCTAATGGATGGTATCCCTGGGATAAAATGAAAATTGAAAATAACAAATTAATTTTTTCATATGATTATGAGTATAGCCCGCCAGCAACAAAAACTGATGTGGAAATTTTGGATTTATGTTTACATTATTTAAATGATTCAACGCACTGGAATCACAATGATGACAGAGTTTGTGAAGATGACAAAAAAGATAGTTGTATGAGTTTATTTTGTGCCTTAAAAATAGCATCAACAGAAATAATGAAAGAATATAATCATCGGAATAGAGCCATACAAACGATTAGATCTGTAATTGATGATTTAGCTCCTGACAATGATTTTGAACATAGGATAATGGATTATAATAATTTACCAACTACAACATATAGAGATATTCTAAAAGTATTAGAAATAGCAAGAGAAAGAATTAGCAAAGAATTATTGGAAAAGAAAAAGTAAATTAAATTGGTATAGCAAGTGCTTCAACCCGACAGCGTTTTCGCATTCGGTATTTTTATGATTTTAAGGCTTGTCGTTGCGTTTTGGGAAACTTGTTCAAAGTAGTTGTTCTATTAATTAACATTGTTACAAACTGCACTTGTAAAGTAAGATAAGTGCAGTTTGCTAAATCTTTGGCTTTGTCGTTTTAATCTGCATTGCTGTTCTGGGCGGCGGGTTATTTGCAACGTCGTTAGGCATTGTTCGCGTATCCCGTGATTCCAACATGAAAAAATCAGTGCAACAGCCCAATCACAAACATTAACAAAAAAACAAAAGGAGAATGAAAATGAGCAAAGTAATCGTAACTGAATTCGTCTCACTCGACGGCGTTATTGAGGCCCCAGGCGGAGGCGAGTCCTTTAAACACGCAGGTTGGACGTTCGAGATCAATCGCGGGAAGGATGGTGACCAATTCAAGCTCGATGAGACCCGTGACTCCGAGGCTCTGCTGTTGGGGCGAGTGACTTATGTTGGCTTTGCCGCAGCTTGGCCGTCGCTGAAAGGTGATTTCGCTGATAAGTTTAACAGCATGCCTAAGTTCGTAGTCTCCTCGACAGTCAAGGATCCTGAATGGAACAACTCGACGGTGCTCAAGGGCGACGTGGTGGAGGAGGTCCAGAAGCTAAGGCAGAGACCGGGCGGGAATATCGTCGTTCACGGCAGCGCCCAACTCGTGCAGACTCTTGTCGAACACGACCTCGTTGACGAGTTGCGGCTGATGGTCTTCCCTGTCATTCTTGGGACGGGCAAGCGCCTCTTCGGCAACATGAGCGACAAAAAGTCCCTTCGGCTAGTCAACTCGAAGACAGTTGGCGACGGTGTCGTCATCCTCATCTATGAGCTAGCACGGGATAAGTAAGCCTTCCCTGAGGCGGCGACCACGAATCCGTAACGCCTAATATCTATTAATGGATAAAAGTCCCCGATTGAATCAGGGCAGGCAAAAAGTAAAAAAAACCCTGGCAGAATTTTATAAAAAAATTCGTTTTTAAATCTGAACATTAGTACTCCTGCCTGTTTAAACTTGCCGGCGGTCCGTACAATGAAATTTGCGCACCTGCGGGTTAAAATTTGGTTTTGCAGTTTTAATCTGCATACTTATTTTGGGCCACGGGTTAAGCGCAAGGCCGTTAGGCGTAATTCAAAAAAATATTTTTCTGAAGTAAGATGAAGATTAGCCTTCAAAAATGGATAAGTTTGATTTTTTCTATTTATTGTAGTGGGGACAAGATTGAATTTTCTTTACTACGTCCTGAAAACAAATATTTATAAACTTTATATTATTAAAGAGATATTATGGCACACAAAATAAAAGTTACCAGTGGGATAACGATGACTCTTGATGGTTTTACGGCAGGCCTAAATCAAAGTTTTGAAAAACCATTTGGAGACAATTTCGATTCAGACTTACTGGATTGTTGGATGTTTGCTGAGCCGGAGAAACATAAACACAAAAAAGAAATAGATGCTATTCTTGATGCAGGGGCTTTCATTATGGGTAGCAATATGTTTGGGCCTAAAGACAGGAGAGATAATCCTGAATGGAAAGGATGGTGGGGTGATAATCCTCCGTATCACGCTCCGGTTTTTGTTCTTTCCCACGTCGAGCGAGAACCAATAGAAATGGAGGGAGGAACGACATTTATCTTTGTAGCTGACGACATTGAATCTACTCTTTCAAAGGCAAAAGAGGCAGCAGGAAAACGAAATGTGAAGATTATGGGAGGAGCAAATGCCCTCAATCAATATTTAGCGGCAGGGCTCATTGATGAACTGTGGTTACATATAGTTCCCGTGACGACAGGCGTAGGTACGCGACTTTTTGAAGGAGTGTCTAAACTCAAGCTTGAAGCAATCGAAGTGGGTGGAACCAATATGGTTACACATATTAGATATAACGTATTGCGAAAGTAATTGCGTATAACATCTTTAATAAGTAAAAAGTCAAGTGAATAAAGTAATCCAGTGCACAAAAATAGTTTGTTAAAAAAAGTTCTTTGATAAATTGATCTTCTGATTCTGACTAACAACTGCTGCCGATAATATCTATTCGATTACCAGATAGCCACACCATAGGTGGGCAGGCAACCAAACCTCTTTCCGGACTTACTAATCACGATCGTGAATAGCTGTATCGGTGATAACAATTCCAGATATTTTATAGGCATACGTGTAGTTTCCCAATCCAGCGCACGATTATGCGTTGAGCTAATCAGTTAGGCGCACGGGCTTACAACACGCGGCCATTGTAAAGACTTTATATGTTCTAGCTCACGACCTTTGAAAGTATTGTTAAAATCAGTTTTATTTTTCAGAACGTGAAAAACGATCTGAGCAATTTCTTTGGCAATAATAGTTTTAGCAATATATTTGTTTTTCTTTCTTGTTAAGCTGTTGTTGTAATTTCTGATAACCGGGTAATACTGTACGGCATGAACAGCAGCATCAGAGAAAGCAACCTTAAGATATTTATTTCCATCCTTAGAAGTTCGTTGTTTTGCTTTACCTCCGGAGTTACGGGCAGAGGGAACAAGGCGGCAATAAGAGAAAAAGTTCTTAACATCAGGAAAACGGCTGATGTCATCTACTTCCAGCAGGATAGTAAAAGCATTCATCTTACCGATGCCCGGGATCCAGAGAAGTCGTTGAATATCATCATTAGGAATAAGAAATGGATAAAGCTGCTTCTCAAGATCCAGCATTTGTTCATCAAGCAAGGCTTCAACTTCCGTTAGCTGTTCATATTGAAATTTAGGGATACCAGACAGCTCTGTTGGAGACTCAAAATTGTATTTAGCAAGAAGGAGCTGCATAGAATTAGTAACGGAAGTATGCCTCTGTACTATTTTAAGCCTTGCTCTAAGAGCATCCCGAAGCAGTCGGTTTTCGGCAGAGATTTTATGAGCAGCAGGAATAAAGTTTAAACGGAGTAGTTGAGCAAGAGTGTGAGAATCTACTTTATCTGTTTTCACTTTTGCGTAAGCAATAGCTTTAACATACTTGGCGTGAGCAAGGACCAGAGGAATGTTCATAGAGGAGAGAAGATCATTCAGCCAGTACCAGGTCATAGTAGATTCAACTGTAGCCTGATGTTCTCCGGGAATAGAATGGAAATACTGAACAAAGTTGTGAGCAACGTTTTTCAGGTTTTCCTGTTTAATGATAGCCCCAGTAGAATCAACAGTAGTTAGGTAAGAAGTAAATTTATGAAGATCGATACCTGTGTAATACATATGATACCTCCAAAGTTAAAGTTGTGGATGATGACCAAATTAACTTTTTACTTATTGGAAATATCAAGCGGTTCAAGCTGACTGCTTCGCATCCGCCGGTTAATTTGTAATTTATAAGTTTGTCGGCTTCGCTCATCAAACTTGTTCAAATTAGTTCTAATAAAAAAAGTTTTTAATAATTTTCGGCTTGGGTTTTTCATTGCTGCTTTCTTGTTATGGGCAGCAGCTTAACCGCCACGCTGTTAGGTGTTTCATTTTATGGGAGAGTAGTTATGAATAAAGTTAAATATTTTGTGGTTTTGTTTTTATCACTTTCGTTTCCATTAATCTCTCAGACTATTTCTATTAGTGTGGGCACTGGGTTGAATTTTATTAATGGAACTAGTTACTACACGAATAAATTTGGTGAACTTGGGAGATATGAAAATGTAAATGGAACAGAAACCAATTTTGGCGGATAAAAACAATGAATATACACATACGTTGGCTTCAATTTAACTTAACTTTGACAATTACAATTTTCTTATTTGCAGTCTTAATAACAAGTTGCAATAACGAAGAATCAAAATCCAAAAGATTCAGTTTTCCCCCTGAATGGGAACCACAAGAAGCCATCTGGACAGATTTTGCGTCAGAGAGGAGCATAATACCCAATCAGCAAGCAAAATTGAAAATTATAGCAACCCTTTCAAATTACGTAAAAACTAATGTGGTTTATGATGACGACTCACTTAAGGATGTTGCAGTAAACAACCTTTCTCAGTTACAGGCAGATTTATCAAATATTAGTTTCATAAAAACATCATCACCAATGAACTGGATTCGTGATCCGGGTCCGATATTCATCACAGATGGTAACCAGCTCAAAGTAGTTGATTTTAAATGGAGTTGCTATGGGAGAGCTTACAATTGTGAGAACGATTTTCGCGATAAAGTTAGTGGTGAACTGGCGAAAGGAATGAACATAGCAATTGATACCATAGGATTATACCTTGAAGGAGGGGGCATTGAGGTTAGTAATAATACAATAATAGCCTATAAGGCTATGGCGCAACAGCGTAACCCTGACAAATCACTGGAGGAGGTTACCAGTATATTATTAAATGCTTTCGGGAAAAAGCAAATAATCTGGTTAGACGAATTCCCTTTAATTGATAAACCCTGGAATAAGGCTGCAAACTATTTTGGCCAGGGTGCCAATGGCCACATCGATGTAACTACCCGGTTTTTGAATGACTCTACTATTTTAGCAACAATAATTGCTGAAGCCGATAAAGATAAATCAGAATTACTAAGAGAGGACTACCGGATTTTGAATGAAAACCTGAAACAACTGAAGCAAGCTACCAGGCCCAATGGAAAGTCATATCGGATAGTAACTGTAGAGGCTCCTGATTATTCACTTTTTGAGTATGAAACAACTATGTCAGATTCTTATCTAAATTATTTACCGGCGGAAACCAGAAGCAAATTTAATGTGGGAGATACTATAAAATATGTTCCGGTACTGGATTATGCTAACTTTCTAATCACTAACGGGGCTGTTTTGGTTTCCAGCTACTGGAAAGAGGGTATGCAGGAATCTGAAAGACAAAAAGATGGGAAAATTCAAAAAATACTAAAAGAATATTTTCCCAATAGAGACATTATGCCGCTCGATGTATTGCCAATAAACTGGGGAGGTGGGGGAATTCACTGTCGAACTCAACAACAACCAAAAATAAACTGAGGACAACAATGTATGTGTGGCATTAAAACGACCGCATATACTAAGCCGTTGGGAGCTTAGTAAAATTTTAAATACGCTTATAACAAGTTGCTCAAGGCGACAGCCCCGACAAGTCGGGATAAACTTTTTCGCCCTTGGCAATTTTAGGTTTTTAAGTTCGTCGCCTGCCTACCGGCAGGCAGGTTCAACGTTGTTCAGTTATGATGTATTTTTTTAATTATAAAAGTAGTTTAATAAAACCGGTATTGTTGTTCCTACCTACGGTAGGTAAACTGGGCTGCGGCTTATGGGCAAGGCCGTTATACCATTAAAATAAGAGAAATATTAATTTACTAAAGTAACAAAAGGCTTAAGTATGAAACTTTTGATTGAAAAAGAAATTTTATTAAATGTCTCAGTTCCAAAAGTTTGGGAAGCTTTAATAAACTCTAAATGGACAAAACAATATATGTATGGTTATGAAGTTTTTTCTGGTTGGAAAGTTGGTGATTCTATTCTTTGGAAGACAAACATACAAGGGAAAGAATATGTAAGAAAGGGGAAAGTTTTGAAAGTTGAACCATATAAAGTTTTAAAGATTTCAGATTTTAATCCAAATGCTGGGCTTAAAGATGTGAATTCAAATTATGCGAAAGTAACTTATCGGTTGGTTTCAAAAAGTAAACAAGAAACAATATTGCAACTAAAAGATGATTGTGCCGGAGATGAAAAAAGGTATAAAGAATCAAAACAATTTTGGGAAATAGTATTACCAAAGTTGAAAGAAGTATTAGAACAAAATTAATATTGTATAACATCTTTAATAAGTAAAATATATGAACAGAGAAACAGAAAGTTCTTTTAATGGTTACCTAACCTGTTCTTCAAGCCGACCTCCCGTCAAAGACGGGTAAACCTCTCCGCCAAAGGCGGACAAGTTCGACGCTGTCGGTTAGGTTTTTCAAATTGAATTAACAAAACTAAGTTGTTGTTAAAAGTAGTTTGAGTAAGAAAAGTTTTTAATAATTATTGGCGTTGGTAAGTTAAGTCACATTGTTGTTATTAGCGGCGGCTTAAAAACCACGCCGTTAGATGATTAATAAATTGAAGGGAGAATTCTAAAATGAAACTTATAAAATTATTCTTAATCACTTTTTTTATTTTATTTCTACAAGCTTGTTCGGATAAAAATAATCCAGTCTCTCCAATCAGTGAGAATAACTATTTGGGAGGAATTGGAACAGAAAGAACTTATAAGGAAACCGAAAAATGGTTACAATCCGATTCGAACATACCTTATTTTAATATTCCAGATTCTCTTAAATCTAAAGTGTCTTTAAGTATTCCTGAACAACAAAGTGGCATAGTCTTAATTAAAAATTATACTAAATATGTAAAATCAATTGCCAATGATTTTTATAACAGTTGGAAACTGACTTTACCTAAAAATGATTACTTACAAACGGAAGGAAACGGACAAGAATATAGTCTGAAAAATGAATTAGATTCTTTGCAGTTGAATAAAAGTTACTCAAACGGAAACTTTGGCATTGGACAAGAAATATTCAGAATAGCAAATGAGGGAATTATGACAGTTAACCCTCCGGATTTGCAGACAAATTTTCCCTCAGTCCCTTTCATAATAAATAACTTGAACATAAACGATACTTGGGTTAGATATAAGTTTATTGATTCTACTACAAACAATCCTATTATTGAAACCGTAGCTAATGTTATAGGTAAAGAAAATATAGTTATTGCAGCTGGAACTTTTAATGCATTCAAAATTAAGTTAACTACATACCATTATAATCCCGATTATAGTTTTGAAGATGGATATGAGTATTACGTGCCCAATATTGGTTTAGTATTGAAAGAATCCGATATGGATATCTCTCAGTGGGATCCTGGTACAAATACTACAATTCATTTTAGACAAATAATTCACAAAGAATTGGTGTCATATAACTTTGTAAAATAAAATCAATAGGAAATCACCTAACATCTTTAATCAGCCGGAGCCTGCCAAAGGCAGATAAAGCTGACAGGTAAGTAAAAGGTAATTGGCAATTGTGCAATTAATTAGTTCATAAATAAATAGCGGAGAAGATTAATATGGAAGTAAAAATAGAAAATGATAAACTTATCATCAGCATTGAATTACAAAAGCCAACGCCCAGTGCATCCGGCAAAACATTAGTTGTTGCAACTACGCACGGTAACGTGGTAACAGATTGTATAATAGATGGAAAACCTGTTGTAGTTGGTTTAAACGCTTATATAAAAAAATAAATTTACTATAATTATTGGAAGTTGTGCTTAATGAAAAATTGCTGTTCCTAACTACGGTAGGTAAACTGGGCTGCGGCTTATGGACAACGTCGTTAGGCAACTCAAATATTAATATGGTAATAAGTAGAGAAAGGTAAAATATATGTTACGAGAAATATTATTGACAATCGACATCATAGGTCTAGGAATGCTTCTTGGTGGAGGCGTCTATGAATCAGTTGTCATTAATCCAAATTATCGTGTAAATATACCTGAATCACTAAACACATTACGCCAATTTATGAAAGTGACAACTCCTGCAAATTATTTTCGAATTCTTTCACCAGTAACAATGGTAGGATTATTAGTCACCGTATTTATTTATTGGTATTCAATTCAAGTACGCTGGTTGTTTGTTGCTGCCTTTGTTCTTTTAATTATAGCTGATACCATTACGTATTGGTTTCATTATCCACGAAATAAGATTCTTTTTATCAATACATTAAGTCCTGATACTAATATGTTAAGACGAATATCTAGGGAATGGCAAATAGGAAACTTATTTAGAATTTTATTGATGTTGATTTCGATTGTTATGGTGATGCTAGGTATATTTTCAACATTACAAATAGCTGTTGCCTAACCCGCAAATCAGCCGAACGCTCCGCCAGAGGCTGACAGGTAAGTAAAAAGTCCTCCTTCGGCGGGCAGGCCAGTGCTTGGAAATGAAATTAAAACTCTTTTTAATCAGCATGATGTTCAGGGAATTGATAATGTGAAGTTTTATCCGGAAGCAATATTAAGCGAAATATATTTTTATATGATGGAAGCCATATAGGCAGCAAGCAAAAATCATTTTGTAAAAGTTAACAGAATGATTGTAGTGAAATAGAAAATTTTATCCATTTAAAAATAAAAAACCTGCCTCTAATTTTAATGGAAGCAGGTTTTTTTATTCACAAGTTTAGATTTATTTCAACAACACCATTTTTTTGACTGCCTGGTTTACTGAGCCATCGATTCCTTTGGCTGTAAGTTTATAAAAGTAAATTCCGTTAGAAATCTTTACGGCATTATAATTAACATTATGAAGACCTGTACTGAAATTTCCTTTTACAATATCATCAACTTTTTGTCCGAGATCATTATATAACTCAAGGGTAACATTTGCATCAACAGGAAGTTCAAATCTGATCATTGTTGAAGGATTGAATGGGTTTGGATAGTTCTGATCGAGTGAAAAATGCTGTGGTACATCAATATTAACTTCTATGATACTAGAATAATGGAAAGTTCCATCCTGATCCAATTGTTTTAATCTGTATGAATAATTTCCGGTAGAAACCTGGTTATCAGGAAAGGAGTATACAGATGGTTCTGTAGTAGTACCGTGTCCTTCCACAAATCCGATTTTGCTGAAAGAATTATTACCAACACATCTTTCGATTTCAAATCCCGAGTTATTTGTTTCTGTTGCAGTAATCCATTTTAAAGTAACAATTCTCTTATCCGTAACTGCTGAGAAAAAAGTAAATTCAACGGGTAATGGATTATCAGTTATTGTGAAATTCGTGTTTGAAATATCAAAGAATACATTGTCGGCAGCTTCAACTTTTATTCTTGCAGTTGTTGTTGGTAGGTTAGGAAGATTTATTAGTTCAGAGCCATCATTAGCTGTACCGGAAATCAATGTTACAGAAAAACTGATACCGCCGTCGGTAGAAAGTAAAATATTCACTATCTGACAATTAACCGGTGCAATACTGGTGTTTGCAACATCCCAGGTTACTGTCTGCAGAGAGTTACCCTGCCATGATACATTTGTGTTAGGCGAAGTTACAAGGAAAGGTCCGGCTGAATTAACAACAGACATACTGATCTGATCTTTCGCTGTACCGCCGCCTGCAGGATTATAATCGCGGGCTGTTAATCTGAAAGTTAAGTTACGTGAGTAAGTTGGAAGAATCTCCCCAATCGTCTGGGTGTTATTAACTAAATCAGATATCTTAGGAAAAATTCTTGTCGGGCTTATAGTTGGTGTGAAACTTCTGAAAATCGGTGCGTTTCCGCTTGGAGAATTAGGAGCACCGGCAGGACCAAGATCAAACTCCTCCCAGCAGAATAAAAGTGTATCGCCATCTGCATCACTTCCCGAACCGGTTAAAGCAAATGGGGTGCTGATCGGCAAAGTATATCCTCCCGTGCCTGCATCCACTGTCGGAGGATTATTTCCAGTATTTGTAATTACTGCACAAGAATTTCCGGAACCGTTTTGAGTATAAGCAACTATTTCATCAATACTTATTCCGTGAAAATATGCATCGCTGTGAGTTTGTAAATCCTGTGGTGCACAGATCCCGGCATAAGCCATAATGGTTGATCCGCTTCCAGGTTCATATGCAGTTGAAGCATTCCGGTTACCACCCGAACAAGAACCGGCATTTCCATTAAAAGTATGATTACCTCCATACTGATGCCCCATTTCGTGAGCGACATAATCTATATAAAATGGATCACCGATAGGCTGGGGTAACCCGGTAACTCCCTGAGCTTTGTAATTGGGATTACAGATAACACCTAGATAAGCTACGCCGCCGCCGCCAGTACTAAAAACATGGCCAATGTCATAATTAGCTGAACCAATTACTGCATCAAGATTCGCCTGGTTCTGTCCAAGCATTGTACTGCCGTTATTATTTGTATATGGGTCCGTATTGGGATCTGTATAAACTATAAGGTCATTATTTGCAACAAGTACCATCCTGACTGACACTTCAAGCTCATATACACCAGTTACACGATTAATTGCCGTAACAATTGCGGCCATACCCTGTGCGACAGTTCCGCCAAAGAAAGCAGTATATTCTCCGGTGGCAGCACAAGCAAGTCTGTAGGTTCTTAATTGTTCCCCGGTGCGATAATCAAATCCCTGAGCAACCAATTCAGCTATATGTTTTGCTTCAGGAAAATCTGTTCCCAATACATCTGTTTCAACAAAATCATTCCCGGGAAGCGGAACGAAATCTTTCTTATAATATGAAATATAATAATGATCATCTCCAAGGCTGTATGGATCAATAAAAACTGAACCTGTTGAAGAAAGAATCATTGCATGGAAACCTTGTATTGTGTAATCAAGCCTGATATGTGAATCAGTATTATCAATACCTCTTCCAACAAAAGTTTTTATACCCGGGAATTTTGCAGCAAGTTCAGGATCCATCACAGATGAATTCCAAATAGAAAATCTCTGGTATGAACCATCAGGCATGGGAAGAGAAATTTCAACTCCGTGAGTTTGAGATGGAACCGGTGCTTCAATAGGTGCACCATCCAAAAGAGTTTTCAATAATCCTAAATTTAGTTCGAGAGTTCTGTACCTGAGAGGGATTATATATCTGACTCCTGAACTATGAAAAGAAGTTTCCTGCACATCGCTCCAGAAATCTTTTGATCCGGCATACAGATTTGCCGACAGGAATAAAATAATTAATAAAAAAGTAATTTTGAATTTGAATCGAAGAATGTTATGAAATTCGGAGGTGGACTTTTGGTTGAATGGAAAATAATAGTCCATATATCAACTCCTGGTTTGTTTAATAAATATTTTGACAAAAGCACAGAAAATATATCTATTTAACAACGTCAAAACAATTAAAATATTATTTAATCAACTGATCATCATAACGGCAAATTATAATTCCAAAGAATTTAAAAATACTGTAGAATTCAGTGATCTGCCCCCCAAAAGAGATTCAATTATATTCAAAAAACCGCTTAGAAGATTTAATTCCTTTTTCATCCTTTTGATCTATTTTTTCGGATTATAGTTTTATCTATAATTTGTTGTCATCTTGAGAAAGAATATATAAAACCGTTTTGTTGATAATTGTTGACGTTTTAATTTATAAATTAATCAACTAATTAGTAGATAAGAGCTTATGAAAAAAAGAAAAACAAAATTTCAAAGAAAAACCCTCCCAAAATCTCCAACAAGTATTCAAGGATTTGATGAAATAACAGGCGGCGGATTACCAAAAGGCAGACCAACCCTATTATGCGGAGGTGCGGGATGCGGTAAAACACTTTTTGCAATGGAATTTCTTGTACGAGGTGCAACTCTTTACAAAGAACCGGGAGTATTTATTTCATTCGAAGAAACCGAAAAAGAACTTACTGCAAATGTTGCCTCGTTGGGATTTGATTTGAATAATCTAGTTGCAAAAAGAATGATATGGCTTGAACACATTCGTGTTGAACGTGGTGAAATTGAACAAAGTGGTGAATATGATTTAAAAGGATTGTTTGTACGTATCCATCGTGCAATCGAAAGTATTAACGCTAAACGTGTTGTGCTTGATACTATTGAATCGCTCTTTTCAGAACTGCCCAATGATACAATTGTGCGCACAGAATTGCGACGCCTATTTGGCTGGTTGAAAAAGAAAGGCGTTACAACAATTGTCACTGGTGAAAAAGGTGATGGTACGTTAACACGTCAGGGTTTGGAAGAATATGTTTCTGATTGTGTTATTCTGCTGGATCACCGTGTTAGCGATCAGTCTTCCATAAGAAGATTACGCATTGTTAAATATCGTGGCTCAACACACGGCACTAATGAATATCCTTTCTTAATTGATGAAGATGGATTTTCTGTTCTACCTGTCACTTCGCTTGGATTGAAACATATTGCTTCGAGAGAAAGAATTTCCTCCGGTATTCCTCGTCTTGATACAATGCTATCTGGCAAAGGATATTTTCGCGGCAGTACTGTGCTTGTTTCGGGAACCGCAGGTACCGGCAAAACAAGCCTTGCAGCACAATTTGTTGAAGCAGCTTGTAAACGCGGAGAGCGTGTTTTGTATTTTGCTTTTGAAGAATCACCAAGTCAGTTTATGCGCAATATGTCTTCCATAGGGATTAATTTAGATCCCTGGGTAAAAAAAGGTTTACTATCCTTTCACGCAACCCGCCCAACACTGCATGGATTGGAACATCATTTAACAACTTCTATCAAATTGATTAATGAGGTTGATCCGCAAGTTGTAATACTTGATCCTATTGATGCATTTGTTATAGGAGGAAACCAAACTGAAGTTAAAATTATGCTGCTTCGTCTTGTAGATTTTTTAAAGATGAGAAACATTACAGCATTTTTCGCTAGTCTAACTAATTCAGGTGCTACCACGGAACTTACAGATATGGCAATATCATCATTAATAGATACCTGGTTACTTTTGCGCGATATTGAAATAGGCGGTGAACGTAACAGAGGATTATATATTCTTAAATCACGCGGAATGGATCATTCAAACCAAATCCGTGAATTTATACTTACAGATCATGGAATTGAACTTCTTGATGTATATATTGGTCCTGAAGGTGTACTGACAGGTTCGGCCCGATTAACGCAAGAAACACAAAATGATGCTCAACAATTATCACGTAAACAAGAAATTGAACGTAAGCAATCTGAAATAGAGCTTAAGCGAGCTGCAACAGAAGCCCAGATTGTGTTATTAAAATCTAAATTTAAAACAGAAGAATCAGAAGCTCTCAAACTTATCGAAATGGAAAAAGCAGCTACTAAAAAGTTCTCAGAAAATCAGAAAAAAATGGCAGAGAGCAGAAAAGCAGATAAGTATATAAAAAAAACTTTGGTGTAGCTTAATAAAGTAAAATAT
>CAWFHZ010000015.1:0-44080 GCA_963815785.1 uncultured Ignavibacteria bacterium
CACTACCATTGTCATATCATCGTGCTGTAGGGTTTTCCCCGCAAATGTTTTTACATCCGCTATGGTTTTTTCAAGAAGTTCATTTGCAGTAAGCTCAATATTCTGTGAAATCGTTTCAGTAAGTCTTTGTTCAGTGAATTCCAGTTTAAACTTATTCATTGCTTCGGTAAATCCGTCGGTGTAAAAGACAAATGTATCTCCCGGATGTATATCAATTTTTATTTCTTTAATAGTCTTGTTAAATATTGTCCCCTTTTCAAGTCCCAGTGCAAGTCCGACAGGGTTAAGCAATTCTATTTCATTTTTACCGGAATGTTTTGCAATTACCGGGTTGTGCCCGGCTCTTGAAAAGGTTAATGTTTTTTTCTCTACATCAAAAATTCCGTATATCATACTTATAAAAGTTCCGCGTTCCACATTCTCATAAAACAGTTCGTTAATTTTAACAAGAAACTCAGAGGGTGAACTGACAGTTTTTGATAATGCCTTAACAAATCCTTTTGCAAGCGTCATATAAAATGCAGCCTGGGTTCCTTTACCCGATACATCACCTATTATAATTCCCATCCTGTTTTCATCCAGGTTAACAAAGTCGTAATAATCTCCGCCCACTTCCAGAGCGGGAATACACTTTGCAGCAATATCAAGTCCTTTGAACTGAGGATTTTTTGCAGGAAGAAAACTCATCTGAACATCTCTTGCAATTTCCAGTTCTCTCTGCATCCTTTGTCTTTCGGTAATGTTTTTCACAAACGCGGGTGTAATAGAATTATAATCAGTTATTTTATCTTTTGTAAAAATTCCTGTTATAAAGTACGCTGATACCAGCACAAAAAATATCACAAGTGAATATCCCGATACCAGGTAAGTATGGTTACCGTTTGTAAAAAGTGACACCGCTGTATCAATAACTGAATAAACAGAAAGTGCTATCAATACTGAAAGTACATCGGAATAATTGTAGAATAAAAAGAATAATACTCCGATTACTATTCCTGTAATTATTCCCCAGTAAAGGGGAAGTATATCATTATAGTTCATCACTGCCCACAATACAACGGCAATAGAGACAAGAATATAAAGTGAAGCAAACCTTCTTTTTAATCCGGTAAAAATAAAGAGAAAGAAAATTGCGGTATAAAATACCTGGGGATAAATACTTTTATCTGCAATATTAAGGGAGGGACTTAAAGATGAAAAGTGTGAGATCAGGGATGAATTCTGTTTTGTAACAAATGAAATGTGGAGTATATTTTCTGAAACAAGGAGAAGTATCATCCAGGCAAGATATATTAAAAAGCCTGCTGTAAAACCGTTGATTCCCGCCTTACCTACCTTAGAATGGAACAAATAGCCTTTTGTCAGTAGATCAAGAGAAATAAATTTTTCTTTTGATGCTTCCCTCGCAATTGTTTCACTTACAGCCCACGTAATGAACACACCCCCGCTTATAAATATTGTAGAGAAAATAACCGGCATCCATAATTCCCACCCTGTTGAACCTGAAATCTGTGAATATAAATTTATTCCAAATGTCAGAGCTACCAGCAGTCCCATTATAACTGCAAGCCTGAAACTTATCTCATAAGCTCTTATTCTTTTATAGCCGGTAACTATAATCAGTATAAAAACTACTATATAAAAAGGGATAACAGTAGAAAGTGAAAATGTGCTGCTGACATCTGTTACCACTTCACCAGGAATCTCAAATTCTACATTGAAATCGGAAACTGTATTTCCTGATACCACGGTGCTTACGATAATGTCTTTATTAATTACAGCGGACTTCCCTCTCCAGCTGAATTTATAATCAGTTCTGCCCTGTTTAACAGTTTCCTGTACATTACTTTCTTTAAATGATCCTTTAACTGCAAAACGGTTACTGCTGTTTGTTGAATCGCTAACCTTAACGGGAGAATATTTATTAATAAAATTTATCGCAAGTTCTCTCGCTTCATCCGGTTTGATGGCAGGAATTTTAATCGAGTCTGACATCTCACTTCTAAAACTGAGAAGGTTTCCTTTGGTATCAAGATCAACAATAATATCCCCTTTTGAGATATCTTCTTTTTTATTATCATCACTGCTTATAACAACATTCTTGCCCGGGTTTGTCCATTCAACTTCCCAATAGTAACCGGGAATTTTTTCACGCAGCAGTTCATTTGTTTCCGAATAGGAATACTCGTTATAAAGTGTGTGAGTAAGTTTGTTGTTTACCTGTAAAGATGTTTTTTCAGTTTTATTTTCCGTAGAAAGATCCAGACTACTAATCAGTGAATCCGCCTTCTGCTTTACTTCAGCTTTATTATAATTAAGCTTTAATGCACCAAGCGGATGCACAGAAGGATAAAGTTTATAAACAATATATGAGGAAGCAATAACTGAAATTATAAATGTAATTAAGAGGATAGATTTTTTCATTTAATACAATTTGATGTTTTAATTTTTAACCGAATGTGTACCACAAAGATAAAAGTATTGCAACAAGTACAACAGATGCGGCAATATTTATTTTTCTCCATTTTGAATCTGCTTTGTAATTAATATCTCCGGCAGATATTACTAACTTTTCAAGTTTCCCACCTGCCGGTGCTTCCGTAGCAAAACTTACACTTACCAGTACCGCCGAACAGATGACAAATAAGAATATTGCATAATGCAGAAAATTTATTGAAGCTACAAACCTTAGAAAATCATTTGACAACGGGGATATTTTATTTTGTACCTCTAGAACCAGTCTTATTCCTCCAAGCAGTAAACCAGTTAATAAGGATGCTATGGCTCCCTTCCCGTTTACTCTTTTCCAGAAGATTCCAAACAGGAAACACGCAGCTATTGGCGGAGAAATATAAGCCTGAACACTCTGCAGGTATACATACATCCGGTTGTCACTTAACAATCCTATGAAGGGAATCCAGAGTAGCCCTAGTACAACCATAACTACAGTTGTAATCCTTCCGAAATTAACAGTGGCTTTTTCGTTGGCATCCGGTTTAAGCTTTTTATAAATATCAATTGTTAGCAAAGTTGATGTAGAATTAAACATTGCCGCCAGAGAAGACATTAATGCTGCAAGAAGTCCGGCAACTACCAAACCTTTTAGTCCCGAAGGAAGCAGGTTTGTAATCATCCATGCATAAGCCTGGTCGCCGCTTATAGTTCCGTGTGAAAGATAATACGCAATAATACCCGGAAGAATTAATATAAATACCGGGAGGATTTTAAGGAAACCGGCAAAGATTGTCCCGCTCTGAGCATTGGATAAATTTTTTGCGCTTAGAACCCGCTGAACTATATACTGATCCGTACACCAGTACCAGATCCCGAGAATCGGTGCACCGAAAACTATTCCTGTCCATGGGAAATCAGGATCAGACATCGGTTTGAACATATGCCAGAAAGAAACAGGTGTATTCGCAACCAGGTTATTCCAGCCTCCAGCCTGGTCCAATCCAAGCAAAGTTAATATTAACGATCCCCCGATTAATATAAACATCTGTACAAGATCAGTATAGATAACTGCGGACAGTCCACCGATTACAGTATAAAGCCCGGTTATTAAAACAATAACAACTGCAGATGTATACATGTCCCAGCCCATTACAGCATTTAATAAAATTCCGCCTGCGTAAAGTGCAATAGAAATTTTTGTAAGTACGTAAGCTATAATTGAAACAATACTAAGATAATATCTCGAAGCACTGTTGTACCGCTTTTCAAGAAATTCCGGCATGGTAAAAACACCGGACTTCAGATAGAAAGGTGTGAATACCCACCCAAGCAGAAGAACAATCAGGCAGGCAAGCCATTCAAAATGTCCAACGGCTAAACCCGACTGAGCACCTGTACCCGCAAGTCCGAGAAAATGCTCGCTGGAAATATTAGTGGCAAACAGAGAAGCTCCTATCGCAACCCAGCCTACATTTCTTCCTGCAAGAAAGTATTCTTCACTGTTCTGATGTTTTTTTCTGAAATAGAAACCGATGATGAGCACAAGTAGAATATAACCAGCAATAATAATTAGGTCCGCTACAGAAACATTATTTTCCATAATCTTCCTATATATTGTTGGAACAATTACCCCGGAGATAACAAACAGTTTTTAATGAACTCAAGTTAGATTATTCGGTAATCCTTTTCAAGAAAAACCCGCCCCATAAAAAATTTCTGCAAAGTCACATTACAATTATAAATGAATTGTTAAAATGATAATAGAATTAATATTTTGTTGTATGATTTATTTAAGAAAAGCTGTTCTTCAAATAATAGTAATAAGGCTAATTATTTTTGCTTCATTTACATTTGCTGAATCTCCTGATTCCACCCAAAACATATATGAAGATGACAAGATAATTGAAAACATATATCTGGAAATTATCGATGTATCCGGTCCCTCCATCCAGGATGGAAAAAACTGGCAGCCTGATATATTTGGTAAAATAGGAAACGCTCTTCACCTAAAGAGCAGGAGGTCAGTAATAAATAATATCCTCCTTTTTAAGAAAGGTGAGCTACTGGATATTAAAAAGATTAATGATAGTGAAAGGCTGCTTCGTCAGTCAGGTTATTTTTATGATGCCAGGATTTTAGTTGAAAATGCAGTTGAAAAAGGAAAAGTGAATGTACATGTTATTACAAAGGATAAATGGACTCTAAATCCCCAGTTATCTTATAATCCTAAAAACAAAAACGGATACTTTGGATTGAAGGATATAAATTTTCTGGGACTGGGGCACTCAGCTAAATTTCTTATCACCCATGATGAAGACAGTTACATCGGCTGGGGTGGTGAAACCGGGTACACTATTTCAAATATTAAAGGTTCATTTGTTAATACATCTGTGAATATTGCCAGTAATCATAAAAGTAATATGCTGCAGTTAAGCCTTGACAGGTCCTTTTACACTACAACAACTAAGTGGGCCGGGGGACTAAATTTCACATGGCGGCATGATGATTTAAGATTTGTTGAAAGCGATAATTCTATATCTTTTATTCCTCACAGTTACGATTCACAGGATCTCTGGGTAGGCAGATCATTTCCGCTCTGGTTTGGTTCTGAAGACTTTAAGAGCAGTTCATCAATTATTTTTTCCGGAAGATATTATCGTTTGCATTACAGGATAAGACCGGTTGTTCTTCCTGATTCAAACAGGATCTTTGAAAATCACCGGCTTTACCTCTTCAGCCTGGGAATTATCAACAGGCAATTTTATAAATCCATCTTTGTTAATGGATTCGGAGTTACGGAAGATATACCTGTAGGCGGATTAGTCACTTTAACAACAGGTTCTGATGAAAGAGAATATTATAACCGCTGGTACTATGGGTTAAAAATTATTTACGCAAAGAACTCGCCTAACCTTGGTTATTTTTCAGGGAGTTATGAATTTGGCGGATTCTTGCATAACAGTAATTGGGAACAGAATACAATCAGGCTGGATTTAATTTATCACTCCCCTCTTTTATACCAGAAGGAATGGAAAGGGAGGGTTTTTGTTGAAAATAATTATCTGCTCGGTTTTAAACGATTTGATGGAGAACAGGTTTACCTGAACCGCACAAGCGGAATGCCGGGATTTAATGAATTCGTATTACCGGGAACAAAAAGGAATGTTTTAAATCTTGAAGCAAGGATTTTCAGTCCTTATAAAGTTCTGGGCTTTGTATTGGGAGGCTCTGTCTTTGCAGATTACGGATTAATTGCAGGAGCAAATGAAAACCTGATAGCAAGCAGGCTTTACCAGGGATACGGAATCGGTTTCAGAACACAAAATGAATCAATATCGAGAACTAAGTTTGAAATTGCTGTTGTTTATAACCCGTTTAACTCTTCTTCAGGCAAAGGAGAAACAAGTGTAATTTTTTCTTCATCATTTGTGCTTGGCAGCAGAGATTTTAATTTTAATGAACCGAAAACAATAAACTTTACTGATGAATGATTATTCAGGTTTGGTTTAATTTAGAGTATTTATCACGGAAAATTATTCCCGTTTATTAAACTTTAATCTGGATAATAAGCTCTAATTATCAGGAAATGTGTCAATGTTGAAGTGCTCTAAATTTGGAGTTAAATTTATTGCGATGATATTATTATTATTTTGAACTAAATTCTTTCATAAATAATCGAGTTTACCATCCGAACTACGAAAATCTTCTGCGTAATTATTATCTGGCTGGCATCAGTCTGCTCATCATTCAGCCAGGATTCAACAAAAAGTTTTGCTTTTAAGAATAATAAACCCCTGCGGAGAACTACAATTTTTTACCAGCCTGATTTATCTTACAGAATATGGCAGCAGTTCAATTTAATAAGAGAAGCTAACTCAGGCGATCCGTTTGCTCAGCATGAACTTGGCATAAGGTATCTTGTAGGAGAAGGAGTTGAAGCCGATACCCTTAAGGCTGCAAAATGGATTAAGAGCGCCGCCGATCATGGTGTAACTGCTGCAAAATATAATTATGCTATTCTTCTTATTAACGGCTGGGGAACTGATTGGAACCCTTTTAAGGCGTTCACATATTTTAAAGAAGCTGCTGAAGAAGGAATGCCGCAGGCACAATATGCGGTCGGACTGCTTTATACTGATAATCTTATCGTAAAAAGAAACTGGGGAAAAGCTTTCAACTGGATACATAAATCCGCTCAGAAAGGAAATGAAGACGCAAAGGAAACTCTAAAAGAAATAAAAACTAAAATCCCTGAATCGAAAATCGATACCACAGCTTCCAATCTTAACAAGGAAGATCAGGAAATTGGAACACAGGACAATTCGTCTATAAAATCTTCTCTCGGATTGGTGTATATAGATTTTGAAGATGTACTGGATACGATTCCGAATGTTACTAACAGAAGACTGCTTGAAGATTTGACTCACTCTGGATATTCTCTACTTTCAGACTCAATTAAAAACAGCATACAGGATACCAGCTTTACTTCCATCTCCCAGTTTATTCCCCTGATACATAAAGCTGCAACATTTGGGAGCCCCGAGGCATTGACATTTCTTGGTAAGCTTTATGAGTCTGGAATTTATTTTGATAAAAATCTCCTTTCAGCAATTGAATATTATATAAGGGCAGCAAGACTGGATAGCCCTACCGCATCAATCCTTCTTTATAAAATGCAGAAAGCTGGAAAGTTCTTTCCTTTATTGAAGAAAGAAAGTGATGCAGACAATCCCGTTGCATTATTCGACTGGTATGGAATTGAAGTATTAGGGCTTGATAACCAGATAACCATAACTGATGCGTTAAAGCTGCTTGAGAGATCTGCTGATAAAAACTTTATGCCGGCTTTAGTTGAGTATGGGTTATATTATTATTCCGGAAATGTGAAGTTGCAGAATATTAAAAAAGCTTTTTCATTATGGCAAAAGGCTGTAAATCTTGGATCCGAAGAAGCGGAAACAAGAATGATTGCTGCGGTAGTACTTGATAGTCTGTCCTATCTGAATTATAATGATGATATTGATAAGCTTTTCTCAGCGTCAGACAATGGTTCTGTACTAGCACAAACCGCTTTAGGTTATGCGTATGAAAACGGGATAGTTTTAGAAAGAAATAAGGCTAAAGCAGTGAAGTACTACAGGGATGCAGCACAAAGGGGAAACAGGTTTGCCTATGAAAAATTAAAATACTTATATGATGCAATCCGCCCGTCTTCGCAGGAATTCGAGATAGACTAGAACTCACCATAAATACAATTAGTTATATATTTTAATTATTTTAGGATGTGTTGTTTTGCACCTGATCTGTTATTCTGAATTAATTACTAAAACAAAATTTCCAGGCAAATGAATTACCAATCCGAATTAAAATCAAAATTACCTGACGTCGGAACATCCATCTTCTCAGTTATGTCGCGGATGGCGTTGGAGCACAATGCAATTAATTTATCACAGGGCTTTCCCGATTTCAACTGTTCTGAAGAATTGCTCGACCTTGTTGATTATTATATGAGAAAAGGATTTAACCAGTACGCCCCTATGCAGGGAATTCCGGTTCTGCGGCATAGAATCTCTGAGAAAATTAAAAAGCTGTATGGCCGTAAATACGATGCCGAGACCGAAATTAATATAACCGCCGGGGCAACCCAGGCAATTTATACTGTTGCTTCAACTGTTATCAATCCGGGAGATGAAGTAATTTTATTTGAACCGGCGTATGACAGTTATCTCCCTTCAATAAAACTTAACGGAGGTATTCCTGTTTTTATCCCGCTTAATAAAAATGATTTTTCAATCAATTGGGAGCTGGTTAAGAACGCGGTTACTAATAAAACAAAACTTATTTTCATCAATTCACCACATAATCCGACCGGCAGTGTAATAACCAGGTCAGATATAAAAAATCTGGAAGATATTACCAGGGATAAAGATATCTTTGTACTTAGTGATGAAGTTTATGAGCACATTGTTTTTGATGAGAAAGAACATTTATCAATTGCCGGCTCAAAAGAGCTTTCTGAAAAGGCTTTTGTTATTTCATCATTTGGTAAATCATATCACACTACAGGCTGGAAGATGGGCTACTGCGTTGCACCGCATCGGTTGATGAATGAATTCAGGAAAATACATCAGTTTATTGTTTATGCTGTAAATACTCCTATTCAATACGCTTATGCAGAGTATTTAGAAAATGAAAGTCATTATCTGGGGCTAAATAATTTTTATGAAAAGAAAAGGGATATCTTTCTAAATCATATAAAAAATTCACGGTGGAAATTAAAACCTGCTTCCGGTACTTATTTCCAATTACTGGATTATTCAAATATTACAAATAGCAATGACATGGAATTTGCAGAGCAGCTTACCAGGGAGGCTGGTATTGCAACAATTCCCCTATCCCCTTTTTACAATGATAAAAGAAGCGAATCACTATTGCGAGTATGTTTCGCAAAAAAAGATGATGTACTTATAAACGCAGCAGAAATCCTTAGTAAAGTTTGAGAATTAATAAATGGAGATTAACCCAAATATTTTTTATTCGTGTTATGAAACAAATTCGGATTCTAACAATAAAGCAAAGCAATGACTAGCCTTTATGAAAGACTGAGAAGACTTTTTCATTTTTATTCCGGTGAAATAAATTACCAGGAATTTCAAAAGCTTGTTAAGAAAGACGTCCCGGAGGTGTATGATTTTTATGTGAGGAGGATGAAGAAACCCGTAAAGGGCAGAAACAGGTTAGTGGATTTTATCCGCTTTGCAAGAAATCTGTTTGCTGAGTTTCTTAATCTGCTTACACCTATGCGAAGAATAATCTACTCACTTGGATTAATCTTATTTATATTCGGCTACATGGGAAATGACTGGAGCTGGGCAATCTGGGCATTCATCCTGGTAAATCTGCTCGTTGCCTTTGAACTTGCAGATAAGCTTACTGCCAAGGATGAACTTGAAGTAGCGCGGGAAATTCAGATAAATTTAATGCCGGAAAAACCCCCGGAAAATAAATATTATGATATCAGCTGTTACATGAAAACCGCAAAAGAAGTAGGCGGAGACTATTATGATTTTATTCAACCGGGAAATAACGGTAAAACATTTGTTGTTATCGGTGATGTTTCGGGAAAAGGAATGTCAGCCGCACTTCATATGGTACAGGTGCAATCTAATCTACATAATATTATCGCAGAAAATTCAACTCCGAAATTAATTCTGAATACTCTCAATAAAAATTTGAAAAGAGTATTACGCAAAGGTTCGTTTCTCACTTTAAGTATTGCCGAGCTGAATTCACATGGTCAGATTCTGTTATCCCGAGCCGGGCATATGCCTTTAATACACTACAGTAATTCAACAAAAAAATGCACCAGAATTATTCCACGTGGAATTGGAATCGGTCTTGCAAATGAACAATTCTTTTTCAACTCTACTGAAGAGATTTCAATTCAACCAATGCCGGGTGATTTACTGATATTTTTCACCGATGGTGTCGTTGAAGCCATGGATAATAACTACAATACTTTTGGTGAAGAGAAACTGACCAGGATCATTTGCCGGAGTGCAGATAAATCTGTCAAAGAGATCCAGGATTTAATTATCAGTTCCATTGAGAATTTTACTTATGCTTCTTCCGTTCAGGATGATTTAACTTTAATTGTGATGAAAGCAAATTAAACCGGGGAGTTTCATGTCAACCAGTATATCTTTAAAGAAAAAAGCAGCCTACCTGTCGCTGGTAGTAGGCGTCTTAATGTTTTTATCGAAATCAACTGCATATTTAATAACAGGCTCTGCAGCTATTTTCTCCGATGCAGCTGAATCAGTAGTTCATGTTCTTGCAACTTCGATGGCACTTTACAGCATTATTCTTAGTTCGAAACCCCCGGATGATTCTCATTTGTACGGACACGGCAATATAGAATTTTTTTCCGCCGGCATTGAAGGGTTTTTAATTCTGACAGCAGCAATATTTATTATTTATACATCAATATTAGATATAATACACGGTCCGGATCTAAAACAATTAAATGTGGGTATTATAGTTGTAAGCGCCGCGGGTGCAATAAATCTTTTGCTTGGGAACTACCTTGTTAAAATGGGAAAGAAGACACATTCATTAACCCTGGTTGCGGACGGTAAACACGTACTTACAGATTCATACACAAGCATTGGAGTTATAGTAGGTGTTCTTCTCGTAATGATTACAGGATTCCAATTATTTGATCCTATTTTTGCAATTGCAGTTGCCCTTAATATTCTATTTACGGGGTACAAACTTATTCGTGAATCAATAGGCGGATTGATGAATGAAACTGATCCCGGTCTGCTTAACAAATTGGTTTATGAACTTACCAAAATAAAAAAGAATTACTGGATAGATTTACATGAATTGAGATTCTGGAGATCAGGTGATATGATATTTCTGGATTTCCACCTGATACTACCCTACTACTTCACAATAGAAAAATCTCACAAAGAAGAAAAAGAAATTGAAGAAAAAATGGCGGTTCAGTTTCCCAATATGCAGATCAAAATTCATTTTGATTATTGTATTACTGAATTGTGTAAATATTGCGGATATGCAGATTGTACAGTCCGGAAAGAAGCAAAAACAATTCCATTTGAGTTAAATTCTGAAAAAATGACGGGCTACCCTATTTATCGTGTAAAATAAGATTACGCTATACATTTGTGGACGCTGCCTTTTTATAAAAAGGCACCTGTACTTTTTGAAGAATAATCAAACCAGCGATAAAAAATAATCCGATAGCGAGAGCGGCAAATCTTTCATTTGATAAATCTGAAATAACTCCATAAACGAAAGGTCCTACTACAGCCGATGATTTACCAAACAATCCGTCATAAAAACCAAAGAACTCTGCTTCCCTTTCGTGCGGAGTCAGCAAGGCCATCAGGCTTCTACTGCAGGATTGAGAAGAACCGATAGCCATCCCGGCTAATAATCCTACAACGTAAAATTCACCAACAGTCTGGACAAAAAACGCACCGAGAATTACAATTATCCACACAACTAAAGTAATTGTAATTGTTTTCTTCGGTCCGATATGATCTGAAATAATTCCGAAAACAAATGAACCGAGTACCGCGGTACTCTGAACAATTACAAAAAATAAAATTATTTGTTCATCAGACATCTTGAGAATATTAGATGCAAAAATTGAAGCAAATGCTATTATAGTAATTATTGCATCATTATATAAAAAGAAGGCAAAAAGGAATCTTGAAACGGCAGGATATTTTCTCTGAAAAAATATCGCTTTGAAAGTTGTAAAGCTCTTTTTAATACCCTCACTTATTAAACCCGTTTTTAACCTTTCGTTTACATGCGGCTCACTTAAAAAAAGAAATAACGGAGCGGAAAAGAAGAGGAAAAATGCAGCTGCGATAACGAAGGAAAGCCTGATATAAAAATTGTAATCAGGAGAATTTGAAGGTGGAAGCAGAACCATTACTATTAATAAAACTGCCAATGCCCCGATATATCCCATTGCAAAACCGTAACCGGAGACTCTTCCAAAATTTTTTTTCTCTGTTAAATTGGGAAGAAAGGCATCGTAAAAAACCAGGCCCGCTTCAAACCCGATATTTGCAAGAACAAATAAAATAAATCCAAAGAGTATATCTCCCTTGTTAACAAAAAACATCAATGCTGTACAGGTTACAGACAGCAGGGTAAATATTAAAAGAAATCTTTTCCTGTTGCGCGAAACATCAGCAATTGCTCCGAGCGGTGGACTAAGGAATGCTGCAATTACCATTGAAATACTGACTGCAAGTCCCCACAACCATCTCTGTCCGCCGGTAACATAATTTGAAAAGTATTTAGAAAAAATCACAGTAACTATAATTACAGAAAAAGCAGTATTCGCAAAGTCGAATAAAGTCCAGATAAAGATCCTGCTTCGTTCCTTCATTAAAGATTACTTTTTGTGAGGTTGTTTTGAAATGGTTTCTTCCAGTAACCCGCGCCCGCTTTTATTTAAGCTGCCGCTTAGTTTAATCTCATTAAGTACTGCATCCAGAATTCCATTAATAAATTTACCGCTGCCTGCTGTGCTGTATATTTTTGCAATTTCAATACATTCATTAATAGATACTTTTGGAGGGATATCCGGGAAATAAAAAAGTTCACAGATTCCCATCCGCAGAAGGAGTTTATCAATCAATGCGATCCTTCCCATTTCCCAGTTATCAACTCTTTCTTTAATTCTTAAATCCAGTTCCTTGCTATGAATTATCACCCTGTTCACCAAATCATTTGCAAAATCTTTATCAACAGGATCATTAAGATCAGAAAGAATTCCATCAATTAATAATTGTAAAGATTCGTTATTTAATTCGAAAGCATAAAGTATCTGAAGAACTCTTTCCCTGACAATCCTTCTTTTGAACATTTGTGTCATTATATACGGCTACCAACTTTTTAAAGAACAACTGAATTTATAAAAATATTCTGAATTATGTTTCAACTTTCTTTTACCTTTGAAATAGCTCACCAAGTCTGCCCGAAAAAACGGATTTGCCGGTATAGATGTTGCTTATTCTGCCTACACTCTTAAGTCTTTCTTCTGCCATTTTATTTGATGCTTCGTAACTGGGAATTTTTTCATTTGAAGATACTTCCAGTATTTTTCCTATAACATCATATATTTTCTCAGCCTGCTTTAATGCACGGTCCTGCCTGTAACCTTCAAGCTCGTTAGCTACGTTTATTAATCCTCCTGCATTAATTACATAATCAGGAGCATAAATAATTCCTCTTTCCATCAGCAAAGGTCCATGGATATTTTCTTTCTCTAACTGGTTATTTGCTCCGCCAGCCACAATTTCTGCCTTCAGTTTGCCTATGGTATCATTATTTATTATTGCACCAAGTGCGTTAGGGGAAAATATATCAACATCTAATTCATAGATCTGTTCTGGTTTAACTACCTGCGCTTTAACAGTTTCAAGTACTCTTTGTATTTTAGAATCATTTATATCAGTGATAAATATTTCTGCACCTTCATTATAGAGATGTTCACATAAATATCTTGCTACCTGTCCTGCACCCTGTACTGCTATCTTTTTTCCTGCAAGCGAATCACTCCCCCATTTAAATTTTGCACAGGCTTTCATTCCCACAAAAACTCCGTAAGCAGTAACTGGTGAAGGATCTCCTGAACCTCCGAGTGCTTTTGATACACCTGTTACATATTTAGTTTCCATCCTTACAAATTCCATATCTGTAACAGAGGTTCCAACATCCTCAGCAGTAATGTATCTGCCTGCCAGGCCTTCTATAAATTTTCCAAATGTTCTGAACAATAATTCATTTTTTTGTGTTGCCGAATCCCCGATTATTACTGCTTTTCCTCCGCCGAGATTCAAACCTGAAACAGCAGCTTTATAGGTCATTCCTCTCGATAACCGGAGAACATCTTTTAATGCATCGTCATGACTTTTATAATTCCACATTCTTGTTCCGCCAAGTGCCGGACCTAAAGTAGTATTATGTATAGCAACGATTGCTCTTAAACCTGCTTCCTTATTAGAACAAAACACAACCTGTTCGTGATTATATTCTTCTATAACTTCGAAATTAAGCATAAGTATTTCTCCAATGATTGAGTATTTTTTAAATTGCGAAGAACCAAAATATTAAAATTGCAGCACTTTCTCTTACCTTATAATAAATTTTATTTGCATAATTTAAATCCAGGTCAGATGCAGCAACTTCAATTTTTAAGTGATAAAAATCAGCTATTTCTTTCACTCTCGGCAGATGATACGAATCTGAAATTACTATAATGTTTCCGATACCCGGTTTACCATCTAATCTTGATTTGATAAACTGTATCTGTTCAGTAGTTGAAGTTGTATTCTTTTCAATCCATACATCGTTTGTATCAATATCTTTTGTCTTCAGATAAGCTAAGGCGATTTCTGCTTCACTCAGTTCACCGGGAGCATTTCCACCTGTTAATTGAATCTTGTGGATACTGCCTTTTTTATAAAGACTCAGAGCCTTATCAACCCTGGATTTAAGACTGGGACTCGGTTCATTTCTCCAGACAGCAGCTCCTAAAACCACCGCAGTATTTGTATCAATCCCCGAAGGCTTAAACTTAGAAGTTTTGTTATAATTTAGAAAAATAAATGCAAAGACAAGCAGAAAAATTGTAATTAAAATCGAATCAAGAATTGAACGAAGAAATATTAAATCTGATTTTCCGGACAAATTCATCCAGACTTGAAAAATCAAGATGAATTGGACAAATTGATAAATAAAAAATAATCCACTTATGAATATTTTATTGAAAGGTTGATTTAATATTGTTATATCAGGAAGATGAACCTGCGATTTTGAAAATATCCATGCGCTAAAAAGCATTATCGTCATCACAATCGATAAGGTTAAAATCATACCGCTTGGTAATCGTCCTTTAGAAGAAAATATATGTAATATTAATCCTGTTACAAGAAGAATGCTAAAGAGAAAGTTGAAAAGGTTTCCCAAGCTTGATAGCCTGAAGTAAGAAACGGGTAAATGTTGATTGTCATATTTTATATAGTAAATAAAAATTAGATCGATAATCACCAGTATAATTAAAAAAATAATAAGGATAATATTTTTCTGTGCGGGTTTTTGTTTCAAATTATTTATTCTATTCCATATTGAGTTTTTCTTGAGCTAGTATAAACAAAAAATTTTAAGAATTGTAAATATAAAATACTGGAGAGTAATTTACCCTGATTATATTCTTTCGATTAAAATATTTAAAATGAAAAAGGCGTCCAAAAGGACGCCTTAATCTAACTTAACAAAATTATTGTAACTTAAAAACTATCGGGATTGAAACCTGAACTTTAACAGGTTTACCTCTCTGTTTACCAGGTTTAAATTTAGTAGCTTTAACGGCATTCAAAGCAGCATCATCAAGTCCTGCTCCAAGACCTTTAATAATTTCAGCCTTAGTTACTGTTCCTGTTTCATCCACAAAAGCAAGAACATAAACCTTACCTTCAATTCCGGCTCTTTTAGCAATTTCCGGATAAACAATTTTACTTTGGATTGCCTGGATTCCACCAATTGGTTCCGGCATTTCCTCAACCGCTACAAAGTACTGGGGTTCTTCTTCAACTTTTTTCTCAACCTTAGGCGGAGGAGGAGCTTCAACCTGTTGATTAACATCAAGATCTGTAGCGCCTATTTCAATATCTTCTAGTACATCTTCCGAAGGGGCTTCAATTGGAATTGGAGGTTTCGGTGGTGGTGGTGGTCTGTTTTCCTGTTTTGTCTGCTGCACATCTTCAACCTTAAATAATTCCTGCGGACCTTCGGAAAGTGTAACTGTAGTGTCCATATGCGGGAAAAATTTAAATGCGACGATTAAAAGAGCCAGAGATATAATCAGACTCAGCTCGAAAATTTTTTTATAACTACGTCTCAAATCCGCTTTGGGATTTTTATTGAGTGACATTATCAACTCCTCCTTAAGAGCAAATTAATTGCCCGTCAAGTTAATAAATGATGATTCTTTTGTCAAATTCCACAATTCATTAAACGATAATATAAATAAATTGTTCCATCCAAAATGTATTTTTTAATGATTATTTTTCAGTATCCCATTTGTCATCTTGTTTGGGGTTTATACTTTAAATAATTAATGATGATTCTTAAAATTCCCAAAGCAAGCAAAGTACCGGAAGCATCAGCCAGCCAATCGAGTATATCACAATCCCTGCCCGGTATGAAAAGCTGATGAATTTCATCTAATCCTGCATATAATAAGGTAAAAATGAGAGTAAACAACCAGGCATTTTGTTTTAATTTTGGATACTTGTTCTGGAACATCAGGGTTAAATTAAGAAGAAATGCCAGAATAAAATAAGCAGTGAAATGTTCTATTTTATCGCTAACACCTGTTTTCGGTAAATCGCGTGCAGGCAATGTTGTTGCAATAAAAAGAATTATCCAATAAATGATTAAAGGGAAATAAACCATCCATTTTTTATGACTTTCAAGCTTGTTTAGCAAAAGTTTTCCTTAAGAATTTAATTGCTGAAGAAATATTTCTACTTATTTCAGTGGCAGTGTATCCGTATTCTGTATACTTCTTTAATAATAAATCCGCTGCCAGACTATGAATATAAACAGCTGAAACAACAGCTTCTTCAATATTTTTCTTTTGTGCAATAAATGAAGCAATTACACCAGTCAAAACATCCCCGGTTCCAAACTTTGCCATACCAGGATTTCCTGTCGTGTTAATTAATGCATCGCCACCCGGAGTGAAAATTATAGTAGGAGAACCTTTTAATACCAGAAATGATCCGGTTTCTTCTGCAAAACTATGGCCGTATTTTAGAAGATCTTTTTCGAGTTCTTTAAGTTCAATTCCAATAAGGTGCGCAAACTCGGCATGATGAGGTGTCAGAACAACATCCTTCAAATTAAAATGCTGATAACCTTCTTCTCCGAGTGCAAACACTGCATCTGCATCAAGAACGAGATTTTTATATTTTTTTTCGTTTATAATTTTAATGACTGCTTCTTTGGTTGCTTTCTCTCTCCCCAATCCTGGACCCATTGCAACTACATCCGCCCATTTAATTTTTTTGTTCAGTTCTTTAAGGTTACCTGAAGTTAAAAATTCCTTTTTTTCATCTTCATAGGAATCAACTATTACCTCACCTAAATTTTTATGAACCAATCTTCTGACAGATTTCGGAAACGCCAGAATTGATGCACCTGAACCGGATAAAAGAACCGCCTTTGAAGTCAGAACTGCTGCTCCCGGTAGACTACCCGAACCTGCTATCGTGAAAACTTTGCCGGCAGAATATTTATAATCATTTTTCTTTTTCTTTGGAAGGAATTCGTAAGCATCCTCCGGTTCAATAAGAAATTCTGAAGATTGATATTTATCAAAATAAGAAAAATCAATTCCTATACTGCCTTTAAATATTTCTCCACAATAAACACTCCCGGACCCAAAAAATAATCCTTTTTTCAATTCGCCAAGCGATATAGTTAAATCAGCTATAAAAGCATTTTCTGCATATCCTTTATCTGCATTTATGCCTGTCGGAATATCAATCGCAACTTTAAAAGCTTTGTACTTATTTAATTCATTCACTATTGAACTATAAGGTTCCCTCAGGGATCCCTCGATGCCGCTGCCAAGCATTGCGTCAGCAATAACAGGATAATCTTTTATTTTCTTTAGATCACTAATGGATTTATAATCGTAAAATAAAATTTTCCTGTTAGGAATATTAAGATTTTTAAGCACTGTGTAATTTAATTTACAATCAGGGGTCATTTCTTCTGTGTCCCCTATTCTTACAACAGCAACATCACAGCCATTATTAAAAAAATGTCTTGCGGCAGCATATCCGTCTCCGCCGTTATTTCCTTTCCCGCAAATGATGGCAATTTTCTTTTGAAGATTCAATTCTTCTCTTAATAATTCAACATAACTGAAAATCTCCAGAGAAGCATTTTCCATTAAAACAATTCCGGGAATTTTGATTTCATTAATTGCAAAATTATCAACTTCGCGGATTTGGCTGGTTGAAAATAACGGTATCATATTAGTATCCTAAAATAAAATTTCCGGTTTTATTTATTAGTGATATACTAAGCTTTAAAACCGGAGATAAGATTTCAAATTTAAATAGTTTTTAAGATAAGAAAGATGAAATCAAGCCTATTATTGTACCAGGTGCAATACCGAGCACAATTACAAGAAGTACAGAAATGACTACCGCAAGTAATCCCGTACTGGTATTGGATGGAGAAATTTCTTCTTCGGGATCTTTAAAGTACATTAAAACAACAATCCTAAGATAAAAATAAACACTGATAACGCTTGAAATAACACCAACAATAGCCAGCCAGGTTAAATGTGCTTCAATTGCGGAAATGAACACATAATATTTTCCAAAGAACCCGGCAAACGGTGGAATACCTGCCAGAGAAAACATAAAAACCGAAAGCAATCCAGCAAGCAAAGGTCTTCTTGAACCAAGTCCTGTATAAGAACGGATAGATAAATTAGTTTCATCCTTACCCTCAACAATGGATATGATTCCGAAAGCACCAAGGTTCATAAATGTATAAGCAGCGAGATAAAAGATAATCCCGGCAATTCCATCGTAATTTCCTGCGGCAAGACCAATAAGCATGTAACCAGCGTGTGCTATTGATGAGTATGCAAGCATTCTTTTAATATTATCCTGAACAATTGCAACTATACTTCCGAACAACATTGAGAGAACAGCAATAACTGCCAGGTAAGGTGTGAAAATGTGAGGTATTGCTGTACTTAAAATAGTGCCGAGTGATACGATTATCGCGCTGAAAGCAGCAGCCTTACCCCCGGTTGAAAATAATCCTGAAACGGTTGTTGCTGCTCCTTCATAAACATCAGGCACCCACATATGAAACGGGAATGCGGCAATCTTAAATGAAAATCCGATTAAGAAAAGTAAAATACCCGCGATGAAAATAAAATCTCCGGAGAGTTGTGAATACCTTGAGATAATTCCCTCAATAGATGTTGTGCCGGTTGATCCGTATATAAGGGCAATTCCATAAACGGTAAAACCCGTAGCAAAAGCTCCAAGTAAAAAATATTTCAATGAAGCTTCATTGGCAGAAAGTTTTTTCCGGTTCAAACCGGCAAGTGCATAAAAACTGATTGACATAAGTTCCAGTCCGAGAAAGATTGTAAATAAATCTTTCGCTCCTGCCATCAGCATCATTCCTAAAACAGAAGTCTGCATAAGAAGGTAGAATTCACCATAGTTGGCACCGTACTTTTTCAGGTAATCCATTGAAAGAAGACTGACCAGTGCTGCCCCGAAAGTAAAGATGAAATAAAAAATATTAACAACACCCCCGGTTGCAAGCATATTCTGCATAACAACCGAAACAGAATTTACGGTTGCGAGCGAATAAAAAGCGGCAGCGAGAAATATGATTACAGAAATCCAGCCTAAAGTAGTTTCACTTTCTTTCTTAAACATTTCAATCAGCAATGAAACCAGGATTCCTGCACCAACAATAACTAGCGGCAATATGTTGTAAAATTCCTGAATATTATTGAGCATATAATAAAACCTTAGGCCTGCTATAAAGGTGGCAGGCAAAATTATTCAATAAATAAAATGTCATCTTCAGATTTTTCAATCTTCACATTATGTTTTTCTTCAAGATATAAAGCAATTTTTTTATGGTTTTTCAAATCGAAAATATTTTCGTTTTTTTCAACTGCTACCACTTTAATATTTTCATATTTTGAAACTGTTTCCTTTACGTTTTTTATTTCAAGGAAATAAAGTTCAGTAAACCCATCCTCTTCCTTCACATAAATCCCCTTTGAACTAGGAGAAAAATCGGTAATAATATCGTCTTCAATTATAACTTTTAAGAAGTTACAATTGAACGGAAGTAATATTCTGTTGCCGTAACAAAGTCCGTTTAGATTTTTGCTTAAAGTATTTTCAATTGTATTCATAATCATCCTTTGCCATAAAAGAATAATAACCAGATAATTGTATAAATCGGGACAAGAATTACTATAGAATATTTAACCATATAAGTAAAGAAACTCGGCATCTTAATACCCGCTCTTTCACTTATGGATTTAACCATAAAATTAGGACCATTGCCTATGTACGTTATCGCACCAAAGAAAACAGCGGCAACAGAAATTGCCTGCAAATAAACATCATCGACAGAAACAAAATGAATTACGTGCATTTTATTTGTAACATCCAGTGCATACTTGCCCATTGCCGCACTAAGAAAATTCATATAAGTCGGTGTATTATCCAGGACGGCGGAAAGCGTTCCGGTTGCCCAATAAAAAACACCTGCGCTTAATTTATCACCAAGTACACGAGCTTCATGAGCAATAATCTGCAAAGCCGGTATCATTGTCGCAAAAATGCCAACGAACAAATATGCTACTTCTTTTATAGGTTCAAAATCAAATTCATTTGCTTTGAGAATTTCAGTATCAGCTCCTTTGTAAGAGAAATAAACAACACCAAACATTATAATTTCTCTTATTCCAAACGGTAAAGGTGCAAGACTCGGAACCCATGGCATAACAACTGGATCAATAAATACTGCTAAAATAATTACTAAAAGATAAACAAGATTTTTATACCCTTCGAAATGAATCTTTCCTGAGTACTCTATCTTTTCATATTCAGTTTTATTCATAGTGTCAAAGACATAAAAAACAGCAAGTATCATCAATAAAGCAGGGAGCCAGATGAACCAGACATTATCAATTACCCAGAAAAAGGGAACACCGCTTAAAAAACCAAGAAACAGCGGCGGATCACCTATCGGCGTAAGAGCACCACCAACATTACTCACTACAAAAATGAAAAATATAATGTGATACGGTTTAAGTCGTTCACGGTTCATTTTTATAAAAGGCCTGATCAAAAGCATAGATGCACCGGTTGTTCCTATCACATTTGAAATAATTGCACCAAATAAAAGGAACAGTACGTTGAGCATCGGAGTCGATTCTTTATCAACCTTTATTAATATTCCGCCTGAAGCAACAAACAAAGAACTAAGCAATGCAATAAACGAAATATATTCAGCAAACGTGTGCAACAGGCTGTGCTTGTCATTTAATACTGCCAAATAATAAACGACAACAACTACACCAAGAACTATTGAAACTTTCGGATAATGTCTTTCCCAGAAATGTTTATAGAACAGAGGACCCGTTGCAATCATTAATAATAAAACAATAAACGGTATCACCATTAAAGGAGAAGGCAGAATCTGCTCACTCATATGTTCTACTGCACCTACGTTGCCTAGTGAATCATTAACAGCAGAAACTTCAGCTGCATTGATATTACAATAAAAAAAGAACGATAAAACAATAGCTAAAAATAATCTGCTGCCATTTCTCATAAGTATTCCTATTCAATACTTGCTTTGGCTGGAACATAAACCTGCTCTATAACTTTAGCTGTTGATTTTTTTGAAACATTTAAAAATGTACTTGGATAGATACCAATCCAGATAATGAAAATAAATATTGGAATAAGAACTAACATTTCCCTTTTATTCATATCAGTGAGCGAATTCATCTTCGGATTTGTTACCTCCCCGAAAGCAACTCTCTGGTACATCCACAAAAGATAAACCGCCGCAAAAATTACTCCTGAAGCTGCAAAAATTGTATACCACCAACTTCCAAGAACCGGAGATTTGAATGAACCCAGAAGGATTAAGAACTCACCAACAAAACCATTGAGTCCGGGTAAACCTATGGAAGAAAGTGAAGCAAAGAGTAACGCAAAAGCAAAGAAAGGAACTACTTTTGCAATCCCGCCATACTGAGAGATTTCGCGGGTATGAGTTCGTTCATAAATAATTCCAACCAGAAGGAATAAAGCTCCTGTTGATAATCCATGATTAACCATTTGAATCACTGCACCCTGGATAGATTCCTGTGTCATTGCAAAAATTCCAAGTACAACAAATCCAAGATGTGCAACAGATGAATAAGCTACAAGTTTCTTCATATCTTTCTGAACCATTGCAACAAGGGCGCCGTAAATAATTCCTATCACAGCAAGAACTGAAATATAAGGTGCAAAATTCATTGCAGCCTGGGGAAAAAGAGGAAGACAAAATCTCAGCAATCCGTATGTTCCCATTTTAAGAAGAACACCTGCAAGAATAACGCTGCCTGCAGTTGGTGCCTGTACGTGTGCATCGGGAAGCCAGGTATGTAATGGGAAAAGCGGAACTTTAATTGCAAAGCTGAAGGCAAATGCTGCAAACATCCAGTTCTGAATGTTTTCTTTTACTGTTGGACCGACTTTATAGAGTTCAGTTAAATCCGTGGTAAAATGTCCCAGCGGACCTGATGCATAAACAGCAAGCCAGATAATGGCAACAAGCATCAACAAACTGCCGAACATCGTATAAAGGAAAAATTTTACCGAGGCATAAATTCTTTGCTCCCCTCCCCATATACCGATTATAAAGTACATTGGGATAAGCATTGCTTCCCAGAAAATGTAAAATAAAAACAAATCGATGGAAACGAATACTCCAAGCATACCTGCTTCAAGCATTAACATAAAAAATGTAAATTCTTTAACCCGCTTGCTGATACTTGACCAGCTTGAGATTAAAGTAAGAGGAGTTAGGAAAGTTGTTAGCATCAGCAGAAGCAAAGCCATTCCATCTATTCCGACTTTATAACTGATGTTTAAATTCTCAATCCATTTGAATTGGTGAATAAACTGAAATCCTGATTTTGACAAATCGAAATTAAAATAAATCACCAGTGATATTATAAAAGCAGCTAATGATACAATCAGCCCGAACCAACGGATAGCATTTTCTTTTTCTTTATTCAAGAATAAAAGAATTATAGCACCGGCTAAAGGTGTAAAAAGAAGATATGTTAAGAGGTGACTGTTTTCCATAATTTATAAACTTAAAATAATCCAGAATAAAGCGATAACAATTCCAAGCATCATAACAACAGCGTAAATCTGGGCAACTCCTGTCTGAATTTTTCTGATTCTTGCTGAAATAAATCCGATAATTGAAGCCGTTCCGTTCACAGTTCCATCAATGATTTTATTATCTGTAAATTTCCACAAAAATGATTCTGATCCTTTAACGATAGGATTTACAACTGCAGCGTCATAAACTTCATCAACAAAATATTTATTCCACAAAAGATTATATAATCCCTTAAATCTTGATGAAACTGATTCTGCGATTGCAGGTTTCTTCAAATAAATATTCCGTGCAATCCAGATTCCGCCAACTGCAAGTATAATTGAAATAAGCATCAGTGTAATTTCCGAACCTGCAGAATGTGTTCCGTACAAAGCAAGTTTATGTTCTGCATTTTCAAATACCGGGGCAAGCCAGCTTTCAAATTTATTTCCACCTTCTCCTGAAAATAATGCCGGTATTCCTATAAATCCTCCGATAGCAGCCAGAACAGCCAGGACAATTAAAGGTATCGTCATTACCGAAGGAGATTCATGAGGATGAAGTGATTGTCCGAATCTTTCTTTGCCTTCAAATGTAAGAAAGTATAGCCGGAACATATAAAATGCAGTCATCAAAGCAGTTATTGCTCCGATCAGCCAGAGGATAAAACTCCCGTTAGCAAATGACATCCATAGAATTTCATCTTTGCTGAAAAATCCGGATAACGGCGGAACTCCGGAAATTGCCAGGGATGCAACAAGGAAAGTTAATGCAGTTTTCGGCATATATTTTTTAAGTCCCCCGAAATGCTGAATATCCTGATGTTCATGCATCGCGTGGATCACTGAGCCTGCACCAAGAAATAAAAGAGCTTTAAAAAATGCATGAGTCATTACGTGAAAAATTCCGGCAGAAAAAGCACCTACACCCAATGCCAAAAACATATACCCAAGCTGACTTATAGTTGAGTAAGCTAAAACTTTTTTAATATCATTCTGAACCATTCCGATAGATGCTGCAAAAAGAGCCGTTAAAACTCCTATCACTGCAACCACTGTCATTATTGCCGGGGCAGAAACAAATATTATTGAACACCTCGCAACCATATAAACTCCGGCAGTAACCATTGTAGCTGCATGTATTAATGCAGAAACAGGAGTGGGACCGGCCATTGCGTCAGGCAGCCAGACAAAGAGCGGTATCTGTGCTGATTTGCCCGTAGCTCCAATAAATAAAAACAATGCTATAAATGTGTACACACTTTCGTGAACATTAAAAAGATTGGCTCTTGTGAAGACCTCATTAAAATTTAAACTTCCGAATGTCATATAGATTAAGAACATTCCAAGTAAAAATCCAAAATCACCTATCCTGTTAACAATGAATGCCTTTTTAGCAGCATCACTAGTGGTACTTTTTTCAAATTTTTTGTCATACCAGAAACCGATAAGTAAATAAGAACAAAGACCTACACCTTCCCAGCCAAGAAAAAGGAGAACAAAGTTATCGCCGAGAATCAGGTTCATCATCGCAAAAATGAAAAGGTTCATGTAGGCAAAAAATCTCCAGAAACTTTTATCACCATGCATATAACCAATTGAATAAACATGAATGATAAATCCTACTCCGGTGACTATTAAAGCCATAATTAGCGAAAGCTGATCTACCTGGTATGCGAACCCGACATTAAGTCCACCAACTTTCATCCAGGTAAAGAGATTAACAATATGCTGTCTTTCTTCAACAGGAAGTCCCAGGGTTTGAATAAAAGCACCAACCACTATTATAAATGACAACCCTATAGCACCGCTGCCAATGATACCAATTATTTTCTCATTCTTTATTTTGGAACCGAAAATTCCGTTGATAAGGAATCCCGCCAGAGGAAGGAGAACGGTTAAGTATATTAGATTAATCATAAAATTCTGTTAATTATAGATTCAAACTGATGAGAAAACTGATCACCATTTCAAAATATTTACTTCATCAATATTCAGAGTTAATTTATTCCTGAAGAGTGCAATAATAATTGCCAACCCAACAGCAGCTTCAGCTGCGGCAACTGTCATCACAAAGAAAACAAACAGTTGACCAATAGAATTTCCCAGATAAGAGGAAAAAGCAACAAGTGTAAGGTTTGCAGAATTAAGCATAAGTTCTATCGACATAAAAACAATGATCGCATTTCTTCTTATCAGAACACCTGTTACGCCAACTGCGAACATAAACGCACTAAGTATTAAATAATAATCAATTGGTATCTGCATAATTTTATTTGAAATTCTTTTTTGCTAAAACTAAGGCTCCAATGGTTGCTGCTAAAAGTAAAAATCCTGCAGCTTCGAATGGAACTACATAATTGATAAAAAGTGTTCTTCCTATTGATTCAACAGTTCCCGCATTAACACTGGCTGCAACTTCTCCTGTTACTTCACTGGATTTGGAAAAGAAAATCATGTAAGCTATCTGTAAAAAAACAAGAATAGTTATAACAATAGCCATAATTTTTATAGCTGGTTTATTCCCAAAAATACTTTCTTTTTGCGGTCTTAATAACATTATTACAAAAAGAAACAAAACCATTATTGCTCCCGCATAAACTATCACCTGCGCTACAGCAATAAACTGTGCATTTAATAAAAGATAAAGCCCTGCAATTGAAGCCAGATTAAGAACCAGAAATAAAGCAGAAATCACAGCATCACTTCTGGTAATCATTATAACAGATGAGATTGCTGCAACAGCACCGAAGAGTATAAAGAGGATAATTTCTAAAGTCATAAATCCACGTATGATGTATGATGGAAAATGGTTGATGTATGATTTTTACTTTCCATTATTTTGCTGAGCTGTCATTTTTATGGAAGTAAATATCTTTTTCAACTCAATACTTTCTTTTAAAATGTGATTAAACTTTTCGTTTTTATACTGCTCATCAAGAATTTTGTCAAGTAGTCTTAACCAATAATTACATTCACGGACTTCTTTGGATACAATTCCAATTTTGTGAATGAAATCTTTATTTGATTCAGCACCCTGTGCTTCCTCGTAATTTGCACCTGCTGATGTCGATGCTTTTGCCAATTGAAAAGTCACAACTTTTAATATGGCTTTTGAAGGTAAAGATTCAAGGAACAATAAACAATCAACTCCAAAATCAAAAGTTCTTTTAAGCAGTTCTTTGGTTTTAGAATTCACAATCTAAATTATATTTTCCTAATTCAATTTTTCCTGATTTACATCTTCCGTCATACATCAAACATCATCCATCTTACGGAGTATTTCTATAAATCATTCTTGGGAAAGGAATAGTTTCCCTGATATGATCAAGTCCGCAAATCCAGGAAACAGTTCTTTCTAATCCTAAACCAAATCCTGAATGTGGTACTGAACCGAATCTTCTCAGATCAAGGTACCATTCAAAATCTTTCATCGGGAGATCGTGTTCTTTAATTCTTTCTATTAATAAATCAATATTATCTTCCCTCTGGCTTCCGCCGATTATTTCGCCGTAACCTTCAGGGGCAAGAACATCCACAGCCAACGCAAGATTCGGATTTTCAGGATCTCTTTTCATGTAAAATGCTTTAACAACAGATGGATAACGATGAACCATTACAGGTCTGTCAAACTGATTTGAAATGATTGTTTCATCCGGTGCGCCAAAATCATTTCCGTATTCAAATTCACTTCCGTTCTTTTTCAGAATTTCTACAGCTTCATCGTAAGAAATTCTTGGGAGCGGTTTCTTAACATTCATTAAAAATTTTATATCTCTCTCAAGAACTTTTAATTCTTCTTCCCTGTCTTTAATTACAGTCTGAACAATATATTCAAGGAATTCTTCGGCTAAATCCATATCATCATTTAAATCGGCAAAAGCGACTTCAGGTTCACACATCCAGAATTCTGTTAAATGTCTCTTTGTTTTGGATTTTTCTGCGCGGAATGTCGGACCGAAGGTATAAACTTTTCCAAGAGCCATTGCACCGGCTTCTGCATACAACTGTCCCGACTGTGTTAAATAAGCTTTACCTAAATCAAAATATTCTGTTTCAAATAATGTAGAAGTCCCTTCGCAGGAAGAAGGAGTAAGAATAGGAGGATCCATTAAAGTGAATCCGTTCCCGTCAAAGAAATCTCTAATGGCTTTTACTATTCTATGGCGGACACGAAGAATTGCAACCTGTTTGCTTGAACGTAACCAGAGATGACGGTTATCCATTAAAAATTCTACACCATGTTCTTTTGGAGTAATCGGATAATCGTGAGTTTCAGAAATTATTTTCAGATCAGATGCATCAAGTTCAAATCCGCCCGGTGCTCTCTGTTCAGCTTTTACTTTGCCGGTAATTTCAATTGAAGATTCCTGCCCTAATTTTCCCGCTAACTCAAATACTTCTTCGGAAACGTTTCCTTTAAAAAATACACACTGCAAATAACCTGATCCGTCTCTTAGAATAAGAAAATGCAGTTTGCCGCTTGATCTTTTATTGTAGAGCCAGCCTTGTATCTTAATTTCTTTACCAACGTATTTCGATAAATCTGATATGAAAATTTTCTGCATTAATTATTGCAATATGTTGAAAAATTTAATTGACAAATATAAAGAGGGGTGCGTATAAATGCAAAAAAAGGAATATTTGCTGATACTGATGCCTCTGTCAACAATTTTACTATTGAATATTTATCTTGATATTTTCATTTATTTATGGTGCCAAAAAGAGACTCCCCTTTCTCCCTCAGATTCTTTGCATCGCTTACCGCAGCTTCAAACAAATCATTTTCAATAGCTTCCATCGATTCATCAATAAATTCTTTAATAGGCATGCCTCCGTGAGTCTGGGTTTTGTCCTTTCTTCTCTCGTGTCCGAGTTCAGTATCAACAGAAGGTGGTATAATTTCAAATACTTTTACAGATGTTTCTTTTAGCTGATGTCTTAATGACATTGTTATTGAATGAATCGCTGCTTTGGTAGCACAATAAACTGGCATAAAAGCTATTGGAACAAATGCGAGTCCGGATGATATATTCATAATTGCAGATTCGTCTTTGTCTTTAAATCGTTCAGCAAACAAAGATGAGAGATGAATTGGCGCTATAAGGTTTATTTCGATTTCCTGATTTATTCTGTCGAGATCAACTTCCTTTGTCATATCAGCTACCAGTTGAATTCCGGCATTATTGATAAGAATATTTAAATCGGGATAACTTTCAATAACCCACTGGTATAATGCTTCTCTTTCTTCAACAATGCTGACATCACAAATTGTAGTGATAATCCCCGGAAACTGTTCAGTCATTTCCAGAAGACGATCTTCTCTTCTGCCGCATATAATGACGGTATTTCCTCTCTTCATAAATTCTTCTGCAAAACCGCGACCAATTCCTGAAGTTCCACCTGTAATTAAAATAGTATTTCCAGTAGTCTTCATAAATTTTCCTCCTGAACAAAACTAAATATTATTCTCTTATAATAGATTAATTCTAATTACTTGATATATAATTTACTTATTTACGAATTAACTAATTGGCTACCGTTTTCGTAACTCTTTAAATTTTATTTTTTTGATTTAGTTCCAATCTTAATGTAATTTTTCTATTCACAAAAAAAATCTCAGCAATTTCATCAAAATGAATTCCAAAGAAGAAATTTTAGTTGATATTCCTGCAGTAGAAGTTAAGGATGTTTATAAATCCTTCAAAACTGTAAAAGCTGTTAACGGTGTAAATCTAACTATTCAGCCGGGACAATTTACTGCATTGCTCGGTCCTAACGGTGCAGGTAAAACAACTCTTGTGGAAATGATTGAAGGAATTCAGAAACCTGATAAAGGTGAAATCCATATCTTTGGCAAAAGATGGGAAGGTCATTCAAATGAGCTTCATCAATTAATCGGGCTTTCTTTACAGGAGACAAGATTTATTGATAAGCTAACCGTTGAAGAAACAATGAAAATGTTTGCCAGCTTTTATAATCTTGGCGATGAGAGAGTTAATGAAATAATAAACGAAATTAATCTGAGCGAAAAACGGAAATCTTTTACCGTAAATCTTTCGGGAGGACAAAGACAAAAGCTGGCATTAGGAATTGCACTTCTCAATAATCCGAGAGTTCTTCTGCTGGATGAACCTACAACCGGACTCGATCCAAATGCGAGAAGAGAAATCTGGAAAATTCTTCTCCAGTTAAAAAACAAAGCACACACTTCCCTTATTTTAACAACCCATTATATGGAAGAAGCCGAACAGTTGTGCGATTACATTATAATAATAGATAGCGGAAAAATATTATTGGAAGGAACACGCGAAGTATTACTTAATTCTGATGATAAAAAGATTATAGAATTCACTCCTGAAGGCGGAGAATCTGAAATTAATGAACTTGTAAAAAATAGTTCCCGGCTTGATTTTAAATGGGATGAGAATAAAAGAAAAGGTGTTATAACGATAGATAATCTTGAAACTGAACTGCCTGAGTTTCTTACATATCTGAAATCGAAGAATATTCAATTAAAGAATTTTGAAAGCAGAAGAAAAACTCTCGATGATCTCTTTACATCATTAACAGGGAGACATCTGGATGCCTGATACCGGCAGAAACCAGTTTTTAACCTTGTTTATTATACACACAAAATCACTTATGCGCGAACCTGCGGTTCTGTTCTGGGGAATTATATTTCCCCTGTTGATGGCACTTGGACTGGGACTTGCCTTCACACAGAAGACAGATACACTTCATAAGATTGCAGTAATTAATAATACTTCCACAGATACAACGAACCGGTTTGAACAATTTCTTGCCAACAGAACGGAGAAGTTTAAAGACAGTGCAACAAAGGAAAATGATTATAGAATTACTATCAAAGATAAAAAGCTCGGGAATAACACTTATATCTTCATAAGAAGCAACCTGGATGATGCAACAAAACTATTGAAACGAGGCGAGATTAATTTAATTATTGAAGAAAAGGATGGTAAAACAGAATATCATTTTGATCCTGTAAATCCTGAAGCAAAATTGACCTACCTGAATCTCACTAAAATAATTAATAATGAAATACAGGTAAGTAAAGATGAATCGATTGAACCTTTAACTCTGACCGGAACAAGGTATATCGATTTTTTCATTCCCGGGTTAATTGCAATGGGATTGATGATGTCATCAGTCTGGGGTTTGGGATACGGGATAATTGAAACACGCTCGAAAAAACTATTACGCAGGATGATAGCAACACCGATGAAAAAATCATACTTCCTTATTTCACTTATAAGCGTACGCTCAATAATGAATTTTTTTGAGGCTGGATTGCTTTTCCTGTTCTCCTATCTTGTGTTCGGAATTACCATACAGGGAAACATAATTGCATTAATTCTGATTTTCATTGCGGGTAACATAAGTTTTGCCGGAATTGCAATTGTTACTGCATCACGAACAGCAAACCCTGAAGTCGGTAACGGATTAATAAATGCTATTGCCACACCAATGATAGTTTTATCAGGAATATTTTTCAGCTACCATAATTTTCCCGATTGGGCCATCGGGTTTATTAAAATCCTTCCTCTCACAATTTTAGCAGATGGAATCCGTAGTATTTTTATTGAAGGTACAGGACTACCGGAAATGGTGATTCCTTTCTTCGCACTACTACTTACAGGAATAATTTGTTTCTATGTCGGTTTAAAATTCTTTAAGTGGTATTAACTTATTAGACAGTGGGAATCAGTATATGGTTAACTGCTGATTCCCGCGGAAAACACAAAACATACCTTTTCTTTACCAACCCAATTTTACCTGCGCATAATATGAATATGTACCTACAAAATCATCATAAGCATATGCCCCGTCAAGCTGCAGAGCCCTGTAAATATTAAACCCTATACCGCCTGTAAATCTTTTGTCTGCCATTCCCGCTCTGAATGCGATCCCGAGCTTATCTTTTATAGCATCAAGCCTGTACTCGGTGCCAACTCTGAGACGTGACAGGTAATCTTCATACCTGATATCTTTTTCAGAAATATCCGCCAGGTCAAATTCTACATCCCAGTTTTCTGTTATCGGATGAATTGCACCAAAATTAATTATCATTGGAAGTTTAAGATCGAAAGGAATGCCGATATGATATGTTTGTGATACCGATTGAATTACGGTATCTCCCTGAGCGTTTATGACTATATTTCCATTAGCATCTCTCTTATAATCCAGGTAGGTGTTAGCAAAATCTGTGGTTAATGTAGAAGTAATTTTTTTTACGGGAATTATATTCTGGATAGATAATCCAATTTCTGTTCCTGTGGGAAACTTATAAAGTCCTCCTATATCAAGAGTAACACCTGTAGTGTATTGATTCAAATCGCGTTTAAGAATATTCAGAATATCATTATACTGTTCAAGAAGAAGCTTCTTGGCTGAGAATCTCCTGTGAACAACTTTAATATTTGCTCCTATATTTAAATCCTTTGCTATATTAAATGAATAACCGGCAGCCCCAACAACATCAACGTAAGAAACTGAATATGCAAAAGGTAAAACATCCGTAAAATCGTTACTATTAAATATTGGCTGAAGAATTCCCTGTAATGCAAGTATTGCATTTTCAACTTGCTGCGGATTACTGAGATCATCAGGAATTGGAATACTTAACAATGCATCAATTATTGGACTTTGCTCAACTTCAAATGCTGATTGCCCCACACCGTACAAAGTGAATCCGAAATTTCCAACCTGCACTGCAAGTGATGGAATTGTTCTTATGCCATGCGTAGCCGGGTTTTCAGATGTACCTATTAATTGCTGAAACAGATCTCTCGGAAATTTTAATCCATCCTGAATTTTTTTAACTGCTGCGAGCTGCTGGTTAATATCTGTTGCGTTCTTAAAATCGGATATGCCATTCCACACCTCTTTGAGAGAAAGTGCATCCTTAAATTCCTGTAAATGATTATTAAGAAAATTTGCCGCCTCATATGTTTTAGGCGGTAAACTTAAACTTACTGTAATTCCGTCAATTGAAAAACGGCTCCTGCTAAGCAACGCGGGATTGTAGAGCATAGCATTAATCTTTCTGCCGTTTGCTACACCGGTTTTCCCCATTCCTACATATTTAACATCTTCCCTGTTTGTAGGTATAGGGAGAGAAATTGATTCCGTAGTTATTTGCTGATCGGGCAGCATAAGAACATTTGGATCAAGCGAATATTGTCCAAATACTACACTGCTAAAGAGTAAAAGATTCAAAAGAATTTTCAGGTGTTTCATACTAGGATTCCTTAGATAGTTTTTCGGGTTAACCTAAATAGTACATGCGAAAAACGTTAAGATTATAGCTCAAATATATTGTTATGCTCTTTTTATTTCAATTTTGATAATTCCCGGTCTTATAAATTATCGTAATTGAAAAACAGTACAATTGATAAATGTTTTTATCCCCTTAAGTCCGGCGGCACGGATATTGCTTTTGATGCAGCGATAATTTATGTTTGTCAATAATTGATGAAAAGAAAAATCTTCATATTAACATTACTAAGTATTTTCTTCGTAGCTACTACGGGGTTACCTCTTGTAATTCATATATGCAGTATGAACGGAATGTCTTCCGCTTCAACCTGTAAAATGCACAATATGATGAAAGAGCACCATAGCTGTTGTGAAAATAAAGAAGATGAAAACCCCGTTAAAATTTCTTTAAATGATTTTAACGCATGCTGTCAGTTCAAAGTATTTAACAAAAATATTACAGATCAGTTTCTTTCAGCTGGCGACAACCTTAGCCAGATTACCAATGTTAAAATTATTACTGCCGGTTTCTTCGCAGATTATCATTCACCGGATTTTACAGTACAATTTAACTATACAAGCAGTTCTCCCCCGCCTCTTTTATATAACCATATTTATTTAGACAACTCAGTATTTCTTATTTAATACCCGTACAAATCTTTGTATGAAGGGATATTTATATCTCTTCCAATCTGTTATTCCGTTGAATTGACAGTATCCCGATCATTTAATTGATCAAAGAAAATTTGTACGAGGAATTAAATGTATAGAATTAAAAAAATATTATTACTAATCTGTTTATCTCTTACGCCTGGATTTGTTTTCGGACAGTCACTCGATTCATTAATAAACCGTGCGATTGAGGTAAGTCCCAAACTGAAAATGCTCCAGGCAAAATCTGATGCTGCCGTAAACAGAATTGATCAGAATTCAAATCTTCCGGATCCCACTTTAACATTAGGACTGGCAAACCTTCCTGTAAATTCATTTTCTTTTACTCAGGAACCTATGACAGGTAAAGTTGTCGGGTTAAGCCAGGGTATTCCTTTCCCCGGAAAACTTGGTGCCGTTGCAGAAGTTGCAGGGAAAGATGTTGATATAATTCAGCAGGAAATTTCAGATGCAAGAAATGAAATAATTAAAGATGTGAAACAGAATTATTATGAACTGAGTTATATCAGGAAGGCTATTTCAATAGAAAATGAAAGTAAAAAACTTCTTGATGATATCTCTAAAGTAGTGCGCACAAAATATGAAGTCTCAACTGCAAGTCAGCAAAATTTATTGAAGGTCGAACTGGAGCTTACAAATATCAGCGATAAAATTATAGAGCTTAAAAGCAAAGAAGCTTCGATTGAATCTTCATTAAATGCGCAGTTTCTTCTTCCTGCAGATAATATTATTGTAACAAGTGAATTACACACTTTATCGTTCCGGAATTATTCCGCAGATGAACTTGATTCTCTTGCGGTTCAGAACCGTGCATACTTAAAAGGATTTCAGATTGCTCAGGGAAAAGCTGTGTTACAGGAAAATCTTGCAAAGTATGACCGCTACCCGAATTTCAATCTTTCTCTTCAATATTCACAAAGAGATGAAATTGCCAAAACAAATACACCTTTAACTGATTTCTTTACAGTTATGGTTGGAATAACACTTCCGCTTAATTACGGTGGTAAAGTAACAGCAAAAGTTGAAGAGGCTCAATCAATGCAGCAAATGTATGAACAGCAGTATGCATTAGCCCAACAGGTGCTTGCTCAGAATTTCGGTTCGTCAGTAGCAAAACTTAACTCGCTTGAAGAAAGAATAAAGCTGATTAAAGAAGCTGAACTGCCACAGGCACGACAAACATTTAATTCTGCTTTATCCAGCTACCAGGTAGGACAGATTGATTTTATTAATGTAATTGATTCACAAGATAAACTTTATGAAGTAGAGACAAAACTCTACCGCCTGGAAACTGATTATCTTAAAGAAATTGCCGGACTTGAATTTCTAACCGGGACAACCCTGAATCAGAATTTGAATTAAGGAAACGAAATGAAAAAGAAATATTTAATTATCGGATTAATTGCAATAGCAGTAACAGTGACAGGATTGCTGTTGCTATCCCCGTTCAACAGTAATTCAGAAATTAAAACTGAAAGACAATTATACACCTGCGGAATGCATCCGCAAATAATTGAAGACCATCCGGGTGATTGCCCTATTTGCGGGATGAAGCTGGTGCCGGTTAAAAACAGTACTTCGGGAAATACAAAATCCGGTGAGCGGAAAATTCTTTACTGGAGAGCACCGATGGACGCCAATGAAATTTATGATCATCCCGGAAAATCAAAAATGGGAATGGATCTCGTTCCTGTTTACGAAGATGAATCCGGTAATTCTGGTATCGTCAAAATTGATCCTGCTGTTGTTCAGAATATGAACGTTAAGATTGCAGAAGTTGAAGAGAAGAATCTTTCATCAGTGGTTATTACCAATGGTGTTCTTAAGGCTAACGAGAAAACCGATTACATAGTTACAACTCGTGTAAGTGGCTGGATTGAAAAACTTTTTGTCAATTATACCGGAGAAAGAGTGACTAAAGGTGAAAAGCTGATGGACATTTATTCACCTGAACTTGTTTCCGCTCAGCAGGAATTGTTAACAGCGCTTTCCTACAATAACAGTGTTAACCAGTCTTCAATAAAAGATGTTGCTGAAAGCGGAAATGAATTAGTAAAAAATGCGGTTCGCAAACTTCAGCTTTTGGAAGTTCCCGAAAAAGATATTGAAAAACTGAAGGAGACAAAAGAAATAAAAACTTATGTAACCCTTTATGCACAAAACAGCGGAACAGTTATTTCCAAAAATGTTCTAGAAGGACAAAAGATAATTGCGGGAATGCCGCTTATGCAGATATCTGATTTATCAAACCTGTGGCTGCTTGCCGATGTTTATGAATATGAGTTATCAAAAATCGATGTCGGTTCACCAGCAAAAATAAAATTTAATTATCTGCCGGGACAAACATTTAACGGTAAGGTTTCCTTTATTTATCCGACACTCGATCCAAAATCAAGAACAGTAAAAGTACGCCTTGATATAAATAATTCAAACGGAAAATTAAAACCTGAAATGTTTGCCAATGTTGAAATAAGCGGAAAGGATTTTGGACTCACTCCGGCTATACCCGAAAATGCTATTATCAGAAGCGGAACAAAAGATATCGTTATTCTCTCACTAGGCGACGGCAAATTCAAACCTCAGCCTGTAACTCTTGGCGGTTACTCAAACGGCTACTACCAGGTTCTTAAGGGACTTACTGCAGGATCAAAAATAGTTACCTCTGCACAGTTCTTAATTGATTCTGAAAGTAATCTTAAATCTGCAATCGGTATGATGCAGGATAATCCACCGGATTCTTCAACTCCTGAAAAGCAGATGGATATGAAAAAAGACAAAGAAATGAAAAAACCAAAAGAAAAAAATAAACCTAATTCCGAATCGGAAATAAAGCAGGACAAAAAAGTAGAAGCAACTACAGAAAATATTGTCCGCTCCGGAATAATTGATTTGCAGGCAATCGATAAAAATAAAGACGGAAAACTTTTTCAGGATGAAATGGACTGGAATGTTATTTCGGATGAGTTTGGTAAATGCCCTCTCTGCGGAATGACACTTACAGAATTGCCGATTGAGCAGGTAAAGAAAAACCTGCTTGAAAATGGATTTAAGGTTAAAGAGTAAAGATGGTTGATGGAATATGGATGATGATTGATGTTATTCAATTTTTTATCAGAAGCTGTCAAAAAAGTCAAGAAGTAGTCATTCTGAAGGAGCCTGCCTTGCCGTCAGGTCTTCGACTGAAGAATCTTTTAAAAAGACCCTGAACCAGGTTCAGAATGACAAAATCAAAACTCTCTTTTCAATGGAAAATGAATTTTTAATCAGGAGATTTAGATGATATCCAGCGATTCACAAAAAGAAGGCTTGATTCAGAAACTCATAGAGTGGTCAATCAATAATAAATTTTTAGTAATACTTTTTACTGCCGCACTTATTCTCGGCGGAATCTGGGCAGTCCTTAACACTAAAGTAGATGCCATTCCGGATCTGAGCGATGTGCAGGTAATTATTTATACCGAATACCCCGGGCAGGGTCCGAGGATTGTAGAAGACCAGGTAACTTATCCTCTCACAACAAAAATGCTTTCGGTTCCTTATGCCAAGGATGTACGCGGTTATTCCTTCTTCGGATTTTCTATGGTGTATATAATATTTGAAGATGGGACTGATCTTTACTGGGCACGAAGCAGGGTTCTTGAATACCTGAACGGATTACGTTCTCAATTACCCGAAGGTGTTAGTCCGCAGCTAGGTCCCGATGCTACAGGACTCGGCTGGGTTTATCAATACGTACTTCAATCAGACAAGCGAAACCTGCAGGAGCTAAGATCTATGCAGGATTATTTTCTAAAGTATGAATTATCTTCAATTCCGGGAGTATCTGAGGTTGCCAGCGTTGGAGGATACGTAAAGCAATACCAGGTTAATGTTGATCCCACAAAACTTGCTTATTACGGAATTCCGCTTCAGAAAGTTAAAATGGCTATCCAGAGAAGCAACAATGATGTGGGGGGACGGCTGCTGGAAATGGGTGAAGCAGAATATATGGTTCGCGGGCTGGGATATATAAAAAGTATAGATGATCTAAAGAAGGTTGCAATAGGTGTTTCCTCTAATTCAGGTTCACCAATATACCTGGGTGATGTGGCAGATATAAATCTTGGACCGGAACTGAGACGTGGTTTAGCAGACTGGAATGGTGAAGGTGAAACCGTCGGCGGAATAATAATAATCCGTTACGGAGAAAATGCCTTATCAGTTATTGAAAAAGTTAAGGAGCGTCTTGCCGAACTAAAAAAATCTTTACCTGCTGATGTTCAGATAAAAACCGCATACGACAGATCCAGTTTAATTGACCGTGCGATTAATAATCTTAAAGACAAGCTTTTTGAGGAAACCATTGTTGTTGCATTAATTATTATTCTTTTTCTACTTCATATCAGGAGTTCACTTGTTGCAATATTCACTCTTCCCACTGCAGTGCTTGCTGCATTTCTTGTAATGAAAATTCAGGGAATAAATGCAAACATTATGTCTCTTGGAGGAATTGCAATTGCAATCGGTGCAATGGTTGATGCATCTATAATACTCGTTGAAAATGCACAGACTCATATGGTGCATAACCAGGATCGACCTTTAAGTGAAAGACTTCCGCACTGGAAAGTAATTCTTGAATCAGCAAAAGAAGTCGGACCATCAATTTTTTATTCTCTTCTAGTTATTACAGTTTCATTCATTCCTGTTTTCACACTTGAACAGCAGGAAGGAAGAATGTTCAAACCTCTAGCATTCACAAAAACATATTCAATGGCTGCTGCTGCAATATTAACAGTAACTATAGTTCCGATTCTTCTCGGTTATTTTGTAAGGGGAAAGATGAGAAGAGAAGATGAAAACCCGATTACTAAGTTCCTGGCAAAACTGTATCACCCGGTTGTTGATTTCGTAATGAACAAAAGATGGTGGGTAATGGGAGCAGCTGTTCTTATTGTACTGGTAACTTACTTCCCATTCTCTCAATTAGGTTCCGAGTTCATGCCTCCGCTTGATGAAGGTGATCTTCTTTATATGCCCACAACTCTTCCCGGTATTTCAATTACAAAAGCAAAAGAAATTCTTCAGCAGACTGATAAAATAATTAAATCATTCCCTGAAGTTGAATCTGTGTTTGGAAAAATTGGAAGAGCAGATACACCAACTGATCCTGCTCCTCTTTCAATGATTGAGACTACAATAAGGCTAAAGACGCACGACCAGTGGCGATCGGGGATGACTACTGAAAAACTTATTGAAGAAATGAATAATGCTATTCAGATTCCAGGTTTAACCAATGCCTGGACGATGCCTATCAAAACCAGGATAGATATGCTCTCAACGGGAATTAAAACTCCTGTAGGGATTAAAATTGCAGGACCCGATTTGAATGTTTTGCAAAACATAGGCAAACAAATTGAAGAAGTTGCCAAAACAATTCCCGGAACACGTTCAGCTTATGCAGAAAGATCTGTAGGCGGAAATTATGTTGATTTCAATATTAACCGGGACGCAATTGCACGTTATGGTTTAACTGTGGGTGATGTGCAGGATGTATTTATGTCTGCTATCGGTGGAATGAATATAACAAAAACAGTAGAAGGACTTGAAAGATATCCGGTTAATCTTCGTTACCAGAGAGATTACAGGGAAAATCTTGAAGCATTGAAGCGTGTACTTGTTCCAACTCCTGCCGGCGGAAATATTCCGCTGGAAGAACTCGGATCATTTGAGGTTAAAAAGGGTCCCCCGATGATAAAATCAGAAAATGCGAGACCTAATACCTGGGTTTATATTGATATACAAAACATTGACGTAGGAACTTATGTTGACAGGGCAAAAGAAATAATAAACAGCAAGGTAACTCTGCCTCCCGGCTATTCAATTAAATGGAGCGGACAGTTTGAATATATGGAAAGAGCATCGAAACATTTAATGCTTGTAATTCCATTAACTATTTTAATTGTAATAGTACTGCTCTATATGAATACAAAATCAATTCTGAAAACAGGAATTGTACTTCTCGCACTTCCATTCTCAATGGTTGGAGCAATCTGGTACTTGTATATCGCGGGATTTCATTTAAGCGTTGCAGTTTGGGTTGGTATAATCGCACTGCTCGGTGTTGATGCTGAAACCGGAGTTGTAATGCTTCTCTATCTTGATATCGCTTATGAGAACTTCAGGAATAAAGGTTTGCTTACGAGTATATCGAATCTTAGAGCAGCAATTTTTGAAGGAGCGGTTAAAAGAGTACGTCCTAAGCTGATGACAGTTTTAACAATGCTTTTTGGTTTACTTCCTATTTTAATAGGAATGGGAACCGGAAGTGATGTAATGAAAAGAATTGCCGCCCCGATGGTTGGTGGAATTCTCACAAGTTTAATTCTAGAACTCACTGTTTATCCGGCAATCTTTTTTTCAATTAAAAAAAGAGAGATGAAAAAACTCAACCTTCTCTCTGAATCAACAAATGAAAAATAAAATGAAAATAAAAAAGGAATAATAAAATGATTTCAAAAAACTTAAAAAATCTTGTTCATGTATTCATCGCCCTTCTGGTCCTGGCCGGTATTACTACGGCGCAGGAAAAAAATGAAAACAATGATTCTCAAAATATGAATATGAATTACACACAAACAAACAACAGCAAAATGATGCACAAAACTGATTCGTCATCTTTTGATTTAAATGCTATTGATAAGAATAACGATGGAATGGTTTATCAATGTCCGATGGATTTTGATAAGCTTTCGGATAATCCGGGTGAATGCCCGAAATGCGGAATGAATCTTAAAAAGGTCTCAATTGAAAAGGCTTCAGAAAATCTTGTTAAAAAAGGATACAACGTAATACCGGTGAATAATGAAAATTCAATTCTTCGTGAAGGAGAAATTGATCTTAGTGAAATCGATGCAAATAATGATGGTAAGGTTTACCAGGACATGATGGACTATAATGTAATCTCAGATAAACCCGGAACCTGCCCTCTCTGCGGTATGACGTTGAAAGAAGTATCGCTGGATAAAGCAAAAATGTACCTTGAAAAAACCGGGCATAAAGTAAAAAAATTACCGGGAAAACTCACTAATGATGGAGAAAAAAAATAATGCTCGGAAATATATTCATATTAGCTTCACTTATAGCAGGGATTTTTTCTGTTATAACTTATTACTATACATTCAGAGGTTATACTAATACGCTTGTGCTTGCGCGCAGAGGTTATTATTTAATGACGCTCTTCGCAGCAGCGGCTTCTGCTTTTCTGCTTTACCTGATATTGTCGCACAATTATCAGTATAGCTATGTATTTGATTACAGCAACAGTGATCTTTCATTCGGACTCCTCTTGTCTTCTTTTTTTGCAGGACAGGAAGGAAGTTTTCTGCTGTGGCTTTTGTTCTCCGCGGTCACGGGCTTATTCCTAATAAAGAATCTTTCCGGCGATACAGCACGCGAATCATCGTTTATGATGATCTATACTTTGATTGCTGTATTCCTTGCAGTTCTGATAAGTCCTATTCTGAAAAATCCATTCACCTCGATATGGGCTGAACAGAATTTTCTTCAGATAAAATATTTTAACCAATCCTATTTGGGGATTCATGAACTTAGACAATTTATAATGACTGATAATACTGGCCAGCAGTTCCTTCAAATCGGACCTCAGCTAAAGGCAATGCTTGTTTCCTTAAACATCCCTATAGATAATTTCCTGATAGCAGGGAAAGGCTTAAATCCACTGCTGCAGAATTTCTGGATGCAGATCCATCCTCCTTTGTTGTTCATTGGCTTCGCCATGGCAGGTATTCCCTATTCATTTGCAATGTCGGCAATTTTAAGGAAGGATTATAAATCCTGGGTAAGCAAATCCCTTCCGTGGCTTTCTGTTTCGATGGCTGTGTTGGGACTCGCGATTATGATCGGTGGGTACTGGGCGTATGGTGTTCTGGGCTGGGGCGGTTTTTGGGGATGGGATCCGGTTGAGAATTCAAGTCTTGTTCCCTGGATCATAGGAGTAGCATTAATACATACTCTTATCATTCAGAAAAATACACAAGTTAAAGGGGGAAACGGAAAATATGTAAGGACAAACCTTGTATTATCAATTTTAACATTTGTACTTGTTATTTATAGTACATTTTTAACAAGAAGCGGTATACTTTCAGAAGCGTCGGTACATTCATTCACCGCTCCGGGAATGACCACATATTTATTTCTGGTTGGATTTATCGTGACATTCACAATAATCGGAATCGGCGGAGTACTTGTAAGATGGAAAGACCTGAAAAAAAATTCTGTACAGGGAGAAGCTTTCTTCAGCAGAGAAAACGGTTTGTTCTATGGTTCTGCATTGATGATAGGATCAGCTCTTATAATTATTCTCGGCACATCATCTCCTATTTTCGGAAGTTCAGTTGAAACCAGTTTCTATACAACAATGAATTTCCCTATTGCCATCTTAATGATGTTTATGATTGCGTTCACTCTGATATTACACTGGCAAAAGACAGATAGAAATGAACTAATCCGTATAGCTGCAGTTCACCTGGGTATCTCCGGTGCAGCTACAGCAGTTATTGCATTTGCCGCCGGCATGTCATCAGTTTATTTTATCATTTACACTTTAACGGCGTGCTTTGTAGTTTCAACAAATATCAGCACAATTGTTAAGAGCATGAAAATAAATTACCTGGTAACAGGCGGTCAGATTGCGCATATAGGTGTGGGAGTATTTCTGCTGGGTGTCCTTCTCTCAGGAAACTTCTCATCATCGGAACAGCTTTCACTTCCGATGGGACAGGAAGTTAAAGCGCTGCATCATTCATTTACCTTCACAGGATTTAACAGATTACCCGGAAGTGATAAATATTCCTTTGATGTTCAAATAAAAAACAAAACCAAAACATTTACAGCTTCGCCGGTAATGTTTATTTCTGCTTTTAATAATTCCCTTATGAGAGAACCTGATATTCTTCCGGGCTGGGGTAAAGATTTATACATTTCGCCGGTAGGCTATGATGAAAATGGAAACGGAAGTCAGGTACTTACAGTTGAAGCAAGCATAAAGCAGAACATGGATCTTGTCTGGTCCGGCGTAGTACTGATTACTGCAGGGTTGGTTATTGCTTCATTCAGACGTAGAAGGGAAAATTTAATTTTAAGTTCGATTAAATAAAAACCAAACTAACACAAATAAGGAAAGCGTAATGAAAAACAGTCAGTCAACAATCATATTTTTATTTGCACTTTTATTTTCCGTTCTGTTCACGGCAGCAGTTTCTGCACAGGAGAAAGAAAACAAAACCTGCGGCGGTTCCTGTTGCGATGGAAAATCGAAAACAATGCAGAATGGAGAGATGGATCATTCAAAAATGGATCACTCAATGATGAAAGAAACAATGGATTCTACTAAATCGGAAACTTCAGAACTTATTGCTAAAGAGGTTGACAGCAAACTTCAACCTTCTCTCTGAATCAACAAATGAAAAATAAAATGAAAATAAAAAAGGAATAATAAAATGATTTCAAAAAACTTAAAAAATCTTGTTCATGTATTCATCGCCCTTCTGGTCCTGTGCCGGTATTACTACGGCGCAGGAAAAAAATGAAAACAATGATTCTCAAAATATGAATATGAATTACACACAAACAAACAACAGCAAAATGATGCACAAAACTGATTCGTCATCTTTTGATTTTGAAATGCTATTGATAAGAATAACGATGGAATGGTTTATCAATGTCCGATGGATTTTGATAAGCTTTCGGATAATGAGGGTGAATGCCCGAAATGCGGAATGAATCTTAAAAAGGTCTCAATTGAAAAGGCTTCAGAAAATCTTGTTAAAAAAGGATACAACGTAATACCGGTGAATAATGAAAATTCATTTCTTCGTGAAGGAGAAATTGATCTTAGTGAAATCGATGCATATAATGATGGTAAGGTCTACCAGGACATGATGGACTATAATGTAATCTCAGATAAACCCGGAACCTGCCCTCTCTGCGGTATGACGTTAAAAGAAAGTATCGCTGGATAAAGCAAAAATGTACCTTGAAAAAACCGGGCATAAAGTAAAAAAATTACCGGGAAAACTCACTAATGATGGAGAAAAAAATAATGCTCGGAAATATATTCATATTAGCTTCACTTATAGCAGGGATTTTTTCTGTTATAACCTATTACTATACATTCAGAGGTTATACTAATACGCTTGTGCTTGCGCGCAGAGGTTATTATTTAATGACGCTCTTCGCAGCAGCGGCTTCTGTTTTTTCTGCTTTACCTGATATTGTCGCACAATTATCAGTATAGCTATGTATTTGATTACAGCAACAGTGATCTTTCATTCGGACTCCTCTTGTCTTCTTTTTTTGCAGGACAGGAAGGAAGTTTTCTGCTGTGGCTTTTGTTCTCCGCGGTCACGGGCTTATTCCTAATAAAGAATCTTTCCGGCGATACAGCGCGCGAATCATCGTTTATGATGATCTATACTTTGATTGCTGTATTCCTTGCAGTTCTGATAAGTCCTATTCTGAAAAATCCATTTACCTCGATATGGGCTGAACAGAATTTTCTTCAGATAAAATATTTTAACCAATCCTATTTGGGGATTCATGAACTTAGACAATTTATAATGACTGATAATACTGGCCAGCAGTTCCTTCAAATCGGACCTCAGCTAAAGGCAATGCTTGTTTCCTTAAACATCCCTATAGATAATTTCCTGATAGCAGGGAAAGGCTTAAATCCACTGCTGCAGAATTTCTGGATGCAGATCCATCCTCCTTTGTTGTTCATTGGCTTCGCCATGGCAGGTATTCCCTATTCATTTGCAATGTCGGCAATTTTAAGGAAGGATTATAAATCCTGGGTAAGCAAATCCCTTCCGTGGCTTTCTGTTTCGATGGCTGTGTTGGGACTCGCGATTATGATCGGTGGGTACTGGGCGTATGGTGTTCTGGGCTGGGGCGGTTTTTGGGGATCGGATTCGGTTGAGAATTCAAGTCTTGTTCCCTGGATCATAGGAATAGCATTAATACATACTCTTATCATTCAGAAAAATACACAAGTTAAAGGGGGAAACGGAAAATATGTAAGGACAAACCTTGTATTATCAATTTTAACATTTGTACTTGTTATTTATAGTACATTTTTAACAAGAAGCGGTATACTTTCAGAAGCG
>CAWFHZ010000016.1:0-112303 GCA_963815785.1 uncultured Ignavibacteria bacterium
AACAGTGGGATTTTTAACCTTCCAATCTCTAATCCTATCTTTTTGCCCCACTCCCTACTCACTCCCTACCAAACTGAAGGAGGATTTATGTTTATCACCCTCACAAAAAAATCTCCGTTCTATCAACTGGTATATGAGGTAAATGGTAAGAGAACTCAGATTTCCACCTGCACAAAAAACAAAAAGAAAGCTGAGAAGTTTATGGAGGACTTCAGGATTAACCTTTTACTTCCCCAGCCTAAACAATTTGATTCAATTAACCTTTCCGCCTTCGGCACAGAGTACGTTGATTTTATGCGTTCATCCAAATCACAGCACTATATAAGGGATATTGAATTATCATTCAAACAACTTAAAAAGTTTACGGGAAATATTAACCTTGATAAAATCGATCTTAAAACAATTGATCAATTCATCAATATGGTTTATGCCCGCTCTACTTCAGGCGCTTTGTTCTACTTCCGCACTTTGAAAGCTGCATTCAGTAAAGCAGTCGTTTGGGAATACATCCCGGAGAATCCATTCAAAAAAATCAAACCGCCCCGGCAGGTTAAAAATTATCCAACTTTCATTAATAATGAGGAATTTGAATTAATTCTAAAAAATACTCCATATAATTTCTTAAAAGAAATGTTTACAGTAGCATATCAAACCGGAATGCGTCTGTCTGAACTTTGCAATATGAAATGGTCCTGGATAGATATTGATAATAAAATAATAACTCTTACCAACGGAGTGGCATTCAAAACTAAAAGTAAAAAAGCCAGGAAAATTCCTATGAGTGCCAAAGTCTATTCAATAATTAAAAATCGTTTTGATACGAGAGTCGATTTAAATGATGATTTCGTTTTTTATCGCTATAAAGGAATGAGATTCAAAGAAGATTATATCACTCATCAATTCAAGAAAGCTGTAAGAAACGCAAATCTTAAGGATTCAATCCACTTCCATACCTTGCGTCATTCCTTCGCCAGTAATTTAGTTCAGAAGGGAGTCTCTTTATATGTAGTAAAAGAATTATTAGGTCATTCGGATTTATCCACAACTCAAATTTATTCTCATCTACAATCTGAAAACCTTGCTCAGGCTGTTAGTCTGCTATAGTAATAAAACTACTATGTGCAAATACCAAAGTGTTTGTTTTCTTTTAACCTGTCAATTTCAGCCGGTTTTTATTATTTGTAAGTTATTTCTCATTTAATTATATTTATGTGTCCCTATATAGTGAAACTATCCCTTATAGGGGACACCTGACTAAAACGGCAATAAATGCAAGAATTAATAGATAAACTACAGATTTTGGATATACCGAGAAGAGAGGCTGAAGTGTATTTGGCTCTTCTCCAGAAAAATGAATTCAGCGCACCCGAAATCGCGGAAATAACCTCCCTTAGCCGCACAAAATCGTATGAAATCTTACAGAATCTCGTAAAAAAGGGATTATCAAACCAGAGTTACAAAAATGGAATAAAAGTTTTCACTGGTGTGAGCCCGAAGATTGTATTTAAAAATATTACTTCCGAATTTGATAAAAAGAAAATAATTGCTGATGAACTGCAGCTGGAATTGATTGAGTTAAAGAATTCAAGTGCAGGCTTTTCTGAATCACTCGATTACATTGAAATCCTGACTGAGAAAGAACAGATAAAAGAAAGATGGCTGACGATACAGAAAAATACGAAAGAAGAATTATTACTTTTTTCTAAAAGTCCTTATTCATTTTCATTGGAAGATAACCTGGAGTATGAAAAGACTTTATTAAAAAACAATACAGAATTCAGATGCATTTATGAGTATTGTAATATTAAGGCAAAAGATGAAAGAGATCTGTTTATTTCAATTCTTGAAAAATATAATGAGCTTGGTGAAAAAATAATGATAGTAAAGGAACTTACGATGAAACTTTGTATAAGCGATAATACGATTACGATGCTGGCATTAAATGACAGGGTGTCTTTAAAACCAAGTATAACATCTATGTTTGTGAATCATCCTAGTTTTGCAGACTCGATGAAAAGAGTCTTTAATAGTTTCTGGTCAGATGGCTTATCGTTAGATGAATTAAAAAATAATTTAGACAAATATATTCCAATACTATAAAATATCCTGCCCTGTAGTGAAAACAGTTTTTCAAACCAAAATAATACAAATCAATCAACTATACTTATTCATTCTTCAAAGGAGATATTATGTTAAAAATATTCAAACTCTCTGCTATTGTTATATTGCTGGGGTTGATTTCTTCAAATTTTATGTATGCACAGTGGCAGAATGCCGATGGACCTGAAGGCGGGGGAATAACCTGCTTCACTACACAGGATACCACAATCTTTATCGGTACAGTTTCCGGGGTGTACAACAGTACTGATAATGGATTAACTTGGACAAATACAAGTAACGGTTTACCTACAACTTTTATTTACGATTTATATACAACTCCGAATTCCATCTTTGCAAGCTCATACGAAGGAATATTTCGTTCAACAGACAGTGGAACAACGTGGACTGAGTCAGACAATGGATTAAATACAGAGAATGTTTTCAAATTTGCTTCTATAGATTCATCTCTTTTTGCCGGTACAATGAACGGAGTGTATAGGTCAGATGATAATGGAAATAGCTGGGTGCGGGTGGATTCAGGATTTACAGATGCTTTTGTAAATGCAATTACCACATTAGGTGCTTATCTTTTCGCAGGTACGGATGACGGTGTTTATAAATCTTCCGATCTTGGAGCTACCTGGCAATATGCAGGCAATGGAATAACAGGCGGTAGTGTCCATACGATGACGAGTCTTGGTAGAACTGAAGTTTTTGCCGGAACCAACGATGGTGTTTTTGTTTCTACAGACCAGGGAGATAACTGGGTTTCAATAACAAACGATTTATCACCCACTTACGTTTATGCACTTGGTGTCTACAGCGATAAAATGTTTGCGGCTGTAGCTAAGAGCGGTGCATTTGTTTCTACAGACCAGGGAGCATCCTGGAACCCGGTGGATTCCAGTTTAGCCAATCCTTATATAAATGCTTTTCTGAATTTTAATGGCAGTTTATATGCAGCCAGTGGAAATGGTGTTTATAAATCTACTGATAATGGAGATAGCTGGAACAGAACAGCATCGGGTATATATTCCACAAGTGTAAGAACTTTTTTAAATCTCGATAATTCCATATTAGCTGGTACGTTTAATAGTGGCGCATATATTTCTACCGATGCCGGGCTATCGTGGGAAGCGTTTCCTAATATTGTTGCTTCAGGAATCAGGACACTTGCAAAAAGTGATTCGGGATTATTTGCGGCTACAACAAATAGCGGTGTATTAAGATCATTAGACGGAGGAAATACCTGGTCTAGGGTTATGGCAAGTGTGCGTGAAGACTATATCAGGACTGTAGGTGCAAATGGATCTACTGTATTAGCAGCTTCTTTTTCAATGGGTGCTTACAGATCTACTGACAATGGTAATACCTGGATCCCGATTGGGAGCAGCTTAACTGATACTGACATTGAGAATTTTGCCTTCATTGGTTCTGATGTTTTTGCTTCTACTACATTTAGTGGTTTTATTTTCAAATCAACTGATGATGGTATAACGTGGACACAGTCATCAAACGGCTTAAGTACTTATTCATCAGTCCATACAGTTAAAAAAATCGGGGACAATTTATATGCTGCTGCCAATGATGGTGTCTATAGATCAACTGACGGAGGCAATAACTGGAGTTTAAAAATTAACGGACTTACTACTACAACCATTCTTACAGTTGATGGCTACGGATCAACTGTTTTAGCAGGTACTGCCGAAGGTTATGCCTATAAGTCTACAGACAATGGCGACAATTGGACTTCAATCAGCGATGGTTTGCCTCCTGAAGGAGCAACAAGTGCTGTAGAAACATTTAATATTAATGGGCAGAATTTAATGTGCGGAACATTTTCTGCCGGAATATTTACCAGGCCAGCTAGTGAGGTTATAACTTCTGTCAAAGAAATTAATAATAACAAATTAAATTATAATTTGAGTCAGAACTACCCTAATCCATTTAATCCCACAACTGTTATTAGTTATACTATTCCAAAAGATGGATTTGTCAGTCTGAAAGTTTACAATGCTCTCGGTGAACAGGTTGCAGATTTAGTAAATGGATATGTAAAAGCCGGAAACCATAGTGTCACATTTAATGCAGAAAGACTTTCAAGCGGTGTATATTACTACAGGATTGAAACAAATAATAATGTCCTGGTAAAGAAAATGATATTACTTAAATAGTGTTCAACTTTTCATTCTGAATAAAGGGAAGGCAGGTGCTTTCCCTTTATTATAATAATGTATTCATTCCTTATGAATTGTTATTAATGCCTACAACCCCCACTTAGTCAGTTCGTATTGAGATTCCGCTTTGTTTTCTACTGAGTTATCAAGTGCCGGGAAGAAATCTATTCCTGTTAAAGTTTCAATTGTATTTACCGTAACTACATAATCTTTTATTTCACCCGTTGCGCCTACCTGGGGAAGCAGGAATGCAATTGTCTTTGCTGTTGTTCCGTCAAATCTCAGTATGCATTTATAAAAGTAGCCGGGAATTGTAACACTGTCAGGTCCCATTTTCCCGAGGTTATTTCTGAATACAGGACCCGTAACCACATAAATGGTATCGTGTGCTATTGCCTGCTGTCTTACCCATTCTTCAAGATCTGCCCAGATACCGCGGTTAAATCCCGGTAGCTGCGGACTCATATTGGAAAAAAGAAATGATTCTTCATTTGCCTGTGCAGACATATTGTTATCGGCGGCAGGGGAGAGATGTCCTTTATCAAACCCGCTTGAAGTGTAATCGGTTTGTGTTGCGCTTCCTGTACCTATGTTAGCATCTGTTTTGAAACAATCACACCTGTCCCTGCTCATCTGCGCTTGCTCCTTGGTGAGCATATATGCCACCCAGTCGGCTTGTTCATTTTGTTCATTGTATGAAAGAGTAAAGTGAGAATAATCCACTTCCTGGTGGCTGTCCACTTGTGCTGGAAGGTATTGGAATTGCGAATAGGTCAGGGAATAAGTGAGGAGGCAGAAGAATAAAGTAAAGAGTATATGAATGTATTTCATAATAGACCTCTTAAAATATTTATCAAAATTACTTAATGATTACTTAAAAATAAGATTTATCTGAAAAAGAATTTGAAGTCGAATAGATATTATTGGCTGATTGGGATCCGCTTTCAATGCATTCGGGGAAAAGGTTAGTTAAATATGTATTGAGGTATTAAAAAAGCACGGAGAGTTTTTCTCCGTACTTTTTTTGTATGAACTATGTTCAAAGAATTATTTCATTAACATCATTTTTCTTGTTGATATAAAGGTTGAGCCGTCTACACCTTTTGCTTGCAGCTTATAAAAATAAACCCCACTGCTTAATTTCCCCGCATCAAATTCAATATGATGTTTACCTTCTGTTTGATATCCATTAATCAGTTCAGCTACTTTCTGTCCTAATACATTGTAGACATTTAATTTTATGTTCGCATTCTTTGGTAAATAATAATTTATCTTTGTGGTTGGATTAAATGGATTGGGATAATTTTGCATTAAACTGAATTTGAAAGAAATTTTATCAGCAGGTTTAACATTAACTGATGAAAATTCTATCGGCACAGTCCAAATTTGATAAATCCCGGTTCTGTTGTCCATCCAAACAGGCCAGACTTTATCATTTGATGATGTAATAGAAATATTATCACCTTGATATCCTTGTCCTAAACCGCCAATTGGCAAAGGCTTGAAGTTTCTATCGCTTATCTCATATTCGTGCCAGCTATTTCCACCATCTTCTGACCGAGCTAAAAAAACGCTGGTTGAATCCGAAGTTGTATTTCTATCATCATAAAAAATAATATTTAATCCCCCATAATTATCTACATGAACTGCTGGAAAATATTGTATTGCTCCGTTATTCAAATCATCCTGATTAACTCGTATACCAGTAGACCAGGTTTGTCCACCATCGGATGAACGATTCAAAATTACATCCGGGTCACTTCCGGCGGGCTCTAAATCTTTTTGTGTAGTAACGATGTAAATCCAATTGTTTCTTGGTCCGTTGGTTGTATCTACTGCAATATTTGGTAATCCATTTACTCTGATATTTCCTTTTGAGGAAAGAATTCCACTTATACCGTTCATATCAAATGCATTTTCATTGACTTGCCAGTTACTTCCTCCGTTCGAAGATGAAGCAACACCAACAAAATCTTCCGTAAATGGAGATATAGAAGTAACACCAGCCCAGCATACATATACTTTTCCATCCGCTCCCATTGTTATATCTCCGCCAGCATTTCGTTGAACTGGATTATTTATCTGTGCCGGTGTAGACCAGCTTAATCCTCCGTCATCAGTATAGGAAAATTGCAAAGGAAAGGGAGGTGCGAACTTTACCCAAGCCGCATAACTTCTTCCAAAATTTGGACTGCCATAATGTGCATCTGACGTCATAGTGGCACGTTCAAGATCATCATTTGAAATTGTTTTTTGATTAGACCAGGTAATTCCAAAATCCGTAGAGTAATGAGAATATAGACCTGGGGAAAATCCGCGTCTTGTAAGAATAAACGTTCCATCCTTATCAATAGTAATTCCGGGGTCTCCTCCATGCAACATTATTGGTTGGCCTTTACACGTATCTGATCCATACCAATTAACTCCACCGTCTATTGTAACATATATACCTTCACTTATAAAAAAGGGGACAAACATAATAGTATTCGCAGAGGCAAAAAAAACATTCGGTCTGGCAGGGTTAGTAGTTATGAATACCTCGGTTTGAGTAGAATTGCTTGGGTAAAGTATGAAGTTCTCGCCAATATTTATACTGAAATTTTTGTTTATATCCTGTGCGTTTACAATCGTCGAAATAAACATTAAAAGAATTAATTTCTGAAATATATATTTCATTATTTCGCTATTCATTTTGTCTCTCTAAAGTTAATCAATATTATACTAAGTAAATTATTATTTGGATTGACCAAATAATTAATTTCTAAATACATCAGCATATTGTTAATTGAACATATAACCCAATCTAATCCCGGCATAAAAATTTTGCGGTTCCCCTGCTTCATAGAATCTTCCGTTGCTTGAGTTGATATTTATAAATCCGGCATAGAGTTTATCCGCTATATTATTAATACCTCCGGAGATAAGCAGATTAAATTTTCCAAAGACCAAATCAAATCCTAAGTCTGTACCAAAGATTGTGTAACCAGCAGTTTTATCTGAGTTTGCATCATCTACGTACATACCGCTTACATATCTTATACTCCCTCGAATAAATCCTGTGATTTGATTGGTAAGGTGATGATTGTATTCAAGTGCGAAGAATAAATTATGCTTTGGAACACTTGGGGCGGAATTACGGGTAAAGTTTTGAGTTAAGGTATCCAGGTTTTCATCAACAGTTAGTGCGATATAATTATCATAAACAAAATTTGAGAAAGTATACGACGCTTGTAGAGTTAAACCTTCAAACACACCTATGCTGCCCCCAATTTCAAGACCTGTACGATTAGTCTTTGCTGCATTACGAAAGAAAACATCTCCATAAACTTCAAATGGTATTATTTCGTCTTCAATCAAAATATTAAAGAATGTCGCTTCAAAAATAATATTATTGAAGAACTGCGATTCAGGAATTATAATATTCCCTTTAATTCCTAATTCAAAGTTTTTTGATTTCTGAGGATTCAGATCAGGATTAAGCAGAAAAGATGGATTAGAACTTGTTGGATAGTTATCCATTTCGTTTCCTGCCGGTGAATCAAAACTTAGTCCATAAGAAGTATAAATGGCAACACTGTGTGTGAGTTTAAAATTAAGCGCTGCCTTAGGTGTGAATGCCTCAAATCTTCTGAATGCATTTCTGCTTTCTAATAACCTATCCACAGTTTCATAATACACATTATCATATCTGCCTGTAACAAGAAGATAAAATCTTTTATCATACAATTCTAAAAAGTCGGAAAAATAAAACCCGTTGTTGCCTATTGTTTCGTTAGTAAGTGCTGTAAGCTGGTCTCCCTTTTGTCCACCAATATTGTTGTAGTATTCTATTGGTCCTGTTTGATAAAGAAAATCTCCACCTACTGAAAACTCATTGTCAAGTCCGGCAATCGTGTGTTTGTTAATGTACCTATACGAACTTCCCAAACCGTATCGATTCATTATTCGGTATTCTGCTGCTGTACGATGGAAATATTTAATTGTTCCGTATGGAAGAACCTCTATTTCCTGGTTATTATTATTACCGAATTTTGTGTTGAACTTTAAACCCAGTCGGCCTTTTGTGGTGATTCTTTTTGAATCTCTGTCTACCTCTCTCTGAGCTGCCTGGTATGGATCTTCTTCAAATTCTTCTTTAGTTAATGAACCCGGCAGTTTTATTAATCCATCAACAAAATATCCAAATATCTGCAGATTAGTCCCGTCTCCCGGTAGAATATCAACAACTGTATTAAATATATGCCAGTAGTCTTCACTGTGCGGTCTGAAACCTTTATAGTTGTGATAGCTGTATGTACCCAGCAAACCATATTTATCTGTTCTAATTCCAAATTTCAATCCATTTCTTCTCAGATCAAAAGAGCCAAACTCGTTAAACTGGGTTGCGAAAGAGTAAGGAAAATATATATCATTGATGAAATTAATTACACCACCAGGTGCATTCGTATAAAGAGAAGAAGAATTTCCTTTTACGACTTCAATACTGCCAATTGAATTGAAATCGATTGCCTCAATTCTAGTCTGCCCGTCCGGCTCGGATTCGGGTATTCCATCCAGAAGAATCCTTATACCCCTTATTCCGGTATTTGACCTGCTTCCAAAACCTCTTATTGCAATTCTTACGTCATGATTTCCGTATCGGGATTGTAGGAATAAACCGGGCACATTTTCCAATACATCATCAACAGAGACCCTCCTGCTGAATTTAAATTGCGAACTTTTTAAACGGGTAACCGGATACGGTATATCAATTATTTTCTGCTCAACTCTGGTTGCTGTTACTACAACTTCATCAGTTTCATATTTGAGTGTATCAACTTTAGTAATCGATGAATCACCTACTACAAGAATTTGCGGATAAAGAGTAGCTTTGCCAATCACCAGGAAAAGAAAAATAATTATAAAAGAAAATGTGTTTGAATTAAACATTTTTAACCTTATTAATCGGTTTAAAATCTTGTTTGGGAAAGGAGAATTAGATCAATTGCGGTGGAGGAGTCGGGATGTCTCTACAAATATAAAGATAATGTACACTTGTGTAACTTATATATATTGAACCTGGTAAATTAATTTGTTCAGGGATTAAATTACATACCGGTTCTGAATATCCGGTATTAGATTGATTGTTATCGGGAGTTATCTCTTTTTTATTTAAAGAATTTTCGTCAAATCTATCTTGCAAATCTTCTTCTAAAGCATTTTCCAGTTCATCACTAATCCAATAAAAGTAGATCAAAGAATTCCTGTCTTCTTGTTTAACTATTTCAAAATATTCAAAATAACTTGAGAGTATCGGTTGGATGAGTAGAAAACCAAAGGTATTGTAGATGAACACGACTAATATAAAGATTGTCGTTTTTCTTTTTATTCTTCTAAAAACCATTTGAGGCAAATCCAGCATCCTTTTACAGTTCTGTAATATTAAAATGACAGTTCAAAAATAACGATTTTATCTTCTATTTTCCTTTGCCTACTGAAAATCTGTCCCGCCTTAGCGGATTGCCTATTTCCTACTTTTATTTTTTGCCTACTGCCTCTTCCTTCCCCTCCCTCCGCCGTTCATCAATTATTTATTGAGTTATAATTAAATAATATTAATATTGTCTTTAAAAATTCGAGGAGTAGGAATTGTTTTACGTTATTATTGAAGTAATTATAATCTCAATAGTTCTGGCTGCGGTCAGTGCCCTTACAGGTATACCACGCCGCTATCCGCAGAAGAAATTTTATTTTATCCAGGAATTGATTTATTCAGCTTTTCTTACCGTTTTTTTGACTGTGTTTTTTATTCTTCATTATATCCCTTCTATTATTACTCTTCTGGTTTTAATGTTTGTCCTTATGCTGTTATCTGTCCGCATAACAAAAGGTATTATCCCTGCTAATGAATCTGTTAAGTAATGCTTGCTGTAAAATCAGCAACGAATAATCAATCCTCGCACGATGTTTAGGAGAAGAGGAGTAAAGGCAAGAGTATATGAATGCATTTCATATCAGCCCTCTTAAATTTTTCATCTAAAATACTTAATGATTACCTGAAAATAAGGCTTGACCGGCAAAGAAATTTAAGGGTAAGACCAATAATAATTGTATTGTTTGTTGAGCTAATTTAATCTAATTTGTATTCTATAAATACTAAGATATCTGGGGAGATGCTGCAAATTAAGCCACTATAGGGAACCCACGAAGAATCTCCGGATATAATTATGTTGCTAGAATCCTATTGATTATTGTTTTGAACAGAATTTGAAGAGAAATATTTAAACAATCGATCGCTATTTGGGCGGATAAACAAGCGGGAACTAAATCATATGAAACCATCCTATCTGATCCTGTTAACATTGCTTACTGCTTTTTGCATAAATACTAATGCTCAGAATACTGAACCTCTATTACTGGATTCTTTGGAATCAGAAATTCTATCAAAGCTGCATGAATTGAATTGGGGGTATTGGTATGAAGATACATCTGGTACAATTGGTATAATGAGGGGTGGCGATGAGAAAATTGAAAATAATTGTCTGGTCCTTAAATTTAAAGAATTAGGTGTTCGATTAGTAGATTTTATAAACAATCGATTTAGAATTACTTTTGATGCTTACGGCGACGATGCTCATGAAAATCATATTTGGGTTGGTAAAGTTCTGATGATTTCAAACCCATATTACTATAAAAATAATGAAGATAAAGATTACGAAGAAATATTGTCGGCAAATGAGCAAACATTTGAATTATTCGAATTATTTAAACAATATCAAAAAGAATATATTGAAGAAAATGACAAACAATTGATTGAAAAAAGAATAAGAGAACTTGAAGACTTTCAGATTCTTTCCCAAAAATTCCGTGAGATGCCCGAGAAACCATCAATAACAGAAGAACAACGAAAGTTTTTAGTTCAGGCTAATATTCGAAATGATGAAAAAAAATATACTGAAGCACTGGCATTATATGAAAAAGCAGTAAAAATTGATCCTTTTACTTATCCTTCTGCCTATTATAATATGGCATTAATTTCAGGGCAAATTAAAAAATATAAATATGCAGTATTTAATATGAAAAAATACCTGGAGCTTGTTCCTGAAGCAGAAGATGCCCGCAAAGGACAGGATAAAATTTATGAGTGGGAATTAAATATACAATAAACCAATTATGAAATCGTCATATCTGATATAGAATAAAATTTAATAGTGGGAATCATATCTTATGAAATCATCATATCTGATCCTGTTAACATTTCTTACGGCTTTTTGCTTAAACACTAATGCTCAAAATAATGAATCTGGCTTAATGGATTCTCTGGAGTCAAAAATTCTATCAAAGCTTAATGAGTTTAAGTGGGAGTATTGGTATAGTAAAGAAGGAAACGGTATATGTAGTTTAATGAAGGAAGACGATGTAAAAATTGAAAATAATTGTTTGGTTTTTAATTTTAAAGAATTGGGTGTTCGGTCTGTCAATTTGGTAGACAATAGTTATAAAATTACTCCTCGGGCTTACGACGACCCTCCTAAATTAAATATTGTGGTTGGTAAAGATCTGATTATTTCTGACCCATATCCCGGTAGTGAAGATGAAGATTGGGATACAGAGCTGTCAAATGTGCAATCAAATGAATTATTCGAATTATTTAATAAATATCAAAAAGAATATTTTGAAGAAAATGATACTCAATTGATAGAAAGAAGATTAAAAGAACTTGAAGAGTTTCGAATTCTTTCCCAAAATTTCCGTGAGTTGCCTGAGAAACCATCAATAACGGAGGAACAACGAAAGTTTTTAGTTCAGGCTAATGCTCAAAATGATAATAAAAAATATACTGAAGCACTGGTATTATATGAAAAAGCGATAAAAATTAATCCTTTTACTTACCCTTCTGCCTATTATAATATGGCATTAATTTCAGCACAACTAAAAAAATATAGGTATGCAATATTCAATATGCAAAAATACCTGGTACTTGCCCCTGATTCAGAGGATTCCCGGAAAGCCCAGGATAAGATTTATGAGTGGGAATTAAATATTAACTAATTATGAAATATATCAGATTAATAACCTTATTGGCCGTTATGCTTTTACCTGAAATGGCAAACGCACAGACTGAAGAAGTCATATATTATCCAAAACTTCCTCAGGTAGAGCTGAGTGATGCGAAAACCAGGTTAAAGAATTTATTAGAAAACATTCCTGTCAGGGACAAAAGCGTTGATTACGGTTCTTTACTAGAAGATGTTTCTGTTTTTGATGATAGAATTGAAATGACATATGAACCGAGTGATCTTGAACTCACTATTTATTTTTCTGACATACTGGATGATTATATAGCAGTAATAAGGCATCTGGATGCGTCTCTTACTGATGGGGGTTATGATAAATTTGAGTTTAGAAATTTCACCTTTTTCGGGCGTCTGAAGATTATAAATATCGGATATGCCAGGGAACTGGCAGATTATTTATTTTACTTCCAGCATCGATTGAATGCCCAGCGATACGACTCACTCATTAGTATTTTTAAACCCATTGCTGAAAAGTATCGTTCGTTAAAAGAAAAACCACTTGTTTCGGAAGAGCAGCGGAAATACATTGTTCAAGCCAATGGATTTAACGAACAGAAAATTTATAAAAAAGCTATTGAACTTTACAAAAAAGCCATTGAAGTCGATCAAACAGCTTACACTGCAGCTTATTCCAATTTAGCTTTGCTTTCAGCTCAGGTAGGCAAGTTCGATGCAGCCATTTTTTATATGAAAAAATACCTGATGCTTGAGCCGGATGTAACTGATGCCCGAAGCGCGCAGGATAAAATCTATTTATGGGAAGCGCAGATTGTTAACTAATCAATCTATTTTAAAATAAAAATATTATGAAATATATCAGATTAATATCATTATTAGCCGTTATGCTTTTACCTGCAATGGCAAATGCACAGACCGATGAAATCAATAAGGCTATAGCCGGGATTTCTAAACTTCTAAAGAACGAAGCAACCGTTTCTATATTGGATAAAATTACCGGAAGTTATACCACCTGGGGTACACAGGAAAACATTTTCGTGTTTAATGATAGAATAGAATTCAGACGTGAAGAAGAACTAACAATATTTTATTTTTCTAAATTGGATGGTTATAGCCTTTCGGGTTCCACTACTGCTAGTGGCAGTGATACTCTTGAAACAAGCGCAAAAATTGAAGAATTTTTCATTAAATACGAAAATGCAGACTATGGGGCGAAACTATTCTCTAATATTATCTTTCATAGGAAGATCAATCAGGAATGATAAAATGGAAAAGCTATATGGCCCGCAGCTTATTCTTTTTGAACCGATTGCAGCACAGTATAGAGAATTGAAATTGAAACCATCGGTTTCCGAAGAACAAAGAAAATATATTGTACAGGCCAATTCATTCAATGAACAGAGAGCATACAATGTAGCAATTGAATTTTATATTAAGGCAACTGAGATAAATCAAACGTCTTATCCGGCAGCCTACTATAACCTCGCTCTATTATCAGCCAATGTAAGCAAATTTTATGGGGCAATTTATTATATGAAAAAATACCTGATGCTTGTCCCCGATGCTGAGGATGCACGTAAGGCACAAGATAAGATATATGAATGGGAAGCTGTAATTGAAAAAGGCATATACAAATAATATAAGGGCAATTCGCTTGGTGATATTAATTGTTAAGTCAGGTGTTCCATTGAAAGTAAAAGAAGAATAGGAAAATAAATTATGAAAACATCATTTTTTTTACTGATAGCCAGTTTATTATTTATGCTTTTCACTACGGTGATTGATCCTGTTTATGCCCAAACTGTTTCCGGTGCGCAATGCGTGGTCTGTGGTGGAATGAATGGCAATCATACAACTACCTGTAAATATTATAATCCACCTGCCAAATCAAATTCCGGTTCAACTGGTTATAGTATGGAACAGGAAATAATGGGAACCATATTCCAGTCATTTTTAAAATCTGTGTTTTCTTCTTCCAATTCAAATGATGTAAAATCGGCTGAAGAAACAAAAAAGATCGAAGAAGAGAAACAAAATAGAATCAAGCAGCTTGCTCTAAAACAATCAATACTTAAAGAATACAACGACGCATTAGCAAAAGCCGAATATGATAAGATGATGAAAGATTACAAAAAGCTGGAAGGTAGTGGGGATTTGAAATATAAAACCCTTGATGATGAAAAAAAATGGAGTGCCTCTGTAAAATTTAATTGCAAAATCACTTCATTCAAAGGCGACGTTAGAATACTGAAGTCTAATGGTAAAATAGTACAATTGTCAGAAAATCAATCAGTTGATTTAGAGCCAGGCGACTGGATTGCAACGGGTGTTAAGAGCAATGTTAAATTGCATTATTTATTTGAGAAGGGTGGTGAAGATCTATTAATAGGTCAAAAATCTGCATTAACTATTGTTGCAAATGCAGAAGGTAATTATGTTCCAAAACTAATAGATGGCAATTTGTATATTGTTAATAATATGGTTACTGAGAAGATTGCAGAGGGTAACGAAGCATACAATGAAGCATATGATAATGTTGTAGGTAAGACAAAATCTCTGATGAATTTGATTAAAATAAGAACTCAGATTAGAACCCCAACTGCCGTTTGCGGTATACGTGGAACAGAATTTACAATGAATGTGGATTCATTAGGAAATACAATGGTGATCGTGATGAAAGGCTTAGTTGATCTGACATGTAGTGAAAAAGATAGTACTATTACTCTCAGTGATGGAGACAAAGCCTTTGTATACCAGGGTGGTGAAATATCTGGTCCTTTAAAATATGAAAATATTGATATAGACAATTGGTGGAAAGAATGAAGATTTAATATTTATAAAAAACACTGACATCTTTAATCATCCGGGGAATGACAGTTAAGTAAAAAGGCAACAAGGCAAGCTTAATATCGATTGAGATATTAAAAAAGCACGGAGAGTTTTTCCCGTGCTTTTTTTTGTATGGACTATGATTAAAAATTTATTTCATTAACATCATTTTTATAATTTCAAATACAATTTAACAGCGCTTAGGATAGTATCCTAAGCTTGACGTCCTGCTTCGGCGGGACGTTTCTTTTTAAAGAGTTGTGTTCATTTCAGATAAACTCAATCCCATCAATCTCTTTCATTATCCTATTTTTTATAAGGTCCAAGGAATTTTAATCCATCAAAGTGAATAATATGATCTGGAGTATCCATAGCCCAGACCTCTGTTTCCCAAGACACTTCCGATAAAAATTTACGCATAATTTTGCCACGGTCAGGGAATGCAGTAACAAAAATGAGTCCGGCTTTACTGTTCTTGAAGCGTTCTAATAGCTCAATGTGTCTTATTCCATCAATAGGGCCGCCGCTAGTAACGGCTTCCGCTAAAATCAGCCAGTTTTTTTCACGGTAAAAAATAATTACATCCGGCATTTTACCATGTTTTTCTACTTCAACACCAATCTCCAATAATAGTTTTTTATCAAAATAGCCCCATTTGCTTCCAGTATCACCTACATAAACTAATTCACCACCCGGTAAATACCTTGATCCAAATTCTTCTATTATAGCTTTTATAAGTTCAGAATGTGCTCCGGGACTTAATTGTATTTCACTACCATTTTTTAATTTTACATCCAGCATTTGCATATTGCGTTCTTTAGTATATTTAGCAGCAAGTGAGGGTCTCACTTTTAAATATTTATTTAATTCCCCTTGCCAGCTATTAGTACCAAAAACCTTAAATAGTGAAAGAGCTAATTCATCAACTTTGTAGCTATTTTTTGAACTGTTTGTTGAGCGTTTAGGATCATCAGAATTAAGTTTTACAACTCCGGCAGCTACTAACTGTTTTACACTATATTTTCTTATACTTTCCCGTGTGTTCTCGGCATAGTTGACTTTCATTCTAGATCTTGCAAAATCGAGTATTGCTCTAATTCCTAATAAAGGATTAGTAGCATCAGGCCAATTTTTTCCTTTATATAAATCCAGAAGAGCTAGAAGACATATAGCTGTTCTATCATTAATTTGTGCAGATGGCATTCCTATTTCTATAAGGATTTTCAGCGCATCTTTCAATAATCTCTTTTTTCCAGCCAAAGAATTATAGTTCCTTAATTAGATTGTCGATATAATTCTGATCAATTATTTTATTTTGAGAAATTTTTCCAATCTCCGTGAGAGTCATTATATCTGGATATAGAATATTTCGTAAATCGTTAGCATTAACCTGTGTATGTCCAGAAAAAACTCTGAAGTAATTATCTAAAATAGTTGAATTTAGATATATAGAAAGTCCGAGAGCTAAATTTTTGTCAACACCTTTCTTATTCTTATGGAAATAGTTAAAATGATTTTCAATACCAATTACAGGCGTGTCTAAATCATTTGCATCTAAATAATAAGCTACAACCCTCTTCTTTTCTTCTTTTGATGAAAACCTTTTAACGAGCACATAGTTACCATTAGGTAATAACCATTTATTAATTTCTTTTGTTGGTATCAATGCATTAGGTTTTTTATGTTCTTTGGGCCATATTAACTTGTTTTCTGAAAAATTATATGTATATAAAAGCGGTATAGATTTCTTATTAATTTTTACACTTAAAAACTCTTTCATTCTAAAATCTACAACAGGCCCAGTGCTTACTTCCAGTCCAAGGTCAGATAGTGTGTTTGTACAAATTAAGGGCATTTGTATAACTGCTGCCGATGAGGGGATATGAATAAATTTGTATTCGTCATCAGGTTTAACAATAGCAGAAAAGTCATACTTATTAATTTTTATGTCACTAAATTCTGAATCACTGGAAATAGATATAATAACATTATCCTGTTGCGCATTTTTCTTTAAATGTATTATAATATTTTCCTGTAAAATATTTTCATCCTTAAATGTTCTTGACCTACTTTCAAATAAATGGATTCTATTTATAGCACAATAATTTAACAAAAGCTCACGGAAAGGTTTGAAATAGGTTCCATTACAAAATGACCTTGGGATAATAGCAACCAACTCCCCGTTTTGCTTGAGCAACTTGACTGATAAAGCAATAAAAGCGGCGTAAAGATTTACAGTTTCTATACCTACCTTACTTAATAAGTAACGGTGTTTAGAGTTATTATTTATTTTCTTATAAGGTGGATTTATAATTATATGGCTATATTCTTGATTTTTTCCGTAGAGTATTGATAAACAAGTATCCTCAATAAAATCGCTTGAATTAACGATGTATTCGAACTTTTCTCCTATTATATCCTTCCAGTAGTGAAGGGTCTGATGTAAATGTTTAATTAGTTTTGGATCTATTTCCCAAACAACAGAGGTTATATTATTATCTTTGTTTTTAAATTTTTTCAAAAAGGCAGAAGTAAGCGAGCCAATTCCTGCGCCAGGGTCTAGGAGAGTAATATTTTTTCTAATCTTAAATAAAGAAGCCATAAAAGTGGCAATTGAATTCGGTGTCATATATTGCCCAAATTCGACACGACTTTCTTTATCAAGCTGTTTACTTATTGCCTGCTGTTGAGAATCTAGGTTAAAATTATTATTTACTAATGTTTCAAATGTCATAATTAAAATTAAGTTTCTTAGTTGTTTGAATACAGGCCTATTTTATTAAATAAAAAAATAATTAAATTACCCTCACCTTTTTCAGGCTGGAAATTGAGTTTTTTAACTTCTTCTAAAGTATGATAAGGTACTGAAAGGTGATGGTTCCAAATAATGTTTTTACCTTTAAACTGTAAGGTGGGCATGGTAATTCCTTTTTATACTGCTTTTAATTGTGGTGCATAAATTGCGTAATTAATAAGCGATTTTGATTTTTCATTTTCTATCCATCCTAATTCTTGATGAGAAATATTTGTAATTTCTAAAGTGGATTTAGATTTGAATTTATCCAAGACAAAATGCATAATATTAATTTCAGATTCAGTAAAAAGTATTGGATCAAATGTTTTGAGTGATACAAATTTATCAACTTCATTACCATTTATACTCACTGATTCAGTTTTTACATATCCTTCAGATTCCATAAATCCAAAAATCATAGCATATTGATCAGGGACAGTGCCCATGTCTATAGCAGCATATTTACATCCGGAAATAGAAGATCCAAAATATTTAAAATGGGCGAAATCAGAGAAGGAAAGTAACTTATTTAATCTGGTTTTAAAAGGCGCATTTGGCAAGAAGAAATTTACCATATAAGAAAATTTTTTGAATGATGGTAATTTAAAACCAGTAAAACTATTTGGGATGGTATTTTGTGGGAATAATAAATTTTTAAGATTATTAGAAAAATCAATATTGATTAGTCTATCGATTAATAGCAATACCTTAACTTTTTCCGTTTTATTTAATATCTCTTTCTTTTTCTCCAAAATGTTTTTGAATTCCCTAGGCTCAATAATCAAATTAAGTACTGTGGTATTTCCCCCTAGGGGTATATCACCAGCTTCATATAAACGATATTGGTTGGGACCAAAGCCTAATATTTCAGACATTTTAGTTTGAGATAAACCATAACTTTCACGAATAAATATTAATTGTTCAGGGGAAGGTATACCATATTGTTCCCTGTACTTATTATGTACCATATTAACATTGTAATTATCAGCCTCATCATTGGTAAATGTGTAGTTACATTTTCCACATTTATATGAATGTTCATAAACTTCAAAATCTTCCCCCCTGTATTTTCTAATCTTTCTCTCTGTTTGAAGGGTAGCTTTACCATTACAAACAGGACAATCAATTTTACTTTTCATAAAACACCTTATTTGTATGGATATTTAATTTTTCTTTTGGGAAAGTGAAAAGACTTACAAAGCACCGGTTTATTTTTATTACCAAGAGAAATTTTAATATATATCTCTTTTTTTCTAACAGGCATACCAAATTCCCAAACGGGCGACCCGAAGGGATCATATTTATCTTCATAGGGACCTTTATAATAATGTTTTACGCTAAGCTTAAATAATTCATCGGCTCTTTCAGTAGGAGTTATATCCAAATCTAGTAAAGTTTGAGAATTATTATCAGACCGATGATAAACAATTCCATAAACTTTCAATTTTTGTTTGAATGCAACCAGAAAGGATTGTATTTCATCAATTTTTGAATCGTGCATAAGCAATATATGAAAGCGAATGAAAAATAACAACTTTTCAATTGAGGAACACTAAATATATTACAAAAATATTAATATTCATACCACGAAATAGTTGTTTTTTATTAAAAATATTCCCATATTTCAACTTAAGGATACGGTAATAATTACCGTTTACTAAAATTACTTAAAAATATTTAATTATTAATAACTCTACGGAACGGAGGAACTATGGCTGAGTTGCAGGAAATACTATTTGTAAACTTTTCAGGAGTATGGGATGTTATCAAAATACCAATATACAGATGCGGAGTTACTACAGCTTTGCGCTGAGTATTCCAAAACAGATCCACCCACGTATTCTGTTGAAGCAAATTCATCAAATGCTTACTTCAGCGAATATTCAAGCTACACACAACTTAACTACTGGGAATGGTATCTCATTCCTAAAGAGTTATTATTTAAACCAACCTCAAAAGTCACACTTCAACAAAACAGTATAAAGCCACACAAAATAAAAACCAAACCACTTTTATTTAATAATCTTAAGATTATACCGCTGAGAATTTAGAGCCATCCACTACCTTCGTATTATAAGTTAATGAACACAGGAATTTTCCTGTATAAACATTGATGGAAAAAGAAAGTGGATTAAAATGGAAATAAATTATAGCTTAAAAAAATTTACAGAAAAAGACCTCGCCAATATTGAGGAAATAAAATTAAAAATATTAAAAGAACCATCTGTGTTTGAAAGTTTAAGGTTTATACTAACTGAAACGTATAGATTTGGTGATTATGTAATGAAGAGAATTACAGTTAAGAATAAGAAAGGAATAATGGTTTTGTTTGAGTGTGAGTTAACAGATTCGAATATTCATGGTATGTTTAATAGCTTAGAAGGATTTCGAGATGAACTTACACCCAAAGAGACAAATTATCTTGAATCGTTAATATGGTTATACAATTTCCAGATTGCCATTCTAAAATTATATAATACTTTTCCGAATGTTTCCTCATTTGAAAAATCAGGTCAAGCATCTGAAACACAACAAAAGCAAGAATTAGAAAAAAATAAATTGGATCTATACCAAACATATGAAGGAAAACGTATAACAAAAGAAGAATTAATTGATAGAATGAAAGAAGATGAACCAAAGCAATTAAGAAGTTTTCAAAAGTATGAATTGCAGAGGGAGCTTGAGCCACTTGCGAAAGAATTTGACCTGGAAATCCGCGAAAGCGTATCAATGAGAAAAGTAAGAATGATAACCAAAAGATTAATTGAAAATAAGTGGGATGCAAAAGTAACTAGTGTGGCAGAGGCTTTAAGAAAGATGGGGTTTGTAAGGAGTAAGAGGATGTAGAATTTTTCTCAATCGTTTGAATCAGTTCCATCGATTGTTTATATAATATTTGTAACCGTCGAACCTGAGGAATAATTTCCAAAGGAAGGCGGTTTTTTAATGCCGTATTGACTCCTCAGGTTTGACAAAATAGAGGAAAATGTCAGTACGGCATTTCTGTTTTAAAGTAAAATGCAAGAGGTATTAAAATGCAAAACCAACTATCAGCTATCAGCTTTAACCTGAGGGAAATGCTCTGGAAAAATGAAGGCTTAAGACTGGAAGTAAAAGAAAGAAAAAACGGCTACGCCTGGGATAAGGAAAAACTTGAAATAGTCGAAAAGAAACTCGCTGAAGTATCCGGCGTTATTCTTATCGTGAATGAAATGATTCAGGAAATAGAAGAGATAGTAGTCGATACACAAATAACTGGAACAAACGACTCCGGGCATCACTCACTGCCGGATAATTCATTACCACATACAAACAAACAGGGTTGAGAAATTGCAGAAGAAAGATTTAGAAAAATTTGCAGCAGCCATCATTGCAAAGCTCGGCAGTTCAGTAAAAACCAAAACCCTCGAAGAATTCTGCAACGAGTATAAAGCATACGTAAAAAGCAACCGTGCAGAAAAAACTTATGAAGGTGTTGCGCTTGTATCTAAAAAGCTTCTTGCATATTTCTCTCCCGTCCGCACAATAGATACAATAACACTTAAAGACGCAGAAGACTTTCTCGATTCACTCAAAAAGACAGCACCCAAAGCAGTGTATAATTATCACCGGGTACTGCGTGCAATGTTCAACAAAGCAGTTCAATGGAATTATCTCTCTTCAAATGTTTGGGAGAAGATAAAACTCCCAAAACGCCAGTCGGTAAACCTTCCTTCATAACAGAAACCGAACTCCAGGAAATTATTAACTGCGGTATGCCGGGTATAGTAAAACAGTTTGTAATAACCGCATTCTATACCGGCTGCAGACTTGGAGAACTCGTAAACCTCAGGTGGGAAAACGTAAACCTCACAGAAAACATTATCACCATAGGCGATAAAAACTTCACAACCAAAACCCGTAAACAGCGCATCATTCCCATCCATCCCCGCGTCGCAGAAGTACTATCAGAACTCCAATTATCCATCAATTCGAAGCGAAGCAACTTGTCGGTACATCTTCCATCAACCATCAAACATCAAACATCCTTTGTCTTTGCCAAGTCGAATTCCCTCCCTTACACAAAAGATTACTTCTCTCGCAACTTCAAACGCGCCTGCAGGAAAGCCGGAATCGATGAAGACATTCATTTCCATTCGCTTAGACATTCGGCGGCAACAGGAATGATAAACAAAGGTGCCCCGGTACCATCAGTTCAAAAGATATTAGGCCACGCGAACATCGCAACGACAATGTTATACACCCATCCCGATCTTAACAGTCTTAGGGATGCAATCAGCAGGTTATGAAAATAGTAAAACAAACGAAGTAGGAAAAAAAATGATAGAAGAAATAAAAAATAAAATCACACAACAAAACAAACCAAAGGAAAAGAAAATGATATACGAAATAGCAAAAAAATATTTTGATTTATTCGGCTTTAATCTCATTCCCCTTGCAGGTAAGAAACCAGTTATTAAGTGGGACGAATGGCAGGAGCATAAACAAACTGAAGATGATCTTAAAAAAATGAATTGGAATCATTCTACTACCGGCGCAGGCGGAATATGCGGTATTAATAATTTAAGATGTATAGATATAGACGGCATCACTGATTATGAAAATGTAAAATCTATATTACGCGAACTCGGTCTGCCTGAAGATTATTATTGGGTAGTTAAAAGCGGTAACGGCTTCCATATTTGGATAATTATTGATGCCGGCGAATTTGAAACTACTGCAAAGGCTGTTTATAATTTCCTGCCTAAAGATGACAGCCTCTGTGATCACCTCGAAGTAAGATGGAAGAATTGCCAGACTGCATTACCTCCTTCACAGCATCCGAATGGAAAGAGGTATGAGTTTATCAATGGTGAACCAAATGATAAACCCGCTGTGGTTACTCTTTCCGCCGTTACAGGAATGCTTAAAAAGTATTTCAAAGTACCAGAACAAAAAACGACCCGGGAATTTGAATATCATAAGCTTAATGTATTCGATGAGCAGATGGTAAAAAGCGCAGCTGAATTTCTTAGCGGAAAACTTCCTGCCGACTGCTATGATGAATGGATGCGTTTAGGCTTTGCCCTTGCCTCACAGGGTGAGAAAGGCAGAAAATATTTTGTAGAGATGAGTCTGAATAACAGCCATTACAATGATACCGAAGAACAACTGAATGCAAAATTCACAGGATTCCTCAGCGATAAAAAAGGTGAAGTTACACTTGGTACCTTGTTCAAAATAGCTGCGGATTACGGATGGAAGAGACCTGACAAAAAATTCTGGAATAAATCCAATGATAAAATATATATCAACAGGTTTGAGTTTATTGAGTTCCTGCAGGAGAATGGATTTTTCAGGTACGAAGTGGACGGGAATAATATTTTAGTAAGAATTACAGATAACAGGGTGAAACAGGTTGAACCTTTCGAAATAAAAAGTTTCACTAAAAATTATTTGAAGGGAATAAATAATGCCGGGGAGGATATATCCGGGAAACAAATTCTTGAATCAGTGATAAAGGGAAACAATGTTTATTTCACCCAGGGTTTATTTGAATTCTTTGATGCAATAGAAATTGAATTTGCACGGGATACAATTGATAAATCCTATGTCTTTTTTAAGAATGGTTTTGTTGAAGTAACCGCAGATGAAATAAAGCTTAAAGATTACAAAGAACTGCAGGGTATGGTCTGGGTGGATCAGATAATTGACAGGGATTTCAGTCATACAGATTATGAATCGGTGTTTGATAAACTCCTGTTAAATATTTGTCGTGGTGATCTTGAAAGATACTTCGCATTAAAAAGCGGTATAGGTTATCTTCTTCACAGGTATAAAGATCCATCAAGAGCAAAAGCAGTTATTTTTCTTGATGAGAACTTAAGTGAAGGTGCCTTCGGCAGAAGCGGAAAGAGTCTTGTTGGTAAAGCAATAGGTAAGTTCAGGAAAGTGGTGATAATAGACGGACGCAATTTTAAGTTCGAAAAGAATTTCGCTTTTCAGTCGGTAGCACTGGATACTGAGATACTTTTCTTTAACGATGTAGGAAAGACTTTCAGATTTGATAAGCTGTTCGCCATAATATCAGACGGGATCACGGTAGAGAAGAAAAACAAAGATGAAGTGAATATCCCATTCGGGGATGCTCCCAAAATACTTATAGCAACAAATTATTCCATAAAAGGAACTGATGATTCTACGGTGGCAAGACAGTTTCTTGTTGAGTTCTCAGATTATTATAACAAAGAATACGCACCGGTAGATGATTTCGGGAAATTATTTTTTGAAGCCTGGAATGAAGAAGAATGGGTAAGATTTGATAATACAATGCTTTACTGTCTTCAGCTATACCTGAAAGACGGTCTTAAAAGTTATGAATATGCTAAACTAACGCAAAAGAAACTAATTGATATGACCTGTGAAGAATTCGCTGAATTTACCGAAAAGCTGGAGCACGATAAAGAATACGATAAAAAAGAACTGCATCAGGCATTCAAAGATGAGTATCCTGATTACTCAGATCAGAAGCAGAACACCTTCACAAAATGGCTTAAGATATTCGCTGCGAATGAAGGACTGGACCTGAAGCAATGGAGAGTAAACAAAGAAGCAAAAATTCAGTTCTGCCAGAAAACCAAAAAATAATCCTCAAAAAACGGTACACCTTGTTGAAATTAATAGGGTGTACCAAAATTTCACCAAAACTTTTTGGCTTTTTGGCTCAAGTTGTTCAGCGTGAGCGCCCTGCTGGTTTACTTCGCCAAAGGCGAGTAGGCACGGCCTGCCTGCAGAGTGTCAGGCTTGTTTCAGTACCCCATCCTGTCATTTCGATACGAAGTGAGAAATCTTTAAGCCCTATCATCCTGGATCATACGAAAAGTTCAACATTCTCGTACCTCAGGTCTCCCGACCTGAGCCTTTCCATTACCTTGTTAAACTCATAAAACATAATAACACAGTCGTATTAAATCTTTAGATCAAAGAATTTTTTTTAACAAACTTTTTTTGTTCGGGATTACTTTATTTGCTTGACTTTTTACTTACCTGTGCGCCTTTGGCGTATTAAAGAGGTTATACCGTTTTTTTATACCAACTGAAAATTAAATTCAAAATATTCAAGACATAATTAACTTAATAATTAAAAGTTATTTACAACGATAGACATTAGCAGTCATCGTAACATTTGTTTGACTACCGGAACCGCCAGTATTTGTTGTTTGACCCGCACGGTTAGTTAATATGAGTATCAGATTCCCGCCCATTTCTGCTGCTTTATTTCTGAGAGCATTAATAGCACCCGTTTCTAGATTTTCATTTGAAGTCCATTCGCCCGTTATAGCATTGCCTTGACTGCCCGTTACAACACCAAGAAATTCGCAATCTTTTCCGGGTTCTGTATTTGTAACTCTTACTTGTTGACCACCGGTAGTAAGTTCAGTTGCAGCACAACCGGCAAATAATAGGAGAATACATATTAGTATGATTCCTTTCATAAAACTACTCCTTATTTTAAATTGGCAATGATTTACAAAATGAAGATTAGACAATTACTACATTGCCGTTAGTTAATTGGCTAAACATATTTTATTTAACAATTTTATTTAAAACCGATTTAATCCTCTTTTCCTCTCAATGCATCTCTAATAAAAGTTAGCGCATAACCAATAACTAATCCTAATAGAAATCCAAAAGTAGAGCCATCCATTTTCCCAAGCCAAGTTAATAAAGTTGAAACCCCAACTATTATGCCAACCACAACGACAGCAACCCACGCCATATGAATTTTAAACTTTGATTCCGATTCTCTACCGGCAAGATTTTTTTCGGTAATCGTCTTTATAAGTTGAATAATCGGATCAACTCTATCAGAAATTACATTTACGATGTCCACTAATGTGATTTGAGAACTTTGAGGGGGGATTGAATTAATTTTGGGATTAATATTTTCTTTGTATTGCTTTTCTTCATTCTCAGCCATTTTTCATACCTTTTAATATTTAAGAAATTATCAAACTAACTTAACGGTATAACGACGTTGCGCCTAACCCGCCGCCCAAAACAAGAGAGCCGAGTAAAACACAATTGCCGATGATTAAGCCGTAGGTGCTTATTTTGCGTCAGCAAAGCACCGAAGGCAAGTTAATTAATTAGAATGAACACTTGGAACAAAATCTATAACTAAAACAAAATTTCAAAAATCACAAATCCGCCGAACTAAAATGGCGGTCGGCGTTGAGGCGCTGGTTAGGCAATGAAATTTATTTCTTAAGTTTGCTTTGTAATTCATCTAATGCACCTTTGATTGCATCTTCTGTGATCCCTTCAACTGATGGAGGGAGGAAATAGGAATTACCTAAATATGTATCGTGTGATGAATATAATATAACTTTTTCAGTAGAAGGTTCTACAAATTTCAACATTAGTTTAGCATTTATTTCACCAAACGAACCATTGAAATATGTAATTTCTCCAAGCAAAAAAGCACCTTGAGAAATAAATTTAGCTTTCAATTCCTCATTCAATTCCGAACGATTGATTATATGAAATAAATTTCTTGTCTTTAGTTCTCTTCTTAAAATGGCATTAACAGTATCAGCTTCCGGAATTCTAATATTATTGTTTTCTTTTTTAATAACTAAAGGAAGTAAATCAACATATTCCATTTTGGAAACAGATTGCTGGTCTATAATTTCACTTTTACTTCCCATTAATGAAGTACCAACACAACCAGTAACAAATATTATGATTGCAAATGCAAAACTCAAAATCATCAATTTTGTACATTTCATTTTTTTGTAACTCCAAAATTGCCTAACGGTGTTGCAACTAAAGCGGCGCCCAACAAATCCACGCCACCTTAGCCACAAACGCCAATAATTTTACAAATTGTATTTAACTTTCATCGTAAATACAATTTGTGATAATGTTATTTAGAACTAATCCCTTAAATAAAAATTTGAACGAAAATCATAAACTTACAATATTAAAAACGCTGCATCGATTATGCGGTCGCTTTGAGTTGCAGGTTAGGCAATTTATTTTAGTAAAATAGATGAAACAAATCCTTGAACACCGGTACCAATATTTTGAATGCTCGTTCCATCCCATTTAAAAATACCGTTCACAGTTTTTCCATTAACAGTGGTAAATAAGCCTCCGACATACAAAAAGTCGCCGGATGTATATAAGCTATTTGGCCAATTATCAAATGAGAACTTATTAAAATCCCAATCACTTCCGGTCCAAATTGCATAATATGGCAAATCATTTGAACCATTTGATTGACCCGCTAAATGGAGTTCATTTTTATACACTGTCGCCACATATATTCTGTTTGAAATGGCAGTACTATCGACCGATTGCCAAATACTGTTATTCCATTTTGCAATATTAGTAACCGTCACATTGCCACATTTACTAAAATTGCCAGTAGCGTATAACTCATTATTGAAAACCGTAAGTGTCATTATATAAGAACCTGAATTAACCCCGCTTCCTACCGTATCCCAATTTACCCCATTCCATTTAGCGATATTATTTGCATTAAAATTTCCCGAATAGTTTATAGTAAACCAGCCGCCTGCATAAAGTTCATCATTATAAACACAAAGTGTATATACTTCATCTGAAAGTCCTTCACCAACTGAGGACCAATTTGTTCCATTCCATTTTGCAATATTATCAGCTTTAATGCCACCAGAGCTTGAAAACCAACCGCCAGCATAAAGTTCATCTTTATAAACTTTAAGGCTAGTTACTCTACCATTAATTCCACCATCAACTGATGACCATTCTTTCCCATCCCACTTTGCAATATTTTTAGCTTCCTTCCCTCCAGCTGAATCAATGAATCCACCAACATACAATTCATTATTATAGAAGGCCATACATTCTACATCTGCATTTTGCCCCGATATTCCGGTACTAAGTGCACTCCACTTACTTTCATTCCAAACAGCAATATTTTTTATAGATTGATTGCCTGGTATGGTAAATCTACCACCAATGAAAAGTGAATCTGAAGGGGATGTGGTGTTCCCATCAATTATTTCAGTTGGAGCTTCTGATTTGCATCCGTAGAATATTATTGAAACTAAAAAAAGTAAATTTAATATTTTCATAAATTACTCCCCATATTAGTTGCCTAACGATGTTGTGCCTAAGCTGCTGCCCAAAACAACAATGCTGAACAAGAACACTACTGCAAATGATTTAGTAAACTGTGCTTAACTTTCTTCGCAAGCACAGTTTACAAGTTAATTAGTTAGAATGAACACCTTTAACAAAAACCTTTTTACGGAACTACTGACTTAAAAATCTCAATAATGCCGAGTGCGAATTGGCAGTCAGCTTGAGGCACGGGTTAGGCTTCAATTCTTCGCACCTTTTTTTAAATTACAATATTTATGACTTGCTTGTAAGTTTAAGAACCTATCTTTACCGCCAGGTCCTAGTGGTTTAATATGATCAATATGAATTTCATCGTTAATTAGTAACTTATTCTCACAAATTGGACACAAACCATTTTGTAGCTTTATCAATTCAATTATTTCTTCTCTAGTCAAAGATATTTTTCTAATATCTTTTTGATATTTCTTCCGATATTCTAAAATCCTCTGATGAAATTGTTCGATTTGATAAGGATTTTCTTCTTTGCTTTTAACGTTTTTTATGCTCTCAAAAATATCTACCAAGTCTTTCTTTATGTTTGTACGATCACTTAGTACACGCGCTTGATTAATAAAATGAATTAGATACCAGAGTGTATAAAAATCTTGTAAGGTTCTTGAATACCATTTTTGATTTTTAACATTAAAAATTCGTGTTAATTCTTTAGCAAGGTATTCTGATTCAATATCTTGCTCTATTTCTTCATCGATTAAAATAGTTTTTAGCTTGCGGAGAAGTTGTTCTGTTGATTTAATGCTTTTTAGGAAATTTTGTTTTTCTTTTAAATCAATTGTTGCTGTATTTAAGATTTTAGTAACATCAATTTTGCTCTTGACCCTTATATAAAGACCGGTTGATTTATGATGTATATCTAAGAATGGATAAAATTGATCCGAATCGAAATCAGTAAATTCATTTTTATATTCCAAGTAAGAAAATATAGTATACATTTCCTCATTTTTCATTCTAGTGTCATTTCGACTTTGTAGTAAGTAGAACCAATTATCAAATTTATTTACTAGAGACTTTATGTTGTCAATGATATCTTTATCAACGTATGAATTCCACATCTCAAAAGAATTTTCCTTTATTGGGTAGGGGCGATTGTTTAATCGAATAAATAAATCAACTGGGTTGAATTCAGGATTATATTTGCTGTCGATCATTATGAAAGATAGCGGGAAATCGTGAATTGCATCCTTTAGCTCTTCAGTTAGTTCGTCAAAAGTAAGGCCATTTAAATTCTCAAGAATTTTTAATTTAGTTAATCGAAAACCGGTTTTTTCAGATGTTACTCTATTACCTTTTTCATCAATAAATTCTTGGTTCATAAATCCTAAAATGGATAATATACGCTGTTGACCATCAATGATTTCATAAATTCCATCTTCACGTTGGAAAATAAACATTGGTGGTAACTTGATTCCTAAAAGTATGCTTTCAATTATTGCACTCGACTTTACCTTATTAATTACTTCCCCACGTTGATATACTGGGCGAACAAGAAATTTTCTTCTCAACATCATCCGACAAATATCATTAATTGTCAACGGGAAAGGTTCCGGCTTATCAATACGTATGTTATCAAAACTGTCAAAGCTATATTCAACAGTACTCTCTTTATATGTTTTTATCTTCTTTCTAAATGATTGATTACTAGAAATATAAATATCGAAATTAACATTAAAGACCTTGCTGAAATAATCAGCAATTGTATTGTATCTTGTCATAAATTGACTATAAAGAAACTGACTTGAATCATCAATGAATGTTTCAGAATTTTTTCTAAAGAATTTAATTAATTCGGTTGTAAACCCGTTTGTAATCATTTTGGCAATATCTTTTTTTTCATTTTCAAGTATAGAAATTGCCCAATACAGAGTTTCATAAGCGTATCTAGTAATTTTTAAGTTGTTATTCTCGAATACTTCTTTTAGTTGCAATAGAATTTTCACTTTTTCAACGAAATTCTTAAATAGACTCATTGTATCAGTAATATTTTCAGAAAATCTATTATAGAAAACATCGAATATTTCTTTTTGCCGTGTCGTTGTTATTGGCATCTTTGTACAGATTAACAAAAATCTGATTTCTTGTAGCAATTTTTCGAGCGTTTCCTTTTTATCAAGTTTTTGTAAATCTGATTCAGCCGCGAATAAAGCTGTAATATTATGAAATAAGTTTTTATTCTTGGAAATGTGCTCTTTAAAATATTTTGTGGGCTCATCATTTATATAAATGGCTTTCTCAATTTCTACACGTTTTAAGGGTGTAATTCCAGAATTATATCTTCTAAATATTTCTTTTTTTAACATATCTATTGATTTTTCATCTAATCTTCTTTCATCAACCAAAGAAAATTTTATAATGCGTATTCTTGTTTCAATAAATAGTTCTTTTAATTTTTCCTCAAGTTCATCGAAAGTTTTTCTTTCCAAGAATTTTAATAAATACAAACCACTCTTATTTAATGAGAACTCATTTCTATGGAATCTTATTATTGTTTCTAATCTTTGTCGTCCGTCTATCACTTCCATTTTATTGTTTGATTCAAAAACAATTAATGGAGGGATTTCAGTGCCTATCAAAATGCTTTCAATGAAATATGTACCCTTAACATTATCCCAAACATATCTTCGCTGATAGTAAGGTTCATAATTAATCTTATTGATGATGCGTGGAGAAAGAAGCGCATCAATTGTTTTGTCCCAAGTTTCAATTTTTAATAAATACCTAAAGATTTCTTGTATTTCTTTGTATTGTAAGAATAATTTTTCCTCAACCTCGTATGAGTAATCTGTTTCATCATTCTCATCTAAAATTTTATTTTGACGATAGGATATAACTTGGTTATCCCGCGAACAAATTGGACATTTAGAATTTAAGTGAGTTCTATTAATTATTCGTGCCGGCCATTCATTAAGGCAATCTTTACATATCCACCAAACAATTTCATTACTTTTTGCTAAATAATCTTTGGGTGTATTTTTATTCTTTTTATAGTTCCATTCTAAGGCAATTTCAGGATATAATGCAGCAACAGACAAGTTCTTTTCCATATTTTCTTTTGCGCATTCAGGGCATCCCATATCTGTTTCAGTCCTACTTCTAACAAAGGTATTCCATTCGTGCTTTGGGTTAGTCTTACATTGCCACCATACTCTTCTCACTCCTTTGGGTGCGACTTCATATGGGTTCAATCCTTCGTTTCGTGTTGGATGCCATTCTGCAAGTAGATTGGGATATAAGGCTGCAAGTGATTCGTCGGGATGAGTACGAAAGGTGGAACAATAAGGACATCCTTTAGTTTTTTTAGTACGATTGTATATAGTGGCTTCCCAAATATGTTTTGGATTTTTCTTGCATTTCCACCATACCTTTTTTGTTCCCCCCAAGCTAAGGGTATTTGGATCTAAATCACCATTCTTTTCATAAAACCATTCTTCTAATAATTCAGGATACTCTTTTGTAAATGGTGGTAATAATTTTCTTTTTGCCATATCTCACTATTTCCTTTAAGAAGCCTAACGAAGTTGCCGATAAGCGGCGCCCCAGAACTATTTTATTAGCCTAATTATTGTACCATAGGCTAAAATATTTGAACCAATAGAGTAACCAGAAGTAAAGTTTTCTTTATCAACTTTAATATGAATAATTCCATCACCCCCAGAATTAGATGCATTTTCCATTAGTTCTTTAATAAGATAATCAAAAATATCAGTCATTTTTTCCGGTTTTTTTTGAACTAAAGTGCTAAAGAAAGCACTAGTAGTTCCAATTACTTCGTAATTTTCTTTAATATCCCCAGTGCTTGCAATTATGTCTTCCATTTTGACTCCATAAATATTAAGAAGGTTTTTATTTAATTTATTTATACACTGCTAAACTGCAATGTTTATTAATCTTACTATACTTAAGAACTACTCAAATCCCGTTTATATTACGGCGTCCGCTTGATTGGCAGGTTATATTTTTTTTACGAACTTCAAATAGTTAACAATACTTCTGTAGCATATTAATTCTATATCAATAAATGGATCTACATCATAAAGTGTTAAATATATTTCATACCCTTTCCAGTCTCTTAAACTGCTACTCCCGCCGTGTAGAATTTCATTTCTTAAATCGAAAAGTCTATCAGCTTTTTCATCTATCTTTTTATCAATATTTTTTAATGAACATAATCCATTTCTAATACTAGTTTCTACATTGTTCTTTTCACCAAATAAAGCATCTAAAGCAATATAAAAGTGCATAAATCTTTCGATATCTGAAGAAGCAAGTAAGCCGTAATTTATAAACTGCGTAGCTGTCTCAAATCTTTTTTTTGATTCTGAGTTTAATCTATTGATGGATTTAATATAGGAATCAATTTCTTCCAGAGTTTCTATATCTACTTCAAGATGAGATGCAAAAGATGGCTGCAAAAATGGGAGTGAATTTATTTGTAGATTAAAATCTACAGTATCACTTCCGGGAAATAATATACAATATCTGGGCGTATCATTTTCAATATAATTTTGTAAGGAATCATAAGAAGTAATTTTGAATGAACAAACAATGGCAATAAAATCTCTTACAGTAAATGTTAATTTTCTTCTGGCTCCTTTTTCAGTCCCATTTGTTTTGAATATTAACCAAGTCAAAGGAATATTGTATGCAGCAGGGATTATAGACCTATTGTAATTTTGTCCATTACTAGGATTGAAGCCGTTAGAAGATTTAAAATCACGACTTATCTTTTCCCAATTCATTGCATCAGATGGCGCTAATAATGCTAAATCTAAACTTTCAAAAATATAAGAGTTTGATTTTATTATGGTTAATGGAAATAAATTCATCCAATCAATTATTGATGACATTAGCTTATTCTCAATAATACAATATAATTTTTTTGATACATTTTTGTAATCTGAATTAATACTTACTTCCAACAAATTATCTGCTTCAGATTTAAAAACTAAATCAGAATTAAAAATATCTTTATTAAATCCATTATTTTGAATTGTATCTATAATTACTGTCGAGAAATATTCATAATCACCACCCAAAAACCTTTTGTCAGATGAAATAATCATTTTAGACAAATCATTTCGAAGCTTAAAGCTTTTTTTTGTGTACCACCACTGCAAACCAATATTACCAATTAAAAAACTTGTTGGGAAACAGTCATTATAACTCATTTTATGAAGTTTTATTTCACGTAATAAAGCTAATATTTTACCATATATCTTTTCTTTACCCAACTTGTATTGTTTTTTAATTCTTGAAAAATATAACTATTAATTATGCCGCCAAATATCCGTATAACTATCCCGCGGCAAGAATGTTATATTCCACTTAAAACTTTTATTATTGGATATTTTCAAAACTTTTTGCGGCATATCATTCCACATATTTAAGAATGTTATCCAGACAGTTTCTTCGCGGGTCCCTTACTGAATTCATCAACAACAATACCCCGTGACTTCTTAGTATTTTCAACAAAATTCATTTATAACATAAATCAATTTTGAATTACAGGCAATATTTTTTTTAATTTTATTATTATTTTTATTACCAACTAAATTTTATAGTGATTATGCTCCATATCGGCACTTGTTCTTGGAAATACGATTTCTGGAAAGGAATCATCTACCCCGATAAAGAAAAATTTAATTTCCTTGAAGAATATTCTCAGCATTATGATACTGTAGAAGTAGATCAGTGGTTCTGGAGTTTATTCGAAGTTGATAAAATTCTGCTCCCAAATGGTAAAGATGTTAAGGATTACACTAAATCAGTTCCAGATGATTTCAAATTCACAATCAAAATACCAAACAGCATCACACTTACTCATTTCTACAACCGGAGTAAAAAAGAACCTCTCAAAGAAAATCCTCACTTCTTTGATCCTGAATTATTCGATTCATTTCTAGGCACATTAAAACCAATGAAGAAAAAACTTGGACCTTTAATGTTTCAGTTCGAATATCTTAATAAGCAAAAAATGAGCGGACTCCCTGAATTCATAGATCGTTTCGAAGCATTCCTCGAACAGCTTGATAATAAATACCAATATGGTGTAGAACTCCGGAATCCGAATTATCTTAAAAAACCATTTTTTGAATTCATTCAAAGAAATAATCTTATCGCAGTATTACTCGAAGGCTACTATATGCCTCCTGTAAAAGAAGTATTCAAAGAATTTAAAGATTACATAGAAGATACTGTTGTAATAAGACTTCACGGACCGGATAGATCAGGAATGGAAAAGGCAACAGGTAAAGTCTGGAATAAAATCGTTGCCCCAAAAGACGAACAATTAAATGATATTGCAGAAATAGCTCATTATTTCCTCAATAAAAAAATGGATGTTTACTTAAACGTAAACAACCATTACGAAGGTTCAGCTCCGCTAACTATACAGAAAATTCAAAAGCTAATTCCGAACAAATGAGAACCAGACAAAAATATATTTATGACTATGAAACTAATTTTCTTGTAAGATTCCGAGATGAGAAGGGAAGATATATACAGAAGGCCTTTGGCTATGCATCAAAAAGTAAAAAAGAAGTTTTGGCTAAAGCAATTAAATGGCGCGATGAAAATCTTCCTGATATTCGTAAAACCGGAAAAAGAATGCTGCAGAGTAAACCCCAAAGGAATAAAAAAAATAAACTGCCTGCTGGAATCAGCCTTTCATTCAAGTATAAAGATACAAGGAATAAAAAGTATAAATACCCAATTCTAAGTATTTCAGCGGGAAAAGATGAAAAAGGTAAGGCACTTATAAAAACTATTCGAATAAATAATTATGCAAATAGTGATGCGGCGATTGAAGCTGCAATAAGGATAAGAGTGAATTTGCTAATCGAAAATAATAAGACTGAATTACAAAGATTTGAGAATAAGAAAGGTTGATCCAGGTATGTCTTTGCCTTGTTGATCTGAAGCTTTGGGAGGATCTTTTATATTAGATTTCCAACTTTTCTGAGAACATCATCTTTAAGCTGAACATAAATCTGGTAGTTGAGATAAGAAGGCAGCGCCCCTCTCACAATAAAAAAGATTAATAAACTATTAGGGGAATAAATTCGGGCTGTATGCCTGCCTGCCTTAGGCACGGCCTGCCTGCCGTAGGTACGGTTATTACCATAACACTATAAACCAAGCCGTACTTGTCCCGAAGGTATAGCCAACATCATTGCGGGGAAAACTTAGTTGGTGTTTCTAATCGTTTTACATTTAGCTCATTCATTCATCAGCACAATTCCATTTTTTTTATTACCCCATCTACTTGATAGCTCCACTTCGTTCCGCTATCAAGCTATTCCACTTAATCACAAAGCTAACCCTCGCTTCTTTATTCAATCGCTAAAAGTACGTTTGCTGTAAAAATTTCATAAAATATTATTTTCAATAAAATCATTTCATATCAGTTCAATCAGTTAAATCTGCGTCCTATTATCTCTTAACTTTTTTAATTCAATATTTACTTACCGCAAACTTCAAATCGTTTCTGCAGGACCTGTCCGCCTCTGGCGGAAAAGTTTTTATGCGCTTGTTTTATTATCCGGCATTCGCCGTATCCAGCCCTCATTTATCTTAGGGCATTAGAATTTCAAAGCATCAATTTATTTCCGTTGCTCCTGCTGCTTCACTTCGCCGGGTCTGGTCGCCCCGGCTCGCTCTTTGCACTTAAGCCCTCACTTATTCACGATGTCCTAAGCTCGTTCTTAAGCCGTCGCAACTTTCATTATACTAATTTTATTGTTTTTTGTACGTAATTGTACGGATGTATAACCCCAATTGATGAATTATATTATGATCGGATATGGGTTTATTTGGGTGTAATGATTCCTGATTTATTATACTTTTTATTCTCCCTTTATTAAGATTTTTCCACCCCCTCGGGTCGCGAAAACGCGCATAGATGCCCTTGCGTATGCAGGGGTATCTGTTTATTTACGGTCAATAATTACACTTTAATTAGTAGTTATTACGGTTGTCACATATTTTTAATAAAAATATTTAACATTTTCTTAGGTATAATTATTGATTTAATTAATAATTCTTCAACCCAAAAGGAGTATCTCTTATGAAACATTTTCTACTTATTGGCTTTTTCTTAATAAGCGTTCAGTTATTAGCACAGGATAATTCCGGTATTTATTCAAACCCCTATTTGCGATATAATTCGAATAATAATTATAATTCAGATTTATTCAATTCTAACAATTCTCGTCCGTATAAAGATCTATACGGGAATAGTTATAAATATTATGAAAATATGTTTAAAGATAAAGATAATGATGGTTTAACAGGTTATTTTGATAATAACGATGCTAATAGTGATCCTTATAAATCATTATTCAAATCTAATAGTACATATACTCCCAATTATCTTAATCAGGATAATAATTATAACTCTAATTATAATTCTTCCTATTATGATTTTAATAGAAGTAAAACTATATACACTGGTCCACAAGGTGGTCAGTACTATATCAACAGTAATGGCAATAAAACTTATATTAAAAAATAGTTTGCCACTTGACGTGAGATGAACTCACTTCATCAATACATTATCAGCCAGTATTACATAAGAAAAATTATGCAACTAACTTTTTCATCTTTACTATTTATTTACTTTCTGTCGAAGTCGGCATAACTTTGGCTTATGTAAACTCGGCACGGCGCAAATAGCAGTGTCATTCTGAACTTGTTTCAGAATCTCATAGTATAATCCTGTTTACAAAACATTTTTCAATAAATCGTTTCGTATCTATTCAGTTCATCTTTCGTTCCGTTCAGGTGCAAGTGTTAAACTGCACCTTCACTCCACTCTCATTTTTTTTGGGTGTAAGCATCTAGCTCCAAAATATTTTAATTTGTTTTGTAAATATTGTCAAAAAGTAGTATCGTATAATAAATAGTTTATAATATATTTTTAATGCCTGATACCGAACTCCTTTATAAGTTAACAGAAGGTTTCTCAACTCAAGCAAAAAATACTAATCGGTATTGGATATTACTTGCATCAGCTTCAATTTTCTCTTTTATCGCGGAATCAAAATGCGATCTGATAGACTTACCCTTTGGTCTGGGAAGTGTAAGTCAAATTGATTTTTATTCTATTATTGTATTCATTTTATCTGTTTTGATAATTGCATTTGCTTCTGCTCAATTACAAGCATACCGTACAAGGCAACTGATCCAGAAGTTAATTGAGAAAGAGACATCTAATAAATCAGAATATATAGATGATTTTCATATACAAGATATTTTTGAATCCATTGTTACCCCCACTATAAATAGAGTAGGTCCTATAGCACAATTTGCACAAGGCAGGAATCAATTCTTTGGTGATAAAAAACCTTCCAAATTTTGGCGCCTCTTATCTACCAGTCTGTACTTAATATTAAAAATGGTAAGTATGATGGTCATATATTTGTTACCAGCTCTTGCTTTGATAGAGAGTACATCGTTTTTTAATCAGATTGGTGGTAGTAATAATTGGTATATCCCAAATTTTGTCTATTGGATTTTTATTATTGTTTCTTTTATTGTTTTATTCATCTCATTTAATTCCGAAATTATTTTTCCTAACTAAGGGGTTGAAGAAAATTTATATAAATAAGTAAATATGTATTGTATCTCAAAATCCCCATCACGTAAGATTATACCTCTTCTTAAAATATTCCTTACTGAAATTCACTCCCATATCAGTAAGTACTTTATCCCGTTCAGCACTATGGTCAACAACAGCTTCCTTCTTATTCAGCTTTACTCTCGGCGCATCAATCTTTCCGTAATTAAGTTCAGTATAATATCTCAGTAATTCATTCAGCGCTCTCTCTACAAGCTTCTTATCGGTAATGCCTAAATAGTTAAGCATCTCTTTGTGTATCTCCGCAGCTTTATATGAACCGCTCTTTTGTGTTTCTGTTGTCAGTGTAACAGTAAGTACAGCTTTGGATATTTCCGCATTATGAAAACCAACCAGGTTCTGGTATAACCCGCCCACATCGTAGCTCGGTGATTCTTTTATCTCTATTTCTTTGCCTTCTTCAAATACACTTATCGTATCCTGCACCATCTGCTCAAGATCTTCCAGCAGTTGTGCTTTTTCTGCAGGTGTTGCACCGGTAGCATATCTGCCAATAAGATACGGCATTCCAAACCTCTCCATCATTAACTGCCAGTACTCAATCCCTGCTCTCTTAAAAGTTACAGGCCAGTAGCATCTGCTTAATACTTTCTCTCCGTAAGGATTAACATAAGTCGGCTGGTATTGTGTTACTATAAATTTATAGTCAGGAAGCTTTTCACCTTCTTCAAAAAGATAATTGCCGTATCTCATTTTTCTTAGTCTTAATTTATTTTCTTTGTCGTAGATAAACCATTCCTGCGGTTTGCCTATAATATTAACCGGTACAATCTCACTCCCGTCAAGTTTCCAGTCAATCTCACCGACAGAAAAACCAAACAGCACTGCATCAAGTACATTGTTCATTATCTCCCCAAGCGGCATCATTCTAAGTATATCAATGGTGCGGTTCTTTATCTTTTCGTCCTGTTCATAATCAACTTCCCATCCCATCTGCATTACCTGCATTTTCCTTTGCTGTATAGCAGCAATCAAATGAGCATCACTCAGTAAATCCCTCAGTATACTGAAGTCATAATTATTTTCAGCGAGTATCTTGTCCGGGTCAGGCAGTGAAGTATAAAGATGTTCATAAACCTGCATTTTATCGCGTGTTGCAAAATCACTTAAAAGTCTGTTTCTTATAATTTTTTTTCATTTCTCTATTCCGCTTTTGGTTTTATCCGTTTTAACTTGTTTCTTAGTTCCTTTATGATACCTTATAGTAGCCTTCTAAAAGAGGTTTGAGGTTTATAAGGATGGTGAGTAATTTGCCTTGCGCTCTAAAATTACTGCCATCCTTCCTTTTTATCTCTGATTTATTTCCTCTTTGCCTGCTGAAGGTTGCCTACTGCATACTCATTATTGCCTACTTGCCCTATATTTCCTGTACTTGCTTCTAAATTGTTTCCTCGGTAAATGAATCACAGGTTCATTACTTATTATTCTTTTTTCATCTTTCGCATAGTTCAGAAATTGAGCTCATACTATCCACCGCATCGTCAAATTCACCATCGGGAAATTCTTCGCATTCATCAATAAAATCTTTTACCCACACTTCACCTTCAGGCAGATAAACTTTCCCCGCTTCAATCAGTGGAGTAACAGAATGCACCCTCGCTATTTTATCTGTATCAACTTTAATAGCTTTAATCGGTATTCTGCTTCCTCTTTTCATTTCCTGTATAAGTGATTGCCCGCTTGCTTTATCCTCAACAAGCACTTCATTCGGATTATAAAGCTTATATAATTCTTTGCATTTCTTTTTTAGTTCAGGAAACTCAACTCTGTCTTTCCAGAGATTAACCAGGTAAAATCCATCGGGTGTAATAAACCACGTAGTACAAACCGAAAAATCATTTCCTTCTTTATCCTTAAAAGCAGTATCCCAGCTTTGTATTTTTTTAAGTATTCTTTTTTGTGTTATGTATTCAGGATTATAATATCTCCACCATTCACTTTTTATTATTCCGCTTGTTTCTTTATCAACAAACTTTCCAAATACTTCCTGGTCTCTTAATGCAGGAGAAATTTCTTTTACAAGTTCATCAATCTCATTCTTATCAATCAAAGGATTATCGTAGGATGAAAAATTAAAACTCTCCCATTGCGATTTTCATCCCCTCCACTGGAGGGGTCCGGCTTTAGCCGGGGGTGGGTTTATCTGCACTTTGACCTCTCTCAAACAGTTCATAGAACAGGTGCTTCTCCCTCTTCCCTTTAACATTCTTACCCTTCGGAGTTCCGCCTATCAGTACATCTGCCTTATAATCCAGTATCATTGGTCTTATAGATTCATTCCAAAGACTTCTGTTCTTAAGCACAATACCGGCTTCATTTATAATAATAAGCGCATAACCAAATCCCTCAATATTCTCAGGTCTGTCCGCACTTCGGAAATCGCATACAGAACTCATTATCTTAAGATCATTCCTGTTGCTTCTGTACTTCCATAAGTTTTTAGGTAATTGTTTTAGCGTAGGAGTAAAATATCTCTCAACATATCTGTCTATGTTCCCGTATATGGTATCAACCCAAAGCACCGGCGAAACTCCATCCATCATCTGATCAATAACATAATTTGCAAATCCTCTCGTCAGCCCGAAACGTCTTCCTTTGGCAATTACCTTATATCTGGCTTTGCTCTCAAAAAATATCTTCTGCTGATTTTTATGGTAAGTAATATCTAAGCTGATTTCTTTCATTTAACAGTCTTCCGGGTAATCTTAATATCATATTCTCCCGTCTCGTCTATCTTTTCAGCTTGTCCCAGGTATTGCTTTCCTAACCAGATCAGCATAACTACATTTCCCTGCATAGCAACGGAAATCTGTTTCTTCTTTAACCGTTCTCTAAGGTTAGCTTTCCCTTTTATGATATTTTTCTCAAAGTTCCGTTTCAGTGTGCTGTCATCATAACCAAGTGCTTCAGCAATTTCTTTATTGGTTAATCCGTATGAAGCCAGTTTTTCTATTTTCTGTTCTTCTGTTAATTCAACTTTTTTCTTCGGTGGCTTTTTCATAAGTGGCGTTTTCCTTCCAAAATCAAACAATCGATATAGATAAAATCTATTATATTTTAAATATAATAAATTCTATTGATATTTATTAGGCAAAATGTTATATTTAATTAAGTTTTTTAGGCTATGATATACGATTTGTTAATAAAGTAAGGATATTCGATGATGAATGAATTTGAAATTTTTAAGGCAGGGACTCATACTTCAAGTAATGGAACCACTAAAGACTATTCCATAAAAGACTTGGAGTTTATCGCCTCTTCTTATAATCCCGCAGAAAATGAAGCTCCTATTGTAATCGGTCACCCCGTAGATAATTCACCTGCTTACGGATGGATTGAATCTCTTAAGGTTGCAGGCGACAACTTCTTGCAAAACCTAAGGAAGTTATCAAGGAGTTTTCTGAAGCAGTTAAAAAAGGATTATATAAAAAACGAAGTATCTCTCTTGATAAAGATGGAAAGTTAAGACACGTAGGTTTTCTTGGCGGTGCCGCTCCCGCTGTAAAAGGTTTAGCTGATATTCAGTTTAACGAACCTTCAGCAGTTACTTTTGAACTTGATATTGAGGGGCTTAAAGAAAACGCAAAAGATGAACAGGTTATAGATAAAATTGATAACACTTCGGACAAGGATATCAAAGAACCGGTAACAGATGATAAGCCCCCTCTTTTTTCTGAACAGTTAAACCAGATACGCGATAATCTTATTGAGCTTAATAAAAAGTTTGTAAGCACTCCTGATAAAACTAATACTTCTGATATTTCTAAAATCCAGTCTGCTGTTGATGAACTAAGCTTCAAGATTAACTTCTCTGAGTTTGAACCAATGCTTAATGATAAATTATCTTCCGGTTCTCTTACTCCCGCAATGAAGAAATCTGTAATGAGTCTCTTCGAATATCTCAACACTCAGAACTTCTCTGCTGAATATGATTACTCAAAATTCAGGAATGATGTTAAGAAGCTTCTTACTGATTTTGTTGAGTCGGTTCCAAAGATAGTCTATTATGAAAACTTTGCGGAGAAACCCGATGAACCTGATAATGATAGTAATAGTTTTTCCGGCTATACGCTTGATGAGGAGTCTGCTGCACTTCACAAAAAAGCTAAAACAATAATGAGGAAAGATAATATCTCCTACGAAGCAGCAGTAATGAAATTGTCTAAATTAAATTAAGGAAATGATACGATGGGTACACTTTCAAACAAACGTGTGGTAGATCCTGTTCTTACTAACATAGCACGTGGCTATAACAACGCCGCTCTTATCGGCACAATGCTTTTCCCGGTTGTCTCGGTTGATAAGGAAGGCGGTAAGATTCCTCAGTTTACCAAGGAAGCTTTTAAGATTTATAATACTGAACGCGCAATCCGTGCTAAGTCCAACAGGATTTCACCGGAAGGTCGCACTTCAGTTGATTTCGTTCTTGATGAACACGATCTTGAATATCCTATGGATTACAGGGAGATTGATGAGGATGTTACTCCCTTAAAGATTTATGCTACTCAGGTTGTCACTGATGGTATAGGTCTAAGACTTGAAAAACTCATAGCTGATTTGTCGCAGAACTTGTCAACTTATCCCTCAGGTAATAAAGTAACTCTCTCTGCAAGTGATCAGTTCTCAAATGCTTCTTCCGATCCATTCGTAATATTTGATACAGCTAAGGAAGCAGTAAGAGGTAAGATTGCAAAACGTCCCAATGTTTGTGTACTTGGTGCGCAGTCTTATAAAGCATTAAAGAACCATCCTGCAGTGCTTGATAGAATTAAATACACTCAGCACGCAGTGATAACTCCGGAACTTCTCAGAAATCTCTTAGACTTTGAACAGCTTTTTGTAGGTGATGCAGTAAGCGCAGATGACACAGGCACTTTCTCTGATATATGGTCTGATAATGCTGTTGTTGCCTATGTTCCTAAAGCTAAAACTGATTTGCCCCGTTCCTACTTCGAGCCTGCTTTTGCATATACACTCAGGAAGAAAGATAATCCTTTGGTTGATGTATATGATGAGAATGGAAAAGTCCAGGTTGTACGTAATACTGATATATTCATTCCTAAAGTTGTCGGTGCAGAAGCAGGTTATTTAATCAACGATACTAATGCATAAGGTAAGGATAGATGAAATACAAACTAATCAACACAGATTTAATCTATAAAGGTACTCTTTATTCTGAAGGCTGCATTCTCGAAATCGATTCTAAAGATGCAGACTCAATCTCAGAGTATCTCAAACCTATTGAGAGTCATTCTGAATCTTCCCAGGTCAGTCATCCTGAACGAGTCATCCTGGACTTGTTTCAGGATCTCTCGGATAGTCATCCTTATACCGATTTATCAGTTAAATCTCCAAAACAAAAAAATTCAAAAAGCAATAAAGGAAAGAAACGATGAAAACCGAACAGCCGATTTTAATAACCTCAATAACTGCAACAGCAGATTTATCCGCAAAGCAAAATCTTTTTATTGGTTTTGATGGTGCGGTCTGCGGTAACGGTGTAAAACCTCTCGGTTCACTTAACGCAAATGCTGATTTAGATGAGCAGGCTCCCGTTACCTGTACAGGTATAGCACTTGTTTATTCAGGCGATACTATTTTAAAAGGTGATAAGCTCCAGAGCAATGCAGCAGGTAAAGCAATCCCTTATTCTTCCGGTGATATTGCAGGCTATGCATTGGACGCAGCCACCGGAGCAGATGAACTAATCAGGGTTCTTCTTTAATTATTAAACAGGAAATTTATTTTGTCTTACATAACATTCACAGTCGGCTTTGATTCAGATTGATCAAGCTTACTCAGACACAGATAGATTCTGTAAAGGCTTATATGTATGAGTATTGCAGTGTTGGTGCATTCACAGATGACTTTAATCCTATCTTAAATGGTAAGTATAATTTTTACTGCTATGCAGTCGATAGCGGTCCTGATTTCTTCAAATTCTGGGTAGCAAAAGGATGGGCAAGCCCGTACAAAAAAGGAAAAGAAATAATAAAGGAATAATAATTTGGCTCAGGTATTTTTTGAATTTCGGTTCGAGTCTGATGGAGTAACTACTGCTCAGGATGTTGCTGATGCAAAAGTTATGTTAAAGCAATGGATAGAAAAGAAACTGTTCCAGGTCTCGGTTAACAATGGATTACAGGTAGAAGAAAATCTTAATATCCAGCTGATAACCTGCGATGATGATACTGCTGATTTTGAAGTTGTGGACGGATGGGCTGAACCATCTTTACGCCACATTGGTTAAATAAATAAGTTCAATATGTAATATGCGGAGATACGATGATAAAATATTTTTTGTTAATTCTTATGCTTGATATTTCTTTCCACAAAGTCCTATTCACAGTGGTGGACTAGTGGTGGTAATCTTATATGGCCTTACGGCAAAGTCTCAATAACCAAATCACCATTAGAAGTAGATACAGTTGCATCAGTTAATGGTAATTTAACTTTAACAGATCAGGGAAGAAATTCAAAACTAAATCTTTCCTCATCTCATATAAGTCTTTCAGGCTGATTCAAATTTCATAGATAACGGAAGTTTATATTTATCTCCTAATACTGATATATGGTTATCTAATCAGGCATCACATAACTTTACAATTTATCAATATGATTGGGGTCAGGTATTCCAGTACATCTATCCGGCAAAACTGCAATTCTGGAATAGTGATATGAATGGTACTTATTGGGTTTTAGATGACAATACATCCACATCTACTTTTCATGGTACTTATGTTTTCATTAATACCAATAAGTTTAGATAATCAGCAATGAACCTGGCTGGTCTTCATTTATATTCAATGAAGGTGATTCACCTGGTGAAAGCAGTATTTATATGGATGCGGATACTTTAACCCTGCATTCAGATAAAATTGCATTACCAACAATTCCTTCGGATAGCTCCGGCTTGCAAACAGGTATGCTGTATTTTGATTCTTCAACAGGCGCAATAAAACGTAAATTCTGATTTTATAAGCATATTTTGAAATAATATTTCTTAACCATACATTTGTATGGTATGGAAAGAAAAACCTTCAAATCACGTTTATTCAAAAAAACTATTAAGCCCGATAATCTGGATTATTGGTTTTATCTCTATGCAGATGTCCTCTACAGGTTAAAACTAAATGAAGAACTTAATTGCACTTGTTCTCATTGCTGGGCTGAAAGGACAAAGCTTAACCATTTATTATTTCAAATCGAGGAAGAAGGACACATCCCGCCTATCCAGAGGAAAAATAAATTTTCCGGTAAGGGAGATTGCGGCAGAAGATTAGGTCCCATTGCTTAATCATTATATAATCTTTCTTTCTACCACTTCACTCTATTTCACTCATTCCTCCATTCGTAAAACTCATTTCGTCATTCGTTCAACAAAGTTCTCATTAAACGTAACATCAACATCATTAAGAAAAGTAATTGTTCGCTTCGCTCACAAATACTTTAAGTCAGTTAATCTTTTTATGGCTCTATTGTTTCGCTTTACCAAAATCCTTTAAATATTATTAAAATGTTCTCTTTTCCTTTTCTTTCTCCTTTCTACTCTTTCTATCACTATTTAAGGTTTTAGGCTTTTGATGTCGCTTCACAACAAGCCAAAAATCGTAAATCGTTCTGTCAGTTTATTGTCTGTCAGCTACACCTAATTTTTGCCCCTGAATAGTTAATTTGCCATAAGGCGGTCTTATCAAAACATTGCAGCATAGCGTAGGTTTTCACTCTTTTCTTTAGCGTGGTAAAGGCAAAAAGGTGAACCACGTGTAACGGCACACCTTTTCACCTTTCCTTTACTCAGTAAAACTAAATCGAAAGTTATTACGGGGCAAAAATTGTTTTTTTTGCGGGGCGGTGTGCCTTGCTTGGTTTAACTAAAAGGAGATAGATATGGATGATATAAAAACACTTTTCAACCAGTGCCAGGAAAAAGACTGGATACCACAGCATAAATGCAAAATGCATTTAAAGGTTTTAGAAGAAACGCACTCAGTAAACTCATTGCATAATATTGTAACAGCTCGCAAATCTCAATGTAAAATCTGTAAGAAAATTTTTGAACAATATGATCCTAATGGTTTAAGATGAAAGTTTATAAAAGCTATAATTCTAATAAGAGGGATTATAAAAATGTCCCTCAGATTAAAATCAAAAATGAGCAGCTTGAAAATTCAGGATTTAAAATCGGAAGAGAGTATGCAGTAATATATCAACACGGTAAAATTACTCTGCTGTTAGTTGCTAAGAAAGAAAATGATTTTTAATTTTATAAAAGTTATGCAAATCATTAATTCAAATAATTTATTAATAACAAAAAATAGTTTGGTTAAGAGAGTATCTTTCCTCAAGTCCCTACTTTACTCCCTACTCAGTCCCTACTCTGACAGTGGGATTTCAAAATCCTTTAAAACTAAAAAAGCCCCAAAACAATCTGTTTTAAGGCTTTTCTTGAGCTGGCAATGGGACTCGAACCCGCAACCTGCTGATTACAAATCAGCTGCTCTACCAATTGAGCTATGCCAGCGAAATAATTAACTATTAAAAAAGAACAATCCTACCTACCGGCAGGTATTACTTTTTTACTATCAAAATTTGAGCTTCAAAACTAATATTAATTCGCATTCTATGCAACAGACTAATTGTTGATTTCACGTCGTCAATCAACCTAAGAATTAAGTAATGCTAATTCATAAACTTAAATGTTTTATTTCAGTAATTCCCGGCAATTGAAAATAACGTCTCTTCTGGCTATTTTTAATAAGTGCTTGACATAAGTTTATCTTTCATTAACTGTCAGGACTGGTATATGAAAGAATTTTTTAGTGTGGAGGAAGTAGCAAAATTATTAGAGATTACTCATTCCGGAGTTTTATATCATATTAAGAACCAAAAACTAAAGGCACACCAGGTCGGGAAAATCTACATCATTACTAAAGAGGACTTCGGAGATTTTCTTAAAAGACACAGGGAAGGAAAAAAGAAGCCCGTTAAGACTGTTCAGACAAAACTGAATTTTTAATTGACTGTACTCTTAAAGAATTACTCAAATGCATTAGTTTTATCTGGATATTCTTACTGTAACATTAAGAAGCGCCGCAAAATCTTCTCCAATTTAATTTCATTTTATTACCTTTGAGTCAACTCAAAAAACAAAGTTCAAGTTTGAAACATAATTTATTCAAATGATCAATTAATTTGATAATCTTTCAGGAATCGTTTAAATCATATAAACAACTGATATATTTGATCCGGGAATTTTTTCAAATCTTGCAAAACAGGAAAATGGAAACAATAATATTAAACGTAATTAAAGAAACTCTTCAGATTACTTTACTCATAACATTAATGATGATTGCTGTTGATGCAATAAATATCTGGTCACGGGGGAAAATATCCTTATTATTGAAAGGTAAGGGAAAACTTCGTCAGTATGTTGTCTCTTCATTTATCGGGACAATACCCGGCTGCTTTGGCGGGTTTACAAATGTAACTTTCTATATGCATGGACTTATCAGCTTCGGAGCTTTAGCGGGTTCTATGATTGCTGTATCGGGAGATGAGGCATTTGTCATGCTTGCCATGTTTCCTAAAACTGCAATTCTTCTTTTTGCTGTACTTTTTGTAATCGGGATTTTTGGAGGAAAACTGACAGATATTATAGTAAAGAAATATAAAATAATTACCTGCAGTGACTGCCCTGAATTGGTCGTCCATAATACGGAAAGAAACTTAAGACATTTTTTAAAAGAACATGTGCTTGAACATATTATTAAAAAGCATATATGGAAAATAGCTATCTGGACATTTGGTGCATTGCTGGTTGTTGAATTCGGGTTTCAATATTTTCATCTTGAAAAAATAGCATCGGAGTATAAACTCGCTTTATTATTCCTGGGTGCTATAATCGGACTTATTCCTGAATCCGGACCACATTTAATTTTTGTATCGCTGTTTGCTAACGGGTTAATACCTTTTTCGATCCTCCTTACCAGCTCAATAGTACAGGATGGACATAGTATGCTGCCATTGCTATCGTATTCTTTAAAGGATTCAATTAAAATTAAAGCATTTAATTTTGTTTTCGGAATATCAATCGGGTTAATTCTGTTATTACTTGGTTTCTGATTTAATGGAATAATATTCCAGTACATCTTTAAAAACAGGAAAACTATTATAACCACAAAGGGATTACTTCTAAAATGGTTTTTCTAAAAGAATATAAAAATGAGATAATTTTAGATATCATCTACGCTTTTTAATTTCAAATCTTTATCATCTGTTTTTTGATAAATAAATTTACCCATCTGGATTTAAGATTTAGTTCTACATATCGAAAAATTATTATATCTTTTGTTTTAATTAGTAATTTGGTATTTTTCAAAAACTTGAAATCCAATGCAGTATAACTCAGAAGAGCTAACACTTTTATTAAATAAGAGTCTATCGGGAGATAAATCCTCGTTGGATAAAATTCTTCCGATTGTATACAATGAATTACGAAAGATTTCTTCCAAATATCTTCACGAAGAACACCAACCTCACACACTTCAAACCACAGAACTTGTGCATGAAGTTTACCTGAAGCTTATTGGCAGCCAGAAGATTAATTGGGAAAGCAGAGCCCATTTTTTCGGAATAGCCGCAAAAACAATGAGAGAAATTCTTGTTGATCATGCACGAAGACGAAATTCCCAAAAGCGCGGAAACGGCATAAAATCTTTATCCCTTGATGAAGTCTTCAATGTATCGGGTGAATTTGACGAACAGATTATAGCACTTGATGAGGCGCTTAAAAAATTTGAAATGATTGAGGAGCGTCCCGGAAAAATTGTGGAACTACGATTTTTTTCGGGGTTGTCGATTGAAGAAACTGCTGAACTTCTCAGCATTTCTCCCGCAACTGCAAAAAGAGATTGGGTTTACGCCAAAGCCTGGCTTTACAGAGAAATGCGAACATCCTGAAGAATGCTCACCTTGGAAAACAAAAGATCTGACAAAATAAAAGATTTATTAGATGAGGCACTGGCCTTAAGTCCTTCAGAAAGAGAATCATTTTTAGATAAAAATTGTGAAGATGATCCCGTTCTGAAGAAGGAAGCAATTTCACTTTTAAAATCTTTGGAGACAACAGAGGATTTTTTAGAAAAATATCTTGATGGTGAAAATAAAAAAGAAGATACTTTTACAGATAATCTTATTGGAAAGAATATCGGTTCTTATTTAATTGAAGGTATCGCAGGCAGAGGTGGAATGGGAGTTGTTTACAGGGGAATTAGGAATGATGATGAATTTGATCATAAAGTTGCTATAAAAATTATCGGGTATGGATTAAACTCAGAATACCTGTTAAAACGATTCCAGATTGAACGACAAACGCTGGCGAATTTACAGCATCCTAATATTACACGTCTATTAGATGGCGGCAGAACCGCAGAAGGTTTACCGTTCCTCGTTATGGAATACATTGAGGGGATTCCGATAACTAAATATGCTGTTCAGAATAAGTTAAATATTGAAGACAGATTGAAGATATTTCTTAAGGTTTGTGAAGCAGTTCAATACGCTCATCAGAATCTAATTATTCATCGTGATATAAAACCTGGAAACATTTTGGTTAATAATCTTGGAATTCCGAAACTTCTTGATTTTGGAATTGCGAAAATAATGGATGAAAATTTGTTGGAGGGAAATGAAGTTTTAACACGTACAAATCTTCTGAATTTTACACCAGAATTTGCAAGTCCCGAACAAATTCTTGGTGAGAAAATTACAACTTCAAGTGATATATATTCGCTTGGGGTTTTATTATATAATTTACTTACAGATTCTCTGCCATATCGTTTTAAAGGAACATCCATCACTTCACTAAGCAAAATAATTTCGGATGAAGATTATTTAAAACCAAGCGAAGCAGTTCAAAAAAAACTTAGTGAACAGCAGAATCAAATATCACAGGAATCAATTAAGCCCGAAATATTATGTAAAAAACTAAAGGGAGATCTCGATAAAATAGTTCTCAAATCAATGCATAATGAACCGGCAAGAAGATATAGATCCGTTGAACAACTTGCCGAGGATATCAGAAGGTATCTTTCAGGATTACCGGTTCTTGCACAAGGCGATTCAAAAAGTTACATTTTTCTAAAGTTTATTCAGCGTCATAAAGCCGGGGTCTTATCAACCACTTTGTTTTTATTGCTGCTTATTACAAGTGTAATAATTATAGTATGGCAGGCTAATCTTACAAAAATTGAAATGAACAAGGCCAAAATTGAAGCAATAAAGGCTGAAAAGGTAAGTATGTTTTTACAAAAAATGATTTCATCTGCTGATCCATATGAAGTTGGACGTGATGTTAAAGTTTACGATGTTGTTGAAAAGGCATCACACAATGTTGGGAAAGAATTTAAAGAGGAACCGAAAGTTGAAGCCGCAATTCATTCAACTCTTGGTAATACGTTTACAAATCTTGGTGAATATAAAGAAGCGAAAGATCATCTTTTAAAAGCACTTAAATTAAATGAGGAGAACTACGGTACAAATAGTAATGAAACTGCAGGCAGTTTACATGACCTGGCTCTTTACTATCATTGGACCGGTGAATTGAGATTTGCCGATTCACTTTATAATAAAGCAGATTATATTTTCCGTAAAACCGGTTCCAAACCGGGGTTAGGAATGGAAACTAACCTTAATGATTATGCAACACTTCAAACTGATCTTGGGAACTATGAGAAAGCAAAAAAAATGTTACTCGAAGATATGCAGATCGCAATAAACATTAAAGGCTTCAATAGTTATGAAACTGCTACTGTTATGAATAACCTTGCCATAGCTCTTGATTATTTGAAGGATCTTAAAGGTGCAGAAGAATATTATTTGAAAGCCCAAAAAATTGACAGGAACCTGTATGGAGAGAACAGCCCGACTGTAGCTTCAACCTATAATAATCTGGCTTTTATTTATTCTGAAAGAAATGAATTACAAAAAGCTAAAGATTATTTTATGAAATCTTTTGAAATGAAAAAGGCATTACTCGGTAAAGATCATCCGGATGTGGGACTGGCGTTAAATAACCTTGGATGTATTGAAATAAAATTAAAAAATTACAAAGCTGCTAAAGACTATCTTGAGAAATCAGTTATACAATTAAGAAAAACTTATCCTGAAGATCATTTTTGGATTGGAAGAAGTTACTACTGGTTAGGTTTGATTCATAATGAAACCGGGGACTATGGTACCGCTGAAATGTATTTAAAAAAATCACTCTCTATTAGAGAGAAAAATTATCCTAAAGGAAATTCAATTATATTCCAGACGGAAGGTGAACTTGGAATTTCTTATCTCAATCAAAACGAATTAAAAAATGCCGAAAAATATCTTTTAGATGCTTACAACGGCTATGTTGTTGAGGATTCAAATTTAGATGACAACTCAATTAGAATTGTACAAAATATTATTACACTGTATAAGAAAAATTCAAATTCTGCAGAAGTTGAAAAATATTCTGAAATATTAAAGAATATCCAGCCGAAATGAAAACTTCGGACATTCCCGGAATTCGCTTAACCTCTCAACATATTTCTTCAAAAAAATATAAAACTGTAAAAGACCTCATAAATTATTTGGGTGCGATCCAGGCACAGGATTATTTAATGTCCAGGTGGGCAATTGGGGTTAGATTAGAAAATTCTTCAGAAAAAATAATAAATGATGCAATAGACAAAGGCGAAATACTCAGGACACATTTACTGCGTCCTACGTGGCATTTCGTTTCTTCAGAAAATATATACTGGATGCTTGAACTTACAGCATCAAGAATTAAGAATTCTATGAGTTCAAGAAATAGGGAGTTAGATCTTACCAGGGAAGTGTTTAGGAAAAGTAATAGAATTATATATAATGTTTTAAAAGGAAATAATTATTTAACCAGAGAAGAACTTATTTTAATCTTAAATAAAGCAAAAATTAAGACCGATAAAAACAGGGCTTCACATCTTTTGGCTGAAGCAGAACTTTGCGGAATAATATGCAGCGGAAAAACCAAAGGGAACAAGCATACTTATGCATTGCTTGAAGAGAGAGTTTCGACGTCAGAAGTATATGAGAGAGAAAAATCACTTTCAAAACTAGCACTTATTTATTTCCAAAGTCGTGGACCTGCGACACTAAAAGACTTTTCGTGGTGGTCGGGATTAAATCTTACTGAATCGGGATTAGCACTTGAATTGATTAAATCAGAATTAATTTCTTTTAAGAATGATTCACAAACGTACTGGTTTTCAGATCGTGCAAAAGAAAATACAAATCAAAAAAATAAAATTTATCTGCTGCCTGCTTTCGATGAATACTTAATCAGTTATACCAATAGATCAGCGGTTTTGATTTCTGAAGAACATAAATCCATGGTATCTACGAATGGGTTGTTTCGTCCCATAATAGTTTTTGATGGAAAAATAATCGGAACATGGAAACGAACTTTAAAAAGAGATAAAGTATCTGTCCAGTTTGAATATTTTAAGAACCCAAGTAAGAAAGTGGATCAATTAGTTAAAAAAGAAACCGAAAATTTAGGCAGATTTTTAGGAAAGAAACTCTCTTAAAGTTGTAAATATAGTGCAGGCGATCTTGTATCCCACCCAATAATCCAATAAATTTAGTTCAACCTCTCCCACTTGTGTCACGATTTCGAGAAGTCTAGCGAAAATATCATAATTTCCAGGTAGTGCCCTCAAACTGGTTATCTTTATTTTTCTATTTTAAGTTGTTAAATAATGAAGTTTAATTCTTTCTATTTCCACATAATATTTATTATAGCCTTTTCTTTCAGCGCTGAATCGCAAGAAATACATTTCAGGCATTTAACTATTGATAACGGGCTTTCACAGAATGCTGTTTCCTCCATCATACAGGATAGACAGGGTTTTATGTGGTTTGGTACAAAGGATGGTCTTAATCGTTACAATGGATACTCCTTTGTCATTTATCAGAACGATCCATTTGATACAACAACTATTCCACCAATTATGTAACTGCATTATTTCTTGACAAGGATAGCTTTCTTTGGATCGGGGCGAAAGACGGATCCCTGAGTTATTTAAAAACCGGAAATGAAAATTTTAACCGCATTAATTATCAGCAAGATTCATCAGACAACCAGGAAAATAGTTCAATCAATTGTATTGCGGAAGATTTAAACGGCAATATCTGGATTGGTACCAACGGAAATGGTTTATTCAGACTCTCATTTCCTGATGAAAAAAACTCCAAAATGAAATTCAAACAATTTATAAATGATCCTGATGAAAGTACGAGTCTTGGTTATAATAACATAACCAGCCTTTTTGTTGATGCAATCGGAACTTTGTGGATTGGTACCAGCCTGACTCTTGAAAAGTATAATTCCGCTGATGAAAACTTTAAACATTACAGTATCACAGTAAAATCAAAAGAAGCACCTTCTTTGCTAAGTGAAAATGAAGTCAGTGCAATTTATGAAGATAAATCTGGGAAATTCTGGCTGGGCACGCCAAGTGGTTTGGTATTATTTAATAGAAAAAGCGGGGACTATAATTTATTTCCTCACCACTACAGTATATTCAGATTCGGATGGGGAAGAATATCAAATATTCTGGAAGATGACTCCGGGTTGTTCTGGCTGGCTACTCCCGGCGGACTAATGATTTTTGATAACATTAAAAAAAAATATAATTATTGCATGAATGATCCTTTGGATCCTTCCAGCATAAGCTATAATTCTGTCTCCAGCATCTGGCGTGACCGCACAGGTATTTTATGGCTGGGTACACCCGGTGCTGGAATTAATATTTATAATCCAAATCAAAACAGGTTTTCTACTTTTATAAGAAAAAAAGATGAAAAATCGCGGATTACCGGGTTTAGTGTCCGGGCTATACTTGAGGATAATAAAGAATATGTATGGATTAGTACAGATGTTTTGTACAGATGGAACAGAAGCACCGGAGAACTCAAAAGTTACGAAACATCTTCAGATCATCCTGATGATTTTGGTAATACCGGTGCCCGGTCAATAATACAATCAGTAAAAGGCGATTTATGGTTTGCGACTCCGCAGGGTTTATTCAATTATAATCCCATAAATGAAAAATCCAGGCAATATAAATTTGATCCGATGAATACGGATGGTTTACCGCAAAGAGAAGTTTTTGCAGTTTATGAAGATCATAAAGGGGATATCTGGATTGCGACGGAAAATTATTTTTGTAAACTGACTGATTATAAAAAAGGAACATTTAAAACATTCAGGTACAATAAAAATATTCCTAAAAATGAAATTGCTCAAGTCTGTATTTATGAAGATACAAAATCAGATTTCTGGCTAGGCACAAATGACGGTTTGATACGGTTTGTACAGTCTACCGGAACTTTTTTAAAATACCGGAACGATCCTTCTGATCCTTCAAGTCTGAATAATAATAATATTAAATCAATTTGTCCCGATCCATCGGAACCGGAAAAATTTCTCTGGTTGGGAACTGCTGGCGGAGGTCTAAACAAATTCAATTACAAAAATAAAACTTTTACTCATTTTACGACAAAAGATAACCTCCCAAATAATGTAGTTTATGGAATTCTACCTGATGAAAAAAGAAATCTCTGGCTTAGCACAAATAGAGGATTATCAATGTTTAATCCTGTTCAGCTCAGATTCAGAAATTATGATGTGCTTGATGGTTTGCAGAGTAACGAATTTAACACCGGTGCTTATTTCAGGAGCAACCGTGGAGAATTATTCTTTGGTGGAATTAAAGGAATCAATCATTTTTTCCCGAAAAATATAAAGGACAACCGGGTAATCCCAAATATTGTCATAACCCGGTGTATAATTCCAAGTCAATCATCTTCTACTACAAATGAGAATGGAGAAGAAATTAAATCTCTCTTAAACACAAAATCAATAACTCTCTCATACAATGAAAATATTTTTAGTTTTGATTTTGCTGCAATGGATTTTTCGGCACCCGAAAAAAACAGGTATGCTTACAAACTCGAAAATTTTAACGAGAACTGGATAAATACAGGCACAAGCAATACAGCCACTTTTACTCATCTTCCTCCCGGTAAATATGTTTTCCGTGTGAAAGGCTCAAACAATGATGGAGTCTGGAATAATGAAGGAGCTTCTTTAGAATTAATAATTCTTCCTCCGTGGTGGAGAACCTTGTGGGCATATGCATTATACTTAATTTTATTTTTATCAGGTCTTTATTTCTTAAGGCGATATGAATTAAACCGGGTATATTTAAAAAATCAATTAAAGATAGAGATGGTTAAATCAGATTCGCTGAGTAATTTAAATAAGCTGAAGTCGCAATTCTTTGCAAATATTTCACACGAATTCAGGACGCCTCTAACGTTAATCCTTGGGCAGATAGACAGCGTTCTTTCGTCAGAAATTAATTCTAAAGAAAAAGGAAAATTACACATTGCCAATCGGAACGCAGGCAGACTTCTAACCTTAATAAACCAGCTACTTGATATTTCAAAGATTGAAGCAGGAAAAATGGAATTAAAAGCTGAAAAGCATAATATTGTTTCATTTCTTAAAAGTCTGTTTTATTCATTTGAATCACTTGCTGAATCGCGAAAGATAACCCTTAAGTTTGAATCTGAGCTTCAGAATATTCCCGTAGTTTTTGATCCCGATAAGATGGAAAAAGTATTTTATAATCTTATTTCAAATGCTTTTAAGTTTACCAAATTGAATGATGAAATAAGTGTAAAACTGAACCTGTATAAAACATCTGCATTGTTAATCAGGGTTAAGGATACCGGGATAGGAATAAAAACAGACCGGCTGGAGCATATTTTTGACCGATTCTACCAGGCTGATAATTCGAATACAAGGGAACACGAAGGGACTGGAATTGGGCTGGCATTAGCTAAGGAACTAATTGAGCTTCACAATGGAAAAATTACTGTCGAAAGTAAATTTGGAGAAGGATCAGAATTTATAATTGAGCTTCCTTTGGGAGACACTAAAATTAAAATGGAACAGCCGGTTGAATTGCCATCTTATAATATCCCTTCAACAAAACTTATCACTGTTACTGAACCGCTGAAAGAATATCAGGAGTACCCATCATCATTTGCTGAATCCGCTAATGATAAGGAAATTATATTGATTGTAGAAGATAATGCAGATGTGCTTTCATACATATGTGAGCAGCTTAAAACTGATTACCAGGTTATTGAGGCTACAGACGGTTTGGCCGGAAAATCCAGAGCACTGGATGTGATTCCTGATCTGATAATAACAGATGTTATGATGCCTAAGATGGATGGTTATACATTAAGCCGGGAAATAAGAATGGATGAAAGAACAAGCCATATCCCAATTATTATGTTAACTGCTAAAGCAGGGCTTGATGATAAAATAGAGGGACTTGAAACCGGAATTGATGATTATCTAACAAAACCTTTCAGTGCTAAAGAATTAAAAGTTCGCGTTAAAAATTTAATTTTTCAACGCAGGCAATTGCGGAAACGCTTCAGTACCTCAACAATTATCAAACCATCGGAAGTTTCAACCACATCTATTGACCAGGTATTTCTGAGAAAAACTTTAGAAATTATTGAAGAACATTTTGGTGATGAACAGTTTAGTGTTGATAAACTGGCAGAAGAAATAAGTATGAGTGTTTCGCAACTTAACAGAAAGCTAAATGCCCTTGTTGATCAACCGGCAGGGCAACTAATCAGATCACTTCGTTTACAGAGAGCCGCAGATCTCTTACACAAAAATTCTGGTACAATAGCAGAGATATGTTATAAAGTGGGTTTTAATGACCAGGCTTATTTTTCCCGGGCTTTTAAAAAACAATTTGGGTGCAGTCCTTCAGAATATAAGAAGACCGAGAGTAATTGAAAGGTTAATTTAATATCAGTCCTATGGATGAAAATATTACAAAAATAAGATTTTCCCTTAACCAACCCTTTGATTCAAATTAAAAGATTGAACGGATTAGGAAGACAACAAATAAAATTAACATCAGCACTTCATAGAATAAGATTTATTACTTTCTCCATAAAAATTCCTCAGACAATATTCCCCTAAAAGTAGCTTCGTAGGGAATACTGGCGTAACTGCTGCTTAATCCAATCTCTATCTTTACACAAGTAATTTTTGAAGTTTATCAAAAATCAGGGAGGGAAGTTAATGTTCTGTTTCTTTTCATTAAAGGTTGATTTTCATTTAATTCTGACAATAAGAGTGAATAATCCAAACATTTGCGTGAATAATACAAGATAAACTTAAACCTTTCTTTTACTTTTACTTCCACAGATTTACACCTACTATCGAGCAATTATCAACAGATTAATGTGAAATTATTAAAGATTAAAGGTATCTATAATGATTCAGGTACGATCGAGCTTGAATCTTTGAAAACAATTGATTGGAAATCGTTATGTGAGGACAATCCACCCGGACTTCCTCCCGGAATCAGGTTGGAATTGGCGATTTCAGTTAATGAGGATGATTTTCTGACGGGCGAAAACGGAATTGTGTGGGCAACCTACGATTCAAGGCAAACTGAAGTTATACAAAGCGCTTTGCTTGCCCAGCATATAAATTCTGAAATAAAGAAAATTCTGTTTAATGAAACTGAAATGTACCTGCTGATTATTACCGATGATTCAGATTTAAGTGATGTAAAAGATTTTATATGGAGAAATAGAAGTGGATTGAGATTAAAACCCGATTGGAGTTATCCAGATGGTGAAAAGAATAAAAGTTTTGAGCAATGGTTAAGCGGACAATAAATTTTAATTCAAGGTAACTAATAAAATCAATAACAAATCCGAAAGGAAATATATGAAATCAATTATTTCAGTACTTTTTTTGCTCGCTTTCTTTATATCGATGAGCAGTTCAGTGTTTGCACAGGCGGCAGAGGGGAATGTCTTTGTAGTAACAAATTTTGAAAGAGCTTTCCCGGATGACGGATCTGCAGCGGAATTAGATTCTCTTAATCAAATCTCTATGGATTATTCCTGGAAGAACAATCCATATGTTGTTAGCTATAAAACTTTGCGTCACTGGTGGGGTCATGATAATCGTGATTTTATCCAGATCATAGAAGTAAAAAGCTGGGATGATGTTACAAAAGCCAACGAAAAGGCAAATGAATTATTTATGAAAGCAATGCCTAATAAAGCTGATAGGGTAGCCTTTGGTAAAGCTTACAATAAATATTTCTCCGGCAAACACTCTGATGAAATTTACAGAGAAGTAGTTTTTAAATAAATCAATGTTTTGTCAATTCAATGAATGGAAATATTATTAATTATTTCCATTCTTCAATTAATGTCAAAAATCAAATGGAGAAGGTACTATGAAAAAACTAACTCAAATATTTTTTGCAATGTTCGTTTTATTGTTGTTAACAGGCAGCAGTTTCGCGCAGCAATGGTCTGATGCACAGAAAGATGTATGGGCTGGCGTAGAAAAATACTGGCAGGTATCATCATCAGGTGATGCAGCTGGATTTATGACGTATTTCGATGACAGCTATATGGGCTGGAGCAATAATTCACTTGTACCGATGAACAAGACCAACACAGGCAAGTGGGTTACTCAGGATGCACAGAACAATACAACTCTTGTATATTCCATCACTCCCCTCACTATATGGGTAAAGGGTGACTTTGCATATGTACATTATACTTATGCTTCGCTCGAACAAAATAATGAAACAAAAAAGAAGAACCCCAGCTCAGGTATCTGGACAGACATCCTGATGAAAAAAGACGGTAAGTGGGTGCTGATAGGCGATCACGGCGGAAGAACATCCAAGGATCAATAAATAGAACTATCTGAGATAACCAGTAAAATTAAAAGATGTCATCTTCAAAAAAGATGACATCTTTTGTATTAGAGTGAATCTTACTATGAAAGAAAAAAAATTAACGAAGACCTTCGAAAAAAATGAGAACAGGATCCATTCTGCAAATACTTTTATTAGTTGCAATCACAATTACCCCTTTAATATTTATTCCCTGCTCAAATCCCGAAAAAGAAGATACTGAACAAGTAGAATCAAACATAAAATCATACACTCATACGTGGGATGAAATTATGAATCACAGAAAACAGTATAAGTTTAATAATTCCAACTTTACACAAGATGTTGTAATGCGTGCAAGTCCATCAGATATAGTTGGAATTGACGGCGCAAAAGCTTATTATTCAAACTTTCTTACCGGGTTTTCAAATATTCAATTCACAATTAAAGATGTTTTCGGGCAGGGAGATAAACTTGTAAAGTACTGGAATTTTAAAGAAACTCACACACGCTATTTATTAGACATTCCTACAACGGGAAAATATGTGGGCATTGATTGTTCAACCTAAGTCCGAATGGGTAATGGAAAAATTGCGGAGGAAAGAGATTTTTATGATAACTATGATTTTCAAAATCAATTGAGACTAATACCACCTTATGAGCAAAAATAAAGAGAGTTCAAAATTATGGTAAGGATCTTCAGAAGCATCAGACTTAAACTTGCAGCGGAAAACAATGTTGTAAAATACCTTCGTTATGCATTTGGCGAAATCGTACTTGTTGTAATCGGAATTTTAATTGCTTTGCAGGTAAACAACTGGAATGAAAAAAGAAAAGACGCAAATTTTGAGCATGAGATTCTTTCACTTATCGATCAAAATCTTGAACAGGATTCTGTTTCCTTATCGTTTGAACTTTCCCATACAAAACTTGCTATACATTTAACTGATCGATTGCTAAAGCAAGTCGCATTAAAAAACTTTAATGATAGTTTGAATTACTGGATGGGAAAAATTATCTCCTTCGAACGTTTTAGATCTCAATCCAGCGCTTATGAAATGTTGAAGTCCAAAGGTCTGGAAAACATCTCTGATAAAAAACTTCAGATGGCACTAATAACGTATTATGACCAAAGTTTATACCAAATTTACCAGTCTCTGAATGACGTAGAATTATCTTTTAAACAAGATTGGATTCCGGTAATTAAAAAAGAATTTTCAGACTTTAACTGGACAAATTACTGCATTCCAACTAATCCTGAAAGAATTCTTTAAAAAGCCATCTACAATCACTCTCTTTAAATTGTATCAGGATAACAGAAGAGGTCTTGTTAGAAATGGAGAAAAAGCACTCGATAAAATTGCTGAAATCAGAAAGCTTATTAAAAAAGACACTGGAAGATGAAAATTTTTAGAAATGTAAGACAAAAACTCGCAGCCGAAAACAGTGTTGCAAAATACTTGCGTTATGCCGTTGGCGAAATAGTTCTGGTAGTAATTGGAATTCTGATTGCATCCTTCAGGTTAACAACTGGAATGAAAACCAGAAACAAAAAAAACGGGAAACAGTCTATTTACAAAATTTAAGTATTGATCTAAAGAAACAAATACAGCTGCAGGATATCTATATCGATTTTGAAGATATCTTCCTTCAGGATTGCAAAGATATAGTTGCACATTATGAACAAAATATCGGGTTCAAAAACATGGACTCCATTTTTCCAAAAATAAATGATCTGAGTGCAAGAATATCATTCACCAATGCCAACACAACTCTTTCAGAAATGATAAATTCCGGAGACATCAATATTATTGATAATGAATCACTAAAAAAGGAACTTATAGAATTTAACCAGTTTATAGAAGGGTTTGCCAGGAATACAGTTAATAATAACACTAATCTGGTAGATCAGATTGTTGCAAGAAGCGTTGTTAAGAATAGCAACTTTGCATATTCTAATTATTCCAAAAGAATGAGAAGCAAAATTCAAAAAAATTATCAGATGAATTTTATTAATGTTAAAGACAACACCCTGAAAACGATTGCAATTCAAAATCTCAATGAACCCAAAATTAGACTGGAGTTAATTAATGATGTGGTTTTTAGAAATGGTTTAGCCGAATTACAAAAATCAGGCGACGAAATGTTAAAAACAAAAGCAACACAATTGTTAAAACATATTGAAACAGAATTAAATCATAGATGAAAATTTTTAGGAACATCCGCAAAAAACTAGCTTCCGAACAAAAAGGAATGTCTTACCTTCGTTATGCAGTCGGAGAAATATTTCTTGTAGTTATCGGAATACTTATTGCGCTGCAGATTAATAATTGGAATGAAAACCGAAAACTTGATAAGTCTAGACAAGAATACTATCGGCAGCTTTTAATTGATTTGAACAAGGATAAAGAATCAGCAAACTATTTTATAGAGAGTTTTAAAAAAGAACACGAGGAATACAACAATTACCTGGAACTTTATGACAAAAAGAATTTAACTCCGTCCGAAGTTTATAACAAACTATTAAAGTTAAACCTGGCTTCCGTTTTTATGAAATTCAATTCTAACACCATAGAATCAATCCGCAGCAGCGGTGAGTTGATATTGTTTCCCCTGGAAATAAGAAATAAATTATTGGATTTAAAAGTGTTGCAGGATAATATACTTGAGAGAGCAAAACATGAAGATAACCATAAAGCGGATGTTATCAGAAGTATGTCTCTAATAAGAGGAGCCTCAACACTTGATTCCCGACTGAAAAATCATCCTCAATTAAAAGCTTTCTTGAAATTTAATAACAATCTTCCGCAAATAATTCTGGGCTTAGACGCAACACAAAGATGGAAAGATTTTTCAGAAACACATTCAGTTTCGAGCTTAACAAAAATGATAAAGGATATTAATGTTATCATCGGTTTGATTAAAAATGAAATGAACAAATAAATTTTATTAAAACTTTATGACCAGAATCTTCAGAAACATCAGACAAAAACTCGCAGCCGAAAATAGTGTTGCAAAATACCTGCGTTATGCAATTGGTGAAATCGTACTTGTAGTAATTGGAATTTTAATTGCTCTACAGGTGAACAATTGGAATGAACAAAGAAAATCGAAAATACATGAAAAAGAATTATATGGCCGAATATTAATGGATTTGAAAATTGATGAAGACAGAATAAACCAACATATTGATTATTTTAATAATGATTTGGAAATTCTTAATAATATTTACCAGGAAACTCAGGGTTTTTCGAAAAGTGATTCCCTTGCGGACTTTGGTTCAATCCGGAGTTTTAGAATTTTCAATCTGGTCATTACCTCAAATTATTCCAAAAGCACCAAAGAAATAAGCAACCCTGAAATTGAGAAAAGTTTGAATGAATATTTTGCAAGAGAACAGCTCATAAAAGATGCTTTAGAAAATATTCGAAATTTCAAGGAGAGCCATGTAAAACCCTTTCTGGCCAAATACGGCATCAATAATACAGGAGTGCTATTTAAGAACCGCCAATTAGATTATTATAAGCTTAGGGAAAAAAATATACTATCCCTTACAAAATTTAAAGCACAGTATGGTACCGTACAATTAGACCAACTGCTTTTTGGTATCGGTGTAAGAACTTCCTGGGCCAGGACAGAACTTCAACATATCTTGTCCATGAACGAAAAACTGCAATTGGATTTGATGAACGAATTGGGCGATAATAATCCATTTAATAAAGAATAATGAAATTAAAGAAACAACCAACAAATAATTAATGATTAAGTTCTTCAGAAATATAAGAAAGCAACTTGCTTCAGAAAACAAAGTAATGGCGTATTTGCGTTATGCTGTTGGCGAAATAGTACTTGTTGTTGTTGGTATTTTAATTGCACTTCAGGTTAACAACTGGAACGAACAGCGAAAACATAAAAATGAAGAAATACAGTTTCTAAAAGGTTTTAAGAGAACCCTAAATGAAGATCTAAAGAACAATAATTGGAGGGGAAAGCAGTTTGAGTTAACCAGAGAATCGATTGATATCCTTCTCTCAAGCCTTAAACAAAATATGCCCTATAACGACTCGCTTTCCTACCATTTTGGTAGGATAACTCAAACCTGGAGACTCGCAACAAACAATGAGGTATTTGAAACCTTAAAATCTTACAACTTAAATCTTATTTCGAATGAGAAATTACGGTATGAAATTGTAGGTTATTATTCTTACTCAGACAATTATCTTAAATCTGATGTACAAACATATTTTTCAATTATTGATGATGCCAGTAAAAATATTTTCAATACAAGGTTTGATGCATTGTGGAACGGAAGCTACACGAGGAAATCCGAGAAGAGTGGAAATATTATCGATTCGAATCTACGTATGATTCCTAATGACTATGCCGAATTGAAACATGACAATAAATTTCTCTATTTCTTAAGAAGTTTAAAAAATCAATATTATTGGAAAATTGAAACGAATTTGAATAGAATAGACAAAAATGCAAATGCTTTGATTAAAAATATAGATAACGAATTAAATAAAATAGAATAATGAAAGCAGAACAAGTTAACCAACTAATAACTCGTGATTAAATTCTTCAGAAATATAAGAAAGCAACTTGCCTCAGAGAATAAAGTGATGGCATACTTACGCTATGCTGTTGGAGAAATTGTTTTAGTTGTTATCGGGATTTTAATTGCTTTGCAGATTAACAACTGGAATGAATTAAGAAAACAAAATGTTGCTGAGACTGAATTTTTAGAAGGTGTGAAAAAAGATCTTACGCAAGACAAACAATATATCAAATTAGTCTTAAAGGAAATGGAACCGAAAATAGAGGCATTTGACTTATTAAACAGTAAGGGGTTTTTAAAGTCTCAGAATAATAATATAACTTCCATTGACACATTATTACAAATTTATTTTTCAACAAAGGGGATACGTACATTTTATCCGGTGTCCGGTTCTTTTCAATCAGCTGTGTCCGGAAGTGAACTTAATAACTATAAAGATAAAGAAATCATCAGTTCAATCATTAAATTATATAATTCAACTTATTCGAGATTAATTGATAACGGGAAAATACTGGATGACAGATGGGCATTTTTAAGAAAAAAATATATCCATCAATTCCGTACAGCAAATTTTCATTTTACGGATAATGCAAAACTCTCTGAAATTATGGATGATATGTACTATCACTATCTTGAACTGCAATGGTATCGGGGAGTGTTAAAAGATACTCTTGTTGAAATTGATGGATTATTAAAAAAGATAAATGATGGAATTCTTTAATCAAATCAGTACGAAATAAGGTTTTTAAAAATGAAAGCCGAATCAATTATAAAATATTTTATCATGCCTGATTTTATTGAATCATACATTTAATGAAAAAGAAAACACAACAGCTAAATCCCGAACAAAAAATTTCTGAACTTCAAAAAGAGTTATTGAAAAAAACCCGCGAACTTGAAATTGAAGCCTCACTTGAAAGAGTGAGAGCCGTTGCCATGGAAATGTATAAATCAGACGACCTGCTGAATGTAAGTGAAGTTTTGTATAAAGAACTCTACAGGTTAGGATTCAATGAGATCAGAAATGCGATGATCAATATTCATAATGATGAGAATAAAACTTTTCTTAATTATGATTATTCCGATGAAATTGGCAGAAGCAAAACGCTTTTAAATTTTAACACACATCCCGTAATGGAAAAACAAATAAAGCAGTCACGAATTGCAAATGATGCTTTTTCAGAAGCAGTTTACAAGGGAAAGAATTTAGAGCAATGGAAAGAGTTTAGAAGAAAATACGGAGAAAAAGAAGATCCGAGAATTGAAAAGATAAAAGCGCTTTACTACTATTTCTATTCAATAGGTACCGGAACAATCGGCATTTCAACTTTTAGTCAAATCGATAAAGAAAAACTGGTTTTGCTCAAAAGATTCAGAAATGTTTTCAGCTTGGCTTATCGAAGATATGCAGATATAGCTTTAGCAGAAGCACAGGCAAGAGAAGCGCTAATTGAAGCTTCACTTGAAAGAGTTCGTGCTGTTGCTATGAGCATGCAGTAAGTCGGATGATCTGCTTAGCATCTGCGAAGTTTCATTCAAAGAATTTAAAAAATTAGGATTTGATAATCTCAGAAACGCTATCATTCATATTCTTAATGATGAGCAAAAATATTTTATGGATTATGATTTTTCTGATTATCTGGGCGGCGGCATTAACAAAATAAGTTATAACTCGCACCCGATGCTCAACGAGCATCTGAAAAAACTTAAAAAGGCAAATGATGCTTTTGCAGAGGTTGTTATCGATGGTGATCAGCTGGAAAGCTGGAAAGATTTCCGGCGGAGAGGCGGACAGCAGGATGATCCGAGACTCGATGATATTCCTGCACTTTATTATTATCTCTATTCTATAGGTGTTGGGGATATAGGTATTTCAACATTTAAACAGATTGATGAATCACAAATAAAAATTCTGAAAAGATTCCGGAATGTTTTTGATCTGGCATACCGAAGGTATAAGGACATATCTCAGGCAGAAGCACAGGCGCGGGAAGCACAGATTGAATTGGCACTCGAAAGAGTCCGTGCAAGAACAATGGCTATGCACAACAGCAGCGAACTTGCAGAAACAACCGCTGTACTTTTTCAGCAGTTTGTAGCTTTGGGAATAACTCCGAAAAGATGTTTTATCGGAATTATCGATAAGGATAAAAAAAGTGAAGATGTTTATCTTACAAGTAACGAAGGAAAGGTAATTCCAGGCACTGAATCAGTACCAATGATGGAACAGGAATATTTGAAAAAAGTATATAATGCCTGGAACAAAAAGAAGGAACACATTTCATATAAACTGCAGGGACAACAAAGGGTCGACTGGACAACTTATATTATGAACAAAGCAAAGCTGTCTCTACCGGAATATGCATCAGATAAATTAAACCTCGACCAATTGCAAAATGAGCCGGCAGTATTTAATTACTTTTTCTTTTCAAGCGGCCACATTGGTCTGCATACTCTCGAAGATATTTCTGAAGAGGAAATTTCTATACTGAAAAGATTTTCAGCCGTATTTGAACAAACCTACACCCGTTTCCTCGATCTGCAAAAAGCAGAAACACAGGCAAGGGAAGCTGAAATTCAACTTGCTTTAGAAAGAGTACGTGCGCGAACAATGGCTATGCATAAAAGTGATGAGCTGGCTGAAACGGCAGCTATCCTATTTCAGCAAATGACACAGCTTGGGGTTACACCTGAACGGATAAATATCTGTCTGATTAAAGAAGAAGATAACGTCCTTGAAGTGTGGGCTACAGATCAACAAGGTGTTAAAATCAGTCATCATTTTAATACAAGTCTTGATGAGCCGACAACAGGAAAAAGAGTTTATGATGCATGGAAAGAAAAAAAGAAATCACTTATCATTGACCTGAGCGGAAAAGAACTAAGTGATTGGATCCGGTATGTGCGGGAAGTTATGGGTATGACGATTAAAGCTGAGCTGATAAGAGAACATCGGATACATAGTGTGGCTTTCTTCTCTCAAGGTATGATATTAACAACTACACCTGAACCATTACCCAAAGAGTCAATAAAATTACTGGAACGTTTTGCAGAAGTATTCAATTTAACCTATCGTCGTTTTCTCGATCTGCAAAAAGCAGAAGCGCAGGCAAGGGAAGCACAAATTGAAGTGGCTCTTGAAAGGGTGCGCGCAAGAACCATGGCCATGCAGAAAAGTGAAGAACTCAAGGAAGTTATTCGGGTCGTTTATGAACAAATCGCTCATTTAAAAATAAATGTGGACCATGCCGGTTTTGTAGTGGATTATACACCAAAAGGTGACTGGCATTTTTGGATTGCTGATCAGCAGGAAATACCATCTAAAATCACACATCCATACTTTGATTCAGTTTGGGCGCATCAATTTAATGAAGCTAAAGAAAAAGGAACAGATGTTTTTACCACCAGTCTGAACTTCGAAGAAAAAAATAAATTTTACAGCGATATGTTTAAACACCTTCCAGACTTATCTGAGGAAGCAAAGGATTTTTATTTTAGTTGCCCTGGCTTAGCCGGCTCGACAGCATTAATGCAGAATGTTTCGCTCTACATTGAGAATTTTTCAGGCATTCCTTATTCGGATGAAGAGAATAAAATTCTGATCCGATTTGGTAAAGTTTTCCAGCAGACGTATACCCGCTTCCTCGATCTGCAGAAAGCTGAGGCACAAGCAAGAGAATCTCAGATAGAAGCAGCTTTGGAAAGAGTAAGAACTAATGCAATGGCTATGCAAAATAGTGATGATCTTGCCAAAATTGTAGAAATAGTTTTTACCGAACTCAGGAAAGTTGGTTTTCAAACCAGTCGTTGTGGAATAGGAATAATTGAAAGTGCCGAAACTAAAAAAGTTGATATCTGGTCTACCACACTAGCAGATGATGAGATATCAATTCAAATCTCAGGTGATGAAATTTTAGAGGGACATGCATTATTGGACGGTATAATTGAACACTGGGTAAATCAAACAGAATTCTCTTATGTACTTGAAGGTGATGACTTTCTGAAGTACTACCAGAGAGTTAAAAAAACAAACTTTCATTTACCAGATTACGCACAGAAAAATTTATCAAAAGATGAAAAACAGTATTACTACATGGTTCCATGTAAAGCTGGTGGTATATATGCCTTCAGCTTGGTTCCGTTTACTGATGAAGTTAAAAAAATATTGAGAAGATTTATTGAAGTCTTTCAATTAGCATATACCCGCTATGAAGACCTACAAAAAGCAGAAGCACAGGCAAGAGAAGCTAAGATAGAAGCAGCTTTAGAAAAAGTTCGTTCACGTTCATTAGCCATGCACAAGAGCAAAGACCTGGAGATAGTTATTACAGTTCTTTTACAACAATTGGAGGAAATTGGGATTCTTTTAGATACAGCCTCAATAGTTATTCCTTCAAAGGATATGAAAACATCTGTCGATTGGACCGCAAGTAAAAAATACAAGTATTCGAAGGGTTTTATCGTACCTTTCATGGAGAATGGGAAGCCGGTACTAAGTGGTGAAATAAACAGGGACATGGTTGCAGCCCTGATATCGGGGAAAGAATTTACCAAATCGTATTCTATGAAAGAAAAAAATAAATACTATCAAAATTTATTTGATAAATCCGGGTTTAGTGAAACCCCTGAAGCACGTAAAAAATTTCTTTTGAGCCTTCCTGGCATATCAGTTTCAACGGCGGGAATGTAGACCTGCAAAAAGCAGAAGCACAGGCAAGAGAAGCACAAATTGAAGCTGCCTTGGAAAGAGTTCGAAGTCGAAGTATGGGTATGCATAAAAGTAATGAGTTAAAAGATGTGGTCAGATTGCTCTACAAAGAATTTCGAATTCTTGAAACAGGTTTTGATTCTGTCAATATCCAGTTAAACCTGGATTCTTCCAAAGATATCAATTTCTGGGCTTCGGTAGAAGAAGATGTATACCCGGAATTATATCATTTGCCGTACTCTGAGTTACCGATATTTGAAAAAATTAAAAACGCTTTTAATTCACCAGGAGAAGGATTTTTTGAGTATTCATCAAACAAAGAAGAAAAGAATGCCTTTTTCAGTGGTATATTCAAAGTCCAGCCGGTACCGCTTAAAAGAAAAAAAATAATTCAAAATGCTGAAGGAATGGTTATGATGGGATGGTTTCACAGGCATTCCGGCATTGACATCGTGCGATACAATCTCAAACGTTTCAGTGAAGAAGAGAAGGACATAGTAAAGCGATTCGCTGCTGCATTCGAACAGACCTATATCCGCTTCACTGATCTTCAAAAAGCAGAAACACAGGCACGAGAAGCAATTAAACAGGCATCCCTGGATAGAGTGCGCGGCGAAATTGCAAGTATGCGCACTGCTGAAGATTTAAATCGCATTACACCTATTATCTGGCGTGAACTAAAAACACTCGAGGTTCCCTTTATCAGGTGCGGTGTTTTTATTATTAATGAGGAAGATGAAGTAACGCAGGTTTATTTAACCACGCCTGATGGTAAAGCACTCGGAGTTTTGAATTTGAGATTTGATGCAAATGAACTCACCCGTAATACAGTTAAGTTCTGGAGAAAAAATGAAATCTACAGAGAGCACTGGAATAAAGAAGAGTTTTTAAACTGGACAAAATCAATGATGAAACTCGGACAGGTTCAGAATGCAGAAACTTACCAGGGTTCATCAAATCCCCCTGATTCACTTCACCTTCACTTTGTTCCATTTACACAGGGGATGTTGTACGTTGGTGATATTTCTCCTCTTACTGATGAAAAACTCGATCTTGTAAAAACATTGGCAGAAGCTTTCTCAATTGCCTATGCACGTTACGAGGATTTTAAAAATCTTGAAGATGCAAAAAATAAAATAGAGATTACATTAAATGAATTAAAAGCCGCACAGGCACAGCTTATCCATTCAGAAAAGATGGCATCACTCGGTGAACTGACTGCAGGCATAGCTCACGAAATTAAAAATCCTTTAAACTTTGTGAACAATTTTTCAGAGATAAGCCGGGAATTATTAATGAAATAGAAGATGAATTACAGAAAAATGATAAAGAAGAAGTGCATTGATCTATTCTAAAAGATTTAAAACTAAATCTTGAAAAAATAAATCAGCACGGTAAACGAGCTGATTCGATTGTAAAAGGAATGCTTCTTCACTCAAGAGGAACTTCGGGAGAAAAAACATTAACGGATATAAATGATTTGCTTGATCAGTATGTTAATCTTGCCTACCACGGAATGAGAGCACAGAATAAAGAATTCAATATAACGATTGAAAAAGATTACGACGAATCATTGGAAAAGATAAGTGTAATACCGCAGGATATCAGCAGAGTATTTTTAAACATAATTAACAATTCCTGCTATGCGGCGTATGATAAGAAAAAGAAAAACAATGATGAAAATTTCTCTCCGATATCTGAAAGTCTCAACAAAAAAACTGAATGGGAAAATTGAAGTAAGAATTGCTGATAACGGAAACGGAATTCCAAAAGATAATACTTGATAAAATATTCCAGCCTTTCTTTACAACAAAGCCATCCGGCGAAGGAACAGGTTTAGGATTATCGTTAAGTTATGATATAGTTACGAAAGTGCACGGAGGTGAATTGAAAGTTGAAACTACTGAAGGTAAAGGAACCGAATTCATAATCATTTTGAAAAATTGAGAAACACCAATGAAAAATAACTTCACAAAAATCCTTTATACTGTAGTATGTTGCGTTATAATACTTAACTCGGGGTTGGCAACTATTACCTTCGGACAACAAAGAAATTATTTGTTCGAAAATATTTCAGATTCCAGAAGGACTCTCAAATTCTAACGTGAATTATATCTTCCAGGACACAATGGCTTTCTCTGGATTTCAACTGCAGACGGACTTAACAGATATGATGGAAATAATATAAAAGTATTTAAAAACGATCCGAATGATTCCACTACAATACCAACGAATGATTGCTATGCAATTACAGAGGATTCGGACGGATTTATCTGGGTTGGTGTTTCAAATAATATTATTGCAAAATATGATCCCAAAAATGAAACTTTTCAAAGCTATCACATTCAAACTTCAGGTGTCACTAAAATATCATTATTTTATTCGGCACATGTTAGACTCAAAAGGAAATTTATGGTTTGGATCTTCGTATCATGGAATACAAAAATTCAACAAAGCAAAAAATAAGTTTGAACAGATGCACTCTTGAGGTAATCCAATAAAAATATTCAATGGGGAAATCTCTATGATATAACTGAATTAAAGAATGGAAGTCTACTTAGCTAGCTGATTACGCAAATGGTATAAAAATATACAATGAGAAGCTCAATTTATTTCAGCCATATTTACCTCAAAACCAATTTCAGTCCGGATCAAATTTCAAAAATCTATCAAGACATAGCCGGAAATATTTGGTTCGGAGGTAGAAATGCTACTTTAATCAAATACTCTCCCAGCTTATAATACTATTGAAAATATCGATATTTTTGGACCGAACAAAAATGGCAAGGGAAGCTATGACAAATAGATGGAATCGTTCAGGATGATGAAGGATATTTATGGGTAGGAATTTATTCGAGGTGAATTTCACAGAATTGATGTCAAATACAAAAAGCATTCAGAAAATACGATTACAGTAATCAACAAATTCAGATATTGCAGCAAGAATAGTTATTAAGTCAACTAATTAAGAGACAAATATGGTAGTAGTCTGGATGGCGACATGTGGTAAAGGACTCATCAAATTTGATCCGCTTAGAGAACCGTTTAATTTTTATAAGTTTATTGCTAACCGGGGCTGCAAGTTCCAGCGCAAATTTTTCAACAGTAATAGCGGGTTTACAGCAGAGCAAAGAAATAATAGTCGGAACATCTGAAAAGGGGTTATTTACTTATGATACTGGAAAATCATAAGTCTGAATAACTTAAAATCTCAAAATTGACAAATCTAATGCTGCAGGAGGGAAAATAAATATTCAGGGTCTTGCTGTTGATAATGAGGGTAATAAATGGTTTGCATATAATAATCTTGGTCTGCACAGAATTGACAAGAATAATTTGTTAAGCACTTATCTAAATCGCCTAATGCAAATAAAACCACAAATATTATATAAACTCGATAAAGACTAGATTCATCAGGTAATATCTGGATTGCCTCAAGACAGGGATTTGAGAAATACGAACCCGTCCCAAAATCAATATACGTTCCTACCAACGATAATGAATAAACCGATAAGAGAGGAACTAAACGCAAAAAATACATAGAATAACTGAGTCCAGAAACCTATAGCTTCCATATTAAAAGTTGGTGAAGCCTCAAATCTGGAAAAAACATTCACCCTGAATTCAGACCAGAAAGTTTTAATAATTGGTCTAGGAGAGGGTCAAATGGATGTCGGCGTGGGTCTTTCAGATGCCGGATCATTATTAAACAAAGATGGTAAGACAATCTGGTCGATGAATGATTTATATAAAACATTTAATGACGGGGGAGGATTTAAAAACCGGATTGCACTTGGATGTTTAAATTTGAAAAAGGGAGATTATAAAATTACATATGCAACAGATGTGGGTCACTCTTACGGCACTTGGAATGTAACTCCACCTCCTGATTCCCTGTGGTACGGAATTCAGGTATTGAGTTTAACTGAATCCGATTATAACAGCATTAACCAAATGAATGAAAAAGAAATTAACTCCAATAAATTTATGCATACGGAAATAGGCACAAGTATTGAATTCAGTAAGCGGTACCGTAATGTTCTTTGGTTAGGTTCTACACAAAGCGGATTTTTTAAATATGATTTAACAACAGGTAATTTTAAGCAATATAATTTTGACTCCCTGAATGTTAGTTCTCTGAACAATTATATTAATTGCATTTTTGAAGATCGGGAAGGAATAGTCTGGATTGCAACAGCAAACAGTTTACTAAGATTTGATCCCTCCACTGAAAATATTAACAGATTTGATCAAAAAGACGGCCTTCCCTCCAATCAAATAAATTCGATTCTAGAAGATCTTGAAGGGAGTCTTTGGATTAACACCTCAGCAGGATTATCCAAACTGAATAAAAATGCACCTAAGGATAAATGGAATTTTGTCAACTTTGATGCTCAGGACGGGCTTCAGGGTTTCACCAGCAGTAAGGCAAACTGGATTGATAAAGACGGAGAAATATTTTTAGGAGGAATCGATGGGTTTACATATTTCTATCCCGGCAAAATTAATGAGATAAAACCGGATATAGTTATAGAGGACATAAAAGTTTCTGATATCTCACTTAAATCAGATTCCTCTGAAATTAAGACTGATAAAAGTGTAATGAGGCTGAATGAACTTAATCTTTCATATACTCAGAATAATTTATCCTTTGAGTTTGCTTCGATCCATTATTCAAGACCTGAAAAAAATAAAATTATGTACAGACTGGAGGGTTTTGATAATCACTGGCTGTCCAATGATCGGGATTTCGCTTCATACAATAATCTTTCTCCGGGTGAGTACACATTTATGGTTAAAGGCTCAAACGGTGATGGGATCTGGAATGAAGGTGGAAAGTCAATAAAAATTATTATCAATCCTCCATGGTGGAAAACCATTGTTGCATACATTAGCTACTTTTTCGTGTTTGGTTTTTTAGTTTTTGGTGTAGACAGGTTCCAGAGGAGACGTTTAATTGAAAAAGAACGAACCATTGCAAAAGAGAAAGAGCTTGAGCAGGCAAAAGAAATTGAAAAAGCCTATGACGAATTGAAGGCTACCCAGGCACAGCTTATTCATTCAGAAAAGATGGCTTCACTCGGTGAACTAACAGCAGGTATTGCACACGAAATAAAAAATCCTTTAAACTTCTATTAATAATTTTTCTGAGATAAGTACTGAATTGCTGGATGAAATGCAGACCGAATTAAATAGCAACGACAAAAAGAGTGAGAGTGTAAAGGAGATAGTAGAAAATTTGAAACAAAACCTGGAAAAAATTAATCTGCATGGAAAACGTGCAGATTCCATCGTGAAAGGAATGCTTCTTCACTCAAGAGGGACTTCCGGAGAAAAAACACCAACAGATATAAATGATCTGCTGGATCAATATGTAACTCTTGCTTATCACGGATTGAGGGCACAGGATAAAGAATTTAATATTACAATTCAAAAAGATTATGATAAGTCAATTGAAAAGATAGATGTTGTTCCGCAGGATATAAGCAGGGTATTTCTCAACATAGTTAACAATGCCTGCTATGCGGCAAATGAAAAAAAGAAACAGGATAATGGTAATTTTAATCCGGTACTTAAAGTATCAACGAAAAATTTACAAAACAGTGTTGAAATCCACATAATAGATAACGGAAATGGAATACCGTTTATCAGCAAAAGAAAATATATTTAATCCTTTTTTTACAACCAAACCAACCGGCGAAGGAACGGGTCTGGGACTTTCGCTAAGCTATGATATCGTTACAAAGATGCACGGCGGGAATATAGCTTTTAAAACTGAAGAAGGTAAATACACAGAATTTATAATAACATTACCTAAACACAAAGAGGCAAAATGAAGTTATTAGTAGTAGATGATGAAAGCGATGTTCAGTTTTTATTCCAGCAGAAATTCAGGAAGGAAATAAAAGCCGGTACAATTCAGATAAAATATGCTTTAAACGGAATTTCCGCTCTTGAATTGCTTGAATCAATTGAAAATAAATATGAATATTTGATTTTAACGGATATTAATATGCCCGAGATGAATGGAATAGAACTGCTCAAAAATATTAAAGCCAGGTATCCTTCTCTAAAAGTGATTATAATAACAGCTTACGGAGATGAACAGAATTTTAATATGGCAAAGCAATTGGGAGCGTATGATTATTTTACTAAGCCGCTTCAGTTTGAGCTGCTCAAAGAGAGATTAAGTTAATAAATATCATTAAATGGAATTATAAAATGGAATTAGCACGAATACTGGTGGTAGATGACGAACCGGATCTCCAGGAATTAATCCGTCAGAAATTCCGGAATAAAATTAAAGCAAATGAATATGAATTTCATTTTGCTGAAAACGGTGTTGAAGCGCTTGATAAATTAACTGCCGACGGAACAATTGATCTTATTTTAACTGACATCAATATGCCGGTGATGGACGGGCTTACACTGCTTTCCAGAATAAATGAGCTTAATAATAAATTTCTGCGTTCAGTTATTGTTTCCGCATACGGAGATATGGAAAATATTAGAACTGCCATGAACAGGGGAGCGTATGATTTCGTGACCAAACCCATTGATTTAAAGGACCTGGAAATAACCATAGAAAAATCACTGAAGGAAATTGAAAAGTCCAAAGAAGCCTTATCGTCACACGATAAATTAATTGCACTGAAGCAGGAGCTTGAGATTGCAAAGGTAATTCAGACTTCTATTCTTCCAAAAACATTTCCTGAAAAAAAAGAATTTGAAATATTCGCAAAAATGATTCCCGCTAAAGAAGTAGGTGGTGATCTGTATGATTTTTTCATGCTGGATAAATACAGGCTTGCAGTTGTATTGGGAGATGTATCAGGCAAAGGAATTGCTGCAGCTATGCTGATGGCGGTTAGTAAGACTTTAATTAAGGCAACTGCCTACAAAGGAATGCCCGCAGACAGTGTTTTATTTGAAGTAAATAATCTTCTTGCGGATGATAGTCCCCCGAATATGTTTGTTACAGTTTTTTACGGGGTTCTCGATACAAGAAATGGTTCATTCGAATATTCAAACGGGGGACACAACGCCCCGTTTCTGATTTCCTCTGACGGCAATATTACTCAGCTCGATAATATCGGTGGTTTACTGCTGGGAGCAATGAAAGATTCGGAATATGAATCAAATATAATAACACTGAAACCTGGTGATTATCTGGTTTTATATACTGACGGAGTGACAGAGGCATTTAATAAAGACGATGAGGAATATGAAGATGAACGTCTTATTAATTCACTACGGAATGCCGGAAAGGAAAACGCCGGTAAACTTGTAGAAAGAGTTATTGCTGATGTTCAGAAATTTTCTGAGGGAGTCGAACAGTCCGATGATATAACATGCTTAGTCTTAAAATACTTAAGCTTATAGAATTAATTGATTTAGCAACTGGATATTTGATAATTGTAGACTAGTCCTGAGGTAGAGTATTAATTCTGGTGAAAATCATTCGTTCATTTCAATTTTCTGTTTTTTTGTCCCTTTATTAACTTCTGGTTTACTATCTTACTAATACATCCTGAAATTTCTTCAACTAGATTTTAATTATTATTTATATTTATCGGAGGTAACTATGTACAAATCTACCGGGTTTTTGTACCTGTTCACTGCCATATCTCTATTTCTCTTTTCAGCACAATTAATAAATGCACAAAGTCCTGATACTTTGTTTTATGATTCATTCGAAAACATGGATAACTGGACACCGGTTGGACCATTGGGACAAATAAACTGGTCTGTAGAAAATTCAAATTATGCTGGCGGTCTTGCAGCACCGGAAGTCCGGTTTACATGGCAATATATTTTTGTTGGTGAATCATATCTTCTTGCAACACCTGTTTTCACCGGAATGCAGGGACATAATATGGAATTAAAATTTAATTACTACGAAGATTACTGGTCGAATATTGTTTATGTAGGAGTTGCAATTACAGGTGATGGCGGAACGACTTACAATTCGATTTGGGAACTGCAGGCAAGCGGCAATTCAGGTCCCGAACAAATTACAGTTGATTTTACCGGGATAGATAATATGCAGGTTGCACTCTATTATCTTGGCGACGCAAATGATATCGATTTCTGGTATGTAGATGATTTTACTTTAATGGATATTGATGCAGTTCCGGTTGAGCTTACTTCTTTTACTGCACAGTCAGTTGCCGGAAATGTAAATCTGGAATGGCAGACAGCAACAGAGACAAATAATAAAGGATTTGAAATTCAGAGATACGAAGTTAGTCCCCTCCAGGGAGGGGAACTGAAGGGGTGGGTAAATATAGGATTTGTTGAAGGAAATGGAACAACAACTAAATCACATTCATATAACTTTAAAGAGAGAAATGTTGAAACAGGGACACACTCATACAGGTTAAAACAAATTGATTTTGATGGTTCGTTTGAGTATTCAGATATTGTGGATGTTAAAGTAACCAATATTCCGTTGGAGTTTTCACTTTCACAGAATTATCCAAATCCGTTTAATCCGACAACAAATATAAAATTCAGTTTACCAGTTGATTCCAGGGTAACTCTGGAAGTTTATAATATCCTTGGGCAAAAAGTGAAAACCTTAATAAGCAATGAACTAACGGCGGGAAATAATAATATTACTTTTGATGCTTCCGGTTTTAACAGCGGGGTTTATATTTATAGAATTGAAGCAGAAGGAAATAACGGAGAAAAATTTTCAACAATTAAGAAAATGATTCTTACAAAATAATAACGCAAATTATTATTAGAGAAAAGGCCGGTTTTAATTAAGCCGGCTTTATATTTATTTTATTTTTTCTTTCCTCTCCGAGGAAAATACCCTGATAAAACAAAATACCGTAAGTACTATAATCGTTCCCCATGCACTAATCAAAAATATCCAGCCGCTTATTTTCATAATATTTTCCTGCGGGAATTATATTGGTGTTAAAAAATAATAATGTTTCGGAAGAACATATCTAAGTTATATTTGAGAATCAAGATTGATTAGATGGGTAGTCGGATTTATAAAAGGACAGGATTACTCCTGTCCTTTTAAAACTAAATTGGATTACAGCATTATTCTGATACTGCCGAAAAATTCTCTTCCTGCACCCGGCTGGTAGGCATTACCTCCCGGATCGGGTTCTGTAAATGCAACATACTTCTGATCGCCGAGATTTCTTCCCTGTAATATAATTTCTGCATTCAATCCGTTAAGAATTAAGTTATAGCCTATTCTTGCCCCGATAAGTGTATAACCAGCAGCAGCTTCACTTTCTATGTTTGCACCGTCAATAAAGGTTTTACTTTGAGTTTCGCTGTTTACTCCTATAAAGAAGTTATAAGGTAACTGGTACTTAACATCAATATATAGTTGATGCTGTGGAGAGTTTGGCAGAAGGTTGCCATTCTCAATATATTTTACAACTGCAGGATCATCCATCAGAATACGGATGGGGGTATCGTTTGTGTATTTGAAATGTGAATATGTGTAAGCTGCCTGGATTGTTAAATCATTAGTCGGATGAACTTTGGTTGAAAATTCTATTCCTATTCTTTCACTGGATCCTACATTCCTGTAAAAGGTTTCCTGGTTTCGCAGTGAATCTGTTATGCGGTAGCGGTCAAAATCGTTCTCAGTCACTAAATAAAATCCGGTTAAATCATAATAGACAGAGTTGGCAACATAACCTCTGCACCCAAGCTCATAATCGTTTGAGGTTGACGGGACGAGATGAGTGTTAAACCCGCCGAAGTTATCAGGGTTCTGGGCAAGCTCTTCAGTTGCAGGAGGAAGAAATCCCTGTCCCCAGTCGGCATAAAGGTTAGCTTCTTCCATTAAAGAATAACTAATACCGACTTTACCGGTTGTTTTGGAAAAATCAGCATTTCCTGATGCATCATATCCCGCTTTTAATAAATCATCCAGTTCGTTGTGGATCTTATCGTAGCGCAGACTCAGGAATAAATTTGTCTTATCACCAAGTGAAATATTATCAAAAAAGAATAAACCCAGTCCCCTCTGGTTAATTTCTTCGTTAGATAGAATTTCATTTTCAGGAACAGAATAATTATTAGCAACACGGTGTTCATTTATTTTCTGCCATTGCAGATCTGCACCCGCACTTATTTTATTTTTGAAGAAGTCTTCTTTTTTTCCGTAGCTGAATGAGTACTGGAGTGAAGTTCCCGGTGTCTGGATTGTTCTGTAATTAAAAGTATGATTATTAGCTTCCGTGAATAATGTTCTTTTATTGTAAACATAAAATTGAATTTCATGTTTATCAAATATCATTAGTCCTGTTAAACCTGCTGTTGTTCTTTCGGTTTGAAGATATTCGTTGAAAGGAACTGCATCAGGGTTTGCCTGCTTTGGGTCTTCATTGTACTGTTGAAGATTTATGCCTTCAGGGTTCTCGTGATAGAAATTTACATATTCAACAATAGGAGTCAGTTTAATATTACTGTTGGGGATATAAGCTGCTTTTGCATAAACATTATTCCCCCAGAAATGAGTATGCACACGGTAGCCGTCTCCCATAGTTCTTCCGAAAGAAACCCGGTAATTTATATCATTCGAATGTCCGCCAAACTGTCCGTAACCTTTCCAGAAATTATTTGAACCATATACTCCTCCTGCTTCTGCAGAGAGGGGAGTGTTGGGTGAATTTTTACTGAGTATATTTATTATTCCGCCGGAAGCACTTCCGCCGTATAAAGAAGCCGCCGGTCCCCTGAGAACTTCAATTCGTGCAATATTAGCCATGTCAATATCAAAGAAGTCCGGTGCGAAACCTGTCGGGTCGTTAATAGGTAATTCGTCTAATAGAATTTTGATTCCCCGTATTCCTCTTTCTGTCAAAATTCCAATCCCGCGTATTGAAAGGTGAAGCCTGTTTCCATTCGCCTGGTTATCTATTTTAACCCCGGGCACAATTTTCAACGCTTCATCTATTGAAACAAATCTTGGAACTGTGTTTAGAAAATCCTGTTCAACTATGCTTGTGGCAAAAGGAATTTCTTTAAGAGGAATGTTAAGTCTGGGCGCAGTTACTACCACATCCTGGGGCAGCTGGTAGGTGATTGTATCTGTTTTTGAAGTCTTATCCTGTGCGAGTGAAACAAACCCGCAGAACAGGATCCCTGATATTAATAATATTAATCTTTTCATTTTCTTTCCGAATGAATTGTAAAACAAGTTGATTATTGGATATAAGATTAATTTTAATTCAGGAAAGCTTCGGTGGCGGGACAGGTATTTTTATATCATTAAATAATATTTTTCCGGCAGAGGCTGAAAAATAACTGCACTGGTAAAATGAAATTTCCAGGCTGAATACATTATTCACAAGCGCCTGTGAAATCAGGTTTACAATGCTTGTTTTCACTCTTGAATCGTTCAGGTTACCGCTTGCAAGCTGGTTTATTTCATCATTGAATGATTTTACAATTTTTTCTTCGGCTATATCATTTAAGACTGATAAAATAAAGCAATCGTCCGATTCTTCAATACTCAAAATATCATATAATCTTCCCCTGTATTCAAACTCATTTTCGTCACTCCATATGAATCCATTTATGGTTTTATTAAAACAGTCTTTTTTTATTCTAAACTTTTCAATCTTATCTGATATGAAATTACCTTCCTTTATGTTCGAAAGGATTTCCTGTTTAACTGATTTCTGCACCTGGTAAAAAATGACGATAAATCCCCCTGAGTTAATGAAAAGTAAAATGGCGAGCAATATGGTGATGCACTTCTTCAATAATATTCATTTTTGTGCTTAACAAAAATACATAATCTGAATTATTAATACAGTATTATATTAATCCTTTTATTTCCTCACTAAAAAAATGATTTTTGGAAGATATTTAAGATTATTCTCTGAACCAGAGGAAAAATTGAAGCTTAAAAAGTTAACCTTTACAGGATTTGTACTACGGGGAGTTTTTCTTAGCACTTCACACACTTAGGATTAGACCTTTCATGGGATAAATCACATAAGTTTTTCTTCGGGAATAAAATTGTTTTTATATTGTACTATTCAATTGAAACTGAAAAGAGAAATGCCGGATGAATAAACTGCTGAAAAAAGCTTTAATCCTTGGAATAATAACTGTGGTCTATAATATTATTGAAGGGCTGGTCTCGGTTTTCTTCGGGGCAAAGGATGAAACACTTGCTCTTCTCGGTTTTGGTATAGACAGTTTTGTAGAAGTAATTTCAGGAATAGCTATTGTTCATATGATTCTCCGGATGAAGTACTCAAAGGTAATTTCGCGGGATAAATTTGAAAGAACAGCTTTAATAATAAACGGCTCGGCTTTTTATCTGTTAACAGCAGGATTAATTGTCGGCTCAGCGTTAAATATAATTTATAACATTAAACCGGAAACCACTTTTGCGGGAATAATAATATCGGTTATATCAATTGGAACAATGTACTACCTTATGAAAGCAAAACTGAGTGTTGGCAGAGAATTGAAATCTGACGCAATAATAGCAGACGCAAACTGTACTAAAACATGTTTCTATCTTTCTTTTATCCTGCTTGCTTCAAGCGGACTTTATGAAATTTTTAAGATAGGATATTTCGATGTTTTAGGTTCACTTGGTATTGCATATTATGCATTCAAAGAGGGGAGAGAGTCATTCGAAAAATCACGCTCTGAGAATTTAAGCTGTGCCTGTGATGATGACTGATGTAAACGGATTACCATCCGCCTCCGCCTCCCCCACCGCCTCCTCCTCCGGAAGAACCGCTGCTTCCTGAACTTGAGCCCGGTGCAGTTGATGATGAAGATATTGCACCCGAAAATCCGCTGCTGAAGGATGATGTGAAACCTGATGTATCAAAACTGTTCCAGTTGGTTCCTGAATACCATGCAGGCGAATAATTTTGTTCCGCTGCTGCTTTGGCAAGTACATCGGAGAATTGTTCCGACCATTTCTGCTCAACACTTAACGCAAATGCAAACGGCAGATATTTTTCAAAAAGTTCCGGTGTCTTTTCAACGGGAGTAAGATAATTTAACCTGTCCTTTTCTGCTGTTGAAAGATACATCTTGAATCCTTCAATTTTATCGAGCATTTTTCGTCCTAGGAGAGTAGGTGCTTTCAGCAGGTGATAAAAAAGAATGTTCAGAAAAAAGATTGCCCCGACTATTATTGCTGAAACTAGTGAACCGGAAGTATAGAAAAAATAAATGCCTGCTATTTCCCCGATGACAAACGGTATTGCAAACAATGTTGAAAAGATTGCAGCTCCTACTACAGACGCTTTAAATTTTCCTCCGGAAAATACCTGCCGCCATGTTTTAGATACTGCTACTAATAGTGCTCCTACTGCTAAACTCCAGATTGATATCCAGATAAGCAGAAATACCTGTTCACCGTGACCCATAGAAATACTAAAAATTAAAAAGAAAAAGGAAATGACTACACCAATAATAAACTGCTTCCTGTTTGTGAGAAAATATGTTTTTTCAAATGAGTTCTTCAATTCTTTCTTTAAAGCACTTATCGCACTGCTGAATATTGCGTGATTTGTATTTTTTAATTCCAGTTCATATTCTTCATCTTTACCGGGATCCTCTTTAGGTATATCTTTTATTCTGTTCTGTACAGCTGATGAGATAATGCCGGATATTTTTTTTGCAAAGAAATTATTGCTGTTCTTTAAAGTGTCCAGCTTATTTAATACATCTTCAGCCTGGAAGTTGGAACCGTTTTTTGAAAAAGTTAGTTTTTCGGCAATCTTCTTTTCTTCTTTACTTAGTGATGCAGTATCACTTTTCAATCTTATTAATGAATACTTTCCGTCTTCCTCTTTTATTTTAAGGTAACCTTTCACTGCCATATTAATAATTGAAGCTGCAAATGATTTATTATCAAATCCCATTCGTTCAATATATCTTACAGCAGCAGGGGAGAGGTTGTCAGGCGGAGTAAACAAAGGAATTATAACATCTTTTTCAGGATCTTTCCCGACCTTAAACCATACAATCAGGTAGTAAAAGAAAATAATAAACAGCCCGGTAATGCCAATAATTTCACTTAAGTTATCTTCGGCAAAATAAGAGAGCTTTTGTGTGGCTGTCGGTTCTGATACAATTCCTTTAGGGAATTCAAGTACAACTGTCAATCCTTCAAACGAACGAAGAGAATTATTAGTTTCATAATTTACTTTCCCCGGTGAAAGTAGTTTTGCAGATAAATTTCTTTCTCGCGAACCCTGCCTGCCTGTGTACCCGTAAAATTTCAAATCATTTGATGAGACTCTTTCGGGAAGAGTTATTGTTGCCGAAGCTTCTTCAATCGGGAATACCCACCCGTTGCCTGTTGCATTCCAGTAAAGCTCGTCATGGTCAGGGAAGAAGCCGAGCTGCCGGTTAGTTTTGTAAACGAGTTTGTAAGTATAATCACCGGGATCGAGATAAACATTTTTATTGCCGATATAAATTCTTATTCCGTTACTCATAGATTCCGTATGATAATCTTCAGGCTTATTGTCCCTGTAAACTCCGAGTATATTCATATCAACTACAATTTTATTACCGTAGGAATCCTTGTAGGTTGTGGGGAAATCTCTGTAGATACCTCGCTTTATATCTATTCCAAGAGCCTTCACTTTTATTGTTTCAGTCACAAGCATCGAGGCATCTTTTTGAATTACAATATCACTGTGGTAGGAGTATATTTTTTCCTGTGAGATGGCGGATAAAGAAGAAGTTAAAACCAGGATTACAGAAAAGGTGATTAAAATATTTTTCATTTTCAGCTTAAACCAACCTTCGGGGTATCTCGTTCTGTGGCTAACGAAATTTCGAAGAATTCCTCTTTCTTGAAATTAAAAACCAATGCAATAATATTTGAAGGAAAAGATTCAACCTGCGTGTTGTAATCTCTTACAGCCCCGTTATAATATCTTCTTGCAAACTGTATCTGGTCTTCAACTTCAGTTAATTGTTCCTGAAGTTTAAGAAAATTCTGATTGGCTTTTAGGTCGGGATAATTTTCAACAACTGCAAACAGATTTTTAAGCATTCCCGATAATTCTGATTCCGGCTGTGCTTTTTCCCCGGGTGAGTTAAGCTGCATGGTTCTTGCTCTCTGACTGGTTATTTTCTGCAGAAGATCTTTTTCATAGTTACTGTATCCGCTTACTGTATCAACAAGATTAGGTATAAGATCGTATCGTCTTTTAAGCTGAACATCAATTCCGCTCCACGCTTCTCTAACAATATTCTTTTGTTTAATAAACCGGTTGTATATAAAAACAAACCAGAGAATTATAAATGCAATTAATATAACGGCTATTATCATTTTAAAATTTCAGTCCCGGAATTAAGATTATAATTAAGAGTAATAGAATATAATCAGAAAACTTTACAGTTTGAAAATTAATAGCATGAAAGAATTCTGTGCTTTCCAAAATGCTGTTTAAGCACCTGTCATTTACTCCTATGCCGGCCAGGTTTGGCAGAATGACATAAGTTGCTCATTGTCATTTCGATCCCGGTTTATCGGGAGAGATTTCTCATCCTGTTAAACCAGGGATTCGAAATGCCACAAACACTGAATGTCATTTCGAGCCTGCCTATGCCGGTAGGCAGGTTTAACGAGAAATCTCCTCCTCAAATGTTTTTCTCTTTCCCCGCACATTAAAAGAATTGTGCCGTCATTTAATGTTAAAGAATTCTGTGCCTTCCAAACTTATAATTGAAAATTGATAGTTGATAACCTGACTGCCGTCAGGCAAGTTTGAAAATTCTTAATTATTAATTGTTCATCGTTAATTGTTCATCAAGTGCTGTCATTTCGACTTGGCTGCCGGTAAGGCAGTTTCCGATTTATCGGGAGAGAAATCTCATCCTCAAATGTTTTTCTCTTTCCCCGCACATTAAAAGAATTGTGCCGTCATTTAATGTTAAAGAATTCTGTGCCTTCCAAACTTATAATTGAAAATTGATAGTTGTCAACCTGACTGCCGTCAGGCAAGTTTGATAATTAATAATTGTTAATTTACAATTGTTAACTCGTTAACCCATACAAGCTCACATGCACCCCCGCCGGTATCATCTCTTCTGAGGGAGCTCTCCCAGTGAAATCCGCCTTTGCCTTTAACAGCAACAAGAAAACCTTTCATCTCTATTATACATCCTTTATAAAGTTTGTCCAGGGTTTTTTCAATTTTATCATTTGCGGGGATGATGTGCATATTTGCACTATGTGTGCTTATTTCAGAAGCGGGTATTATGAGTGTCTTGGCTTTCCAGTGATACCACCTGTTACTCTGACTGATTTCCAGTCCGTCTATTATTACCTGGTTAGACATCTGACCCCAGCCCAAAGCAAGATCCATCGGGGACAAATCACTTGCTTCTCCAATTGAAAAACTGTTTGTGCTTAATACAAAAGCTTTTATGCTGAAGCTTGCAAGAGGTGTAATTGTAAAATCATCTTTCTGCCAGCTGACAGGATTATTAACTGTCACCTGCACAGGATCATCCGGTGCAAGTATGCCCGGAGGATGCTTTAATTCTTTCTCAGGCCAGAAGCTGTAAACCGCTATCGCAGTGATGAGAACTAAAAGGAAAATAAGAAATTTCTTCATTTCATAAATTATTTTTCCTCCCTTAACTGCACAAATGAAATGCCAGCTGCTAAGTAAAACCAGGGAATAATATTTTTAATCTTAATTGCTGATATGTATTCCAAATACGCAATTATTACCACAGGTGCCGGTTAAATAGCTGCAAATTCCGGAAATAATCAAAAACTCAGTCCTGCAGAGTCATTACAAAATCATTTGGATTATAACCATTCTTCCTGAGAATATTGTAAGCTTCATTAAGCTTTTCTTCAGGCAGCTGTTTCGTACGGCTGAGTATCCATCCGTATTTACGGTTTGGAGTACCGATAACCGCGTAATCATAATCATCACTAAGCCCTATTATCCAGTAATCTCCCCAGAAAAGATTTATCCCGAAAATGCTTACAAAACTGACTTCAAGTTTTGAATTGGATTTTTTATCTGCAACTTTTGCAATACCCTCCGATGTATTCATTTCACCATCTTCTTCTCTGCAGCTGTTTACAACTTTAATAGTTCCGTCTTCATTTAGGGAATAATTTGCTGTTGTATTGCCAGTGCAGTTCTTCTGAAAGCGATTCGGAATTTTAGCTATTTCATACCACAGACCAATATACCTTTTAAGATCTACATGGTTAACAGTTACAGGTTCCGTGTTTTCATCCTGTGCCATAATATTAATTGAAAGTATTAAAAAAATTACCATTATTGATTTCATACAAATTGTTCTTCATTAATTAATAAAAGATTTTAGCTTACATCAGTTAAACACAATCAGTGCAAAAAAAATTCCATTACATTGTAAAAATAAAGAAATTCAGGTTGGAAAATTTATTAATGATTTTAATCACGGTAATTGATCATTATTATTATACCTTTGCAGCAGATTTAATAATAATTATAAGGTGTACGATGAGATTAGTCTTTACAGAATTTGTTGTACTTTTAGCCGGTGGATTAAGGAAAACGGAAGGCATTTAATTTGAGAGCGCTACTGATTTCTTTGGTTGCCGGCGCCGATTTTTGAATATAATTTTCCATACATAATATCATAGTAATTGCCCCTTGTAATGAGGGGTTTTTACTTTTTATACACTCGGGGTGTTAACCCAGGTTTTTAAATATCCTGGAAATAAATGGAAGTATGAAACCTATGGATGCGATTAAAACCTCTTTGGTTCCAAAAACGAATGCGTGGCTGATGCCTGAGAAATGCATAAATGTTTCTATTAAAAAAAGAAAAAACATAAAAAAAGCAAACCCGGTAATGCCTGCATAAAATGGCTCTATAAAATAATTATATGCTGATGATTTAACTGTTACTGATGTGCTCCCTTTTTTGTTTATAATTTTGGAATAGATCCGTAAAATTGCTTCCATATTATCTAATCCCTATCCTGTCGGTAAATAGTTTCTGTAATTGAAAATTTAAGATACATAGTAAACAGTTCATCGTATGTGACAATTTTACAGCATCCTGATATTTGTGATTTTTATTAATAGTTAATAGATCCTCATTGAAGCATTTCATTCTTAGTAGTGTCCTCGTTTAACTTTGAATGTGAAAATCTTTCAGTTGAACAAATTCACAAAGTCTCGAATCATTTTAAATTTACGGCACTGTATCATCTTTTTTGTTTGGTCATTTGTTATCGTTAAACTATTTTAGATAACTTTTTATTATTAAGGTTGCAGAATATTCATGACAAAACCATTGAAGATCATCTCAGTAGTAGGGGCGCGCCCCAACTTTATGAAAATAGCGCCGATACACCGGGAATTTCTTAAACATAAAGATGTGGTTAATAACCTTGTCTGCCATACAGGTCAGCATTATGATGAAAAGATGTCCGAAGTTTTCTTCAGGGATCTTGAACTGCCCGAGCCTGATTTTTATCTCGGTGCAGGTTCCGGGTCTCACGCAGAACAGACAGCCAAAGTTATGATTGAGTTTGAGAAAGTTGTTCTGGCCGAAAAACCTGACCTCGTAATCGTGGTTGGAGATGTTAATTCAACTATTGCCTGCAGCCTGGTTGCCGTAAAACTTGGAATTAAAGTGGCGCACGTTGAAGCAGGTTTAAGATCTTTCGACAGGACAATGCCGGAAGAAATAAACAGGATTCTGACCGATTCAATTTCTGATTACCTTTTCATTACAGAAGAGAGCGGTATAAAGAATCTTGAAAAGGAGGGAGTGGATAAAGAGAAAGTATTCTTTGTCGGTAACGTAATGATAGACAGCCTCGTTCATTTTCTCGGCAAAGCGGATAAATCCGGAATAATGGAATCGTTAAAAGTTAAAGCCGGTGAATTTGTCCTCGTAACACTTCATCGTCCTTCAAATGTTGATTCCGTGGAAACTCTTAAAGAGATAATTGATTTACTGAATTTTATAGCTGATAAAGCAAATGTTATATTTCCTGTTCATCCAAGAACAATAAAGAATATTACATCAGCCGGGTTACTGGGTAAAATAAATAAAAACCTTATTCTTACTGAACCGGTTGGTTATATTGATTTTCTTTCTTTGATAAAGAATGCGCGGCTTATAATAACCGACAGCGGCGGTATCCAGGAGGAATCAACGTATCTTGGCGTTCAATGTATTACCGTAAGGGACAATACTGAAAGACCAATCACTGTTAAACTCGGTACTAACCAGCTGATAGGAACCGATCTGAATAAAGTTAAAGCTGCTGCAATGAGTATTTTGAACGGAAACATTAAAAAGGGTTCGGTACCTCCGCTATGGGATGGACATGCTTCCGGACGTATAGTAGATATTATCCTTAACAATCTTTAGAAATATTTAATAAGATTTCTCTCCCGACTTGTCGGGATTCGAAATGACACCTCTTTTACTCCCGCTTGCCTCATCCGAATGAAATGAAGAAAGGTCATTCCTCTAAAACCCTCGCACATAAAAAGAATTGCGAATAAAAATTTTATGAAGCGAAACGTTAAAAGATAAATTCTGTTTGACCCCGCCCTGGCGGGGGAGTTTATTTATCTTAGTGAAGCGGAATAAAATTTTAGCAATTATTTTTCGGTGCATGTTCTTTTGTAACTTTTCTTGCGCCAAGAAAAGTTAGTCTAAAATCATAAATTAATTGATTATGAATAATAACTTTTATTAACATATTATAGATTTCTCACCCCGATGAACCTGCCTACCGGTTTACCTCGCTGAGCCTTGGCGAAGCGGATAGGCCGGATTGTTAATTGCTGATTGTTAATTTTTAATTATAAATTATTCATCTCTCCGCCTCTGGCGGAAGATATCTTTTCCTGGGGAGTAAGATCTCTCCCGTTGGTCGAAATGGCTGCAATTAGTACCCGTCATTTCGAAGGAGGAACGACTGCCTGTCCGCCTCTGGCAGAAGAAATCTAATGTCCAAAAAGATTTCTCTCCCGATAAACCGGGATCGAAATGACTGAAGAAACAGGGTGATCTTATCGACAACTCTGCCAGAGACAAACAGGCTCCGGAAGGAGACATCCTAAACACCCATACAATATTCCCCGTCCTTTTCCGCAAACAGCCCTCTATTTGTGGCATTATTTTCGCTTTTTAATAGCTGATTAAAATTTTTCCTGTGCTGCAACAGGCTGAAATTCAGAATATTTTCAGAAAAATGCATTTTTACTCAATTTACATTTACTGAACACTTCCAATTTTATCCTGCAGCAAGGTAAATATTACAAGTTGGAATCTGACCAAATTATTAACAATCAGGAATACTGATATGAAAAAATGGTTCTTTTTAACGCCTCTGTTTCTGCTGACTATTCTCAGCTATACCGGGTGCAGTTCTTCTGTTGGTACACAGATTACCTTCAGGAACCTCGCATCTAATGCAGTTTATGTAAACTTCCGGGCGAACGTTATTAATGTACCTGCCGGACAAACTGTGTTAATTAAGGATGTCCCCAAAGGAATGTTCGATTATAACACTACCTATGAAGTCCCTGCAAATTCAACTGCTTCAGCTGCACAAGGAGATGTCTCCGGTACAATTACCATCGCCGGATCAGGAACAAAAATTCTGATTCTCTATTCAAGTACCTTCGTTGATGGTACTTATACAGTTTATGCAACTTACTCTACTAATGAAGATCAGACAGTAGTAACAAGTCCTACTGGTCCCTAGTTGAGCAGAAAAATTTAAATACCCCGGCCGTTACTGCGGGTTTCTGATATCTCCCTGCAGACTGGCCGGAAGGGGTATATCTTCAGCAGTTCCTTTAAGTTAAAGTAATTATTACACCCGCATGTCATATTTATTCAATCCTTATTTCCTCACAGCCCTCATTTTTTTCCGGCATAGCCTTTTTCTGCACTTGCAGCGGTAAGTAAATAATAATAAATTTGGCATTGAGTTTGTTTTCAACAGAAGTGTTTTTTGAATAGCAGGAACTTCCGGTTGAAGACATTAAGGGAGTTTAGTTGAGTACCCGGGCGGCATCCCACGAACAAGACTCGCTTTTTGTAATCATTTCATACGGTTATTATATCCGGAGTGATGCAGGATACTGGTTTATTTACGGCTGGGTGTCAATATTGTTATTATCATTTTTATTTTTCTCAAAATAGGTTCAGCAGCATTATGAATTTAAAAGTACTTTTACTTACACCAATTCTTGTAATTTTATTTACTCTCCTGCAAAATCAATTAACATACGCCCAGGAAGAAGAACCCATTTTATATTACCAGATGGAGCCTCTTGACGACAGTCTTTTCATCCATATACAGGATCAGCTTCTTATTGCTCCGCCCGATCCCAAGGCTGAAATAATTGTAGACCTGAGAGATCCCAACAACCAGACTATCTCCATAAAAGGAAATTTATACCCGTTCCTTGCTCTAAAACCTGAGACACGTGCACTTGTTCAGACCTATGCTTTTAAAATAAATCTTGAAGAGACAACTAATTACGGCAGTGTATTCACAAGAGTAATCGAAAAGATAAGGCTGAACAAAATAGCATCCCCGCCGAGTGTTTTCCAGATTACATCAACACTCAGTTACATTAACCCGTTTTTCCAGCTTCTTGGCGGAGAACGATTTGGTATTTCTCTTAAAAAGGATGCAGGTTTTTCTTTCGGTATTGAGACACCTTACTCGGGTCCTCTCGAATCAAATATGGTGGAAGCTAATTTCCATATACTCGGGTTCCACGGAGGTATTTATTCCAATATCGATGCTATAACAGAAATCCAGACAAAGAATAACCACAATAATATTTATGTAACAAATGGGTTCCAGCTTGGTTATGTAATTCCTCTCGGCAACTTTCTTGAAGTGGGTTACCTGGAATCATCCAAGAAGTTCAGTGATTCACAAATGAAAGAATATATAAAAAACAAAGCAATTGTTTACAATAAGGATTCCACGATAAAATACAGTGCTTACTTTGTTGAAAAAAGTTATTTGAATTTTGAAATTCGTTATCCTATAGAAATTATGGGCTCCACACGCGGAAAATTTTACGGCGCACGTTACCTCGATGAATGGCATATAGGCTATACAGGCAGGGAGCTTTCATTAGCCGGAAGTACTTTCGATTTTCGTTTCGATGCAATGTTCGATAGTCCTGTAAGAAGAAACCAGATAGTGTTTGAAATGATGGTTCAAAAGGTAATGGATTACTGGGGCTTCAGTGCTTTCGCAATGGGTCCATCGGGCACGCTTACTACCTTGAATGACGGTGCTTACGGGTTCTCATCCATATTCTTTAATATGAGGTTAAAGCTGGGTACATCGCTGTAAGATGTGTGATGTGTTCCGCCATAGCCTGCCTGACGGTAGACAGGGCGGATCAGCCTTTGGCTGAGATGTATGATGGAAGAGGGGAAGAGAGTGAGTGACGGAGGGCGCAGAGCAGAGGGCAGAGGTCAGAAGTCAAATCTCAATTAACAATTAAAAAATCGGTGTCATTTCGAATCCCTGGTTTACCAGGGTGAGAAATCTAAAGCAGCAGGTTCAGAAAAAACATAAAATTACAGTTCACTTTAGTGAACTGAACCCTATTTTTCATTAACCCACGACTTTAGTCGTGGGACCAAAGAAACTAATAATAATTAATAACGGTTTTAACCGTTTAAATATAAAATTTCACAAAGTACCACGAAGGAAAAGTCAGGCTCGAGATGACGGGTGAAGAGTATCGTCATATCGAATCCCCGGCCTGCCTGCCGGTAGGCAGGTTCATTGGGGTGAGAAATCTCCTCTTGAAAACCTTTTCTCTTCTTCCTCCCCGACCTCAAAAGAAATGCGTATGCCCGCAGGCTAAGGAGGTAAAAAATTATGAGATACGAAGCGGTCAGGAATAAATTCTGCCTGCCCCTTGAAAGTTGGGGCCTGCAGGTTTACTTCGTCGAAGACGGGCAGGCAGGTTTATTTATTCCAGCGGAGTATCGAAATAATTTTAGCATTTATTTTGCAGTCTTGACTTTTTGGTTCTTTTGTGTCAAGACAAAAGAACAATACTATCCTATTGTTTAACTGACTTATTTTTAGCTTCTTTTTTTCTTCCCCCGCAAACTATTCTTTCGTCATATCGACGAACGAAATGAGAACGGGTCATTCCTCCAAAACCCTCGCACATAAAAAGAATTGCGTTTGCCTGCCGGTTTACCTCGTCGAAGACGGGCAGGCAGGTATAAAAATTTTATAAAGCGAAACGTTAAAAGATAAATTCTGTTTGACCCCGCCCTGGCGGGGGAGTTTATTTATCTTAGTGAAGCGTAATAAAATTTTAGCAATTATTTTTTGACCTGTCCGCCTCTGGCGGAGTGCATGTTCTTTTGTAACTTTTCTTGCGCCAAGAAAAGTTAGGATAAAAATATAAATCAATTATCAATTAAAACAGAATGCTGTCATTTCTGCCTAACCTGTCTGCCTTTGGCAGAGGCATTCCTTTGGAAGAATCCCCAACTTGCCTGCCGGTAGGCAGGTTTACCGGGGTGAGAAATCTAAAGCAGCAGAATTATAAAAAGTATAAAATTACGGTTCACTTTAGTGAACTGAGCCTTGTATTAAAAAACGGAATAGCTTTAGCCGCATAAATATAAAAGTTCATATACCCTCCTTGTTCCATCTGCGGGATCATCCAAACATCCAATCATCCAATCACCCAAAAGAGCAGGCAACAACCCCGTAGGGGTGACATTTTTACTTTAATCATTAACCTTGATGCAAACCTTTTGCGCTGTAACCTCATATTTGCTAAATTTAGCCATATGAAATCGACTCAAAGAATTGTATAAACAAACTTAAGAGTAAGAATTCGTGAATTTAAGTAATCAAATATTAAAAAAGATCTCTGATTTACTGGGACAAAGAAATGAAGTCGTTTTTGCATATGTCTTTGGTTCTAAGCTAAACGGGAAAACAAGATATGGCAGCGATCTTGATATCGGGGTTTATTTTAATGATAATCCTGATCTGCTTACAGTCGGCGAACTTGTTATTAAGCTTGAAGAAGTAACAGGACAAAAAATTGATCTCGTAAAACTAAATGATCTTGATAAAATTAATTCATCGCTTTCATATTCAGTTCTCGATACCGGGGTTTTAATTTATAATAAAAATGAAAATATACTGCAGGAATTTAAAAGATCTGTAATTCTTAATTTTCTCGATTTCGATTACGCCAGGAACTTATTCGATAAAGCATTTAAAAAAAGATTACTTACCAATACCTTTGCTGTATTTGATAAATGATTGATAATAAATTAAAACGGCTTGAGGAAAACCTGAGAGTACTGAGTAATTTTAAAAATGATTACTCTTTAGAAGATGTAAACTCAAATAAAGTTGATGAATGGAGCCTGAGATATGGACTGCTTGAATCAATTCAAATAATTATAGACATATCCTGCAGTTTTGTTTCTGAAAAAAATCTCGGGTTGCCCAAAAATTATTCCGAATGTATAACCCTTCTTATTAATGGTAAATATTTAGATAAAAACTTAGGAAACAGGCTGACTAAAATGGTGGGGCTGAGAAATTTACTTGTACACGAATATGGAATTATAGATACAGAAAAATTATATGAATATCTTGATCGTCTTCAGGATATACGTGATTTTGCATCAGCACTTAAATAAAATTACAGTTCACTTTAGTGAACTGAGCCCTATTTTTCATTAACCCACGACTTTAGTCGTGGGACCAAAGAAACTAATAATAATTAATAACGGTTTTAACCGTTTAAATGAAATGAGGACGGGTCATTCCTCCAAAACCCTCGCACATTAAAAGAATTGCGCCTACCTGCCGGTTTACTTCGTCGAAGACGGGCAGGCAGGTTTATTTATTCCAGCGGAGTATCGAAATAATTTTAGCATTTATTTTGCAGTCTTGACTTTTTGGTTCTTTTGTGTCAAGACAAAAGAACAATACTTCCTTTTTCTTATTCAGATCCTTTTTGCGTCATATCAACAATCCTGCTGTAAGCAGGTGATAGCCTGTCCGCCCCTGTCGGAAGAAATCTCCTCTTGTAAACCTTTTCCTTTCCTCCTCCCCGACCTCAAAAGAAATGCGTATGCCCGCAGGCTAAGAGGGCAAAAAATTATGAGATGTGCAGCCATAAGGAAGAAAATCTGCCTGCCCCGCCGAAGGCTCGGGTTTGATTCTTCTATAGCGAATGAGCCTGCCTGCCGGCAGGCAGGTTATTTTATTCCGGCGTAACATCGAAATAATTTTAGCATTTATTTTGCAGTCTTGACTTTTTGGTTCTTTTGTGTCAAGACAAAAGAACAATACTTCCTTTTTCTTTATTCAGATCCTTCTTTCGTCCGCCCGCTGACAGAAAATATCGAAATACGTTGAATAGATATCTCATCATCCTCCTACCTGCCAGCATAGGCAGGCACGAAATGACTGCTGGGTTTGTGTCATATCGACGAATGAAATGAAAACGGGTCATTTCGATCCCGATTTATCGGGAGAGAAATCTCCTCTTGAAAACCTTTTCACCTTCCTCTCCTTATCACTCTCTCTCCATCATTCCTCCCGAACCCCGACCTCAAAAGAAATGCGTATGCCCGCAGGCTAAGGGGGTAAAAAATTATGAGATACGAAGCGATCAGGAATAAATTCTGCTTGCCCCACCGCCGAAGACTTGGGTTTGATTCCTCTTTAGCGGGGGAGCCTGTCGGGGCAGGCAGGTTATTTATTCCAGCGGAGTATCGAAATAATTTTAGCATTTATTTTGCAGTCTTGACCTTTTGGTTCTTTTGTGTCAAGACAAAAGAACAATACTATCCTACTTATTTTTAGCCTCTTTTTTTCTTCCCCCGCAAACTATTTTTTCGTCATTTCGAAGAATGAAATGAAAACGGGTCATTTCGACGACTCTGCCAGAGGCAGACAGGCTCCGGGAGGAGAAATCTAAAGCAGCAGGATTATAAAAAGTATAAAATTACAGTTCACTTTAGTGAACTGAGCCTTGTACAAAAAAACGGAATAGCTTTAGCCGCATAAATATAAAAGTTCATATACCACCGGCGCCTGCCTCGCTGAGCCCTGGCGAAGCGGACAGGCCGGATTGTTAATTGCTAACCTGACTGCCGTCAGGCAAGTTTGCTAATTGTTAATTATAAATTATTCACCTGTCCGCCCCTGTCGGAAGATATCTTTTCCTCAAATATTTTCTCCCTTTCCCGCGCACATAAAAAGAATTGCGTATAAAAATTTTATAAAGCGAAACGTTAAAAGATAAATTCTGTTTGACCCCGCCCTGGCGGGGGAGTTTATTTATCTTAGTGAAGCGTAGTAAAATTTTAGCAATTATTTTTCGGTGCATGTTCTTTTGTAACTTTTCTTGCGCCAAGAAAAGTTAGGCTGAAATTATAAATGAATTATCAATTAAAACAGAACGCTGTCATTTCTGCTGAACCTGTCTTACCAGGATGAGGTCGAAGGGCAGAGGGCAAATCTCAAATAACAATTAAAATAGGTAGGCGTCATTTCGACGAATGAAATGAGGACGGGTCATTTCGAAGAAGCGGAGCGACTGCCTGTCCGCCTCTGGCGGAAGAAATCTTCACCCGACGAAGAGTATGATCCCGATATTCAGCGGGATGACAGCGCCGCGTTATACTGATCCTGATTCCATCGGGATGAGAGAGCGCCGGCGGGAAAATGTTTATTAATTATTTTTAAATGATTGAAGCGATTAGTGCCTGTTGATATACGCGAAAAACCATAATAACAGAATTGATTAGAATAAAGGCCGACAGTTAGAAGCGATTGCAATTATTAATTTAGAAAATGGGAACTAAAAATTTTATTACACTAATAAGGTTTTTTTTAACAATTTGATGCATTGGAGTTATTTTGGACCAATTATCTCAAAAAAAATTGATATTTTTATTATTCCTTTGTAAAGGAAAATGGTTTTCTCTGAACTCACTTCATGAACTATTTTTTTAATTGAAATTTTACGTGAGTTATTCTAGCACACGTATAAAATAAATTTAAATATGCGGGATTTATAATGGGTTTATTGAAAAACTTAAATCTAATTAAAACAATTTATTTTAATTTAAGAATGCTACCATTTAAACAAGCATTAAAAATGCCTCTGTTTATCGCCTATCATACAAAATTTATTTCCTTAAAGGGTAGAATAACAATTAAAGCTGATATTAAGCCTGGAATGATACGTTTTGGATTCGGAACGGTGGGGGTGATTGATAAAAAGTATACAAGAACACTAATAGAGATTAATGGAATAATTGAATTTGATAAAAAAGCTAATTTCGGTTATGGGAGCAAAATTAGCATAGGAGAAAATGGTATCTTAAAAGTTGGAAATAATTTCGTAATTAGTGCCAATAGTACTATCATTTGTTTTAATTCGATTACAATAGGGGAGGATGTCTTGTTTTCCTGGGAAATATTAGTTATGGATACCGATTTCCATCAAACCCTAAATACTATACAAAATAAAGTCAATCTAAATATTTCAAAGCCTATTACAATAGGAAAAAATAGCTGGGTTGGACTGCGCTGTTTAATTCTTAAAGGAACATGTATTCCTGCTAATACAATAGTAGGCGCAGGAAGTTTGCTAAATAAAAATTACGAAATAGAAGAAAATACACTATTGGCTGGCAATCCAGCTGTTCCAAAGAAAAAAAATTTATCAAAAATATAAATATTGATCAGAGCTTAAAATAAAATGAAAAAACAGATCAACAATTTAATTAATAAATTTGGTTATCAGATAAATCGTTATCCTCACGAAAATATCAGAAAAAGAATTGGATTTTTAAATAGATATAAAATAAATAAAGTGTTTGATGTCGGAGCAAATGAAGGTCAATATGCTATGACACTAAGAAAATACGGGTACGGTGGGGAAATTGTATCTTTTGAACCCTTATCATCGGCATTTGAAAAATTAAAATTAAACTCAAAAAATGATGAACACTGGAAGGTTTTTAATTATGCGCTTGGAAATACTAATGGTGAAACTTTAATAAACATTTCAGGAAATTCTTACAGCAGTTCAATTAGTGAAATGACGGATACACATTTACATGCTGAACCGGATTCTCATTATATTGGGAAGGAGCATATATCCATAAAGAAATTGGATACAATTATAAATGAATTTTCGGGTAAAGATGATAGAATGATGCTGAAGATTGATACACAGGGATATGAAAAAAATGTCATTGACGGTGCGATTGACTCATTACCGCATGTAATAATGCTTCAAGTCGAGATGGCTTTGGTACCATTATATAATGGGGAATTTATATTACCCGATATAAGTAGTTATTTATACGAAAATAAATTTAAATTGATAAATCTCGAAAATGGTTTTACTCATCCGGAAACATCACATTTACTTCAAGTTGATGGTATCTTTATTAATACAAGATTTTCAGATTAAGTATTAGTACCCCGAATGATTATCAGTAATAAAAGCAATGTGTGATGAGTAGGAATATTATTATAAGAAACTCCGCTGCGGGTTTACTTCAATTTATATTAACAGCGGTCTTAACACTCATTGTTGTCCCGATTTTTATACATAAGCTTGGTATTGAATTATACGGTATTTTTGCCGTTGTATCAATTATCGGGAACTTGAATCTTTTAACCAATTTTGGACTTAATAACTCGTTACTTATTTATGTAGCAAAACAAGGTAAATGCAATGAATCAGACCTTGATATTGTGGTTACGCAGATACTCATCCTTATTATTGTAATGTTTTTTATTTTTATCATTACTTTCTTCAAGGGTTTCATTGTTCAAAATCTGTTTTCTATTCCCGCTAAGTTTTCTGATGAATCAGAATCCTTACTCATTTATTTAGCATTAGCAAATGGCATACTATTATTCGGGCAAACATTTACTGCTATAATGGACTCTGTGCAGAAAGTTTATCTTACAAGTCTGTGTCAGTTCATTTATAGTACAATTTACTGGGGAGGAATAATTACAGTAGTTTCATTTGGAGGAAGCTTAAATGAAATAGGAATTGTCATTTTAACTTCAGCGATAAGCTGGTTTATAATTGTATTTATCATTTCACGAAATATATGGGGTAAATTGGATTTAAGGAATTTAGGGAAGGATTTTAAAAGAATCGCTTTTAAACAACTGAGTTATGGCACAAAAATATACGTATCCGGACTGGTAGGATTTTTATTTGAACCGCTCTCAAAAATATTGTTATCTAATTTTATAGGGTTAAATGCGGTTGCCTTTTTTGAAATAGGTATGAAATTAAAAGGACAGATAAGTGGAATACTTACGAAAATAATCTATCCAATGTTACCTTTTATAGCTAACAGGCAGGATAACCAGGATTTGAAGGACAAAATTTTTGATTTATCCAAAAAGCTTCAATTATTAGTAATACCCATCAGTATAGCTATAGCATTCAGTTTGCCAATTTTGGTAAAGCTTTGGATAGGTGCTGAGCACTATCAACAGGCCGCAATTTTTGCAATAACTATGAGCATAACAGCTTTAATGTTTTCTGTTCCTATTTTACCTATTTACCAATATTTGGCAGCTAAAAATTTAGCCGATAAAAATATCTGGATTCAACTCAGTTCGGTTATTGTAAATATAGTTATTTTCTTTACTCTGTATAAATTTTTAGATGTTTATACAATCCTAATTGCAAACACAATTGCTTTTATTACTTCATACTTCATGGGAAATTATTATCAGTACAAGTTTCTTCATATTTATTTCAAGAATGAAAGATCTTTTTATTTGAAATTATTTTACTATTCTGTCCCTGTTATCCTTTTGTGTCTGATAATAAAATATTTATTCCAGGTAAGCTATTTTGATATACTTATATATCCCTTTATCATATGCATTAGTTTTGTAGTGTTTATCCGAATATCAAAATTAATTACTTTAAATGACTTGGAGATTTATCTTGGAACTATCCCGGTATTGAAAAATACACTAACCAGAATCTTGATTACTTAATGGATATTATAATACTTTTATTAGCGCTGATCCTATTATTTAATGACAAAATTGCATGGGCATTGTTTGCCTTAATATTGCTCACCACAAATTATTTAGGCGCCGGCACTAATCTTTCGGAGTTTCTTTACATACATAATGTATCTGATGCAGGATTAATCTTATATATATTTTTATTCATATATATATTAGCCAAAAATAATTTCACATTTAAAAAACCGAAAATTGCAAAATATATTAAGTTATTCTATGCATTTCTTTTACTGTCTATATTTGTAGATATAGCTGTAAACCATATAGATTTATTATCCATAATAAAAACTTCCCGCCACTGGATCTTTCTCAGCTGTGTCTGGATTTTCTATTACATCAGCGAAAAAGATGTTAAAAAACTAATTAGGTACATTTTATATGCACTGGTTATAATCTCAGCAATAATGCTGACTGAATTTATATTTAATATTCAAATATTGAGTCGTGAGGTTAAAACAGAATACCTTTACGGAATTCTTATCAGGCGAACTTCTATCCCATCATTATTTCTTGTTCTTTATCTTTTATTACTGCTGAGCGGGTACTTCAGACTCAGCAATCGATTGAAATATTTATTCATAGGACTTTTTTCTGCTGTCCTTATTACTTCTATGATTCGTTCCTGGTTCGGGGCTTTGGTAATTGGAATTATACTAATATTCAGTCTGCATCAAAAGTATAAGGTAAAGTATATAGTTACAGGAATTGCAATAGTAATAGGATTAATTATTGTCGTTTACAATTCACCAGTTATCAGCACAAGATTTGCGCAGGGTATTGAAGAGATTAAAGATTTTAAATTAAGTGAAAGTGTGCAGGGAAATCTTTCATTCAGGCTGCTGCAAACGGGAGAAAGATTAAATTATATTGCTGATAATGTCCAATACTCAATTTTTGGACTTGGCAATGTTACTGAACAGAATTTTCCTCATATATTTTACATAGGACTTAAAGATGTTTCCGGATATACCATTCAGCTTGATACAGCTGATATAGCCTGGTCATTATTGTTTATAAGACTAGGTTTTATCGGTGTGTTTATCTACCTGGTTTTTTATTTTAACATATTGATAAAATTCTATCGGTTGAGGCACCAGGATCAATTAGCGCTTACAATGTTTGTTTATCTGTTTATTATGCTATTTATTATTTCATTTGCCTCATCTGATATTGCAAATGGCCAGTTCTGGTTATTTCCGGTTTTAATTTATTATGTTATTGTTAAATTAAAAATCGGGAATTTATCTTTCAGACAAAAACAGATCCTCAAAACCAAGTCTCCTTTCAGAAAACTTTTTTATAAATGAGAGTTAGTATAATTACATCATTATATAACTGTGAAAAATACCTTGACGGTTTTTTTGAAGCTGCAGATAAGATTAAGAATAAAGAAGCTTATGAATTTTTGTTGATACATAATGACCCGAAAGAAAAAGAATTACAGAAAATTAATATTGAAACTAAAGAGAAGCCTTGGTTTAAACATATAATCGTAGAAGAAAGAGAAGGATTATATGAATCCTGGAATCGTGCAATTAGAATAGCACAGAGTGAGTACTGTGCAATCTGGAATGTTGATGACATTAGAACCCCGGAATCCATTTTTTTACAAATGAATGCTTTAGAGAATAATTATCAAAGTGATTTGTCGTTCGGAGATATTTGGGGTACAGCCCATTATGGTACATTTAAGGAAAAATTATATATTCATCCAACTTGGGAAGAGAATAAAAGAGCTTATATGTACCGCCATATGATTGGATGTTTTCCTCTTTGGCGTAAAACTGTACACAATAAAATTGGGTATTTTGATGAGCAGCTGAAATTAGTTGCCGATCTGGATTTCCAAGTAAGGATAGCAAGAATTTCAAAAATTATTAAAGTTAAACAGGAAATTGGATATTATTTAGTTAATTCTCCCCATAAGTTGAGCTCCAATGGCAGACTACAAGCCATTGAAAGGAATGTAATTAATTTAAGGTATGCAAATTTTGATTTAATTGATTTTGTATACATATACTCTGCTATTAAAAATTTTAAAATATTTGAAATAAAAAATGGGGATAACACAATCCAAATTAAGAAAATGTTTCCTGCCTACAGATTATATTGGCTAATAAGATTACCTTTATTAATCGTCCCATTTATCAAATTTCCCAGAGACTTATTAAGGTTTATATACCATAAATTTATACAGAGATAAAATGCAAATTTCATTTGTCACACCAGTATTTAATAGGGAAGATTGTATTGTTAGATGTATAGAAAGTGTTCAGAATCAAGAATTTATTGATTTAGAACATATAATTATTGATGATAATTCAACTGATAGTACTTTAAAAATTTTGGAATGCTATAAAGAAAAATATCCATCAATAAAAATTTACCAAAATAAAAAGAATTATGGGCCTCATTATAGTTTTATGAAAGGGGTTCAATTAGCAAAAGGTGATTATATAATAAGAGTTGATAGTGATGATCGCCTATCAGAAAATGCCATATTGGTTATAACGCAATACATAAAAAAGTTTCCTGAAAATAAATACTTTTTATTTGTTGCTGATGATAGAATTAAAGAGGCTTCTTTAATTTTGCAGGGTTGTAAATATGTAAAATTATTTTTCGAAGACTTTTTAAGCGAAAGAGTCACTGGTGATTTTTTGCATGTAATACGAAAAGATGTTTTGAGTGATTTTATCGGAGAGGATGACTTTGAAACATATAAAAATCTAAGAGCAAATGAGGGTTTTAACTTCCTTAGATTTTATAAAAATGCGAATACAGTTATTTTGATTAATAAAATATTGTATATAAGGGAAAGAAACAGGAAAGATGCTGTCACAAATGAATATCATCTTGATAATATGGCTGCCATCGAGAGGAAATTTTACTCATTAATGCTTATAACAAAACATTTTAAAGAAGACTATGCTAAGCACTCCTTGAATAAAATAATAAATAAAAAGTTGAATTTATTATATACTCTTGGGTTAATTCTTGGAAAATATAATCATATTAAAGTATACAATTCTGATAAAAATATTTTGTTAACAAAAAAAATTATTTACTATACAAGGACAGGATTTCTTTTAAGATTAATAATAGTTACACTTATAAAATTGAAACATACCATTAACAATTAATTATATAACAACATATTTAATTATTGTCATTTGAATGAAGATTGTACATTTAATATTTGATCTGAATATTGGTGGAGCGGAAACAATGCTTGTTGATATTGTTAATGAACAAGTTAAAACAGAGAACGTTTCACTTATAGTTGTAAATAAACAGGTTAATGAAAAATTACTTAATCAAATTGATCATAGAGTCAGGGTTATTCTGATTGGAAGAAAAGAGAAATCCTTAACGCCTCTTCCAATAATAAGTTTGAATATATCTCTGTTAAAGATTAAGCCGGATGTTATCCATTGTCATAATAATTCATTAATAAGAATTATTCTTAAAAAGCAAAAATGTGTGCTTACAGTTCATGATATGAATATTCCCGGTAAATATTTCAAATATTATAGCAAAGTTTTCGCAATATCTAATTCCGTAAAAAATGACATTGAAAAAAGAACAAGTATCATTCCTATTTTGATTTATAATGGCATTAAAATAGACTCTATAGAAAAGAAGAAAGATTATAATTTTGATGTATTCAATATTGTGCAAGTCAGCAGTTTAAACCACAACAAAAAAGGGCAACATATATTATTGAATGCCATTAATATTTTAGTGAACGAGGAAGGAATTAAAAATATTAAACTTGATTTTATTGGGGAGGGGAAATCTCTAACTTTTCTAAAAAAGCTTGTAAACGATTATAGTTTACATAACTATGTCAACTTTTTAGGATTAAAAGACCGTAACTATATTTATGAATATCTTAAAGATTATAATTTATTAGTTCAACCTTCACTTTATGAAGGCTTTGGTTTGTCAATAGTGGAAGCAATGGCTGCCAAGGTACCAGTTTTAATATCGGATAGTGAAGGCCCAATCGAGATATCACAAAATGGCAAATATGGTTGGGTTTTTAAATGTTCAGATAAAAATGATTTAACAATGTCTATTTTATCAATAATAAATTCTTACAATGACAAAAGTACAATGTCTAAAATTAATATGGCTTATAATCATTCAATTCAAAATTTTAGTGTGGAGGAAACTAGTAAAAAGTATATAAATAATTATAAAAATTAACTAGACTTAATTATTTGATTTACATAAACAAATGAATAAAATCTTAATAAATATACCCGGAAGTGAAAAAGGTGGCGGAGTGTTATTTCATTATTTAAGCTTAAAAAAATATTTACCTTCAAAACAATATTATTTCAATTCAATGGGAAATAATCATTCTAAAACTATTAATATAATTTCTCTGCCTATATCTATTATTCGTTTTACTATCAAATTATTTGTTCTCAATCCTAAAACAGTGGTACTTAATCCTTCACTATATCCTGGTATATTTCACCGTGATAGTATACTATTGAAAATATCCAAATTATTTGGTAAACGTTGTATTGTTTTTTTTCATGGTTGGTACGAATTCTATCAAAAAAAAATTAGTTCAAGATCATTTAATTTTTTTTATGGATCATCAGATTCTATAATTGTACTGGCATCTGAATACAAAAAACAAATTTTGAACTGGGAATATTTTAAGCCAATTTATGTGACCACCACAAAAGTTGATGATAAGTTAATATCAAATTTTAAAATAGAAGATAAATTAATTAAACTAAATAACATTCTGTTTCTTGCTCGTCTTGAAGAATATAAGGGTATTTTTATTGTCATTAAAGCATTCCAAATTTTAAAGAAAAACTATCCTAACATAGTGTTAACGATTGCTGGAGATGGAAGTGCCAAAAACAGAGTACAACAAATGATTGATGAATACCAATTGAATGATGTTATTCTTTTAGGTCAGGTGTCAACAGATAATTTACCGAGTGTATATTCTAAATCTGATATTTACATATTACCCTCTTATAGTGAGGGATTACCAGCTTCTGTTTTGGAAGCGATGGCTTTTGGATTGCCAATTATAGCAAGTAATGTAGGAGGTCTTAAAGATTTTTTTGTTGAAGATAAAATGGGAATTCTCATTAATTCTTTCGAACCAAGTGAATATTCAAGTGCAATAGAAAAGTTTATTAAAGATGAACAATTTTATAAAACTGTAAGTTATTTTAACTATAAATATGCTAATGATAATTTCCTTGCTTCAAAAGTTGCTATTAATTTAAGAAAAATAATTGAGGACTAATCATAATGTTAAGACCCTTAATACATTTTGCGGGAAATACTATACGTTATGTTTATCAAATGATACTTAAGATGAATGGAGTAGAAATCGGAGAAAATACTATGATAAGCATGGGTGCAAAAATTGATATACATAGAGGGAAAGTTAAAATTGGCAATGATTGTTTAATAACCAGCGGCGTTAAGATCATTTCTCATGATGGAGCAAGCAGGATGTTGGATCCAAATGACTGGGGAAATGGAGAAGTGAATATTGGAAATAGCGTCTTTATTGGCGTTAATTCAGTTATTTTAAGAAACGTTAACATTGGAGATAATGCTATAATTGGGGCAGGTTCGGTTGTAACCAAAGATGTTCCGCCGTGTACAGTTGTTGCAGGCAATCCAGCAAAAGTTATTAAAGAATTAACAGGTCCTTTTCCTATACTTAATGATCATAAAAAACATTAAATATGAAACAACTCTTACAAAACTATAAATCAGGCGAAATGTCTGTAAAAGAAATACCGGAGCCGGTTATAATGCCTGGTAATGTACTGGTACAGAATCATTTTTCACTTATCAGTTCAGGTACAGAAAAAAACACAGTTAAGACAGCACAGTCTTCTCTTGCCGGAAAAGCAAAGCAGCGCCCGGACCTTGTAAAGCAGGTATTAAACCAGGTAAAGAAAAACGGGCTGAAAGAAACTATAGAACTTGTTAAAAACAGGCTTGACTCTTATGTCGCTCTTGGCTACAGCAGTGCAGGTACCGTGCTGGCATCATTAGACACAAAATCAGAATTCAAACCGGGTGACCGGGTAGCCTGTGCAGGGCAGAATTATGCATCTCACGCACAAGTTGTATCAGTCCCGCAGAATCTTACTGTAAAAGTTCCTGATAATGTAACATTTGAAGAAGCAGGATTTACAACACTTGGTGCAATTGCACTACAGGGTGTGCGGCAGGCAAATCCCAAACTTGGTGATAATATCTGTGTTATAGGTTTAGGGCTTTTAGGACAGCTTACAGTTCAGCTGTTAAAAGCAAACGGCTGTAATGTACTGGGTGTTGATGTCAGTGATGCAAACTTTACAATAGCTATTAAAAACGGTATTGATGATGCTGTTTTAAGAAGTGACAATAAATTTTTTAAAAGGCTGGATTCTTTCACCTCTGGAAACGGGTTTGACTCTGTTATAGTTACCGCCGCCACTTCATCGAACGACCCGGTTGAAGTCAGTGCTGAAATACTGAGAAAAAAAGGAGTTGTTGTTATAGTAGGTGCAGTGAAGATGGATATTCCCAGAGATCCGCATTTTTATAAAAAGGAACTGGAATTAAAAATGTCGAGCTCTTACGGTCCCGGAAGATATGATGTACATTATGAAGAAGAGGGGACTGATTATCCTTACGGCTACGTGAGATGGACGGAAAAAAGAAATATGGAGGCTTTTCTTCAGCTTATCAGTAACGGTAAGATTAATGTGAAATCTTTAATAACGCATACCTTTGATATTGAAGATGCCTTAACTGCATATGATATTGTACTGGGAAAGAAAGAAGAAAAACATTTAGCCATTCTATTACGCTACAATAAAATTATTTCAGGCGGTGCAGAGGATTACAAATTAAATGATGTTCCTGTAAAGGAAATAAATACAGGTTTTATAGGTGCCGGAAATTTTGCGCAGAGTTTTCTTATACCCAATGTTATTAAAGCAGGCGCTTCGCTTGATACAGTCGTGACAAGCAAAGGTTCAACTGCCCTTAACTGCGCCGATAAATTTAAGTTCGGAAAGTACTCAACTTCTCCTGCAGATGTAACAGAACAGGAAAAGATTAACACTGTATTTATAGCAAGCAGGCACGATACACACGCCGGGTTTGTTATTGATGCACTGAAAAAGAAAAAAAATGTTTTTGTAGAAAAACCTGTTGCGCTCTCTTTAGATGAATTAAACAGGATAAAAGAGGTCTATAAAATCAGTGAAGGTGCAAGGTTAATGGTTGGTTTTAACAGGAGGTTTGCTCCCCTAGCAGAAAAATTTAAGGGTATGATAGGAAAGAGAAGCGAACCATTGCATCTGAACTTCAGGATTAATGCAGGCTACATTCCAAAAGATAACTGGATACAAAAAGATGAGACCGGAGGGGGAAGAATTATTGGCGAGGTGTGCCATTTTATTGACCTGATGCAGTACTTTACAGATTCTGATCCTGTAAAAGTATATGCCTCCTGTATAGGGAGCAGTAATGCAGGTATAAAAAACGATGATAACATCTCAGTAAATATTGAATTTGAAGATAAGTCGATAGGCAGCCTGGTATATACTGCATTAGGAGACAAATCGCTGCCTAAAGAATATATGGAAATTTTTTACGGCGGTGATGTTTATATAATTGATGATTTTAAGGAAGGCAGATGGCATCATTCAGGAGAAGTAAAGAAGTATAAAGAGAAGGGAAAAGGACATAAAGAGGAAATTGAAGCATTCTTTCACTCAATAAAAAGCGGGTCAGAATCCCCGATAAGTTTTAATTCAATTTATCTTACCACACTTACCACTTTCAAAATAAAGGGCAGCCTTTCAACCGGCTTACCACAGCTTATTAAAGAGGATTAGTTTTGAAGAAGGCGGAAGATACTTTTAATAAATTATATGAGTACCTGAAGCAGGAGGAATTTAAAGGCTGGGATCCTTATGACGGATTAAATTCGCCTTTAATACAAAAGACATTTTTAAAGAGAAATTATGTTGTAAAATTAATATTCATCCAGCTATTCAAGAAAAACCCGCTGAACCTGAGGAAACTTTTTTTAATAAATAAAGAATACAATCCCAAAGGATTAGGTCTTTTTATAACTGCATTCTGCAACCTTTACTCTCAAACCAAAAAAGAAGAATACATAAAACAGATAAAACTGCTGGCGGATGAAGTCCTCAAATTAAAATCGCACGGATATTCGGGTGATTGCTGGGGTTATAATTTTGACTGGCAGGCACGGGATTTTTTCTTCCCAAAATATTCTCCAACTGTAGTTGCTACATCATTTGTTGCAGACTCATTATTCAATGCATATGAACTAACTAATGAACAAAGATATCTTGATTCAGCTTTAAGCTCTGCTGATTTTGTGATAAACGACCTGAAAAGAAGTAAAGTAAAAGAGGGGTTTATATTTTCTTATTCGCCTTTTGATGACAGAAAAGTTTACAATGCATCACTACTGGGAAGCAGGCTCTTGGCATGTGCATACCATTATACAGGCAAACAAAAATATTACGATGATACAATTGATTCTGTTAATGCCTGTATTGCTGCTCAAAATAAAGACGGGTCCTGGTATTATGGTGAGCCCGGATTTCAGAAATGGGTAGATAGTTTCCATACGGGGTATAACCTTGAATGTTTAACTGATGTTGTGAGATACACCGGGAAAAAAGATTTTGAAGAAAGTATTTCAGCAGGTTATAATTATTATATGAAACATTTTTTTACCGATGACGGGATACCCAAATATTACAATGATAAGATTTACCCGGTAGATATACATGCACCTGCACAAATGATTGTAACAGCTTATAAGATGGAAAAGATGAATGAGCACAAAGGACTTATAGACAAGGTTCTCAACTGGACGATTGACAATATGTTCGACAAAAAGAAAGGATACTTTTATTATCAGAAAAATCCATATTATAAAGTTAAAATACCTTATATGCAGCTGGGCACAGGCATGGATGTTTTATTCGCTTAGTTATTATTTATTATCAGAAAAAGATTAATGAAGACTGCTCCGGTTAAATTAAAAAATATATTTGTATATCCTTTTAACTCGAAAGAAGAACTGATTAAAGATACGTCTGAATGCAAAAAAATTTTAATAGCCGTTAACGCAGAAAAAATTCTTAAAGAAAAAGATGCAAAACTAATTGAGATAATAAATAATAATATAGGTTATGCTGACGGTACAGGGGCAGTAATGGCAGTTAAACAAAAGGGTGCGGCAGATGCCGTTAAGATACCCGGTGTTGAACTCTGGCTTGATATAATAAAAGCCTTCAGAGAAACAAAAAGTTTTTTTCTTATAGGCAGTACCGATAATGTTATTAATCGCACAGTAAAAAAATTAAAATCAGATTTCCCGGGTATAAACATTTCAGGTTTCAGAAACGGGTACCTTAAAAGTGAAGTTGAACGAGAGATGCTTTTCGGAGAATTGACGGATAAAAAACCTGATATAGTATTTGTGGCAATGGGTTCACCAAAGCAGGAATACTTTATGCAGGAACTATGTACCCGGCATCCTGCAATGTATATGGGGCTGGGAGGAAGTTTTGATATTTATTGCGGTAATAAGAAAAGAGCGCCTGCAATCTTTATAAAGACAGGATTTGAATGGATGTACCGTTTAATTAAGGAGCCCACAAGATTTAAGCGCCAGGTAGTTCTGGTGAAATTTTTTATTTTGCTGGTATTGAAAAAAATATGAAGAAAATAAAATTGAAAATATTAATGGTTTTATTGGTTGGGTCAGTAGTGCCTGGTCTATTTGCTCAAACAGTTTATGAACCTGTGACAAGCACCGGGATATACAATTTTATAGAACGGCTTGCAGACAAAGGATACATAGATTTTTTTGATGACATACGTCCCGCAACAAGATTAACAATTGCTGCGAAGCTTCTCGCACTGGATAAACAAAAAGAAAAACTTACAGAGACAGAAACAGAAAGACTCAGCTTTTATTCGAAGGAATACTCATTTGAAATAAAATATTTGAACAAGGATACGAGTGAAGTTTCTGCATTTTTAAAGGGCGGAACGGATGAACGATTTAACTTCTATAAATTTTATAAACCGATATTTACTTTTACGGCTGACCCCGTGTTTGGAGTAAGTTATGATTTCTCAAAGAAGAATTATCACCAGTTCACCGGTATTGAAATGCAGGGCAGGATAAGCGATAACTGGGGGTATTATTTTAATTACAGGGATAACCTTGAGAGAGGTGATAACTTAGACAGAAATAAAAGTTTTTCTCCTGTTACAGGTGTAATAATTTCGAAAGCGACAAATAATAAAATAGAGTATTCTGAAACACGCGGCGGTATTTCATACGGCTGGGACTGGGGAATGATTACAGCGGCTAAGGATTTTATTAATATCGGTTCAAGTCTTCAATCCTCCGTAATACTCTCAGATAAAGCGCCTAGTTTTCCTTATCTTCATCTGGAAATACATCCGGTAGATTGGTTCAGGTATGATTTCATTACATGGATGGCTTAGATCAAACCTTATAGATTCCTCTTCTATCAGGTATTCAGGGGTAACTTCCACATTAGAAAACAGGTCGAAAGACTATTCGAGTCTAAATAAATATTATGCAGGTCATTCATTATCCATTAAGCCATTGGCTAACTGGTGGCTTACATTAGGCGAATCCATTATTTACGGTCCGGATATAGATTACATTTATTTCCTTCCGGTTTTCTTCAGGCTTGCAGATCATTACCATATTATGGGTGGATACGATACCGGCGGGAATTCACAGATATACTTTAATACTTCATATTTATGGGATGCAATAAAAACTAAATTATATTTTTCAGCCTATATAGATGAAATGTCACCTGAAAGTTTGCTCAGCGGGGGCAAAAATGCACAGGTATATGCGGTAACGCTTGGCGGTAATTTTACTAATCCATTATGGAAGAATAATTATTTTACTTTAGAATATACCGCAATAAGACCATACAATTATATGAACGGGGATCCTCTTGATACTTACGAAAGTGCCGGCTACCAGATGGGGCACTGGATAGGTACTAATGCTGTTCAGTTATATGCTTCCATTGAACAGTACCTTCCCTATATGATAAATGTAAAAGCTGATTTCAATTATGTTATTAAGGGACAAAAGGAAAATATAAACGATTACTATGACAAGATTACATCAACATATCCTTTGTTAGCAGGTGATAACAGTTATTATTCACAATTCGGTTTCAGCTTATCATACCAGCCGTTAAATGATCTGTCCTTCAGTATGGATTTTAGTTATATCAACGTGGCAAGCGGAAGATTTGAGAAGGAGTATAATATCGATAAGGGTCTTACATTTCAAACTGCAGTCAGTTACGGGTTTTAAATTTTGATTAGGAAAAAATACCAGGAATTGATAATCAGAGATTAATCTATTTCTTTTTTTCATTCTATTATTCTTGCTCTTAGTTCTGCTCCTATTCTCACCTCTTTTCCAAATCTAAATTCTTATCCAAAAATCTTCAATCGATTAACATAATTTCCGATTCAGATCAGCTTTTGTATCTCATTACTGAAAGCACTAAATTTATTATTAAATTTGTTTGTTTTTTGGCATTAATTGGTGGTATCCTTTTTGCTTTTTTAATAGTGATTTTTTTAATTTTGAAAGAATTATCCCAAATGATAATTAACCAGGAGCAATGAATTGAACCCTAAGGGGCTTATTAAATGATTTATATACTGATTTTCTTTACCAGCTTAACATTAACTATCTTTTCTCTTCCGTATGTAATTAATATTCTCAAAAAGCTTGAAATAGTAGATAAACCCGGCGGCAGAAAAATGCACACAGAGCCCATCCCGCTTATGGGAGGTATTGTAATCTATGCCGTTACGTTTATTATTCTTTTCAGCTTTCTTCCCGACCTTAATATGATAAGGCTTATAATTATTTCGTCAACTCTGCTGCTGATTTGCGGAATGATTGATGATCGGACCGGGCTTGGCTGGAAAAGAAAATTTGTAATTCAATTTGCTGCGGCTACATCTGCAGTCATATTTCTCATACCAAAGTTTGAAACAATCAGATTTTTTACTTTTATTATTCCGGCACCCTGGAGTTATATACTTCTGGTTGTATTTATCGTAGGCGCAGTAAATTCAATAAACCTTATGGATGGGATTGACGGACTCGTTACCGGTTTTTCCCTGATTGTCTTTTTTATGATTTTCTGGCTGGCTTACCTTGCCAACAATTATTTTCTTTTGATCATGTGTTCTGCTTTGATTGGCAGTACACTGGGGTTTCTGAAATTTAATGCTTTCCCTGCCAGGATTTTCCTGGGAGATACGGGATCTCTCGTCCTCGGGATGTTCATTGTATTTGCCGCATTGTTAATCACCCCTGATTTCAGCGGTGATCGTTCGCTAAGTCTCACTTTCCCGATTATTCTTCTCGGTCTCCCTTTAATTGATACACTTAAGGTTATGTCAATACGCCTCTGGAATAAGAGGAGTCCTTTTATGCCTGACAGGAATCACTTCCATCATGTTCTGATTGAAAACAACATTAACCATAAATACGTGGTTTTTATTCTGCAGATGGTTTCTATCCTCTTTATTCTGCTTGCTTATAACTATATGGTTGTATCGAGGGTTATTCCGCTTATTCTATTCGTACTACTGGGGGGTGGTCTTTTATTAATGCAGCCCTTGGTGTCGCGGCTTTCCCGAATAAACATTTTCAGTGTAAATTTTACAAAAATTGTAAACAAAGTACCGGTTGCTTATTTAACTATCTATAAAAAATTTCTTATACCTTTATCAGTATTTACTGCTGCGATTCTTGTTACATTCCTTATCCCGGGACATTCCGGTCTACCTGTACATACAAAGCTTATTCTCATAGGTGCCTGTACCTCTTTGTTTTTTATCTCGCATTACCAGTTTATAAAACACGGGGTATTCAGTGAAACATATGTGCTTATAAACCTTCTTATTTTTACCTCTGTTGCAAGTATTTCCTCACCTCTAATTAGTCTGTTTCCATTTTCACCCGAAGCGAGCCTGCTTATTGTAAGATTCAGCAATTTTTTCCTGTTTTTCTTTATAGTGTTTTTTCTCTTAACAAGGGAAAAGTTGTTTGCTCTTCGTCCGGCTTTTTTATCGGGTATGGATCTGATTATTCTTGTTCTGATTTTTCTGATGACCGTAGTTCAGAATTTTGTTCAAAAAGCCGGTTTCGATTTTATTGGTATCAACCTCATAATAGGTTTCGGGATATACTTGTGGTACAAAATTATTCTTAACTGGAAAACAAACTTCGGTATCTATCTTTTTTACTTCTCGTTCTTTTTGCCAATAGGTTCTTTGCTCATATTAATTATTAGTTGAAGTTAGGTTTTATATTTTATAGTGTGTCTCCTCACTCAGGTTTTAATCCCCGCCTGTTTTAGGATTCCCATCTACAATTTAACGTCTTCGATAATCTATCTGCTAATTCTTCAATCAGGGTTCACATTTATTTCTACTCTTGTAACGTCTCCCTCATTGTTCAAGGAAATAACAATATTCTTTACATCAACCTTAAAAATATCTCCAAGTCTTTTAAAAGATTTTTCTACAAATTTATCTCTGACCTCAGCCTTATAATTTTTTAGAGTATCGGCCCTGTTTATGTTCATTGCAATATTATTTATCAGCTGTTTGTTATTCCTGGCAATTTTCTCTGCAAGTTTTGTGGTGAGATATTCTTTTGCGTAATCAATTTCCTTTTTGTATTCCCTGCTCCATTTTATAAGCGTGGGTTTGCTCACTTTCAGCACTTCTGCTATTTCATCAAAAGTGTTCCCTTCAGTTCTCAGCTCAATGAACCTTTCAATTGTTTTTCTACTTATCATTTATTCCTCCCTTTTGTAATCCTTCTTTAAAAATAATTAACAATTAGTAAATTCCTTTTTAGAAAAGTTTTTATTAAGTAAAATTATCAGTGATATTGTCAAAAAAATGTACAGGTCCGGTTAAATACCCGGGTACCTTTTTCACTGTTAAGTTAATAAATAGTAAACTTTTATCAACTAAACAATTGTTTTTTAGTCATATTCAAATAATACCTTTAAAAAAATCTCAATCTATTTCTGCGTCGCCCGAATTAATCTCCGCTCTCTTACTCACTTCATCCATCTCAGCAAAGGCTGATCCGCCGATGGCGGAATCCATCTCAGCCAAAGGCTGATCCGCCGATGGCGGAATCCATCTCAGCCAAAGGCTGACCCGCCGAAGGCGGAATCTATCATGCATTCACTTTGTGCTTAAGAACACTTGCTGAAAAAAGAGCACTTTTTATATTCCACCTGATATTT
>CAWFHZ010000017.1:0-4491 GCA_963815785.1 uncultured Ignavibacteria bacterium
TAATATCCTTAAAAAGATAGTCCAGATGTAAACTAAAAAAGAATCATATCGGTTTTTAAATGGTATGTGTTCCGCAGGTATTTTTTTTAGATGTACTGTAACTTAATCAACAAAATAAATTATTTGCCGATATCCTCATTCCACAAGTCGGGAAATTTTTCAATAAAACTTTCCATCAGCAGCCGGCATTCGCTGTTATCAATAACTGTTACTTCTACCCCGCGGGATATTATATATTCTTCCGGACCCTTAAATGTTTTGTTTTCACCAACGACTACTTTCGGAATTCCGTAAAGTAAAATTGCGCCGCTGCACATATCACAGGGAGATAAAGTTGAATAAAGAGTTGCCCGGCGGTAATCTGAGGCTTTAATTCTTCCGGCATTTTCAAGGCAATCCATTTCAGCGTGAAGAACAGCGCTTCCTTTTTGCACACGCCTGTTATGTCCGCGTGCAACTATTCTGCCGTCAATAACCATCACTGAACCGATTGGTATTCCGCCTTCTGCAAATCCTGTTTTTGCTTCTTCAATTGCGGCTTCCAAAAATTTATCCATAAGAATTTACCAGTTAATATTATTTCCGCTATGATTTATAAATACGTTTTTACAGATCGTGTTGGCTGCTGTTTTATTTCTGAGCGGGCATCTGCATTAACTCTGAGACCTCAAGCGATCCGCCTACCTCAAGGAATGGGCAGCTTTTGGCAATTGAAAGAGCTGCTTCCATTGATTCAACTTCTATTATTGTAAAACCGGACATTGATGATTTACTGCCGTTTGTAACAGAACCATCTGAATTTACCGTGCTTGTATTCTTAAACGGATTGGCAGGACTAACTGCTAAAGTACCCAGTGAAGCTAACCAGGTCATATATTTTGACATATTCTGTTTACCTTCTTCCGGGCTTGAAGGTTTATTACCACCGAGATATGAGAGAATATATTGGGGCATAAGAGTTATTCCTTTCCTGTGGATTAAATTTTAATATACTATAAATAAATATAAATGGCAGATGGGAAAAGGTAATTGGCTTTTTCGAAGGACACCTTTTGAGATCTGTGGATTATAGGGTTTATTCCATATGGATATTTGTCAAACAAATGCCTACACGAACTGTATAAACATTTCTAAAGTTTACATCTTTTATCTGTGCGGCATTTAAGTTATAAAACAACTCCACTCCCAAACCAACTCCCGGAATAAACATATGCAAAGGCATAAAATATGCTTCCGCATTAAATGCTAATCCGGATCCCCAGAAATAAGCTGGTTCATCTGATTTGGTTAAGGCTTTTCCGTATGACAGTGACGGACCCAAATAAACAGAACTAATCAGCCAATCTTCATAATGTGCAAAACCAATTCCCACATTTCCGGTTGCCATTCCATTGTTGGTTAATATTCCTTCAGTAATTCCATTTAAAGATATTTGATACGAGAAATTTTCTAATGCTTTATTATAAGAGGCACTGACATTCAGGTGTTTTGAAGAACCACCGAAACTAACATTTAACCAAAAAGGATTTATATGAATTGAATCTTGTGCATGGGTCGAACAAGTAATCATAATAAATGCTAAAGATATAAATACTTTTTATATCATTTTTATAACCGGATAACAGAGCAGCAACAATTTGGTTTATTAGTTCACTTTTAAATACCTATTTTATTTTGTATTCAGTTCGCTTGTCTTTTTACTTACCTGTCAGTCTATGGCTGATTAAAGATGTCAGGTGTTAATTGATTTTTTTATAACCAAATGCATTGCCTTATCGCTTGAAATATGTTTAATACATTTATATCCCAAAGATGTGAGATCCAAATTCAAATAAAGATTTTCACCGCTTCCTAAAATTACAGGGGATACAACTAAATGTAATTCATCTATTAATTGAGCCATAAGATATTGACGAATTGTATTAACACCTCCACCAAGTCTTACATCTTTGCCATTTGCAGAATCAAAAGCTTTTTCAAGGGCGGCATTAATCCCCTCTGTTATAAAATGAAAAGTAGTCCCGCCTTCCATTTCAATAGATTCCCGTTTATGATTGGTTAAAATGAAAACTGGAAAATGGTAAGGAGGATTATCACCCCACCATCCTTTCCAATTGGTATTAGGCGTGCCGCGATACGGACTAAACATATTACGCCCCATAATCCATGCACCAATATTCTTAAATCCATTTTCTGCAAATTCATTATCAACTCCGGAGGTCCCTTCATTCTTTCCAAGTACTTTTTGTTGAAAGGTCTTTGTAGGGTAAAACCACTGGTGAAGCTCTTGACCCCTTTTCCCCAGAGGATTCTCAAGACTTTGATTTGGTCCTGCACCATATCCATCGATTGAAATTGCAAAACTTTCAACACGTAATTTTTGCATAAATAGGCTCCATTATATTTGAATTACTACAAAACGACTTGCCGATAATTATTAAAAATTTATTTAACAGAACTTTTTTACAAATTATTTTTGTCACTGGATTATTTTATTCACCTGGCTTTTTGCTAACCTGTCAGTTTCCGGCTGATTAAAGAGGTTTGGGGGCGACAAATGAGTAAAACTCTTCACTTGTAAGAACCGCTACTATTACTTCGGGATCATAGCTCACCGTTTCGATACGCTACAAAAACCATCACCCGACTTGCCTTAGTAAAAGGACCCCTATACCAATCACCATACACTTTCTCAATAGTAAAGCCACTTGCCACCAATGCTCCGACTAACTCACTTTTGCTCCGAAAACGTAATTCACTTCTAACTAACACATCTTCACCCGTCTCCTCGAAAACATTATGCCTCACAAAATGTACCCGCCCTTTTTCTACCTTCACCACTTCCATCCAACACTTGATCCGTCCAAATTCTGTATCGATCCGCTTGAATGTATCGTCACGCCACCACTGTTCCCAGGGGCGTACTTGCGGATTGCGACTTTCAAAGGCCAGGTAACCACCCGGGTGAAGAGCCAGATAAAGATGGCGCAGAGTCGCAGCCCACTCAATGTCATCAAGAAATACCTGAGCCACGTTTCCCGTCAAAATCGCCAGGTCAGCTTCCATTCTCCCCAAGGTAGTTGCATCCCCCTGGAGCCACTGTACCTGCTCAGCACCGGGTTTTCTTCGCGCTACAGCCAACATTTCAGTTGATGGGTCAACCCCAATGACATATCGACCTTCAATAGCCAGTTCACAAGTGAGTGTACCTGTACCGCAGCCCAGGTCAATAATACGATGAGGATTGATTTCCGCTGCTAATGAAATGTAAAAATCAGTATCAGGGCCTCGCGGATTATCGTGGTCATAAAGAGCTACGAGACGTGGGTCAGTATAGTGTGTATCCAGCTTCATTTCGACAAATTCACCTCTGGTGATCTCTTCTTACCTTTTCTTGTAATGTTTGTAACTACGCCGCCTAATAGCGGGGTGCTCAACCCGCAGCCCATAACAAGGAAGCCAAGCTAAAACACAACTGCCGATAATTAATAAAAATTTATTTAACAGAACTTTTTTAACAAACTATTTTTGTTCAGGATTTTTATTACCTATTGATTTTTTACTTATTAAAGAGGTTAGGCATTTTTTAGAAACTTATGCTTATTATTTGAATATTAAAATCTGGTTTTGTAATAATATTATTTTCAATAACAGGATTATTATAGATATTTCTTTTTGATATTAGAGCATTAAATGAATTTTCAGAATCTGATTTAAATAAATAATACCCAAGTATTTCAAAAGGAATTGAAGCTAAAATTGCTCCTAAATATAAACTATATCCATCTATACTTTTGTTAAAAGAAACTACAAATAAGGTGCTGCCAACAGTTCCACCTAATAATGTTCCCCAATAGCTACTACTTTGTTCTCCTATATTCCCAATTAAATAAACACCTAGAGATGAACCGACTAACCATCCTATTCCACCAAAAATTGGATGAAGTTGATAAAAAGGAAAAAAGAAAATAGTTCCGGATACAGCTCCACCAAGAACTTGCCCACCAACTTTTATGAAATTTATTGAACTTTCACTAACTGAATCAGAAACCTCAATCTTTTGAAAATTTATATTCTGGCATAGAGCATTATCACAAATCAAATAAAACATTAATAAGAAAGCTATATAATATCTCATATCTTAAATGCCTAACTAATACTTATATCGAATTAATTGTTTGAGTTCCCGGAATATTATTGTGCAGAATTTGCATATATATTAACACGCTAATCTATTGTTGATTCTCTAAGTATTTTTAATCTAATCATTTATAGGCTTCATTTTTCTGTGCTTTGTGGTATTCCTGCAAAAACTGCATATATAATACATTTTAATCCAGCGAACTTTTTACATTAATACAGCGGCTTAATAAGAGTATGGTTATCATTTTACTTGGCTTTAGTATTCGCGGGTTCGCTGTAGTTGCAAATCCTAACCATCACCCCGTGAAATCAAAGTCTTATTCTTTTGTAAAATTAAAATATTTATGT
>CAWFHZ010000018.1:0-135879 GCA_963815785.1 uncultured Ignavibacteria bacterium
CCGATGTGAATATCGGCGCCGAGTTTATTTTTAAAATATCTTTTTGCATAAAGAAGCTGACGCATCCACGAAGGACCATCAATTAAATTACAATCCGGTTCTATCCACATTCCGCCAACTGCTTCCCATCTGCCGACCTTCATTTTATCTTTTATTCCCTGGTAAACATCAGGATAATAATCTTCCATCCATTTATAATATTGTGCAGCACTTTGTGAATAAGTGAACTCAGGTTTTTCATCCATCATATGAAAAACAGAGCTGAAAGTATTTCTGCAAACCTGTATCGTTTCTTTTTCTCTCCACAACCAGGCAGCATCAATGTGTGCATTTGAATCAAAGAAAAGTGTGAACTTATGTAGCAAAATCTTGTATTGGTTTAAGCTGTGAACGGACTTTGTCCATCGATGCTTTAAATGTTTCAATATCACCGTTTCCAAGAGCATCAAGATCGACTTCCCCTGCAAGTTTTTGGAGAAGTTCATTCAGTTTTGTCTTTTCTTCTTTGTTCATTTTTGATTTATCAATTCCGGGATCTGTTTTCACGCGTGCATTTGTCTGGTAAGTATCAAAGCTTAAAAGCTTTTGTCCAACTTTCATACTCAAAGAGAAATCAAGAATAGACTGACGTAAATCTTTTGTTCCTGCCATATCAATTCTTGCACGTATTAAGTCTAAGCGGACCGCCGGTGTTTATAGCTTTAATGGCAATTAAAAATTTATCGCCGGGCTTAGCGTTTTCTGTTAAAGTGAATTCACCGTCCCACGGAAAGTAACCTTTGTTTTCTCCGTTAACGTAGAAGTAACCATAGTCATCAACCGTTACAAGAAAAGTTATTTTTCCTTCAACAGGTTTTCCGAGAATTGTTTCGGGAAGAATGATTTCTTTACGCAGCCAGCAGGAATCATCATAATTTTTTTCTTCAATTCTTAACATCCCCCAATTCGAATCATCAAAATCAGGTGAAGCAGGATTTCCTTCAATTGGCTTTGCTAAATCAGGACTGATTCTCCAGTTGTTAAAACTGTTTGCGGTGAGTGAATCTAGAGCATCGGAAAGTTTATCAACATTAGTCTGTGCAAAAATCGCTGGTATCCATAAAGTTAATGTGAGAAGCAGAAAAGATTTTTTCATTGTCAACTCCGGTAAATTTCAAATGATTCCAACACTGTGGGAATTAAGCTATAAACCGTTGAAACGTTTAGTATTTTTGTTCTCGTTCTTGTAAGCCCACGACTTAAGTCGTGGGTTAATGTTATATAAATAAATTTTGTTATTTTTTTCTTAACTGGTCCAGCAGAACTGCTAACAGAATTACAACACCAACAATTACCTGCTGAACATAACTTCCAACATTTAAAAGATTTAATCCATTTCGAAGAACTGCAATCAGCATCGCGCCTAAGAATGTTCCGATGATCGTTCCTCTTCCTCCAAATAGACTTGTACCGCCGACAACAACTGCTGCTATCACATCAAGTTCATACATCAAACCTGCGTTCGGCTGCCCGGAATTTATTCTTGATGCAAGAAGAATTCCTGCTAATGCAGAAAGAACTCCTGAAATAATATAAACAGAAATTAAAATCCTGTTTGTTTTAATCCCGGCAAGTCTTGCAGCTTCTAAATTTCCGCCGACAGCATAAACATATCTTCCGAATCTTGTTCTTGTTAAAACGATATGAGAAACTATAAAAACAACTATCATTATTAATGTCGGAACAGGAATTCCGATTATTCTTCCGCCGCCAAGGAAACTAAAAGCTTCCGGTAATTCCCAAACCGGCCTTCCTTCAGTATAAACAAAAGAAGCTCCGCGCCAGATGGTCATCAATGCAAGAGTTACAATGAACGGAGTGATCCTAAACTTCGTAACAAAAATTCCCGCAATGTATCCCGAGAAAACTCCGAATAATAATCCGACTCCAATTCCAAGAGTTAAACTTAGATAAACAGGCAGATCAACTTTGATAACACTTGTTGTAAGAATTCCCGCAAAGGCAACAAGAGAACCGACAGATAAATCAATTCCCGCAGTTAAAATAACAAAAGTCATTCCGGCAGCTATTATCGCAGTTATTGAAGCCTGCAGAGAAATATTTAGAAGATTTTCTGTCGTAAAAAAGTATTTTGAAAACTGCGAGAACAAAATTATTTCTGCAATAAGCGCAAGCCCAATACTGAACTCGCTGATGACATCAACTAATTTAGTTTTCCTGATTTCAGCCTGCATGTTTGCCTTATGCGAATGCATTCCTTTGGAAGAAAATTTTGTTGCAAGATTAAGAATTTTTTCCTGGTCAGCTTTTTCGTGCGAAAGTTCTCCTGTAATTCTGCCTTCACACATAACCAAAATTCTATCGGAAATTCCAATCAATTCAGGAAGTTCAGATGAAATAACGATTATCCCTTTTCCTTCTTCCGCAAGATTGTTTATAAGATTGTAAATTTCAAATTTCACACCGACATCAATTCCTGCAGTTGGTTCATCAAAAATTAAAATGTTCGAATTTGTTTCCAGCCATCGCGCAAGAACAACTTTCTGCCTGTTGCCGCCGCTTAACGATTCCACACTCGTTTCAATTGACGGAGCTTTTACTTTTAACTGATCAAATTGTTTTTGCGATGAAGAAATTTCTTTTTGTTTATTGATGAACATTCCATTCATCATTTTCCCTAAACTTGAAACAGAAATATTTTCTCTTATGCTCATATTCATAAATAAGCCGAGAAGATTTCTGTCTTCGGTCAGCAAAGCTATTCCTGTATCGATTGCTTCTTTAGGTGAATTTATTTTTACTTCTTTACCATCAATAAAAATTTTACCCGAAGTGATTTTATCTGCACCGAAAATTGCTCTGACAAGTTCACTTCTTCCTGCTCCAACAAGTCCGGCAATTCCAAGCACTTCACCTTTCTTTAGTGAAAACGAAACATCATTTACCTTTTCAGAGCTTAAGATTTTCAACTCTTAAAATTTCATTTCCTTTTTCAGCCTTGTTTTGCGGATACTCATCGGCAAGTTCTCTTCCAACCATTAATTTTATTAACTGATTCTTATCAACATTTTTCATTTCTGCTGAATGAATAAACTTCCCATCGCGTAAAACTGTAACTCTATCTCCAATTTCAAAAATTTCTTCGAGCCTGTGAGAGATATAAATTATTCCGACTCCATTTGTTTTTAACTTCCTGATTACTTCAAATAATTTTTTTATTTCTTTATTTGTTAAAGGGGCAGTTGGCTCATCCATTGCAAGAATTTTAACATTTCCGATAATAGCTTTTGCAATTTCAATCATCTGTCTTTCTGCAGTGCTCAATTTATTCACAGGAAGAGTTACATCAATATCTTCTCCTAATTGTGAAATTGTTTCTATGGCTTTGAGATTCATTTCTTTTTTGTTCAGGAAAAATGAATTCTTTATCTCTCTGCCGAGAAAAATATTTTCAGCTGCTGTTAATTCAGGTACAAGTTTAAAATCCTGATAGATAATGCTGATTCCGAGTGACTGTGAATCTGAAGGAGAGTTGTATTCTGCTTTATTTCCGTTGATAAAAATTTCACCGCTGTTTTTTTTAATTGCACCGGATAAAACTTTCATCAAAGTTGATTTGCCAGCCCCGTTTTCTCCAACCAGACAATGAACTTCCCCTGGTTTTAAATCAATTGAAACTTTATCTAATGCGAGAACTCCGGGATATTGTTTTACAATTTCCCGCATCTCGAGAAGGTTAATCATTTACCGGCATTCTGATTTTGGAGAGTTTCCTTATCAACTATTCCAACTTCAACAGGAACATTCTTTGGAACAATTTTATTATTAAAATGATCATTAATTACATCTATAGTTTTAACGCCAATTTTTTTTGGATACTGAACAACATCAGCTTTAAGTGGTGAATCTTTTAAAATTGCATCAACTGCGGGCGGTGTTGCATCGTACCCGATAACTGCAATTCCCTTTCTGTTGAATTGATTTACTGCATCCAATGCGCCAAGAGCAGAGTCATCGTTTATCCCGAAAATTCCATCAAGCTGCGGATTTGCCTGCAGTACATCAGCTGTTACCTGCAATGATCTGTCACGCACTCCCTGCCCGTTTACATCCGCAACAATCTTTATATCCGGGTACTTAATTATTGCTTCCCTGAATCCCGCAACCCTATCAAGCACTGAAGTAATAGCCGGCTGATTTATTATTGCAATGTTTCCTTTACCATTTAAATATTTTGCAAGATATTCTCCGGCAAGTCTTCCACCCTGAACATTATCAGATGCAATATGCGAGACAACTTTTCCCTCTTCGGCAGCAATATCAGCTGTAAATACAGGGATATTGGATTTATTTGCTTCAGCAATTGCAGAACCGATTCCTTTTGAATCGACAGGGCAAACTATAATCGCATCAACTTTGCGTGAAATAAAATCTTCGATCTGTGAAATTTGTTTGCCTAAATCAAAATCTGCAGAAGTAATGATCAAATCATAGCCGTATTTTTTTGCCTCACTCTTCAGACCGTCTTCAAGGTCCCGGTAAAATATATGTCCGCGGGTTAACAGTGATACACCAATTGTTTTTGTATTTTTTGTTGGCTGGTTGTTTTGGTTACAAGAATACATTGATAGAGTAATTATTGCCAACAACACTAAAGAGAGAAATTTATTCATAATTCACCAGCAGGTTTTTGCTTTAAATGATTATTTGAAAGAGGGTTGATTTCAATATAGTTCAGTATTAAAAAAACATTGTATTAAATGTAATTAAATCTATAAATTAAATTAAGTGCTTATGATAATAAATTATTGATTAAATCATTTTAACTTTCTATAAAAATATGAATAAAGAAAAAAACCGTCTTGTTGAATATTCAACAGGTAAAAAGGACTGGAAACTTTGGGGCCCCTATCTATCGGAAAGACAATGGGGAACAGTGCGTGAGGATTACAGCCCAAACGGTGATGCATGGAATTATACAACTCATGACCAGTCGAGAAGCAAAGCCTACCGGTGGGGAGAAGAAGGAATAGCCGGAATCAGCGACAGAAAACAATTATTGTGTTTTTCTGTTGCTTTGTGGAATGAAAAAGACCCGGTTCTGAAAGAAACACTTTTCGGTTTATCCGGACCACAGGGAAATCATGGTGAAGATGTGAAAGAATATTATTATTACCTTGATAATACGCCGTCGCACGCTTATATGAAGATGCTGTACAAATATCCTCAAAATGAATTTCCGTATAAAGAACTTGTTGAAGAAAACCAGAAACGAACAAGGACGCAGAGTGAATTTGAACTAATTGATACCGGAATTTTTAATAACAACGAATATTTTGACATAGTTATAGAGTATGCTAAAAATAGTCCCGAAGATATTTTAATTAAGATCACAGCATTCAACCGAAGTGATTTAAAGGCAAATCTTCATATAATTCCACAACTGTGGTTCAGGAATACCTGGGTTTGGGGTTATGATGAATACAAACCTCAATTGGTTCAAAAGTCAAAAAACAGGATTAGTATAAATCATAGAGATTTCAAAAACTATAATTTCTATTATGAAAATGGTGAGTCTCTGTTTTGTGAGAATGAAACTAACAAACAACGCTTGTATAATATTCCTAATGATTCAACAACAAAAGACGGGTTGAATGATTTTATAGTTAACGGAAACACCTCGGCTTTAAACAAAAATAAAAAGGGATCAAAAGCGGGGATTGATTATAACATTTCCATTGGTGCAAAATCACAATCAACAATTCGATTACGCCTATCATTCGGACAAAAAAAAGATTTTACTGAAAATTTTGATGAGATATTTGAAACAAGAATTGCTGAGACTGATGAATTTTATTCCGAAATTCAAGGCGATATAAAAGACAAACAGGACAAGAAAATTCAAAGGCAGGCATTTGCAGGCATGTTATGGAATAAACAATATTATAATTATGATATTTCACGCTGGCTTAATGGCGACCCTTCACAACCTAAACCTCCTGCAGAAAGAGTGAATGGAAGAAACTCAGAATGGATTCATTTAAATAATGAAGATGTCATTTCTATGCCCGATAAATGGGAATATCCATGGTATGCTACGTGGGATCTTGCGTTCCACTGTATTGCATTATCTTTAATTGATACTGATCTTGCTAAGAAACAATTACTTCTGTTAACACGTGAGTGGTATATGCATCCTAACGGTGAATTACCTGCATATGAATGGAATTTCAGTGATGCTAATCCCCCCATGCATGCGTATGCAGCTTGGAGAGTATATAAAATTGATGAGAAGTCAAATGGAAAGGGTGATCTGCAATTTCTTGAATCTGTTTTTCATAAGCTGTTGTTAAATTTTACCTGGTGGGTCAATAGGAAGGACACACACAACAGAAATATTTTCCAGGGTGGCTTTTTAGGTTTAGATAACATCGGGATATTTGACCGGGATTCTGAACTTCCGGGTGGCGGACACATTGAGCAAGCTGATGCTACCAGCTGGATGGCAATGTACTGTCTGAATTTAATGAGAATTTCTATTGAACTGGCTAAACACAATCCTGCTTACCAGGATATGGCATCAAAGTTTTTTCAACATTTTCTTTTTATCGCCGGGGCAATGGTAAACATTGCAGGTAAAGGAATAGATTTATGGAATGAAGAAGATGAATTTTTTTATGATGTATTTCATCTTAGCGACGATACTGAAAGACAGATAAGAATTCGTTCTATGGTCGGGTTAATTCCATTGTTTGCGGTAGAAGTTTTGGAGCCTGAAATCGTAAATTCCCTACCTGAATTTGCAAAGAGAGTAAACTGGTTTTTAAATTACAGAAAAGATCTTGCCTCTCTTATATCAAGATGGCACGAGTCCGGGAAAGGGGAAAGAAGACTACTTTCACTCCTGAGAGGTCATCGTTTAAAAAAACTTCTTTACAGGATGCTGGATGAAACAGAATTTCTTTCAGACTATGGGGTAAGGTCTCTTTCAAAATATTATAAAGATAAACCATACTCTATGAAAATTGATGGAAACTCATACCGGATATCTTATGAACCAGCAGAATCGCAGTCGGGAATATTCGGAGGAAACTCCAACTGGAGAGGACCAATATGGTTTCCCGCAAATTTTTTAATAATTGAATCGCTTCAACGATTTCATCATTATTATGGAAATGATTTTAAAGTAGAATATCCTACAGGCTCCGGGAAATTTTTAAGTCTGGAAGAAATTTCATTCAAGCTGACAGAAAGAATTGCAAAAATATTCCGGCAAAACACCGGGGGAAAAAGACCTGTCTTTGGTAATTCTGCTAAGTTTCAGGATGATCCCTACTTTAAAGACAATATCTTATTTTACGAATATTTTAATGGTGATACGGGAGAGGGACTCGGAGCTTCACACCAGACTGGTTGGACCGGGCTGATTGCAAAACTTCTTATGCCTCGTGGAAAAGATTGAGAGCTTCAGAAAAAAACGTAGTTATGAAATTCTATCTTATTAAATAAGAAAGACATTCTTAAAAACTTTTTCCAGATGAAATTACAATCTACCCGTTGTTCAAATTCTGAAGATCAGAACATTTTCAAAATCCGACACGATAAATTGCTTACCGGGAATGTTTTCCCCTACATTCCTCTACTTCTTCTCATTTTCCTTTTTTTGCACATCACCCTCAGAAGCCAGCCGTAAAAGCTTTCTAAAGTGAGCCATCTTATCTTTGTCGGACATCAAAGATTTATGTTTAAATCTTTTGACGACCTGGCTCAATTTAATATCCCCCTGGGCCTGATGTTGAGTTCTCCTGCTGAGATAGTCTTTGAGGATTCTCACCTGCTCAGATGTTGGTTTGTTTGTTAGATTTATCTTCGGCATATTGCTCATCAACGGTTAATTTAATGTGTATTTAAGTTTAGGGGATTAATTGCGCTTCGTAAAAGTAAGTACAACAATAAATAAAAACAAGTATTTTACCGCAAACTAATGTATTTCACAATTATTTTCCCAAATCTTTTATTGTTTTCAATAAAAATCAAACCCGGAAGTTCCATTTTCTAACTTATTCTTTCTGAACCTACAACTTTTAGTTTCGTTTTTGCAGTTTCATCATTTTTAACCGGAAAGTGCTCCAGAACAAGATAAAAATATGTATTATAAACTTTTTCAGATAGAGGGTTAATTTAAGAATGCTTATAAACAAGGAGAGTTTTAAGGCTATTATTTGTATAGAAAAAAAGCTGTCGGCAATTGCGGACAGCTTTATAAGTTAATACTAAATAATTTTATTTGTTGTACGAATGAAGTAACAGTTTCATATAATTAGCACGTTCAAAAACCGCCGGATCTGCAACGTTCATGTAGCTCATACTTCCGCGCATAAGTTCAATGGATTCATATTCATTTACTTCCATCCAGAATTTCAGCTTTGTTAATACATCAGAAATATGCCCGATACCAAATTTTAACAGACAGGAAAGCATTTGAGTAACTTTAGCTCCGGCCATAATCATTTTTATTACATCGGTTTCAGAATAAACACCGCTTGTTGCCGCTAAATCAGCACCAATTTTTTTATACAGAATAGCAATCCACCTTAGCGGAAGTCTCATATCCATTGGTGTGCTCAACAAAACATTCGGTGTCACTTCAAGCGTTTCAAGATCAATATCCGGCTGATAAAATCGGTTGAATAACACTAATCCTTTTGCGCCTGCTTTATCGAGTTCTGTTGCCGTATGAGCAACTGAACTGAAATACGGATGCATTTTGACTGCGACAGGAATACTAATATTTGAAGTAACAGCTTTTACTATATCAATATATTCTTTTTCAACTGTTCTTCCGTCTTTAGAATTATCGGTTGCAAGCAAATAAATATTAAGCTCAAGTGCATTAGCCCCTGCAGCTTCAATCTTTTTCGCATAATCTATCCATCCGCCTAATGATTTTCCATTCAGGCTTGCTATTATCGGAATATCAACAGCACTTTTTGCTTTCCTGATATGCTCCAGGTATTCCTCAGGACCTGTTTTAAACCCAAACGGCTCTGAAAAATAAGTGGTGGCTTCTGCATAGCTTTCATTATGAATTGTAGTGAAGTAATTCAGCTCAAGTGATTCGTGCTCAATCTGTTCTTCAAAAAGTGAGTACAGAACAACTGCAGCAGCACCGGCATCTTCCATCATTTTTATGTTCGAAATTTCTTCTGATAAAGGACCCGCAGAAGGTATTATGGGATTTTTTAATTGCAGTCCCAGGTAATTTGTTGATAGATCCATTTTAGTTTTCCTTTAATTTTAATACTTCATTAATCAGACGTTTACTCTTTACTATCCGGCCTGGAATCCTCAGCAAGATGTTCATAAGTTTTCCATTTGTCAACAACATCTTTCTGTGCTTGTTTCATCAAATCCTCTGCTTCTTTTGGATGAGACTTGGTAAGCATCTTATATCTTGTTTCCATATATGCATAATCTCTAAGAGGTATCTTTAAGCCTTTGGATTCAAGTTTGAATGGATTTTTTCCGGCAGCGGCTTCTTCCGGGTTATACCTGTAAAGAGGCCAGTAGCCTGAATCTACTGCGGCTTTCTGGTTATGCATTGCAGTACCCATGTTTATTCCGTGAGCAATACAATGACTGTATGCAATTATCAAAGATGGTCCATCGTATGCCTCTGCTTCAAGAAAAGCTCTGAGAGTTTGAGTATCATTTGAACCCATTGCAACTTTAGCTACATAAACATTTCCGTAACTCATTGCCATAAGACCGAGATCCTTTTTTGCCAATGGTTTACCTGCAGCGGCAAATTTTGCAACTGCACCACGCGGAGTTGCTTTTGACATCTGTCCGCCGGTATTTGAATAAACTTCAGTGTCAAGAACGAGCACATTTACATTTTTCCCAGAAGCCAGCACGTGATCGAGTCCGCCATATCCTATATCATAAGCCCAGCCGTCGCCGCCCATAATCCATACAGATTTTTTAACTAGATAATCTGCCAGGCTTTCAAGATGTTTAAGATCATCTTTTATCTCTGAAGCTAAACCATTATTTAACTTTGCTTTTAATTTTTCTTTAAGAACAGCTACTCTTTCACGTTGTTCGTAAATACCTGCTTCATCTTTCTGATCTGCATTTACTAATGCACTAACTAATTCTTCACCTAACTCTGATGCATATTTCTGCACAAGGATTTTTGCCTGGTTGTTATGCATATCGATTGCAAGCCTGAAACCAAGCCCGAATTCTGCATTATCTTCAAAAAGTGAGTTTGACCATGCAGGACCTCTTCCATCCAGATCCATTGCCCAAGGAGTTGTGGGAAGATTACCGCCATAAATAGAAGAACAACCTGTAGCATTTGCAACAACACTTCGATCTCCGAATAACTGGCTTACTAATTTCACGTAAGGAGTTTCTCCACAGCCTGAACAAGCACCTGAGAATTCAAATAACGGCTGAAGGAATTGAGAATCTTTAACTTTGCTTACATTTACTTTAGTTCTGTCAAGCTCAGGTAATGTCAGGAAGTAATCCCAGTTTGCTCTTTCTGTTTCTCTTAAAGGAAGCTGTTCCTGCATATTTATTGCTTTCAGTTTCACTTCTCTTTTATTTTTAACCGGACATACATCAACACAAAGTGAACATCCTGTACAATCTTCTACTGCAACCTGCAGCGAATAATATAATCCTTCTCCATAATCTTTTGCTCTGAATTTTGTGTATTTGAAATCGGCCGGAACATTCTTTAATTCTTTTTCTTCAAATACTTTTGCACGTATTGTTGCGTGCGGACAAACCATAACGCATTTGTTACATTGTATACATATTTCATCATCCCAAACAGGAACTTCAAGTGCAATATTTCTCTTTTCGTATTGTGCTGTACCTGTTGGATACGTGCCATCATTAGGAAACTTGCTGACCGGAATTAAATCACCGCGTCCTGCAATAATTTCTGCTGTAACTTCCCTGACAAACTCGGGAACCTTACCGGCAACGGCTGGCTGCAGCTGTATTTTACTAGTAACTTTGGCGGGGATTTCAATTTCAAATAAGTTAGATAGTGTCTGATCTACCGCATTAAAATTCATCTCAACAATCTTGTCGCCTTTTGCACCATAAGTTTTCTGAATCGATTTCTTTATCATTTCAATCGCTTCTTCTTTCGGAAAGATATTTGAAATAGCGAAGAAGCACGTCTGCATTATCGTATTTATTCTAACTCCCATTCCTGTTTCATCAGCTACTTTGTATGCATCTATGGCGTATAGTTTCATTTTCTTTTCAATAAGATCTTTTTGAACCTTTTCGGGAAGAGAATCCCAAACCTGATCTTTAGGAACTTTTGTATTTAACAGAAATGTAGCACCTTCTACAGCTTCGGAAAGCATATCCATCTTATCTAAAAACACCTGAACGTGACAGGCGATAAAGTTTGCTTTATTTATAAGATAAGTTGATTTTATTTCTTTTGGACCGAAACGAAGATGAGACACCGTACCGGAACCTGATTTTTTGGAATCGTAAACAAAATATCCCTGGGCAAAATAATCTGTTCCTTCACCAATAATTTTTATTGAATTTTTATTAGCACCAACTGTTCCATCAGCACCAAGACCGTAAAACTTTCCTTTAAAGGTTTCTTTTGCTTCAACTGAAAACAGCGGATCGAATTCAAAACTCGTATTGGTTAAATCATCAATAATTCCAACTGTAAAATGATTCTTCGGTTTAGTTTCTTTTAATTGATCAAACACACTTTTTACCATAGAAGGAGTAAATTCTTTGGAAGATAATCCGTATCGTCCGCCGATTATTTTAGGATAAGCGAATGGAAGATTGCCTTCATTAAATTTTTCTGATATTGCATTTACAACATCAAGATAAAGTGGTTCGCCGGGCGCACCGGGTTCTTTTGTTCTATCTAAGATTGCAATTGATTTTGTTGTTTTAGGAAGTGCATTTATAAAGTGTTCAATTGAAAACGGACGATATAACCGTACTTTTACAAGTCCGACTTTTTCTTCTTTTGACTGGAGATATTGTACTGTTTCATCCGCTGCTTCAGCCCCAGAACCCATCATTACAATAATACGTTCAGCATCGGGAGCACCAACGTAGTCAAATAAGTGGTAAGCTCTGCCTGTCAGTTTTGCAAACTTGTCCATCTGCTTTTGCACAATACCGGGGCAGGCTATATAAAACGGGTTAACAGTTTCTCTTGCCTGGAAAAATACATCAGGATTCTGAGCAGTTCCGCGAAGTACAGGATGATCAGGAGATAACGCCCTGTTTCTGTGTGCAATTACAAGATCTTCATTAATCATTGCCTTCATATCTTCAACTGAAAGCTGTTCAACTTTCATTACTTCGTGTGAAGTTCTGAATCCATCAAAAAAATGAACAAAAGGAATTCTTGCTTCAAGAGTTGAAGCTTGTGCAATTAGGGCAAAATCCATTACTTCCTGCACAGAATTGGATGAAAGAAGTGCGAACCCTGTAGAACGGGTAGCCATAACATCACTATGATCACCAAAAATTGATAATGCCTGTGCTGCAACCGATCTTGCAGAAACATGAAAAACAGCGGAAGTCAATTCGCCGGCTATTTTAAACATATTGGGAATCATTAAAAGCAATCCCTGACTTGCTGTAAAAGTTGTTGTAAGAGCGCCCGTCTGCAATGCACCGTGAACACTTCCGGAGGCTCCTCCTTCACTCTGCAATTCACTTACCGAAGGAACTATGCCCCATATATTTTGTTTATTCACTGCTGACCAGGCATCACACCATTCACCCATATTTGATGAGGGTGTAATCGGGTAGATTGCAATTACTTCGTTTGTATGATAAGCAACGTATGCAGCCGCTTCGTTTCCATCAATTGTGACTTTTTTCCGTTCCATTTTCCTTACCAATTAATTTTTTGAGAAATTCGCATAAATATTGAATTCATATTGAGCCAATTTCTATACCAGCAATTTTACTTCAAAATAAAAAGAAATGATCAAAATGATTACCAGTATTGAAAATGAGTGTACGCCTGATTGTAGTAAATTCTCACATCTGAGATATTTTTCAGCTCATATTTTATCAAAAAGGTACACGAAAAAATAAAGATAATCTTCATTTTTTAAATGATTTATTGTTCATTGTAAATATTTTAAGCAACAAACCGGGAGCTGATTAAATCATCTGAAGACAAAAAATGTCCCGGTTAAATTCTTCAGTTAATAAGAAAAGGACATAGTTTTTGTGAAGGAGATAATATAAGTTAGAACTACTAACGATTCGATAATTAATCAAAACACAAGAACATTAATGACAAAACATAATAAAGAAATAGAACGAAAATTTTTAGTTATTTCGGATGAATGGAGAGAAAACGCACGAAGGAACACTTTACCGCCAGGGTTATTTAAATGTTGAACCGGGCAGAACAGTCCGGGTGCGGCTTGAAGGTGAAGTAGGAAAACTCACTATAAAAGGAGAAAAGAAAAAAGGTGAAGGTGATGAATTTGAATATGATATTCCCGGAGATGAAGCAGCTTACATAATTGAGCATCTCTGTTTAAAACCTGTGATTGAGAAAATGAGATATAAAATTAATTATAAAGGAAATTCATGGGAAGTTGATGAATTCTTCGGGGCAAACTCAGGATTAATCATAGCAGAAATTGAACTTGAATCTGTTAACCAGGAATTTGAAAAACCGGACTGGATTGGAAAAGATGTAACTGAAGATCAGCGATATAAAAATGCAAACTTAGTTAAGAAACCGTTTACGCAATGGTGACCCATCTGATAAAAACCAAATCTGGAAGACAATAAATTAATTTTATTATTCTGTTGATCTATCTTTTTTGTTAATCCGTACAAATTCATTACTTTAAATTTTTTACGAATAAAAAACTTATAATAATGAATAAAATTCTTTCTCTTACTTTTGCCTTTTTAGTTCTTTCATTTTCCTTCACTCACGCCCAGGTTAATACTGAAAAATTTAGAACAGATATTGATTCAGCAGGTTTTTCAGGGAATGTTGATATAAGCGCAACCGCATTAACCGGGAATACTGATTTTCAGCTGCTTAGTGCTGATACGCATTTAAATTATAACTGGGGAAAAGATTATACTTTCTTTGTCGGAAGTGCCGGTTACGGCTGGCAGAATAAAGAGGCATTTTCAAACCAGGCATTAGCTCACCTCAGGCATGTTGTTACTGCAAATAATTTCCTTCAGCTTGAATTTTTCACACAATTAGACTACAATAAAAAAAGATTACTGCTCTTAAGAGAGCTCGCCGGAACCGGAATCAGGCTGAAAGTAATTTCCACAAACAACTTTAAACTCCGTTACGGTCTTGCATATATGTTTGAGCACGAAGAATATGATCTCCCCGCAAACTCTGAACATGGCAGGCTAACAAATGCCAGCAGGCTAAGCAGCTATATTACTTTCAACACTCAGCTGAAAGATGGATTTTCATTTGTTTCAGTATCATATTTTCAACCAAAGTTAAATGAATGGAATGATTTCAAAGCTATTTCCGATAATTCATTTATTTCGGAAATAAGTTCTTTAATCGATATCACTTTCGGAGTCAGTCTCAGGTACGATTCACGTCCGCCTGATACAATTAAAAAACTTGATACGGTATCAAAATTCGGTTTGTCATTTAAGTTTTAAATTATGTCATTATCTGACGAATAGAGAATTATACATTTAATATTGATTGTTGAGAAGTGGGAGTTACAATCAACCCCAAAGAATTTCAGTGCACAATATTCAATTTACAATACTCAGTATGAGTATTCTTCCACCGCTTGTACACAATGTTACGCTATCCATAAATATCAATCTTTAATAATTAACAAAGATTCAGTATTTTTACACATTAATTAAAAATATATACACTCTTATCGAATAATTAAGCGGGAAAAATAAATGGACACAAAAATCACATGGACAAAAATTGATGAGGCTCCGGCTTTAGCATCTTATTGTTTATTACCTATCGTAAAATCTTTTTAAAAGGAACCGGGATTGATATTGAAACGAAAGATATTTCTCTGGCAGGAAGAATAATTGCAAACTTTCCGGAGAACCTGACTGAAGAACAAAAAATTCCTGACTATTTAACACAGTTGGGTGATCTTACACAGCGCCCTGAAGCAAATATTATTAAGCTTCCAAACATAAGTGCTTCTATCCCTCAGCTTCACGCGGCAATAAAGGAACTACAGGAAAAGGGTTATAACGTACCAGATTACCCTGACGAACCTAAAAATGATGCTGAGAAAAAATTAAAGGAAAGATTTTCAAAAGTTCTCGGTTCTGCAGTCAACCCTGTTCTAAGGGAAGGAAATTCAGACAGGCGTGCAGCAGCATCAGTAAAAAAGTTTGCACAAAAACATCCTCATAAAATGATGAAACCCTGGCCTGAGTCCGGATCAAAAACGCCGTGTAGCACATATGAATCAGAAAGATTTTTACGGTTCTGAAACATCACTTACTCTTGACAAAGCAGATGTTGTTAAAATAGAGTACGTAGGTAAGGATGGGAAATCAGAAATTCTTAAAGAAAACCTGAAACTGCTGAACGGAGAAGTAATTGATACAGCAGTGATGAATGTAAAAGAGTTAAGAAAGTTTTATGCTGAACAAATTGAAGCAGCAAAGAAAGATAATGTGCTTCTTTCTCTTCATTTAAAAGCTACTATGATGAAAATTTCCGACCCGATAATGTTTGGTCATGCAGTTTCTGTTTATTACAAAGATGTTCTTGATAAACATGCTGATACACTGAAATCAATCGGTGCGAATGTTAATTATGGTTTGATGGATGTTCTTGAAAAACTGAAGAAGCTTCCCGATGAAAAAAGAAAAGAAATTGAAGCAGACATTAATAAAGTATATGAAACCAGGCCGCATCTTGCAATAGTTGATTCAAGAATCGGAAAAACAAATCTTCATGTTCCTAATGATATTATAGTCGATGCATCAATGCCGAATGTTGTCCGGGACGGTGGAAAAATGTGGAACTATAAAAGATGAACTGCAGGATTGTATTGCAATGATTCCCGACCGCTGCTATGCAACTATATATGGTGAAATTATTGAAGATGCAAAAGCCAAAGGGCAGTTCGATCCTTCAACAATGGGAGCTGTTTCCAATGTCGGACTTATGGCACAAAAAGCAGAAGAGTACGGCTCACACGATAAAACATTTGAATCAAAAGGAGAGGGAGTTATTCGCGTTGTTAATTCAGCAGGAAAAACTTTACTTGAGCAGCCTGTTGGAACAGGTGATATTTTCAGAATGTGCCAGGCAAAAGATGAACCGATAAGAGATTGGGTAAAACTTGCAGTAAGAAGAGCAAAAGAATCCAACACTCCGGCAATTTTCTGGTTAGATGAAAAGAGAGCTCACGACAAAGAAATTATCGCCAAAGTAAATAAGTATCTGCCGGAACTTGATACGAAAGGACTCGAAATAAAAATTCTTGAACCGGTTGAAGCAATGAAATATACTTTGGAAAGAACAAGAAAAGGATTGAACACGATTTCAGTTACCGGAAACGTTCTTCGTGATTACCTGACAGATTTATTCCCGATTCTTGAATTAGGCACAAGTGCGAGAATGCTTTCGATCGTGCCTTTATTAAAAGGCGGTGGATTATTCGAAACAGGTGCCGGTGGTTCTGCCCCGAAACATGTTCATCAGTTACTGAAAGAAAATCATTTAAGATGGGATTCACTTGGAGAATACTGCGCACTTGTCCCTTCACTGGAAATGATTGCTGACAAATCTGGTAATGTAAAAGCAAAAATCTTAGCAGAAACTCTCGATACTGCAATCGGAAAATATCTTGAAAACGGACGAATGCCTTCGAGAAAAGCAGGTGAAATTGATAACCGCGGAAGTTCATTTTATCTTGCATTGTACTGGGCAAATGCTTTAGTTGAACAGGATAAAGACAAAGAAATGAAAGAACGATTCTCAAAAATGTATAAAGAGCTAAAAGCAAACGAAGAAAAAATTGCAAACGATATGATTTCAGTGCAGGGAAAGCCTGTTGATGTAGGCGGTTATTATTTACCGGATGATAAAAAAGCAACAAAAGTTATGCGGCCGAGTTGAGTCTTTCAATAAAATAATTGATGAGATGTAAACTCCTTCAAAAATATTCAATTATTTCCAAAACGGGTAGGCAATTTTTTCTATCCGTTTTTTTTTAATATTTATTACAAGTTTGACTATTAAATTTCCATTTATTACTTAAAACTGTAATGTAGGTTAACTAAAAATTCGATGCTGAAAAGAACTTTCTTAAAGAATCAAGGATTTAAATATGATTTAGATTCTAAGTCATTGTTAGTACAGATAATTGCAATGACTAAAGAAAACCATATATTTTCAGAGGACCAGTTAAAGAGTCTAGTACAAGCTACCTCAAAATATCTAGAACAAGTTGGGAATATTCCATTAACGAAAAAATTTCATGGTAATATATCCGGCTCATCGGACAAAAATAATTACACTGGACCATTCTATAAATTTATTTCAAAGAAAACATATGAAAAGTACATTTCAAAAGGAAAGTTTCAACTCGGATCCTTAGAATATTATAGAAAAATAGAAAATAGCTCAAGTAGAGATGAAAAAGAAGGATTTTCTAATCTTATTATTAAAAGTGGTAATCGACAAATATTCTCCTCAGTTTTAAGCGGTTTTGATAAGTTAATACTGTGCGGCACAAACGATATAACTCAAAAAAATATGATGAGAAAAAAGTTTGGTGATTATCTAATGATTATTCCCAATTATAATACATTTGCTGAAAAAGTAAAAGAAATTATCGATGCAGAAAGATGGGAAATAAAAACTGTTGAGTACAACGATTATAAGTCTGGAGCAATTGAAAAAGAGATTCATAATTATACAGGAGTAAGCCCCGATCTTTCAGAAGAATTTTTCAAAATACTGATCGACGCTTCTGAAAACCCGAGTGTGTTTATTAAACCCAATAGGTTTCAACTTGAAAAAGAGTTAAGACTTTCATTCACGATGACTAAACCAATAAATGACAGAGAATTCTTTGATTTCCCAGAAATTCTAGATGAAATTAAATTTGAATTTTATTAATGCCGTCTTATTGATATTCATTCTCCCTGAGGAATCTTTAGTACAGTTTTTAATTCCAAAGTCTAGTGTCCGAAACTGATCGAGAACTTTGATAAGTCTTTTTGTTGCCTGCACATTACCAAATCAGTGTTCACTTCTGTCTATAAAATTTATTTTATTTTTAGAATCTTTTTGGCAATATTGCCGGAAGAAATATTTTGAGGAGCCTATAAAACTAATATGGATAACACAAGAGTATTTAAGATGTCTTTTGCAGGTGTGTACCCGCATTATATAAATAAAGTAGAGAAAAAGGGACGCACCAAGGAGGAGTTAGACACAGTCATTTTCTGGTTAACAGGCTATAATCAAAAATCATTGCAGAAGCATATAGACAAGAAAACTGACTTTGAAACCTTTTTTGCCCAGGCACCGCAAATCAATCCCAATGCTTCTAAAATTACCGGTGTAATTTGCGGATACCGTGTGGAAGAAATCGAAGACAAGCTAATGCAGAAGATCCGTTATTTAGATAAGCTTGTTGATGAACTGGCAAAAGGAAAATCAATGGAAAAGATTTTGAGGAAGTAAGCAGGTTCAGATTTATGTCGGGAAAAAACAAAAACACTAACAAGGAGAATGAATCAGGCCCAAGTCCTTTTGCTCAGACGTTCTTTCACGGTACAAAAGCTGAACTGAAGACCGGTGACTTTATTGAAGCCGGTTATAACTCAAACTACGGACAAAAGAAAAAAGCTAAGTACATTTATATTTCTGCGACACTGGATGCTGCTATCTGGGGCGCCGAACTTGCTTCGGGCGATGGACGTGAACGAATATATTTAACAGAGCCAACAGGACCAATAGAAGATGATCCAAATTTAACAGATAAAAAATTTCCTGGTAATCCGACAATGTCATACCGTTCTAAGCATCCGGTTAAGGTTGTTGGAGAAGTAAAAGACTGGCAGGGACATTCCGCGGAACAGCTTAAAGCAATGAAAGATGGATTGGCAAAACTTAAAGAACAAGGTATCGAAGCAATTGAGGATTGAGTAATGACGAATTATAAAGTAAAATAAAAAATGAAAGACGAAATAAAGAAATATAACCAGAAGCTTTCAGCAGCAGACAAAGAAATTTGTGACTTGCTTGCAAAGACTATCGATAAAGTTTTAACCGAAGCAGAAAGTAAAATATGGCATGCTCATCCTGTCTGGTTTCTGGATGGAAATCCGGTTGTGGGATACAGCAAACAAAAACCCGGTCTGCGATTGATGTTCTGGAGCGGAGCCGGATTTGATGAAGAAGAATTGAAGCCGGGCACAGGTAAATTCAAAGACGCTTCTGTTTTTATAGTTCTGCAAAAGAAATTAATAAAACCAAATTGCAGCTCTGGCTTAAAAAATCCAGAACAATTCAGTGGGACTACAAAAACATAGTTAAACGAAAAGGACGGCTTGAACGTCTGAAGTAATTATTTAAATAATTACTTCATCCAATTTCATCTTTCCGGATTACTGATACACATCCCTCCAAAGTTGAATAAAAAGTCTTTAATGAATATTAAAATAATCCTTCAAAGCTTTGGTTCTTTATAATTTCATTTACTTTATTTTCCATCTGCGTATAAGCAAATTCATTAACAAAGTTTCCCATACTTATACGCTTCACACCTGAATCAGCCAGCTTTTTGAAGTCGGGAAGATCCGGCATACACATTACATTAATCGGCAGCTTTGTTGAATTAACCACTTCTTTAATATCTTTTTTATCAGTTATACAAGGGACAAAAATTCCTTCACATGTTTCCCGGCTCATATAAGTGATTTCTTTTTTTAGTTTCATTTAGTTTGTCTTCTACGTTTAATAAATAAGTATCTGTACGGACGTTAACAAATATTTTTACTTTTTCCTGTTCCAGTTTTTTGCAGATTTGTTTAAGCTTCTCAGCAAACACATCCGCCGGCAAGATAGATCGTACAGAATTTCTTACTACAGAATCTTCAATATTAATTCCTGCAACACCGGTTTCCGCCAGCCTTTTTATATTAGAAACAACAGTACCAACTTCATTACCGTAACCAGATTCAATATCCACAGATAAAGGCAAATTTGTAAATTCACTAATTCTTTTTACAATGTAAAAATATTCTTCGAATGAAATTTCTTCCCCGTCTTTATAACCAAGGCTGCTTGCAATTGCTGCGCTTGAAGTGCCGATTGCTTTAAACTTCAGCTTTTCAAATACTTTTGCACTCTGAACATTCCAGACATTACCCAGTAAAAGCGGGTCCTTAGATTTATGTAGCTCAACAAATTTTTCGAACTGAGAAATCATCACCATCTCCATTTTAAAAATTGATGTCCTCAAATTAAATTGGGTAGAGTTATTCCGCTACCGGAAAATTGACAAGTATTTTTTAAATTGTTACCCTGTTAGCACAAGACAGGAAAGGAGAATGAACGTTATTACTGGTACTATTTCCGGCTTTTTACGCAAAGGAGTTGAGACTCTCATATACTCCAAAATAGCTAAACTTCTTAATTACGGTTGCTTAACTGACGGTATTTACGTAAATTCCGTCAGTTAACTGACGGAATTTTTATGCATATATCTCGTAAGGCTCAAAATATCCTGGAAAACAGACTAAAACCCGGGAAGGTCATTATTATTTTAGGCGCCCGAAGAGTGGGAAAGACGGTGCTTTTAAAAGATTTTTTAAGACCTATCAGCGAAAAATATATTTTTTGGAATGGTGAAGATATCGCCGTTCACGAACTACTAAAAAGAAGAACTATCCAAAATTATAAGAATCTTCTGGGGACTTCAGAATTACTCGTAATTGATGAAGCTCAAAAAATACCTGAGATTGGTTTAATCCTTAAGCTGATTGTTGATTCATTTGAAAAGCTGAAGATAATAGTGACAGGTTCTTCAGAGTTTGATATTGCTAATCTAACCGGCGAACCATTAACCGGCAGAAAATATGAAGTTATGATGTTCCCGGTTTCAGAAGGCGAGTACAATAAAATTGAAAAACCCGAAGAAGCAAAAGATAACCTGATGCAGAGATTAGTTTATGGAAATATGCCGGAACTGGTTAATATTCCTGATCAAAATGAAAAAGAAGAATATTTGCGTGATATTATAAATTCATATCTGCTTAAAGATATTCTGACGTTCGACCGCATAAAAAATTCCTCTAAGCTGGTTAGTTTATTAAAGCTGTTAGCATACCAGGTTGGAAATGAAGTATCTATGGAAGAACTCGGCAGACAGACAGCTATGTCGAAAAATACCGTAGAAAGATATCTTGATTTACTTTCTAAAGTTTTCGTTATATACAGACTGACGGGATTCAGTAGAAATTTACGAAAAGAAGTCGTTAAAAATTCTAAATGGTACTTTTATGATAATGGAATAAGAAATGCAATTATTGCAAACTTCAGTTCAATAAATCTGAGGGATGATAAAGGCAGCTTATGGGAAAATTATATGATGAGCGAAAGGATAAAGTTTCTAAGTTATTCGGGTATTCACTGCAACAGGTACTTTTGGCGAACTTATGATAAACAGGAAATAGATCTTATTGAAGAGAAGGAAGGAAAATTATCCGCCTATGAATTTAAATGGAAAAATGAGGACATTAAAATACCCGCGGCCTGGGAAAAAGCATATCCCGATTCTTCATATAAAGTAATTTCTATAAATAATTACGGTGAATGGTTGCGATAGTTTTTCGGCTTTCTGAAGCAAACAGCTTCTTATGGAAATGTAGTTTTGTTCACTGGTATTCATCCCAGCTTTTAACAGGAAGATTTTCGCGGCTATAGTGTTCAATTCATTGATGAACTGAAATGTATTGAACTGATATTGATAGAAAAACCTCCCCTTTGGTTAGGGGAGGTAATCAAGACTTTATTTCTGCAGAACAAACTTCCTGGTTTTCTCAAAACTCCCGGCTTGTATCCTGTAAAAGTAAATTCCGCTTGAAAGATTTGAGGCATTAAAGTTTACAGTGTAATTTCCTGCCCGTTTTTCTGCATTAACCAATTCAGCTACTTCTCTTCCGAGTAGATCAAATACTTTAAGATTAACGTTTGAAGTTTTTGGAATCGAGTATTTTATTTTTGTTGTTGGGTTGAATGGATTAGGATAGTTTTGAGAAAGAATAAATCTATTGGGCGAGACATCGTGATTATTGTCTTCTACTGAGACCACTCCACTTTGATTGTAAGCAGCTAATCCTCCTGAATAGGTACCAATCCATTTGTTTCCGTAACTATCAACTGTAAGAGATAAAATCCATACCCCCGGTATTCCAGAATTACCCGTATTATAAACAGACCAGTTTGTACCATCAAATTTTGCCAGTCCGCTATTATACGTTCCAAACCATTTCTTTCCATTAGCTTCAACAGTAATTGAAAAAATTTTGTTATTCGGTAAGCCTGAGTTTGAACTATTATAAATCGTCCAGTCGGTCCCATCATATTCTGCTACCCCGCCGCCAGAATTAGAGCCAAACCATTTATTTCCCAGGCTATCTATTGAAATAGATGTAATATTGTTGCTAGGCAGACCTGAGTTGGAAGTAGTAAACACTGTCCAGTCAGTCCCATCATATTTTACCAGCCCGTAACTATTACCAGTCCCAATCCATTTATCTCCATTTAGATCTACAGCCAGAGATATAATATTATCATTCGGCAAGCCGGAATTGTAAGTATAGTAATTTACCCAGTTACTACCGTCAAATTTTGATAAACCATTATTAGTCCCAATCCATAGATTTCCGCTGCCATCTTCGGTTAGTGCGTTAACATCATTATCCGGTAAGTCTGAATTTGAATGAGTATAAACAATCCAGTTAACGCCATCAAACCTTGCCAAACCTCCTCCGTTATTTAGATTATCGGTTGACGTACCAATCCATATATTTTCATTATTGTCTACTATTAGGGTATTTATACGATTGACCGGTAAACCGGAATTAGAAGAGTCGTAGGCTGTCCAATTTGCACCATCATATTTTGCAAGACCATCGTTTGTTCCAACCCATAGATTTCCGCTATTATCAAAATCCAGGGATGATATATAGTTGCTCGGCAAGCCTGAGTTGGAAGTATTATAAACAATCCAGTTTTGTGAGAAAAGAGGTGCATATGCAATCAATAGAAAAAAAAGAGTAAATGTTTTTTTCATTTTTTTATCCTTTATTATTAATAAACGAAATACGAATCCTGCTGAATTTAATTTTTGAGTAAGTTAGAAAAGTTTCAGAACTCTGATGCAGTTTGTTGTTTTGGAATTTGAGCATTAGCGGGATTTTGGAATAAGAAAAGTATAAAACAGAATACAAAACAAAAGGCAGAGGAAAGGGAGGACATAGAAATTCTCCTTTCAATAAATGAAATTAAAAAATTAATTTATTGAGTAATTACTGTATATTTGAGGTGTCAGAACAAACTGTGAAGCTTGCCCAAAGTCGATTGAAAGCGATAATAAAGAATTGATTGACAAATGTCAAATATTTCTGGTTTTTATCTACCAGGATATTTGTATTGCTGAAAAGAATTCCGACTGAATTGAATGAACAATATTCTTTTAAAAAATTTTATAAAAGACTTTTTACTGGTACTCATCCCAGCTTTTAATCGGCAGAGTTTCAAGGCTATAATTTTCAATTGATTTAATAAACCGTTTGATGAATTGAACATTTGTAAATAGCGGAATGTTCAGATCAACGGCTTTCCTACGGATTATATAATCACTATCCAGCTCAACTTTTTCTGCGGTTTTGGGAATGTTAATTACAAGATCAATCTTCCCTTCGGAAAGATATGTCAGTATTCCGGGTTCTCCCTTATCAAACGGGCGATATAAAACCTCGACCTCAATACCGTTCTCCTTATAAAAATCAGCTGTGCCTTTAGTACCGTAAAATTTTAATCCCATTTCCCTGAGAGTTAAAAGATCCTCCAGAAGTTCAGCTTTGTTTTTAAGGGTTCCTGTAGAAAGTAATGCGGCATTACGTGGAAATTTGTGTCCGGTTGATAAGAGACTTTTCAGGAAGGCTTCATTAAAATCATCACCAAGACAGGCAACTTCTCCGGTGGATGACATTTCAACTCCCGTTACAGGATCGGAACCTTTTAATCTTGTGAATGAAAATTGTGAAGCTTTAATTCCCACGTAATCCAGATCGAAAGATGATTTGTCAATCTTCGGAACTTTTTCACCGAGCATCAGCTTTGTAGCAATTTCAATAAAATTTATTTTAAGTGTCTTTGAAACAAAAGGGAAACTTCGGGAAGCACGAAGATTACATTCAATTACTTTTACGTCATTATCTTTTGCAATAAACTGAATGTTGAACGGTCCGGTTATCTGCAACGATTTTGCAATTTTTTTAGTAATATTTTTTACACGTCTCATAGTTTCAAGATAAGTTCTCTGAGGAGGTAAAACAATTGTTGCATCGCCAGAATGCACTCCTGCATTCTCAACGTGCTCTGCTATTGCATAACAAAAAAGATCCCCATCATCGGCAACAGCATCAACTTCAATTTCGCGCGCATCAGTAATAAACTTACTTATTACAACAGGATGTTCTTTACTTATATCAGTTGCCTTTTTAAGATAGACAGCCAATTCATCATCATTTAAAACTATACTCATTGCAGCGCCGCTAAGAACATAGCTTGGTCTTATCAGAACGGGGTAACCGACTTTCTGTGCAAACATTTTGGCATCATTAAAATCTGTAAGCTCACTCCATTCAGGCTGATCTACGTCAATATCATCGAGTATCTGTGAAAACTTATGCCGGTTTTCTGCATTATCAATTTGTTCGGGAGAAGTTCCTAAAATTTTCACACCTGCTCTTATGAAGTTTCATTGCAAGGTTATTAGGAATTTGTCCCCCCATCGAAACAATTATTCCCTCAGCTTTTTCCTTCTCATATATATCCATCACTCTTTCAAAAGTCAGCTGTTCAAAGTAAAGTTTATCACAAATGTCATAATCCGTGCTGACAGTTTCAGGATTATAGTTTATCATTATTGTTTTCTTACCGGTTTTGTTCAACGCCATTACAGCATTAACACAACACCAATCGAACTCGACTGAAGAACCGATTCTGTAAGCACCGCTTCCGAGCACAATTATCTGGTTTGGCTCCCCGGTTTCAATATCATCTTCTTTGCCGTGGTAAGTTGTATAAAGGTAATTTGTCTGTGCTGGATATTCAGCAGCGAGAGTATCAATTTGTTTTACAACCGGAAACACATTTAATTTTTTCCTGAGTTCTCTTACATCAGATTCATTACTACTTACAAGATCAGAAATTTGCAAATCTGAAAATCCATTCATTTTGGCTTCGCGCATCAGCTTTTCAGAGAGTTCAGAAAGTTTCAGATTTTTTAATCTCGCTTCATTATCAATAATATTTTTCATCTTAAAAAGAAACCAGCGGTTAATCTTTGTAAGTTCGTGAATCTTATCTATACTGTAACCTTCTTTAAGAGCAGTAGCAATAGCCAGAATTCTTTTATCGCTGGGATGTGAAAGTTCACGATCAAGATTTTCAAACTCTATACTATTTCCCACAAATCCCAGGTAACCTAAATCGAGCATTCTGATAGCCTTCTGCAAGACTTCCTCAAAACTCCTTCCAAGTGACATTACCTCACCAACCGATTTCATTTCTGAGCCAAGTTCATTATTTACAAGCTTAAATTTTTGTAAATCCCATCTCGGAAACTTTAAGGCAACGTAATCGAGTGCCGGTTCAAAGCAGGCTGAAGTCTGCTGTGTAATAATGTTCTCAACTTCGTTTAGAGCGTAACCGAGTGCGAGCTTTGTAGCAATAAAAGCTAGTGGATAACCTGTCGCCTTAGAGGCAAGAGCAGAACTTCTGCTAAGACGCGCATTTACTTCAATAATTCTGTAATCATCTGAGTTTGGATCAAGAGCATATTGTATGTTGCATTCACCAATTACTCCGAGATGGCGAATTAGTTTTATTCCGATTGAACGAAGTTTAAAATTTTCTCTTGCGGAAAGAGTCTGAACAGGTGCAATAACAACGCTGTCCCCGGTATGTATTCCCATCGGATCAATATTCTCCATTGAACAGACAGTTATACAATTATTAAAACTATCTCTTACTATCTCGTACTCAACTTCTTTCCAACCATAAAGTGATTCTTCGATAAGAATTTGTTGTGTGAAAGCAAAAGCTCGTTTAGCCTTTTCAATTAATTCCTCTCTGTTATCTACAATTCCGGATCCCAGTCCCCCGAGCGCATAAGCAATACGTACCATCACCGGAAAGCCAATCTCTTCAGCAGCGGCAACAGCTTCTTCAACTGACCGGGCTGTTTTACTTAAGGCAACTTTCAGATCAATTTCTTTTACTCTGTCTGCAAACAATAAACGATCTTCTGTATCTTTTATTACTTCAACAGAAGTTCCCAGGACTTTAACATTATATTTCTCAAGAATCTTTTTATCATAAAGATCAACGCCAACATTGAGAGCTGTTTGTCCTCCAAACTGTAGAAGAATACTGTCCGGTTGTTCTTTTATTATTATTTTTTCAACAAAGCTGGTTTGAATTGGAAGAAAATAAACTTTGTCTGCAAAATTTTCGGAAGTTTGAATTGTTGCAATGTTCGGGTTAATAAGTACCGTTGAAATTCCATCTTCTTTTAAGGCTTTGATCGCCTGGCTGCCTGAGTAATCAAATTCACCTGCCTGTCCTATTTGCAATGCACCGGAACCTAGGATTAATACTTTTTTGGGTTTATGTTTTTTAATCATCATTTAGGTTAAATCTTTATGTTTAAATTCATTTCTATTTTTGGTTATTATTCTCTAGACTCTACTTCAACATTTATACTTGAGACCCTAGAAACCAGTTCAGGGTGACACTTCTCTCTGTGTCATGCTGAACTTGTTTCAGCATCTTCATCTTCAAACTCCTGGGATAAATCTTTCCATCCTTTATTATGTTCTTCAATTAAATTTATTTTCCACTGTCTATGCCAGTTCTTCAATTGTTTTTCCCGCTTGATTGCATCTTCTATACTATTAAGGACCTCAAAGTAAACAAGCCTGGTTAAATTATATTTTTTTGAGAAGCCATCTATTAGTTTATTTTTATGTTCAAATATTCTCCGCTCAAGATTATTGGTGACACCTATATAAAGAGTTTTTGATTTATTGGTTAATATGTACACATAATAGTTCTTCATGTAATATAGTACTGAACTTGTTCCAGTATCCTAAATATTTAACTTAGACCCCGAAACAAGTTCGGAGTGACAATTGTTAAACCAACTCTTATAGCGCCCTCACAAACATATCAAAGATAAACTCGCTGTCATCAGGTCCGGGAGAAGCCTCAGGATGAAACTGAGCTGCAAAAAATGGTTTTGAAATATGTATTATTCCTTCATTGGTTCCGTCATTATCATTAACAAACCATTCGCGCCAATCCTCAGGAAGAGTTTCTGTTTCCACCGCATAACCATGATTCTGTGAAGTTATGTATGTGCGTTTTGTTCCGGTTTCATTGCAGGGCTGATTATGTCCGCGGTGACCGTATTTTAATTTGTATGTATTTGCTCCGGCAGCTAAACCAAGTATCTGGCTGCCGAGACAAATTCCGAGAATCGGAATATTTTTTTCCATAGCTTTCTTTGCATTTTCAATTGTAGTTGTGCACATCTTCGGGTCGCCGGGACCATTTGATAAAACAATTCCGTCGGCTTTTTCTTTATGAAATTCATAATCGTAAGGAACACGAAGAATAGAAATATTCCTTCCAAGGAAAGCCTGTATTATATTATTCTTTGTTCCGCAATCAACTAACAGCACTTTCTTCCCGTTTCGTAAATACTCAACCGGTTCTTTTACGCTTACTTCCCCCACCAGATCAATTTTATTTATATCCTGAAATCCTGCCTGTCCGGCAGGCAGGTCTGTTTTAACTTTTTCATCAATAATAATTTTTCCGAGCATTGTGCCATTCTCTCTCAGTTTGCGCGTAAGCATTCTTGTATCAATTCCTGTAATACCCGGAATCATCTGTTCTTTCATCCAGTCACCTAATGATTTTTTTGCATTCCAGTGTGAATATTCCTCGGAATAATCTGAAACAATCAGCGCCCGGCAGTGTATTCTATCAGATTCAAAATTCTTAAGCATACCATTTTCCATTTCGTTACCGGGAACACCATAATTACCGATAAGAGGATAAGTGCACACAAGAATTTGTCCACGGTACGACGGATCAGTCATTGTCTCAGGGTAACCAACCATTCCGGTATTAAAAACAACCTCACCATTTGTATTTCCTTCATACCCGAAACTTGTTCCATTAAATTCAGAACCATCTGCAAGAATTAACTTTGCGCTTTTTCCTTCATTCATTAAATCGAAACCTTTCAAAAAGTTTTGACAAAAAAATAGCCACTCATTGAGTGGCTAAAGACCCGTTTAAATAAAGAACTTCTATGAATTTTAATTTTTTATTAATCAATTGCTTTCCGTTTTGAATTGTTAATATACACTAAAGAGATTTTAGTTTCAATTTAACATTTTAATAATTTGATTATTAAATTATTTGAAAATAAATTCTTCGGGTTACTTTTTGAGATTATTAACTATACTCTGAAAATTTTGATAATTAACTATTTTTTTAACATTAAAACTTCTTCGGGTATCACTTCTATAAATAACCAGCTGATATTTTTTCAACAAATCCAAACCCCATTTTTAACAAATGAAAAACAAAAAAGCTCCGAAAACGTTTATACTGGATACAAACGTAATTTTGCACGATTCAACATCTATTCTGCAGTTCCAGGAGAATGATGTAGTAATTCCTTTAACTGTAATTGAAGAGCTTGATCATTTCAAAAGGGGAAGTCAGGTAATAAACCTCAACGCAAGAGAGTTTGCAAGAACTCTCGATTCACTTACCGGAACAGCAATTTTTAACGGTGGGGTTTCTCTTGGTAAAGGAAAAGGAAAAGTCCGTGTCGGTTTTTCAAAAGGGATCAGTTCTGAAATAAAAGAACTTTTTACTGAAGATACTCCCGATCACAGGATACTTGCTGTTGCGATGGATTTATTAAAAAAGATTAAAGATTCATCTTCAGTAATTCTGGTTACCAAGGATGTAAACCTGAGAATGAAAGCAAAAGCCCTGGGAATTCACGCAGAGGATTATACAACTGACCGTGTAAACAGCGTGGAAGAACTTTACAGCGGAAAAGAAATAGTCGAAAATTTTGACGATGATTTGATTGTTAAACTTTTTCAATCTCCTTTTGAGATAGAAGCAAAAAAAATTATAAAGAAACTTCCGGGCGAACCTATTCCAAACAAATATTACATTTTCCGCAACCCGAACAGATCAGTTCTTACATATCTTGATAACGAAATGGAAATGTTTCATAAAATTGATAAAAATACTATTTACGGAATTAAACCGAGAAATGCAGAGCAAACCTTTGCTGTTGATGCACTGACTAACGACGAAATTCCTTTGGTATCTTTAACCGGTAAAGCGGGTACGGGGAAAACTCTTCTTGCATTAGCCAGTGCACTTAATGTAAGAAAGAACTACAGACAGATTTATATTGCAAGACCGATTGTTCCATTGAGTAATAAAGATATCGGGTTTCTTCCCGGTGATGTCCAAAGTAAAATTGAACCTTATATGCAGCCGCTCTGGGATAATCTCCGTGTAATACAGGACCAGTTTTCTGAAACTGATAAGCAGCACCAGGCAATAAACAGCATGATCAAAGAGAACAAGCTTGTTATCGAAGCGCTCTCGTACATTAGAGGAAGAAGCCTTCAGAGAATTTTCTTTATTGTAGATGAGGCTCAGAATCTTACACCGCATGAAATAAAAACAATAATCACGCGTGTTGGGGAAGGTTCAAAAATCGTGTTTACCGGGGATATTTACCAGATTGATCATCCCTACCTCGATTCACAATCAAACGGACTTTCATACCTGATTGAACATTTTAAGGGAGAAAAATTATACGCACATATAAATCTTGAAAAAGGTGAAAGAAGTGTACTGGCAGAACTTGCCTCGAATCTTTTATAAGTATTTTATTTGTTAGTTCATTATCTTGAAAATAAAATAATTAAACTTTTTAGAGATTATGAAAACAATATTAATACGTTCAATTCTGTTTTTTGCAACAATTATATTCTTCACCGGCTGCCTTGAAGTTAATACCACTGTTCATCTGAATAAAGATGGATCAGGAACTCTTGAAGAATCTGTTTTAATGAGCAGCCAGGTTGTTCAAATGATTTCGGCTTTCGCCACATCTTTTGATTCTACAGCCGCAGATACAAATAAGTTCAGTCTTTTCCAGCCGGATCAACTAAAAGCGGACACATCAAAATATGGAAGCGGAATAAAATACATAAGTGGTGAAGAAGTAAAGGAAGATGGAAAAGAAGGTTACCGGGTGGTTTATTCTTTTGATAACATCAATAAACTCAAAATAAACCAGAATCCGAATTCTAAAATTGATATGGAAGGTATTGATGTTGAGGAAGATACTTCAAAGGAATTTTTGCATTTTAATTTTTCTCCGGGAGAACCTGCATCACTATCCATAAGGCTGCCCTCTAAAAAAGGTCAGGAAGTCGCTAACGAGGTCCCCTCACAGGATACTGCCGGTACAAATACAGAGGGAATGGACGAACTTGTAAAACTTATGAAAGATATGCGTATCACTTTAAAGATTGATGTGAATGGAAAAATAGTTGAAACAAACGCGAATTATGTTAGTGGTTCTGAGGTTACATTGTTCGATATCAGCTTTAATGAACTCCTTGATAATCCTGAAAAACTAAAAATGTTTAAACAGCAAAGTCCGCAAAACCTGGAAGAAATTAAAAAGATAATGGAAAACCTGCCCGGGGTTAAAATTGAATTGAATGATGAAGTAAAAATTAAATTTGAATAGCAATAGTCTGAGCACCCGGCTAATAAGATTTGATCATTATAATCCTTATTTTGCGGTGTTTAATTTATTGATTTAACTATGCAGGTTTTTACTTATCCATATTTCTATAAACTGCTCTATCGCTATGGAAATATCCCGGTAACAATAATTTTATCTATTTACCTGATCCCTTCAGTTGTAAATCTGGATAAAAATCTAATTTATCTGATCCCTGTAATATTACTGCTGCTAATGATTTATTTTCTAAACAAACACTACCTGAACCTTTATAAAATTGTCCCTTATAAGATAGAAGCAGATGAAGAGAAAATGATCTGTACAAATTTTTTATTCTCACAGAAAGAATTTACAATTTACTATAGTGATGTTAATTCACTTACAGGCGGAATTTTCGAGGGTAGATTTTCAGGAGTAATGAAGGTATGTGACGGGAAGAACCAGGTTTGTGTTGGATTCTTTAATCGAATTAAAAATGCCGACAAATTGCAAACATTATTGTTGAGTAAAGTCCAGCGTAAAGTTTACGATGATGTAGTAGACAGGGTTGGATTAAAAACCAGGAAGAACGATAAGAAGAAATAACAAAGCAATTTGACTTAATAGTTTACCATCCTTTCCCTATTTTTAATTTTTAATATATTAAAGCAATTTGCCGGCAGGCAGATTGTATTTCAATAAAATCATAATTTATGAAAATCGCAGTTTTATTATCAGGCGGAGTTGATAGTTCCGTTGCACTAAAATTATTAAAGGATGAGGGTCATGATCTTACGGCGTATTACCTGAAGATCTGGCTGCAGGATGAATTTTCATTCCTCGGTGAATGCCCGTGGGAAGAAGATCTTGGATATGCACGTGAAGTCTGTAACCAGCTAGATGTTCCGCTTGAGGTTCTTCCGCTTCAGAATGAATACTGGGACACGGTTGTAACTTATACGCTTACTGAAATAAGAGAAGGAAGAACACCAAACCCGGATATTTTCTGCAACAGCTTGATTAAGTTCGGACAGTTTTATGAAAAGATTGATAATTCATTTGAAAAAGTTGCCAGCGGTCATTACGCAACAGTTGAAGAAAAGAATGGAAATTTTCTTCTAAAAAGATCTCCGGATCCGGTAAAAGATCAGACTTATTTCCTTGCATATTTAACTCAGCAGCAGTTAAGCAGGGCATTATTCCCTATTGGTGAATTTAACAAAACAGAAATCAGAGATCTTGCAGAAAAATTTAATCTTCCAAATAAATTAAGAAAAGACAGCCAGGGTATTTGTTTCCTTGGGCAGATAAAATTTGCCGAATTTATTAAGCATCATCTTGGTGTTAAAAAAGGTAAAATTATAGATATTAATTCCGGTAACATAATGGGAGAACACGACGGTTATTACTACTTTACAATCGGTCAGAGATCAGGACTTGGTTTAGGAGGCGGTCCGTGGTATGTAGTAAAAAAGAATGTTGAAGAAAATATAATTTTTATTTCAAGAGAAAATACTTCCAATCGAGCAAGGTTTGAGTTTGAAGCCGGAAAGTTTAACTGGATTAATGAAAAACCTATGCCCGGAAAAGAATATCTTTTAAAACTCAGGCATGGTCCGAACTTTTATAAATGCAGGATTAATTATCCGGATGATAACAGAGGATTGGTAACACTTGATAATCCGGATAAAGGAATTGCGCCCGGACAGTTTGCGGTATTTTATGATAATGAAGTTTGTCTTGGAGGAGGAGTAATTCTGGTTTAAAATACAAAAGGTGAGATCTCAACATTCTCACCATTTGTAAAAATTAATTTTTGTATTAAAAAATTCAGATTTGAGTTTTACTTATTAACACTAAGTTTTCTCATTTGCTTTGCAACTTTTTTAGAGTTGGTGCGCGCGATAAGAACAAGAACAGAGAGGTAAAGTACAACTCCTATTTCTATATATTCCATTATGGCTCCTTTTTTAATTGAACGTTCGACAGAAATAGCGCAATTTTAGTGCCATCCGTCAACTATGGTATTCGTAATGAAAATTGAATGTTTTATTTTAATGACAAATTTTGCAAGGTAATTGTTACAATAACATTGAAAAAAAAGTAATTTCGGTTGAATATTTTTCCTACAAATTTCGGGTTCTAAATGATAGTATTTTTCTCCGTTTTTTTTACAATTTATGCGGCAATAAACTATTATATTTTTATCCGCGGCTGGCAGTCATTAACTATTTTCCCTCATTTCAGATTACTTTATTTAATCCTTTTTCTGGTACTCTCACTTTCATTTATAATTTCCAAAATTCTTACCGATCGTCTTCCATCTTTTTTATATGATTTAATGCAATGGATAGGATCGTTCTGGTTTGCGTTCATGCTCTATTTTGTATTGTTTATTCTGCTATTTGATTTAATAAGACTCGTTAATCATTTCTTCAGTTTTTATCCGTCATCAATCTCCAATAATTATGATACCTGGAAATTCGGAATCTTTTTGTTAGTGATAGTTATTTCTTCAATCATAGTTGCTGCCGGTTATATAAATACAAGAATATTAAATGTTAAGAATTTGGATATTACTCTGAACAAAAAAACATCACCGTTAAATGAACTTAATATCGTGGCGTTTTCTGATATTCATCTTACAGCAATGAACAACGAAAAGTTTTTAGCTAAAATTATTGATAAGGTAAATTCATTAAATCCTGATATTGTTTTAATCCCGGGTGATTTTGTAGATGAAAAATCCGCCTGGCTTGATAAAAGAGGAATCGGCAAATCTTTTTTCAGAATAAAATCCAAATATGGTGTTTATGCATGCACAGGAAATCACGAGTATATTGTCGGGGTAAATGATGCTTCCAGGTTTATCCGGAGTCATAATATTAAACTACTTCAGGATGAAACCGCAATAGTTGATAATTCATTTATCATTGCAGCAAGGGACGACAGGAGTAAGAAACAATTTACAGGAAAAGACAGAAAACCTCTTGATGAAATTCTTGAAAATACGAAAGTAAATTTACCTTTAATTCTAATGGATCATACGCCTTTTGGAATGGAAGAGGCAGAAAAGAATAATGTTGATCTGCAACTATCCGGACACACACATCACGCGCAGATGTGGCCGTTAAATTATATCACACAAAAACTATATGAGCAGGACTGGGGTTACCTTAAAAAAGGAAACACTCAATATTATGTAAGCTGTGGGGTTGGAACTTGGGGTCCGCCTGTAAGAACAGGAAGTATTACAGAGATTGTAAATGTTAAAGTTAAGTTTAAATAAAAAAGATATGCCGGACTTCGAAAGTCCGGCATATCTAAGGTAAGATTAAAAGTTAACTGTAAATCCAAACTTAAACTGATCATAAGCTAAAGGTGCAGCACTCTTAAATGGCCAGTTCATTTTATCCTGTCTCAATTCATACATTCCGTACGATAAAGCATTTTTCAGAATAAAACTCATTACCGGTCCTGCATAAGGTGAAGAATGCATAATCTCACTTACAAAATCATCAACAAGGAATTGCCCGATACTTTCAATTGCAACGCTTCCCGCCCATTTCCAGAACAGGTGCTTCGGAAAAATTATTGCTCTTTCATAGGATGCATCGAACGTAAGCATAGGAATAACTTTAATTTTTACTCCGCCTTCAGTATTCGTACCGAATCTGAAAGTGCCGTTAAAATTATCAAGCATATCTTTATCTTCAACAGGAATTAACTGGTTTTTTAAATCCAGTTTGGACCAGGAAAGATCATAAGAATAGTAAGGAATAATTGCCCCGCTGCCTACCTTATATCCGTATCCCGATGCTTTTCCTAAACCGAACCGCCAGGTAGTGTTTTCAAGTTCAGAAGATGCAGAGGTAACATTTCCAATATCAGTTGAAATATTTGAGAGAAACAGATATTTAAAATTGTAATCCAAAATATTTTCCTGAAACTTATAATTTTTCTCGTTTGTATAACCAAGCTTTAGTTCCAGTAAATTCGGATCGGCAAACTTGCCGCTGAATTGTTTAAGATTCATTCCGGAAATACCATAACGCAAATCCACAGTTGGGCTACCGTGAAAATCAACTTTGATTAAATCCATATCACGGTGAAATTTCTTCCAGTCGTGCCAGTTCCAACCTGATTCTGTAGAATCTGCTTTGCCGGCTTCCTCCTGAGGAAAAGTATTAATTGAAATCAGACCAACCAGAAGAACAATTAGTAAATATTTTATCTTCATTTTATCCCTCACAAATTTTTTAACATTCTCTTGTAATCAAGCAGAATGCCAGTTATTATTTTGCCTTTTTAAGTGAAATGAAATCATTGTTCTGATTAAGATGAATAATTTATTAGACATAAAAGTATCTTCTATTAACCAGTTCAGACTAACAATGTTATTTAAAAGTTGCTAACCAAAATTATGGAATCATTGAAGGCAAGTGTTAAGGTTTTTATAGGATAGTAGAATTTTAATTATGAATGGTTATAAGAAAGGATAAGTAGCCACAACCTTCATACGGTACATCTAAATAAACGCGAATTGAAGATTGCAGCTACCAATAAATTACAATATATACTTACTTAAATCCCTGTTCTTTACAATTGATTCTAAACGATCTTTTACTGTCTCACCGGTAATTATCACTTTTTCTTTAGGAAGTTTATCAGGAACATCAAAAAGGATTTCATCCAGAAGTGTTGTCAAAATTGTATGTAATCGCCTGGCACCTATATTTTCTACCTGTTCATTAACTTCGGTGGCAATACGCGCAACTTCTCTTATAGCATCTTTTGTAAACTCAAGTTCAACACCCTCTGTCTTCAGCAACGCCTGGTACTGTTTCAGCAAAGCATTCTGAGGCTGGGTTAATATCTGGACAAAGTCTTCTTCCGTAAGGCTTTTTAATTCCACCCTGATTGGAAATCTTCCCTGTAGTTCAGGAATTAAATCGGAAGGTTTAGCTACATGAAAAGCACCGGAAGCTATAAACAGAATATGATCCGTTTTTACAGTACCATACTTTGTATTAACATTTGATCCCTCAACAATAGGGAGAAGATCTCTTTGAACTCCTTCTCTCGAAACATCAGGACCCTGCCCTTTTCCTCCTCCGCCGGCAACTTTATCAATCTCATCTATAAATACAATTCCGGAATTTTCAACTCTCTCAATTGCTTCCTTCTGAACTGCTTCCATATCGATTAATTTCTGGGCTTCCTCCTGAGCAATTATTTTTTTTGCTTCGGAAATTTTTGTTTTTCTTTTTTTCTTTTTCTTAGGCATCATGTTGCCCATTAACTCCTGCAAATTTATTCCCATATCATCAAGACCAAGAGGACCCAAAACCTGCAAACCGATGTTTGAATTAGCGGAGGCATCAAACTCAACCATCTTGTCATCCATCTCACCGTTTTTTAATTTCTCACGCATCCATTCGCGGGTTTTCTGATTCTGTAATACTTCATTATTTACTTCATCTTCAGAATTACCGGCTGATGCAGGTTTCTTTACCGCAGGAATAAGGATATCGAGAATTCTTTCATCAGCAAGCTCATCCGCTTTTGCCTGTACTTCTTCAGTCTTTTCCGTTTTTACCATATTAACAGCATAATCCGTAAGGTCGCGAATCATCGATTCAACATCTCTGCCAACGTAACCTACTTCTGTAAACTTGGAAGCCTCAACTTTTATAAACGGAGCATTAGCAAGTCTCGCAAGTCTTCTGGCTATTTCAGTTTTTCCAACTCCTGTTGGACCAATTAAAATAATATTATTAGGAAGAATTTCCTCCCTGATTGCATCTTCAACCTGCTGTCTCCTCCACCTGTTTCTCAAAGCTATTGCAACAGCTCTTTTTGCCTGATGCTGCCCGATGATAAACCTGTTAAGTTCTTTAACAATCTGTGTAGGTGTATATTCTTTATTTGTCTTTCTCATTCTGCTCTTTCCGATTCTATTTTTCAATTACTTCAACATTTATTTTATCATTAGTGTAAATGCAAATTTCCGATGCGGTCTTCAGTGCTTCTTCAACTATTTCTTTTGCTGAAAGCTTGCTGTATTTTATCAGCATTTTGGCTGCAGCAAGTGCATACATTCCGCCTGAGCCAATAGCTACAATGTTATCATCAGGTTCAATCACATCTCCGTTACCGCTCACGACAAGAGCTTTATCTGAAGTAATAACAGCGAGCATTGCTTCCAGCTTTCTTAAAAATTTATCTGTCCTCCAGTCCTTTGCAAGTTCAACTGCTGCTCTTGACACATTTCCCCGGTATTGCTCCAGTTTGTCTTCAAACCTTTCCATTAATGTAAAAGCATCTGCGGAGGCACCTGCAAATCCACAGAGAACGCTGCCGTTTGCAATCTTCCTGATTTTTTTTGCGTTATGTTTCATTACGGTATTGCCAAGTGAAACCTGTCCGTCTCCGCCCAAAGCAGCAACTCCATTATGCACAATTCCTAAAATCGTTGTCGCTTTAATTATTTGTTCCATTCTGTTATCTGCTCCTTATTCAAAATTTTAATGTTCATACAATTTAACCAGCATTTAGTAACTGTTCAAATTTATCAGGGATTAATCACTTACTCTGAAACCTGAACGGGAAAATCCGCGGAACCGAGTTTTTGTAATTAATATACTTTTCCCCGAAAGTTTTTATCAATTTTTTCTCTTCGTAAAATGATCCTGCATAAAAATACGCAACTATGCATATAAAAAAAGTGAGATAGAAGATATCCATTACTGGACGAAATAAAAGGAAGAGAATTGAAAAGAAATACAATGGATGACGTGAAAACCTGTACGGACCTTCGATTCTTAACGTCAATCTCTCGTCAGAATCTTCAATATTATATTCACCTCTGAACCATCTTATCACCTGGTTAATTCCAAGAAACTCTGTGCTGCTAAAGTATCTAAGTGTCCATAAAAATCCGGCCAGGCTTAATAACTGAGGCATCAGAATTATTATATCCCATGGATTGGTAAGATCATAAATTATATAATCAGGATGAGGAAGAATTTCATACATTAAGTAAAAAAAGAAAAACGCTATTATATTATATACAATCCTGTAAAAAGCTATAAGAGTTCCGGTTTCTCTAATAAGCTTTTCTTTAAATTTGGGAGAGGCGAGATAGGAATGGAGAAATCCGAACAGACCAAAAGCGAGAATAATTAAAAAGAATGTCCCATACAACGATCATAAAGATTTGCGCAACCGTGCGATGGGAATCCTCAACTGTTCCCTGTATTTTGCCACTGTTCTTCTTGCAATATGAATCCCCTCTTCATTTAGTATTTCAGCAAGTTTATCATCGCTGTGCGGTGCGTTATTATCTTCCACATCGATGATTTCTTTTAATCTTTCTTTAATATGTTTATTGGAAACCTCTACTCCGCTGTCAGTTGCTAATCCTTCACTGAAAAAATATTTTAATTCGTGAATTCCCATAGGACTCTGTACATACTTTCCGTTAACAACACGACTGATTGTTGAAATATCCATATTAATTTCTTCTGCTATATCCTTATAAATCATTGGTCTCAGCAGCTTTGGTCCTTTATCAAAAAATGCATACTGTCTTTCAAGAATAGCACGCATAATTTTCATCAGGGTTTCTCTTCTCTGCTGTATGCAGGCGATAAACCATTTTGCAGATTCAAATTTTTCACGAAGAAATTTATATGTTTCTTTTTCACGCGGAGTTTTTTTCGATCTTTTATTCGCATCGAACATTTCAAGATAAGTTCTGCTAATGGTAACAGAAGGCATGCTCCTGTCATTCAGTGTAATAACAAAATTATTATCAACTTTTTCTACAACAAAATCAGGTGTAATCTGGTTCATCTCAACAGATTCAATATTACCTTCACCAGGCTTGGGGTTCAGATTTTGGATAAGGTCGAGAGTGATTTTTATTGTTTCATCTGTAAGGTTTAATTTTTGTTTAATAGCATCAAATCTTCTTTTTGTAAAATCATCATAACATTGTAACAAAATCTGTTCAGCCAGGTAAGTATAATATTGATCGTGATCGGCATATTTAAGCTGAACAAGTAAACATTCCTGTAAATTTCTTGAAGCTATCCCTGGAGGATCCATTCCCTGTATTCTTTTTAAAAGATTTTCTGAAGCTTCAGGAGATATATTTACATGTTCAAACATTTCGAGTTCGTTAACAATATCTTCAAGACTACGTTTTAAATACCCGTCTGCATCCAGGTTACCTATAATTTCCTCCCCCAGCATAAAAAGATCATCGTCAAGATTCATCATTGTTAACTGGTTTAACAAATGTTCCTTAAGAGATTCTACTGCAGGTGCAAGCGGCTGGTATATTTCATCATCCTTACTTTTATTAACCCGGTCCCCTTCAAAATCAGTGTCGTTCATAAAGTCTTCAAGTTCAAATTCCTCTTTATCAACATCTTCAAATTCTTCTTCAGCTCCGTCCTCTTTTTCTTTCTCATCTTTTTCCTGTGAAAGTTCAATTTCTTCATCCATAACCTCTTCCAGAATAGGATTTATTTCCAGTTCGGTTTTAATCCTTTGTTCAAGTGCAAGAGTGTTAAGCTGAAGTAATTTCTGATACTGAATTTGCTGCGGCGAAAGTTTCTGCTGCTGCGATAATTTTTGACTAAGACTTAACATATTCTATTCTACTTTTTCCTTTAATACTGAATACCATTTTTTGCCGTATTTTCTTTCCAGGGCTTCCCCGCAAAACTCGGCAATGGTTATATTTTCTTCTTCCCCCTTTTTTAATGCCGGGGCGCATTCACTGAATTTTTCATATCTCAAAATTTCACCCCCGAATTTTGTTACTCTTATCGGGAACAGATGACAGGAAATTGGTTTTTTAAAATCCGTTTTTCCTTCGAGATATGCTTTTTCAATTCCGCATTTTGCAATTCCATTTTCATAAAAGACAAAAACACAGGCTTTATTATCCAGACTATTTGTCATCAGTTCATTGTGTTTTAACAAATAAAAACTATCTCTTTCAATAATTTCTTTATGCTCTTCAGGAAGATAAGGCATTACTTTCGGTAAAATTTCACCTATTATTTTTATTTCCTCTTCCTGCAAAGGAGCACCATAATCGCTCTCAAATGTACAACAAGCTCCTTTACATTTTTCTAAATCACAGGAAAACCGTGTTTTTACAACTTCTTTCCTTACTTCCACGTCTTCAATTGGTACGATATTATTTAAAAACATTGGAATAATTTTTGTAGAAAGATAACAATTAGATCAATAATACCAAAGTTTAAAAATCATTTAATAGCCTCGTTTCTGAAAAAATTCCTTCCATAAAATCTTTTTATACATTTTCTTAGTTTAGGACTGATAAATCTGAGGGAAAGCTATGAATCTGTCCGGAAAAACAATTCTCATTACAGGAGCTTCAAGCGGCATAGGGTATGCACTTGCAGAAAGACTTTCAAAGGAAGACTGCAAACTTGCTGTTCTTGCACGTAGTATTGATAAACTTGAGGCATTTAAAACGAAATTCAAAAGACCTGCAAATGAGATTATTCCGCTCTATTGTGATGTTACTGATAAAGAAAACGTTCATTCTGTTACTGAAACTATTCTAAACAGTTTTGGAGAAATAGACATTGCAATATTAAACGCCGGTACCAGCAGCAGATTGGATGTAAAAGATTTTTCTTCTTCGGTGGGAGAAGAGATTATGTCGGTAAACCTTATTAGCAATTTTTATTTTCTGGAAAAACTAATCCCTCATTTCATCAATAAAAAATCTGGAATGATAGTCGGAGTTTCAAGTCTTGCAGATGTCAGGGGTTTCCCGAGAAGTGCGTTCTATAATGCAAGTAAAGCCGGGGCAACAAAACTTTACGAAAGTTTAAGAATAGAATTGAAACCTTACGGAGTAAAAGTGATTACCGTAAGACCCGGATTTGTAAAAACGCCAATGACTGATAAAAATGAATTCTATATGCCGTTTATGATTGATGCTGATAAAGCAGCCGGAATAATTTTAAATGGTATAATAAAAGAGAAACGAAAAATTCAGTTTCCTATTCCCACAGTTATCGGGACAAAAATACTTAACGTCATACCCGATGCCTGGTTTGAAAGTTTTGCAGGCAAACATCTTGAAGGGCTGCAGAAAAAAAAGTTGTAATTATTTTCAATCTTTTCTTATATTGAAACTAAAAAGGGTTCGCGGGTAAATGAAAAACGTTCTGTACTTTTTCTTTACAATAATTTCATTCACTTATGCCCAGACAGGTTCATCCTTAAAATTAAATGAAATAATGTTCTACCCTGTTTCGGGTAATAATGAATTTATAGAAATTTATAATACAAGTCCAAGTGAAAGTGTGGATCTGAATGGATTCAAATTAAAATATTATACTTCCACACCGGACGCAATAACTGATGCCGGGGAAGGAACCATTCTTTCACCTCTATCTTACGCAGTTATTTTTGAAGGGGATTATGATTTTATTTCAGGGATTTACAATAATTTAATTCCGCCTGAAGCTTTAATCCTTAAAATTTCTGATAATTCTTTTGGCTCGTCTGGAATGGCAAATACTTCAGACAGACCTGTATGGCTGCTTTCATCTGCAGATGATACAATTGATGCTTACACATATTCAGCAAATAACTTGCAAGCTCATTCTGATGAAAAAATTCATTTTGAATCGGACAGTTCACAAATTAATTGGGAAAACTCCATTCCTGCAAACGGAACTCCCGGCTTTAGAAATTCGGTTACTCCATTAGAATTTGATCTTGCAATAAGTGCAATTAACATTTCACCTCAAATTCCAATTGAAGGGGATAATATTTCAATTGAATCCGTTATAAAAAATTTAGGCGAAAATACGGCAACCAGTTTTACTATTAAGATTTATAATGATGCAAATCTTGATTCAATTCCCCAAAGCAGTGAACAAATTTTTTCACAGGATTATTTCAATCTTGTTTCAGGAGATTCTATCTCAGCGACAGCAAATATTTTTTCAGCTACCTCCGGGTTATATAATATTATTTCAAAAGTTATATTCAACGGAGATGAAGATACAACTAACAATACAGTGAATAAAAATTTCACTGTGTTTCCGCCGGGCGCTAACTATAATGATGTCGTAATAAACGAAATAATGTACGCACCTTCTACCGGCGAACCCGAATGGGTAGAATTGTACAACCGGACTTCAAATGATATTAATTTAAAGCACTGGACATTTTCTGATAATTCTTCAACGGTCGTAATTACAAATCAGAATATATTTATCCCGGCTGAATCGTTTATAGTGCTAACAAAGGATTCCTCAATTCTAAATTTTTACAATGTTCCTTCGGCTATAATTGAATTAAATCTTCCCCCATTAAATAATACAGGTGACGCCTCTGTTATTAAAGATTCACTTGGGGTATTGGTTGACAGCTTAATCTACTCACCTGATTGGGGCGGCAACTCAGATGGAAGATCACTTGAAAGAATTTCAGTTGATGAACCGAGTACTGAGCAGAATAACTGGGCAACCTCCGAAAGTATTTTTAAAGCAACTCCGGGATATATTAATTCCATAACACCAAAATATTACGACCTGAGAATTTCTTCATTCAAAACGAAAACCGAATATGGAATTATAGGCGAACAAATAGAGTTTAATGTGGGGATAAAAAATTCAGGATTAAATTTATCGCCGTCATTTTCTGTTTCTCTTTTCAGAGATACAAACCTGGATTCAATACCGCAGAGTTCCGAATTGATTTCGACTGTAAATTCAAATCCGATTTTACCCGGGGATAGCATAAATCTTAATTTTTCAACCAATAATTTTGAAACTGGTGAGAACTATTTTATATCAAAATTAATTGCCTCCCCCGATGACGATACTACAAATAATATTGCCTTTACAGGATTTCGTTGGTGTGCAGGTTAATGAAATCAGGAATGATTTGATAATAAACGAATTTATGTATGATCCTGATAATCCCCAACCTGAATGGATTGAAATTTTTAACAGGAGTAATAAAGTAATTGATTTTAAAAATTATCAAATTGCTGATGCAAACGACACAACAAAAATCAATTTCAACTCTTTAGCAATTAATCCCGGTAATTATATTGTAATCTCAAGGGATAGTTCCATCAGGAATTATTTTAATATCCCTTCGGCATTAATAATAAAATCTTTTTCAACACTTAATAATTCGGGTGATAAAATAATTCTGATTGATTCTCTCAACCGCACAATTGATTCACTTGAATACACATCAGCCTGGGGAGGACAAAACGGCAAATCATTAGAAAGAATCAACTCTGAAAATCCTTCAACTGATCCTGCAAATTGGGAAACAAGTTTCAGCAGGTATAACGGTACTCCCGGGTACTTGAATTCAGTTACTCCAAAAAATTATGATATCTCTGTTACCAATATTATTCCTTCGCCTTTGTATCCGGCATTTGGAGATAATGTTTCATTAATAATAAAAGTAAAGAACTATGGACTGAACTCTGCCAATTATTCACTCAGACTTTACGAGGATACTAATCTGGATTCACTGCCTGATGTTTTACTTAAAACAATTTCAAATTTAAGTCTTCAACCCGCAGATTCTGTTTTAATTGAATCAGGTTATACGATCAGCAATCTTCAGAATTTACATAACTATTATGCAGAAGCGGTTTTTAATCCTGATATGGACACAAGCAATAATTATTTCATAAAAAATATTTTACCCGGATACCCTCAATCGACTATTGTTGTAAATGAAATAATGTATAGTCCTTCAGGGGGAGAACCGGAATGGGTTGAACTTTATAATAACTCAGGTGATTCAATTTCTTTGCGAAACTGGACAGTAAACGATGTTATCACAACTCCTTCAATTGTTAAAATTAATGAAGAAGTAAAGATTCCACCCCATAATTATATTGTAATCACAAAAGACTCTTCTATTCTGAATTATCACAGGTTGATTCCCTCATATATAATACAAATTAATCTTCCAGTTCTTAACAATGATGCTGAGGGATTTGTATTAAAAGATTCACGCGGACAAACAATGGATTCTGTTTTTTTCAGAAGTACATGGGGAGGAACAAACGGACATTCACTTGAGAGAGTAGCAGCTTCTGCTGAATCAAATATTCAATCCAACTGGGGTTCATCAGATGATATCGAATTAAGTACTCCCGGCAGAATTAACAGCATTACTCCGAAGAACTACGATATCACAATTTCAAAAATTTCCTCTGAACCCGAATACCCTGTTGAGGGAGATAATGTTTTTATATCGGCAGTGATTAAGAATAAAGGAAGTCAAAGTGCTTCAAACATAACGATAGAATTTTATTTTGACAGCGATTCAAATAATGTTGTTGATCAACTGCTGTCAGCTCAATCCGGAATAAATCTGAATCCGGATGATTCTGTTTATATAAGCTCAGATAATTCTATTAAAAATTTATCATCGGGATTGCTGACTGCAGTTCGTGTTCTTTTTCAGGATGATGAAGATACATTAAATAACTATGCCGAAAGATATGTTGAACCTGGGTTTGCAAACCAATCGCTATTAATAAATGAAATTATGTATGATCCTGTTTCCGGTGAGCCGGAATGGTTTGAAATAATAAACAATTCACCTGATAGTGTAAATCTAAAAAACTGGTCTGCAAGTGATTTACTTACAACACCAACAAGAAACTTTATTACTACAGACGATTTCTATTTGCAGCCAAATGATTTTGCAGTTGTCACAAAAGATACCTCATTCTTTTCTCATCATTCATCCGTAAAAAATGTTTTTATTTCAAACTTCGGAACTCTTGGAAATTCTGAAGATGGAATTATTCTCTATGATTTCAGAAATGCCATAATTGATAGTGTTCATTACAAATCTGATTGGGGGGGCAGAAACGGATACTCCCTTGAAAGAATATCAGCCTCAGAGACATCGAATGACAGCACTAATTGGGCAACCTGTTTAGATCCGGAGAAGAGTACCCCCGGAAAAGAAAATTCGATATTGAACATTCCTCCCGCAAAAAGAAATTCGGTGGTGATAAATGAGATAATGTTTGATCCCGGTATTGATAACTCTGAATTCCTCGAGTTTTTTAATCCCAGTCCCGATTCAATAAATATTGGCGGCTGGAGAGTGGAAGATGAAAAGGGTAATTTCTATAAACTTTCAGATGTAAGTTTTATTCTTTCACCTTCAGACTATTTTATACTTTCGGCTGATTCAATCATATTCGATAAGTATCAGTTTAATAATTTCAAAAATATTTCAATTAATGGAAGTTCAAATCTTGGATTGACAAATGACGGTGAACTGATTCTTCTGAAAGATGTAAGAGGGACAATAATTGATTCTGTTTTTTATTCCTCAGGTTGGCATAACAGGAATATAAACGTAACGAAAAACAAATCACTTGAAAGAATAAATCCCGGGCTTGATGGTAATTATCCGCAGAACTGGAGTACCTCCGTAGATCCGGCAGGTGCAACTCCGGGAAAACAGAATAGCATTTTTACAGATAATGAAAACAGGCAGGCAAAAATCTCTGTTTCACCAAATCCTTTTTCTCCGGATAATGACGGCTTTGAAGATTTCTGTATTATAAATTTTTCGTTGTCCCAGGTTACTTCTCAAATACGGATAAAAATATTTGATAACCGGGGAAGGCTTGTCAGAAATCTTGCTAATAACCAGGCTGCAGGTTCGCGTGGGTCAATCATTTTTGATGGATTAGGAGATGACGGACGTCCGTTACGAATGGGCATTTATATTATTTTTCTTGAAGCGCTGAATGATAATTCAGGAGTTGTAGAAAATCTTAAAACTGTTGTGGTTGTTGCAAGAAAACTTTAAGGCAGTTTATGATGTTTCAAATCACATTAAGAAAATAATCCCTGTACAAAGTTTAAACCAAAATAATCTTGAAAATAATTCATACCCTAAGAACATACTTCGTTTATTGCGCACATCCTTTATAATCCCCCAATTATTCAGGCTTAATGTCACTAAAATTGAATGGCACAACCATTGCTTATCAACAACAAAAGCAGTTTTTTTCATTTAAACTTTTCTTTGAATCACAAAGTCTAAATTAATGAGGTTAATTTGATTAGAGACATTTGATAATTAGTAGATAAAGATTATAGTTGTCATCAAAATTTTAAGAAAAAATTTATGATTCCTGCAGATATGGATTATATGAGGATATGAGTGATCATGTTATGATGAAACGTTAACCAGATAATATAGGAATCATAAAAAAGCCGTAATGTTTAAACTTTGCGGCTTTTTTTATTTGTGTTAAATTGATTTCCAAAAATTTTGTTAATATGTTGAAACATTAAGTGAAATATCAGGAGAATAATTATGAAATTTCTTTGTTTACTTTCTATAACCATGCTGTTCTTAGCCGGATGTAGTTCCAATAAAAGCAATGACGAACAGGCAATTAAGGATGTAATCATTAAAAATACCGAAGCACGAAATGCTGAAGATATGGAAGCTTATGCCGAAACCATGGATAAAGACAACGATAATTTTGATCGAATGGAAGAAATGATGAATACTATATTTAAAACATACGATCTCCACTACCAGGTAAAAGATATTAAGGTACTTGAAATAAAAGATAATGAAGCTAAAGTACAGTTTGTCCAGATAACAAAAAAAGAAAAAGGTCCCGCTTTCAGAGATACTAAAGTTACCGGAACTCAAACCCTGCACAAGAAAGATGGCAAATGGAAAATATATGATACTCAAATTACAAAAGTGGATTACCTGAATTAATATGAAAAGCCGAAGAATTTTATATATCTATCCTCACCCGGATGATGAATCATTCGGACCCGCTGCAGTAATTTACGACCAGGTCAGAGATGGGCACGAAGTCTATCTTCTTACTTTAACGAAAGGTGGTGCAACTAAACAGAGATTCAAACTTGGAATAAATATTGAAGAAATGGGAGAAATAAGATTTAAAGAAATGATTAAAGTAAAGGAAGTGCTGAAGCTGCGTGGGATGGAAGTGCTGGATTTGCCGGATAGCGGTTTACAGGAGATGGACCCGCGTAAAATCGAAAAAATAATTAGAGAACACATTCAAAAAATAAAACCCGATATTTTAGTTTCTTACCCAGTTCACGGCATAAGCGGATTCCACGATCATCTTGTAATGCATGCCGTAATTAAAAGAGTTTTTCTGGAGATGAAGGAATCTGGAAATGATTACCCGAAACGACTTGCTTTCAATACCTTAATTGATAAAGGATTATCTCCATGGGCAGGTGACATATTTATTATGAAACAATCGCCCCGGGAACTTATTGACTGTGTTATAAAACTTGATAATGAAATGAAACAGGCTATGAAGGATTCACTCAGTTGTTATGAAACATACAAAGACACAATTAAAGAATCAGGCGTAATTGAAAAAATGGGAGATGAAATTCCTTTTGAGTTTTTTAATGAAGATTTTAATCCGCCGCTGAATAAATTAACTGACAATTTATCAGAATAAATTTCCGGGTTCATATCATATGAAAATTATTGTTGATGATAATATATATCTTGATCAGCCTAATAAAAAAGATAAAAAGAACCTGATTTTATTTCTTTCTGATAAAGAGATATATAATAACACTCTCAGACTCCCTTATCCGTATACCTCAAAAGATGCTGACTGGTGGATAAAATATGTTGATGAGAACAGAAAAAAATCCGGCTTACTGCTGAACTTTGCTATCCGTACCAGGGACAAGAAATTAATCGGGGGAATAAGTTACCATATGAAGTACGGAGTTACTTCACATAAAGATGAACTTGGATACTGGCTTGGCAGAGACTACTGGAACAAAGGTATAATGAGCAGGGTTGTAAAGAGTTTCTGCAGTTACGGATTTGATTCATTACACCTCATAAGGATTGAGGCAACAGTATTTGAACATAATCTCAGTTCATCACGTGTTCTTGAAAAATGCGGATTTCAATATGAAGGAATACTTAAAAAATATTATATGAAAGATGATAATTTTATAGATGTACGTCTTTACGCAATAACAAAATAAAGGAGATAAAATATGTTCGCAGAGTGGCTGCTGGAAGGGTTTGTGAGTGATATGAATAAATTAAAAACCGAAATAAATTCCTACGCAGACGAAAAGGATTTATGGATTGTTAAGGGAGAAATTGCAAACTCTGCCGGTAATTTATGTTTACACCTCCTTGGAAATCTAAATCATTTCATCGGAGGTATTTTAGGAGAAAACGGGTATCAGAGAAATCGTGAACTTGAATTCTCGGATAAAAATGTTTCACGTGCAGATATTGAATAATCAGATTAGATTCAACATTGGAAGTAATTCATAAATCTCTTCCAAATCTGAAAGATGAAATGTTAAACGAAACTTTTCCGGATAAAATAGGCGGTAAAATAAGAGAGTATGGTTTTACGTTAATTCATATCTCTAATCATTTTAATTATCATTTGGGTCAGATCAATTACCATAGAAGATTAATTGCAGGAATGAAATGAATAACAAGGTTAACCTGGAAGAGAAGTTTTCTTCAGTTGAAGAATACTGGAGTCCGAAAATTATCGGCGAACTGAATAAACAGGAAGTAAAAATTGCAAAACTAAAAGGTTCGTTCGTTTGGCATCATCACGAAAATGAAGACGAATTATTTCTTGTAATAAAAGGAAAACTAAAAATTCACTTGAAAGGTAAAACAATTAAGTTAAATGAAGGTGAGTTTTTTATTGTTCCAAGGGGAGTTGAACATAAACCTGTTGCCGATGATGAAGTTCATCTTTTATTATTTGAACCGGCACAAACGTTAAATACCGGGAATGTGAAGAATGAAAGAACCATTAACAATCCGGAAAGAATTTAATTTCAATAATATATGCCGGACTTTTACGATCCGGCACATAAAATAATTATTTTATTGTGTTGCGGCTTTTAATCTTTTAAGAAAAATTACTACAAGTCCCGCAGCAATTAAAGAAGTAACAACAAGTAAAAGAAAGAACTGCCAGAGTTCCCAGTTCTGGTAAAACCTGCCGACAAACCCTGATAAATAATTGCCCACAGCAGTTGCACCGAACCAGCCGCCCATCAGCAAACCTTTCATTTTAGGCGGAGCAACTTTTGAGACAAATGATAACCCCATCGGACTTAAATGAAGTTCAGCGAGAGTGAGAGTAAAGTAAGTTCCTATCAGCCAGAATGGAGAAACAGTAGCAGGCGAAGTTCCGCCGGAGATAGAATAAACAGCCGGCAGTCCTGTTGATGCAAGTACCATTACTAAGTACGCCAATCCTGTTATAAGCATACCGATTCCTATTTTCGCCGGAGAAGACGGTTCCTTCCCTTTCCTGTTAAGCCATGCAAAATATCCCACAATAATCGGTGTTAAAAGAACAATAAACATCGGGTTGAATGACTGGAATTGTTCGGGAGCTATCTGGTTAAGATCAGGAAGATAGTTGAGCTTATAAATAATAACAATCAATCCAATCAATACAAACAAACTTCCTATTCCTTTTGTTCTTACAGAAGTCTTCCTGTTCAGTGTAACGGCACCACCGAGTATTACAGCAAGCACAGCATGAAGCCCGACTACATCAAAAAAGATGTAAGTAAATTTATGTACCACGCTGAATGTATAATCCCTTGCGAAAAGAGATAGCGCCGCACCATTCTGGTGGAAAGCCATCCAGAAGAAAATTACTATTGCAAAGATGGTTAACAGCGCAACAACTCTTTCCTTCTCCTGTTTCGGAGTTAATGCTGCATCCTTTTCAGTATTTGGATTTAACTTTGAACGGTAATCAGCATCAGCGTAATATTTTCTGAATATTGTAAAAACTAAAAGTGAAACAATCATTCCTACAGAAGCGACTGCAAAAACTGCATTGTAACCGTGTGCAAGTGAGGCACCGAAATTTTCCATAAAAAATCTTCGTACACCGGTTGCAGCAAAAGGTGCATAAAAAGCGCCGATATTTATTCCCATATAAAAAATATTATAACCTGCATCTTTTAAGGATCCGCTGGAATGTGAATAGAGATTTCCTACAAGTACGGAAATATTAGCCTTAAACATACCGTTACCCAGGCAAACAACTGCAAGTGCACCATAAAGCAATAAAGGGGTTTGAGTCGGAACGGCCATTAATCCATACCCGATACACATGGTTATTGCCCCGATAATAATAGTCTTCCCGTATCCAAGCACATTATCGGCTATCCATCCTCCAATAATGGGGGTGAAATAAACAAACGCAATAAAAATTCCATACACGTTGGTAACAGTTGCTGCATCCCATCCGAAATTTTCACTCAGGTAGTAAACAAAAATTGCAAGCATTGTATAGAAACCGAACCGTTCCCACATTTCAGTAAAGAATAAAACGTATAATCCTTTAGGATGTCCTTTAAACATCTTGCCTCCATTGTCTATTAGGAATAATTGAAGATATGTTTTTTCTCCTCTGTAGCGTTAAAAATTGCCTAAGGAATTATACAAAAACTAAACCTTTAGTGAAAAGTTTTTTTAGAAATTCTTCAATAATTTTTTAGGGAATTATTAATAAATTTAAAGCCCGGACTATTAAGAATTTGCCCTCGTAATCTGAAGTTGAATGTTTAGTTATCCGACTATTTTAAAACCCTTAGATATTCAAACCTCACCAAAAACAAAACTAATTGATTATCGGAAAAAGTTTTATTAGGTTTCAGTAACAACAAGTTGAGAGGGAAGCTATGAACCGAAAATATACTTCTTATTTCTCAATCTTATCACTCACCTTATTCATTACTTCACTTGTATTATATTGCGGCTGCAGCAGTGATAACTACGAGAAAAAACAGCTCGCTAAAGGCGAATTATTTTTTGACAAAAATATTCCACAGGACAAAGTGGAAAGCCTAGCCAGTTTTATAAACCAATGTGCAATATTTAATGATGAAGTTCATAAGGCAAGACTAACAAAAACTGACAGTTCTTATGAATTGAGTCTGAGCGTTCCGCCGGAAATGATTAAAAGCGAACAGTACCAGAATTATACTGAAATTCTTGCAATTCAATTATCCGACGATGTTTTTGATCATACAAAGTTACTTATTCATCTTACTGATGATAAATTTAATCCGAAGGTGACAAAAACTTCCAAATGAACTGACAGGAAATCTATTCTTTACGCCGGGCCCCTACAGTCCGGCTTTTTTTTAGATAGTCATTGTTTTATAAGAACGGAAAAAGTATGTTTCCGCTGTTTAAAAATAATAGCGGAACTCCATTCTTAATAGACAGGCTATTTTTATTATAAAAAGAACAAAAAACTGAACTTTAATTTATTATTCGAAAATAGATGAATATTAAAGCACTTAAATGGCATGAACTAATACTGTTATTCGGGGTACCAGCCATATTGAATTTAATAGCCTGCAGATTTGCAATACCTTTTCTTAATGATAAAAATATTTTTCCGATTGAGATAACCTATTTCCTTTCTGTAGGACTTATAGTTTTAGTTCCGATGTTTTTCGGGGCAATCTATCTTACTAAAGCTGAAATCAAATCGAACAATCTCCGGGATATTTTTAACAGAATGAGAATAAAGAAATTATCAGGAATTGATCTCATCTGGACTGTAGGCGGTTTTATAATGCTCTCATTGTTTTCATTTTTAATTGCAAAAATTATTCTTCCGCTTTTTAATATTGATGCTTCGCCTTTCTTCTTTCAGAATATGCCATTGAATGATAAATATTTCTGGATAATATATGTTTGGCCGGCATTTTTCTTCTTTAATATTTTTGGTGAAGAATTTTTGTGGAGAGGTTATATTCAGCCAAGACAGGAACTGCTAAACGGAAAATTTACCTGGCTTGTTCATGGAATACTCTGGGCTTGCTGGCATTTACCAATGGGTCTTGATTTAATTTTTTCAGCACTTCCCATTTTCTTTATTCTTCCGGCGATTGTGCAGATTAGGAAGAATACTACCATCTCAATAGTTATACATTTTGTCTTCGGAGCATTCGGGTTTTTAGCACTTGCCTTTGGGTTGGTGCACTAAATATAAAAATACCGGACTTATAAAATCCGGTATTTAAAATCAGTTGTTACTTAAGCAGTAGAACCTTTTTTGTAGTTACATAATTGTTTGAAACAAAACGTACAAAATAAACTCCGGATGAAAGATCACTTCCGTCTATTTGCAGAGTATGATTTCCCGCTTCACTTTCACCTTTAAAGATTTCTTTTACTTCCCTGCCAAGTACATCGAATAATTTTATTTCTATTAATCCCCTTTGAGGGATTGTATAAAAAACATTGGTTGCAGGATTAAACGGATTAGGATAAACCTGCAGATTATATGCTACCGGTTTCTGTGTTTCATCTTTCACATCTGTAGTGAAAGTTGTTTGATGAATATAAACGTAGGGTGAATCAATAAACACATTTTGAGGAGTATTTAAGCTGCTAATGTCGATCGTGTTTATTAACTGCTCTGAATTATTGTTATAAACTAACAAACTATCTCCTGAGGCCCTTACTGTATACGAAAAATCTCTGCTCATTATTTGCCCGCCGCCGGGGACTATAACTCTGCTATTAGTAAATGAAGTATCCGAAGGATTATAATCATATTTTTTTAAGTTCGGATAGTCATAGAGATATAATTCACCTTCCCGGTAATACCATTCTTCTTCCTCTGCGTAAAAGAATCGCTTTAAAAAGTTAAAAGTATTGTCCACAAATTTGAATAAACAAATGCTATGTCCCCCATATGGCAATGAATCTACACCAGCCAGATATAACGAATTTCCTAAAGAGAACATTTTATAAGGTGCAAGAGGCGCATCAAAATATACTTTCTGAGCATTTGTTGTATCAAAATCCGGAGAGTTTGATAGATTTAAAAGGTAGAAATCATAAGCGGGTTCACCATTGTAAATACGAAATGCGGTAAGATATTTGTCATCAATTTTTGCCGATATATATTGAAACGATTCTCCATCCTCAAAGAGAGTAATCTCATCATCATCAGAAATAAATGCCATATTATATACTCCGTTCATTAACCAGATCCCATTCTCCACTTTTTGAGAAACGGTTTTATACAAGATATATGGTTCAGGAATATCATAATATCCTAACCAGCCTCCGTATGAATCAGAAGTTGAATTATTAAAATCTTCAAGATCCAGGTTAGTCATTAAAAAATATATACCATCGTAAATTGTATATTTTTCAAAATATGTGTTTTGAGAAGTGTGAACCACTCCTGTGTAATATGAATAATAATGCTGGACCGAATCAATCCCGTTTACCCAGTTTCCCATAGTATCTGCAGGATTTATTTGTGAAGCATCGAAAGGAATTCGGATAAGATTTCCGTGAATACTTCCGCTTTGAGCAAACAGCAGAGCTGAAGAAAAGAATAAACTGAAAATAATATGTTTTAACATAAAGCTAGCTTCTGCTTTTAAAAATATATGAAAAATTAATTATTATAGTATTCTCACTTTTAAGGATATGGTTATAATTAATTATTATCATATCCTGACTTTTAAAGAAACGGTTATAATTAATTATTATCGTATCCTGACTTTTAAAGAAACGGTTATAATTAATTATTATTGTATCCTGACTTTTAAAGAAGCGGTTATAATTAATTATTATCGTATCCTGACTTTTAAAGAAGCGGTTATAATTAATTATTATTGTATCCTGACTTTTAAAGATGTGGTTATAATTAATTATTATCGTATCCTGACTTTTAAAGATGTGGTTATAATTAATTATTATCGTATCCTGACTTTTAAAGATGTGGTTATAATTAATTATTATCGTATCCTGACTTTTAAAGATGTGGTTATAATTAATTATTATCGTATCCTGACTTTTAAAGATGTGGTTATAATTAATTATTATAGCTTCCTCTTTTTTATAGATGTGGTAATAATTAATTTTTATGCCATTTCTACTTTAAGAATTGCAATAAAATCATTTTCACCGGGTAATTTCGCTTTTTGAGACAGCGGGAGACAATGTTTTTTCCATTTCGCATGATTTTTCCGCTTAGAATGGTAACCCCCTTTGCGCCTCTTAAATTTTGATTACTGTTTTTGTAATGAACAGTTTTAGGTTTTTTATTGCTTAAAAAAAGGAGAAGAAGTAAATTAAGACAAGTAAAAATTCAGAGGGTTCAATGAAAATTTTAATTTCGGGAATTATTCTTCTTTACTTTACGGGCATTTCTTATTCTCAAACAAATACCAAATATGAATTTCTGGGTAAGGTAAATTCAAATCTTCCTGCGTATGGATTTAATTTTCAAAAGATGGGTAAAGACAAATATGATTTAAAAATTTACAGATCTGACAATGATTCGTTGATTCAATCATTTAACAATATTGATATTGACCTGCCATATGATCCCTCCATTAATTCCTTAATGGATGTAAATTTTGATGGTTACAAAGATGTTTGTTTTGTTGCCGGACTTGGCGAGAACGGAAAAAATCAAGGTGATGAAATTTTCCTTTTTAATCCTCAAACTGAAAAATTCTACTATGATGAGAATTTCTGTTGTTTATTAAACATTCAGACAAATGATTCTCTTAAACAATTAATCGAATACTATTATACCGGATGTCTGTACTGCGTTCAGATAAATACGTATGAAATTAAAAATAATAAACCTAGTCTTATAGAAAGAGATGAACAATTTGTTGATGAAAATTATAATCCGGTACGGACTATACAAAAATTTAAAGATGGCAAACTTATTTCTGAAGAAGAAGTTGACCCGATGGAGTAAACCAAGTCGATATTCATTAAACGGCCTTATTATATCAATATTTTTATTATTGCAATAAGTTGTAAAGAATATATAGCAAAGAAAAGAAAAAAATGAAAAGGATATTAATATTTGTTTTCGCAGTATTTCTTTTTGCAGGGTGTGAAGAAATTAATAGCCTGCCAACTCCTTCGTTATCAGGCGGTAAAGGAATAGAAAGTCCCGGTTATGACTTGATTTGGTCAAATTGCGGAAAAGATATTTACTATGAACTACAGGAATCTGCATCATCAGATTTTACAAATGGGACAACTATTTACCAGGGTCCTGAAACACAATTTAATGTTCCGGCAAGTGGTAACTATTACAGAGTAAGGGCCGAGTTTAACTTTGTGAAAAGTGAATGGAGTAATGTCGTTCGATTGTAAAATAATTAATTCCATCTTGAAAAGATCTAAATAATAGCCTAAATTCAGAGCTGTATTACGACAATACAAGGAATATAATTATGAAAGAAATTTCTGTTTCAAGTGATATAGTTCCGGTTGGCGAATTTAAAACCGGTTTGGCAAAGTACTTAAAGGAAGTCAGGGAGAAGAAGAATTCACTGATTATTACACAAAACGGGAAACCGGCAGGCGTGCTTATATCTCCATCTGAATTTGATGAATTAAGACAAACAAAATTATTTATTGATTCCATTTCACGGGGATTATCTGATTCAGAAAAAGGAGAGAAGTTTACTACTGCTCAATTGAAAAAAGAATTGAGAAAATCCCGGGGCAATAAAAGCTAATGAAGTTATATTGGACTAAAGAAGCTTTAGTTCGTATCAGGGAAATTGAAGCATTTATTTCGAATGATAATCCCGACGCTGCAATTGAATTTACTGACAAGCTGATAACTTTATCAGAATCAATAACTGATTACCCTGAAAAAGGAAGAGTAGTTCCTGAGTTTTCCATCGAATCAATACGAGAGATACTTTATAAGGGGTACAGGATCGTATATCTTCACAAAGGAAAATCGATTGAAATATTAACAGTATTTGAAGGACATCAACTGCTAAAAAAAGATACGATTCTAAAAATTTTATCTGAATAAAAAAAATACAAAATCCGCATATTATTTAAAGAAACCAGTTCATTTCTTTCAATATTTCTCCATCAGAAAATCATTATTCATATCTTCAATCGGCAGCATATACAAAGGAACTCCGTTATGTTTCATTCTGAATAAAAGATGATCAATCATTGTATTATCGTTCACTTATTCCGAATATCTTCGGAATTAAAGAACCAAAATTAAACCACGGTGCTTCGGGATATTCTTTTATTTCGTATTCAATTCCTTTCAGTCCTGCTTTATCAACTGCTTCTTTTATTGCATCATCAAGTCCGCCGAGTTTATCCACAAGCTTTATCTCTTTTCCATCGATTCCAGACCATACTCTTCCCTGTGCAATTTCCTGAACTTCATCGTATTTCATATTTCTTCCTGAAGCAACTTTACTTACAAAATCTCTGTAGATTTCTTTAATAATATTTTCTGCTTTTTCAGTTTGTCATTTACTAAGATCCCTGTCAGGAAGAGAAACACCGATAAACGGAACTCTCATTCCAAATCCAAGATCGGCATGTTTTCCGATTTGTACAAGATCAGTGGAAACGCCGATATCCTGCTTTAAACTTTTATTATAATACCAGCCGCCAATTACTCCAATTGATCCGGTAATAGTATTAGGTGCGGCAAAAATTTCATCTCCGTACATAGATAGCCAGTATCCGCCCGAGCCTGCAACATATCCCTGTGAAACAATTACTGGTTTTTTCTCCTTACATTTTTTCAAAGCCTCGGCAACTATATCCGAAGCCAATCCGTCTCCGCCGGGAGAATCAACTCTGAATACCACGGCTTTTACATTCGGGTCGTTTGCAACAGATTCAACAACTTTAACCAGACTTCTTGCTTTTATTCCATCATCCATTGCACAGGCACCTATAGCATAAATAATAGCAATCTCAGGTTTCTTTCCCCAGTAGTTATCATTGGGCAATTGAAACTCTGCTAAAGATTCCGGATTTACGAGTGATTTATTTTTTCCTTCAAATCCTGCAATAATTTCTTTGATATCCTCCCACCTGGCAAGTGTATCAACAAGGTTGTTTTGTAAAGCGGTTCCGGGAATGAAAAGCGCTGTTTCGTTTACAAGATTGTCAAACTCATTGGGCGAAATATGTCTGCTTCTGCAGATTCCATCTTTAGTTATTTTATAATAAGAATCGATGATTGCTTTCCATTGTACACTGTCTGCTTCACTCATTTTTGTTCGTGAAAATGTTTCCATTGCCGATTTATATTTAAAGTATCTCAGCTCGGTAAAACCTATTCCAAGTTTATCGAGCACACCGGTATAGTATTGTCTGCCCCAGATGTACCCTTCAAGTGTAATCGATCCCTGGGGATTCATTATTATTTTATCGGCAACCGAAGCAAGATAATATCCATCAATGTTTACACGATCAAGATAAACAACTACGCGTTTCCCTTTATTTTTGAATGCTTCAAGTTTTTCTCTTAGCTCCCAGATCATTTCTTTATTTATTTCCATTCCGGATAGATTTAAGACAATGCCTGAAACAGAATTGTCTGCAGAAGCTGCATCTATATCTCTTAAAGTATTGTAAAGAGTATTCGAATTATCAAATATTTTATAACGCTGGTATTTCATACCGCCGAGCATATCAAGTTTTACATAATCTTTTGGGGAGGAAAATTGTTGAATAATATTTCTATCATAAGAGCCAATTCTTATTCCGTAAATATTGTATCCGTATTTGCCATCATTTGCGAAATGACTTTCAGAGGTTAACCCGATTCTTCCAAAGCTTATTCCGATTCCCGTATTAAAATAATGATTTGAGAAGTATCTGCCTGAAATCCTGATTCCGGCTACCGGTTCAATTACTGCGCCTGTACTCCACTTTAAATCCTCAGATAATTTTCCGTTACCAAAAACATAATCAGCAAACAGAGTTAAGATTTCATTTCCTAACGGTCTTACCGCAAGATCAGCAATTCCTTCATTTTTATTTTCGGTTGAGAGATTACCAACAATACCAAAGGAAATATATCTCAAAGGACGATAGATTGTTCCCAACGTAAAAAAATCGGAATGATTGAATTCATTTATATCTCCCGATGACCAACCGTATCCAAGACCAAAGCTGAATGCATCCGAACCGAAGCCGGTTGAAATTTTATAATCAGTAACTGAATAAGAATTAACTTTTGTATTTACCAAACCAAAACCAAGATGAGGAAATGAAGTAAAGATTCCATAATGATTAAAATCATTCCATCTTCCCTGTTGATCACTCCAGGCAAAATAAAGATCAGGCTGTTCAACCATAGACAGCAAGGCAGGGTTTATATAGCCGTACATTCCATTCTGATAAGCGCCGGGAGAAGCAATGTTGAATTCATCCTGTGTATAATAGGATGGAAACTGTGACTGGCAAAAAACAGAAGATGAGAGAAACGTTACGAACAAAAAAAGTATTGCAATTGCTTTCATAGTAACCTCTATATTTCCTCACCCGAAAACTATAAAGATTTTTGATCACATAAAATTTATATGGCTGGCGGCTTATAAATCTATCTCAAATTTTAAGTATTTTTATGACTTAAAAGTATTATTTATTTATGATTGAAATTCACGATTTACATAAGAGCTTCGGCAGTAAGCAGGTACTCAGCGGAGTAAATCTCCTGATAAATAAAGGGGAAACAACTGTAATAATCGGAAGAAGCGGATGCGGTAAAAGCGTTTTGATAAAGCATATTGTCGGACTGCTTCAGCCGGATTCCGGATGGGTTAAAGTTGATGGGCAGATTGTCTCGGAGCTTAACACAAACGAACTTTATGAATTAAGAAAAATGTTTGGCTTCCTTTTCCAGGGTGCCGCATTATTCGATTCTTTAACAGTAGAGGAAAACGTTGGGCTTTCTCTTGTTGAATCTAAAAACGTGTATTCTAAAACCGAAATAGAAAAAATTGTAAAGGAAAAACTTGAACTTGTAGGGTTAAAAGATATTTATAATCTTAAACCGGCTGAACTTTCCGGGGGAATGAAGAAAAGAGTCGGGCTTGCCAGGGCTTTGGTTACCGATCCGGATTATATTCTTTATGATGAGCCGACAACGGGGTTAGATCCTATCATGTCAGATTCAATTGACACACTAATAAAAGAATTGAGCCAGAAGATCAAAGTTACTTCTGTAGTTGTAACACATGATTTATACAGTGTAAAAAACGTTGCCGATAAAGTTGCAATGATGCACGATGGAAAAATACATTTTGAAGGAACACCTGCTGAACTTTTCAATTCTGAAGATAACGACGTAATAGCTTTTATTAAAAGATCCGGCGTATAACCCTGATTAATCCCATATTTTAAATCACAACCTCCTTCCACTCTTTTATTTACATTTCCCCTTACAATAAGCTTGTTAAGGCTTTTATGAAATTGGTAACGATAAATTATTCCGGTTCGCGCAATTTATTTCTAAAAATATTCCGGAAGCTGTTAATAATTAAATTATTTGAAGATTGTAATATTTCAGAAACTGTGGAAATACTGCAGAGAGAAAGACCCTTTTTTGTATTTACAAGTTTAAGAGAACCCGTAAACGGTGATGAAGACATGGTGGCTATGCTTAGTTCAATTGATGTGAATACCCGTTTACGGGTTTATATTATTAATACTGAAGCTGTAACTGAACGTTTTAATTCTTTGATGGAACAACTGAAACATTTTATTTTACACGGTTCAAACTCACACAAACTAGGTACTCCTTAATTTTCATTCACACACAAAGTAATAAAAGCTGACGGTTCATTTGAATTGTCAGCTTTTTTAGTTTTATTTTTACCAGAGTTAATTTTAATTTTTATAAAAGCTTTATTATGCCGGATACAAATTCAATTGTTCAGGTAATTCAATTAATGCTTGCCCCGGGACTTATGATTTCAGCTTGTGGTTTGCTTTTACTTGGAATGAATAACAAATACTCACTTGTAGTAAACCGGATAAGGTTACTCAACGAGGAAAGAAGAAGAGTAGTAAGAAAAGCCGGCGAAGTGGAGTTTAGTTTTGATGAAAACGTAAGACTTGAAAGTATATCACTCCAGATTGAAAAACTAACACTAAGAGTTAAATTGGTAAGAAATGCTGTATTGTCCTACACTATTGCCGTCGCTTTATTTGTGGTAACTTCACTCCTAATCGGAATAGAATATTTTACACCTGTGAATTTTAATATAATAATTACAATATTTTTTTTACTGGGAATGCTTTCAGTTCTGGCAGGTGTACTTTACGCTGCTTACGAAACTAAGGAAGGTTACAGCATTATTCAGCTTGAAATAAAAATCGATTAATAATTTCATAGCAAAAGATGAGTACCGAGAGATTATATAATCAGGATGAACTTCTTCAGCCGGGAAATATGATACGGCTTTACGCCAGCGGCGCATTTCCAATGGCTGATGAAAAATCTGATAAAATTAATTGGTACATGCCGGAAATCCGTACAATAATCCCGCTTGATAATTATAATTATCCCCGCTCACTCAGAAAATATCTTAAACAAAGCAATTTTGAAACTAAATTTGATACCGATTTCTTAAAAGTTGTTACCGGTTGTGCCGACAGAGAATCAACCTGGATATCGGAAAAATTAATTAAAGCTTATCTCAGGTTAAAAAAATTAGGGTACATCCATACAGTAGAAACCTGGGAAAACGGAAAATTGGTTGGGGGACTATACGGTGTAACTTTCAGAGGAGCTTTCTTCGGCGAATCGATGTTTTCAAGAAAACCTCAGGCTTCAAAATCAGCTTTAATAAATTTAATAAATCATCTGAAGGAAAATAATTTTGCACTGCTTGATGTGCAGTTTATGACACCTCATCTTGAGATGTTCGGAGCCGTTGAAATTAATATTGATAAGTATAACGAACTTTTACATTTATCATACGTAAGAGGGTGCGAGTTTTAGAGTAAACCTTCGAGGTTAATTTAATGTAATTGCAGTTCTAACCTCGAAGGTTGAATAAAGCTTACTTCATCAAAATCATCTTCTTCATCTGTATAAAATTACCTGCCTGCAATCTGTAGAAATATACTCCGCTTGCCAAGTTTGATGCATTAAAATCAACAGAGTAATTTCCTGCTGACTGATCTTGGTTTACAAGTGTAGCAACTTCTTTTCCAAGTTCATCATACACTTTTAAAACTACTTTTTGAGAAGATGGTATAGAATAATTTATTTGTGTGGTCGGGTTAAAAGGATTGGGATAATTCTGCCTGAGATTGAAATTCTCAGGGATAGTGTTATCAGCTGTTTTTACATCTGTTATTCCTGCATTTATGAAAGAAATATCGCTTACAGGTATAACACCTGTATTCGGTGAAGTTGTATCTGCTGCCTGCACTGAAATCTGTGTACCATTACTTGTTAAAAATAAATATGAGATTGTACGTGAATAGGTGCTACCATCACTAGCCTGCGAAGTTTGTATTTCATCTGTTCTTAATCTCAATGCCGGAACTGTTGCACCACCGGGTAATTTCATAGTTCCATAAGCATCTACCATATTTTCATCATGCATATTAGTAGTTGTAACAGTTGTTGGAAGAGGTGAAATTATTGTCGAATCGGTTTTAACATAATCTTCACTCCAGCTAGTCCCCATTGTTAACGGAAGAACAAGATTTTTTGCTGCAGGATTATTATGGCTTACAAGTGTAACTTGAAATCCGCTAACACTACCCTGCCCCACAGAGCCATAATTTAACACAGCATTATTAAGGCCAAGATAGATCCAATATTCAACAAGATAACCCTGGATTGTTGTGGTATCGTAAAAACTAACTTGGGCGGAAGGAAAGTGATTTCCTAATGGGGTTCCGGAAGGGTTAACGCTTGTAATAGTGAACTGAAGATCAGAAGAGAGACCACTGAAATCCCATGAGGTTGCCCCGGTAGTTCCAATATCTAATTGCGTAGTAGATGTATCATTCAGTACAGAAAGTGTATTCCCCAGATTTATATAACCCTGCAAATCATTCTCTGTAATTGTTATTTGGGCAAAGGTTTCCATCCCTGCAACTAAAAAAACGAGAACTAACAACAGACTAAATTTTCTCATATAGATTCTCCTTAATTAATTATACAATCAATCCCTCAGAAACCCGGGGATTCTTTTTAATTGATTTTGTTTTTATAGCTCGCAGAGAATTTATAAATATTTCTGTAAAATAACACGCATTAATTGCCGGAAGTGATATAGAGCTTATTAATGTAAAACCTCTTGCTACTACTAAAATGAACTTATAAATTGAATAGAATCTGATATTTAGTGTGCGCAGAAAAGTGAGAAAATTTTTTACTAATTAATTTAATTAGTAATCATTGAAATACTTTTTGCAATTGTTTTAAGTGTTTCCCCTGAATAAGAATACTTCGCAATTTCAAGTCTTGAATGTAATGCAAGTTTTTCCATAATATTGTGAATATGACTCTTTATTGTGAAAACTGATACATGTAATTTTTGTGCAATTTCTTTGTTAGCCAGACCCTCTCCAAGAAAAGTAATAACTTCCTTTTCACGTTTAGTCATTTTAACCGCTTCGTTTAATCCGGTCTTGTCTTCTCTTAATGCATGATCTACGATCTGTGAAAAAAGTGAGTCAACTAATAAGGGGGGGAGAACAGTTGAACCACCGGCAACAGACCTTATTGTGATTAAAAAGTCTTTAAGTGAAGCATCTTTAAGAATGAACCCGTTGGCTCCGGCTTGTACATAATGCAAGATATCGGCCTGCACAGGAGCGAGATCCATAACTATAATTTTTGCAACAGGAAAATCTCTCTTCACAAGTTCTACTACATGCAGACTATTCTGGCTTCTCAAACCGAGATCCAGAAGTATCACGTTTGGTTTTAACTGTTTAATTTTGATTAATGTATTTTTACCATCACCGGAAGCAGAAATAATTACCATATCCTTATGTGGCTTTAAAATCGAACTAATGCCATTCCGCAAAAGACGATTATCCTCTATAATTAGAAGTCTGATTTTTTTCATTAAAAAAGTTTAATAAATGAAATTACAATTCAGCACTTTCCTTACAGGAAAAATGCTATTCTAAATTAACCGCTAGTAATATTTAATTTTTCAGGATATAAAATCAATCAGCCAATGGGATGAAAAATGGACTACATCTTTTGATCGGTATAAACACACCCTTTCAATATTCGGCAGTTGTTTGCACTGTTAAAAAAAACGCCCCGATTTTATTCGGGGTGTTCTTTTATAACTTTAAGATTATTAAAGATCATTATTGTTGCTTTATCTTTATCTCAACCCTTCTGTTAGCTGCTCTGCCTGCTTCTGTCTCATTGGAAGCTATCGGGTTAGCTTCACCAAAGGAAACAACCTCAATTTTTTTCTTATTAATTCCCTGTGAAATTATGTAATTGGAAACAGTTCTTGCTCTTTTTTCTCCAAGTTTAAGATTATATTTATCAGAACCCTTACTATCAGTATACCCTTCAATCCTTAGCGTATAATCTTTGTTTTGTTTCAGATTTTCAACAATGATATTCAGTTTATCTAATGCTGCCGGTTTAAGAGTTGACTGGTCGAATTCAAAAAGAGCCTCAGTACTCATCACTTCAATATTAACAACTTTCTGTACAGTACATCCATTTGCATCAACTTCTCTTCCTCTGGGAGTATTTGGACATTTATCAAGGTAATCCGGAACACCATCGTGATCAGAATCCAGCGGACAACCATTTGCATCGACTTTTACCCCTGCAGGTGTATTTGGACATTTATCGAGGTAATCTGCTACACCATCGTGATCAGAATCCAATGGACAGCCATCGGCATCAACTTTAAGTCCTGCAGGCGTGCCCGGACATTTATCCAGGTAATCTGCTACACCATCATGATCAGAATCCAACGGACAGCCGTTTGCGTCTACTTTAACTCCTGCAGGTGTGTCTGGACATTTATCCAGGTAATCAGCAACACCATCTTTATCTGAATCCAGCGGACAGCCAAATTCATCTACCTGAACACCAACCGGAGTATCCGGACACATATCTTTCGAGTCATCTACGCCATCACCATCAGTATCTTTTTCCTTTCCGATATAATACGATAATCCGACTGTTGCGGTACCGACCCAGTCATTATGTTTTCCCCTTATTTGTCCGTCGATATCATCTTCATTACCATTTTTAAATCCTGTCATCAAACCACCCATCAAGTTCACACTGAAATTATTACTAACCATAAACCTGATTCCAAGATCACCTTTTATAGTTATGAGTTTTGACATAGGACTGAAAGTGATGTTGTTATTATCTCTTGGATAAAACCACATATGCGTTAAGCCTAATGAAATGTAAGGGTAAACTACCTCATTAACATCGTAAGTAAATGCAAGTCCGGCACCAATAAGGTGAAAAGCGGTTCTCAGCTCAGCAGGAACAAGGTATGTACTTTTCGCACCAATATATCCTTTTGCACCAAATATTTTAATTCCGAAGATTCCTTTAGAGTATGAATTCAAAAAGTACTCGATAGATCCTTTTCCGATAAAATCCGGTTTAATATCTCTGTAATCAGTCTGTTCAATAGTAACACCACCTTCAGCGGTTACAACAACAACACCTGATAAAGAGTTTTTCAGCTTTATATCGTTTGACTCCTGGGCAAGTACTAATTGTATAAATACAATACTTAATAAAAGAATAAAGTAAATATTTTTCAATTGAGATTCCTATTTTAACTACTTATTAATTTCGATTCAATTAAATGTATTTCATCATCAAATAATGCAAACAGTCTAATTGATATTAACAATTTACAAAATCTACAGTTCTGTTATTAGTTGCAAACATTATTTCAAATTAGATAAAAATGTAAAGGGCTCATCGGCACTTGAATCCAGGGAATTCTTTCTATTTTTATTATAGTAATCCTCATAATAAACTCATCACAACAACTATACCCGAACAAATAATCAGTATCCCCGCAATTTTGTTAACCCAACCCAGCCCGACCAGGTCAAGCCTCTTTCTGAAAAGTGTAACACCGGAACTAAGTAACAAAAACCATAATGCTGAACCAATAAAAACACCAGTAACAAGAGCAGATGCAGAAAAATTACCGAGATCGCTCCCTAATCCAAGAGCAGCAAATACAGCAAGAAAAGCAAAAATTGTTAAAGGATTTGTAATTGTTATAAAAAAAGCTGTAGCATATGTTTTTAAAATTCCTCTGTTAGTCACTGGAATTTTAGGATCAATCGGAATTTTTCTAAAAGTTCTTACACCCAGAAACAGAAGCAGTATTCCTCCCAAAAGTCTTATCCAGACTCTTTGGCTTACAAGCGTATCTGAAATTATTGTAAGCCCAAATGCAGCAATACAACCATAAAGCAAATCAGCAGTTGCAGCACCAAGCCCTATAATCAGCCCGCGTAATCGTCCCTCTGCCAGTGTCCTTCGAATGCACAATATTCCGACAGGCCCGATTGGAACTGCCATTGCGAAACCTATAAAAATTCCTTTTAGAAAAATGATAAGAGCCATATTGCAATCTTCGAATAAAAATGTTCATTCGAATTTAAAATATAATCTCCTTCTATTTGAGTTTATATGTGAATTGTGTGGTTTTGTAACCTGCGCCAATATTTAAATTAATAGTAAACAGGTAATCCCCTTTTTCATTTAGTGATATTCCTGCGCCGAAGTGATTCATCATTGGTTTGAGACCAACTGATGTAATTTCTTTTGATGGAGAAACAATTTCCACCTTTGCGCTGGTGTCGGCAACCTCTTTTTTGTTTGTAATATTTGTTACATCAAATATGAAGTAATGAGTACCTTCCACCATCGCTTTCTTGGTCTCCTCATCCATCTTAACGTTTTTATCTTTATTCTTTACCATAGTCTTACCAGCATTTGTCTTCTTCATCTCCCTATACTTTTGCTGAGTTACTATCCACACTTTTGTGTTAAGGCTATCTACAGTTGATTCATAAATCGGCTTGCCAAGCACTTCGGAAATATCATTTTGTTTTGTGATTATTGTTTTCACTTTAGGTTTATTCTGTCCAAACATTGTTACTGCCAGGGTAACCAGAAGAATCATCGGAAGAATTATATATTTTATTTTCATGATAACGCCTTAATGAGTTTTATTTATTTAAAAAATATCAGAGGCACTCAAATTTTTAGTACCTTGCCAGGTAAGCACTATCGTGATTAAATATGAAATAGTCACTACCTGCTATAACCAACAATACTATCAGATCCGAATAGAACTGAGATTATCAATAACTCCGAAAGCACTTAATAACCAAAGAACCACAACTATAACTACCACCGCATTCAGAATTTTCTTGATGGTAGCCTGCATAGGGATAAAGGTATTAATTAACCATAGAACCACCCCAACGACAATCAAACCGATAACTAAAGATATTAGTGACATAGTTTTTTTCCTTTCCTAATTTGTTTCTTCACCGGAACTCCGCCGGTTCTGTATTTCTCTGCTTTATCACCTGTTTCACTACAGGTTCATAAAATCAGATAATTCTATTTCAAAAAATTGGGCTGCCATTTTACAGCTATTCCTGTTGCTTCTGGTGAAGAATATACACCTAATAAGATATTCTTATCTTTTACACGATGAAGTTCCGGGATTAATATCCCGCATAATGCTCCTACTCCAAAACCAGTCATTAAATCTGTGGGGAAATGAGCAAGTGCTCTCAATCTGAAATATGACATTAAGAGAGGTGGTATAGAGGCTGCCCCATAAACAAGATATTTTTTCCAGCCCAGTTCGGGATGATAATCACAAAATATCTTTGCGGTAAAGAAAGAAGCTGCGGTAGTTGCTGCAACATGCCCGCTGTAAAGTGAATTCCGGTTATTGGATGACGTTCTTTCATCAATACCGATTGACTCGTAATAAACAACAGGACGTAACCTGTTTTGAAAGGTTGCTCCAAACGGACTATAAAGGTATAAATTATTTGAAATTGTCTGTGTTTGCAAATATATCAGAAGTATGTCCAGCCAATCACGCCTGATATTCTTATCCAGCATTGTAATAACGGGAAGAAAGACTGAAACCGAAAGTAACAGACTTGAAAGTTCTTTATAGTGCACTCTTCGTGACGGGTCAAAATTCAGAGCCCAATGATCAATCGGTGAAATATTATCTGTGTTTAAATTCTGTAATTCACCTTCTGATATCGTTGTTTTATTTGATATCCAGGGAACTCCGATCTTTTCTAATGCAAGTCCTCCAACAATAATGCCGCCCGTTACCCAGTAGTTAACATGGTAAGGATGAAATGAAGAATCAGTCTCACTAGATTGAGGATATACCGGTTTTACAAATCCAACAATAACAATTGAAATTATTATAAAATTAATCAGCATTAACTGACTATTTGATTTATTCATCATATCTAAACGTACTTTCTAAAAAGCAGCCAATTAATTCAAAACGCAATACTAATGGAAAATGGATACGCAGAGGACATCTCTACCATAGATTTATTATTCTCATGCTGATCTACAACCCAGGTTGCGATAAAATAACCGAGCGCAGCCCCGGCGAAAGTATCGGAAGCCCAGTGCTGATCCTGGTAAACGCGTGAAACTAAAGTAAGAGCTGCGGGTAAATATGCCAGCACTTTCAATACGGGTGACTTAACATTTCTTGAAAGAACAGTCGAGAGTACAAATGCAACAGTGGAGTGACCGCTTGGTATTGATTTATTATCCTGGTTTAAAATTGATGCAAAGGGGGTAAAATGTGTTTTGCCTTCATTTAAATATGGTCTTGATCTGCCGATTGCAAGTTTTAATAAAAAGGAAAGCACCCCGGCATAAATTGAAGCCTGCCCGATTTCATAGGCAATCTTCCTTGTTCCAATATCCTTTGTTATCAATGAATGAATGGCAAAACCACCAAATAGAACAATAGGGGAATATATTTCCCCCCACACCCTCCCGAATTCAATAGGAACGCTCTTGTAATATCTTTGATCTTTCAAAACTGCAGTGCGGATAGGCTGATCAGCAGTTTCTATAATTAAAAATGTTCCCGCACCTACCAATCCAATTTTCAGCCAATCGCTACCGTCCCATTTAGTGGGCTGCTTAACGAAGTCCCAGGTTTCATTTCCGAACTGAGAGAAAGTATATTGATATGGTTGTAAAGAATTTTGTAATGTGGGGGTTTGTGCAAAAAGCAAACTCCCGTAAAATCCGGTAAAGAAGAGTAATAAAAATATTCTCTTTATTGTTGTATCCATTTATAATTTTGCCTGTTATTAAATAATCAGATAGAATTCTTCTATCTCTTAAATTTGAACTCTTCCAAAAATATTTGAAGGAAGACTTTCTGTTCGGTCCTTACAGAATGAATGCTTGTGAAATCACGAGGGTACCTGTCACCATAGTAAATCAAATGTTCAAACCCAATATTTACATTGTTGAAAAGTTTGAATTTAATACTGGGCTGAATTAATCCTATATAACTATTCCCTGCATCTCCAACAATCGTACGAAACCACCAGTAATAGCCTATTAATGTAAGGTTTGTCCATCCTCCAAGATTCAAAGTGCTTTCAAGCTTTAATTCCGCTCCGCCTGCGTAATTATAATCTCTAACCTGTGTTGTATCAGGACCTAATCGCCCGCTGAGTGCGCCGAAGGGCATAATAGCGGCATGGAAATTCGTATAAAGACTTGAACTCTTGCTGATCGGCAGCTTTGAAATTATTCCTGGCCCAAATGCTAAATCAGCTAATTCGAAAGTTTTATTATCAAAAAAGTTCATGTGTTGAAATATACCTGCTAACATTTCCAAATTACCGGTTTGGATATTACTTCCGTACAACATACCGTACCCGGTTACCTTGTCAATAATTTTTCTTCCTACCCCAAAATCGAAATCCGACAGTAGTTTGAAATAATCATAAGGCTTACGTGAAATTTTTTCAAACGGGTTTCCATAGTCAAGATTAATATTGAAATTAAAACTATTGCTTGCTTTCTGGAGTGTAATGCCCTCATTTATTCTATGGTACCCGGCTCCTAGTGTTATATTAAGTGGTTCTTTCTGATATACTTCTTCCGTTGTTGACCTGAAAACTTCACCCTGAAAAAGTCTGCTAAAAAATCTAGTGGGTGTAATAACAGCAACAGCCGCCTCCCGCAAAAATCTATCAAAACCCGTTGTCTGATCATCCAGGATATTTGAACCTAACCGGTAAAATATTTCTCCAAGGAAAGCACCGTTAATTGTGGTGTTTATTATATCGTTATACGAGGGAAGTGTTGTTTCACCGAAATACTCCCACTCTAAACTACCCAAAGCGGCAAAAGGTACTGATTCTAAGAAAGTATAACCGTTTGCACGTGCCGCGTTAAAATACATTCCTCCCGAAAAAGGATGGAAAAAATTATTCATTGCAAAGCGGTCAACATCCCATTCCCATCCTGTTTTTAAATTATGTTTCCAGCTATTAAATCCAACCCTTGAAAAATCAAAGTTTAGGATGTAGTGATCAATTAAATTGGTAGAAACGCCGGACAGGGTAACTCTTAGGATAACCATCCACACAGGGGATTTCTTATTGTACAAAGGATTGTCATTCAATAAATCACCATACATGTTGTACTTCATGGAATCGGGGGATGAAGTCCCGGTAGTATCAAAGAATGAAGTTTTATTTTGATTAGAAACTAAATCCGAATAGCGGGTAACCTCTTTTTTTGATATTTCCAGACCAGTCTGTTCAGTAGTCAGACTAATCCAGGGATTTCGGTTCTGTGAAATTTCTTTTTCAGACACAGATTTAATCTGAGCTTTGTAAGGTATTGAAAAAATAATGATAAAAATTAAAGTAAAGATAATTTTCATTTTGATTTTCTTTCATTAATAGGACAAATTATTTTTCCCAACAGGGATTAATTACTGTAATTGATCAATATTTTATATACTAATATTAATCCTGTTGTATGTTATTGAAGATTTCAGGCTAGTTCAATCGGTCAAAGGGATGAAAAAGGAACTACTTCTTTGGGGTGTGTTTATTTGATACTTGTTCTGTTTTAGATTTGTATACGACAAATATTTTCAAAAGTAAACCTCTGGTTATCTCTTTCTGATTTCTTTTAATTCAAATTCGATTGTTCCATATCCCAGGATATCCCTGAGAACACCCGTTATTCCACCACCTTCAACTATTATCTTTGCTTTTATTAACCCGATTCCTTCCACATACCATTCGGTTACATTATTTTTTGCATTATCAGATCCTTCAACAATTGATTCTAATTTAATTGCTTCGAATCTCCCGGCTTTCGTGGTAACGAATTCTTTATCAATGGCCTTTCCTGTAACCTTCACTTTGTTAATTTCACCATCTGAATATTCGTCTCCTTCCCATTCCCACTCCATACCGGGTGACAAAGGGAGAGGAAAACGTAACAAAGGTTTGCTATAGGTGAATGTTGCTTCTTTTTTAATAAACAGGAATATTTTCAGGAACTGATATGTTTCTTTTACGTAAACGCCATCATCTTTTATCATTAAAGTTTGCCGGTACTTGAACTTATCTGCTTCACTCGAGCTTATAGTAAGATCACCATTCTGAGAATAATTTGTAATACTTTCACCAAAAGATGATTCGTAAACCAGTGTTATCTTGTTATTAACCGGGAAGTATGAAGTTGAGTTTGCATCTGATTTCCCTTTATCTGATGATACATTACCCAGACTAAAAATTAAAAGGATTAGTAGAATGATGTAAACAGATCCGTTTTTTATTTTAGTCATATTTTCCTCATCAAATGTATAAACAGAATATTAAGATTTACCTGAACAGCATTAAGTTTAGTATTAAACCCTATCTACCAATAGCTTAGTTTTTATAACCACGAAATAATGATATGACGAAAAAACGGATGTTTCAATCGTTCAAAGGGATGAAAAGGGAACTACATCCATTATGCGCATTAATCAGTTCAATTTAAATCTAGACTAATTTCTTTTTTCTGCCGGATAGAAAAACAACCCCGCCAATTATCATTATTCCTAAGCCGAGAAACGGGGACCAGGCAGTAGTGTGATTTTTATCCATTGATATGTGGGTATCCCCCATAGTTATTATATTTTCTCTTGTTACATAATCGAAACCGATGTACAGTGTCATTAACAGACCCACTATTATTACGATGATACCAATAGTTTTTAGGTTCATGGTTTTTATCCTTTATTTATTTGCAAAATAAAAATCTCCCTTGTTCATTTTTAATTCAAAGGTTGTCTTAATTTAAAATCCAACAACATCGCCAATTCCGCTTCGAAGAGCGAACCAGATATACTGAAGAAAATAATCATCCGGATTTCGTGTATAATTTATTCCACCTATTTTCAATAAACCATTTTCGTCCGGGATGTTGGACCCCCGGATAACAAAAGTTTTGCCGACAAAAGAGGCAATCTTATCCAGAACTCCTTTTTCACTTCCGGTATCATTGTTAAGAATTGCAACTGACAAATCGGAATACAATACACGCAAAGAACCGCTTGCCCGCCCTGAATTAACATTTATATTAAAAGCAGCAGACTTTACGTCCCCGGATTTAATTCTTTGATGTTCACCCGGTTCAATGAAAGTATTAAGTATTGTCGCATCCATCTTACCAAGAGAGCCGGAATATCGCAAAGAAAAATCTTTTGATGCGAGCAGGATTGCCATATGCAGTTTCATTGTAGCTGAATTCATGAAAATCCCCTGTGCATTGATTACTGCTGTGTCAGGTATAGTTTTATTATTAGTAATATTTTTAACTGAGACATTAACTTTTGTAAATGTAATTATTCCGGGTGTTGATCCAACAGCATACCTTTCGGAATATTTTAAGCGCCCACCAATAATTTCCAGACTATCAATTTTTACTATTTCTTTCATTGAAGAGAGTACTTCGTTAGGCATCTCCGGATTAGGTGAATTAGTGTCATATGGCTTATCCATGTTCACAAGTATGTCAGCGAACATATCATGTATACTAACGCTTCTGGCTTTATATATTTTCCCCTGAAGTAATGCGAGAAAATCTAACCCTGCTATTTTCATTTGGGGAATGTCTAACCGAAATCTTGTTTGTCTGAATTCACTTTTTGAGAAGAGTTTTTCATCGCCATTTAAAGAATAATACTTAACCGAATCAGTCACCATTTCAGAATCAGGTATAGATATATGAACCATTCTGACACGAAGTTCATCCTGGGCTTTATGAGAATTAAAAATAATATTTTGTGCATCTATTTCTGCGTTTGTAAGATTCTTTAAAGTAAAACTGTTTTGCCAAAGTATTTTCAACCAGTTAATGCCGCTTACAGAGAATGAAGTAAGTCTGTATTCAATTACGGGTTCGGGAGTATTCAATTTTATAGAATCACACGCCAATCGATTTGTGAAGACACTATAATGGATATCACCAAGCTGTATCTGGTATTCCGGATATGCTTCTGAAAAGGCTTTTGTAATCCGATCCTTTAAGAAAAAATTTATAATAGGATCCGGATGAAAAATGATTATTAATAAACAGACAATTATCAAACCCCCAATAATCATAGCTGCATTCCTGGCAACTTTATTTAAAGATAATTTTCCACCATTAAATGAAGCATTTTTGTTTTGTGGCGTTTTAATCATTTTTATTCCTTCGTATTTGGTATTGGTGAAGGAGATTCATTGAACTTCTCGGATCCAAGAAGCACAGCAATCCATCGGGTACTTTCATTGCTTTCAAATGCAAACTTAACCGTCATCGTAAGGGGTATAGAAAGAATAGCTCCGATAAACCCAAGAAGGCTGCCCCAAAAAATCAGCGATAGAAAGACAACCAATGTAGAGAGACCAAATTTTCTTCCCATAAGCCGAGGCTCGATTACATTTCCTATTACAAATCCGACAAGAATATTACCGGCAATTACAAGCAGTGCGCTACCTGTTCCAAATTGAACAAATGCCAGAAGTGCTGCTGGAATGGCGGAGATAACTGCACCAATGTTGGGTATATAGTGAAGTAGAAAAGCAAGAAAACCCCATAGAACGGGAAACTGTACTCCAAGGATATACATCCACAATCCGATTAAAATTCCGGCAACCAGGTTGATGATAGTTTTGATGACCATATAGCGTTTCATATCAACAATAAACTCGGTGAACCGTGGGAATGCCCGCTTAGGATCTCCAAGAATTGCGCGAAGTTTTATAGGAAAGCTTGATATTTCCAGCAGAATAAAGGTCACTGTAAGAAGAACCAGGGTAAGATTTGAAATTAAAGTACCCGCACCGGAAATTAAACCGGCCGTAAAATTCATAATTGCTTCAGAGTTAACATAATCAAGTAAATATTTTTGTGTACCTGAAAAACCTTTGCTTCTTAAAAATGTGCTGAGCTCCAGGAGTTGTTCTCTTATTAGTGATTGCAATACAGGCAGTTCATTCGTAAAATCACTAAACGAGGAAGCAATTTGTGCTCCAATCAGAAGTATAATAATTAACATGCCAGACATTACAACAAACACTGCAAATACGGACGGAAACCGTTTTTCCTTCAGCCAAATAACCGGGGGAATTCCAAGTAAGGCAACAAAAAAAGAGAAAAGGAACAGAACAACAACGGATTGAGCAAAACTAATCCCTGCAACTATTATCACAAATGCTGCTGCTCCAATAAGAATTCGCATTCCGCGAAATGAATTAAATTTCTCCACCATAAAATTATATGATTATATTTTTTTTAGTTTTAGATCCGATATCATTGCAACTGCCGAAACAAAATAAAATATCACAAACCAGTTGAGATATGCCGGGACAAATAAATAGCCGAGAAGAGCAAGAGTAGAAACTGCCGAAGCAGCTAATACAGTTGGAATACCGGTGAATCCTTTTTGTTTATATGCTGTGAAGTACGCCAATCTTATTGCTGCTGCACCGATATTTAAAAATCCGGCAATAAGCATTACAACACTATTTATTCCTATAAACCAGCCAAATACAACAGAAGCTGAAACTGCCATAAAATCCGTAAAACTATCAAGATAAATTCCTAATGCTCCAGCACCAATTGCCCTGGCTAATTTTCCATCAAAATAGTCTAATAGAAACTGCGTTAGGATAAGCAGGTATGCAATTATTAAAAGACCTTTTAAAGAAAAATAAACTGAAAATGAAACACATAGTAAACCAAGAAGAGTAAGCGTATCCGGAAATCTCAGAGTACGGAGTTGATTAAATAACATTTCTGTATCTTTTAACTAATCATTGAGGAATTAAAATTTTTCCTCAATGATTATTATAATTTGTTACAATAAATTAGTACTTAGCGTCTGCTTAAACAGCGCGACGTCCACTAATGAGATTAAATACAATCATTATAATTGCAATTACTAGCAGAACGTGAATAACTCCTCCCATAGTGTAGGAAGTAAGTAAACCAAGTAGCCACAAAACGATTAGAATAACTGCGATTGTGTATAACATGATAATTGACCTTTTTATTTGTTAATGTTTCTTTTATTCGTCGATAATTAGCTGTTCCAAGAATCAAACTTTTTCGTTCATATTTATAAGTATCAACCTGATTTCAAGCAATTATTAGAGTCTTATATTTTCTTTTTATCAACATTCAGGTTTGTTATTATTTTTTCATTCTATTTTTTCTTCGGCGGTTTCTTAGAATTCTCTTTGCTATTGTTTTTATTTACTACCGGCTGTTTTTCTTTATTTATGTTAGTGTTTAGTGAATCTGTATTTCGATTTTGATGAATGTTATCGTTAGTATTGTTTTTATCCCTCGGATTAATAACGGGCTTTTTCTCTTTATTTATGTTTTTGTTCGGTGAATTAGTATTCTGCTTTTGAAGGGTGTTATTGTTAGTATTCTTTTTATCCCTCGGATTAATAATAGGCCGTTTCTCATTATTTATATTTTTGTTCTGTGTATTTGAATTCTGCTTTTGACGAGTGTTATCGTTAGTATTGTTTTTATCCGTCGGATTAATAACAGGCTTTTTCTCTTTATTTATGTTTTTGTTCGGTATGTTTGAATTCTGCTTTTGACGAGTGTTATTGTTAGTATTGTTTTTATCCGTCGGATTAATAACAGGTTGCCGGTCATTGCCGGTTTTATTTTTTAATATTTGTTTGTCTTGCGGCTGCTTTTCAGTTTTTCTTTCGGGAATTCGTTTTACATCTTTTAAGTTTGTAATCTTAGTCGGTGCAAGTCTGTTTCCATTTTTATTCTTCTGAACTTCCGGTCTGTATATCTGAATCTGATCTTTACTTACAATCTCCCCCGGCTTATCTTTTTCATGAACTTTAAACGGTTTAATTGATCTTCCTGTAACTTTTTCAACATCATGTCTACCTGGTCCGGTGATATATGTTGTCTGTCTACTATTATCATAATATGTATTATTAATAACAGTTGAATTATTGATGATTGTTACATTGTTGCTCCGATCAATATAATTCCTGTCAATGTCATGCCTTTCGAAATCCCTGTTTCTTACAAACACCCACCTGTCGTTGGGTTCGTTATTGTAATTGTTCCCAAAAGCTACATTTATTGAAATACCAGGTCTCATAGGAGCCCAGCCGTAATAATTTCCTGAACTTCTCCAGACAACCCATGAAGGACCCCACTCATTATCCGGAACCCAGAACCATCCATAATAGTCACTGTAATCCCAACGTCCATAATGGAAAGGTGCCCATCCCCAGTTATAGTTTGATACCCACATCCAACCATAATCTGTTGGTGCCCAGTAGCCATTTGATAAATATGGAGTAAAGCCGGATCCTTCATCTGGAATCCATACATATCCATAATCGGGATTTTCAACCCACTGTCCATAAGGACTTAGTTGGTCATAAAATCCCTGATAATTCATATATCTCTGCTGAGCAAATATCTTTCCCGGAAATAATGTGAATACGATAGAAAGGAATGTAACAAGTGTAAAAATTCTAAAAAGCTTTTTCATGTTGGATCCTTTTTGATCTATAATACATTTCATCCATATAATTAATTAAAAATCATCCGACTCATTTCTGATTGAAATATATCGACATGTGTAAAGTCCTACAATCGAGCGAAGGGATGAAAAAGGAACTAATTCCTAATGGCGAGTAAATAATCCAATTCAGAATTATTTTGTAAAGAAATTTTATTGAATTTTCCTGCAATTCAATCCCCCGAAAAGATCGGGGGATTGCAACTGGTATTCTATTTAATGAGAATCAACTTTTTAACTGAAACGAAAGATCCTGACTGAAGACGATAGAAGTATACACCGCTGGGAAGATTGAAATTTCCCTGGTTAGTATTGAAGTTTATTGTATAGCTGCCAGCATCCTGATATTTATTTACGAGTGTAACAACTTCACTACCAAGCAAATTATATACCTTAAGTAAAACCACACCGGCACTTCCAAGACTGTATTTAATATTTGTGGTAGGATTAAATGGATTAGGATAGTTCTGGAAGAGGGTGAACTCTTGAGGTTCTAAACTATTTTGAACAACATTGACAACCACACTACTATTGATTGTATTGGCATCTAAAGTAACAGCGGTCTGTGCCAGTGCTCTGCCGTTCAAAGTTGCACCGTTCTGCATCTCAATCAATGTTTGACTCAATATAATTCCTTTAAAGTCAGACGTTGTTCCAAGTGTAACCTGGCCGGCAACCTGCCAGAAGATGTTGGAAGCCAGTGCACCTCCACTAAGGGTAATAATGGCTCCGTTGGCTACAGTTAGATCCTGTGCTATCTGGAAAATCCACACATCAGTTGAGCTGCCTGAGATAGTAACACCACCAGGAGATATCAGGACTCCGGTACTCCATTTATAGGTACCGGTAGTTAAGGTCTGTCCGGTAATGTCTCCACTGTATAGTTCAGTATAATCAGGTGTTCTACCTGCTGCGTCGGTATAAGCAGTTTCCATATTGCCCACAGCCGTGCTCAACATTGTCGGAGTTGGTGTAGCATAGTCTGCCGCATATACTTTTCCAACAACTAAAGTAGAAGTTGCCCATTGACCTGATGGATCTAATATTAAATCAAATCCGGTTATTGCAGTATGGTCAATTGGACTAACTCCAATATCTCCGGTAATTGAAGTAACCCCGGTAGTTGAGATTCCTGTTTTTGCCAGAATCACAAAATTGCCAGATGTTCCGAGATCTACTGGTGCCGGTGAGGATTGAGCTAAAGCAGCGGCAGTCATCATCAAAACAATCGTCAGAATCGTTCCAAGAAACTGCCTCAAGTAGCTTATGCCAGTTACGTGAATTATTGTAAAGATTTTCATAAAAATCTCCTTTAAATTTTTTAAGTTGTTTTAGCGAAAAATTAAAACCAACATTGATCTACCATTCAATACGCAAATAATAGATAGAAGTGAGGGTATAGTAAATAGAGCGAAAGGATGAAAGATGTATTACATCTTTTGGACGAGAAGGAATTTTTAATTTGTGAATACTGCGGATTTTAAGGCAAAGACGGGAACTGTAAAATGAAAATTACTTCCTTTTCCTTTCTCACTTTCTAACCAAATTTTACCGCCATGCATCTCTATAAATTCTTTACAAAGCACCAACCCTAATCCTGTGCTGGATTCATTGTCTGTTCCTATGGAACCGACTTTCTCTTCTATCTTGAATAGTCTTGCAACATCTATTTCTGATATACCAACTCCATCATCCTTAATCGATACTTCGGTTGTGCCGTTTTCTGATAGTACTGAATTAACGATAACTTTTCCACCCGTTCTTGTGAATTTAACCGCATTAGATAAAAGGTTTCTGAGTATAGTGCTAATCATTTTTTCATCCGCATAAATATTATGTACGTCAACTGCATCATTTATTATTGTGATCCCTTTTTGAACGGCGCGCGAGTTAATTATATCAATACCTTGCAAAACCAGTTTAGATAAATCAATATCCTTTGGGGTATAGATTATGGAACCTCTTTTAACCTGAGCCCAATCGAGCAAATTTTCCAGAAGCTTATAAAGATTGCGGGCTGATTTGTTCAGCAAATTACTATTTTCAGTAAATTCAGCAATTGTAAACATTTCTGCGCTGTTTGCCATTAGTTCTGTTAAATTTAAGAAACCATTGAACGGACTTTTAAGATCGTGAGATATGATGGAAAAGAATTTGTCTTTCTCAGCATTAAGTTTAACCAGTTGTTCATTCACCCTATTAATTTCCTTTTCGGCTTTTTTACGATCAGTAATATCAAGGGCAACACTGGTTAAGCCTACAACCTTTCCTTCATTATAAATAGGATTAATCAATAAACTAAGCCAACCTTCTTCCCCCGATTTTGTTGTTATTTGAACATCAGTGCTTGTATTTGGTTTAGGATTTGCGAGTTGCTCTGTAAAAATTGAGTGAGTTTTTGTACGGCTTTCCGGATGGATAAACTTCAAATAAAATTTACCCGTTAAATCCTTCATTTTCATACCGAGTTTATCGCAGGCTGCTTCATTAAGGTAAGTAAATATACCACGGCGATTGGTGTTAAATAGAATTGCCTTCGTTCCTTCAACAATGTTGCGGAATTTCGTTTCGGATATTTTTAATTCATCTGCTGCTTTTTGTCTGTCGGTTATATCTATATTTATCCCCCGATAACCAATAAAGTTATTCTCTGAGTCAAGTCTGGGGAACGCTGATGTTAAAAGAATAATTCTTCTGCCATCTTTATGAATGTTACAATTAATAAAATTCCTGATGCTTTCTTTTCTGTCAAACGCTACAAAAGCCCCCTGTTTCAATTCTTCTTTATGCTCAGGTTCAAAGAAATCATAAAAGTATTTAATGCCGATTAGTTCATCAGGGTAATATCCAAGCAACTTTTTCACATATGGATTCATATATGTAAAAACGCCGTTAGCGTCAACTTCCCAGATCCATTCCTCGGTGCCTTCTGAGATTTGTTTAAACCGCGTTTCACTTTCCCGCAACATATCTTCCGCAAGTTTGCGATCGGTAATGTCTCGAACAACCGCAATAACTTCGTCTTTGCCGCTGGCTACCATACGAGCTTCGTAATCACGCAGGCCGAGATTCTTAGTTATCATTTGGTATTCGAATTGCTGAAGCTTCCCGCTATCAAGGGTTTGCTTAATATACCTATCTGTTAAGTCTGCAAATTCAGGAGGTGTAATATCTCTATTCTTTTTGCCGATGATAGACGGTTCGTCTTGTGCGTAAAGTTCCGCACTATCAGCTTTGTAGTCCAGGAATGTGCCTTCACGGTTTATGCGGAATATCATATCCGGGTTTGCATTCAGCAATGCTCTTGACCTTCTTTCACTTTCTTTAAGTCGCACTTCTGCTAATTTGCTTGCGGTAATATCGCGGGATATACCCAGAACAGAAGTTATTTGGCTTCGGTCTGGTGAATAGACAGGCGCATAAGAAGTGCTAACCCATAAACTATTCTGGGGGAATTTGATTTCCCTTTCGACTAGCTGAGGTATTCCCGTACTATATACTTTGGCCATAGGTGCTTCCATTCTTTCCAGTTCTTGGTGAGGAAATAACTCATTCATTCTTTTCCCGATCAGATAATTTGGAAGGGCATTAAAAGCTTTAGCAGCGGATTCATTCATATATTCGAGGACAAAATCTTTATTAATAATGAATATTTGTTCAGAAGCGGAATCAGCAAGCGTACTGAATTTGATTTCCGTCTCAGTTAATTCCTCTGATCTTTCTTTTAGTAATTCTTCTAAGCTGGATCTTGTTGCTTTGATTTCTTCGGCAAGCATATTCATCCCTACTATTATCGTATCAATCTCGTCATTTTTTTCCGAAGGAAGTAATCCTGTTAGATAATCGCCGTTTGAAATCCCCATAATAGCATTTAGAATTTTAGAGATTCTTTCATCACCCGAAATATTGAGATTCTTGTTCATTTTAAATAACCCTTAAGCCATTCAATGGCTTCAGCTTCGACTGTAAATAGGCGGGTCGGGTACGGGGGTTTATTCAGGCCCAGGAAAAAATTTGCCAGCACTTTTGATATTGCCGACTCAACAATAAGAGCAAGGGCAGTCACAGTATCCATGGTTTCTTTTCTAGAATAAAATTGCCGGGCTTCTCTTGAGATTGACTTTTGCTGTCTCATATCAACAAGCAGGGGACTCGTTTTATTTTCGGTAATTTTTTTTATGGTTTCTATTAATTCCCGTGCTTTCTCTATTGTTTCATCCCCGGTAATACAAATAGCCTTTACGATCCCGTCATCAAGTAAAGAAATCTTATGGGATGAAGTGCTAATTTCATTTTTCATAGTAACGAACCTCTTTGCGTACTTATTTTACATAAGTCTTTATTATGTTCAATATTTTTGCTCATAATAATTAAATCCAGTTTGTGCTTATTACTTTTTCAACATTATTTTCCATCAATGGAAACTTTAGTATAAATGTGCTTCCTGTTCCAGGTTTACTTCTGATGGTTATAGTTCCGCCCAATAAACCTATAAATTTTTTCGCTATAGTTAACCCCAACCCGGCTCCCTGATAACTTCTGCTGTATCCTTCGCTTGCCTGCCTGAAGGGGTCAAATATTATTTCCTGAAGATTTTCGGGCACGCCAATACCAGTATCTTCTACTTCAATTACAGCATTTTTTCCCTGTTTCAACACTCTTAAAGTTATCTTTCCTTTTTGCGTAAATTTTATGGCGTTATTTAAAAGATTAGTTATTATTGAGTTAAACATTTCCGGGTCGACAAATGCATCTAAACTTTCTTCCTTGGTTTCAAAATTCAGTGATAAACCTTTTTCTTCAGCCAGTGTATTTAATAATTTTAATTGTTCGGCTAAATATTTTATTAATTCCAATTGTTTTTTATTTACTTGTAGTTTTTCGGATTCGACCCTTGAAATATCAAGTATGTTATTAAAGGTTGAATTTAATCTTTGGCCGCTTATTTTTATGGTGTTTACCATTTCAATTAAATCCTTATCTTTTAATTCGTTTATCAAAAATTCAGAGTAACCTAAAATGCCAATAAGCGGAGTCCTTAATTCGTGACTCATATTTGCGAGAAAGGATGTCTTTAATCTGTTCATTTCCTCGGCTTTATCTTTTGCCTCAATAAGCTCTTTCTCCTTTTTTTTCCTTTCTGTAATATCCTGGTTAATTCCATAGACTTTAACAGGGTTTCCTGATGAATCCTTCTGTACCATAAATTGAACGCTTACAAAAGATATATCTCCATTATCCCTGAGTACTCTCACTTCTTGCATTCCTTTATATTCAGTATCGGATGTTTTTATTGCTTCCTGTAAAGATTTGCCTACAATAATTGCGTCATCCGGATGGACAAGATTCTTTGCGAACACTTCAGCGGACATTATATTTCCGCCCTGTTTTTGGGTGGAAGAACCATGTATGAGCCTGTAATATTGGTCATTAAAAATAAAATTACCGGAAGCGACATCATATTCCCAGTAGCCAAGTTTTGCAATTTCTGCAGCAGTAGATAAATTTGTTTCTGTTTTTTTAAGGTCGGTTATGTCCCTGAAGTACCAAATCCGGCCATAATATTGTTTAGCAGGCCCGTTCATTGGCGCCGAGTAGCGATCAAAGATCAACCCGTTTTTTAATACAATTTCTTCCCGGCTTGTTTCCTCATTATGATCATAGAGGTACTTAATTCGACTATAAAAAGACCGGGAATCTGTAACTTTATTAGTAACAAATTCCAGAATTGGTTCATCGGTATTACTTTCGATTAATTTTTGCGAAACACCCCACATCTGAACAAAGCGTTGGTTATACGAAATGATCTGGCCGTCTTCATTAACAATAAGAATTCCGTCAATGGAAGTTTCCTGCTGTGTTGTGAGAAGCGTATTTTTGAATTGTAATTCTTCTTCTGCTAATTTTCGTTCTGTAATATCCCTGGCAATTCCCATTATGGCATAAGGTTTTCCATCCTTATCCAGCCTGACTGCGGTGGTTTCAACAAATATTTCTTCTCCTTTTTTTGTTCGTATCTTATATTCTTCCGGGGCTTGATTTACACCATTTGCAACTACATACTCAATATTTTTAAAGGCTGTCGGTAAATCAACAGGATCTATTATATCTGAAAGTTTTAGTTTCTTAGATTCCTCAAGTGAATAACCAAAAAGATTTAATGCCTGATCATTTACTTCAAGGATTTTTCCTTTCAAATCAAAAATGTATACCAGCTCCAGTGAAGTATTAAAAATAGCATTATATCTGTTTTCGCTTATCCGCAGGGCTTCTTCTGTCAGCCTACGCCCGATGACGTGCCCCAATCTTTCTGCAATTAGGTTCAGCAGATTTCTTTCTTCCTTTAGAAACGGACCTTCGTCCATCTTGGCTCTCTCCTCCAGATAGAAAACTTCAATGCTGCCGCTTTTCTTGTCATTAATCTTAATGTCCGTCGACTGTTTCCAAATTGTCTCTTTATAATTGGTAGTTTTATATTCGTCTTTATCAATGATCATTCTGGCGCAGCAAATTTCGGGATATTGCCATCCCGACGGTATAGCCTTGACGATTTGGTTAAACATCTCACCTGAGAAAATATCATCAGTTTCAAAGATCGATGCTATGGTGAATAGGCAAGTAAGTTCTTTAACTCTCTCATTGAGACTATAAGTAAGAACATCCTTTTCATTCTCCATCTGCCTTTGCTCGGTAATATCGCGTGAAAATACGATTACCTCCTCTTTACCGCTGGCAACCATGCGCGCGTTGTAATAATGTATTCCTGTTCCAGGCACAAATAGCTCGTATTCAAACGTTTGAGTTTTACCGGCCTCTAGCGTATTGTGAATCTGGAGATCAACCAAATCAGCGAATTCAGGCGGGGTAATATCACGATTCAACTTGCCAACAATACTTTCTGATTGGAAGTGAAGTTCCTTCTCCTCGGCTTTAAAGTCCAGGTATACTCCCTGGTCATTTAATCGAAACACCAAATCCGGAATGGCGTTTGAGATAGCTTTGTATCGCTCTTCGTGTTTTTTGCGTTCGGTTATATCAACTAACTGTGTAATAAAATATTGGGGTTTGTTGTCGTTATCTAGCATTAATGTAGTAGAAACTATTACCCATATAATCTTTTTATCTTTTCTTATGTAACGTTTTTCAAAAGTAATTTTATCGATATCGCCCGCTATTAATTTATCATATAGCAATGAACCTATTAACAAGTCATCCGGGTGTGTGATATCCGAAAACGTCAAGTTCTTTATCTCATTTTCATCATAACCCAACATTAATGTAAACGCGTTGTTAATACGCTGGAATTTTTTATCAAGGCCCACAATAGAAATACTGGTAGGAGCATATTCAAATGAATGCCGGAATTTTTCTTCACTTTCTTTTATTTGTTTTTCAATTGCCATTCTTTTGAATGCTATCCCAATTGTTGTTCCAATTTCTTCTAAAAACTGAACTAATTCTAATGTTAACCTGCCCGGTTGTTTATCGTTCAATTGAAGTAAGCCGATTATTTCATTGCCTGAATGGATGGGTATTAAAGCTACAGATATGTAACTTTTCAGGTTACAACTGCTGCAATTATTGAAAGGGTAGTCTTTAGCTAAAGTGGATGCAAGCAGTTCAGTTTTGGAATTAGTCCAAAAACTTCCGCCCTTCGTAAAAAATGGGAGTGATAGATCTGTACACCCGGATATAATACTACCGCATATACATTCAAATTTTGGCTTACCGTCGGAATCACAAATGATATTGCCGTCCGGGTCCCTTTTATAAAGTATATGTTTTTTATCCATAAAATCGGGACTAAATCCAATTGTTTCAGTGTATGGATAATCTTCACCTTCCGTTAAACGAATACCAACAGCTTCAAAATCAGTAAATTTCTTTATTTCTTCCAATATATTTTTTATCAGCCGGGTCCAATCATTAGGTCTGTTTAATATTGAAAGAATAGAAGAGTTAAGAGCCTGTCTTTTTTTTGTTTGTATACGTTCGGTGATGTCTCTTATATTGCATTGAATTATTTTGTGGCTATTTGCGGAATAAGCATTACTGACAAATTCTACATTAATCTTTTGTCCCGTGGAAGATTCAAGAACCAAATTATCAATACGAACATATTCCTTTTGGTTTAATTCAAAAAATTTATTTTTATTTGCCGCGATATCTTGAAAAAATCCTATTTCCCAGATTTTCTTTTGAAGAAATATTTTTTTTGAATAACCGAAAAGTTCAACTAAAAACGGGTTCACATCAATAATCTTTCCGGTTTCTGCGTCAAGGATAATAATACCGTCCTTTGCCGATTCAAAAAGGCGGCGGTAGCGGGTTTCCAGGAGGGAGAGTGTTTCCTCCGTCCGCTTGCGTCCGGTAATATCCTGCGCAATTGTTGAAACTATATTTTCTCCCTCCTCATCCAGAATATTTGCAGAATTCCATAAAATTGTCTTAACCTTTTTGCTTTTTGTTAAAATATCTACTTCAATAACATCCTGATTATCAGCGATCTAAATTATTATTGATTAACTCCATTGTTGAGACAATTTTATTTTTGGGGAAAAGAATCTTAATATTCTTATCAATTACTTCGGCGTATTTGTAACCGCTGAGTTTTTCGAATTCAAGATTAAATCGCTTAATACGCATTGAAGAATCCCAGATAATAATCGGCACATGGGCATGGTCCAGAAGTATATTCAGGTATTCGCTGGTTAAACGGTTCTTTTCACTCAACTTTTTTTCTGCAAGTCTTCGTTCGGTAATATCCTCAATAGCAAGAAGGATTATTTTTTCTTTTCCAAATGCCCTTTCTATTTGCCGGGCATTTAACAGCATAACACGTTTGCCGATTGTAGAAAAATCATGTTCCATTTCATAGTTTTCAAAGGAAGTTTTTTCGGGGAGGATGGTTTCGAGCAGTTCTTTCAGTTGAGGAATATCCCACTGATGATTACCAAGTTCATAAAGAAGCGTTCCCAGCGTTTCTTCAGGATTTACTTTAAATGTGTCATAGAATGAACGGCTGGCTGAGACTACCCTTAAATACCGATCGAGAACGACTAAAGGTTCCCGCACAGTATTGATTATATTCTCAGCGAATTTAATGTTGTTATCAGCACTTTTTAATTTTATTTTCAGCGGGGGAGAGCTATTTGCCGCAACGATTTTTTCTCTTTTATTTATCTTTTTCATAATGCTTTCATACACCTTACAATTACCATGAAATATTTATGAGCGGATTATTAGAGGTTTGTTTTAGCTGAGCATATTTCTTTAGTCTTTGTTTGTTCAGTATCCGGTGCTATTGTTTCTTCTAAAGCATTTCTAATTAATTCTATAAGTTTATTGAATTCGAAAGGTTTGGAAATATAGTGGGTTAGCCCCTCGTCAAGGAAGTGATTTTTGTCGCCGGCTAAAGCAAACGCAGTCATAGCAATGAAAGGTTTATTATTATTGTCTTTAATTTTCTTCAACTCTTTTGTTGCCTGCATCCCGTCCATATTTCCCGGTAAACCAATATCAATTAAAAATGCATCATATTTTTTTTCAATTGCATATTTTAGGGCATCCTCACCATTATTTACAAAATCCATATCATACAGGTTTTTTAATAACCTAAGCAGTACTTTTGCATTTACTATATCGTCTTCAAGGATCAACAGCCTTTGCTTTAAGTTGGTTCTTATTTCTTTTTTCTCATCCATTACAATCACTCTTGCTTTATCAAAACCAATGTATTCTTGTGGAGAGGAAATTTTAAAGTCAACGTACTGCCCTAAGGCAGTTTCAGAATGACATTCAAGATTTTTTCAAAGCTGAAATTAATACACCACAAACTGGTTCTAAATTTATTTTATATCAGGTTATTTTTTATCTCTTTTCTGCTTGTTATTCTTTTTATTGTTATTGTTGTTGCCATTGTGATTGCCGTTATCGTGCTTCTGTTGTTTAACCCAGTTATTATGCTCAGGATGATATTTGTTCTGAAAATATTTTGAATCTTTACTATCCCGTATTGGCTGCTGATCGTGACGATCTTTATATGAATAATATTTTTCTCTGTAGCTCTTATCGTTCCGCCAGGGATTCCGTTCATTTACTACTACTTTATATGAATTATAAAAATCATAATTTCTATATCGTGATGGTAATCTTGAGCTGTAACGCCAATTCCCATTTGTGTAATAATAATATCTTTGCTGGGGGACATAGTAGTAAACATCAATATCCGGTAAATAATAATACTCTACATAATCATATCCAGTGGGACCCCAGGCTGGCTGAGTATCCAGGTTGAAGTTAAGATTAACACTTACCTGTGCATTTGAAGTGCTTGAAACACCCCACAAAAAAAGTGCTGTAATTAATACAAAAAAGTACGCATAATGTTTCTCCTTTTTTATTATGCAATTTTCGTCCGGTTATTTTTAGTTGTTTTAATTAGAAAAAACTAAAGGGTTAACACAGACGATTAAAAACATTATTTTTTAATGACCGGTTTTGTTTTCATCATTTCTTTAGACTTATCACTATCATTCATCATCCCGCGCGGCTGCAGTTCTACAGTATTGTCTTCTTTCGCTGTTTCTGTATTTTTATCAGAGATAATCATCTGATGCATTTCAGTATTGCTTAACATAGAATTTACAAGCTTCATCATTTCTTCTTTATCTCCGCTCGTTTTTGCAATCATCATCTCCATCATCCTTCCGCGCAGTTCAGAATCTGATGATATTTTATTCATCCAGACATCGGTTTGAACATCAGCTGTAGTGCTGACAGTTTCAACTTTAGTTTGTGCAAACAGGGAGAATGGTATTAACAATACAAGCGTAACAATAATGTTTTTCATTATTCTTTTCCTTTTATTTTGTAGCAAACGTTACGATGATTTGCTATAGAGAATCAATAGAGCGAAAGGATGAAAAAGGGACTACATCTTTGGGAGAGTCTTATTTTGGCGGGCGAAGTTAAATGTTCTGTTTCGAATCTATAATTTTATATAGGGAATTCAATTATAATTTTTGTTCCTTTCCCTGAAACAAAAGCAATTTTACCGTTAAGCTGGCTAACCATTAAATTTACCAGGTCAAGTCCTAAACTTTTGAGTTTAGTAATATCAAAATTATCTGGTAAACCGATGCCGTTATCCTGAACGATAAACGATATCCGGTCATTTATACTTTCTAAAGTTATATCAATTACTCCTTTTGAGGAATCGGGAAATGCATATTTGATTGCATTAAATAAAAGCTCAACCAGAATCATTCCTATTAGAGCCGCCTTTTTATTTGCAACAATTATTTCCGATATGTTTTTATTGAATACAATTTTATTTGATAATTTGGACATTCTTTCAATTATTTTATCACAATAAATATTAACCTTAACTTCATAAAAAGTATTGGACTTGGAAAGTAATGAGTACAGATCCGTAATCGAATTTATTTTTGTTTTTAAATCTTCAAGAACCAACTTTGTTTCATCAGAATCAACAATCTCACCCCTGAGTTTAATCAGACTTAAAATTATAGTTAAACTGTTTATAGTTCTATGCTGAATTTCTGTAATTAAGGCTTCTTTTTCTTTAATCTCCTCTACCAGTGTTCTTTCTTTTTGCTTTCGTTTTGTAATATCCCGGACATTACACTGAATTACTTTTTCATTATTCACCAAATAAACATTACTCACAAATTCCACATCTATCAGGCTCCCATCAGAAGCTTCCAGCGGTATATCTTCATATCGGACATATTCTTTTTCCTGTAATTCTTTATACAATTTTTTTGAATAATCTATATTTTTGAAAGCACTTATATCCCATATGTTTTTTTTAAGAAATCGTTTTTTTGAATAACCCAACATTTCAACCAGGTAGGGATTAACATCAACAATCATCCCGTTTGAGGCATTAAGGATTAATATACCATCTTTAGCGGTTTCAAAAAGTCTTCTGTATTGATTTTCGGATGAAAGCACTTCTATCCTTCTAAATATTGAGCAAATGATAACTGTAGATTAAAGTTTGTTAATTAAACGGATTATTTTTTTTATACTTATATAATTTTTTGCAGTATTAATAGCATATTGAATTCTACTCAATTATCTAACCATAAATCATTTACGGTTATATTCGGATAGGCAAGTCTTAACTTGCTTTTGAGAGCAATCCACTTTCCCTTATTATTAATCAAATACATAAATAAAATCCTTCCTTATACATGTATAAGAAGAAAGAACCTGTGAGTAAATAGTTCTTTAGAACAAAATATGGATTAATTCTTTAGGATTAGTGAAACTAATCATCAAACAAGGAAATGCTGTCAACCGCCGATTCTACTTTTCTTGAATCGTGTGCAAATTTGGCAATTTGTACACGTGTACTAAGCGCCAGTTTCTCAAGGATATTGTGTACATGACTTTTAACAGTATAAGTTGAGAGATGAAGTACTTGGGCAATTTCTTTATTGGTATTCCCTTCCGAGATTAATTCAATCACTTGTCTTTCCCTTTTAGTCATTCTAACGGATTCCATTAATTGGGATGTTCTAGAATTGGTAACTGCATGCTCCACAATCTGGGAAAAAAGTGATCCGGTTAAGTTGGGAGGAAGTATCTGAAAACCTTTTGCAACGGATCTGATTGTTTTGAGAAATTCAGTAACTGTAGCATCTTTCAGTATAAATCCGGAAACTCCTTCCTGCACAAATTCAAAAACATCGGCTTGCACGGGGATCAGATCCATCATTATTATTTTAACAGAATTAAAATTCTTCTTCATCATTTTAACTAAATTCATACTGCTTCTGTTTCTCAGACCTAAATCCAGAAGTATAATACCGGGGTTATGTTTATTCATTATTTTCAAAATGTTTTCACCGTTTCCAACAGTTTCAACTACAATCATGTCTGGCTGTTTCTTTAACAATGCAGCAAGCCCCTCCCGAAGAAGTCGATTGTCTTCAATAAGTAATAGTTTTATTTTTTTCATATTACTACCCTAATATTGAGACAGATGATATAATTTAAATTAAGATACAGAAAAAATCCATAAGATGATTCTTAATTTTAAAAGAAACTGCTTATAATATATACATATGAAAGTTCAGATTGAATATTATCCCTGCAATAGTGTTAAAGGTAAATTTATTTTTAGCGAAGTCAACAAAAAGCTTTATCGTTTTCTATTAAACTTTGAGTGATTAATATTTCAATGCAACTCTGGATATAAGGCAAATGAAACGCATACGAAATATCCCTTAGCTTTTTCCCGTTCGAATCATGAAAGAGAGAATCACCTGTGTAATAATTCTCCCATTTTAATTTTTATTTAATAAGCATTAAATCCTTTTGAGGAGGTGAAATAAATTCACAACCGTTTTTTGTAACAAACACTTCCTCTTCAAGAGTTGAAACCCCATAGGCTTTTACCGGTAGCCTTGGTTCAATTGTAAAGATCTGACCTTCTTCCACTTTCATAAAAGGAGTATCTCCATAACGTTCCCATCTCGGGAAAAGACCTGCACCGCCGTCGTGAACATTTCTGCCGACCTGGTGACCAAGCCCATGAGGATATTCCTCATAACCTTTACCAGTAATATAGTTGCGGGCAATATCATCCATATCGCAGCCTTTTACTCCGGGTTTTAACTGATCAGCTACTTTTTGAATTGCATCCCTGATTATTTCAAAACCTTTCTGTACTTCTGAAGGAGCTGCTTTTTCATCATCTTTCAGAACATACCACATCCTTTGCAGATCAGAACAATAACCTTTATATTCTATACCGAAGTCAATGTTAACAATATGTCCTTTCTCTACTTTGTTATCAGTCGGTCCTGAGTGAGCACCTCCGGCATCCGGTCCTGTAAAAACAGCAGGACAATGATCTGCTTCCCATGCGAGTCCGAATCCTCTTTCTTCGACTTTCTTCTTCATAAACTCTGCAATTTCAATTTCTGTTACACCCGGTTTAATAAATTTTCCGGTTTCATCGAATATTTTAATAGTCTCTTTAATTGCCTCTTTCATTATAGCAAGTTCAGTTGGAGATTTTCTCCCGCGTAGAGCTGAAATTACATCTTCAGAGCTTACAAGTTTTTTTTCAAACCCGCTTCCGCTGAGATGTTCCACCAGGATATTGTACATTCCGTGAGTTAGTCCGTCGGCTAATACAGAATTTTTTGAGAAATTAATTGCAATCCTGGCAGGATTTTTTGATTTTAAATATTTATTCAATGGTTCTCTGATTGATTTAACATAAGTAATAACATTCTGAAAAGTTCCTATTCTTTTAATGTTATCTTCTTCCAGAGAGCCGATAATAGCTGCGGTTTCCCCGTCACGGTTAATGATAAAAGCCGACTGCCATGTATAGTTTCCGCCCACAACTATATCGAGACTGGGATCATTTATTGTTGAACTCTCGCGCACAAAAATCATCCACATATCAATTTCTTTTTCATTTAAAATATTGACTGCCTGTTCAATTTTTTCTTTTAATATTTCTTTGTTCATTTTAAGCCTTAAGTTTTAATAAACGGAAAAATATACCCTCTAAACTTATTGATATGAAACCACGCAATCAAGAAGAGAAGATTTCCTTATTTTCCTGAGTTTTTAATCAAAAGAATTGCTAATTTTTCTTGTGCAGTTTTTAAATATTATGCACAATTGTTACAATAAATATTTGTTAGGCATAACCCCGAATGGGAGCTAATCTAAATTTTTAAATTAAAGGAAAGTTATGACTGAATATGCTCAAAATGTGCTTTCAAAAGTAAGAGCACAGAACCAAAATGAGCCTGAATTTCATCAGGCAGTTGAAGAAGTATTTGATTCCCTGGATTTGGTATTGGAAAGACACCCGGAATATAAATCAGCAAGGATCCTAGAAAGAATGACAGAGCCGGAAAGAGTTATTTTGTTCCGTGTCCCATGGATGGATGACCAGGGTGATATCCATATTAACCGTGGTTTCAGAATTGAAATGAACAGTGCAATAGGACCTTACAAAGGCGGTTTACGTTTTCACCCTTCGGTAAATCTTGGTATATTGAAATTCTTAGCGTTCGAACAGGTATTTAAGAATAGTCTTACTACATTGCCAATGGGCGGCGGTAAGGGCGGTTCCGATTTTGATCCTAAAGGAAAAAGTGATAATGAAGTTATGAGATTCTGCCAGAGTTTTATGACTGAATTGTACAGACATATTGGTCCTAACACCGATGTTCCTGCCGGCGATATAGGTGTTGGCGGAAGAGAGATCGGATTTTTATTCGGACAGTATAAAAGATTAAAGAACGAATTTACAGGCGTGCTTACCGGTAAAGGTTTAAACTGGGGTGGTTCACTAATACGTCCTGAAGCAACAGGTTATGGTGCTGTTTATTTTGCGCACGAAATGTTGAAAACAATAGGAATGGACATTGAAGGAAAAGTGTGTGGTGTCTCCGGATTTGGAAACGTTGCCTGGGGAGCTGTTCAGAAAATAGATCAGCTGGGTGGTAAAGTAGTTACTCTCTCCGGTCCTGATGGATTTGTTTATGATAAAGATGGAATTAAAGGAGAGAAAATTGATTATATGCTTGAGATGCGTGCAAGCGCTAATGACAGGGTTAAAGATTATGCTGATAAATTCAAAGCTGAATTTCATGCAGGAAAAAGACCATGGGGAATAAAGGTAGATGTAGCTTTACCATGTGCAACTCAGAACGAAATATTTGAAGACGATGCAAAGGAATTATTAAAGAATGGCTGTGTTTGTGTGTGCGAAGGTGCCAATATGCCTACTACAATTGAAGCATACAAAGTTTTCAGAGATGCAAAAATATTATTCTCACCGGGTAAAGCTTCTAATGCTGGCGGAGTTGCAACTTCAGGGTTAGAAATGTCACAGAATAGTATGCGTCTTCCCTGGCCAAAAGAGGAAGTAGATTCACGGTTGCAAATGATTATGAAAAACATTCACGATACTTGTGTAGCGACTGCGGAAAGATTCGGAACAAAAGGAAATTATGTTAGTGGAGCAAACATTGCAGGATTCCTCAAGGTTGCTGACGCAATGCTTGACCAGGGATTAGTATAAACGGTTCTTTTATTACTTAACGGCTGCCCGGATAAATCGGGCAGCTTGAATATTTAAATGAGTAAAATTCAAGCGTTTCATCTAGAAGATATTTTTTCAAACCGCATTAAGCGATTCCAGAAACTGATGCGGTATAAAATTCGTGAGATTTTACTTGTATCAAGCTTCTACGATTTTTACCTATTTGAAGAAGACGGAAGACTCTACGAACTAATCCGGCAGGAATACCAGAATCTAAATCTCAGCCAGGCACCGGAAATAACTCATGTAACAACCGGTGAAGAAGCCCTCGAACTAATAAAATCCGAAAACCAGTTTGATCTTATCATTACTACTCTTCACATTGAAGATATGAATGTAATTACATTTGCCAACAGGATGAAAGATGCCGGTGTTAAGGCTCCAATGATTCTGCTGGCATACGACAACCGTGAACGTAAAGAGTTGATTTCAAAACACGATTCATCTGTATTTGACAGAATTTTTATCTGGCTGGGTGATTACAGACTGCTGCTTGGTATTATAAAGTATGCCGAAGATAAAATGAATGTTGAAAATGATGTGGCTCAGGTTGGTGTACAGGTTATAATTCTTGTTGAAGATAATGTAAAATTTTACTCGGCTTACCTGCCTCTAATATACACCGAGATTTTTAATCAATCTCAAAGATTAATTTCCGAAGGAGTTAGTCTTACACACAAATTTTTAAGGATGCGGGCAAGACCCAAAATTCTTCTCAGCACAACGTACGATGAAGCATGGGGTTACTTTGAAAAGTATGAGGAATCAATTCTTGGAATAATTACAGACAGTAATTTCAAACATCATGGTACGCGTGATTCAGAAGCCGGGATAAAATTTACCCGCGAAGTAAAAAACCGGCAAAAGGATATTCCTATTTTACTTCAATCGAGCAACCCTGATTTTGCTGTTAAAGCATATTCAGCAGGAGCAAGTTTTATACAGAAAGGTTCACCGCGCTTACTCCATGAACTCCGCGATTTTATGATGAATAATTTCGGATTTGGTGATTTTATTTTTCAGCTGCCTGATGGTTCAGAAGTTGGAAAAGCACCTAACATGAAAGCTCTTGAAGAGTTCATCAGAAAAATTCCCGATGAAAGCCTGATGTTTCATGCAGAAAGAAATCATTTCTCAAAATGGCTGAAAGCAAGAACCGAATTCTGGCTTGCACACAAGCTTCGTCCCAGGAGGGTTTCTGATTTCAAATCTGTTGATGACCTAAGAAAACATCTGCTCAGCTCGCTGAAAAATTACCAGGAGTACAGGCTGAGAGGCATAATAACCGAGTTCAACAAAGAAACGTTCGATCCGAAAAATAGTTTTGCCAGGATAGGAACCGGGTCACTTGGCGGAAAAGCCAGGGGTTTGGGATTTATTAACATTCTTATCAATCATAATAAAATCCGTGACAGGTTTGAGGGAGTTGAATTAACTGTCCCTTCAGCAGTAGTTATTGCCACTGATTTTTTTGATGAATTCCTGGTGGAAAATCAACTTGATGCTTTTGCTTTGAGTTCAACCAACGACGAAGAAATAACGAAAAGATTTATCGAAGCAGAAAAAATCCCTCAGGAACTTATAAACAAACTTTCAGAATTTCTGGAGGTAATTAAAGAACCGCTTGCTATAAGGTCATCCAGTCTTCTGGAGGATTCACAATTCCAGCCATTTGCGGGAGTGTACGAAACTTACATGGTTCCCAACAATCATCCTGATCCTTCAATTCGATTAGCTGAACTAATGAATTGCATAAAATGTGTTTATGCTTCAACATTTTATAAAAAAGCTAAAGATTACATGAAGGCAACCGATTACCGCCTTGAAGAAGAAAAGATGGCAGTAATAATTCAAAGACTTGTCGGCGCAAGAAGAGACGAAAGGTTTTACCCTGATTTTGCCGGTGTTGCCAAGTCTTATAATTTTTATCCGGTTCCTCCCCAAAAATCTTCGGATGGAATTGCAATGGTTGCTCTTGGACTTGGAAAAACCGTGGTTGACGGAGGAAATGTAGTAAGATTTTGTCCTAAGTTTCCCAGACATATGCTTCAATTTTTTTCGACCAAAGAAACATTAAGAAATGCACAGCAGGATTTTTATTCATTGTTGTACAATGGAAGCTCTTCTCCTTCTCAAAACTGGTCCCCGGATCAATTTGTTAAAAAGTTTGAACTCTCTGTAGCCGAAGCAGATGAAACACTTTATTTTGTAGGCTCGACTTATTCACCTGAAAACGATGCAGTTTACGATGGAATTTCGCGACTGGGAAAACGTGTTGTAACGTTTGCCCCTATTCTGAAACATAAAGCTTTTCCATTAGCAGAAATACTTGATATAATACTTGACATTGGCACATGGGGAATGGGTGTGCCTATTGAAATTGAATTTGCAGTCAACTTAAAAGTTAATGATAACCAGCCGAAAGAATTTGCACTTCTGCAGATGCGTCCGCTTGTAATAAGCCACGAACTGGAAGAACTGGATGTTGATCATGATGCAAAAAATAAAATTCTTTGCCAGAGCGGTCAGGTGCTTGGCAACGGCGCAATGACTGATATTTATGATATTGTATATGTTGATATAAATAAATATAACAGATCAAAAAGTATAAATGTTGCATACGAAGTGAGTCAGATAAACTCAAAATTATTAAACAGTAAAACTCCCTATTTACTAATTGGTGTCGGCAGATGGGGAAGTCTTGATCACTGGCTGGGAATTCCTGTAACATGGGATCAGATTTCCGGAGCTTCAACTATTGTTGAATCTGGATTTAAAGATTTAAGCGTAACACCATCGCAGGGTTCTCATTTCTTTCAGAATATTACTTCATTTAAAGTAGGATATTTTACTGTAGACTCTTCTTCCGATTCTGGTTTTATAGACTGGGATTGGCTGGCACAACAGAAAGCTGTTGATGAAATGGAATATACCAGGCATTTAAAATTTAACAAGCCCGTTATTGTAAAAATTAATGGGAGTAAAAACAAAGGAATTATTTTAAAACCGGAAAACTGATCATTTAAAGGAGGATTTTCACTCACCACAAAAAGCGTAATACTACTACTCCTGATTTACGCTGGTGTAATTCAACAAAATACAACCACACAGGAGGCAGAAATGTCAGAGTACGTCAAAAACCTTATGGCTGAGGTTAAAGCAAAAAATCCAGCCGAACCGGAATTCCATCAGGCAGTTGAGGAAGTTGCCGAATCATTATCAATTGTTCTGGACAGACATCCCGAATACCGAGCCGCAAAAATTTTAGAAAGAATTTTAGAACCTGAAAGAATAATCACCTTTAGAGTTCCATGGGTGGATGATCAGGGTGAAATACATATTAACCGCGGTTTCCGAATTGAAATGAACAGTGCTATCGGACCTTACAAAGGTGGACTAAGATTTCACCCATCTGTTAACCAGGGTATTCTTAAGTTTCTCGCTTTCGAGCAGGTATTTAAGAATAGCTTAACAACTCTGCCTATGGGCGGCGGCAAAGGTGGTTCCGATTTTGATCCCAAAGGTAAGAGTGATATGAAAATAATGAGATTCTGCCAGGCATTTATGAGTGAACTATTTCGTCATATAGGACCAAATACCGATGTTCCTGCGGGTGATATCGGAGTTGGTGGAAGAGAGATTGGTTTTCTCTTCGGTCAATACAAGAAATTAAGAAATGAATTTACGGGAGTTCTTACCGGCAAAGGTTTGAACTGGGGTGGTTCATTAATTCGTCCGGAAGCAACCGGGTACGGCGCAGTTTATTTTGCCGCTGAAATGCTCGCATCAAGAGGCGAAACACTAGAAGGTAAAACTTGTCTTGTATCAGGGAGCGGAAATGTTGCCCAGTACACAGTTGAAAAACTGAATGCCCTGGGTGCGAAGGCTGTAACACTTTCAGATTCCAACGGTTTTATTTATGATGAAAAAGGAATTGATAAAGATAAATTAAATTTCGTTATGGAACTCAAAAATGTAAGACGCGGAAGAATTAAGGAATACGCTGATAAATATAAAAGTGCAGTGTATACAGAACTTGATCCTAATGCTGATCATAATGCAATGTGGGATAATAAAGCACAATGTGCATTTCCAAGTGCAACGCAGAATGAAATAAATGAAAAGGATGCACAAAATCTTTTAAAGAATGGTGTTTATGTTGTTTCCGAAGGTGCAAATATGCCAACTACTTTAGACGGCGTTAAGTTATTCCTTGATAAAAAAATACTTTATGGCCCTGCAAAAGCTGCTAATGCAGGTGGAGTTGCTGTATCAGGACTTGAGATGGCACAAAACAGTATGAGACTTCCCTGGACAAGAGAAGAGGTTGATCAGCGTTTACAAATGATCATGAAGAACATCCATCAGACCTGTGTTGAAATGTCCGACCGGTTCGGGACTCCCGGCAACCTGGTTAATGGTGCAAACATTGGCGGATTCCTGAAAGTAGCAGACGCTATGATGGATCAGGGTGTAGTATAAACTGGTTTATTTAAATAGTTTATGTTTACTCTTTATTGTAAATTTTATGAGAGGCTTCATTAACATTAGCCTCTCATAATTCTCTATCCGGATTAATTATGAAAACCAGTTTCGAGCAAATAAGAAATACTTTTGATGATCTCTGGGTAGAACACGGTTATGGTAACCGTTTCCAGGGATTTCAAAACCTGATGCGTCTTCGTATAAGGGATATTCTTCTGGTTTCCAGTCTTTATGATCTTTACCTGTTTGAAGAAGACGGAAGACTTTATGAACTTATCAGGAATGAATACCAGGGATTAAATCTCAGTCACTCCCCGGAACTTACAAGAGTCTCAAGCGGACATGAGGCAATTAAATTAGCCAAAGAAGAAAAAAGATTCGATCTGATAATAACAACATTGCATATAGAAGATATGCATGCAATAAATTTTGCAAAACTCGTTAGAGAATCCGATCTGAGTATTCCATTAATCCTGCTCGCACATGATAACCTTGAACTGAATACTCTTTTACTTAATGAAGATACCTCCGTCTTCGATAAAATATTTGTCTGGCAGGGAGACTTTAGAATTATTATTGCTATTATCAAATTTCTTGAAGATAAAATGAATGTTGCACACGATACCAAGATGGTTGGAGTGCAGGCAGTTATAGCAATAGAAGATAACCTCAGGTACTATTCTTCATTTCTCCCGCTTATTTATACTGAAATGCTTAAACAATCTCAGAGATTAATTTCCGAAGGAATTAATCTTTCTCATAAATTTCTCAGAATGCGTGCCCGTCCGAAAATACTTTTATGTTCAAGTTATGAAGAAGCCTGGGAATATTATGAAAAATATAAGGAGTTTATTCTTGGAATTATTTCAGACATAGATTTTCCTCATCATGGAGAACCGGATCCGCGTGCAGGAATTGAGTTTACCGTAAATGTAAAAAAAGAACATACTGATATACCTATTCTGCTTCTTTCAACAAATGCACGAAATGAAATTGCCGCAAAAGAAGCCGGGGCAACTTTTATTATGAAAGATTCTCCTCTTCTGCTTAATGAAGTCAGGCATTTTTTAAATCACTATTTCAGCTTTGGTGATTTTGTTTTCAGAACATCAACAGGTATTGAAGTTGGAAGAGCAAATGATCTACGGAGTCTGGAGGAACAGTTAAAAATTATTCCCGAAGACAGTATAAAATATCACGCCGAAAGAAATCATTTTTCAAACTGGCTTAAGGCAAGAACCGAATTCTGGCTGGCGCATAAACTTCGTCCGCGGAGGGTAAGTGATTATCCGGATATTGAATCCCTAAGGGATTATCTTATACATACTTTAAGAAATTACAGGCACAACAGGCAGAGAGGATTAATAACTGATTTCAGCAAAGATATTTTCGATCCGAATAGTACCTTTGCAAGAATCGGGGGTGGTTCCCTTGGTGGTAAAGCCAGAGGATTGGGATTCGTTAATACACTTATAAATAATTACAATGTCCGGAATCAATATCAGGATATTAAAATATTTGTGCCTGCAGGTGTTGTACTGGGTACGGAAGTGTTTGATCAGTTCCTGGACGAAAATGATTTGAGAACTTTTGCACTTAATTGTAATGATGATGAAGAAATTACCAGGCGATTTGTAGAGGCTGACAGTTTTCCTGAGGAAGTATTAGGTGAACTTGCTGCTTTTCTGGATCTGATGCATACGCCGCTTGCCGTGCGTTCATCCAGCCTTCTTGAAGATTCACAATATCATCCTTTTGCCGGGGTTTACAAAACATACATGCTTCCGAACAACCACCATAACGCTCTTTCAAGACTGAACGATTTATTGAATACAATAAAAAAAGTTTATGCCTCTACATTTTACCAGGGAGCAAAAAATTACATCAGGTTTACTTCTTACAGACTTGAAGAAGAAAAGATGGCAGTAATTATTCAGAAGATGGTTGGAGAGGCATATGGTAACAGATTTTATCCTGATTTTTCGGGTGTGGCAAAATCGTATAATTTTTATCCGCTGCCCCCGCAATTTCCGGTTGACGGGATTGTATCCGTTGCTCTTGGATTGGGAAAAACAGTTGTAGATGGTGGAAACACGGTCCGCTTCTGTCCTAAGTATCCAACTGATCTAATTCAATTTTATTCTGTTGAGGAATCGCTTAATACAAGCCAGAGAGAATTCTTTGCTCTACAGATGGAAAATAAACAGAGCTTTGAGTATTCAACACAGGATACCTTATTGAAACAATATCCAATTGAATCTTCTGAAATTGACGGAACGCTCGGATCTGTAGGCTCAACTTATTCACCTGACAATGACGCTATTTCCGACGGAATTTCACGACCCGGAATGAGGGTAGTAACATTTGCACCTCTGCTTAAATATAAACTCTTTCCTCTTCCTGAAATTCTTGAACTTCTTTTGGATATGGGAACATGGGGAATGGGAACTCCTATTGAAATTGAATTTGCCGTAAATATGACTTGCGGAAAAGATAAGCCAAAGGAATTCGGACTTTTACAAATGAGACCTCTGGTAATAAACAGAGAGTCGGATAACTTTAATATTGAAGATCTGGATAAGGACCAATTGATTTGTACCAGCACCCAGGTTTTGGGAAATGGAATTATTGATGATATTTGTGATATCATTTTTGTTGATCCAAATACTTTCGACCGATCAAAATCGCGTGAAGTTGCAAAAGAAGTCAGTCTCTTTAACTCAAAACTAATGAATTTGAACAGACCTTATCTTTTAATTGGTATGGGAAGATGGGGAACTCTTGATCCATGGCTGGGAATTCCTGTTAAGTGGGAACAAATAGCCGGAGCTAAAACCATTGTTGAATCCGGCTTTAAAGAATTTTCCGTTGCTCCTTCACAAGGTTCTCATTTCTTCCAGAATATTACCTCCTTTTTAGTAGGATATTTCACAGTTGATACGCACAAGCATGAAGGTTTTATCAATTGGGATTGGCTGCTTAAGCAGGAGCCGGAAGAAAAGAAAATATTTACTAAGCTATTGCGTTTTGAAAAACCCGTAGTTGTTAAAATGAATCGTCACAAGAATAAGGGTATTATTCTTATGCCGGAAATTTAATGAGTTAAAAAATCAATATGGAAGAAGAAATTTCTAATATCCCTGAAACGTGCCCGCACTGCGGACACAAACTAAGTCCATGGCAGCAGGTTTTGTTGAAGGTAGACAGAGCAATCACCTGTAAAAACTGCTGGTACAGGATTATACTGGAAACTGATCTGAAAAAAGATGCTTCAAATGATCAGGATAAATCATCAAAGTTTGAGGAAGACTAAAATGGAATCTTATAATTCATTTCATGTTGCACAGCAGCAAATACTTGAAGCTGCAAAAATGCTGAACCTCGATGAGGCTACAACAAAACTTCTCAGTTTACCCCAAAGAGAATTTAATTTTACTTTACATGTGAAGATGGATTCAGGTAAAGTAAAAATATTCCAGGGATATAGAATTCAATATAATTTTGCGAGAGGTCCGGCAAAGGGAGGAATCAGATTCCACCCTGCAGAAACTATTGATACAATAAGAGCTCTCGGATGCTGGATGACTTGGAAGACTGCGGTTCTTGATCTTCCGCTTGGTGGTGCCAAGGGAGGAGTTTGCTGCAATCCCAAAGAAATGTCAGATAGAGAGCTTGAAAATCTTTCACGCGAATATGTAAGGGCAATTGCTCCGATGATAGGTGTTGATAAAGATGTACCTGCACCCGATGTTTATACTAATCCTCAAACAATGGCATGGATGATGGATGAATATGAAACTATTATGAATCTTCATCACCCCGGTTCTTTTACTGATAAACCAACACAAATCGGGGGTACTGAAGGAAGGCGTGATGCAACTGCACGTGGCGGCGTAATTACTGTCAGGGAGGCATGCAAACAGTTAAACATAGATCCGCACGGTACTTATGCTATCCAGGGATTTGGAAATGCAGGGCAAAGAGCCGGACTGCTGCATCAGGAAATATTGGGTGGCGGAAAGCTGGTCGCTGTCAGTGATTCCAAGGGAGCAATTTATAATCCCGATGGTTTTGATACGAAAGAACTGGTTTCATTTAAATTGAAAAAAGGTTCAGTAAAAGGTTTTCCCGGTTCAAAAGAAATTAAACATGATGCAGTTCTGGCACTTGATGTAGATGTGCTTTATCCTGCCGCGTTGGAAAATTCAATTCACCTGAATAACGCGAATGAAATCAAAGCAAAAATAATTTGTGAACTGGCAAACGGACCAACAACCCCGGAAGCAGATTTAATTCTCTTCAAAAAAGGGATTCATATAATCCCAGATATACTTGCCAGCGCAGGCGGAGTCACCGTATCATACCTCGAGATGGTTCAGGACAAATATTCATTTTTCTGGGATGAAGAAACAATTCATAAACTTGTTGATGAAAAACTCACAAAAGCATATTACCGTGTTGATGAAGCTATGAAAGAAAAGAAAGTTCATCCGCGGCTGGGAGCAATGGTAGTTGGAGTTGCCCGTGTTGCAGAAGCTTGCAAACTCAGGGGCTGGGTATGATCATCATTTAAATTTAAATACCAGTTCAATTAAGGAAAAATTCCCAACGCCATATATGAAGTTGCAATTTTATCTATTGCATTTATAAAAGCAGCAGTTCGCAAATCAGGTATTTTTTTCCCTCCCTTATATGTATCTCTCATCTCGTTGTAAGCAGTAATCATTGTTTCCTCAAGTCCTGAATTTACAAGATCTTCTTCGCCTGCTCCATGAATTATTATTTTCTTTGAATAGGCATCTAATTTTTTTCCGATTGCAGTTTCTATCGATTCAACTAAAGTCTTGTTCAATTTTTCTTCATATCTTTTTCCCATTCTACCGAATCTTACATGAGAAAGATTTTTAAGCCATTCAAAATATGATACTGTAACCCCGCCGGCATTTAAAAAGAGATCCGGAATTATTAAAACATTCTTTTTAAGAAGTATATCTTCGGCTTCAGGAGTAACCGGACCATTGGCTGCTTCAGCAATAATCTTGGCATTAATTTTTTTAGCATTCTCAATATTAATCTGATTTTCCAGTGCAGCCGGAATAAGAATATCACACGGAATCTCCAAAGCTTTGAGTGTATGTTTAATGTTCTTCGCCTTTTTAAAATTCAATATTGATCCCGTTTCATCCCTGTGTTTTTTTACTGCTTCAACGTCGAGACCGTTTTCGTTATAGATTGCTCCCTCGTACTCGGCAATAGCAATGATAACAGCACCATCCTCCTGAAAACATTTCCCTGTGTGATAACCTACATTACCAAGACCCTGAATTACAATTTTTTTCCCTTCAATACCTTTTGTTAACCCTATTGCTTTCATATCTTCCGCCTGGTCTACAGCTTCTCTAACTCCATAATAAACACCTCTTCCTGTCGCAGCTACTCTTCCCTGGACACCTCCCTGGCTAATTGGTTTACCGGTAACACAAGCGTAAGCATCAATCTGTCCGGGATTGAAAGCCGCATAAGTATCCGCAATCCATGCCATTTCTCTGCCGCTTGTTCCGTAATCAGGAGCAGGAACATCAATTCCGGGTCCGATAAAATTTTTCTTGATTAATTCGGCAGTATATCTACGCGTTATACTTTCTAATTCAACTTCAGAATATATTTTGGGATCAATTTTTACTCCACCTTTAGCACCACCAAACGGAACTTCAACGACTGCACATTTATAAGTCATAAGTGCAGCAAGTGCCATTACTTCATCCTGGTTTACAGAAAGGCTGAATCTTATTCCGCCTTTAACAGGAAGTTTGTGCTGACTATGTTCAACACGGTAAGCAGTAAAAACTTCAATTTTATCCTTTATCCTTACAGGGAATCGCATTCTGTAAACACTGTTGCAATACTTAATCTGATCAAGAAGTCCTTTAGGGTAATTTGTATAGCTTGCAGCCCTGTCGAAGTAATTTAATACATCATCAAAAAAACTATGTTTACGTTTTTCGCTTATATCACTTTGCATTTTTACACCGTCATTTTTTAATTTTGATTGAAGTTACGTATTAAATCAATATCTGCAAAACGGTCAGGTCAAATTCTGATGACTAGTACAAAAGTTTCACTAAAAAATTTCGAAAAAGGATGACAGACTATCACTAAAATCCATTACTTATTTATGAAAATAAGACTAATCTTATTTTCTGTTCACCATTAAAGTCTGAGGGGTTATTTAAGCCGGGATATCCAAGCAACGTGAGAAGGAATACTTAAATTCGGTTACTTAATGAATTGAAATCAAATTCAGAACAGCTTAAACTTGGAAATCCTCCTATTGATTTTATGAGAGCAAAATTTTCTTATTTATATTTGGATGATAACTATCGGTTTCTTTAAAGAATTAACCCAGATAAAAGGATGAAAACAGCGAATGGCAAAAGTAATTCAATTAGAAACCTCCGTAAATTCCAGTCTCGGATATAAAAGAGCAAGGAAAAGAAAATCAAAGGAAAGGGAAACAGAAGGACAGCTTAATCTGTTCGCTCAGGCAGAGGCAAATATAATTCAGCTACCTTCACGATTTACACCTTTTGAAGAAGCTTTGTGGCTCGATGAAAAAGAAGATCCCGGTGCACAGGAGGCATACATTAAAGCAATAATTTTAGAAGACTGCATAGCTGACGCAAACTGTAATCTTGGAATTCTTGAAACACGGTCTGGGAATATTATAAAAGCATTTGCCTATTTTACAGAATGCTTAAAATTTGAGCCGCGTCATCTTGAAGCGCACTATAATCTTGCTAATCTTTATTTTGAACAGAATGATTACAGAGTTGCAAAACTTCATTACGAGATAGCAGCGGACATAGATCCGGAATTTTCAAATATCTACTTTAACCTTGCACTTGTGTATGCAATGAATGAAGAATTTGATGATGCGTTGAATGCTTTGATAAAATATAAATCTCTTGTTTCACCCGATGAGGGGAAGAAAGCCGATAGCTTGCTCACCAGCCTCAAAAAATCACTTACTGAAAAAAATTAGCTCAGAATTTACTTTAAGTGATTCTATTATATCTATTGTTTTTAAGTTTTTAATTTTCTACTTTGTTCTCACTAAAAATTATTTTTGCGAAAGTTAGTATTTGATCTTTCAAAATAATAAAGTTCATTACTTCTTGTTACTTAATCTATCAGGAAACTGTTACCGTATTTCTGATCTGTATCCTTTAGTTACTTATTTCTCAGTTCAATAATCACTTAACAACCAATGAGGTTATATATGTTACGTTCAATTACTGTTCTTTTTTCAATTCTTCTGTTAGCTTCTATGTGTTATGCACAAAATGCACCTGAAGCCCCTTCGGGTTACAGGGCTGAACTTCAGCAAGGTACTTCTTTTACCGGATTTCAATGGACTCCAGGAGTTGATAATTTTAATGGGAAATTGGCTGCTATAGTTCCAACTTATAGTGGTGAAGGCGGACTTGGACAAATGTCCCTGTACGGAATTAAGTATGGTTATTTTATCTCCAGCGGCTGGGCAGTTGGGGGAATAGTTGATTTCGGTTCTAATTCAACCACACAGGATATAACAGGCGGAGGACAGCAGAAACATAGCGGAACAGAATTTGGAATTACCGGATTTGTAAATCACTATTTTCAGCCTAAATTTGAAAATGTTGCTGTATGGGTTGGAGCCGATATTTCATTTGGTTCAGTTTCCTCAACTGACGAAACAACAGGAACAAACCCATCTAAAACCGAATTGTCAGCCTCTTCACTTGGTGTAGGACTGGATTTTGGTGCACAATATTTCATTGATAAAGGGTTTTCTTTATCAGCCAATTACCAGGTTGGATTTTTAAGTTTAAATCAGCCCGAATTAACACAAACCAATGGAAATGTTAGCACAACAGTTAAGGGTCCAAGTGCTTCATGGTTTGGAACAATGACAGGCAGTCTTGGAATAAACTTTTCTTTCTGATTTCTTTTATACTGAGCCGTCTTCAATGACGGCTCTTTTTTTCTCTTCTAATTTTATTTCACTCAAACCCGATCTGTTATGATATCATTAATTATTACCGTTTTAATCCTTTCAACAAATTTATTTTCCCAAACAACAGTAGAAAAAAAAGATTGGAAGTCTTTTTATGATGAATATAATGTGAAAGGATGTATAATTATTTACGATCTGAAAAAAGATCAATATTTCGTGTACGATAAAAAGAGGTCCGTGGAAACTTTTCTTCCTGCCTCAACATTCAAGATATTCAATTCACTTGTTGCCCTGGAAACCGGGGTAATAAAAGACGAAAACGAAGTAATTCCATGGGATAGTGTAAACAGGCAGTATGATAAATGGAATATGGATCAGACATTACGGACGGCAATAAAATATTCAGCAGTCTGGGCATACCAGGTTATCGCCAGAAAAATCGGGGAAGAAAGGATGCAGCATTTTGTGGATTCAGCCAGATATGGAAACTGCAATATTAGCGGAGGTATTGATCTCTTCTGGCTTCAGGGAGGATTAAGAATTTCTCCCGCTGAACAGGTAGAATTTCTTAAACGATTATATTTTAATAATCTTCCCTTTTCGCAAAGAAGTATGAACATTGTAAAGGATATTTTGATAAATGAAAAAACTGACAGATATATTCTACGAGGTAAAACAGGGTGGGCTGCAAGAGTTGAGAAAGGTATCGGCTGGTATGTTGGATATCTTGAGGAGAATGGTGATGTTTATTTTTTTGCCAATAATATAGATATAAAAAATAATTCGGATGTTGAATCAAGAATTCCAATAGTTAAAAATATTTTTAAAAGTATGGGATTATTAAAATAAAAAGCGGCATTCCGGCAATGGAACACCGCTCTCTTTGTGTGTGGTTGAGATGAAGATTTTAGTTTATTATTCTAAAATGCTCATCATCAGATAATTTTTTATCAAAGTGTTCTTCATACATCTTTTTATATTTTTCATACAATTCATTTGAAACTTTTTTACCGTTTACTTCCATCCCGTTGTCATCCAAATCCAAATTAAGTTTTTCATCTTCACTCTTTTATCAAATTATCTTTTACCATTTCTTCTTTTACCGTATCTATAAAATCATTTAATTTTTTCAATTTGATATCAAGTCCGTGAAGTTTAATCTTAATACTTCCCATATTTTTGCCAAGCTCAGACATTGCATCATCCAGTCCTGAAAGATCAATATCGATATTTTGTATTTCATCCAAATGGTCCTTCATTTCGCTTTTCATTTTTTCAATATTTTCTTTCAGGTCATCCATATTTACGTTAACCTGAATATTGATATCTTTATTAAGACGATCCATTTCATCGTCAAATTTATCAGAATCAAATTCGATTTTTATTTTTTTGTCCTTCAGTTTTGATAGTTCTGCCGAGAGTTCTTTCATCCCATCTCTAAAGGCTTCATCATCAAAATGAAATTCAAACTTCTGATTCTTCAGTCCTTCTTTCATTTTGTGCATATCTTCTTTAAAATTTCTCATATCGAATTTAAAGCCATTTAAATCTGCTTCAATATGATGCGATTTGTTTTGAAGTTTATTAATCCTTTTATAAATCATTCCCCTGTAATCATCAATTTCATTGTCAGGAATGCGCTCTCCATCTCTAAAGATTGAAGAGATTTCACCATTGTTGAAGTTAACCTCCCAGCGGCTATCTTTTCCGCCCTCATCTTTATAAAAAGAAAATGTCTGATCTGCCCTGCTGTTGGTATCAAGGTGTGCAACTGTTCCCTGGTTTGCTGTGCTGCATCCTGAAAAAACTAACAACAGCATCATTGGAAGAACTATAAACTGGAAATGTGTTTTAGTAAATATTTTTAATTCCATTGCCTTCTCCTTAATAATGTTGCGAATGCCGGTTTCTTGTTATTCAGACGCCGGAGTGGCAATTATGTTTCGCAGACTCACAAATCATATGAACAGCGGTTTGAAATCAAGGATGATCGGAAAAATTCAAGTGCAGTATGCTTTTTTACTTAACATAAACTTAATGTTTTGTTAATAACTCCTTAACACCAGTCCATAACTTAAGAATTACTTTTGTAATGAATAAAAAGTATTAATAACAATAGAGAGGTTAAAATGGCAACAAATTTATTTCATCTCTTAATAGCATTGCTTGCAGGAGCTATCGCAACTTATGATACTTTGAAGAGCAATAAAAGAAAAAGAAAAGAAACTGGTAATGACAACAGGAAAATTCTGGACTTACAGAACTGACTAAGTTCCGTTTAGATATTATTCATTTCCTCCTTAACCAATAATTTTGTTCCTATTATATCTTCGTGCCCCATATTCAATAAACCCCCGATCTTTTTAATAAGATGATCTTCGTACATATCAAGCTTTTTATCAATGTAAATTAAACGCCATAAATTCTTTAATAACTCAAATTTTTCATCGTTGTCAAAATTCTGATTAATCAGTTTTGTAAAATCATAAATGCTGTCATCCGATTGCAATCTTTTTTCAGCAAGCTCAATCAAATCATTCACACAATCATCCTCTAAATCAAAAGTCGATTTCATTATTGAAATAATTTTATCTCTTTCTTCTTCAGTAAAATTATCATCAGCTCTTGCCATTTCAATAAAGAGTGTACAGGTTGCTACCTGTAGTTTTTTATTCGCTTCAGTACTCTGATCGTCACTGCCATAATCAAAATTATTTTGCGTTTTATCAGGTTCAGTAAAAATCTTTTTAAATAGTTTAACATTGTTTTACCAGCAATTAATTAATTTCAATTTCAGTTTCTTTCTCAGGTTTTGGAGGACGCTCATAAATTTCACATAAATATTTATAGTGTCCGGCTATTTCAGGACTAACCTGATCCCAGCTAAATCTCCACTGCCAGTTTCCACCGGGTTTTCCTGGAAAATTCATTCTGGTTTCACCACCCAGTCTTAAAACATCCTGCATAGGAATTAAAAGCATATCTGCAACAGAAGCATAAGCTGAATGAATTAATGCGCCTGTTATATCATCTCCAAAATAGTTAAGATATTGCTGAGCATGTTGATATATATCATTCTTACTATTTTTTTCTTTTTCAAAGTAAGCAACTGTGGTGTCGTTATCATGAGAACCTGTATATACCAGGCAATTCTTTGTGAAATTATGCGGAAGGAATTTTCTTTCCATACCGGTGCCAAAAGCGAATTGAAGAATTTTCATACCGGGAAAGTCAAAATCGTCTCTCAATTTTTCAACCGATTTAGTTATAACTCCCAGGTCTTCTGCAATAATCGGCAAAGAACCAAGGTGTTCGTTTATTGTTCTAAAAAATTTTTCTCCCGGAGCTTTAACCCACTTTCCTGTTTCAGCTGTAGGTGCATCTCCCGGAATTTCCCAGTAGGCATCAAATCCACGGAAATGATCTATCCTGATAATATCAACAAGGTTAAGCATTTGTTTCATTCTCTGCCGCCACCACAGAAAATCATCTTTTTCCATAACATCCCATTTATAAAGAGGATTTCCCCAAAGCTGACCGGTCGCACTGAAATAATCGGGAGGAACACCGGCAACAGAAGTAAGATTACCATTCTCATCAACCGAGAACAATTCTTTATGTGCCCAAAGGTCAGCGCTGTCATATGCAATAAAAATAGGCATATCGCCTATTATTCTTATTCCTTTGGCGTTGGCATATTTCTTAACAGCAGACCATTGTTCAAAGAAAATGTACTGTACAAATTTATTATAGTTTATACCTTCTATTAATTTTTTATTCCATTCTGCCAGAGCTTTTTCGTTTCTTTTAACGAGAACTTCGTCCCAGTTTGTCCAGATACCTCCGCCATGAAACTCTTTAGCTGCCATAAAGAACGAATAATCATCAAGCCAATCAGAATTTTCTTTACAAAATTTTTTGAAATTTTTACCTGACAATAATCCATTTGATTTAAATTTCTCAAACGCTTTCTGTAAAAGTTTTCTCTTATAAATAATCAGGTTTCCAAAATCTACTTTGTGCTTATTAAAAGAAGGTGGATTTGATATTTCACTTTCAGTTAGTAATCCTTTGTCCCGCAGTTTTTCGGGGCTGATCATATTTGGATTTCCCGCAAATGCAGAAAAACATTGATATGGAGAATCTCCATATCCTGTAGGTCCTAATGGAAAAACCTGCCAGAGAGTTTGACCGGCAGATTCAAGGAAGTTTATAAAATTATATGCTTCCGGACCAAAATCGCCAATGCCGAATCTGCCTGGAAGTGAGGTTGGATGCAGTAGAATCCCTGCTGCTCTTTCAAATTTCATTAATAACCCGAGAATTTTTAATTGGGTAAAATAAGTAAAGACAAATAAAGATGAAAAAATTTTTTGCTAAGGAAAAAGCCCTCTTTAAAAGAAAAATCTCTGTTCCCCGGCATAACCAGGAAACAGAGATTATGAAAGTTTACTTTAAATTTAATTATTTAATAAATAATACCAGTATATGTTCGTTTTCCATCGGCATTATTTTCCTTAATAGTTATTTCTACTGTGTGAGCACTAGTTGCACCGGATGTCAAAAATTCTATCAAATAACTGTTTGACAATGCTCCTGTTACAGGGAGAGTAGAAAGATCTAAACCGGAAGCATCACTGGGAACTATAACAACCGTTCCCCCTGTACATTTAGACATATCCCATGGTCTCTCATCATAGAGGGCTTGCCAGGTATATGCATTAGCTGTATCCGGATCACCACTCCATACTGTGTGAACCGTGATTTTTCCGGATAATTTACTACATAGATTTGCTACACTCCATTCATAAAGTCCGTTTGGTTGAACTGATTCATCTGTGAAATTTATAAATACTCTTTGTGCATCAGAACGCCACGAGTAATTGGAATCAGCAAAGAATACTCCAAGAACTCCGTTTTCATCAGACAAACCCAGGCCGAAAGTTGAGGCTTTGGTTTCCAGTGAAGCACTATCAGCACCCGAAAATCCTTCTGTTCTATAGGTTCCGTAACTTCTATTTAAATATGTTTCTATCGCAGTAGCATTAGTGAAATTTATTCCGCCATTAACGTCCCCATATTGATAACCAACAACAGCAAGTTTCACATCAAGACCGCTGCTTTGAAGAAGCTGAGAAAATTTTATTATAGAAGTTGCAATTGAATCGGCTTCCTGATCCATACTACCGGAATTATCCACGGTGAAAACTATATCCGCCTTAAGAATATTGCCTGAACCAACTTTCGTTACCAGGAGTCCTTTTACTTTTGAATCTTCGGTAACAAAAAGATTCTGCTGCGCAACAAGCTGTATCGGCAGTCCGGTAACAGGGTTTAACAATCCAGTTAAGTTCATTCTGATTCTTGATTCATTTCCGCTGGTTTTAGAAAAAGTGGCAGTGGGCTGAACATTATTTATTACTGTTGCCGGTACTGTTACGTTTGTAGGATCGGCAGGAATTTCAGAATTGTTATTATTATCAACCGGGTTATCTTTTTTTGAACAACCGCTATAGATTGAAATTAATCCCAGTATTATGATAAAAGTAAGAAATTTTTTCATGTTCTCTCCTGTTTTTTATGGTAGGTTTTTATTGTACTGCTACTAATAACAGTTGAGTTAAAGTTATAAAATTGGATTGAGATTATCCAATGCTTATTTCAGAAATTAGCAGGTAAATCAATAATGAATAGGGATTAAGAAATTTTTTTTAAAATTATTTTCCAAGATAATACCGAAGTTGTTTATTTATTCAACAGGCGTGCATCAAAAATCACTATCAGAGATATTTATAAATGTCTAATATTCTATAATTTAAGCTTTGTGGTAACCATTTAAATAACCAGTTTACTTTGAATTTTTATAGAATGTTAACACAAAAGGATTTAGTAAGTTTTATTGAGAGGTCATTAACTTAACTGAGATTAGTCATAACATTTCTAGTAAACTTTGTTAATTGATTAGGTAATTATTGAGAAAAATAATATCTCAAAATCTGAATGGCTGTAACAAATTGTTCAGTATTGTAATCCTTTAAAAGATAACCTGTAACCTGTTTCACTATAAAAACCTACTCAATTGTAATTTTTTGAATAATCAATTAAGTTATCCCATCAGATTATCGATTTTTAAAAGTAAAAACACATTGCAGGCTTACAGATAGGAAAATTTGTAAACCAAAATGGAATTATATTCTCAAGTTTAAATTCTGAATAAAGGAATTAGTAAATGGCTAAAGATAAAACCAAAGTTGAAGAACTGAATGAAATAGAAACGCGTGAATGGCTCTATTCGCTTGACTACGTATTTGAACATGGCGGACCGGAAAGAGTAAAGGAGCTTCTACATCAATTGCAGATACGAGCTCATAAAGCCGGAGTTGATATTCCGTTTTCTGCAAATACTCCTTACATCAACACCATTCCTCGTGAAAAACAATCAACGTTTCCGGGAAACCGTGAGATTGAAAGAAGAATAAAAAGCTTAATCCGCTGGAATGCAATGGCAATGGTGGTAAAAGCAAATAAACTTGAGAGCGGCATCGGCGGACATATTTCTACTTATGCTTCTGCTGCTACTCTTTATGAAATAGGATTTAATCATTTCTTCCGCGGTAAGGAAGACGATTATGAAGGTGATCAGGTATTTTTTCAGGGTCATGCCTCACCGGGAATTTATGCAAGGGCTTTTCTTGAAGGAAGATTATCGGTTGAACAACTTGAAGATTTCAGGAGAGAACTAAAACCATCCGGTGGTTTATCGTCATATCCGCATCCATGGCTTATGCCGGATTTTTGGGAGTTTCCAACTGTTTCTATGGGACTTGGACCAATAATGGCAATTTACCAGGCACGGTTTAACCGGTATCTCGAGGACCGTGGATTAATTGAAAGAAAAAGAGAAGGTCACGTCTGGGCATTCCTGGGAGATGGCGAAACGGATGAACCTGAAGCGCTCGGAGCAATAAGTCTTGCCGCAAGAGAAAAACTGGATAACCTCATTTTTGTAATTAATTGTAATCTGCAAAGACTTGATGGCCCGGTAAGGGGAAACGGAAAAATTATTCAGGAACTCGAGGCTATTTTTCGCGGTGCCGGATGGAATGTTATAAAAGTAGTCTGGGGAAGTGATTGGGATCCACTTTTAGCTAAAGATTCTGAAGGAAAACTTGTGAAGCGAATGGGAGAAGTTGTTGATGGTCAGTATCAAAAATATTCCGTTGAAACCGGCGAGTATATAAGAGAACATTTTTTCGGAGCCGATGAAGATGTACTCGAGATGGTAAAAAATCTTTCGGATGAACAATTGAAGAAAATGAAACGCGGCGGTCACGATCCGGAAAAAGTTTATGCTGCTTTTAACGCTGCTGTTGAGCATAAAGGCTCCCCTACTGTAATTCTTGCAAAAACAATTAAAGGTTATGGACTTGGAGAAAGCGGGGAAGGAAAAAACATTACGCATCAGCAGAAAAAGCTTAATGAAGATGAGATGAAAGAATTCAGATCAAGATTTGGAATTCCAATTTCTGATGAAGAGATACCGAGTGCACCATTTTACAGACCTGCAGAGGATAGTCCTGAGATGAAGTATCTTAAAGAAAGAAGAGAAGAACTTGGAGGTTTCCTTCCAAAAAGAAATAGAAACATCCGCCCTATCAAAACTCCTCCCGAAGATATCTTTGAGGAATTTTATAAAGGGACTGAAGGTCGTGAGGTTTCAACTACAATGGTTTTTGTTCGGATTCTTGCGAAGCTTTTAAAAGATAAAGAAATTGGTGATTTAATTGTTCCAATAGTTCCGGATGAAGCCAGAACTTTCGGAATGGAAGCTCTGTTCAGACAAATAGGGATTTATTCTCACGCAGGTCAGTTGTATGAACCCGTTGATAAAGAAAGTCTTCTTTATTACAAAGAGGCACAGGACGGACAAATACTTGAAGAAGGAATTACTGAAGCTGGTTCAATGGCATCATTCATTGCTGCAGGATCTGCTTATGCAACTCACGGAATAAATATGATACCATTCTTCATCTATTATTCAATGTTCGGTTTCCAGAGAATAGGCGATCTGGTATGGGCGGCAGGAGATATGCAGTGCAAAGGTTTTATGCTCGGGGGAACTGCAGGAAGAACTACACTCAACGGCGAAGGTCTTCAACACCAGGACGGAAATAGTCACCTGCTGGCATATACAGTTCCTAATCTTGTTACTTATGATCCTGCATTTGCGTATGAGATTGCAATAATAATTCGTGACGGTATAAAAAGGATGTATGAAGACCAGGAAAATATCTTTTACTATTTAACAGTTATGAATGAAAATTACGCTATGCCTCCGATGCCCAAAGGAGCAAAAGAAGGTATTGTGAAGGGTATGTATAAATTTAAATCTTCAAATAAGAAACAGGCAAAGCTTAAGGCACAACTCTTTGGAAGTGGAACAATAATGAATGAAGCACTGAAAGCTGCTGAAATTCTGGAAGATGAATTTAAAGTTTCCACGGATGTCTGGAGTGTAACAAGCTATAAAGAATTAAGACGCGATGCTCTTGATGTTGAAAGATGGAATATGCTTCACCCGACGGAGAAACCAAGGCTCCCATACATTTCACAACAGCTTAAAAATGAAAAGGGAGTTTTTGTTGCAGCCAGCGATTATGTAAAGGCATTGCCCGATTCGATTGCAAAATGGATTCCCGGCACTTTAATGTCATTAGGTACAGATGGTTTCGGAAGGAGTGAAGGCAGAGCTGAACTCAGAGACTTCTTTGAAGTTGATGCAAAACATATTGTCATTGCAACTTTGTATGCATTGGCTAAGGAAGATAAGATAAAAATGAATGCTGTAGAAAAAGCAATTAAACAGCTTAATGTCGATCCCGGTAAACCGAACCCGGTTAATTCATAAAAGAGCATTTTCTTAATACAGAATGAAAAATTTTTAATCAGGAATTACAAATGGCCACAGAATTCAAATTACCCGAACTTGGAGAAAATATAGATTCGGCTGATATCATTAATGTTTTAATTAAATCCGGAGATAGTGTTGATATAGACCAGGGTGTAATAGAAATTGAAACGGATAAAGCAACCATAGAAGTTCCTTCAACAATGAAAGGAACTGTAAAGCAGGTAAATGTAAAAGAAGGTGATAAGGTTAAAGTTGGCCAGGTTATATTTACTCTTGAAGATGGAAAAACACAACCTAAAAAAAGTGATGAAAAGTCTACTGATAAAAAAGAGGATAGGAAGGAAAATAACCCTGCAGATGGAAAAGAAGTAAAAACTCCTGCTGACAACAAACCAAAACAGGAAGTAAAGAATAAAGTTGGCAGTAAAAAAATAATTGAGTTTAAACTTCCGGAACTTGGGGAAAATATTGAATCTGCAGACATCATCAATGTCCTCGTTAGTAAAGGTGATTCCATTGAACGCGACCAGAGTATTATGGAAATTGAAACTGATAAAGCTACAATTGAAGTTCCTTCAGATGTTAGCGGAAAAGTGATTGATGTTCTTGTAAAAGCGGGGGATAAAGCTAAAGTCGGACAAACGATTATCAAAGTAGAATCAGAGGAAACCCTGGGAAAAGATGAAAAAACAGAAGCAAAAGTTTCTGAAGAAGTTGAAATTCAGATAAAGAAACCCGAAGAAATAAAAAAGACAAAAGAAGCAGATGGCAAGCGTGAAAGTTTTAACCCAGGTGAAGTTGATGAGCAGCCTCCGATAATGACGAATGCAGCCCCTGCGGCACCTTCTGTCAGAAGAATTGCGCGTGAACTTGGTGTCGATATAAATAAAATAAAAGGCACAGGTCCCAGCGGCAGAATTTCGATGGATGACGTTAAAGCATTTGTAAAAAATATAAACTTAGAAATCGAATCAGGAGGAATTGGAACAGGAGTAAGACAGGAAGCTCTGCCTGATTTCAGTAAATACGGTGAGGTTGAGCGAAAGGCAATGAGTAAAATCCGCGCAAAAACAGCTGAACATTTAAGCTATGCCTGGGCTGTTACTCCGCACGTTACACAGTTTGATAAAGCAGATATTACCAATCTTGAAAAACTGAGAAAAGAATTTAATCCGGAAGTTGAGAAGGCGGGAGGAAAACTTACAGTTACCTCCATACTTGTGAAAGTACTGACTTCAGCAATTAAGGAGTTTCCCCAGTTCAACTCCAGTGTTGATATGAAAAAAAGCGAAGTAATCTATAAAAAATATTATAATATCGGGATCGCTGTTGATACTGAAAACGGATTGCTTGTTCCGGTTATTAAAAATGCCGATCGAAAAAATCTAAGAGATATTTCCATTGAAATGAATCAGCTTGCTGAAAAAGCCAGAAACAGAAAAATCTCCATTGAAGAGATGCAGGGCGGATGTATAACGATTACAAATCTGGGGGGAATTGGCGGAACATCATTTACCCCAATTGTTAACTCCCCTGAAGTTGCAATTCTCGGAGTCTCACGCGGAGAGATGGTTCCTGTATATAAAGAAAACCGATTAATCCCAAGATTAATGCTTCCACTTTCATTGTCTTATGATCATAGAATTATTGATGGTGCAGACGCAGCAAGATTTTTAAGATGGGTTTGTGAAGCTCTCGAACAGCCTTTGAAATTATTAATGTAAGAATCAGTTTCCACTATCTTACTCTTATTTACTGATTGATTTTTACAGGAGAATAATAAATGCCTAAACAAGTTACAGTAATTGGTGCGGGACCCGGCGGGTATGCTGCAGCTTTTTACGCTGCCGATCTCGGGATGGATGTAACTTTAATAGATAAAGAAATTAATCCCGGTGGTGTTTGTCTTTACAGGGGATGCATTCCATCTAAAGCATTACTTCACGCAGCCAAAGTAATTAACGAATCTAAAGAGGCAAAGACTTTTGGAATTGAGTTTGGCGAACCCAAAATAAATGTTGACTCGTTTACGTGAGTGGAAAAATGAAGTTGTAAAGCAGTTAACAGGCGGTTTGGGAATAGTTTCCAAACAGCGAAAAGTTAAATATGTTCAGGGAACTGCAAGCTTCATAAATCCAACAACTCTCGAAATTAAAAAGACAGACGGCTCTTCTGAAAACCATCAGTTTGAAAATGCGATTATAGCTACCGGTTCCGTTATTGCTACAATCCCTTCATTAAATATTGATAGCAAAAGATTACTTAACTCAACTTCAGCACTTGATCTTCCTGAAATTCCCAAATCGCTTTTGGTAATTGGCGGAGGTTATATCGGACTTGAGCTTGGTTCAGTTTATCGTTCGCTCGGAACAAAAGTATCGGTAGTTGAAATGATGCCGGGTTTATTACCCGGAGCCGATCGGGATCTTGTTTCTCATCTGGCAAAAAAACTTGATAAAGAATTCGAAAAGATAATACTTAAGGCAAAAGTCACTGAGCTAAAGGAAATTAAAAATGGAATTAAAGTAAAAATTGAAACTGAAAACGGCATCGAAGAGCACGAATATGATTATGTATTGATGTCGATCGGAAGAAAACCTTACACAAAAGGATTAGGTTTGGAAAATGCTCACGTAAATGTAAGTGAAAGAGGATGGATAAAAGTAAATAAACAGATGAAAACGGATGCAGATAATATTTATGCGATAGGTGATATAGTCGGAGAACCAATGCTAGCACATAAAGCCTCACACGAAGCAAGGGTTGCAGTCGATACGATCGCAGGTGAGAAAGTTGCTTTTGAACCGCTGGCTATTCCTGCTGTTGTTTTTACTGATCCTGAAATTGCGTGGACAGGATTGACTGAAAACCAGGCAAAAGAAAAAAGTATAAACTATGAAGTCGCTAAATTTCCGTGGGCTGCTTCCGGCAGAGCAACAACTCTCGGAAGAAGCGATGGAGTTACTAAATTATTACTCGATCCGGAAACTCAAAGAATTTTAGGAGTAGGAATTTGCGGCCCCGGCGCAGGTGAATTAATTGCAGAGGGCACTCTTGCTATTGAAATGGGAGCTAATGTCACTGATTTGAAATTAACCATTCATCCGCACCCGACATTATCAGAAACAATAATGGAGGCTGCTGAAGCATTCTTTGGGCAAAGTACTCATATGTACAAACCGAAGAGGAAAAAGTAAATCAGATTATCAGATTTTTAATTTCTTCGAGGTTAGTTACAGGTCTTTCACAGACAAAATTTCTGCAAATATATACCGTAGTTTTATGATCAATCTGTGTTTGTGATTCTGAAAACGGGGCTATCTTTGCCAGTTCCTGATCATGAGGTTCCTTAAATAAAATTATTTTGTTAGGAATAAATTCCGTTCTGAAATATTCCAAAAACTCTTTTGTTTGTTTATCATCTGCCTCTCCGATTACAACTATTTCCAAGGATTCCCCAAAACCAAAATCGAGTCCGGTTAATGTTTGGGAAAATGCTGAAGGCATTTTATTAATCTGATTGGCAAACAGATTCGCAATCTGAAAAGCCTTTTCTTCCAAAGTACTGTCCCCGGTAATTCTGCTTAATTTTAAAAGATTTAATAATGCTATGGAATTGCCGGAAGGAATTGCTCCATCATAAATCTCTTTTTGTCTGATTATTAATTCCTCTCCGTTATCCGGCGAAAAGAAAAATGCCCCGTTGTTATCATCCCGGAAATGTTTTATCATTTCCCCATTAAATTCTAATGCAAACTTTAACCAGCGTATGTTAAATGTTGTTTCGTACAAATCAATAAAAGCAGCAATTGTAAAAGCATAATCATCCAGGTTTGCAGTAATTCCTGATTCTCCTTTTCTGAATCGGTGAAGTAATTTTCCTTTTTTATCTCTTAATTTTTCCAAAATAAATTCCGCTGCTTTAACCGCAGTTTCTTTATAAAGTTTATTATTAAAAACCTGTGAGGCTTTTGTTAAAGCCGAAATCATCAATCCATTCCAGTCGGTAAGAATTTTATCATCTTTAAATGGATGAATTCTTTTTTCTCTGACGCTGAATAAAATTTTTCGTGCATCTTCAACTTTACTATTAAGTATTTTTTCATCAATATTTTTTTCAACAGCAAATTGCTTTATTGTTCTGCTTAAATAAAAAATATTATCAGACGAACCTTCCTGCATCGGATCGGTATAATTTCCGTTATCCTCTATGTTGAAAATTTCACAAATTAGTTCGGTATTATCACCGAGAATATTTTTAAGTTCATCTTTTTTCCAGAGATAAAATTTGCCTTCCTCCCCTTCACTGTCAGCATCTTCGGCAGAATAGAATCCACCCTCCGGTGAAGTCATATCTCTTAAAACATAGTCGAGAATTTCTTCAGTTGTGTTTTTGTAAATTTCATTTTTAGTCACCTGGTACAATTCTGTGTAAGCAATTGCCAGCAACGCCTGGTCATAAAGCATTTTTTCAAAATGCGGAACTCGCCATTCTCTATCCGTCGAATATCGGTGGAAGCCAAACCCGATTTGATCATAAATTCCACCTTTTCTCATTTCGAGCAGAGTTTTCTCAACAATTCTTAATGCTTCTTCATTTTTAAAACTTTTGTAATATCTTAAAAGAAAATTCAGGTTGTGCGGTGAAGGAAATTTTGGAGCCGTTCCGAACCCGCCGTATTCCGGATCAAATCTTCCTTTAAATTCATCAAAAGCTTTTTCAAAAATATTTTTTTCAATTTCCCCTGATGAACCAGCCGAGTCCTGATTCAATGCATTTACAATCTGTGAAGCAGATTTATTTATTTCTTCTCTTTTATTTAACCATATATCTTTTAGCCTTGGTATAATTTCTTTCATTCCCGATCTGCCGAACCTTGATTCTTTTGGAAAATATGTCCCTGCAAAAAATGGGTTCTTCTCCGGCGTCATTATTATCGTCAAAGGCCATCCCCCGCTACCGGTCAGCATCTGGCAAACAGACATATAAATTCCATCAATGTCGGGTCTTTCCTCTCTATCAACTTTAATTGATATGAAAGCATCATTCATCAGTTTGGCAACTTCATCATCTTCAAACGACTCTTTCTCCATAACATGACACCAATGGCAGGTGGAGTAGCCAATCGATAAAAAAATTGGTTTATCCTCTTCTTTGGCTATTTCAAATGCTTCCTCACCCCAAGGGTACCAGTTAACCGGATTATGAGAGTGCTGCAGCAGATAGGGGCTTTTTTCTTCTGATAATTGATTCATATAAACCATTAAAAGAGCTTTTGTAAAAATCAAACCGGGTATTTGATTATTTATTGTTATAGAACAACATTTTTGATAATTTTCCTGCACAATTTATTAAAACAATTTATTATATGAACAATAGATACGATTATTTAATCCCTTCAATAATAATATCAGCAGCAATTATCATTTGTGCGATAATAATTGCTGTTACCTGGAAATCAAATTACACTTCGAACCAGACTATAAATGTAACCGGCTCTGCAAAAAGAGATATAACCTCTGATCTTGGTGTATTGCGGGGAACAATTACTGCACAGGCACCAACTGCAGAATCAGCTTACCGTGAACTGTTACGAATGAAGCCAATACTGGTTTCTTATCTTTCTTCTAAAGGATTCCCTGAAAACAAAATAGAGTTTTATACAATTAATAGTTATCCTGTTTATGAAATAGGAGCGAATGGTTATCAAACCGGAACTGTGAAGGCATATAATTATAACCAGAGAATTGAAATACAATCCGATGATGTTAACAGGATAAAAGATATTTCGCTCGATATTCCTTCCCTAATCGAAAAAGGAGTTAATTTTAATGTTGAACAGCCTGAATATCATTATACCAAACTTGCTGAATTAAAAATAGATGTACAGGCAGATGCAGCAAAAGATGCTATGGTAAGAGCTGAGAAAATTGCAAAAGCTACAGGACGCTCACTCGGCACAATGAGGGATGCGCGGATGGGAGTTATACAAATTACACCAAAGCTTTCTAACCAGGTTTCTGATTACGGCATTAATGATCTGAGTTCTATAGAAAAGGAAATTACGGCAGTAGTTAATGCATCTTTTGAAATAAAATAATTTTACTTAACAAAATGAAAATGAATAATGACTAAACCTCAGATATGGGTAGCTGCGTTTCTTGTACTTTTTATATTACTTTTCCTTCTTCAAAAAGTTACAAATGAACCTGTTCGAGATACAAAAGGACCAATGGGAAATACTGTTCCTCAACAAAATATGGCTTCAGATGAAGATACAACTCCTGCCGATCTAATAAACAGACTGGGATGTAAAAATTGTCATGGCTCCGATCTTACGGGTACAAATGTGGCACCATCATTAAAAGGATTAAAACAATTCTGGAGTAAAGATCAGTTAACAAATTATTTAAGAAATCCTTCTTCTTACATGGATTCTGACAGGTTCAAAACTTACCAGCAGAGATATCCAAATATGGTTATGCCCTCATTTAATAATATTAATGTACAGGAATTAGGAAAAGTAGCGGAATATCTTTTAAACCAATAAAAAAAGCGCTCCTATTTGAGAGCGCTTTTTTTTTCAATTTAGAATAACAAATTTTAAGCTACAGTTACCTCTTTACTAAGGTAAACATCCTGAATTGTATTTAGAAGTTTTATGCCATCCTTCATAGGACGCTGAAAAGCCTTTCTTCCCGAGATGAGTCCCATTCCGCCGGCTCTTTTATTTATAACAGCAGTTTTTGTTGCTTCGGCAAAATCATTCTCACCTGAAGCTCCGCCGCTGTTGATTAATCCTGCCCTGCCCATATAGTTGTTAATTACCTGGTAACGGGTCAAATCTATCGGGTGATCAGTTGAAAGATCCTCATAAACTTTTTTACTTGTCTTTCCGAATTTTATGGCGTTAAATCCGCCATTATTTTCAGGAAGCTTTTGTTTGATGATATCTGCTTCAAGTGTTACTCCAAGGTGATTAGCCTGTCCTGTAAGATCTGCAGAAACGTGATAATCTTTATCTTTTTTGAAATCATTATTTCTAAGATAACACCAAAGAATTGTTGCCAGACCAAGCTCATGAGCATATTGAAAAGATTCACTAACCTCAACAATCTGCCTGTCGCTTTCCTCAGAACCAAAATAGATTGTGGCACCAACAGCAGCAGCTCCCATATCATAAGCCTGTTCAACACCTGCAAACATAATCTGATCAAAATGATTCGGGTATGTTAAAAGTTCATTATGATTTATTTTCATAATGAAAGGAATTTTATGTGCATACTTACGTGAACACATTCCAAGCACACCAAGTGTTGAAGCAACTGCATTACATCCTCCTTCTATCGCAAGCTTAACAATATTTTCGGGATCAAAGTATTGAGGATTAGGTGCGAAAGAGGCTCCGGCACTGTGCTCTATTCCCTGGTCAACTGGAAGAATTGAAAGATAACCTGTACCAGCCAATCTCCCTGAACTGAAAATCCATTGAAGATTTTTCAGAACATTTATACTCCTGTCAGTCTGGGCAAAAATTCTGTCAACAAAATCCGGTCCCGGAAGGTTTAATTGTTCTTTTGGAAATTTTGCTTTATAGTTCAGAAGCGAATCAGCATCATTTCCAAGTAGTTCTCTGATTTTATCAGCCATTTTATTCTCCTCTTAATTAAGTATTCAAAATATTTTAAAAAGATAAATGAAATTAATTTCCTCGTCCAATCAGGACTTACTTTTATTTACCAGTAATTGAAGTTTGTGCTCTTTTTTTATCGAGAGAATTAAAGATCGCCTCAGCATGTGATCTTGAATTCTCTATAAAATACCTGCTTGTATCCATTCCGCCGCAAACTACACCTGCAAGATAAACCCTTTCAAGGTTAGTTTCATAGGTTTGTTCATTAAAAACCGGGGAGTGATTATTAGATATTTCGATACCGGTTCTTTTTAAGAATTCAAAATCGGGATGGTAACCGGTCATAGCAAAAACGAAATCATTCTCAACTGTCAGCAAACCATCCGGTGTTAAAATATCGACTTCCTTTTCTCTTATTTCTGAAACTTTAGAATTAAAATAAGCTTTTATTGAGCCTTCGTTAATCCGGTTTTCAATATCCGGGCGAACCCAGTATTTAACTCCTTCCTTCAGCGAGTCTTCCCTGACCACCATCGTAACATTCGAGCCTCTTCTATAGGTTTCCAAAGCAACATCAACCGCAGAATTACCGCCGCCGATCACCATAAGGTTCAGATAGACGTACGGATGTGCTTCATCAAAATAATGTTTTACTTTTAGTAAACTTTCCCCGGGAACTTTCAACAGATTCGGTTTATCGTAAAATCCTGTTGCTATTATAATATTTTTTGCTGAGTATTTTCCCTTATTTGTAATAACGTCATAACCATCGTTTAACTTATTAATTTCCAAAACTCCTTCGTATGTTTTTACATTAAGTTTCCAGCTGCTTACCACTCTTCGGAAATATTCCAGCGCTTCTCTCCGTGTAGGTTTATCACCGTGTGAAACGAAAGGGACTCCACCAATTTCAAGTCTTTCCGAAGTTGAAAAAAAAACCATGTTTGTCGGATAATTGAAAAGTGAATTAACCAGGCATCCTTTTTCAACAATCAAATGAGAGTATTTTCGTTTAACGGCTTCTATTCCGCATGAAATACCGATCGGACCGGCTCCGATAATTATTACGTCATATCCCGGATTCATATGTATATACAATCTTTATTATTAACCTGATTAAATTTAATCAAATGAAGCAACAAATTAAGTAAGCTGAATCAATTTGATCTGCCAAACTTACTTTAAAATTAAAACGGCGTGAATAACACGCCGTTAAAAACAGAATTTAGTACTAAAATTAATCTATAATTTCTATCAGTGCACTTGCCACAGTATTATCATCTTCATCAAGGAGAAAAACCCGGTAAAAACCCGCTTCTTCAAATTTTAAATCGCTATCCGAGTTCTTTGCAAAAAAGACATAACTCATATCTTTATCTATTGTGTAGTCAAACTTTTTATAATAATCAAATTCACCCGTGCGGAAATTATATTTATCAAACTGAACATGAACATCTTCCAGACCCAGAGCGTGATCACATTTTACCATTACAGTGAGATATCCTTTGGTAAACCGGTCAGCCACTCCTATTTCTCCTTTATTTTTATCATAGCGTTCACAGAAATAGAGTACCGGCTGACTTTGGGCTAATAACTCAACCTTGATTCCTAACCCGGCAAAAAGAAGAACAAAGAGAAGAAGTTTTTTCATTTTAATTACTCCTGGTAAATAATTTGATATGAATGTTTATTAAAGTAACCAATAATTAATTAATTGAAATCCCTATACAATTTTCCTTGTAATAAATAAAGCTGAGGAATTATTTAAGAAGTTGAAAAGATATTTCAATTTGTAATGCAGACGAGTTTTTATAGTTATAAACAAAGGCAATTTTTTTGCTCCCGTGATATTAAAAAATATTTTATTTAAAAGCACTTTAAATTATTTAAATTATTTTGACTCAATTCACGAACTATATTGTATATTTCTGAACGATTTTCAAGAATAGTAAAGGAATAAGATTTATAATAAACATTATGTACTTACCAAATTATGTTAAAAGCAAAAGAACCAGATAATGGAAATAAAGCACGTTTGTTTTGATCTCGATGGAACGCTTATTGATTCATACCTGACAATTTATAAGACAACAATTAAAACACTTGAGCACTTAAAGATTGAAGAGCCTTTACCTGAAACTGAATTTCGGAAAAGGATTGGTCATCACTTTCTTAACATATTCGATGAATTAAATATTCCTGTAGCAGATATTGAAGAATTTATAGAAATCTACAAAGGTTATTATTTTAGTTTTATCGATGAATCAGTTCTTTATCCAGGTGTTATTCAGGTTTTAAAGCAGCTAAATACAGAGGGAATTAAAACTTCACTCCTAACAACAAAGGGACAGGACCAGGCAGATAAAATTATTGATCACTTTAATCTCAGGAAATATTTTTCTTTTGTAATGGGGCGAAGAAAAGATATTGCAATTAAACCTTCTCCCGAATCTTTGCATTTAATATGCAATAATATAAGGATTGAAGAATCTAAAACCATAATGGTTGGAGATTCGGAACTCGATATAAATTGCGGTAAAAATGCCGGTACATTTAGCTGCGCAGTGACTTATGGATACAGGACCAAAGAATTAGTTGGAGATTGAAAAACCCGATTTTATTATTGACAGGATTGGTGAACTGTTAAATATTATATCAGATGTAAATTTGAATAAACAGTGACAGATTTGAACCTGTCACTGCGTCAATAAAGGCTATCTTAGTAACACCATTTTTTTAATATCATTATAGATGGTATGCCCGTTAACCGGAACGGCTTCGATCCTGTAGAAATAGACTCCACTTGGAATACCGTTCCCTTCAAAATTTACTGAATGATTTCCGCCGGACATTTCATTGTTAACCAATGTCTTAATCTCATTGCCTAACACATCATAAACTTTAATTTTAACTACGGATAATTCAGGAATTGTAAATTCTATTTTCGTTGAAGGGTTAAATGGATTAGGAAAGTTTTGATTCAATACAAAATTTTTCGGCGATGAATTTTCATCAGTCAAACCTGATGATAAATTAGTCAGAATAAAATGAATTACGGAAAGAGCAGGAATATTATAAGTAAACTGGTTATTGCTAAATATATTTGAACTTCCAAGGAAACTGACGTTCGGATTTCCATCCGAAAATCCATAAGCTTTAACCTCAGAATTGAAATTAAGATTGCCGGAAACTGAAAAATGACCTTCTATCGATTGATTGGTTTTATTCAATACAATAATATGCATTTCAGAATTATTATCATCCAGCGAGGCATAAACAGAAGTTTTAACTATATCATCAGATGAAGAAAATATTTTTTTGCTGCCGAACTTTCCGTTATTATTATCGTAATTACGATAAATCATAAATGCACTTTTGGCATAGCCTTCCAGCTTCTCGAAGAAAGTGGCAAAATAAACATTGAACTTTCCGAAAATTCCGAGTCCATCTGCCGTGGCAATTCCAGTACTAATATTATCACCGGTTCCAAACCGCCATTCCGTAAAACCAATTTTAGTTCCAGGGTAATAATTATCTATTGCATTTTGCAGATCCGGTATTTGTTGTATTGGTTGACCGAGAGTAACGTATTGTGTAATCCAGCTGTTTTCAACAAATGTATTATCCCATAATGAACGAGGCGCCTGTAACCTTCTTTGAACTACTTCCGGCGTGTTAACATCACTATCAACCCCATCTTCCTGAGAATACCAGTGTAACGTAAAGACATCCAGCAATCTTTTGTTGGCAACCTGGGAGTATTCCTTCATCTTTCCAAGATATGCTTCGACAAACCGCGGGTAAGTTCCTGAGTAGTTTCCCCAATCCGGTGCATTATGCAGATTATAATATCCTGCATAATTAGCGAAGGCAGGTCCGAATGTCTCTGCATTCGCATCCATACGCTTAATTGTTTTTGCCAGATCTTCGGATTTTGTTAAAAAATTATCAACTCGTAAGGGTTGAGGAAACAACCTTGGATGTGTTCCGGTTTCAAATCCTCCCTGAAGACCATCGGCATACCAGATATCCGGCTCATTATCCATTTCATAACCTTTCACTCCGGTTGAAGAGGTAGAGGTGCCATAGGTCTGTAAAAGAAAATTGATTTCCTCATCAACATACATGTTCTGGTCATTTTGATCCGGTGTTAGCGTGAAAGGACTCCCTTTTTCATTAACGACATTAACCCACCTGAAAGAAGGTGCCGATTGTGCAATAGTTACGTAACCATCTCCATCACGTGAAACATAACCCGCCATAGGAAGTTGAATTAGTGAATACGATTGATTGGAAACAGAAATGTTATGAAAATATTTCAGCACTTCTCCGGATACCAGGTAATCGTTTACAGGAAGCTGATGAAAATAAGGTAATGCATCATCATTCGGACTACAGTAATCATTATTATTCGGATGACCCGGATCGCAAACATAACTTCCCCCGTTTGAAAAATTATTTTCCCAGTTATATCCGGTTACTCTATCACCTCCAAACCTTCGGGAAGGAATACCGGGGTAATAATTATTAACCGCACTCAGAGGAAAATTATGCAATACATTCGCTCCGTAAATAAACGGACTAATATTACCCGTCCCGGTGCCAGTATTGATTGAATAATTAATAACCGTCTGTGCTAATGAACCAACCGAATAAATTAGTAAAACCAGGAAAAAGCAGATCGCCTTCATATTAACCTCTTAACTTAAGTTAACTAAATTCATTTTCAGTTATTCAAAAAAGTTACAGATCCACAATCACTATTTAAATTAATACCACGGACCGCTGGGAAAGGGATAAACTAAAATTTGGGGAAATGATGTAATGATCATAAGTAAAAAAGAAATCATTTCCTAACATATTAATCGAGTTCAGGCTCTGTAGCAGTTTAATGAATTAGGAGTTTCAAAGCAGGAAAAGATATACTTCAGATTTTAAATTATTATTATTAATCAGCTCGAGTAAAAAGTTAGATATTTTTCTGATTAAATTAGGATACACTAATTATTTTTTTGGCTGTCAAGTAAATAAACTTTTTAAAAATGGACCGATTTCGATCCGGTAAATACGAGTATATATGCAATCTTTAAAATTTCTTTCGGTTCTTTTCAGCTTTTTATTTGTGTCCGCTATTTTTTCACAGGAAAATAATCACCCTAAATTGGTTGTCGGAATTGTAATTGATCAAATGCGATATGATTATTTATCCAAATATGAAAAGTTCTATAGTGAAGATGGTTTTAAGAGATTAATGTATCAGGGCAGCAACTTTACTTTTGCACATTTTGATTATGTTCCGACTTATACCGGACCAGGACATGCTTCTATTTACACAGGCTCAACCCCATATTATAATGGTATAATCAGTAACGATTGGTACGAAAAAGAATCCGGTTCGTATGTAAACTGTATAGAAGATACTACTGTAAGAACAATCGGTGAAACGACAAAAGAAGGACAGTGCTCGCCCAAAAGATTGATGACAACCACAGTAGCTGATCAGATGAAGATTGCATCAAACGGAAAATCGAAAGTATACAGTATTTCACTGAAAGACCGTGCGGCAATACTTCCGGGCGGACATAATCCTGACGAGGTTTACTGGTACAGCTCAAAAACCGGAAAATTTATTTCTTCAACTTACTATACAAATTCACTTCCAGGGTGGGTTATAGATTTCAATGAAAAAAATGTTGCATCTGATTTATTTAATGGAAGCTGGAATCTTTTACTCCCGCCAGAAGATTATCAGTTAAGTGAACCCGATGAAGCACCATGGGAGGAAGATGTTTTTTCGGAAGGTAAAACAAGTTTCCCCCATTCTTTTAATAATGTGATGAATAAAAAGTATGACCTGATCAGAAGTACTCCTTATGGTAATGAATTACTCCTTCAGTTTGCAAAAGCATTAATTGAAAATGAAAAACCCGGTACCGGTGATTATACGGATTTTTTCGCAATTAGTTTTTCTTCAACCGATTTTATCGGACACGCATACGGACCAAATTCAGTTGAGATTCAGGACGCTTATATCAGAATGGACAGACAGCTTGCTGAATTATTTCGTACCCTTGATGAAAGTGTAGGGAAAGGTAATTATCTCATTTTTTTAACTGCTGACCATGCAGTCTCAGAGACAGTTGGATATTTACAGAAGATGAATATTCCTGCCGGTAAATTTAATTATGATAGTTGCAGAGATTCCATAAAACAATACGCAGAAAGAAAGTTCGGGACATCAGATATTATTGAAAACTTTTCAAACTTCCAGATTTATTTAAACAGGGAAATAATTAAAACAAAAAAATTAAATCTGTCCGAAGTTGAGGATTTTTTCAGAGATTATTTACAGAATGAATTTCCTGAAATAGAAACAGTATTTCTTCGTCACGAACTTAAGGATATCTCCCCGCAAAGAGTACCTGGAAACTATATCCTCAATGGATTTAATCCAGAGAGATCAGGTGATGTTGAGTTCACTCTAAAGCCGAATTATCTTCCTATCCGCGATAACTACGGGACCACGCATGGTGCTTCATATCCTTATGATACCCACGTACCATTATTATTTTATGGATGGAATGTTCCCTCACAAGTAATTAATAAGCCTGTTTATATAGTTGATATTGCAGCCACGATTTGTAATATACTTGGAATAGATGAGCCGACCGGTTGTATCGGTATTCCGATTATAGACAGATAAAAATCTGAATGAACATATCTTTCAGACTTTGAGTGTTTCTCCTTCTGTTTTCGCAATTATAACTGCACCGCATGAATCACTCCATACGTTTACAGTTGTTCTGCACATATCAAGAATTCTATCTACAGCGAGAATCAGACCAACACCTTCAAGCGGAAGACCAACTGCAGAAAGTATAACCGAGATCATTACGAGTCCTGCCATAGGAATACCTGCAGCACCGATTGAAGCGAGCAACGCTGTGAAAACCACTATGACCTGCTGCATAAAAGATAAATCAACTCCGTAAGCCTGTGCAATAAACATTGCAGCAACACATTCATACAAAGCAGTTCCATCCATATTTACCGTTGCACCAAGCGGAAGCACAAAACTTGTAATCTTGTTTGAAACACCATCGTTATTCTCAACTGCATCAAGTGTAAGTGGTAGAGTTGCAGATGAAGAAGAAGTTGAAAATGCTGTAAGTAAAGGAGCGGTCATTGCTTTAAAGTGCAGCCAGGGATTTGCTTTGCCAAAAGTTTTTAATAGCAAAGGCAAAGTTATAATTGCATGAATTGCCAATCCCAGCAGAACAGCAAGCATATAAATCCCAAGTCTCTGAACAAGTTCACCGATATTATCAATTTGTTCGGCTACAACTCCGGTTACAATACCAAGCACTCCCAACGGGGTAAACTTTATAACGAAACCGGTTATTTTCATCATTACTTCAAATCCGCCGTTAAAAAGATTAATAAGAGGATTTTTATATTCTTCAGAAACCTTTGTGAGAAAATATCCAACAAGAATTGAAAAAAATATTATTGCGAGCATATCAGCAGAAACCAGAGCCTGGAAGAAATTTGTAGGAACCATTCTTAAAAGAATATTACCAATTCCACCGGAAGCAGCACTTAATCCCTCAACTTCTTTTTTCAAACCAAGATCGGCACCTACTCCCGGCTGAAACATATTTACGAGAGTCAGCCCCACTAAAATTGCGAACAGACTCGTAGTTACATAATACAAAATCGTTTTTAATCCTAGCTTGCCAAGATTTTGCGCGTTATCAATATTTGTAACTCCCGATACAATTGAAGTAACAATAAGAGGTACAATTATCATCTGTAATCCGCGGAGGAAAAGCTGCCCCATCCAGGTTACATACTCTACATAATCAGTTAAAAAAACAGCGTAAAGAACCGCTAACCCGATAGCAATTAAAATCTGCCAGTGAAGCTTAATCTTAAACATAAAAATTAGATTTTATGACTAGAAAAAAAGAATTGTAACTAAAGAAGGTTCCTGAGGATTTCATCGCATAAAGCATATCCTCTTTTTGTAAGCCGAATAATATTTTCATCTGTTTTCAAAAGATTTTGATTCTCTAACTGAATAAAATAATCATATTTATCTTTTATCCAACCTTCATCGAATTTTTCTTTAAACTCAAGAATATTTAAACCATCACTTCTTAAAGCAAGCATAACATATTCATTCAGTTCCTGCTCACTATTTATCAGTTCAAATCCCGCAACTGCATTTTGATTATGCCCGATTTCATCTATATATTTTTTCAGACTGGAAAAATTCCACCAGCGTTTTCCATCCATAAATGAATGCGCCGATGTCCCGAAGCTCAGGTAATCACGGTAGCGCCAATAAGTATTGTTATGCCGGCATTCATAACCGGGAAAGCAAAAGTTTGAAACTTCATACTGTCTGAATTTTTTATCTTCAAGAAAATCCAATGTGTATTCATAAAGATCAGCATCATAATCATCATCCTGCAGAGTAACTTTTTTATCTATTACCATTTTGTTCAAAATGGTTCCTCTTTCAAGAATAAGACTATATGCCGATAAATGTGTAATTGGAAGTTCAACAGCCTGTTTGAGATTTTCAGCCCACTTCTGTTTCGTTTGTCCGGGAAGATTAAAAATTAAATCAAGACTTATATTATTAAATCCTGATTCTTTTGCGTTCAGAATGGTCTCAACTGCGGTTTTGCTATTATGGATGCGGGTAAGAAATTTAAGTTCATCATTGTGGAATGACTGAATGCCAACACTAAGTCTGTTTATCCCAGTTGTAAGAAACTGCTTTAATTTGGATTTATCAACTGTTCCTGGATTAGTTTCAAGTGTTATCTCAGCATTCTCAAACACGGAGAATTTTTGTTTTAGATAATTAATTATTTCTGAAATATAGACTGGTTCCATTAATGATGGAGTTCCGCCGCCAAAATAAATTGAAGTGAAAATTCTTCCTTCCGAAAAAATCTCAGAATAATGATCAATTTCTTTTTTAAGAGATTGGAGAAATGGGTTAATATTATCAGATGTAATTATCGAATAGAAATCGCAATAGATACACTTATGATCGCAGAAAGGAATATGTATGTAGAGCGCAGATTCTTTCATTATGTATTTATCTTAATCATACTCTTAATCTTAGTCTTAATCTTAATTTAGAGCAAGAGTAATAAATAGTTCTACTTGTTTAATTGATTTTATTTGAAATAAATATATTTGGCTAAGTTCCTTTTATAACTAACAAAATACATCCGGTTTAAAATAAAAAAGGCTGCCTGTTAAGGCAGCCTGCTGAAAAATTAAATTGTTAAATTATAAACCGAATCTATAACCTACACGTGCTCCAATATAATTTAGATTACTAACTAAATTGAACATACCTGTAACATCAATAGCCCCACTTGTACCAACTGGAATTTCATAACCTGCACCAACTGCAAAAGCAAATTCTGTTGAACTTCCGGAAGCACTTCCACTAAAATTATAATATCCGGGAACGTTGACTGTCGATGAATAATTTGCATTAAATATCTGGAAGCCTATTTGTGCAATTCCGTAAAATGGTACACCCGGGGTAAAATAATATTTCGCTCCAACCATTATTGGAATAACAGAATATCCGTAGGAATAATTATAATAAACATCTGTAAAATCTTTTCCACCAAAACTTATATATCCTGCAGTAGCAATACCGGTAATATTTGGAGTGAATCCCATTTCGAAGGTTGCTGTACCACCAATTCCAACTCCAGCTAAATCACCGAATGTACCCATTGGCAGGGCTACATTAGCGCCAATGCTAACATGATTTTTACCTTGTGCAAAGGCATTATTCATAGAAAACGCAAAAACTAATATAACTACAATCGATAGAACTTTTTTCATTTTACTTTCCTTTTTTTATGTTGAATGAGTTTATTGAATATTAAAATTTAAAATCTACACCAATATCTAAAGCACCATAACTTAAAGAACCATAACCAAGTCTGGCTGAGATTCCAATGGTTGGAGAGACCCAGTATCTTATACCACCATTAAGACCAACGAAGAAACCACCATACGTCGGTGAAGCATAGTTGTAACCTGATGGTCCATTATATGATACTGAACCTGCATCATAAGCTAATGTCAAACCTACCCAAGGATCGAATTTATTATTGTCTAATATAAAATGATAATTTCCTTGCGCACCAATTAGAACATCAGTGTACTTCCACCCATAATCGAAAAAATCTTCACTATAACTCCAGTAACGGAAAATTCCGCCAATTCCTACTCTTCCAAAATTTTCAAGATCCATACTGTATTCATAATTGGCACCAAATTGTGGTGTTGATCCCAGAAATGAAAGACCTATACTCGGACCTAAGTAATTATGATTAGGGGTAAATTGAGCATTTGAATTGCCAAAAGCAAATAATAGTAAACTAACAATTAACAACAACTTTTTCATTTTCGGACTCTCCTGATTTTTAATAAATAATTAAATAATTATTTAGGTCGACGCTTTATATTAGAGTGAAAATTTAGTCCGTGGGTTAAATTATCAACAATAAATTTCAAAGTAAAATGATTTTGAGTAAAAAGTTAAATTTTTCTCATTAATAAGCTATTAATAATAGATTAAAAATTCTTATGTTTGGAACCTTAACAATCTGGCAAATATGAAGCTTTTACGACGTTTATACGATTGGGTTCTAAGTTGGGCAGAAACCCCCTATGGAGGAATTGCCCTTTTTCTACTCGCTTTTGCCGAATCATCTTTTTTCCCAATTCCGCCGGATGCCCTCCTAATTGCCATGGTTCTCGGAGCAAGACAAAAAGCCTTCAAATATGCAGCTATTTGTACAGTTGCTTCACTTGTTGGCGGACTATTCGGTTATGCAATCGGACATTATATCTGGTGGACTCCTTCAAATGAATTTACATCCGTTGCTGATTTTTTCTTCCGGAATATTCCGGGTTTTACTCATGCAACATTTTTCAGAATTCAAAATTTATATGATAAATATAATTTCTGGATAATTTTCACCGCCGGATTTACTCCCCTGCCTTATAAAGTGTTTACAATATCTGCGGGAGCGTTTAATGTTTTTTTCCCGATGTTTGTTATAGCTTCATTTGTCAGTCGCGGTGCCAGGTTTTTTCTTGTCGCAGGTCTTATCTGGAAATTTGGTCCGCAGATTAAATCGTTTATTGATAAATATTTTAATATTCTGGCAATTACTTTTACAGTTCTTTTAATTGGTGGATTTTTTGTTATCCAGTATTTGTTTTAGTCTGTTATTAAACTCATTTCAAAAAAATAAATCCTTAATTTTTATTATTGTTTGATAAAAAATGCCTTGTTATATTTTTTATTAGGCTCCATGCTAAAATTAATTCTGGAAAAATTATATGAAACTTCTATTGATTATTACTTCGCTGTTTGCCTTATCTTCCTTGCAATTTTTTGCACAAACAAATAGCAATTCCGTTACAAAATTTGATCCGGGCAAAGATCCGGCAAAAGACTTACAGACTGCAATTATAGAAGCCCAGAAAACAAACAAAAATATTCTTCTGGATGTTGGCGGTGAATGGTGTATCTGGTGCCACAGAATTGATGCTTTTATTGAAGGCCACCAAGATATTAATACTTTTATGCATAACAACTTTGTTGTAATGAAAGTTAATTACAGCCGGGAAAATAAAAATGAAGATTTTCTTTCAAAGTATCCTGAAATTCCAGGATATCCTCACTTTTTTGTTTTAGACCAGGACGGAAACTTTCTTCATTCCCAGGATACAGGAAAACTGGAAGAAGGCAAGGACTATAATCCAGAAAAGTTTATGGCTTTTCTTGAGGAGTGGCGACCGAAAAAAAATTAAGTTTTACTTTTGGCTAATATTCTGCCCGGTAATTTAATTATAGAAGTAACAAGATCAAGTATTCCATCTACGGTTATACCGATTAAACGAAATGGAAGAAGCACAAGCCATACAACAGGGTATATTATCAAAGCTACTAAAGCAAGCGGCCAGCAGAAGAATAAAAGCAGAAGCCACAAAATAAAAGTTTTCATTTTTCAGGTTCCTTCAATAAGTTCATATTCATGAATCTGGTCGAGCTGGAGAATTGTTTCTCCTTCATCATTAGTTGTAAACGCCCGTTTATACTTTGCATTCCATACAATTTCATCGAACCTGTATGAATACCTTACATGTATATCCTGGTTAAAACTTTCATCAAATCCTTTAATCAAAATTAATATTTCTGCATCAGTATTTTCAAAATGATCTTTTGTAAAATCTTTTAAAGGACTTTCATCATTAATTGGATGAACAATCGTCCAGCTCAACGGAAAAAAAGAGACAAATGGTAAATCAAGATTCAGATTATAATATTTATGCGTGAATTGTCCGTCCTTTTTTTCAACCAGCATTAAAAGAAGTTTTGCTTCAAGATTCATAAGAACATTAGACCTTTTATTAGCTATTCTAAACTGCAGGCTCATTCCTCCCTTGAAAGGAGCAATAACTGCATTATTGCTGAATACGATTTTGGAAGACGGTTTTGAAAATCTGCCATAAAGCAAACCTGTAGCAAGCGCAAAACCCATCAGACCAGTCATTGCCTCAAAGGAGGCAACAAGATTTGATAAAATGCTTTCGGGTAATATTCCGCCGTAACCAACAGTTGTAAATGTCTGTACGCTGAAGAAAAATGCATTCAATAATATCATAAAGAATGAATTGTCAGACATGGGCTCAAGATTATGAACACCTATCACAGAATAGAGAAAAGCAAACACAATATTTACGAAAAGAAAAGTTCCCGTAAGCATAAGAAGGAATACCGGCCAGCTTACTGTAATCAGATGATGGTAAATATCGCTTATATTAAAACCGGCACTTGTTCTGCTTACATTAAATGAACCGTCTTTATTTATAATTCGTTTGGTTCGGTTAAAATATTTTTCACCAAAGCCGGGGTCTTTAACCTGCTTATACATATTTTTCTCAAATTGTTTTGGGATACACGGTAAAATATAAAATTACCGGGTGAGAAAAACCAAGTATTAAAATGGAAGGAAAATTTTGAAGGAGGTACCGGGTTTTTCTTTCGTGCCTATTCGTGATGGACTTTCTACCGAGATATTTCCGTTATGCCTGAGAACTATTTGCTTAACGACAGATAATCCAAGTCCTGAGCCTTCATATCCTTTGTTTTTAATATTTGATGCACGATAAAAATCCTTAAATATATTTTCTCTTTCATTTGCCGGAATTCCGATTCCATCATCAGTTACTTCCAGATAAATACCATCCGTAACTTCAGAAACCGATATTTCTATTAGCCCATTATTTCCAACGTATTTAATCGCATTCAGCACAAGATTTGATACTGCGATTTCAATCAGGAATTTATCTCCCCGAACAGGCGTCCTTAGTAAACGATCATCTGTTAATTTTATAGTAAGTTGTTTTGTGTCAATAACTGTTTTCTGCTTTTGAAGAATTGAGCAGATTATTCCTTTTATATCAATTGTTTCATTTGCAATTTCACTCATTAATCTTAAACGTGAAATCTTAAGAATATTATTTATAAGTTCGATGGCTTCCCCGGCTCTCTCTCTTGCAGCAATTAATTTTTGCTCAACTAATTCACCTAATGGCCCGACAAATTTCTGAAGTACTAAGATCAAGATAAGATTGAAGTGCCGCTATTGGTGATTTCAATTCATGCACAACACCAATTATATATTTCTGTTTCTCTTCTTCAGCTCTATTCAGCATTTCAATAGATTCTACTAACCTCTGCTCATTTCTGTATAATTGATTTGCAATTTTATTGGCAAGGAGAACACTTACAAATATCAGGAAGGCAAAGAAAACCGAAAAAGAAATTATATAATTGAAGTCCGAATAAACCGGGTTTGTAATAAACCCTTCAACTGAATGATGAACCAGATAACCCTTATACTCTAGCATAACCTGCCCGGTAAAAGCAATAACTATAAAAGCGGCAATTGAGTATATAACAATTCCCGGTAGAATCAGGCTTCCGATAATCATATGAAAAACAAATAGAAGGAAAAGTGGTGATTCAATACTGCCTGTAAAGTAGACAAGAAGAAAAAGTGATATAAGATCAAGAAGCATTTGAATAAGTGAGTGATGAATTGGATTAAACTTATCCGGCTCGGTTTTTACAAACCTTCTTGCATAGTGGAGAATAAAGTTGTAGAGAAGAATCGAACCGGTTATCATAAGGATAGCCCGGTTCTGAACAGGTGAAAATTTTATACTTAGAATAAACTCCGCGGCAAACAGAACAAGTAGAAGCATTGCCACTGTTCCGTATCTCAGTTTAATGAACCAGAGATTCCTTTTTCTCAATGTATTCCAGAACTGATCGTAATGATGAGTCCAGGAAGGAACAAGTGATATCATTTCTTCTTTCAGTAAAATTGAGGCTGCCGGGTATTTGTCATTTCGACCAAAGGGAGAAATCTTACTCAATCTTTTAAAAGATTTCTCGTCATCCCGCTATGCGTGATTCCTCGAAATGACTTTCCAGGTAAACCT
>CAWFHZ010000019.1:0-39483 GCA_963815785.1 uncultured Ignavibacteria bacterium
AGATAAAAACCACCGCCAATAACACATACAGATCCGCTCATTAAAATTGCTGCAGGTGCTCCAACTGCACTTCCTATTCCTCCTGCAAGCAGACTTCCAAACGGACTCATCCCCCTGAAAGCCATCGAATAAAAACTCATTACTCTTCCCCGTTTGTTTTCTTCAGATAAAGTTTGGAGCAAAGTATTTGTTGAGGCTACATCTAGCATCATACCCATTCCGGCAAATGCCATTATAGATAGTGACAGAAAAAATATCCTGGAAAAAGAAAATATTATAAGACTCACTCCAAATAAAATAACAGCAAAGCCGATTAGTTTGCCAAGACCGAGAACGTTTTTTTTGTTTAGTAAATAAAACGCTCCGACCAGGGCTCCAGTTCCGTATGCGCTCATCAGAAAACCGAATGTATCTGCACCTCCGCCGAGATATTCTTTTGCAATTACAGGCGCAAGTAAAGTAATTGAAGTGCTCATCAGGCTGACAACACTCAAAAGTATTATCAGGTAACGGATAGGAGCAAAACCAAATGTGTATTTAAAACCCTCGGACAATTCTTTAAATACTTTTGATTCTTTAATTTTATGACGCAAAGGCTCAACTTCCATTTTTAATAAAGATACAACCACAGCCAGAAAACTGATTGCATTAATAAGGAAACACCAGCCTTCACCAGCAGTAGCGATAAGAATACCAGCAACAGATGGTCCCACCAGTCTTGCAGCGTTTACCATTGATGAATTAAATGCGATTGCATTTCCGAGGTCTTCTTTTTTATTATCAATCATTTCAACAACAAATGCCTGACGGACAGGCATATCAAAGGCGTTTATTATTCCCAGAATTACGCTAAGAACTATAAGCTGCCAGATCTGGATAGATTCAGTAAAAACAAGAAATGAAAGAACCGAAGCCTGGATGAGAGCAAGAGTTTGGGTGTATAATAATAATTTATGACGGTTGGCTTTATCAGCAAGCACGCCGGCAAAAGGAGCGATGACAAACAAAGGCAATTGCCCGGAAAACCCAACAATGCCAAGCATAAAAGCTGAATTAGTAAGCCTGTAAACCAACCAGGTTACCGCAACCTGTTGTATCCAGGTTCCGATCAGTGATAAACTTTGTCCTGATACAAACAACTTGAAATTTTTATGTTCTAAAGCACGAAAAACAAGTTTAAAATTGTTTTTATTAAAATTCATACTGTATGGAGAATATGATAAATCTGTTTAGCTAATATAATGGGAGAAGCAATGAAAAAACCCAATTAAATTCAGAGTATTAACTAAATCACTTTATTTATTTCCTAAAATCTTTTCCAGTTAACTATAAGAGAGAGTTTTAATAACTCACGTACTTCCCTGGTTTGTTGAGTTCCCATATAAATAAGAGTATATTTAATTACTAATTTTTTACGAGGTTAAAGATGGAAAACTTAAACCTCCCACTTCTCCGGAAACAATTGACCGAGCGCAGGGAACGACTCGAGACCAGTGCAAAAAATCTTCCTGATCCTGTTAAGATATACAGATTATTACAACAAATCGACCGTACTCTTGAACGAATAGACAAATGCAACTTCGGAATCTGCGAAGTCTGCCACGATCCTATTGAACCCGAAAGACTTGCATTTGACCCTATGATAACTGTTTGTCTTGATCATATCAGTAAAGAACAAAAGCAAGCCCTTGAAGATGATCTTGAGCTTGCAGGTAAAATTCAGAGAGGATTCCTTCCCAAAGAAACTATAGTTGTAAATGGATGGGAATTCAGTTACAAATATGAACCAGCCGGAATTGTAAGCGGAGATTTCTGCGATTTTATTCCCATAGATAACAGCTCATTCTTTTTTGCATTAGGTGATGTTTCAGGAAAGGGAATATCGGCTTCCTTAATGATGTCACAACTTCATGCATTAACACGTAGTTTTGTTTCATTTGGTTTTCCGCTTAACGAAATGGTTAAAAGAATTAACAGATTATTCTGTGAAAGTATTTTATCAAATAATTTTGCAACAATGGTTTTCGGAAAAGCCATATCCAACGGAACCATAGAATTTTGTATTGCCGGACATAATCCGCCTATGCTGCTTAAAGCAAATGAAATAACAAAAATAAATGCCACAGGCATACCGGTAGGATTATTTTGTAATTCCAGTTATGATGTTTCCAAATTTTCACTTGAACCGGGAAATACCATTCTATTTTACACCGATGGTATTACAGAGTCTTTTTCAAATTCAAAAGCATACGGTGAACACAGGTTAACAGAAAATTTTTTATCTGCAGGAAGGAAAAACAGCGAATTGATTATTAAAGATATAATTACTGATCATAGTTTGTTCATGAAGGATTCAAAAATAACAGATGATGTTACTATTGCTGTTCTTAAAAAAATATAAAATTTATTATTGTTTCAATAAAAAAAATCCTCCCGTAAAAAAACACAGGAGGATTTTTTTCATTTGGGGTAGGAACAGGACTATTTCAATAAATTCATCTTCTTTGTATTAACAAAATTGCCTGATGTCATTCTAACCATATAAATACCGCTTGATAATCCTGATGCGTTAAAATTAATTGTATGTTGACCTGCTGTTAAAACTTTGTTTACGAGAACAGAAACTTTTTCACCAAGCGAATTGTAAACCGTCAGATTAACAAATTGATTTTCTGGTATTGAGAAACTTATTGATGTTGAGGGATTAAAGGGATTAGGATAATTCTGATCAAGACTGAATTCTGAGGGAACGGACATCTTAATATCAACTATGTTCGAGTATTTAAAAGAACCGTCAAAATCCGTCTGTTTTAATCTGTAAGAATAAGAACCCGCATTCAACTGATCATCACTGTATGAATAAGAATGCTGTTGAGTAGAAGTTCCGAAACCGGGAACAAAACCAACTTCCTGCCAGTCAGAATTATTAGATTTTCTTTCCACACCAAATCCCTTATTGTTAGTTTCAGTTGATGTAGTCCAGTTTAATACAGCAGAAGTTCCATTAACTGAACCTGAAAAACCAGTTAGTTCGACCGGAACATAATCGGTCTTTATAAGAATGGTTCCCTGTGATCCACAGATCACTCCCATATTGTTATCTGTGAATTTTACTTTATAAAATGCAACATTGTAATTGCTAACAATATCTTCTGTCCAGGTAGTTCCGCCGTCTGTTGTTTTATAAACCTGCTCAGGAGTTCCAACGACATATGCGCTGTCCGAATTAAATATGTAAACTCCGTGAAGCAGAGCAAAACCGAATGCATTCTGGGTTATCCAGTTTGCACCGCCATCTGTTGTTTTTAAAACCTTGCCGTCTTCACCACCAATCATCCCGTAATTCGGATCTGTAAAATAAACACCAAGGAATAATCTTGTAAAAGTACCGGAATAAATCTGAGACCAGGTTAAACCACCATCGGTAGATTTCGAAACTTTTTCATCTCCGCCTACGGCATAAAGTGTAGAAGCATCGGCATAGCATACATCCTCAATATCCTGGTTTAGTCCGGTAGCTAATGTCCAGGAACTGCCGGCGTCAGTTGTTACGTATATTGTGCCATCGGCTGTTGAGGTGATACCATTGTTTGCATCATAAAATTCAATATCCCTGAAATACCAGATACCAGGATCAATAACTATCGGATTCCATGTTACTCCGCCGTCTGTTGTTTTTATAAAATCATCCTGCCAGCCTCCGGCATAACCAACATCAATTGAAGTAAAACAAACTGCTTCCAGTCCGGGAATTGTTCCTGTGGAAATTTGAAACCAGTTCATTCCGCCATCGGTAGTTTTTAAGATTATACCATTTCCATTATAAGTAACATCAGATCCAACGGCATATCCAACTTCACTTTGTCCCGCAGGAAAACTGACATCGTACAGAATAAAATTAAAACCTGTATTTATCCATTGCCAGCCCTGTGAAAATCCATTCACAGAAAACAGAATAAAAAATGCAGATATTGTAATTAACTTTTTCATAATTCATCCAATTATTAAATTTCATTGAAAGATTGAATAATAAAGGAAGTTTACAGACGAACCTGTAAACTTCCCTGAGTTAGCTTTCTCTCTCTCTCCTATTTCAGCAAATTCATTTTTATAGTTGAACTGAAACTTCCTGCATTCATTCTGACAATGTAAATTCCGCTTGCAAGATTTTTTGCATCAAATGTAGCCTGATGATGTCCTTCTGTTTGTACTCCGTTAGCAAGTACAGCAACTTCTTCTCCTGTTATATTATATACTTTGATACTTACAAAAGACTGCTGTGGAATTGAGTAGCTGATATTTGTTGTCGGATTAAAAGGATTAGGATAATTCTGATTTAACGAAAATTCTGATGGAATTGAAATTTCAACATTTACAACATCAGAATATTCATATGCACCGTTAAAGTCTGTTTGTTTTAACCTGTAGGAATATGAACCAGCACCAAGCTGATCATCACTAAATGAATAGGAATGTTGTTCTGTAGATGTACCGAAACCAGGAACATAACCAACTTCCTGCCAGTTTGTTTTAGCTGATTTCCTTTCGATACTGAATCCCTGATTATTAGTTTCGGTAGCAGTACTCCAGTATAAGACAGCCGAAGTTCCGTTAGCATTAGCTGAGAATGAACTTAGTTCAACCGGAACCGGCGGGCAGTCTCCGTCTATGCTGAAACCGGTAATTGTTTCAAACTGACCAAAAGTTCCTATTTCAGTTGATGTTCCATTTGTTATATCAACAAGTCTGAATGATCCGCCTTCACTGAAAAAGCCGTCTGACCAATAGCCTGACCAATATAAGTTCCCGTTCTCAGGATTGAAGTCCATATCCTGACTAAATCCTGTTACCATTGCTAAACCTAAATCTGTTCCTATTGCCGTTGCAACAGCTGTTGTTAAATTCAGTGAGTTTAATACTGCAGTTGATGATGCTCCCATTTCAATGTTTATTAAATATGCATTACCATCACAATCTATTGCCATTGCAACAGGCAGATTTGCATTTTGTACCTGTCCTACTACCGTTAGTTCACCGGTTGTAATGTTCAGTGTATAAAGATCTGAAGCAGATCCAAAATCATCTCCGCTTATCACATACCAGGTATCCGTTATTCTGTTGTAAGCCATTCCTTTAATACTGGTCTGACCTGATGCCAGAGGACCAACTGTTGCCAGGCTGTCGCCGGTTAATGTGGAGAAGTTGACATACCATAAGTAATAGTTTGCCGGGTAATTAAAATCAGACATTATTGCATATTGCCCGTTAATATCATTATTATCTGCAGTTGCAGGATAATATGAACTTCCCTGGGGAAGAAAATTCATTGAAGTAAATGCACCTGTCCCGAGATCGATAGTCCCATAACTGAAAAATGAACCATCAAAAGTATAAGTTGTTGTCTGTGCCTGAACGCCGGAAGTGACTGCCAGAAACAGCAGGACAGCAATGAGATTAGTTAATTTTTTACACATAGAGTTCTCCTGAGAAAATGAATAAGTTGTTAGGTTGTTAGATAGATTATTTAATTAATATCATTTTTTTGCTTGAGATATAATTTCCCGATTGACCGTTAACGGATTGAGCTTCAAGTCTGTATACATATATGCCGCTTGCTAATCCGGAGCCATCAAAATTTGTTTCATATGTTCCCTGGTTTTTCACACCATCAATCAATGTTGCAATTTTTTCACCTAAAGTGTTATATACTGTAAGCTTTACCTGAGATTTCTGAGGGAGAGAGAAATTAATTTTTGTTGTGGGATTAAACGGATTCGGATAATTCTGACTTAATGAAAATTCATTAATCGCATTTGTATTAACTTCAACTATGTTTGAATAAGTAAATGTTCCATCCAAATTCAGTTGCTTAAGTCTGTAGGAATAATTACCCGATGCTGTTGAGTTATCTGTAAAGCTGTATGAATTAATTTCAGTTGTTGTACCATTTCCGGGAACGTAACCGATTTTTTTCCATTCTGAAGATTGAATTTTTCTTTCGATATCAAAGCCGCGGTTATTTACTTCGCTGCCAGTAATCCATTTAAGTATCACCTTTCCATTTTCCAAATTTGCAGTAAAAGACTTTAACTCCACGGGTGTAGGATTTTCAAGCTTTATAACGAATGCATCCGGCCCACCAGAAGGAGGATAAGCGGTTCCAGCAATCGTCAACCCATCTGCAGAAATTGAATTTGCAAAAGGAAAATACCAATCGGAAATACCGCTAATGCCAAGGCTATCGATGAGATAATCTTTAAGATAAAGAATATCCTGCCACTGTGGTCTTTTAATAAATGCCTGGTAATTTCCCACCCCGATACTGACATAACCTATTACTATATTATTATCGGAAATGTCCTTAGCATAACTTGCATAGTTCAGATAATTTGTGGTAATCCACTCCATACCTGTAGCTTCAGACCATACGAAAGGAGCTCCTACAGATCCGCCGACAATTTTACTTCCATCTGAATTTAGCCCCTCACATTGTCCAGCAGGATAAGTTGTATCGTATCCGCCCATATAATGTGGTGCGGGATCCCAGTAAAACGCTCTTCTGTCGGGACCGTTTGCCTCACCATCCCATCCAACAATTCTGAATCCGGTTGCGGTTGTTGCCACATCATTTGCACGGCTGCTGCCTCCACCTGTTCTGCCAAGCATATGTATTCCTGATGCATCCCAATAACATGCTTCCGCTTTGTACGTTGGAAGCCATTGCATTCCAACTATTATTGATCCGTCAGCACTTATTCCATAGCCATAATTATATGACATTTCATCAAGTACCGGATAACCCGGATAGCCGGGTAATGAATCCCACACACCATTTTCATTATATCCTGCACGCAGCGTTGGATTTCCATTTGGAGCTATCAAATTAGAATCAATATAAGATCCTGCAACGATTCCATTATCTGAAACTCCGAACGCTTCACTATAATTAATCAGATTTAGATTAATTCTTCCTGTACTTTCAGACCAAATAAAAGCAGGTGCCGGATAATTATTACCGCAAACATAAGTACCGTTATTTGAAACCTTTGCTGCTCCTCCTTGTCCCAAATCTATAAATTGGGCTGAAGTTTGAGCCTGCGTGGCTGTAAGAAATCCGGTAATGATGATAAAAAGAAAATTTACTATCTGAATATTTTTCATTTTTTCTTAATCAATTGTTTTAAAGACTAATTACTTAATCAGTATCATTTTTTTAGTTGCAGTAAAATTTTCTGCCTGTAGACGATATATGTAAGTTCCGCTTGCCAGGTTTTTACCATCAAACTCTACCTTATAGTTTCCCGCTTCTTTCACTTCATTTACAAGTTTTTCGACCTGTTCACCTATCATATTGTAGATGGTAAGCTGAACAAAACTTTTTTGGGGAAGTGAAAACGAAATAATAGTTGAAGGGTTAAAAGGATTAGGATAATTCTGGTTAAGAGAAAATGCTGAAATTGTATTAACATCAACTGCAACTACGTTTGAATAATTTGTAGCTCCATCCAAATCAATTTGCTTTAACCTGTAAGAATACTTCGCTGAAGTGCTTACGTTATCTGTATAACTGTAAGAAGATTTTTCTGTGGTTGTTCCATTACCTTTAACAAATCCTATTTGCTGCCAATCAGAATTTTGAGTTTTTCTTTCGACTGCAAAGCCTGAATTATTTGTTTCTGTAGCTGTGCTCCAGTTAAGATTTACAGAAGAGTTACTTACTGATGCGGTAAAAGAAGATAATTCAACCGGAACGGGTTGATCAACCTTCAAAATCAAAGCTTCCGAAAATTGGGCTCCCGGCGGATATGCAGAAATACCAATGGTTTTTCCATCGGCAGAAATAGCCTGACCGAAAGCGAAATACCAATTACTGTAACCGGTGATACCCAGAGAATCATTAATATAGGTCGATAAATAAACTATATCCGACCAGCCAGGTTTTTTAATAAATGCGCGATAATTAAAGTTGCCCGGATCAACATAACCTACAATAATTCCATTATCAGAAACACCAAGTGCCTGACCGCTCCAGTACGATGATGAATCTGCAACAACCTGCTGCATACCGGTTGCTTCTGTCCATATAAATGGCCAGACTGAACCACCAACAATTACACTTCCATCAGAGTTCATACCGTTACATTCACCAACCAGATAAGTTGGATCGAACCCACCCATAAAATGAGGTGCAGGATCCCAGTAAAATGCTCTCCGGTCAGGTCCATTCTGTATACCATCCCAGCCTGCTATAATTGATCCATTATTAGATATTACATTAGCACGACTGTCGGAACCGCCTGTTTGCCCTAATAAACCAATTCCCGTATCCGGGATTGACCAATAACAGGCTTCTACATGCCAGTTAGTATGCCAAACCATTCCAACTACTTTGTTGCCTTCACTGTTTATCCCGTAAGCATGTGTAAATGATTGAAAATCCAGAGGAGGAATTCCCGGAATACCCTCAAAACCATACCACTGGTTGTTAGTGAAATAACCGGCACGAAGAACAGGTTCTCCTCCAACTGTCAAATTTGAATCGAGAAATCTTCCAACAACTATTCCATTGTCAGATACACCGTATCCTTCTCCATTAACGTTTCCGACATTGGTTCTGCCATTTGCTTCACTCCATAGAAAAGGCGGACCAGAATAATTACTTCCGCAAACATAAATTCCATTATTTGAAATGTCGCTTATTCCGCCTGTGCCAATATCAATAATTTGTGCAGTTGTTTGGGCTGATAACTGTGAGAAACTGATTATCAGCGAAATTATAACTAATACCGAAGTTTTCATGGAATTACCTTAAAATTTGAATGTTGCAAAGGTAATTAAGGACGAGAATTACTTACTTATGATTTTTGTTCAATTAATTGTGAATTTTGCGCAGGCTTTGAAAAGTGGAAAAAATGAGGCATTATTAATTTATTTTAAATTTTATTTATTTGACTTCAAATATTCACTTGGTGTGCACCCAAATTTTTCTTTAAAACTATGGGTGAAGCTCGGTGTGTCGCTAAAACCTATTTTATAGGCTATTTCGGTAATATTACCCGCTTTACTTTTTAATAGTTGAGAGGCATAATCTAATTTGGTAGAACGGATAAGCTTTCCGGCGGATTGATTTATTGTCCCGTTTAATTTTCTGTTCAACTGGGAGACACTCATTCCTACTTCTTCCGCAAGAATGGTTACAGTGAAACCGGAATCTTCTAAATGGTCTTTTATAATAGTGAATACCTTATCAAGGAATTCCCGGTCTATTGGTTTCGCATCAATTTCACTCGGGTTTATTGCACTTATTTCTTTATATTTTTCCTTTAACAATCTTCTTAGTTTAATAAGATTTCCAACCCTGGCATGCAGTTCTTTTGTGCTGAATGGTTTTATAAGATAATCATCCACTCCAATATCGAGACCTTTTAATTTACTTTCTTCATCAGCTTTAGCCGTTAACATAATTATTGGAATATGACTGGTTTTATTATCAGTCTTTAATTTACCTGTAAGCTCAAAGCCGTTCATTGCAGGCATCATTACATCTGTAAGAATCAGGTCGGGTATTGAAGTAAATGCTTTTCTTACACCCTCTTCTCCATTTTTAGCTTCAATAACTCTGTAATTCTGCTCCAGGTTTTCCTTTATGTATCCTCTCATGTCTAAATTATCTTCAACCACAAGTATTACTTCCTTAGTAGAATCATCTTCATTAGTTTCATCATTATCCTGATCAGCAGATGGAATAATTAAATCTGTATCTAACTCATTTTTTAAAATATCTTTCGAGCCTTCAACAATTTCTACATTTGGTTCATTTAAATATTTTTCTTTACCTACAGGAAGCTGAATTCTGAATTGAGTGCCTTTTCCAGTTGCGCTGTTAACATCTATTGTTCCTTTATGCAACTGAAGAAGTTCTTTAACAATTGCCAGTCCGATACCGGTTCCTTCATATTCTCTTGTTTCTGAACTGTCAACCTGATAAAAACGATCAAAAATATGTGCAAGATCTTCCTGCCTGATTCCTATTCCTGTATCTGCAACTAAGATGCTTACATATTCTTTCTGGTTATTTTCAAACAAAAGGCTTAGAGAAATTTTTCCGTTTTCAGGAGTAAATTTGATAGCATTTGAAATCAGGTTATTAAATACCTCTTCAATTTTTTCTCTATCTATATAGATATAAATATCTTCTTCATACCTGTTGAATTCCAGTTTAATATTTTGTCTGTCTGTCAGTGATTCAAACGCGGAAAGAATTTTACGGAGGAGAGAATTCAATTCAGTGTAGGAAACTTTCATTTTCAGCTCACCAGACTCCAATTTAGATAATTCCAAAAGCCTGTTTATTAATGCCTGCAGCTGCTTGGAATTTGATAATGCTGTTTTAAGTTTTTTTTGAGTAACCGCTTCAGTCGATGAACCAAGCAGATTTTCAATTTGACCCATAATTAAAGTAAGTGGTGTCCTGAATTCGTGAGAGATATTTGCAAAGAAATTCGATTTAAGTCTGTCCAGTTCCAATAGTTTCCTCGCTTGCTCTTCCAAAGTATCTTTCTGCCTTCGTACCTCATTTGTTCTTTTATCCACAATCGCTTCCAGTTCAATAGTTCTTCTTTCAAGAATGCGAATACGAAGATTAACAGCCCACCAAATACCGGAAATCAATAATAATGACAGAAGAAGAGTTGCCCAGACCGATTTATACCATGGTGTTGGAATATCAAAAGTAATAGATGTTTCATTACTTAATTCACCAAGTATGTCCATTGCCTGAACTTTAAATTGATAAGTTCCGGATGACAGGTTTGTATATTCTTTCCTGGTTTCGTAAGTCCAGTCAGACCATTGGGAATCAAATCCTTCAAGTAGAAAACGGTATTTGCTGCTTCCTTCTTTAAAATATGATGAGGAGGAATAATTAAATTCAATGGAATTAAGTCCGGCAAATAGTTTCCATACTTTGCCCGGTTTCTGAAGATCAGCAGGATTAAAACCACCCGCATAAATAATTGAGTCTCCGTTTACATTTACTGATCTGATAACCGCAATAAAATTCTGCTTTGGCTGATAATTTACTGCCTGTCTGATGTTAAATCTGTATAATTTTTCTCCCTGTGTAATCCACAAAAGATTTTTATTAAAATGGTCGGGAAATAATTTATGAGGTGAAAAAGTAGGAATGTTTTCAAGAATCAATTTTAGCTGGGGAAATGACTCCCATTTGTAACCTTTTTCATCCAAAACAATTCTGCCGATTTCCGGATTATTTTTTTTGCTGCCTGCAATCCAGACATTTCCGCTTACATCTTTTTTAATATCTGTTACGTGGAAATCACCTAAAAAATGCCTGCCAAAAACAGAATCAGGGTAGAAACTATTTTTATCTTTATCAAAACTCATCAACCCGTTTGCAGTTCCGAAGATCACTTTATCTCTGAAAGTAATGAAGGGAAATTGCTTTCCCGGTAAAACATTGGTGTACCGGGAAATGGTATAAGATGCGTTGCTTCCCGCATTGTTTGTAGTAATTTTTAAAATGCCTTTGTTATAAGATGAAAGCCATAAAGTTCCATCCCGATCTTCTTCAATCTGAGTAATTATTTCGGAAACACCGGGAATTTTTCCTCCATCAGTCCATTCACCGTTAACAAAAAGCAATTTTGCAAGACCATCATGTAATCCGACATAAATTACTTTTGGATTAACTTTTGATTTACAAAATGAATAAGCAAATCTCCACTTAGTATTTATCCGAGTCGCTTTATTATTTTCAATATTAAAAACGCCATGAGTAGTGGCAACCAGTTGATGATCATCAAGGTTCAGGATTTCCCACGATTCCGAATTGATTCCGTTAATAAGTCTGAACACCGAATTGATTTTATTATCACTTAAATTTGATGAACAATAAACACCGTTAGGAGTAGATAAATATAAAGCTCCCGTTATGTTCGTTAACGGAAAATATAACTCCGTCTATTCCAAACCTTGAATCAATCAGTGAAATTGGAGAAGGGTAAATAATCCTGGCTATACCATTGTTCAGACCCAGCCATAGAATTCCTGAATTATCAGGATAAACAAACCAGATTGTGTTATCACTTAAGCCGTTTTTTTTATTAATTACCTGAAGAAGTTTCCCGCTGCTATTAATTAAAATTAATCCCCCCGTTTGTGTTCCGAACGCATAAATATTATTTGCTAAAACCGCTCCCCGAAAGTAGAGTTTATTTTTTTGCACATAATCATCTGCTTCAGTAATAAATTTTGTGAAATGTTTTCCGTTATAAATGAAGAATCCGTTTTCCCCTGTTCCAATTAAGATTTTTCCTTCTTCAGATTTATTTTTCCCCGGTGCAGAAAAATCCAGCATATCATAAATTGTTTCATTCGCAAATTGCTCTCCTCCCGCAACAACTTTAAGTGAGTCTCCTTCAAGAGAGAGTAAACCAATTCCGGTTTCCGGGATAAAGTAATTTTCATTAACTAAAAATGCAGGATTAAAAATTGTTTTAGCTTTCCAGGATTTAAGATTGATCCTGTTTTTTCCTTTTAGCGATGCGACCGGATCTTTGAGAAGAAAGAGATGTGATGTACTCTGAAAAAAGATTCCTCTGCCGGAAGGCCAAATGCTCCAGATATCTCCGAATTCTTTTTCATTTTCGGGGAGTAAAGAAATTAATGAGGTGTACCCCATTTTTCCTGTAGAATCTGGCGACAGGTAACCAAATTCATCTATACCTCCAACGTAAATAATCCCGTTCTCATCAATAGCAAGTGTACGGACAACTTCATTTTTTATTTCAATAATACGCCAGGAAACACCATCGTATTCAAGAACTCCGCCGGTGTTTGCAAAATACATTATTCCGCGTTTATCCTTTACAATAGCCCAGTTCTGCGGAGTTGCATTGTAATCGGATGTTAAATAATTTTTTATTAAAGGAAGTCCGACAATTTCCTGTTTGGAAAATATATCATCCTGAGATTGAGGAAGTATAGCCTGGGGGGATAAAATGAGTATTAATAGAATCGGTAAAAATATTTTTAGCCTTAAAGACAATTCAGTTCCCCGGAACTTTTTGCATTAATGACCGGATTAACTAAGATACCCGGATAAACAGTTCTACAAAGATTTTTATAACAGCAATTTAACTAAAGAAATAAATATAACGTATAGCAATATTAATAATTACTAAAAAGCACATGCACAAAAGTAGATTAAATACCGATATCTGCTTTTTGGGTGTTCTTATTTTTTATACAGAATTTATTCTTCCCGGATTTCTTAAAATTTCGCGGACAAATTTTAATTGAAGAAATTCAGAGTTGAAAATTTTTTCTATTAATTAATTTCGCTGACTGTTTTTCTTTTTTGGTCTCTGTTTCCTGTCATCAAATCGTTTTCTATCTCTGCCGTCCCTGCCTGATGGCTTATTTCCGCTTCTTTTCTTGGATGCTATTTCAACTGCAATATCCCTTTTCTTAAACTTTTTACTTGTAAATGATTGTAGAATTTTATCAGTAAAATTTTTATCCGCTTCAAAAAAAGAAAAGTTCTTTAGAATTTCAATATCACCAATTTCAATATTATTTATCCCGGTATATTCGTTTATCAATCCCATAAGAATTGCCGGTTTAAGATCATCGGTTCCGCCAAGATTTATAAAAAAGCGTGTAAATTGTCCTGATTTACTTCTTCCTCTATCTCTTCCGGATGATGTTTCAAGTTCGGGAGTATTTTTATAATATTCTAAAAACCTGTTAAACTCAAGTGAAACAAACTTCTTAATTAATTCTTCACGGTCAAGCCACTCGAGCTTTTTATAAATTGAAGGCAGATATGAATTGATATGAGTGTTATCTACCTCAACTTTTTCCATCCTGTCTATTAAATGAAAAAGCTGCTTTTCACAAATTTCACTTCCGCTGGGTATAGGAAGATGATTAAATTTTTTTCCAATCTGATCTTCAATAAGCTGAAGTCTGATTTTTTCTTTCATATTGGAAATTACAATTGATGTACCTTTCCGTCCTGCCCGTCCTGTTCGTCCGCTGCGGTGTGTGTAAAGTTCTGATTCATCGGGAAGACTGTAATTAATTATATGAGTCAGGTTATCAACATCCAAACCCCTTGCAGCTACATCTGTGGCAACAAGAAGACTTAAATTTTTATTCCGGAACTTATTCATCACCACTGTGCGCTGCTGTTGTGACAGGTCACCGTGCAGAGATTCTGCATTATATCCGTCCTTTACTAAAAGATCAGCAACCTCCTGAGTTTCCTTCCGGGTTCTGCAAAATATTATTCCATATATCTCGGGAAAGAAATCTGCAATTCTTTTTAAGGCAAGGTACCTGTCGCGGGCATGTACCATATAACAAATATGTGTAACATCATCGGAACCAGTATTTCTTTTTCCAATTGCAATCTCAGTAGGGTTACGCATATACCTGTTGGCAATTTTTTTTATATCATTAGACATCGTCGCTGAAAAGAGTAAGGTGTTTTTTTCTTTCGGAGTTACAGCGAGAATCGATTCAAGTTCTTCCCGGAATCCCATATTCAACATTTCGTCCGCTTCATCAAGTACAACAGTTTTGATTTTTTTCAGGTCGATAACTTTCCTGTTTATAAGATCGAGAAGCCTGCCCGGGGTAGCCGATATAATATGCGCGCCATCCCTGATCATTTTAATCTGTTTCTCTATACTGGATCCGCCGAACACTGCTCCAATTCTTATGGAAGGTTTATACTTCGCATAATCAACCAGGTCATCTGCTATCTGCAGGCAAAGCTCTCTTGTGGGCGACAGAATTAGATGCTGTGTGTATCTTTTTGCAGAATCAGTTTTTTGAATAAGCGGAAGACCGAATGCCGCAGTTTTTCCTGTACCAGTATGAGCTAAGGCAAGCACGTCTTCGGAATTTTCCTTAATTAAAAGGGGAATAACTTTTTCCTGAACCGGCATCGTTGTCTCAAATCCTAATTCTTCAACAGCACGAATAATATTTTCTTCAATGCCAATTTCCCTGAATGTTAACATTTTATCTTTCAAATTTTTATTAATAATTTTTCTTTAACCGAAAGAGTTATTCTTTCAATCATTATAACTTTTTTTGTGTTTTTATTTTCTTAGAGAAGTAATTCAGGCAAGAATAATTTGCTGATTCAGGCCGGTTTAATTCTCTTCCGTATTGGAAAAGAGATATGATTTTTATATTAACTCTTCTATTAAAAATAACGCCGTAAAAATACTAAAATCTTTGATCAATTCCTTTTTAATATTTTGGACTAATCAGGATTGAGTTAAAAAGAAGCTTTGTTCATTTTGATATAAATCCGCTTCATTTGTCTGAAACTTACCAGTTTTTTCTGGTTTTCATCCCACAAACTTAAAAGCATGCTTTTAAAACTTGTACGGATCGTCAATACTTTTGCTGTACTTTGAAAATCCGGATTCTCCTTATGGCATTTTTCAAGCAAATAATTGGGAATTCTGGGACTTAAGTGATGAATATGATGAAACCCGATATTGCCGGTAAACCATTGTAATACTTTAGGAAGTTTATAATATGAACTTCCGCTAAGAGCCGCATCCGCATAATCCCAGTTCTCATCATGTGTCCAATAAGTATCTTCAAATTGATGCTGAATGAAGAATAGCCAGGCACCGGTTGAAGAAGTAATCATTGTGATAGGAAGTTGAATAAGTAAGAATGCTTTCAATCCCACCAGCCAGATCAATGTTCCCATCAAGACTGCAATTGCCAGACTGGTCATATAAACACTTAACTGGTAAGTCTTCAATTTTTCCGATCGGTGTGAAGGAAAACGGTATATAAATAAAAACAGGACAGTTGGGATAACAATAAATAATAAGAGTGGGTTCCTGTAAAGACGGTATTTCAATTTTCCCCATCTCGACAGTTGCAAATACTCTTTTACTGTCATAGTATAAATATCTCCAACACCGCGATGTTCGAGATTACCTGCACTTGCATGGTGAATGGCGTGACTTTTTCTCCAATAGTGGTATGGAGTTAATGTGAAAATGCTGCAGAATAAACCACTTAAATCGTTAGCCCGTCTTGATTTGAAAAATGAACCGTGCCCGCAGTCATGCTGAATAATAAATATTCTGACAATAAAACCAGAAGCAGGAAATGCAAGCAGAAGTGTTATCCAGTAACTGTAATCGAGTGCGTACAACATAAGCAGCCATATCAGGACAAAAGGGATAAACGAGTTACATAATTGCCAGATGCTTTTTCCTGTTTGGGATTTTTGATATTTCGATACAAGTGTTTTCCACACTTGCGGTTTTGAAATTGAATTGACCACACTCATCTATTGAAATGATTCCCGGAATACTTATTAATGATTAATATCTAAAATACAAAAAAATAGTTCAGATATTTGTACCAAAACAATGGACAGATCAAAATAGGAATAAGAATAAACTATTGTCTGTAATATAGGGACAAAATTATACCCCCTGAATATGATTGTCTTACCAGGTAATTTTCAATAAATTTAATTCTATCAAAAATATTATGGGACAACCGCATAGATCTTTTATTACTGTAAACAAATTATAATTTAAGTTTCCGGCATTACAAAATGAAGTTTACAGTATTTCTTCTTCTCATTACATCGTTTAGCCTGTTAGCCCAGGAAGAAACCGCAACATTATCCGGTTATGTTACAAATGATAAAAATTCTTTAGCATTAAATGATGTTAATGTAATAATCAACGGATTATCAATTGGAACAACAACAGACAGCAGCGGGTTTTATTCTATAAAAATTCCCCCAGGTAAAAACAAAATTACTTTTAGTTGTATAGGATATGAAAGTGTTTCAAAGGAAATAAATATTTCAGGTTCAGCTCATTCGGTCAGGCTGGATATTGTTTTAACCCCAAAAATCTATCAGACAAATGAAGTAAGCGTCCGTGGAAATAAAATTGTAAAACCTATTTCACTGCAGGAGATAAAAGAAAAAGATCTCACAACAATGCCTAACCTTTATTCGGATGTTATACGGGGAGTAAAAATTCTTGCCGGTGTAACTTCTAACAATGAACTTACTAATGCATACAATGTAAGGGGCGGGAACTTTGATGAAAATCTAATTTACTTAAACGGATATGAAATCTACCGCCCGTTTTTATTAGAGCAGGGGGTTGAAGAAAGCCAGTCAATAGTAAACCAGAATATGGTTAGCGATATTCGTTTTTATAACGGGGCTTTCCCTGCAAACTTTGACGATAAGATGTCATCTGTACTTGAAATTAATTACAAAAATAATTTTGACTCTACACTTAACGGGAATGTTAATATTGATATGCTGAATACCGGGGTGACACTAAACAAACGATTCGGCAAATTAAATCTTTCTACGGGTTTCAGATATGCTAATCCTGCTTTATTTGCAAATGTGCTTCAAACCAGCGGTAAATACAGACCTTATTTTGTTGACTTCCAATTAATATCGTCGTATGATTTTTCAGAAAATTCTGCTCTTGAATTGTTCCTTTTAAAAGCATATAACAAATTCGATCTGACTCCAAGTAACTGGGAAGGACAATTCCAACTGAGCAGAACCGACATACGGCAGGTTACACTGGAATATAGCGGAAATCAATTTTATAAATTTAACAGGGGAATCGCAGGACTAAGATATTTTACTAAACCTACTGATAATACAGGGTTCGATTTATCTTTTGCATATTACTCCAACAAAGAGGAAGAGAATAAAAATCTTTCTAACGATGTTTATTATTCCGAAGATGCCTACAATCCTGGTGATAACAGGCAATATTTAAAAACAGCTTACACTTTTTCAAATAATAATCTTTTAGTTAATACATACGAATTTAAATCGGATTTATCATATGTATTAAATAACCATAATTTTGCGGGGGGAATAAAAGTTAAACTCTCAAAAATGAATAATAACCTGGATGAATCCACTTATGAAGTGGGAACAGATTCAGTATTGAATGCACCCTACTCAGCAAAATTAAATCAGAATATAAATTTCAATTCTGTTTCCGGATACATTGAGGATAATATTTATTTTAATGAAAAACTTCAGTCTGAACTAGGAGTAAGAGTACTGAAATATTATTATAATAATCAAACTCTGGTAAGCCCGCGAATAAATATTAATTATAATCTCAACGATAAAAATAAATTGAACTTAGGATGGGGCTTCTACTATCAGCCGCCGTATTTTTATGAACTCCGGGATAAAGATCTATCCACCCTAAAACCTCTGCTTGCTCAGAAAGCCGTTCATTATGTTCTGAGCTGGGAGAACCAGCTTAACAAAACTTCTGAAATACTTACAGAAATTTATTATAAAAAATTAACAAACCTGATTCCTTATTATGTTGATCAACTGAAGCTTATATATTCCGACAGTAATAATTTTGATGGATATGCATTTGGAGTAGATCTTCAGTACCGTGGTGAATTAGTAAAAGGAATTACGAGCTGGATTGGTTATAGTTATCTTGATACAAAGGAAAGAAACCTGACTAATAACACTGGTTACAAAAGAAGGCTTCTCGATCAGACACATACAATCAGAATATATTTACAGGACGGTGCTCAGAGACATAAGAATTTTCAGTCACATGTTGTTTTTATATTCGGCTCAGGATTTTTATTTCATCCTCAGAAAACAGTAACTGATCCGTCGACCGGAGTAAACACTATAGCAATTGATTATGACAGGGTTGGTACATTTCCATTTTATTTCAGGGTTGATATGGGATTGACTTTTGAATTCAATCTGGGTGCAAATAATATGTTAACTATTTCTCCCGAGGTTTATAATATATTTAATCAATATAATATTGCCTCTTATTCTTATTACCATGTTTTACCCGAAACAAAGCAGCCCGTTCCAATTCCCAATATTTACTCAAAAAGATTTTTTAATGTTGGTTTGAGCTTGGCATTTTAAGTTGTGGACAACGCAGAATCGATATGTCCAGACAATTATTTAATCGCATTAAAGTTATAAATCTTTCAACCTGCCTTAATATTATTGAACAAACTGATCTTTTGGAAAAATTTAAATCTTATTCGGGATTGCTGTAATTTTATTAGAATAAAGTGAAAATATTACGGTTTTGGTAAAAAATTCAAACAACTATTTGGCTAAATAGCTTTAATTCGTTCCATTATATGGTATGATTTTGGAGAATGCTCTGATAAGTTAATTAACTATTGAGTATCCAGATGAAAAAAAACCTTGCCTTAATTTTTATTCTACTGATTTCTGTAAGTATAAATTACAAAAATTTTTCTCCTTCAGATATTTATTTAGATGGAATCGACAGCCCAAATGAACCAACGCAGGGTAATGATGATGATCCTTATGCGGCTGCGAGATTTAGATGGGAAATGGTTACAGGTGGAAGAGAAGATATTGATCCCATTCAACTCAGACAGCAAGCAATTCAACAAACAATAGAAATGAACAATCAAAATAAACTGTCCAAAGAGACTGCTATATCCTGGTCGGCAGTTGGACCTGGAAACATTGGCGGAAGAATAAGATCAATTATTATCAATCCGTCTAATTCAAACCAGATTTTAATTGGCTCGGTAAGCGGAGGAATCTGGAAAACTACTAACGGTGGAAGCAGCTGGAGTCCCAAACTTGATACTCAGGATCCTATTGCGATTGGCTGTATGGTTTTAGTCGGCACTTCCACCGTTTATGCAGGTACCGGTGAAGGATGGTGGAACGTTGATGCAGTTTATGGAGGTGGTATTTATAAATCCACTGACTTCGGTGAAACCTGGAGTTTATTACCCAGCACTATTGGCGGTTACATTTCGAATTTCAGAAATGTTTTAAGAATGGACGTTGACCCTTCCGGGAATATATACGCGGTAACTAAAAATTATAATTACACAGGAGGTGTCGGAACTTATACTACTGCTGGTGGTTTATATAGAACAACAAACGGGGGAAGCAGTTGGATTAAAATCAGTAATACAAGTATTTCAGCGTATTATGCTGGAACAGATGTTATTTCACTCTCATCAAGCATCATCTTGTTCTCAACAGATAGCGATGGAATCTATAGAACTACTAATTCCGGTACCAACTGGACAAAAATTGCATCATCTTTGCCAACCACAGGTTATAATAGAATTGCAATGTCAAAGGATCCAAATAATTCATCAATAATCTATGCGGTCTTTAGTGCAACATCGACGGACTCTCCATATTATGGTTTAAGAGGAATTTATAAATCAATTGATGGTGGTGTTAACTGGTCAGCACTTGGAACACCTCCAACTCTTACCTCTGCCGGAGGATTGTCTTATCTCAGTGCACAAGGATGGTATGATAATGTAATAGCAGTTAATCCTTTTAACTCGAACCACATTTATGCTGGTGGAATGGAGATGATAAAGTCTACAAACGGAGGTTCAAATTGGTCACAGCTTACCTATTGGTATCCAGGTTATGGTTCACCTTATGTACATGCTGATCATCATGTAATAGCATTTGATCCAAATAATTCCGGAACTATATATGAAGGCGATGATGGAGGCTTATTTAAAACCACAGATAATGGAACAAGCTGGACAGCGATGAATAACGGACTTGAGATTACACAGTTTTACGGAGGTTCTGTTTATCCAACTGGTTCAACTTATTATGGTGGTACACAGGATAACGGGCATTTAAAATATACTTCCGGAACAAACTGGACTCAATCAGCAGGTGGAGATGGAGGTTATGCCGCTCAAGATCAATCTAACAGTTCCATTGCTTATGAAGAATATGTTTATTTGCAGATGTCAAAAACTTCAAATTGGGGTAGCTCTTGGAATTCCTGCACATCTGGTTTGACTGACGCAGGAAATGGAAATCTTTGTTTATTCATTGCCCCTTTTACAATGAATCCCGAAAATTCAGGCGTGCTGATTGCCGGAAGTGATAAAGTCTGGATAACCAGCAATTCCGCTGGAAGTTGGACTCAATCCAGCAATACTTTAGTCAGCGGTCAAAAAGTAAGTGCTGTTACAGTAGTAAATACTTCTTCGAATTATTTAGGGTTTGCCGGAACTACTGATGGACAGATTTATAAATGTACCAGCTTAAATCCTGCAACAGGTATTGATACCTGGACTTCAATTACACCAACTGGTAACAACGGAGCCTGGGTAAGAAGAATTGTGGTTGATCTCACCAATAAAAATAAAATTTATGCTTGCTATTCCGGTTTTAATAACACTGGCAGTGGAAGACACGTTTGGGTTTCAACAAACCAGGGAACTAGTTGGACAGATATATCAACAGGTTTACCTGACATCCCGGTTCATTCACTTGTAATTGATCCTGCAAATTCGAACACACTTTATGTTGGTACGGAAACAGGCATCTATCAATCAACGAACGGCGGAACAAGCTGGAGTTCATTTAATTCAGGTATGCCTTCTTATGTACCAGTAGATCAATTAGTTCTTCAGACCGGAACAAACATACTTTTTGCTTTTACACATGGCAGAAGTGTATGGAAAACAAATGCCCCTCTTCCCGTCGAACTTAGCTCATTTACTGCAAAAGTTTTACATAGTGGTGGAATTCAACTTAACTGGCGAACAGAAACCGAAGTGAACAATTATGGATTTGATGTTGAAAGAAAACAACTCTTAGAAAAGGATACTCTCTGGCAAAAGATAGGATTCGTGGAAGGACATGGAAATAGTAACACCCCAAGAGATTATTCATTTGCGGATAACCGAACAAAATATGGGAAATATTCTTATAGATTAAAACAAATCGATAACGATGGGAAATTCCAATATAGCGATATTGTGCAGGTCTATGCCGGAGCAATTCCCGATGGATTTGTACTCGAGCAAAATTACCCTAATCCATTCAATCCAAGAACGACGATCAGGTTTATTCTGGCAGAAACACAGAATGCGGAACTGAAAATTTTTGATATTCTTGGAAATCAGGTAACGACATTATTTAATGGATTAGCCGATGGCGGTAAAGTTTATGAGACAGAGTTTGATGCAACAAATCTTTCCAGCGGAATTTATTTTTATAGGCTTAAAACTGAAAAGAAGATTGAATATAGAAAAATGCTTTTACTTAAGTAAATAATAATAAAATATTTAATTAAAAGAGTCCGGAAAAATCTACAGATTTCCGGGATAATTTTCTTATGTTCACAACAATTTTGTAACGGTATGAAAAAGATATTAAAACCGCTTTTTACAACTATTGGAATTATTTCTTTGATCATAGCACTTTTCTCTGCATATTATTCATTAATTGCGTTTTTAGAAAGATCAGCAAACGGATCAGGATTATTTTTTGCTGATGTAGAAATATTTTCAGCCTTTACAATATTCTTTCTAATCTTCGCAGTAATCAGCTTTTTGGTGGTCAGGAAGCTCAGAATATCGAAAACACACTAGTATATGCTTTTATCACAATACACTTTATTAATTAGGTATTGACCCTTATTATGGGTAGGTTAATTCATTCGGTATTTAGACCGAGGTTTTATTTATAATTTATTAGAGGTCCTTTGTGAGCACTAAGTTATTTGTGGGTTCTCTCCCCTGGTCGATTGGCGACGAAGAGTTGAAAGAAACATTTGAAAAACATGGAACTGTAGTTTCCGCTAAAGTTATTACAGACCGCGACACCAGGAAATCCAGAGGTTTTGGATTTGTTGAGATGGAGAATTCTTCAGATGCATCTAATGCAATTAAAGCATTAAATGATTCAGAAATAGATGGAAGAAATATTGTAGTTAATGAAGCTAAACCCCGCACCTAAAATATAATTTCTATTAAAGTTTCTCTAAAGGCGTCTTACAGGCGCCTTTTTCATTTTAAATCTATTCCGCTCATTTTTCCAATTGATAAATCATTTAAATAATCTAATTAGAAACAGTTGCTGCCTTTACGGAACTCAAATCACATAGTAAATGTTTTTTGAATTATAGTGTTTAATAACTCTAAATTCTTAATTAGTTTAATATTAAATAATTTAATTTTAATTAATCCAGTGAAAGGTTAATTATGTCAGAGAAAAAGATAATTGCAGTTATAGGAGCTACCGGAGCTCAGGGCGGAGGGGTTGTTCATTCAATTCTTGCGGATAAAAATGGTCAGTTTGTTGCCCGCGCTATTACGCGGAATAAGAATTCAGATAAGGCGAAACCTCTTATTAGTGAAGGTGTGGAAATTGTAGAAGCAGATGCAGATGATGTTGAAAGTTTAACAAAGGCTTTTACTGGTGCTTACGGAGCATTCTGTGTTACGAATTACTGGGAACTTTATTCACCGGAAAAAGAGAAAGCACCAAGCTAAAAATATGGCTGTTGCTGCTAAAGCGGCAGGGTTAAAACATGTTATCTGGTCAACACTCGAAGATTCAAGAAAATGGATTCCTCTGGATGATGACAGAATGCCGACTTTAATGGAAAAATATAAGGTGCCGCATTTTGATGCTAAAGGAGAATCGGATAAATATTTTACAGAAAACGGTGTTAATACAACTTTTTTGATTGCTTCTTTTTATTGGGATAATATGATATACTTTGGGATGGGCCCTCAAAAAGGACCCGATGGTAAATTGGGTATTACTTTTCCAATGGGAGATAAAAAATTAGCCGGAATTGCTGCTGAGGATATTGGTAAATGCGCTTACGGAATATTTAAAGCCGGTGATAAATATATTGGCAAAACAGTTGGAATTGCCGGAGATCATCTCACAGGAACTGAAATGGCCACCAAACTCAGCAAAGCATTGGGAAAAGAAATACATTATAACGAAGTAGCCCCTGAAGTATATAGAAGTTTTGGATTTCCCGGTGCAGATGATATTGGTAATATGTTTCAGTTCTACCGGGATTTTGAAAGAGATTCTCTGCAAATCCGGGATCTCAATATTACCCATTCATTAAATCCTGCCCAGTTGAATTTTGATGCATGGTTAACTAAATATAAAAGCAAAATTCCAGTGGAATAAAATCATTTATTATAAAGATGACATCAATTGACTGATGTCATCTTTGTTAATTCATTTAAAACAAATATGGAATAACCGCAGTTTTTATTGATGAATAATAATTATCAGATTTTCTAATCCTGCATATTGATACTATCTTCTTTAATCCTTACATTATTTCTCAATCAATTAAATAATATACATACCGGGGGTTGTTATGAAAAAATACAATCTTCTTTTCCTCCTTCTCTTTATCACTTTTTTTATTCTGAATAAAAGCAATTATGCACAGGGATTTGACTTAACCCAGTATCAAATCTTCCTGCAGAATCACCAGAATATGCAGACAGGTGAACTGCTTGATTTGCATCCGGCCGGAACATTTCAGAACAATATTGATCTAAATTACCAGGATGTTTTTTATTTCGATTCTATCGATGCAAAATATAATCTAACAGGGTTTGAAAAGTCTTTAATACAAGACCATGGGTTTATGGTTAGCCAAAGACTTTCACAGCCTTCATTCGGACAGATACTTCTGGATATTCACCATAATGATCTTCCTGTCTTTGTTTCAACTGATGCAATTTTATATGCTTATCATGTTTCTTATGATAGAATACTCATGGAGGTTGAACTCGGATATCTGATTGATAATGTTGATAACCTTTTAATGTCACTGAGGAATTCATTTCCGCAAATGGTTTCCAATTATTCATCAACTCCGGGAATGACTCAGTCACTTCTTGATGTGGATTTCTATATTACTGTGGGATTAAAATTAATTGGTGAAAATGTTAATCCCTATTTCCCGCAAAACAATGCGAAGGTTGATACGGTGGTCAATCTTGCGATGGAGGCGAATGGCTTAACCTCGGACACATTATTCTCATCAGAATGTGTTGCCCATGATTGGAGCCAGTTTAAACCACGCGGTCATTATGATTCAGATCTCTACCCTCAACTCAGATTATATTTCCGGACAATGATGTGGCTTGGAAGAATTGAAATGTACCTTATTAAACCTACATTTGGCAGCCCGGATTGTTATCCGCAAACTTTTACAGATATACAGAGACAAATAATAGATGCGAATCTTGTTTACGAACTGTTTGATCTCGCCAATGTTCGTTCTGATTATGAAAATATTGAAGATGTAATAAAATTTTTTGTGGGCAACCAGGATAATGTAACTCTTGATAATTTGGAATACCTGAGGAATGCGGTACAGTTGAATTCTGCAAATCAGCTTCTGGATTCTATGAAAGTTGTTGAGTACCAGGATACTTTAAGCAACCAGTCTTTTGCTTATCAATTAATTCTTTCACAAATACTAATGGGAAATCCGATTGCAGGAGATAGCGTTGTACCTGCATCATCATTTCTTTTATTCGGCCAGAGATTCGTTGATGATTCCTATGTAACTGCAAGCGTGGTGTACGACAGAATTAGTTACCTGGGACAAAGAGTCTGCCGGTTATTCCCTTCGGCTCTCGATCCTATGTTTGCACTTGGTAATAATGCTGCAGCACAATTGTTAATTCCCGAATTGGATTATTATCACTATTCAACTAATCTTGCAGCCTTACGTTATTTGTTTGATTCATTTCCTTCCGCATACTGGAATAGTTCGTTATATAAAGAATGGCTTAAAACGATTAAGACTCTTAACCCTCCGGAGGACAGAAGCAATTTACCTGCATTTATGACTACAGCAGCATTCTGGCAGGAAAAAATGAATACTCAATTAGCTTCGTGGGCAGAACTTCGTCACGATAATCTATTATACGCAAAGCAATCCTATACCGGTGTTCCAGTCTGTTCATTCCCTTATAGTTATGTAGAACCTTTTCCTGATTTTTATGAATCATTAAAAACTGCGGGAGAATCCGGTTATAATTATTTTCAGAATATTTCTTTTTTAGACGGTACAATAAAACAGAATATACTTGATTACTTTTCAAACCTTCAGTATACCTGCGATACCTTAAAATCAATTTCTGAAAAAGAACTTTCAGATACTCCCCTTTCATCTGAAGAAACAAATTTTCTGAAAAACATGATGTTCCAGGTTACCACTTACACAGGAATAGATTACAACGGCTGGTATCCGGGTCTGGTCTATCAGGACGCCGCGTACGATCACGAAGGATTGATGAGCGAAAATTATATTGTTGCCGATATACATACCACACCCGCAGATTGTATCGGTAATATGATGGGTTGGGTTTCACATGTAGGGACAGGTCCTGTTGATGCAGGCGTTTTCATTGCAAAACTTCCGGGCGGAGAAGACTGTGCCTTCATTGGTCCTGTTTTAAGTTACCGTGAATACACAACAACTAATTTCCTTCGATTAACAGATGATGAATGGAGTTCCGATTATCTCTTCTCTTCATCACGACCTAATTGGGTTAATCTGTATATGGCAGATTCAACGGGTGAAAGCAGAGGTGAAGGAGGACAATTAATTACTTCGGTAAAACCTGGAAATAAAAATATTATCCCTGTAAAATACCTGGCTGTTTCGAACTATCCGAACCCATTTAATCCAACTACAGTAATAAGTTTCTCGGTTCCGTATGACTTGAGCAATAAAAATGCTGAGCTGATTATATACGATTTACAGGGACAGGTGGTTAAGCATCTAATAAACCAGGTTTTACCAGCCGGTAATTATCTGACCAAATGGTTTGGCGATAATGATAAAGGTTTATCAGTATCAAGCGGAATTTATATATACAGGTTGAGAGTTGAGGACAGGCAGGCGGTGGGAAAGATGAACCTGGTAAGGTAAAATAACAGGCAAATTCTCTTAATCAGATTTTGAAATAATCTAAGAATTATTTTAAATCTGAAAGTCTGCAGTTTTATTCATACTTATACATCCCCTGTTTACAAACAAGGGATGTATATTTCATCAGGAATTCATCAGGTCTGGATTCACCTCTAAATCATTTATAACTCTTATTACACCGGCTACACTTTCAAATTCCTGTTCAATTTTATCTTTTGTCCATAAATTTGATACCGCACCTTCAATGGTTACAAAACCATCCTGAACTGAAATGCTGAGATCTTTTCTGTCCGTGAGCGGGAATTCATTTACAAGGATAGAGTTTAAGTAAGCTTTAATGTTGCCATCGTCAATCGCTTTGCCTATTGGTGTCACAATTATATTATTTTCAATATCTTTAACTCCATTTGCCTGCGACGCAAGAGTCATAGCAATTATTTTTTCCCTGTTAAAACTCACATTACCAGAAAGTTTCACCAATGAATTATCGACTTCAATATTTATTTTCTGAGGCTCTTTAATTACTCCGCTCCCATCTATCATATTCCTTATATTCGCTTCAATCATTTTTTCGGGAAGCAGATCTGTATTAACGGTTATATCGTTGCTGATATTTTTCACCCCCTGAACCCGAGAGGTTATCTCATAAATCCGGAACTTATCATAAAGCGAATTTACTTCTCCCTTCAGTGTAACCAGACCATCATCATTAACTGTAACCTGGAATTCTGAAGGATCGTACCTGCTGGTAATCGATTCCTTAACTTTATCAGTTAGATTATTGTTATTAGAGGCATAAATTGTTTGCCCAATAAAAAACAGAGCTGCCAAAAAAACAGATAAAAATATCATCATATGAGATTTCATAATCTTAATCATCTTATTACACTTCCTTTCAAAATTTATTTTGAACCTTCTATAAATTTAAATTCTAATTGATAAGTATGTTTATGATGCTGCTCAATTTAATATCTGAAAAACAGGTTGTGTGTCCGGGGATATTTCTGCTGATTATATCCGGCAATCTTTGCCATGTGTGAATTCCAATACGTTAAAAGTGGACTGAAAGCTGACCATATGTGATAACGGATCAATAAGAGCTGTTATTTAACCCTCAATTAATTAGGTTACCATGCTTATTAAAGGTAGCTTGTCTTACCTGCTATAATTCAGGATTTTATTTATTATTTATAAGAGGTTCGTTGTGAGCACTAAGTTATTTGTTGGTTCTCTCCCCTATTCGGTTAACGATGAAGAGTTGAAAGAGACATTTGAAAAACATGGAAATGTAATTTCTGCAAAAGTTATTACAGATCGTGACACCAGAAAATCAAGAGGATTCGGGTTTGTTGAAATGATGAATCCTACTGACGCTACAAAAGCAATTAAAATATTAAACGATTCGAAATTGGACGGAAGAAATATCGTTGTTAATGAAGCTACCCCGCGCAACTAATTTTATACACATCGAAAAATTATTTAAATTTTAATTCCCGGAAAGACGTCTTAAGGACGCCTTTTTTATTTAATTAAAATAATCACAAGTGAGACTACTGCATGCGAGTTAATGACCGGGGCAGATTTTATATTGATGATTATTGTTGAATAGAATTCCAGTGATTATGTTTGCTCATTAGTTTGATAGTTACAATCAGCAAAAAAAACAATATGTGCAAAACAGATTTCTATAAAAAACTACTCATCTTTTTCTCCTTAATTGGCTTACTCTTTATTCAAATCACTTGTGTCGAATCTCCTCATCCGCCTGACCCGGTTAGCAGTAAAAACGGGATGGTAGTTTCTGCAAGTTCTTATGCTTCACAGGTTGGAATCGATATAATGAAAAAAGGCGGTAACGCGATTGATGCTGCAGTTGCTGTTGGTTTTGCACTTGCAGTTACATACCCTTATGCAGGAAATATAGGGGGAGGCGGATTTATGGTTATCCACCTGGCTGATGGAAGAAATGTTACTATAGACTATCGTGAGAAAGCTCCTTTATCTGCATTCAGAGATATGTATTTAAATAAAGAAGGTGATTTCGTTCCTGCGCTTAGTCAGCAGGGAACCACATCTGCGGGAGTGCCCGGAAGTGTAGCGGGATTAATTTATGCGCTTGGAAAATATGGTACTCTGCCCCTCTCAGAAGTTATCCAGCCGGCAATTGAGCTCGCAGAAAAAGGATGGAAGTTAAATGGAAGAGATGCCCGCATTTTTGCTAATTATAAATCGTTATTTGAAAAGTATCCTTCCACAAAAAAAATATTTATGAAAGATACTTCTTCTTACAAAGAAGACGAGTTGTTCCGGCAGCCTGAGCTTGCGCAGACATTGAAACTTATAAAAGAAAAAGGGAAAGACGGATTCTACAAAGGAAAGGTCGCAGAACTTCTTGTAAAACAGGTTACTTCACTGGGCGGATATATTACTGCTGAAGATCTTGAAAAATATCAGCCGGTGGAAAGGGAACCGGTTACAGGTTCTTACCGCGGATATGAAGTTGTATCCATGCCTCCTCCAAGTTCAGGTGGGATTGCGCTTGTTGAACTGCTGAATATTCTTGAAAATTACAGCCTGCAGAAAGAAGGATGGAACAGCGGTGAATATATTCATCATCTTGTGGAAGCAATGAAGTATGTTTACGCAGACAGAACTTTTAATCTCGGTGATGCAGATTTCTTTCCTGTTCCGCAAAAAGAACTGACGTCAAAAAAATATGCTGAAACAATTTTTAATCGGATAGAAAGAGCGAAGGATAAAGCTGTTCCCTCCAACCAGATAAAAAGAACTGATATTGCTCAATATCATGAAAGTAATCAGACAACTCATTATTCTGTTTATGATTCGTACGGAAATGCAGTAAGCACTACAACAACAATTAATTCCGGTTTTGGTTCGGGTATTGTAGTTGAAGGTGCCGGTTTTCTGCTTAATAATGAAATGGATGACTTCAGCAGTAAACCGGGAGTACAGAACCAGTTTGGATTACTGGGTACAGAAGCAAATTCTATTCAACCTGAAAAAAGAATGCTGAGTTCAATGACTCCAACAATTGTTCTGAAAGATGGAAAGCCATTTATTATAGCAGGATCGCCCGGCGGATCTACAATTATAACAGTTGTGCTGCAGGTAATCCTGAATTGTATTGATTTTGATATGAACATCCGCGAAGCAATTGAAAAACCGAGAATTCATCACCAGTGGATACCCGATTCAATTTATTATGAGAAGAAAGCATTAACTGAAAATGTAAAGAATGAATTAAAACTGATGGGTTACAATTTTGCTGCTGAAAGTTCTGTGTTGGGAATTGTTGAGGGAATAATGATTGATAATAAAAATAATTTTATCTACGGTGCAGATGATCCGCGTGGAGGCGGGTTAGCAGCCGGTTATTAATACTTATTTTGGAACCAGCTGCCGGATTAGCTGAAGCTATAATTAACGAAACACCAATTTGCTCAACTAATAAAATTAATAGGGTTTTAATATTTTTCAATTTAACGCGAATCACCCGATTTACTCATTTAATCAATTCCAGATTGTATTTTTTTTCAAACAGCTGGTTGTAATGAACGCTACCGTCTGATGCTACAATCAAAATGGATAATTAAGATTTTTATCTTCGAATGATTTCTTCCATCCTAAAAGAAAAATATAAGTTGCTGTAGCATCTGCTTCTTCTGCAGTCGGAGCAAGAACAGTTGAACTTTCGTGAAAGTTTTCCCGGGTATCCTGTGGCAGGATTTAATATATGATGATAACGAACGCCGTTTATTATTTTAAATCTTTCATAATCACCGCTTGTGGCAACGGCATAATCTCTTAAATCAAATTCTGCAACAAGATCATTTGTATTTCGCGGATGTTTTATTCCAAGCTTCCACTGTGTATCATTATCCTTAGTACCGGAAACATAAATATCTCCGCCAGCATTAAGTATAAAATTTGTTATTCCATTTTCTTTAAGCACAGCAGAACCTCTGTCAATCGCATAACCTTTTGCAATCCCGCCTAAATCTATAGACATTCCTTTTTTCTTAAGAAAAACTGTAGTGTCTTTTTCATTAATCACAATATTTTTATAGTTAACAAGCTTATCGAGTTCTTTAATTTCCTGATCCCGGGGGAGAACTATGACTTTATCTTCACTAAAACCCCACAGATCGGAAAGAGGACCAATAGTTACATCAAACACACCATTGTATTTTTTACAATAGGCATCAGCGCGTTTCAACATCGACAGAGTTTCATAGCTTACTTTTACAGGATGAATTCCGGCTTCACGATTTATTGCAGAAATTTCACTTGAGTCTTTATAGCAGCTCAACAGATTTTCTATTCTCTGCATTTCCTGGTATGCTTTTACCAACACCAGTTTACAATGATTTATGTCTGTACTTCGCGCGGTGGTTTCAACAGTAGTGCCCATTAAATATTTAGTAACTGATACCTTGTACATCGTGGTATCTGTCTGTGCACTTAACACTGAAGAACAAATAACTAAAAATGAAACAAGCAGATAACTGATTTTAAGGATTTTCATTTGCTTTGACTTTGTTAAAAAGTAATGCTGTCTACACCGGTTGCATTTTTACCGGCGATAGAAATATTAACCTGGTTTGGAATGCAAACTATATTTTCTCCCGGTTTTGATATCGCATTCATATCCATACAGGTTTTATGTTTGCAGGATGCAGAAACAACCTTAACTGATTTATCCTTTATTCTTATATCAACGTGTCCTTTCAAACCTTCAATCCTGTATTGATCAATATCCTTATTCAAAGATAACTGACAGATTAAATTATCACCCCTGAAAACATTTATTTTGCCCGGTTCTGAAAAATTCTGAAGTGATGAAAATTGCAGCATAACAGGATTATCAATTGCTCTTGGAAGCGAAAGTGATTTTGCACTTTCATCAAGAATCTTTGAGAACTCGTCTGATCCTTTATGATAATCAATAAGTTTACGTGATTTTATATAGGCAATATCTCCTGTGTGTGTTCCCATCAGTCTGTATTCTGAAAATTGCAATGTCCTGTTTCCATACACCGAGTTTTTAATTGCCTGTTCAATGTTGTGTATAGTTGCAGATGGTTTATCAGTGATTACAGATAACGAGAAAGAACCGCTATTTTTAACTGCAGCAAAAACCTTCCTGGTAAAGGGATCTATCATTCCAATTGCCGCAGTTGCCGGCAGCACCAAAGAACTATACTTTAGAAAATCACGTCTTTTCATTTTACTCTTCCTTTGAAGTTTACTTTTTAAAATCCTAGTTCCATTTATTTTTTATCTTCCGATAATCAGTCTTCGTTCAGGTTATGTTGACATAATTCAATAACGGTAGCGTATACCAAAGTTAACATCTGTTGCAAAAAGATTATTCATATTATTAAACCAGTACGGCGAATTAGTATGACGCAGATAAAAGTTAAGATTGATAATATACTGCACGCGATCATCTCTCAGGAACGGGAGATAATCCTGCCTGTCTCCGCCGGTTAGAATAAGGTTCAATTGAAGTTCATTCGAATAACCTGCATCAAGCTTTATATCGGTTGTCATAAATTGTTCAGGCGCTGTATACTTTGGTTTAAAGAAAAATGCCTGAGATTGAATATTAGTGCGCCATCCCAAACCAAGAATAACGTGTTTGGATAAATATCTTTCATAATCAGCTGAATATGTATTTGCATTTAGATTCCATGAGTCCCAGTAATACCTGTAGCCAAGCTGCAAAGATGATTTATCGGTTAGCCTGTATTTAAGAGATAAAGCTGCTGCACGCCTGATTCTCTTGTCGGGATGAACCGGATCAAACAAACTGTCTTTACCCGCAATTGTAATTGGAACCAGTTGATAGTTATCAGACAACAAACCACTGTTATCAGTGTAAGAGGAAAGAACCTGCAGAATTAAACTCTTACTTATAACCTGTGAAAAATTAGCATTGAAGGTTAATACATTCTTGTTCTTTTTCCATGGTTTTAGTCTTAGGAAAAACCTTATCCCAGCTTCTTACAACTCCCAACTGAATTGATGTATTATTCTCGGCAAAATACTGGGTGAAGTTTCCGATAAGAGTTGAAGAAGTATAATCACTTTCAGTGCTGTAGATACCATCACCGGTTAATATTCCGCTGCCCAGTACATGAGCAAAGCCGAGGTTGAACTCATGACGTACTTCATCAAATGCCGGAGCCGAGTTACCACCACCGCCGCCGCCGCCTGATGATCTGCCGGAAGCTGCTGTTACCGCATCTACTTTTTGAAGGGAATTATTAGTTGTGGTTGTCGCCGCCGGACTATGATTTCGTATAGAGGCAGCCGTTATCATATCAACCAGGTATCTTCCTGTAATGCTTGTAGATTCTGAAACTCTTTTTGTCAATGCAATGCTGGGATAGAGTACAGAAACATTGAAGTCATCAAAATATCCACTGAAATTTACCTGCGTCTCATTAGGTGGTAAAATCTGTGCAAAATCTATTGTGTAAAGGTTTAGAAAAAACAGTGAGAACAATATGGTTTTTTTAGCCACACCCGCAACCGCCGCTTTCTGCGCCTGTGGCACCTTCAACCCCTTCTCTGTAATCAAGAAAATGTTCCCTTAACCCGGCGTTAATCGGGTTTTCATCAATTATCATGATTGGATCTGAAAGACTTTCCTTCTCCCACGGCCTGACAGTAGCACAGCCATACAAAAGCAGAGAAGCCGCAAGAAAAATCAGAATTCGGATTTTGATTATCACTTTTAATTCTCTTTCAATAATTGATTTAATTCTGTATTAAAATCAGTAACATAAGATTCTTTAAAACCATTATGCCAGAAACGGATTTTCCCTTTTTTATCTATAAAAATTGTAGTCGGCATAGCTTGTATATCAAATAATGGAGGAATTTTCTGGGAGTCATCTGATATTATAGGAAAAGTAGCCCGCGGGAAAAGCTTATCTAAAAAGCGATCCATATTTCCTTTATTATCATCAATATTTATAGCAAGCAGTTGAAAGTCGGGATCTGTGTGCGATTTATAAAATTTTATAAGCGCGGGCATTTCCTCACGGCAGGGCGGACACCAGCTCGCCCAGAAATCTAACAGTACTACTTTACCCTGGTAATCAGATAATTTTATTTCTTTACCCTGGATAGTTTTTCCTTCAAAATCAGGAGCAGTAGAACCCTCTTTTTCCTGGCATATCCCCGCACCAATAAATACTGTTAACAGAAGGACAGAAATAAATTTTGTTATTCTCATAGGGACCGTTCTCTATAAATGTTTATGAGAAAGTGATTTAAGAATGGTTTAACATTAAACAATGCCAATTTCAGATTCATGATATAAAAAACGGACTGCATTAAAAATGGGATTAAACACACTAATGAGCATAAGTTGATTTCCGGCATTTTGAAATTATTACCCTTTGCAGAATAAAAAAGATCATTTTTTCATCTCATTTCAAACCCGTACTTTCGGGTCAACCGCAAAAATTAACTATTCATCACTTATAAGTGATCCTTCATCCCGTTTTTATATTCTATTGATTAGCGAAATACTATCTTAAGATTGTAACCTTAAAACTTAATTTAATCTGCAAATTAATTTTAACACCTCTGAACATAATCAATGCTTGTTCTGGTGGAATTCTGTTACTTGAGAAATATTTGCTAAAAAAAGGAATAGTAGTATGAAAGTTTTGTCTATCATTTCAATCGTTCTGATTTTAACTTCGGTTTCAAAACCACAACAGTTCACTAAAGTAACAGAGGGTACACCTGTAAATGATGGAGGGGACTCAAGATCAGTTAACTGGATTGATTATAACGGCGATGGTTACCTGGATCTTTTTGTCAGCAACGGTCCTTCCGGCGGACAAAATAATTTTCTCTATAAAAATAACGGCGACGGAACATTTGAAAAAATTTCCGGTTTAGCTATCACCTCCGATGGTCGTTCATCAGACGGCAGCAGCTGGGGAGACTTTGATAATGACGGCGATCCGGATCTGTTTGTTGCAAACTGGTACAACCAGAATAATCTTTTTTACAGTAACAACGGTGACGGTACGTTCACATTGAATTCAGGATCTGTAATTGCAAGCGACGGCGGTTATTCCGAATCGGGTACCTGGGGAGATTATAATAACGATGGGTTACTCGATCTTTACGTATGTAACAGCGAGGGGAACAAAAGAAACTTTCTCTATAAAAATAATGGTAACGGATCCTTTGAGAAGATCATTACAGGTCCGCAATCAACTGATGCTTTTTATTCCCGTAACGCAGACTGGATCGATTACAATAATGACGGCTTTGATGATCTGTTTGTTACTAACGAAGCAAATCAGAATGAAAATTTATATGAAAATAATAATGGTGAATCATTTACTTCTCTGCAAATACCATCTCTTTTAAACTTTAACGGAAAATCAACCAGCAGCAGCTGGGCTGATATAAATAACGATGGTTATTTTGACTTATTTGTTGCAAACTATGATAACCAGAATAATTTTCTGTTTATAAATAATGGTGACGGAACTTTCACCAAAGTTACAAATGATCCTGTGGTTACTGATAACGCGAATTCATTCGGAAGTTGTTTCGGGGATGTTGATAATGACGGTGATCTTGATCTGTTTGTTACAAATGCATTCACAGGATCGAAGACTATTAATTATTTCTATCTGAATAACGGTGACGGAACATTTACCAAAGATGAAGAATTCTCATCTGATTCAGGTTGGGCTTACGGCTGTGCTTTCGGAGATTATAATAAAGACGGTTACCTCGATCTGTTTGTTGCAAAGTGTTTCGGAGCCGTGGAGAACAATGCTCTTTATAAAAACAATGGAGGAAATAATAACTGGCTGCTGCTCGATCTTGAAGGAATCAAATCAAACAGATCTGCAATTGGTGCCGTAGTAAAAATTAAGGCAGACATCTTCGGGAATTCCGTCTGGCAGATGAGAAGAGTAGCAGGGCAAACCGGGTATTGCGGACAAAATCTTCAGCTTCATTTTGGTTTAGGAGATGCAGTCTCTGTTGATTCAATGATTATTGACTGGCCATCAGGAATAAAGCAGATCTTAACTCATTTGAACACAAATACAGATATGAAAATAACTGAAGATACAACACTCATTACCTCAACAAAAACCGGTCAGTTATTACCAAAGAAATTTATGTTATATCAAAACTATCCGAATCCTTTTAATCCGGTTACAAATATTCTGTTCACAATTAGTGATAATCAGTTTGTTACATTAAATGTATATGATGTTCTCGGAAATAAAGTTTCTTCTTTAGTTAATGAAGAAAAACAGGCAGGAATCTATTCTGTGATCTTTCCGGGTAACAACATTGCAAATAGTGTTTCCTCAGGAAGTGAACTTGCTTCAAGTGTATATTTTTATCAGTTAAAAGCCGGTAACTACACAGAAACAAAAAAAATGGTATTTATGAAATAGAATCATTCTGCAGAATATATTAATTAGCACCCGATATTTTATTATTCTTTATAATGCATCCAATAATATTTATTCCCTTTTCATCTCTCATCTTTACTAATAACCGTTCATCATTATTTAGATACTGTATTCTTGGCTAAACCTGATTATTCAATTAAATTGGCATCCAAAATACATAAATCATGATCACTCAAATTAAATAAGGAAGTTAATTGTGTTTAAACTTAATCCAGTATTCATATTGGGATTGATTTCACTTTTGCTCACATCTGTAAATGCTCAAAACGAAAAAATCCTTCCCTACCCTATTTATCAGCATCAGCTGGCAAACGGATTGAACGTTGTTACAGTACCGTTTGATAGTCCCGGCTTAGCAGCCTTTTATATAGTAGTTCGTGTAGGTTCAAGAAATGAAATTGAAGACGGGGTAACCGGCTTCGCTCATTTTTTTGAACATATGATGTTCAGGGGAACCGATAAATATCCCCGTGAGGAATATAACCGCGTATTAAAAATGACCGGTGCAGGAGCAAATGCAAATACATCTCAGGACCGCACTCTTTATCATATGACCGGAAATGCGGACTATCTTGAGAAGATGTTTGAACTTGAATCTGACAGGTTTATGAATCTTCATTATTCAGAGCATGATTTTAAGACCGAAGCAGGTGCAGTAAAAGGTGAGTATACAAAAAATTATGCGAGTCCCTACCAGCAATTGTATGAAAACCTTCTTAACACAGCTTTTGATGTTCACACATACAAGCATACAACAATGGGATTCTTTAAAGATGTGGTCGATATGCCGAATCAGTATGAGTACTCCTTAACATTTTTCAAACGCTATTACAGACCTGAATATTGCACCATTGTTGTAGTAGGCGATGTTACCCCCGAAAAAGTAAATGAACTTTCCGGAAAGTATTTCAGCAATTGGGAACGGGGAAATTATTCTGCTGAAATTCCGGCTGAACCGGAACAAAAAGCAGAAAGAAACTATCATCTGCAGAACGGATCAATTCCTCCTTATATGAGCATGAATTATAAGGGACCCGCATTCAGCGACACTAAGATTGATATGCCTGCAATTGATGTACTGAACACTATTCTCTTCTCGCAAAATTCCAAACTTTTTAAGAAACTTGTTGTTGATGAACAGAAACTCAGGTTCATAGGCGGCGGGGCTATGGATTCCCGCGATCCTTACCTGATAACCATACAGGCATCATTCATAAATAAGGATGATTTTCAATACGTAAAAGATGAAATAAAAAAAGCTATAGAAGATGTTAAGAATAACGGCGTTGATCCGAAATTACTTGAGGAGACAAAATCAAATCTTAAATACAATTTTGCGATGAGTATCGACAATCCTGATGCAATTGCAAATTCTGTGAGTCATTATATCTACCTTACCGGTGATCCCGAATCACTTAACAGAATTTATGCTTTGTATGATAAAGTAACTATCGATGATATCAAGATGGTTGCAAATAAATACTATAAGGACAGCGGGTTAACAATTGCTACAATATCAGCAGACGAGAAAGGAGGGGTGGAATAATGAAAGCAATAATATTTTCATTGTTATTAACCGGATTTATTATGGCACAGCAGGTTGTGGAATTAAAACAGCCGAACTCAGCAAAGTTAGTTGTAAAGCTTATGTTCAAAAATGGTTCGATGTGTGACCCTCAGGGCAAAGAAGGATTAACATTCACAACTGCCCAGCTAATTACACAGGGCGGAACAGGTGATCTTTCTTTCAGCGATATCAAAGATAAAATATACCCAATGGCTGCAAGATATTATTCTTCTGTTGATAAAGAGGTTACAATTTTTACTTTTGAATTTCATAAAGACTGGATTGATAAGTTTTACCCTATAATGATAGGGCTGATTACAAATCCTTCTTTAACTCAATCTGATTTTGACAGGGTGAAAACAAATCAGCAGGCTTATGTTGACCAGGTTATCCGTGCTTCATCTGATGAAGAATACAGTAAAAAATCCCTGGAGGATTTTCTGTTCCGCGGAACTGATTACCAGCATATGATCGAAGGAAAATCGGCATCAGTTGCTGCAATTACACTTGAGGATGTTAAAGATCAATATAAAAAGTTCTTTACAAGGAATAACCTGATGATAGGAATTGCCGGAAATTATTCCGAATCATTTCTCAATAAATTAAAATCCGATCTTGCAAAGTTACCGGATACTAATCCTGAAATTCCATCAGCTCCTGTTGTTAAAATGCCGGACGGAATTGATGTTGAGATAATAGCAAAAAACGGTGCATTCGGTTCTGCAATTTTTGCAGGTTATCCTTTAGCCATAACAAGAGCTGATGATGATTTTGCAGCACTTATGGTAGCTAACTCGTATCTCGGTGAACACAGAAAATCATATGGAAAATTGTACCAGATGATCCGCGAACAGCGTTCAATGAATTACGGTGATTACTCGTACATCGAATGGTACAATAACGGCGGCGGCAATATGGTTCCGCCTTCGGGAGTTCCGAGACACTCAAATTATTTTGCACTCTGGATAAGACCTGTGCAGATTGCCAAGCAATTAAAAATGCAGTATGAAGAGCTGAAAGATGTTAATATCGGGCATGCTCATTTTGCGCTTAGAATGGCTTTAAGGGAAATGGACAAGATGATTAAGAATGGAATTTCGCAGGAGGATTTTGAAGCAACCAGGGCATTCCTTCAGAGTTACATAAAATTGTATATTCAATCACCTGATGAACAGCTTGGTTATCTTATGGATTCCCGGATGTACGGCAGAGAAAATTATATTAAAGAACTCGGCAGTTCGCTTGGAAAGCTTACACTTGATGACGTGAACAAAGCTATAAAAAAATATATGCAGATTGATAATATGAAAATAACTATCGTCACGGATGTCAGTGAAGCTGAGGCTCTTGCTGAAAGCCTGAGAAATAATTCCCCTTCCCCGATGAGTTATTCCAATCTTGTTAAAGCAGGATTACCGGAAGATGTATTGAATGAAGATGCTGCGACAGAAAATTTTCGGCTCAATATTAAAAATGTAACCGTGGTTGATTCGAAAGATACATTTAAGTAAGCGTTATAACTGTAAGATAAAAAGCCGGGTTTAAGCCCGGCTTTTTAATCCAATAGCTGTCCATAGGACCCTTTCGGGGAAGCTATTGGTTA
>CAWFHZ010000020.1:0-92851 GCA_963815785.1 uncultured Ignavibacteria bacterium
GTAAAAGATAAGTTTTATAGTGAATTATTCGGCCGGGAAATCCACAAATCAGAACCCGAATACGAAAAGAAAGTTCTCGCTGAATCTTTATACAGGCTATATCGGTTAGAAAAAGAAAAATGCTCCTGTATGAAATGCACTGATGATCTCGCCAAACTCAAAAATTTTCTTTCAGTTAGAATTCTTCTTTAGTCTTATCTTTTTTATATCCTCATCTTTAATTCATTATTGCACACAGCACATATTTAATCTCCCGCAAAACTTATTATTATTATTGTCTTTCTTTTAGTATCACCATCCTTACAAAATGTGAACTATACTGGTTCCACAGGATGTTGTTTAATTCCGAAGTTTGGTCAAGTGAATTATTGGATAGACCAGAATAATGTGAAGATTTGGGGCTGAGTTTTTTACCGGATTATATCTTTATTTGGCTTTAAATGGCTTTCCGGTGTGTAATCGTAAGCGGTTCCTGGTTGGATAATGTAACAAATACCAATTATGTTTTTTGCCACATCTGAGTAATTTTGATTTGAATCCCAGAAATATGTCAGACCGTCAAAAACAGTATTGGTCATAGAAGCGAGAATTTCTTCTTGTATATTTCCGTTCGAACTACCTGTGCTATATGTTGAACTAGAGTTAATTATTCTGTAAGTTCCATCGTTAGCAATTTGAATGGCATTTCCTGGTCCTGCATTTTCAAAACCCGTGTATGTATAATTATCACCACTTCGTGGAGGGTTAATAATTGCAAGTAGATTTGGATCTGTCAATGAATTAATATCAATTACTTTATAATTCAAAAGTTTTGTATTATTCCAGATTGTAGCTGTCAAAAACTTTTCTAGCTCGTTTTGTGCTCGGGCCAAATTTGTCGGATCGATAGGATTTCCTGTATCTAAATTGAATGTCAGTCTCAAGATGGCAGTTGTGTCCCATCCTGCTGGGCTCGGTCTGAAACCTGATATGAGAGGATAGGTTACCCTGTGAAAGAATCCACGGACTGTGCTTGACATCATGTCTAGTGGTATGTCGTTATTCGGGCCGTAGTTAGCGATCTTTGGAACTAAGTATAGTTCTATTGTGCCGGCTTCATTTACTGCGGGTACGGGCATATCTGCGTTGACGTCAAAGCTTGCATTTTGAAATAGCCAGTCTGTATGCTCTGGGTTGACTTTGTGTCCTATTGTCCATCGCAGGTATGATTCGGGATGGTTGTGCCAGATTTCCGCTGTCGAGTCCGCGTCCATGTTGTAGATGTGGTCGTCGATTGATACGACTCCGTTTACTGGTACGTATTTATGGACGCTGTCGGGGTTGTTTTTCTGGTACAGTACGAAAAGAGTATCAATCCCGGTTGCAAACTGTCCTTGGTTTGTTGTTCGAAGATTAATGGTTGCCACAAAATGGTAGGGCGCTGGCAGCACTTGTTGTATGTTCATGTTGACGTTGAAGTTGGGTGTGAATGCGATTGTTGTGTCTTTGGGTTCTACTTCGTTTCCGGTGACGTTGATTTGGACGCTGTCTATGCTGAACGTGGTGTCGTTTCCGGTGACGTAGAAGCTGTATGGGAATGTGGTTGTGTAGTTTCCGGATGTGTTGGTATTTGTTTGGCTTAGTTGTTGTCCGGTTTCTTTGTTCTTGAATACCATGTTCAGGCCTGCGCCGTTGTTTCCGGATGGTGTCAATGTCAGGTGTCCGTTTCCGTGCGCGGTTCCCTGCCCTGTTGCCTGCTGGACGTAAGCTTGCCACTGAAGGTTTGGAATGAAAGCGAATATGGTATCTTTGGGAATTACATTATCTCCACTTATAGTAAGCTTAATATTAGCGTTCTCATATAAAGTATCAGTTTCGTAATTCCAATAGTTATATGGAAAGAAAGCCTGCCACATACCTAAGTTATCTGAGGTAGATATTTTCAAGGTGTCCTGTGTATCAGCATCCTGCACCAATACCTGTAGAAACATACCATCTGCTCCCGAAGGTAACAAAGTTATATGTCCAATGTAAAATGTAACGCTATTCTTAGGAAATTCATTCATCTGTACTTCATAGAATCCATCTGCAAAAGGCACAGTTTTAATAACAGTGCCTCTTACTCCGGTTGTATCTGTATAAGTAATAAGTATACTATCTGCTGAAGTATGTTTATTTATACCTCGCTTATCTTTATCAAGGCTGTACGCTGAGTTTCCTTCAAGCCGAATTTTATCACTACCTGTTCCACCAAGATTTATGAGCTTGTAAGTTTTTGAATAATTCTCTCCGGTTATCTGGAAGAATTCAACTCCCTGAGATTTTCCTGTTACTTCGAATGAATACTGACCGGGATATAAGTGAACCTGAAGACCTGCTAATTCCTTGCCAAGTACATTAAATTTCTTTATTGAATAAGTTCCTTCCACAGGTGTCTGAAATACTATATGCGCAGAAGGATTATACGGATTCGGGAAGGCTGAAATTCCATAAGTTTGCGGGATTAATTTTTCATTCTCAATTCCTGTTAAAAAGAGATTAGCTGACCAGCTACCAGAAGCATTAGTATATTTTATTGTGAGTGTATCAAGAGTATTTTTTGATTGAAGAAGAACCTTTATACCCGCAAGATCATAACCAAAAGGATTATTTGTAACATGCCCGCCTACGGTTATTTCTTGTTGCGCCTGAACATTTCCTAAATGTATAAAGAAAAATAATAAGAAATAAATTTTTAAATGTGAAATATTTTTGCTGTTTCCAAATATAGGCTTACATTTAGCAAAAGTTGAAAAACGAAACCATAAGTATAAAAGTTTCATACCCCGGTGTCAGGTTATTATTAGCTTATAGAAAATAACTTATTGTCGGCTAAGGGGCAAGAATTTACCCTGTATTTTTTAATGTTTGCGTCACTTCACTCTATTTCACTCATTCCTCAATTCGTAAAACTCATTTCGTCATTCGTTCAACAAAGTTCTCATTAAACTTAACATCAACATCATTAAGAAAAGTAATTGTTCGCTTCGCTCACAAATACTTAATTCAATATATCTTTTTATGGCTCTATTGTTTCGCTTCACCAAAATCCTTTAAATATTATTAAAATGTTCTCTTTTCCTTTTCTTTCTTCTTTCTATTCTTTCTATCACTATTTAAGGTTTTAGGCTTTTGATGTCGCTTCACAACAAGCCAAAAATCGTAAATCGTTCTGTCAGTTTATTGTCTGTCAGCTACACCTAATTTTTGCCCCTGAATAGTTAATTTGCCATAAGGCGGTCTTATCAAAACATTGCAGCATAGCGTAGGTTTTCACTCTTTTCTTTAGCGTGGTAAAGGCAAAAAGGTGAACCACGTGTAACGGCACACCTTTTCACCTTTCCTTTACTCAGTAAAACTAAATCGAAAGTTATTACGGGGCAAAAATTGTTTTTTTTGCGGGGCGGTGTGCCTTGCTTGGTTTAACTAAAAGGAGATAGATATGGATGATATAAAAACACTTTTCAACCAGTGCCAGGAAAAAGACTGGATACCACAGCATAAATGCAAAATGCATTTAAAGGTTTTAGAAGAAACGCACTCAGTAAACTCATTTCATAATATTGTAATAGCTCGCAAATCTCAATGTAAAATCTGTAAGAAAATTTTTGAACAATATGATCCGAAGGGATTGCAATGAAATTATATAAAAATTACTCTTTTTCTTGTGAGTAAATAGGAGAATAATTAAGTTTTAATTATATGTTTCAAAACAAAATAAATAATAACATTAATCAACTAATCAATAAATTCGGTATGGAGTTACTCCATACAAAGTCCATACATTCTCCATACACAATCAGCGGGATATTTGGAAAGGCATTAAAAGCAAAAAGCCCTAATACGGTTTGTATTAAGGCTTTTTTAGCGGGGCCGACGAGACTCGAACTCGCGACCTCCTGCGTGACAGGCAGGCGTTCTAACCAACTGAACTACGACCCCGAATATAAAGAACTATTATAAAAAGAGATTCAAATATATGCGAAGACATCTCTAAAATCAACTCTGAAACGTGAGCTATTTTTATTTTTTATTGACCGAATGATATACCGACGGCTTTAGCAGCGAATACTGCCTGATCATCCGGTTTAACCAGTTTCTGCCGGGCAATTGCTTCTTCGATCATAACATTTTTGATATCATTTCCTTTTAACGCGACCATTCTTTCAAATTTTTTTCTACTGGCCAGATCAATAGCCAGAGCACCAAATTTAGTTGAAAGTATTCGATCGAAAGCGGTAGGACTTCCACCTCTCTGAAGATGACCCAATACTGTTACTCTTGTTTCTCTTCCAGTATTTTGTTCAATTTTTGCAGCAACTACTTCTCCTATTCCTCCAAGTTGATTCGGATCGTGTCTTTTCATATCCTGACTTTTAACTACTATCCCTCCATCTTCAGCTTTTGCACCTTCTGCAACACAAACAAGACTAAATTTTTTTCCGAGTAGTTCACGTTCTTTAATTTTATTGTAAATTTTTTCCCATGAAAATGGGATTTCGGGAATCAAAATTATATCTGCTCCACCGGCGAGTCCTCCGTTTAAAGCAATCCATCCTGCATATCTCCCCATAACTTCCACAACAATTACGCGATGATGAGATGATGCAGTTGTATGAAGTCTGTCTAGGGCCCACATTACAACATAAACAGCTGAGTCATGCCCAAATGTCATATCAGTTGCTTCAAGATCATTATCGATTGTTTTAGGAACGCCGATTATATTGATTCCCATTTTCGAAAGCTTATTGCAAATGTGCATAGTTCCGTCACCACCAATTGCAATTATAGCATCAAGATTCCATGCCTGGTAATTTTTTAAAGCATTCTCCGATTTATCAATAATCTCAATTTTATTTTCCCTCTCAACTGGCCAGTGAAAAGGATCTCCTTTGTTTGATGAACCGAGTATTGTACCGCCCCTGGCCAGAATTCCCGATACATCATCATTTTTAAGTTCTTTTGCTCTTCCTTCTACAAGACCTTCAAATCCATCTGTAATCCCAAATACAGTCATACCGTAATCCTGCGCAGGCTTTGTAACGCCACGGATCACAGCGTTAAGACCCGGACAATCTCCTCCACCGGTTAATATTCCAATCCTTTTTACCTTAGTATTCGGCATTAATCTCCTGTATCTTTAACATAGAAAAATATTAGTTATAAATATAATACTTTCCTCCTAGTTTCTATAAGAGAAAATTAATTAGTATTTAACTCTGAATTAATAATTATCTTCATACTCAACCTGTCCATCCTCTTTAAATTTCTTTTCATAAGTAAGTTTTCCCTTATCATATTTCTGGATCCGTTCAACTTTGCTGTCAGGATAAAATCTTCTCGATTCACCATTCAGAATCCCATGATCATAATGCGCAACTATTCTTAATTTTCCATCTTCGTAATAAGCTTTTAAGTCGCCTTCCATTTTATCGTTTACAAAGTTGACTGATGAAGCAATATTCCCGGATTCAAAATAGTATTTTTGAGTTCCGTTCTTTTTTCCATTCACCACTGTGGTTGTCGATTCGAGTTTTCCGCTACCATAATATGTTTTTTCCAAATTATCATTTGAAGGCTCGTTTTTATTTTCCTGGCAGCCGGCAACCACTGAAAACACAATAAAAATTAATACACAAAATCCAGCAGATTTTATCATCTGATTCTCCGTAAAATAATTCTCGTTACAGAAAAAATTATAAAAATAAGTATGAAAATTAAAGGTGATAAGGGAAGACACGATTTACAAATTCAAATACTCATTCCATATTTTGTACAATTGATATGTTGCAAAAATATCCTCCCCGCAGTATACTGCAATATCTTTTACTCTTCCGGCTTCAAAAAGATTTTTTACCTCCATGCCGGAAATTCCTTTGGATTTTGGCGACTCAATTCCAAAAGCATTGCAGTAAAAATCAAGATTAAACTTTCTTGTCAATCCGAAATTAGTTAGTTGCTCAAGTAAATCGATATGTGTTGAAGTATCATATCTTTTACCAACAAGGTTTTTGGTAGGTTTTATTTTCAGCAAAGCTGACCGAAGCATTAAAAAAGGAGCATCAAAATTTCTTCCGTTAAAAGTGATAACCTGGTCAGTAACCTCTATTATCCTCCAGAATGAGGAAAGCATCTCTTCTTCTGTTACTCCCTTGTATTGAATTTTCTTTTCTTCTGAAGCCCATTCTTCCCCCGAAGGATCGGTGAAATAAACGAATGATTTTTCTTTTTCAACATCAAAGATCCCGATTGAAACAACGCTTGCAGTAAATGGATAAAGGCTTGTAAATCGTATTGCCTCCTCCCTTCTTTCTATTCTCAACTCTTCAGTCTTTTCTCTTTCTGCATATCGAAGCAGATATTCCTGCTGACTTTCGGTTAAGTTTTCGAATGGAAAGCTGCATGTTTCAATATCAAAAACGATTCGGCGCATAACGACCCCTCCAAATTATTATTTATTCCTTAATTATTTTTACTGCTCCTTCAAACGCATTTACTTTTTTCAAAAAGAAATCGGGCAGTGGCGTGGATTTTCTGGTCTTTGGATCCACATGAACTACCACTCCTGCACCATCAACAATAATTTCTTTGGATTTTGAATTTTCAATTAAATGCTCAAAGCCATATGATGAATTTTTAATATATGAAATTTTTGTATAAATATTCAATTCATCGTCAAAATGTGCGTGGCCTCTGTAATTAATTTCATTTCTGACCATAAAAAATAATCTGCCGTCGGCAAATATACCGCCTTCAGGTATTAATCCTGCCGCTTTGATATATTGAAGCCGGGCGTGTTCGAAATAATTTATGTAAACTGCGTTATTGCAAACACCAAGCATATCAACTTCATGAAAATCGAACAGTAACGGTTATTTTATGTTTGAATTTACTAATATCCATTTTAATCGAATACTTCCCTCAATATTTTACATGCTTTTTCTGTTTCGTCAAAGCTCACATCAAGATGAGTGATCGCTCTGAGTGAATCGACTTTGCCAACTGAAATTAATAATCCTTTCTGCTTACATTCTTCGATAGCTTTTTCTATAGAAATATTTCCCGGTTTAAAAATTAAAATATTCGTTTGAACCGCTTCCATATTTATCTTAAGAGAAGAAATCTGTGAAATAGTTTCGGCCAGCATTTTCGCTTTCCGGTGATCTTCCTCCAATCTTTCTATATTATTTTTTAAAGCATATAAACCTGCTGCCGCAATGATTCCAATCTGTCTCATTCCACCGCCCCAGGCTTTTCGAACCCGGAATGCTTTCTGAATAAATTCTTTTGTACCGGCTATAATTGAACCTACCGGAGCACCCAGTCCTTTTGATAAACAACAGGAAACAGAATCGAAATGTTTTGCATATTCTTTTACAGGTATACCGGAAGCAACAGATGCATTCCAGATTCTTGCACCATCCAGATGATAAAACAAATTGTATTTTTTTGCAAGCTTGCTCAGTGCAATAATATTTTCAACCGGATGTATTGTTCCACCCGCCCTGTTATGAGTATTCTCAACTTCAATTACTTTTGTGCGCGCCATATAATAAGCACTAACAGGACGAATGAATGGTTCAACCTGTTCCGGGGTGATTACCCCGCTTTTTCCATCTATCGGCGAAAGCTGAATGCCGCTTAAAGCCGCAGGCGAACCCGATTCATAATTAAAAATATGTGAATCTCTTTCGCATATAACTTCGTCACCGGGACTGGTGAGAACATTCAGGCAAATCTGATTTCCCATTACACCGCTTGGAACAAATAGTGCTGCTTCTTTACCAAGTAATTCGGCAGCATATTCCTGCAGTTTGTTCACAGAAGGATCTTCCTGGAATACATCATCACCAACTTCTGCTTCATACATTACTTTACGCATAGCAGCCGAAGGACGGGTAACAGTATCACTTCTTAAATCAATATATTTCTCAGTCATTTTTCTTAAAGAATTATTTTTAATTTATAATTAATTAGCTAAAGATTAAATTTTTCCTTCATCTTTTTCAGTATGATTATTCCTACCAGCCATAATGAAAAAACCGAACACAAAACAGGAATTACCGAATGCGTTTCTGTATAAATTGTTTTTTCTTTTTCTAAGGGAACATCTTCTACAATTATGTCTTTTGTAAACATCTTAGATTGAATTACAGTTTTTCCAAGAGGATTAATTACACAACTTATTCCACCGTTTGCAGCCCGCAGTACTGATCTCCTGTTTTCTACAGCCCGGAGCACGGACATTTCTTTATGTTGATAAGGTCCGCTTGAATTACCATACCAGCTATCATTTGTAACTACAGTTATAAGCTCAGCACCTTTCTTAATAAAACTTGCAACAAAATCCGGATATATAGACTCGTAACAAACAAGTCCGTTTAACTTCAAAGTATCTTCATTGAAATTATCATTTTCAACTTTCATAGGAAGTTTAAATACAAGTGTATCTTTCCCAATGTTCCACCCGGTAATTCCAACTCCCCATTTTATCAGATCACCTAAAAACGGAAATGTATCAGCAAAGGGAACATGTTCACCAAACGGAACAAGTTTCATTTTACCATAACGCTGAATCTGCTTTGTGAAAGGCGAAAAAAGAAATATTGCATTGTATGTCCTGTAATAAAATTTTCCTTCTTTACTATACTTGGAATCCTCCGGTAGCCCAGGACCTTTTTCATCGTACCTGATATCAGGCATTCCGGTTAAAAGATAGATTCCATTTTCCTGAGTAAAATTATAAATTGAATCGAGTGAGTTCCGGAATGCACCATTCAACAGGAAAACCGGCAAGGCTGTTTCGGGCCAGACAATTAATTTAGCTCCTTTATTTACAGCTTTTCTGGACATATCTAAATAAGTATGTGTCAGTTGTTCAACACTTCCTCCACTCCACTTTTCCCATGGATCGAGATTTGGCTGGATTAAACCAACACGAACTGTTCTGTCAGAAATCTTAAATGTATTTAATCTATATGCGCCGTAGATCAGTATAACCAGTAATACAGATACTCCGATTGCAAAATGCAGATATGATTTTTTTTTCTTAACGGAATAAAATGAAATCCCCTTATAAAAAAGGACATTTAATAATACCACAATCAGAGATAATCCAAGTGTTCCAACAATGTCTGCTATTTGTATAAAAGATATAAAGTGTGGAAGGCCATTTCCTAAGGTTAACCATGGAAAGCTTAAATCTGTAAGCATATAAACATATTCATAACTAACCCAAAATAAAGGAAAAAGAAAAAGTGTAACTCCTGCAGGAAAAATTTTTCTCGAAAAATAAAGAAGAGTTGATGGAATAAGAAAGAAAATTGGATTCACAAAAAGCAATAATGCGCCTGAAATCATTAAGAACGGATCTGACTCCTTCTGCCAGCTGCCAACCCAATAGATAGTTAGCAGACCGAAAATAAAAGCCATTAGATAAGTCGCCTTATTAATATCAATCAGCTTTTCTCTTCGTTCAATCACTATAAAATAAGGAACCAGACTAATCAGCATGAAAATAGTAAATGGAAAAGGAACCGGGGGAAAGAGACCCCCAGAAATATTCCACTTAGTACTAATAGAATCCTGTCTTTTCTTCTGAGTTTTTTTTCTTCTTCAGTTACATAAGTTTTGTTTTTCCGGAAGAAAAATTTCAATTTTTTATTTTCCTTTTTTGAATAACGAACCTGACCACAAATACAAAAATAATTACCGCCGTAATTATCCAGGCAATATTACTATAAGTTGAAAGATATTTATCTATAATTTCAATATTATGACCAAAAACAACTCCCAGGTAAACAATAACCGCATTCCACACAAAAGCACTTATTGCAGCAAGTACAGCAGTTTTTTTAAAATCCAGTTCACTTAATCCTGCAAAAAATGAAATGACCGAGCGGGTACCGGGAAGAAACCTGTTTGCAAGGATTATCCAGTAGCCCCATTTCTTAAACCACATTTCAACCTTTGTTAATGCTTCCATCGAAATAAATTTAATCTTACCCGATTGAATAACTTTTCTATCAAGCTGAGTACCGATATAAAACAAAGTCATGAAACCGGCAACACTCCCAAGAGTTGATATAAGAAGAGTTGGAATAAAATGGAGTTCCCCGGTTCCAATAAGTGAACCGCCGACAACTATGACAAGATCACTTGGAGATGGCGGGAAAACATTTTCTATAAAGGAGAAAAAGAAAAGTGCAACGTAAATCCAGAAAGGAGTTAGTTGTGAAATGAATTCGAGGATATGTTCAATCATACTTAATTGTCTTTGATTAAAAGTACGGTTGAAAAAACAGCAATACCCTCTTCTCTACCAACAAATCCTAATTTTTCATTGGTGCCCGCTTTAACTGAAACCTGGTCTAAACCGACACCAAGTATAGAGGCAATCTTTTCACGCATTTTAATTATATACCTTGCAATTTTAGGCTGCTGCAGAGAGATCATTGCATCGATATTTCCAATTGAATAACCTTTTTGTTTCACCATTTTATTTGTCATTCTCAGAAACATTGTACTATCAGCATTTTTATAATCAGGATTGGTATCCGGAAAATGCTGACCAATATCTCCCAATGCTAAAGCTCCAAGCATTGCATCGGTAATAGAGTGCAATAATGCATCAGCATCTGAATGTCCGAGCAAACCTTTTGAATGGGGAATTTCGATTCCGCCGAGGATTAATTTACGACCTTCGGTTAAAGCATGCACATCAAAACCAAAACCAGTTCTGAATAGTTGGTTCAATATCTTATCTCAAAATTTGTGAATTCATTTTTACTTTCTCCCCATTCTATTTTGCAGTTCTTCACAGAAGCGTGGGAAGGACCGATTTTTATTTTTTTGAACAGTTCTTCTATCTTTGCTCTACTTCCTTCAACCACCGTAAGTATTTCACCCGAAAAAAGATTTTTAGTATAACCTTTAAGTTCGAGGCTTTCAGCGTTCTTAATAATGTAATACCTGAAACCAACACCCTGTACAAGACCATTAGCAATTATTTCAGCACGTTTTTCACTATCACTCATTGTAGTTTTACACTTTTTTTATCAACCAACTCTGAAACCAGGAGTCCTGAAAATATAAGAGCGCCTCCAATAAATCCAAAATTAGAGATTTTTTCTCTCAACACAAAAAATGCAACAATGGCAGAAAAAATAGGCTCGAAAGCATAAATAATTCCAGCTCTCGCAGGAACAATCAGCTTTTGATATTTTGTCATAATGATAGTTGTTACTATCGTAGCTAATATAGCAGTATAGCACACAGCGAATAATAGATTTGCCGTGAATTCGATTCGCGGATTTTCTAAACCGGAAAAAGATAGAATACCTGTAAAAAGAATTCCGCAAATTCCTGTGACCGCGATTTGTAAAAAAACTAAAGGTTTATAATCGTACTTCTTGCTAACTATATCAAGGTAAACCACATAAAGTGAAAAGAAAAATGCACAGAGTAAGGTAAAAAAATCTCCAAGATTAAAACTCTCTCCCATTTCAGAAAAAACGGATAATAATGATGTCCCTTTACTAGAAAGAAAAATTAATCCGACAATTGCCAAAACTATCCCAAATAAAGTTCCCATTGAAGGAAGTTTTTTTTCAAATATGACTTGAAGAATTGGTGTAAAAATCACAAAACTGCCGGTAATAAATCCTGACTTTGTAGCTGAAGTATAACTTAGACCAATCGTCTGAGTTGAAAATCCAAGGAAATAAAATAATCCCAATAAGATACCCCCAAATAAAACAGGTTTAGTAATATTTTTTATTTCCCTGAATAAAAACGGGAGTAAAATTATTGCTGCAAATGTAAACCGGAGTGAAATAAAAACGAGCGGAGAAACATCGTGTAAAGCACCTTTGATAATTGTAAACGTTGCGCCCCAAATTAGCGTTGCAACAACAAGAGCAGTTTCACCTTTAAAATTCTTCACCGGTATTCAATACCAAATTGAAAAATCCTACTCACCTTTCTCCTTTTCGTGTGAATAGCCAAAAGACCGAAGCATCTTTTCATCAGTACGCCAGTTTTTCCTAACCTTTACACGCATATCCAGGTAAACTTCATGATTCAAAAATTCCTCTATCGCTTTTCTGGATACCTCACCAAGTTTTTTTATCGCGGCTCCCTGTTTTCCTATTATTATTCCTTTCTGACTTTCTTTCTCTACAACTATTTCAGCTTCTATGTAATCTTTATTTGCATCTCTTTCCTTAAAATCATTAATCAAAATCTCCACACTATATGGGATTTCATCTCTGTAAAGTTCAAGAATTTTTTCTCTTATAATTTCAGATACAAAAAATCTTTCATTTGCATCTGCAACAATATCATCCGGGTAAAATTTTGGATTTTCGGGAAGCAGATCTACAATTTCCACAAGGACTTTCTGAATATTATAATTTACGTTTGCAGCAAGCGGAATAACACTTTTAAAATTCCCTTTTCCTTCAAAACGGGAAATCATTATTGTAACAACTTCCTGTTTAATAAGATCGACTTTGTTTAACAATAATAAAATAGGAACATTGGATTCCATAATTTTTTTTACTTCAGGAAGTGAAAGGAGTTTTTCTCCTGCCGGATCATCACCAACATCCACCATCAAAAGAAATATATCTGCATCATGGATAGAACGGTTAACATCATCCATCATTTTTTCCTGAAGAAGATAATTTGGTTTAAGTATTCCTGGAGTATCAAGAAAAATAACCTGATAGTTTTCTTCAGATAAAATTCCAAGTATTCTTTTCCTTGTAGTTTGTGGTTTTTCATTTACAATTGAAATTTTCTGTCCCAGCAAGGCATTAAGCAAAGTTGATTTACCAACATTAGGAAGTCCGAGAATTGAAACGTATCCGGCTTTTGTATTCATAATTTTTCGTTAAATTATTTTCTGCGTTTATTCCTCTCACTTTTTTCAACATTCGTAATCTTCGCGAGAGTGTTTTTCCGCTTTTTATTTAAATACTACTGATAAAATAACAAAAAGAGTAGAAATTATTGTGAGTGAAGATGAATAATATAATTTAAGTAAATAACTAAAGTTTATTCAACTTTTCTTTAGTCTGTCTGTGACTATCAAAAAAGAAATAGGCAGAGATAATAATTGCAAATGAAAAAATGAAGCCAATTACAGAAATATTGCCGGCAGTGAATATCTTTTTAATTACGTAGATTGATTTTTCAAGGAGGTAAACCATGTTACTCAAGCCGTTGGATTCAGCTGGAACATTACTCCCTGATGATAAAATGAATGAGGTAATATACGCTATAATAGCAAGACTTATTAATACAAAAAATGAAGAAACTGAGAAAATAAAATATTTCTGTCCTTTCGCTTCCGGTTTCCTGATGATTTTCTTCATTAACTTTGAAGTAAAATCAGATGCAGGTGTCTTCTCAGTATAATTCTTTAGTTCATTGTGAACCAATTGCATTGCATACAATCTTCGTTTAGCATCTTCTGAAAAATTAATAATATTTTCTACCTCAGTTAATTCTGAAGCAGTTAGTTCACCATCTATATATTTGTTTAATATTTCATCTGTTAGTTCAATCATAACATCTCCAAAGTATAATTATTCTTAAGAACTATATCCTTAAGAGCATTTCTTGATCTGTGAAGAAGCACTTTAACATTGGATACAGAAAGATTTGTCACTTCACTGATTTCTTCACAAGATAATTCTTCAAGGTAAAACATCGTAATAACCGAAGCATAATTCGCAGGCAGTTTCTCAATTAATTCACTAACGAATTCGTGCAAATCTTTTTTTTCAGCCTGATCTGAGTTATAATCACCTGAAATTTCCAGTACTTCATCAATTGAAGTCATTTCTTTTTCAATTTTTCTTTTCTTAACGGATAATCTTGTTAAAGCTGTGTTATATACTATCCTGTAAAACCAGGTCGAAAATTTAGCTTCCTGTTTAAAATTCTTCAACCCATAGTAAGCTTTTAGAAACGAATCCTGTAATATTTCTTCTGCATCCATAGAATCTTTTAGCATATTGCACAATAGTGAAAAAGCTTTATTCTTATATCTGTCTACCAGTATTTCAAAATCAGATTGATTTCCTTTCCTGACAGATTCAATTATCTCTGTATCGGTTAATTCTCTCATCTACCTATTAGACCTGATAGTTTGAAACTAGGTTACAGGACAATTTCCAATTGTTCCAGTAAATTAAAGAATTATAAATGACGTTACAATTAGATATGCCTTGTGTAACCTTTAAGAAAGATCATTTGTCTGAAGCTATAGAACTCGTTACGATTCAATTGTAACCAAATGAAAAAGTAACCGGTCTTAAATGAAAAACTAAAAAGGTAACAAAATGGCAACTGAAGTAATTGCGGTATTTATCCCAATAATAATGACCCTGGTGGCAGGGCTCGTGCTTGTAACATTTTTCTATTTGCGCTCGAGGGAAAGACAAATGCTTATAGAAAAAGGATTAAGTGCAGATTCAATAAAGGAATTTTTCGAAAGCAAAAAAGATCCGTTCAGAATGTTGAAAATCGGCATTGTAACCGTGGCGTTTGGAGTCTCACTTGGGCTTGGTTTGTGGTTGCAGGATGTAACTTATAAAGATTACTGGGTTCCTTTTTCAATCTTTACTATTACCGGTCTGGGATTTGTTATAGCTAATGTTGTTACAAACAAAGTTTCTGAAAAAAAATAAATCCGGCAAGAATTTTATAAAAACTTAGCCTGCGAAAATGCAGGCTATATGATAAAGAAATAATTCTTTTTAGTCAGATTTTTAACTTTCCTGAGCTTCAAGCCAACGTTCGGCATCAATTGCAGCCATACAACCTGACCCTGCAGCAGTAATTGCCTGTCTGTAAGTTTTATCGGCTACATCTCCCGCCGCAAATACTCCTGGAATATTTGTATAAGTGGAACCTTCCTGAACTTTAAGATAACCAGTTTCATCCATATCAAGAATGCCAGTGAAAAGTTCGGTATTTGGTTTATGTCCGATCCCAATGAATAACCCATCAACGGCAAGCTCCGAAGTTGAATGGTTTTTCGTATCTTCAAGTAAAACTCCGGTCATTACTTTTTTACCATCTTCTTCCTTTCCTAAAACTTCCTTTACCACTTTATTGGTGAGAAATTTAATCTTCGGATTTTTCTTAGCCCTATCATACATGATTTTAGAGGCGCGGAATTCTTCTCTTCTGTGAACAATTGTAACTTCTGATGCAAACTTTGTTAAGAAGTTAGCTTCCTCCATTGCAGTATCTCCGCCGCCAATAACTAAAACCTTTAAATTTTTGAAAAAGAAACCATCACAAGTTGCGCAGGCTGAAACACCGTAACCCATAAAAGTTTTTTCACTTTCAATTCCCAGTAATTTAGCTGACGCGCCGGTTGCTACTATAACTGCATCTGCAGTATAAGTCTCATCATATGATTTCAAAACAAATGGTCTTTTTGAAAAATCTACCTGGGTAATTTCTTTATAAAAAGATTGAGCTCCGAAACGATGCGCTTGTTTACGCATAACATCCATAAGTTCTGGACCCATTATTCCGGTCTCATATCCGGGATAATTTTCTACTTCGGTTGTAATAGTCAACTGACCTCCGGGCTGCATACCCTCGAAGATAACGGGATTTAAATTAGCTCTTGCATTATATAAAGCTGCTGTAAATCCAGCCGGTCCTGAGCCTATAATTATTATTTTATGATGATTTTGATTTTTTTCTGAATCAGACATTTTAACTCCATGATAACTATAAATAAGAACTACTAAATTAGATTACTATTTATTTGAAAAGATTCCGATAGTAAATTTTCTAAAGAACAAATTTACGAATTACTACTATGAGTTTTAAAAATTATTTACTTTAAAAGAAATGAAGCGTTTCTTTTCAATCCAGATAACTTGGCGCGTTTAACAGGACTTTCTTTAAACCTGCTGTTAAAAGTTTCATCATCCATTTTAAGAACATCAAATAAATTAATTGCAGTTTTAGCTTCAACGGGATTAAACTCCTCCACTTCACAATTTTCACTGAATTTTATATTCCAGGGACATACATCCTGGCAAATGTCGCAGCCGAATATCCAGTTATCAAAGCTGTCTTTGAAAGATTCAGGAATTTCATCTTTATTTTCTATTGTCAGATAAGATATACATTTATTGGAATCCACAACATATGATTTCGTTATTGCATTTGTAGGACATGCTTCCAGGCATGCAGTACAGCTTCCGCAATGATCAGTTATAATTTCAGAATAATGAAAATCATAATTGGATATTATGTTGGCAATAAAAAACCAGCTCCCAATGTTCTGATTAATAACATTAGTATGTTTTCCCATCCAGCCGATTCCCGATCGAACAGCCCAGGCTTTATCCATTACCGGTCCGGTATCAACATAAGATAACGATTTAAATTCAGGATCAATTTCATTCAATTCTTTTTCAAGAATTTTAAGTTTATTCCAAATTACAAGATGATAATCTTTTCCCCAGGCATACCTCGAAACCTTGCCTGCCGGCAGGCCAGTTTTTCCTTCATCGATTTCTTCTGAGTATTTATACGGGGTATAATAATTTAGTCCTAAAGAAATGACACTTTTTGCATCCGGAAAAACTTTACGGATATCTTTTCTCTTCTCATAATTGCGTTCCATATATTTCATTTGGGAATGATAACCTGACTCAAGCCATTTCTTCAGATAATCTGTTTCTTCATTTAAAATTTCGGCTTTAGCAAAACCAACCAGATCGAAATCCAATTCACTTGCTTTTTCTTCAACTATTTCATTCGTTAGTTTCACTTTATTTTTTACTACTTATTTCCTGTTATCACTTTTATCTTTTTTTCCCCGGGCTACCAATTCAAAACTTTTTTAAAAACTTTTGCAAAAACAATTTCGTTTTCAACTTTAACTTCGAATGAACTGAGTCCTCTTTGCCCCGTGGGAGTTTTGCCTGTTTCAAGATTAAACATCCACCCATGTGCGGGACAAACAACACATCCGTCTTCTAAAAAACCATCATAAATTAATGGAGAATGCTGATGGGGACAAACATTACTCAAAGCATAAATTCTATCGTCTATCTTAAAAACTGCAACATCTACATCATCCACAATAAATCTCTTACCTGAATTATTTTTTAATTCAGCAACCTTACAAATCTTCTTAAATCCTTCCATCAAAATGATTTAAATTTTTCTTTAATTCTGATTCCCTTATCTGTGGCAGTTAAAGTAGCATAGGCAGTTTCCGGATCATGTTCAAATACCAGTTTCCAATTATTATCTAAAGCTTTTTTGAGAATATTTTTTTTCTCTTCAACTGTTACCAGGGGCTGAAGATCATAACCCATCACGTATGGTAATGGAATATGAGAAGTAAAAGGCAGCAAATCACAGCAGAATAAAAATGTGTTTGAAGAATCAGATAATTTCAATAATTGTTGTCCGAACGTATGACCATTAACTATTATAAAATCAATTTCATCATCAAATTGTTTCTCACCCTCTATTTGCATCAGAACTCCGGCTTCCTTTAAAGGAACGAAATTATCTTTAATATAACTGCCTTTGTCTCTTTCGGAGGGATTTATTGCCCAGTTGTAATTTTGTTTCTGCACATAAAATGTTGCATTAGGAAAAGCTGGCTCTATTTTTCCATTATTATTAACAGTTGAACCTCCTGTATGATCAAAATGAAGATGAGTAAGAATCACATCAGTTATATTTTCCGGTTTAAGATTTAGTGTTGCAAGTGATTTTATAAGCGAAGTTGATTCCTGATCGACTGCATAAATTTCTTTATTCTTATCGGTCCATTTATTCCCCATTCCTGTATCAACCAGTATTTTTTTTGTATCTGAAACCAGAAGAAGATTTCTTGTTGCAAGTTTTATCCTGTTCATTTCATCTGCAGGATTAGTTATTTCCCATAATGGCTTGGGAATGATCCCGAACATGGCACCGCCGTCAAGTCTGAAGTAACCTGATTCGATCAGATGAAGAGAGTATTTACCGATTTTCATAAAATCCTATAGTTATTTATTCTTTGGAATTTTAAAGTTAAATAAGATTTGATAAAGGTGAAAGGAATTTTGAAAAGTCACAATATGGTAAAATATTTAAACTAGAAAAAGGGCACCAATAAGGTGCCCTTTTCCGTCCCCGTGATATCTTTTTACCTGGTGCAACCCCCACAGCAAAACTCCCCTGGTCAAATCCCCAAATGAGTCTTTTAACCAGACTCCCCTGGTGCCAAAACTCCCCAGAGCTCATTGTTTCCAGTCTCCCCTGGCAACAATCCCCCAAGCTATCTTACCGCTACTCCCCTGCAGCAATAATTTCTAAGAACTAATTAATCTTCAATTTTAAGAACACTGTCAACCGGACAAACCGAAACACATTGCGGTTCATCATGAAAACCTTCACATTCAGTACATTTATCAGGAACTATATAGAAATAATCATTTGAATAGAAATCCTGATTTTCCAGATGGTGCAGCAGCTCCTTCTCCATAATTATTACCATCTAATTCCCATTCGTGTCCGCCTTCATAAATGGCATTATTCGGGCATTCCGGTTCACAAGCTCCGCAGTTTATACATTCTTCATTTATCCTGTATGCCATTACTTTCTCCTTTTATCTCTATTTTATGAATTACACTATCTTTTGATGATTTGATTTACACCAAAAGTATGCCATTGAGGAGATCTGGGTATTATCTTATGAATCTATTCTGAATTTCTAAAAAATGGATGAAAAAGAGGATTTCTTATTAAACGCTGTAGATTTATGTTTTCAGAAAAGAGAATGGTTGGTTGGGATTTCTCAGATTTGATGAGAATTTGTGACGACAGATACAAAAAAAGGGTGCCCAAAGCACCCTTAAATTCAGTTAAAATAGCAACTATCTGCCAAGCTGATCAAGATAATCTTTTTTCTTTAAAAGTGTTTCTTCATCTTCAACATGATTGGGATCCGGGATACAGCAATCAACAGGACAAACTGCTGCACATTGTGGTTCATCGTGAAAGCCTTTACATTCTGTGCATTTATCCGGAACGATAAAGAAGAAATCATTTGAAAAAAAACCCTGCGAACCACTTGGTGCTGCATCATTCTCACCATAATTTTTTCCTGCGAGTTCCCATTCTGCTGCACCTTCATAAATTGCTGTGTTAGGACACTCCGGCTCACAGGCGCCGCAGTTAATGCATTCTTCAGTTATCATTATTGCCATAATAATTTCTCCTGTTGTAAAATCTTAAATTGGATATTCATGGGATGAATAAGAGTAAAATAATTTTTTGAATTAACTTCAAAAAGAATCGGAACAATGTTACTAAAAGTGAAACAAAACATCAATGAGGTTCTGCAAAAAGCCATTATTATTTCACCAGCCTCCGCTTGCTCCGCCGCCTCCAAATGAACCACCACCTCCGCTGAATCCTCCGAATCCCCCTCCCCCGCTCCTGCCTCCAGAACCACCCAAACCTCCCAGCATTCCCCCCCACAATATTGCACTACCGATCCCTCCTCTTCTTCCGCCGCCTCGTAAAAAGAATATTATAATAAAGAAAATGATCATCAATATTGTACCTACAGGAGTTTTCTTTTCTCCATTATCCGGATTTTTTTTGGCAACATACTCACCTTTAACAGATGAAATTATTGCATCCAGCCCGGCTTTAACACCCTGGTAATATTGTTCATTCCTGAAATGAGGTTTTATAACATTTCTTATAATAGAACTTGCAAGTGCATCCGGCAAAGCTCCTTCCAATCCGTACCCCACTTCAATCCGCATTTGTCTGTCTTGTTTTACAACGAGAAAGAGTACTCCGTTATCATGCTCCTTTGTACCTATTTTATTTTTCTTAGCAACGTCCATTGAATAATACTCAAGGGGGTAATTATTAAGAGTAGAGATCATTAAAAAAATGACCTGGTTGCTGGTAGAATCCTGGAAAGATTTTAATTCAGTATTTAAGGTACTTAACTGATTCTGATTTAAAGTATTCGTAAAATCATTTGCCCAGTATTTAAGCTGTGGAATTTCAGGCTGTGCAAATGCAGCCGAAATAATGAGCAGGAATAAAAATATTTTTTTCATTAAAACTAAAATTCTACCTTAGGCGGTGTCTCCGATCCCGCTGTTGATTGAAAATACTGTTTCTGCTGGAATCCAAATACTGATGCAAAAATTGTGTTTGGGAATCTTTTTATAGTAGTGTTATAAGTTTGAACTGTCTCATTAAATCTTTTTCTCTCAACGGAAATTCTGTTTTCAGTACCTTCAAGCTGAGCCTGCAATTGAAGAAAATTCTCATTCGCTTTTAGTTCAGGATAATTTTCTACAGTCACGAGCAATCTGGATAAAGCACCAGATAACTGTCCCTGCATCTGCTGGAATTTCTGAAATGCCTGCGGGTCATTAAGAACCTCAGGGGTTATATTCATCTGGCTTACTTTTGCACGCGCTTCAGTTACATCTGTAAGTACTCCCCGTTCAAAATTAGCATAACCTTTAACTGTATTTACAAGATTGGGTATCAAATCTGCTCTGCGTTGATACTGATTTTCTACCTGACTCCAGCTTTGGTTAACTGATTCATTCAAAGTAACAAGATTGTTATATGCGCTTATTCCCCAGATAACCATAATCGCAACAACAACAAGAATGAATCCGCCTACAGCGCAGCCAATTACCATACCTCTTTTCATTAAGGCCTCCAAATGGTTGAAATTAAAGGAGAGTCTCTCTCCAAGTGATTAAATCACTGAAGTTCAATTTAAAATGAATTTCATTTAATATCCAATGGTTTTATTAGGGATTAAATCTCTGATTAGGGTTTTTCACCTTTATATTGATTTTGAAGATATGATAAAGCTTTGTTAGCAATATTTAAATTCTTTTCTTCAGCAAATTTTTCCGCATTTTGGAGATTCCCAACATAAAACCTGAGCCATAAAAAATTTCCAATTACAAATCCGTCAAATATTCTATCATTAACAAATGCTTTTACGGTTAGATATCCCCACAAAGCGTTCCAACCGAGTGATAAGATTCCACTTAAATAATGTCCTGTATAAAATTGCCCTGCACCGGGAATTAAATAGGAAAGAATTTTTGCCGTGGTAACATTGTATTTATCAGAAGAAACTTTTTCACACAGAATTTTTAATGAATCATTTTTTACTAATGCAAATTGATTTTCAGCTTTATCCCAATTATCTGCAAAGATATAAGCCCAGCCCCGCCAGTAATCTATTTCACTTGTCCGGTTCTTAAATTTGTTATCGTCATGAATCTGATCTAAAAGTCTGAGTGCCTGCTGTGTGGTTCTTCTTAGAATATTAACCCTTACTGAATAAATTTTAGCTTCAAATAAATCAGAGTCATTTTCTGCTTTGATTTCTGCAAGAGTAAAATATTTGAGTGCATCTGAAAATTTACCCCCTTCTTTATAAGCTTTTCCAATTAATAAATTTGATTGGAAGACATACTCTTTTTCTTTATCAAAAAAATTTAATCTTTTTAGTTCTGTAACAGCATCAAAATATTTTTCTTGTTTGTACAAATTAAGTGAATATTCGTATTGCTCTTTTAGTGTTTCCTGGCTGAAAACCAGAGAAAAATTAAAAAGATAAAAAATGGCGAAATATTTTATATAAGATAGTTTCATCTGCAAAAATTATAATCACCGGAGAGATAATGAAAAGCATCAAGGAAGTTGTGCAGCTCCATTTCAAAATTAAATTTGATTTTTGCGTTATAAATCTGCGCTGAAGCCGCGGAACCATAAATATTTCCCGCGTAAAAGAAAGCTGAAACTCCGGTAAATGTCCATGCTCTGAACTGATGATCAGCTTTGAAATTTACATACGCGAGATATCCAAATACACCCGTGAGAATTGCAGCAAATAGACCATCTGTGTAATTCTCAGTATAAACTTTTCCTAAACCCGGAACCACTGCTGAAAGAATTCCAGCAAGCAAAGGACTTTTATACGGAGGATCATTTTTCCAATCATAAAACTTTTTTAGATAGCTTTGTTCATTTTCAGGAAACAATAAAATAAAATTTTGTTCGTAGGGAGGAGCTTCGTCTGTGTACAGAAATGATATTTTATTTAACCTGCTTATGAATATATCGGAGTTATTCGAAGAATCGGACTCCTGAACCTTTTTACGCAGCAATGCAAAATCTTTTTTTAGAAAAAGTGTACGGGCATATTCCTTTCCAGCATCAGAATAAAAATGCGATGTTTGGTTGATCTCATTAAATAAGGATAAAGCTTTATCATAGGAATTGATTTTTTGAAGTGACAATCCTGCTTTGAATTCAACTGTATCATTATAATTGGTTTTTAGATAATCATTGTATTCGTCAAACGCACGCAAATAATCTTTTTCACAAAAAAGATAATCAGCAAATAATTTAGTATTGTCCGGAGAATGGAAATTAATTTTGGATTGAGAATAAATCAATTGAAAAGAAATTGATAAGCAGAAAATTAATATCTGAAAGAATTTTATCATTCATTAGTAACTGAAACAAAAGGAGGAATGTATTTTATTTCACTGGGATCGAGTTTATAACTGGAAGGAATGTCATACAATCTTCCGTTTGAGGCAATGGGATATCTATGTTGGCGGTCAATAAAGTTTGTATCACGTGTAAGCCTGTCAGCAAACATTAAAGTTCCCTGAACCAGGTTTGTCTCTTTTACTGATTCCACAAAAAATGAAGAGCAGGTAGGACTGAAAGAACAATTATCTCCGTCGACATCTGAAATAAAAATCCAGTAAACATTTGTTAAAGATGAAACTATTATATCACTGATGGATCCCGACTCAATTCCGTTACTTCTTCCAATGTTTATGGAATTCATCTGGTAGGAAATGTCAGCTTTTCCCCATTTCTGTGTTTCTGTTTGTGCAGAAAGCAAAACAGGCAACGAAATTAATACGATTAATAGGTTTTTCATAATTTCTTTGCGCCCTGGCGTCTTTGCGGTGCTATTAAGTAACCGCCGAGACGCAAAGACGCTAATTCTTATTTTCCATCAAGAAGGGCACGTGCAATAACTACACGCTGTATCTCTGATGTGCCTTCGTATATTTCCGTAATCTTTGCATCACGAAGATATCTTTCAACGAGATATTCTCTTACATAACCGTAACCACCGTGAATCTGAATTGCATCAAGAGCATTTTCAACTGCAATCGTTGAAGAATAAAGTTTTGCCATTGCAGCTTCTTTCCAGTAAGGTTTTCCGGCATCTTTCAATGCAGCAGCTCGGAATGTAAGCATTTTAGCACTGTCAACTTTCATAGCCATATCGGCAAGTTTAAATTGTATTGCCTGGAATTTTGAAATCGGATCTCCGAATGCTTTTCTCTCCTGCGAATATTTAAGCGCTGTATCCAGAGAAGCTTCGGCAATACCAATTGCCTGGGCAGCAATTCCTATCCTTCCACCGTTTAAAGTATTCATAGCAAAGTTAAATCCTTTGCCTTCTTCCCAGATAATATTTTCAGCAGGAACCTTGCAGTTATCAAAGGTAAGCGAGCAGGTATCTGAACTTCTTATTCCCAGTTTATCTTCTTTCTTTCCGTGATCAAATCCCGGTGTGCCTTTTTCAACAAGGAAAGTGGATATTCCTTTATGTCCTTTTGATTTATCTGTTGTTGCCATTACCAAAGCATAATCGCAGCTAACACCATTTGTTATCCAGTTTTTAATTCCATTCAGTGAAAAATGATCACCATCTTTATCAGCAGTCGTTCTTTGCTGAGTGGCATCACTTCCCGCTTCGGGCTCAGATAAAGCAAAACAACCTAGTTTTTGTCCCTGAGCAAGCGGAACAAGATATTTCTTCTTAATGAAATCTGATCCGTATTTTTCCAGTCCGTAACAAACAAGAGAGTTATTAACCGACATTATTACACCAACACTTGCATCAACTTTAGAAACTTCTATCATTGCCAGAACATAGCTTAAAGTATCGAGTCCGGCTCCGCCCAAATCCGGGGAAACCATCATACCTAAAAATCCCAGTTCGCCTAATTTCTTAACTATTTCGGTAGGAAATTCTGCTTTGATATCCCTTTCTACTGCGGTTGGAGCAATTTCAGCCTGGGCAAAGTCACGGGCTGATTCCATTATCATTTTTTGATCGTCTGTTAAATCGAAATTCATTTTTCTTCCCTGATTTTAGTGATGAGAATAATGTATAAAATTCAATTAATAAGATACTTTAATCTTGTTTTTATAGCAATGTTAATCTGAAAAGCATAATTAGCAAAGTGTCTGCCAATTTCAATTTTATGGCAAAATTGATATGCTTATATTTGTTAAATGCAAAGTAAAAATGAAAATACTATTACTGAAACAGTAAATTCTCCTGCTAAGAAAGCTCAACTAAAAGGCTTAACCCTGTCCGAACTTCAGGATTATTTTTTATTGATCGGGGAATCCAAATTCCGTGCGGAACAGGTTTTCAGCTGGATGTATAATCATCTTGCGGATGATTTCATTGAAATGAAAAATCTATCCAAAAATCTTCGTTCATATTTAAGTGAAAAAGCCGAAATAAACACTCTTAATCTTGCCGGTTCAGAAATATCTGAAGAAACAGGGACAAAGAAATTCATATTTGAAACAAAAGAAAAAAATGTGATTGAATCTGTAATAATACCGGAAAAGAAAAGAACTACACTCTGTATTTCCACGCAGGTTGGCTGCCCTCTCGATTGTAAATTCTGTGCAACAGGATTAATGGGTTATAAGAAAAATCTTACTGCCGGTGAAATTTTCGATCAGTATAAAATGGCTGCTAAAGATTATGGCAAAGAAAATATCACAAATATTGTTTATATGGGAATGGGTGAGCCCTTACTGAATTACAATGAAACTATAAAATCTCTGGAAATTTTTGGTAATAAATTATCTGCCTGGACCAGTCTTAAAAAAATTACTGTCTCTACTGCAGGTATTGCTCCGAAGATAATTGAACTTGCTGATACGGGATTAAACGTTAAGCTGGCATTTTCGCTTCATTCCTGCTTCGAAGATATCAGGACTAAAATTATGCCGATTAATAAAAAATATTCTCTGTTACAGAATATTGAAGCGATGAAATATTACACTAAAAAAACGAGAACACGGATAACATTTGAGTATGTAATGTTGAAAGATATTAATGACAGGAAAGAAGATATAAATGCACTTGTTAATTTATGCAGTAAAATTCCTTCCAAGGTGAATGTTATTCCTTTCAACTCATTAAAACATATGAATCCGACCGGGTACTCAGCCTTGCTAGAACCAACAAACCGCAAAAGGATAGATGAGTTTGTTCAGAGGTTAAGAGATAAAAATGTAACTGTTATTGTCCGTTACACGCAGGGAGAGGATATTGCGGCAGCATGCGGACAGCTTGCCGTAAAGTACAATTAATTATGAAAAAGCTTACTCACGACGAAATCTCTGAAAAGAGATACACGCTTGAAAATCTCCATAAAACAAAAAAGCTTCCGGTCTATGTGCTGTTAAACAGTATAAGAAGTAATTATAATGTTGGTTCAATTTTCCGGACTTCAGATGGAGCAATGATTGAAAGGCTTTATTTATGCGGCTATACTCCACATCCCCCAAAATCCGAAGAACAGATTGAAGAGAAAAAATCCACTTCTGGTAAAAAGGAAATATTAAAAACTGCGCTCGGTTCTACGGAAAGTGTTTCATGGGAATATGTAAAGAATCCGGTTGATGTTATTAAAAAGTTGAAGAATGATGGTGTAAAGATCTGCGCACTTGAGTTGACGTCAAAAAGTAATAATTATTATGATATCAAAAAATCCGACTTCCCTCTTTGTTTAATTGTTGGGAATGAAATTACTGGAGTTGCACAGGAGCTAATTGATTTGTGCGATTTTTCAATTGAGATTCCTCAGTATGGAATCAAGCAGTCACTAAATGTAGCTGTGGCTTACGGAATTGCTGTATTTGAATTAAGAAAAATTTTCGATACTACGTCCAACGAATAAATTAGATAAGAGTAAAAAATTCTTCCCCATTGTCTTTTGTGTGAATTAAAAGCAGGTTCGCTCTTACCATTTTAACAAGAGTTCTCGATGCTCTTCTTTCAGAAATATTGACAAAATCACTCAACTCTTTTACAGAAATTGTTTCATGTTTTTTAAGATGATCAAAAACAAATTTTTCATTCGATCCTATAAAATACTTGGTAAGACCTAAATCCTGTGTCTGAGCCCGAAGTATTCTTACCATTTCCTTGCTTGCCTGGATACTTTTATCATTAACACGAACAAGGACAACAGATTTATTTAAATCGAGATCATCCAGATAATCCTGAAGCCGGTGAGGTTTATTGTCGGACTCCGGTACCGACGCGATTACAACTTCTTTTCCGTTTATATCAAGAAAATCAAGTTCATATTCAACAGGCGGCTCACAATAATTGAGTGCAGCATCTTTAATTAATTCAGCTTCTGATTTTTCGCTTTCTACACCAACAATTTCTTTATCATCATCAACTCCGAAAAGGATATATCCCCCCCGGGTATTTGCAAATGCAATCATTTCTCTTGCAATTTTTTCAGAGGTTGAAAATTTTCTTTTAAATTCTATTTGAAGGCTTTCACCTTCTTCAATTAAATCAAAAAAATCTTTCCTTTTCATTATTCATCCGGGAACAGTATTATATCATTTAACCTGGCACGAATAATAGATGCTCTTCTAAGAACATAGCGTGAATTCTGATCCGGCGGGTGGATTAGAGGTGAAGGGAGAACAGCAGCAAGACGGCAGCATTCAATCGTATTTAATTCATTGGGTTCTTTATTAAAATATTTTTCGGATGCAGCACCAATTCCAAATACGCCGTCCCCCCATTCAACAGCATTTATGTAAGATTGGAGAATTGATTTTTTACTTAATTCTTTTTCCATTCTTAAAGTGGTTATTAATTCTTTACCTTTTCTGAAGACTGACTTTTCGGTTGTGAAAAATAAATTCTTTGCGAGCTGCATTGTGAGTGTGCTTCCGCCACGATAAATTTTTCTTTTTCTTTTATTCTGGCGTAAAGCTAAATTTAATTCCTTCCAGTCAATTCCTTTGTGAGTAAAAAAAGACCCGTCTTCCATTGAAATTATTGCTTTCAGAAGATTAGGATTGACATTATTTATGCTTGTCCAGGACTGCCGCGGATAAAACAACATATTATTCTCAATAGCTCTCTGTTCCATCAGAGATGTAATCCGAAAATGATAATATTCGAAATAGGGAATCTGAAATGCCGGGAGACTGAAGTAAAGAAGAAATAAAATATATGAAAAAAATGAAATGAATTTTCGTTTTTTCAGACGGGGCAGAATTCTATTAAAAAATTCACCAAGTTCATTTTCGGGGAACTGCAAAGATGAAATCATATTATCCCTGATCGTGATCTTTCAAAAAGAATTTTTATTTTTTTCGCTTAATAATCCCGGGATTGAGAGAGTCATTTTCAGATTCAGATTTTTTCTGCAGCTCTTCAATAGTCTGCTCATCATTCCTTCGTAAAGAATCAATTGGAAGCTGGGTTTTATTATTCAGAGAATCTCTATCCTGGTCGTTTCGATTTATATTATGCTCGTCAATCTGAACGGGAGGTATTTTCAGCTTAGTCTTAACCGTATCCGCAGGCTGCAATTTAATTTTTAATGAGTCAGTTCTCGATAGGGAATCAAGTCTGAGAGCTTCAATTTTTTTAAGTGAATCCTCCCGGGCTTTGGCAAGACGTAGCTGCTCCTGATTATAAAAATTAATTTTTTGAGAAATCTTATTAGCGTAAATTGTTGCAGGGTATTTCAATTTGAGCGAATCATACAAGGTTGCTGCTGAATCAAGCTGATCAAGTTTATTCTCGAGAATCCAGCCTGAAGCATATAAAGCTTTTGGTGCAAGCGGTGAAGCCGGATATTGATTGTAGATAACACTAAACTTAACAAGAGATGAATCATATTTATCATCAAGCATTTCTTTCTCCGCCGATGCGTAAATATCTTCTGCCGGATCAAAATTTAAATCGATTAAGGGTTTACCCATTTTATTTGCAGCAGCATTAACTATAGTTTGGTCTTTATAATTTGTATAAATTATATTAAAAAGACTGTCCGCTTTTACTGAATCATTTTTTGTGAGATAATAACTTCCAAGAGCGTAAAGCGTTCGGGCAGTATAATTAGGGTTTGGATTTGACTCAAGAGTTTTCGTGTAATATGTGTAAGCAGAATCAGGAATATTAAACTCGGTAAAGAATAGATTTCCCAGCTCAAACCTGTCCTTCGTAATTAAGGATTGCAAAGAATCCACGGAAAGATTAGGTGCAACAGGAGGTTCTTTACCATTCATTAATTCCTTAACTCTTTTTTCAAAATTGGGGGACCTGATTGATGAGAGAAGATTATTCTTATTTTTAAGGCTGTCAATAGGATTAGTTATTACTGTATCGGTAATAGTAATAGTTTGACCAAATTGATCTAAAACTTTTTGACCGAATTGATTAAGACTGTCTCTCTTAACTACGGTTGTATCTATCTTCAAACCTGTAGTATCCTGCGCAAAAAGAGCGGAATCCATTTTGGCACGTACTTCTGCAAACTCCTGTTCAGCAACAACCTGTTGTTCTATATCTTTTCTTTCGTTGTAATAATCAGTTGAGTCTTTTGTAAACTGTTCAGGATTTTCAGCATAAAACTGTTTTTTCAAATTCGAATTCAATGAAGTCCGTAAAGCAAGGTACTTCTTAAATAACTGAGCTTTTTGATTTGAAGAGGTGAGATATTCCGGAGGGGCTGCGGATGTTGCTGCTTTCGAATAATAGGTATTGGCGCTGTCAAAGTTCAGGTAATGTGTTTCAAAAATCTGTCCCAGTTCAAACCGTGCAATTCCGGCATTTAAAGAACTTTTGTAGGTTGTATCAACTTTAACAAGAACATCAACTGCTTCCTGGTATTGATTTAATTTAGCGAGTGTTTTACCTCTTTCCAGATCAATCTCATCGTAATTATCAGAATATTTGTCCTCCGATTTCATATCTTCAAAGACTGTAAGAGCCTCTTCATTATGGTCCGCTTCCCTTAACGCTTTTCCAAGTTCAAGTTTGGCAGAATATTGCGTATCATACGAAGGGGAAAATTCAAATACGTTTTTGAAAGCAGTAATGGCATTTTCCAGATCATTTACTTTCTCATATAATTTACCAAGCTCAAATTCAATTTCTGCGTTTATTTCATCATCATCAGATTGTTTAAGATAATCAGTAGAAGCAGTTATTGCACCCGAATAATCTTCCTGTGCTATCTTATATTTAATTTCCTCAAGAAAAGCTGCAGTAACAAACTCATCTTCTCCTTCTTCAATTGCTTTATTCTTCACTGTTTCCAGTGTTGTCAGTCCGTCATCATATTCTTTCAACCTCATCTGGGTTTTACCCGTCCATAATTCCGTCTCAAGAATCAAATCACTTTTGGGTTGCGTTGCAATTAGCTCCTGAAACTTACGCAAAGCTTTTAGGTAGTTCCTCTGGTAATAGAATGATTTACCAAGCATAAGAAGAGCCTTATCCACATAAGAAGAATTTGAATGGAACTGAAGGATTGATGAACATTTATCTATCACTTTGGAAAGCTGCTGGTTTACAGCTCCGGCAGTTGTTTCTTCTTCATTAGAAAATAGATCTTTCTTTTGAGATTGAATAGTTTCCTCCGCACTGTCAAAAAGATCTTTCGTATCGTAATAAAGATTAAAGTATGTTGTGAAATCATGCCACACACCGCATCCGCTTATGGACAATCCGGCAAACAGCAGAAAGATAAAAAATAAACCAGGAATAAATCTTTTAAAAAGCATAATTCAAGCTAAAAAAGAATAAAAAAAAGTAAAAGGTAAAAGATCCCGCCTACCGGCATTCAGGTTTACAAGGCTTCCTTGCCGGATTCTTCAGTCCTGATTCTTATTACATCCTGAATATCAGAAATAAAAATTTTGCCATCACCAACCTGTCCAGTCTTAGCAGATCGGATAATAGCTTCAATAACTTTTTCTGCTTTTTCCTTCTCAACCACAACTTCAATTTTTATTTTAGGGATGAATTCGATCCGGTATTCGCTTCCCCTGTAAGTTTCGGTATGCCCTTTTTGCCTGCCATATCCGCGGACTTCTGTAATTGTTAATCCCCTTATTCCTTCCTCAACAAGAGCTTCTTTGACTTCATCTAATTTGAAAGGACGAATGATCGCCTCAATTTTTTTCATTAAGAAACCCTCTATTTTCCGTGACAATGTTTATATTTTTTTCCGCTGCCGCATGGACAAGGATCATTTCTTCCAACCTTATCACCTACCTGAACCGGCTGAACTTTTCCGCCCTGTTCCGGGCTTGCCTGTCCCGGTCTGCTGCCTGAAGATGACAATCCTATATTCGTTGCACTTTGCTTACTTTCGGTCATCCTTGCAGGCTGGCGTCTTCTCCTGTTCTGTACTTCATCCGGTGCCTGCGGGAAAAACTTAAATGCAAATGAAACAACTTCATTTCTGATATCATCCAGCAGTGAAACAAATATTTTAAAAGCTTCTCCTTTATACTCAATTAAAGGATCTTTCTGACCATAGGCTCTAAGTCCGATTCCTTCTTTTAAATCATCCATCTCACGAAGATGTTCTTTCCATTTTTGATCGATTACACTTAGAACAGCATACCGTTCCAATCTTGCCATAAGTTCGGAACCAATTATTTCCTCTTTCTTTTTATAAAATATCCTGGCATTTTCAAGAATCCGGTCTTTAATTCCCTGGTTGCCGAGAGTTTCAAATTCGGTCGGATCAAGCTTAACTTCAACCAGGAGTTTCTGAAGAATTTCTTCTCTAATACTTTCAGCCTGAACTTCATTAAAGTTTTCATCAACCACTTCGGAAACGTATTCTTCAAGGTAATCAAAAATTTCGCTTTTAAGCCTGTCACCGGACAGAGCTCTCTGGCGGCGCGTATAAATAACTTCTCTCTGCTGATTCATTGTATCATCATATTCAAGAAGTCTTTTACGTATAGCAAAGTTATTTTCTTCAACTTTCTTCTGTGCTCTTTCAACGGACTTGGTAATCATTGGATGCTGAATTACCTCACCTTCCTTGATTCCGATTCGTCCCATTACAGATGAAATTCTGTCGCTGCCGAATAAACGCATTAAATCATCTTCAAGCGAAATAAAAAATTTAGTTGTACCCGGGTCACCCTGTCTACCGGAACGACCTCTTAACTGACGGTCAATTCTTCTGGATTCGTGTCTCTCTGTACCAAGTATGAATAATCCGTTTCTTTCACGAACCCCGTTACCGAGTTTAATATCTGTACCACGACCAGCCATATTGGTGGCGATAGTAACTGCGCCAACCTCACCTGCGTGTGCAACAATTTCAGCCTCACGCTGATGTTGTTTTGCATTCAGAACGTTATGCGGAATTCCTTTTCTCTTCAACATTCTTGATAATGTTTCAGATACATCAACAGAAGTTGTACCGACCAAAACCGGTCTGCCTTCTTTTCTCAATTCTTCAATTTTTTCTATTACTGAATTTAATTTCTCACTCTTTGTTCTGTATACTGCGTCATCCTGATCATCTCTTACTACAGGCTTATTAGTAGGCACTACCACAACTGCAAGTTTATAAATCTCGAAGAATTCACCTTCTTCAGTTTCTGCAGTACCTGTCATTCCAGCAAGCTTGTTGTACATTCTGAAGTAATTCTGAAGTGTAATTGTTGCGAGAGTCTGGCTGTCACGTTCTACTTTAACATTTTCTTTTGCTTCAATTGCCTGGTGTAATCCGTCAGAATATCTTCTGCCCGGAAGAATACGACCGGTAAATTCATCTACAATTGCAATTTTGCCATCTTCAGTAACAACATATTCATCATCTTTCTCGAATAAAGTGTACGCTTTTAAGAGCTGATGAATTGTATGAATTCTGTCGCTGCTTTCTGAATAGTTATGATAAAGTATATCTTTCTGTTTAATTTTTTCTTCGGGAGAAATCGATTCATCATTTTCAAGTTTGCTCATTTCAGTCCCAAGGTCGGGAAGAATGAAATAATTTTTTTCCATTCCACTTCCTTTAGCAAGTTCTTCCCTACCCTTTTCAGTTAAATCAATTGTATTGTTTTTTTCATCGATGACAAAGTAAAGTTCATCATCAATTATATGCATATTCTTCGCTTTTTCCCTGAGAAATTCCATCTCTGTTGACTGCATCAATTTTTTCTTTTCCGGATCACTTAAAAGCTTTGCCAGTTTACTATGTTTTGGTAATCCTCTGCTTGCACGGAGAAGATGAATACCTCCTTCGGATATATTTGCTTTGTCATTTCCATCTCCATCTAAAGCAGTCTCTGCATCCTGAACGAACTTTGAGACAAGAGCTGTTTGCAGTCTGTATAATTTTTCAACTTTAGGTTTCATTTCATTGAACTTGTGATCATCTACCTCAACAGCACCGGAAATTATTAATGGTGTTCTTGCTTCATCTATTAATACTGAATCAACCTCATCAACTATTGCATAATTATGTTCCCGCTGAACCTGGTGATCTTTATCAACAGACATGTTATCACGCAGATAATCGAAACCAAATTCATTATTGGTTCCATAAGTAATATCACACTTGTATTGTTCTTTTCTCTGTTCAGAACTCATGGTATTAATTATACACCCAACGGTGAGTCCGTGATATTTAAATATTTCACCCATCCACTCACTGTCACGTTTAGCCAGGTAATCGTTAACGGTAATAAGGTGAACCCCGCGTCCGGTGAGTGCATTTAGATAAAGTGGTAAGGTGGCAACAAGAGTTTTGCCTTCACCTGTAGCCATTTCAGCTATTTTTCCCTGGTGAAGTACGACACCTCCCATCAACTGTACATCATAAGGAACCATATCCCAGGAAATTTTTGAGCCGGCAATTATCCAGCTTGTACCTAATAGTCTTTCACAGGTTGATTTAACAACTGCAAAAGCCTCCGGTAATAGCTGATCCAGAATTTCTTCATACTTATCGTTTAACTCATCTTCAAGTTTATCAAGTTCATCATAAGCTGCATTGCGATCAAAATCTTCATCAGATTGAAGCTGTAACTTTATTTCGTCTATTTTGCCTTTTGTTTCAGAAATATATTCCTGAATTTTCTCCTTAAACTCGGTTGTTTTAGCTTTAATTTCGTCATCTGAAAGGTTTTTTATCTTTTCATATTCCTGGTTTATTTCATCAACAATAGGCCATAATTCTTTAATATCTTTTGTGTTTTTATCTCCAAAGACCTTCTTAATAATATTTAACATTTACTCATTTTCTCCGTTGGTATTGAACATCAAAATTAAACATTGAATGTTTGAATTGCAATTTAGGAAGTTATCCCCTTTTATCTATTTGATCATCATAAGTTCGTGAAAACTATGGGTTTAGAATATTATATTTGTCTCGAAAAGCGAAATATTCATACCAAAAATCGGGGCATATATTCAGGCTATTTTTACACCGGATGCTCAAAAAGGATTTGTAGCCCAAACCATAAATTCAGGAATAAACCCGCGGTCATCCATTTCCAGCACAGAAACAATTGAATGTGCAATTTCTTTTCCTCTTAACCTGTTGCTCACTTCTTCGGTTTCTCTTCCGCCGAAAGATGTTCTTACTTCGCTCGGGTTAATACACATAACTCTTACATTAAATTTTCTCAGTTCTGCCTGCCAGCAGATTGTTAACCCTCTTAACGCAAATTTAGATGAAGCATAAACAGAACCGCCTGCGTATCCTTTTACTCCCGCAGTGGAAGCAATATTGATAATATTTCCCGATTTCTGTTTCTTAAATATTTCTGCGGCTTTCTGCGACATCATTGCGGCACCGAAAACATTTACCGAGTAAACTTTTTCAAAATCTTCACAGGTTAATTTATCAACTTCACCGCCTCCTGCAATTCCGGCATTGTTTATAAGACAATCCAGCTTACCGAACTCTCTCATAAATATATCGTAAGTTTTCTCAATGTCTTCCTGTTTTGCAACATCTGCGTGAATCGGGAAAGCTTTTATTTCTTTTGCAGTTTTTTCCAGCCTGTCTTTTCCTCTTGCTGTAATTGCAACTTTTCCGCCTTTTTCAATTAACATTTGTGCTGCTGTCTTTTCCAATTCCTGAACTTCCGCCTGTGATAAGAAATGTTGAATCTTTGATCTGCATAGTTTCTCCTTTTTTATTTTCAAAACTAAATAAAAAACAATGAGTTAAAAGTGATTTGTATTTTTTGGTTAAGTGAACAGCGGGATTTTATTACCCCACGACTTAAGTCGTTGTCGAAAATGATTTACAATGAACACAAGTTGAGTATAAATCAAAATAAACTGTATGTCTCAGGTAGATAAAATAAAACAGTTAATACTTTCTCTTTAAAAGAGAGCTAATTTTTTTAAGTATTATATGTCTTATTTCAGTTTTTGCTAACTTATTTTATTTCATTTATTATGGAAATGTTTTTAAACAAAATCGTAATTTTGGGGGGATTTTTATTGCCTACCAACTTTCTACTTACCTTTCACTTTTGAATTATTAAATATGTTAGGTGTTTATTTTGTTTTAATTTTTGATAAATAAGATTCTGAAAGATGAATTTCCTCAGAATAATTATTTACATCAGCTAATTTTTCAAATTTATTAAATTCTATTTCAGATTGTCTAAAATCTTCTTTCGCATAATAATTGATTAAGCCAAGACAGAAGTATAATTGAGATTTTTATGTTCAGTGCTTAAAACCCAAATAATAAATTCTTCTATCTCAAAAATATTTTCATAAGTATACTTTTTTTGGAAAGCTTCTTTATAAATTCTATATGCTTGTTTTAAGTTCCCTTCATAAGCAAATAAAAATGCATAACTAAATCTCCAAACCGGATTGTTAATTTATTGCATTTTCGAATTTCATTTTTTCAATGGATGTCATTGTTAGAAAAATAATAAATGGCTTTAAGTAAATGCAAGGAATAATCATTATGTGATATATTTTCAATTTTATCTAAAAAATCTTTTAGTTTATCTAAAGTTTTTGTATCACGATAATACCCATTTTGAATAAATAATTCTTGATTGTACAGTGTAAACATTTAAAACCTACTGGGTAATCTTTTTTTGATCTTTAGCAAAGAAGAATATTTGATTGAAGATTTGGCGTTAATAAATTTACTTCTTCAAGTAGTTTCTGAAAATAATTAACTTCTCCAGATAATAGTGAGCTAATGATATAACATATTTAGAAATTATATAATTAATTCTGACGTGAATTCAAAAGATAATAAATCATTTTCAATTGGAATTAAAAGTTTTTTAGGAAACAATTCTTTGAACTCAAAAGTGAACTGTTTTTGAATTTCTTTTGGCAAAGGTTTATGAGCAACAATACTCTCTAATTTAAGACGTGATGTTCCTTGCCATTTATTTCCCTCTTTTTGCAACTTCCATAAATCATAAATTGTGATCTAGAGCAAATAAAAAATATCTTGAAGCATCAGGTGATGTTAGTTTCTGTGCATAAAATTGTGAGTATTCAATAAAATTATAGTTTGCGCGAAAATTAATTTGATTAATTAGCTGTTTAAGGTTATTTATAAAATCTTTCGTGATTTTCTCTTTTTCTAACTTACTGTCATAATTTATTACAACAATAAATCCCAATTTGCCTTTGTTTACTTTTGGTAATCTTGTGGTAAACTTCCAAAAAATAAATGCTATAAAGAGAATAAAAATTATTAATGAAAAATAAAATGATGAATACTTCTCAATTTCGACTATCGAAAAAAACCATATTAGAAATATGAAAAGAATTAAAAGAAATATTATGAGGGTACTTTTTTTATGCCATCCATTCTGCAACAACTCATAAATATCTTTAAACTCAAAATTAAACATTTCATATTACAACCTAACTAATAATTATACTGCCAAATATCTCCGTCAAAGGCGGACAAGCTATAACTATCCCGCGGCAGGAATGTTATATTCCAATTAAAATTTCATTTAAAACTTATTTTCAAAATTTTTTGCGGCATATTATTCCGAATAATTAAGAGTGTTATCAATCCAGGTTCTTCGCGGGTCCCTTTATAATTCTGCAAACCCTTGAGATCACAGTACCATTATCGATTAGCTTCAGCTAAAATAATTTAATAATGCTATTAAGGCAATAAATATTTTTAATTCTCGCTCTCCCGGGGAAAGGACAATTCCAATATCAAAAACACGCTGTCCCCTCCCGCAGGAGGGGCGAGGGGTGGGTTAATAATTTAAATATCTAACCCTGTTCTCTCTTCGTCTCTTCAATAAACTTATGTATCTTCTCAAGCTTATCCAGCGGAAGATCTTTCAGTTCTTCAGACACAACCATCATTTTTGTTTCCCTGCGGAGTTTGTTCAGCTCATACTTTTCCTGGCCGGCTAAACCTGCATCCGGCTCCCACTCAAGTAAATCGTGCGGAGTGCAGTTAAGCCGCAGGCATATCTTTTCAATAGCCTTAAGGTTAAGGGTTTTTACTTTGTTATTTGCAATGTAAGATGCGGTAAACGGCGATACTCCAAGTTTTCTTAAATATGCAACCGGGTGAGTAATTCCTCTTGCATCAAACATAGGTTTAAAGTTGAATTTTAACATAAGACAGCTCCCTTTATTTTACTTTTCCTTGAAAATACGCAAAAAACACAACAATTTCTAATCAGGATGTACATTTCTGCAATCAGAATGTACTATCTTTTATTGTAAATGTATTTTACTAGCAATTAGTATATACTTTAATACACTTTAAATGTGCTTTTTTGCGCTTATAATGTATTTTGTTACAATGTAAATGTTCTTTAATATGCTTGATATGTACTTTGTTACAATGTAAATGTACTATATACCGCTGTATATGTATTTTACTGCACTTAAAATGTACATTTCTGCAATGAATAAATATATTTCTTAGATACCTTACCATACTGCCTTCATCTTAAAAATATTTTATGTAAAAAAATGGAATGCGAAAAGCTCACAGCTAAGCCTGCTGTACTTAACCGGTTTGGGGATGATAACTCAATTTTAATTATAATAACTGCAAACAAATAATACTTACTGAATTTAATAAATGCCTTCAAAGTTTTAGATTAGCAAATAAAATAACAGAATTGTTTGCAGGCAGATAAGAAAGAAATATTATCAGAAGATTTTATCCGCAGGATTGTTGAATACTCTGCCGGTTATTTTGAAGAGGAAAAACTTGGGTGAACTATTTTCTTTGTTCGAATCAGAAGCAAAGAAACATTATTTTACTCATTCATCTGAATCAAACCTCTTGCGTGTTATTTCCGGAACTTATGATAAAGTTTCTTTCCTTTCCGACTGCCTGAAATATCCTCATTACGTTGAGCTGTTAGTTGCCCTTACTTTCAACAGCAATTACCTTACTGATATACTCGTAAGAAATCCTGAATATTTTTATTGGATTGCCAACCCGTCTGTTCTCGAAAACAAAACTGATGCAGATTATTATACTGAAGCTGTCGGATCGGCAGCCAAAGTTTTCAATTCTTTTAATGCAAAACTGAATGCAATCCGGAGATTTAAAAGAAAAGAAATGCTCAGAATCGGGGCAAAAGATATTTTCCTTAAAGGAAGTGTTGAAGAAATCACTGGCGAACTAAGCTGTCTTGCAAAGGCAATCACAGCTAAATTGTTTAGCCTCTGTTATAAAGAAGTACTAAATAAATATCAACTTGATTTACCCGAAAGCAGGTACTGCCTTGTTTCACTCGGCAAACTTGGAGGAAATGAACTGAATTATAGTTCGGATATAGACCTTATAATATTTTATGATGAAAATGAAACTCTTCCTGTTAAAAAGGAATACCAGGAACTGATTACTGAAGTAACTCTCTTATTTATTGAATCAGCCACACAGGTTACTGAATCGGGATATATTTACAGGGTTGATTTCCGGTTAAGACCCGATGGTAAAAATTCTCCTCTTTGCAGAAGATTGACAGATTATCTCATTTATTATGAAGGAAGAGGTGAAGACTGGGAACGGCAGATGCTTATCAAGTCAGACTACATAGCCGGAAGTGAAGAAATGTTTGAAAGGTTTAAGAATTTTCTAACACCTTTCATTTACCCGCTTTCATTCAAGAGCTCTCCGGTTGAAAAGATTAAAAAATTAAAACTAAATATTGAAAATAATTTAAGTAGCGATGCAAATATTAAGCTTGCATCAGGCGGAATAAGAGATATAGAATTTTCCATCCAGGCTTTGCAATTAATTAATGCCGGCAAAATAAAATCTTTAAGGGAACAGAATTCCCTTAAAGCATTAAGAGAATTGTGCACAAATAACTTACTATCGGAAAATGAAGCGGAAATTTTGGAAGAGGCATATATTTTTTACAGAAGAATTGAACATTATCTTCAATTAATGAATGACACACAAACTCATTTGATTCCTGAAGAAGGAGAATTGCTTCATAAACTTAGTTCATATCTTGGATTCAGGAGCTCCAAAAGTTTTATTGAGAAAGTTGATACCAGCAGGAAGAAAGTTCTGAAAATCTTTCAATCTATCGTCGGTAATGATCCGAAAGAAAAATCTGAAATAATTTTAACACATATCAATTTTCAAAATCCACAGACTGCGGGAAAAAACTTAACTTATCTGCGGGAAGGCAGAGGACTTCTCGGTCAAAAGGAATTTGATAATCAATCCACCGATGCTTTTGATGGTATTAGCGCTGCTTTGATGGATTTCATCAGGAATAGTTCTGATCCCGATCTGATATTAAATAACTTTGTGCGTGTAATTAAGCAGGCCAAATTTCCCTCAATCTGGTATGATGCATTCCGGGATAAGAAATTTTTTAAAACTTTTTTAACTATTTGTGAGTCTTCGCAAACATCAGTAGATATATTTGCAGAGAATAAAACACTCCGGGAAGTATTCCTGTCAAAAAAAGTATTTCAGAAAATTTTAATTTCAGATAACATAAATTATTCAGAGTTTATTTTCCGGATCTCGGTTCAGTTCACAATTGGAATAATTAAATACCACCAGGTTTCAAAATTAATATCAGATTATTTTATCAAAAAAATTGAAAATTTATCTGTCTCTCTTAATGGAAAAAAATTTTTATCCGGACATTATTTTATCGGAGCATTAGGAAGTCTGGGTTCCGGGGAAATGAATTTTTCTTCAGACATCGATTTGATTTTTATTACGGATAACCTTGAAGCAAACCCCCGGGAACAAAAAGTTTTTCTGGAATTTCTAACTACCCTCAGAAAGGAATTTAGTCCTGTTTCAATTGATTGCAGGTTAAGACCTGAAGGCGGAAGCGGAATGCTTGTCTGGGATGTCAGTTCGTATATAAATTATATTAGTTCAAGAGCCAGAACCTGGGAACTTCAGACATTAACCAAGATTAAATTTATAACAGGAGAAAAAAAATTACTAAATCAAATCATAAAATCAGTTAGTATAAGATTACGTTCTGAAAAGCCGGAAAGACTGAAAGCTGATCTGATTGAAATGAGAAAAAAGATGCTGATTTCAGAAGGACTTTCGGAAATGATTAATTTGAAAAAAAATCGCGGCGGAATTACTGATATTGAATTTATACTGCAATATTTAATACTTTGCAATCCGCAATATTTTAAAAAACTTAGAGCAAAAAATATTAAACAGTTAATTAAAGGTTTAATAAAACTTAAACCTGAACTGGATGAAGATTTAACCACACTAAATATGAATTACGATTTATATAAATCACTTATTCTTAAAAATCAGAATATGTTTCACCAAAGCAGCGGAATAATCGTGAAAGATGATCTTAGGTTTAGTAAACTGGCGAAGCAGCTTAAATTTAATTCCGGAAGAGATTTGGAACAGCGGTTACATGCGGCTTTTAAAGAGACCTCTTCTATATTCACAAAAATATTTGGCATTTAAAAATGAATTTTCTGAAAAAATACTATCCTGTACTAACCGGCTTATTTATTTTTCTTCTTTATTTAACAACTATTGCACCTACCATTTTACAGATTGATGCCGGTGAGCTTACTTCTGTCCAGGCATTAGCTGGAATTGCACATCCAACAGGTTACCCGCTTTTTACAATGATTGGTTATCTTTTTTCAAAAATTCCATTGCCATTCAGCACAGCATTTCAATTAAATATTCTGGCTGCAATCTGGTGCAGTCTTGGAGTAGGACTTTTTGTTTACACATCAAAGTTCATTCTTGACAATTTAGATAAGTTCGGAAAAGTAAATGCAGCCGTATCTAAAAAGACGAAGCAAAAAAATAAAGTTAAACCTCTGAAAAAAAGTGAATCTCTCCCGGAAAATATAAAATATATTGCTTCTGTTGGAGGTGGTTTATTCCTGGGACTAAGTAAAACGTTCTGGTTTCAGAGTACTTCAGTTGAAGTTTACTCAATGCATATTTTTCTGATAAGCCTGATAATCCTTGCACTTGTTAAAGCTTTTACATTTGAAGGCGAAAAAAGAATTTTATCCATTAAAAATCCGTGGATAATTTTAGCAATAGTTTTAGCGCTTGGATTCAGCAATCATATGACCACACTTCTGATCCTTCCGGGTATTGCGTATTTCTACTTTACAAAAGAAAAATTCAATCTTTCTGCTTTTAAACAAATTGGTGTAATGCTATTATTATTTTTTCCTCTCCTTCTGATTATCTATAGTTATCTCCCGATACGTGCTTCGCAAAATCCCGCAATAAATTGGGGAAACCCGGTAGATTTTGAAAGGATAATGAGACACATCAGCGGCAAGCAGTACCAGGTCTGGCTATTTTCATCAACTGAAGCAGCAAAAAAACAACTTGCGTATTTTATTAATAATCTTCCATTGGAATTTACCTTCACATTAATTCTCAGTGTAATCGGAATATTTGTTTCATTTGTGCGCTCAAAAAAATTATCAATTTTCCTATTGATCACATTCATTTCAACTGTTGCTTATTCCATTAATTATGATATAAATGATATCGATTCATATTTTCTGCTCGCTTATATAATGCTGGCTTATTTTACTGTCTTCGGTTTAATAAAAATTTACGAGTTAGTAACAGTTGATCAGTATAAAATTAAAGCTTCCGTTCTTTTGATTCTCCTTTTATGCGCGGGAGAATTTTTTATTAATTATGATGAAGTTAATCAAAGTGAAACTTATACTTTTGAAGATTATACAAAAGCACTGATTTCAAGCACTGATAAAAATTCAGTGATTTTCAGTTATTTATGGGATTACTTTGTTTCGGCTTCATATTATTTTCAATATGTAGAAGGATTTCGGAAAGACGCAGCTATTGTTGATAAAGAATTGATGAGAAGGTCCTGGTATTATCATCAGCTTGAGACTGACCATCCAGACGTTATAACCGGAATGAAAAATGATATCATCTTATTTAAAAATGCACTTGTTCCTTTCGAAAGGAGTGAGAATTATAATTCAAACCTTCTTGAATCCCTCTACAGAAAACTGATGACTGATTTGGTTGCAACAAATGCTGATCATAGAAGTTTTTATTTTCCTCCTGAAATAGCAGAGAATGAATTACGAAACGGACAGTTCAAATTGCCGGAAGGTTATACTTTTGTCCCTGATATTTTATTGTATAAAGTTGTTAAAAATACTGATGAGTACATCCCTGCAGCTGATCCCGATTTTCACATAAGATTTCCGAAAACGGGAAATCATTATACCGATTTCGTGCAATCGCTTGCGGGATCAGTAATGGCGGCAAGAGCTATATATGAATTACATTTTAACAAAATTAATAGGGCGAAGGTTTATGTTGATAAGATTAAAACTGAGTTTCCGAAATATGACCTTCCTGCAAACCTGAGAGACTTGTAATTATTTTTTCTCTGTTTCCCCGGCAGCATTAATCAGATTCTGCATTCTGTCTTTACTTAGTTCTGATTTAGTCATAAATGATTGTAGCAGAACATCCATCTGCTGAATTAAATTCCTTTTATAATATTTAGGAGCATACACCGAACCATCAAGCATATAGATCCTGTTAGTTTTTTCATCGAAGAAAGTATAATTAATAAACGGTCCGCCCATTCCTTTAATATTTAGTTCCCAGAGCCCTTGAGTAAAAATGGCGTAGCGTCCATTAAAATTAACCTCACTTGAGGTATAATAATCTGAAGCAATTATAACGTATGAACTATCATCTGTTGTTCTGTAATATTTCTTAGTCATCCTGTTTCTGATTGCTCTTATTGAATCTTCATTCAGGTAGGCGGGTGAAGCATTATCAATCCAGTGCACAAAAACCCATCGTTCCATATCGCTGCCGGGAGATCTTCTTAACCAGACAAAATTATCTTTAGGGATATCAAGAGCAAGTTTAAAATCAGCCTGAACATAAATTATCCAGCCATACTCTTTAAGCAGTTTCCCCTCAATCGATTCTTTTTCATATCTTGAATTATAAAGATTTTCCTGAAGCCGTTCATCAGAAATTTTTTGAAAAGAATAAAGTAGATTATCCTTATTGTTAAGTATTTTAAATTCAAGTTCCTGGACAGTTGGAGCAGTTAAAATCATTACCAGCTGATTTTTAGCCCACAAGTTTTCCTTTTTTATAATAAAATCTTTCTCCCCGGTTATTTTTTTTAGTGCAGCAGAATCAACTGTTGAATGAATAAATTGAGACGTTAAAGAGCCGGAGTTGAGAGGAGCAACAATCAGAATATTTTTTTTATGCTTATATCTTTCAAGAAAATTAGGTGAAATTCTTTTAAGGGTGAAAAGTTTTTCAGGTTGCGGGGTATAAATGATTTTTTCAAAAGTAGAATCCAGTGCAACAGATAATTCTGCAAATTCTGTACTGTCAGCAACTACATAAATCTCATCTTCAAGTCCCTGTGCAGGTTTGTTTGAGGTTTCACAGGAAACAAAATAAAAAACAGATATTAATGATATAACAGTTATTAAAAAAATTTTCACTCTCTACCTCGGCAGTATTGGTAATACTATTTGAAGTTCAGGAAGTAATGCCATATAAAGAATCCACATAGTGAATCCTATTGAAATAGGGATTGCAAGATTGTCATCAGCAAAACCGAAAGAAATATTTTCAACTATTGCTCCCACAGCAGCCGCGATAATCCCGATAATGTATTCCATCGGCAGATTATCAACTTTGGGTGTTAAAAAAACAACTATACTTGCACTTATAAAAAATGCTAAAGTTCCCTCAAAACTCTTGGATAATAACTTATGTTTGCCAAATTTTCTTCCGATAAGTGCGGCCATTGTATCACTAATTATCAGGATAGTAAAAGCTGTAATAAAAAACACTTTTGGGAATAGAATAACACAAATTAGTGCAGAAATGAACACATATGTTGCACCATTCAGGTTTTTCTTACTTTCATCAAGTTCGTGCTTTCTTAACAGGAAGCCGAAATACCTATAAAATATTTTGCCTACAGACGGGAAGAAATACCTGCTCGTGTCCAGAAATAAAGCCACAAAAGTTAAAATGCTTAGAATTAATATTGCTTCACTGCGTGGAATAAAATAATAAATTATCGGGATAGATAATGAAAAGAGATGAATTAGTTTTCTGACTAATTCATCTCTGTAATGAATTGTACCATTATCAATTGGAGTCATCTTTAGGGGAAGATTCTTCTTTCGGTTGCCTTTGCTCCAGTAATTTTTTAACGTGTTCAGGCATTTCTCCTGAACTGTCTGAAGTACTGCCATTCTTTTTAATTGGGGGAAGTGTTTCCCCTCTGATTATAGCATCAATTTCGTGAGAATCCAGAATTTCTCTTTCGAGCAATTCACTGGAGAGCTTATGCAATAAATCCATATTTTCTGTAAGAATTTTCTCTGCACGAACCATAGCTTCATTTACAAATCTTCTTACTTCTTCATCAATTTCAATTGCAGTTCGTTCACTATAATCACGGTGACTCTGTATTTCTCTGCCAAGGAATATTTCTTCTCTTTTAGCTCCATAACTAAGCGGACCGAGTTTCTCACTCATTCCCCACTCACAAACCATTTTCCTGGCAATACCGGTAGCTTTTTCAATATCATTACCTGCACCGGTAGTAAAATGATTGAAAATAATTTTCTCTGCTGCACGTCCGCCTAAAGCATAAGTAATAATTGCTTCAAGATATTCTTTTGAATAAGTATGTTTTTCATCAATGGGAAGGTAACTGGTAACACCTAAAGCCCTCCCTCTGGGAATGATAGTAACTTTATGTACCGGATCAGCTTCAGGAAGCATTCTAGCCACGAGAACATGTCCTATTTCATGATAAGCCGTAGTTTTCTTCTCTTCTTCCGTAATAATCATACTTTTTCTTTCCATTCCCATCATCACTTTATCTTTGGCTTCTTCAAAATCAATCATTTCCACATTCTTTTTATTCTTTCTTGCAGCAAGCAAAGCAGCCTCATTAACAAGATTAGCGAGTTCTGCTCCAGCCAAACCAGGGGTTCCTTTTGCAAGAACATCAAGCTTTACATTAGGATCTAAAGGAATCTGTCTTGTATGAACTTTTAAAATCCCTTCTCTTCCTTTAACATCCGGACGATCGACAACAACCTGACGATCAAATCTGCCAGGTCTCATTAAAGCCGGATCTAAAACATCTGGTCTGTTTGTCGCAGCAATAATTATAACACCACTGTTCTGTTCGAAACCATCCATTTCAACCAATAACTGATTTAAAGTTTGCTCTCTTTCATCGTGTCCGCCGCCAAGACCCGCACCTCTGTGTCTTCCAACAGCATCAATTTCATCTATGAAAATAATACAAGGCGCATTTTTCTTTCCCTGCTCAAATAAATCTCTCACGCGGCTTGCGCCGACACCCACAAACATTTCAACAAAATCTGCACCGCTTATTGAAAAGAAAGGAACTCCGGCTTCCCCGGCAACGGCTCTTGCAAGCAGGGTCTTACCTGTTCCGGGAGGTCCCAATAAGAGAACGCCCCTGGGAATCTTACCACCAAGTTTTTGAAATTTTGTAGGTTCCTTTAAAAACTCAATTATTTCATGTAATTCCAGCTTCGCCTCATCAGCTCCGGCAACATCCCGAAAAGTAATTCTCTGACCTGATTGAGTTATTAACTTTGCTTTGCTTTTTCCAAATGAGAATATCCCACGGGTTCCACCGCTTCCGCCCTGCATCCTTCTCATGATAATAATCCATACCGCAATTATAATTATCCATGGAAGAAATCCTATCAGAACATTAAGCCATTCGTTGGAATCTTTATCAAATGAGTAATTTATATTTTTCGATTTCCATATGGCTTCCTGCTCTTTAATTACAGGTTCAGGAAGATAAACTGATATGAATTTAACACTCTGGGGTTTATTATTAACCTCAACAGTTTGTTCGGAAGTTAACTCAGCTTTAAAGTAGTAATCATTAACATCCTGCTTAGTAATAACTGCTGATTTTATTTTTTCTTCATTAATTAATTTTTCATATTGGTTGTATGAAATATCCACATAATTCTGGGTTCCTGTTTTGAAAACCTGCATAACAATTACAGCTGCAACTATTACTGCGCCCCAGCCAAAAACCAATCTTATAATTTTAGACCAATCAAAATTATCGTCCGGCTTATTAGGTCCGCCGTTTCCTTTAGGCGGTTTCTGGATGTTTTTGTTATTCTTATTATTATCTGCCATTTTCCAATTTATTATATTATAAAAAATCTATTTTAAATCATCTTCCAGAATAAAAATTGATCTCAGATTTCTATACTTCTGAGCGTAATCCAAACCATAACCTATTACGAATTTACTTGGAATATCAAAGCCAATATAATCAATTTTAACTTTATATTTAAGGCTTTTTGGTTTCACCAGAAGTGATACAACTTTCATACTTGCAGGATGATAATGAGCAATATGTTCTTCTATAAATTTTATAGATAAACCCGAGTCAACTATGTCTTCAACAATTATAATATCCCTGCCGTCAACTTCACAATTTAGTTCCTTAACCAGGGTAACTTTTCCTGAAGAAATTTTTGCGTCGCCGTAGCTTGAAAGTTTAAAAAAATCGATTTCACAATCAACATCAACATTTTTTACAAGATCTGAAAGAAATAAAAATGCCCCGTTAAGAACTCCTATAAAAACAGGAGTTTTTCCTTTGTAATCGCGGGATATTTCATCTCCAAGTTCTTTAATTCGCTTCTGAAGCTTTTCTTCCTCAATGAACGGCACAAAAATATCATCGTCAATTACAAGTTTATTGTTTTTTATTCCAGGCATAGTTCTAATATTTTTTCTGTTGATGGAGTGACTTTAAATCTTTCATCCAGGCGCATTCCGATAACCCAGACAATTCTGTTTTTATTTAACATTATGAGATGATTTTTTTTGCTCGAAGACTCAACCTTATTTTCATTCAGATAATCAGAGACTTTTTTTGAGCCTTTCATACCCAAAGGATAAAAAAAATCTCCCGGTTTCCATTTTCTTACTGTAAACTGTTTTGCGATAGTATCTGCTGAAATATACTCTTTATTTTTATTATTTGAATAAAACACAGTACTACTATCACATTTTTTAATTGATAACTGACCAACCGATGTACTTTTTGTATCACCAATATTAATTATAACTTCTGAATCCTGGTCGGGTTCACGCACAGGAATTATTTTCAGATACTCTCTTTCCCTGAAAACAATTATCCCGCCGGAAAGTTCAATCCGCTTACCAACTTGTGTTTTAACCAATGAAAGAATTTTTTTTAGATCGTTAGAGAAAATTTGTGTATTTAGCTCCTTCTCCAACAGATTTTTTAAGAACAAACTTTGTATAGATTTATTTACATTTTCTAATTCCGCGATCTGAACTTTAATAATACCTGAAGAATCTCTGTTCGTATTTTTGAAAACCTCAGTTTCATTAGTCCTGATATATTCATTAATCTTTTTAAAATTTTCAGAAGAATTAAATATGGAAGTTTCCAGGGACGGGTTCAGTCTCTCTTTTATCAGGGGAATAATTTTATTCCGTAAATAATTTCTTTCAAAGTCGGAATCATAATTACTTTTATCAATCCTGTAATTAATTTTTTTTTGACTCAAATAAGATAAAATCTCATCTTTGGTAAAACATAAAATCGGGCGGATTATATTTTTTCTTTTTACAGGAATCCCTGAGATTCCATCAAGACCGGTTCCTTTAATAAGGTTTAATAAAACAGTTTCAGTATTATCATTAGAGTTATGTGCTGTTGCAATTTTATCAAGTCTTTTCTTCTTCACCAATGATTCAAATTCTTTGTAACGTAAAATTCTTCCGGCTTCTTCCAGGGAAATTCTATTTCGTTCTGAAAATGATTTTACTCTTTTTCTGACCGAATCAAATTTTATTTTATTTCTTTCACAGTAGTTTTTACAGAATTTTTCATCGTCTGCGGCTTCATTTCCCCTGAGCAAATGATTAACGTGGAGTGCACACACTTCTATCTGTAGTTTTTTTTTGAATTTGGTAAGAAGATGAAGAAGAAAAATTGAATCAGGACCCCCGCTGAATCCAACAAGAATTTTTTCATTCCGAATAATAAGTGATTGCTCGTCGATGAATTTTAGAAATTTCTGTTCTATTCTTTCCATTAAAATTAATTATCAGGTTCTTTGTTTTCCATGATTCGTTCGACATATTTACCAAGAACATCAAACTCAAGGTTTACAGTACTACCCGGCTTCTTTGTTGAAAACACAGTTTCTTTCCAGGTATGGGGAATAATTCCGATACCAAAAACATTCCCGTTAAGTTCCGCAACTGTCATACTTACCCCGTCAATGGAAACAGAGCCGACATAAATTAAATATTGTTTGAACTTCTCAGGAAATCGAATTCTCATAAAATGACTATTGGACAATTCGTTTATCTCAACAACTTCACCTTTGGTATCAACATGACCAAGCACAAAATGACCGCCCAATCTTGCATCTGCTTTAAGCGGGCGTTCAAGATTAACCTGATCACCAATTTGCAGATCACCAAGGTTGGTTTTCTTTAATGTTTCTTCAATGGTATCCATAGAAACTGAACTGTTTGTTTTGTCTACGACTGTAAGGCAGCAGCCGTTAACACTGATACTGCTTCCGATCCCGGAATCTTCAAGAACCTTATCGGCTTTAATTTCAAGACGGTAACCATCACCCGTTTTTATTTTATTTATCAAAATGCCTTTCTCTTCAACAAGCCCCGTAAACATTTTAAGTTCTCCCGTAATATTATTGCGATATTTAAAGAGTAAAGTTACAAATATTTGAGAAGAAGGTTAAAAAATCGAATAGGATTTTTGCAGTTCATCTTTCCAATTGCAGCATCAGATCTTCACCTATTAATTCGTAATTTCTGATTTTAACTTTAAGTGATTTCTTAATACTCTTAACTCCAATGTTTTCTACAAGAGGAATTCCATTACCAATTAGTTTTGGAGAGATAAAAAGGAATATATCGTCATAGAGATTACTTCTGAGGAATGATGAAAATACGCGGCTCCCTCCTTCAACAAGTACTGAAGCTATCTGATTCTTAGCCAGTTCCTTCATAACATTTTTCAGATTAAGGCTGCCATCTTTATCCGCTTTCGCAAATACAACTTTAACTCCCAGAGAAAGAAACTTTTTTACTTTTCGTTTACCTTCATTTTCTGAAGAGGTTACCAGTATGGTTTTATGATCGCCGTTTCTGTAAAATAATTTTTTATCCGGTTTAAGGTTTAATTTACTATCTAAAATAATTCTGTGAGGGTTTCTTCCATCGGTTAGTCTTACTGTGAGTGAAGGGTCATCTTTATCAACCGTTCCTGCACCCACAAGAACTGCATCATAATTTGCTCTCAAATGATGCACAAATTTCCTGGAGGGTATTGAGGAAATCCATTGAGAGCCACCTTTTAAATCGGCTATTTTTCCATCTAGTGTCTGAGCAGCTTTCAAAGAGACATAGGGAATTTTTTTTGTGATATATTTAAAAAGAATTTATTAAGATTTATACATTCATTTTCAAGAACCCCGACTTTAACCTCTATTCCCGCAGATTTTAATTTTTTCACCCCATTGCCGCTTACCAGGGGATTCATATCCAGAGTACCGATAACAACTCTTTTAATCTTTTTCTCTATTATCTGATCTACACACGGGGGAGTTTTTCCGTAATGGCTGCAAGGTTCCAGGTTGATGAAAAGGGTGCCTCCATCAACTGATTCTTTTGCATTTTCAAAGGCATTTATTTCAGCATGGTTTGCTCCGTATTTTTGATGAAAACCAGCTCCTATTATCCTGTCATTCTTTACAAGTATACATCCTACCAGAGGATTTGGACTAACCTCTCCTATTCCTTTCTTTGCAATCTCTAATGCTAATTGTATGTAGGATTCATCAGTCAAATTATTTTAACTGTATAGAATTATTTAATGTCTAATATTTCAAACTCCAGCATTCCTGCAGGAGCCTTAACTTTAACTTTATCCCCAACTTTAGCTCCCATCAAACCCTGTCCAACAGGTGATGTAACTGATATTTTTCCCGCCTGAAAATCTGCTTCTTCAGGTGATACTAACGTATAAACGATATTTTTCTTACTGGTTAAATTTTTTATGCTTACGGTAGATAGAATATGAACCTTATCATTTTCAAATTGATTTGTGTCTATTATTCTTGCACGTGAGAGGGTGTCTTCAAGCTTACTGATTCTAAGCTCAAATAATCCCTGCTCTTCCTTAGCGGCGTCATATTCTGCATTTTCAGAAAGGTCCCCATGTGCACGGGCTTCGGCAATTTTTTGTGCCATTTCCTTTCGACCACTAATCTTCATTTCTTTTAATTCTTTCTCCAGTTCAACCAGTCGTTCCCTGGTTAAATAAACAAAATTTCCGTCACTCATTTAAATTCTCAGATTATTGGTGAATTTAAAAAAAAATTGCCACCGCAGTTTCCGCAGTGGTCGATTCGAAAATAAATAATTAAAGTTATGTTGTCAAGAATAGCTTTAACTTAAAAATTATTTTAAAACTACCATTTTTTTGGATGTTGAATAACCGGGAACGATCATTTTATAATAGTATATCCCGCTGGAAAGCCCGGGAATATCAACTTTTACTTCATAGGTTCCGGCAGGTTTTTCCTCATCTACCGGAATTGCGATTTGCTGACCTAATGAATTGTAAATTATTATTTTAACAGGAATAAAGCCTTTAGTACTTACCGGAATTTCATACCTGATTGTTGTTGCCGGGTTAAAAGGATTAGGATAGTTCTGTTCAAGATTGTAGGAATCTGGTTTCGTGATATCTATTGAATCACTTGTACTGACTTCTTTCATTATCCAATTATGCGGATCAAATGAGATGAATTCCGGTTTGCCAATCACATTAAATTCAAATTCCTGGCTGTTCTGGTTGTTGAAAATTCTTATAACAGTATCAGCAAAAGTTGTATGTATTTTTATGTCTATCGGCATTATAAAAAAAACAGGATCGGAATTTAGTGTTTGTGTTAATTTAAAATCTATATCGTAATCGTTTACTCCATTTTTTTTATAATCCCAGCTGTAATTATAATGGGGATAACCCTTTCCGTAAACCCATTCATTAAAAAAATATTCCAGGTTCTTACCATAAACATTTTCCGCCACACTTCTAAAATCATCTGTAGAAGCATTATTATATCTCAGACCAGGTGAAGCTGCATATGATTTCATTATTCTGAAAAAAGTTGAATCTCCTACTACGCCGCGTAGCATATGGAGGACAATTGCACCTTTTGCATAAGTGCTTGCGTAATTAAAAATTGTTGCAACAGAGCTTATATCATTCGCATAAACCGAACTCTTTGCGCTTTTTGCATAAGCCATCAGCGACTCAATATAAGGGGCATAGGACGATTGGTCTATTGCTTCAAAATAAACCGCTTCAGAATATGTTGCAAAACCTTCATTCATCCATATCTCATGCCAGTTTTTGCAGGTTATCATATCTCCGAACCACTGGTGTGCAAGTTCGTGAGCAATTATTTGTTCACTAAAACTACCGAGTGAAGTTATTGTCTGATGTTCCATTCCCCCCGACCAGCCGAATTCAGCATGCCCGTATTTCTGATCGATAAATGGATATAGTCCGTATCTATCAGAGAAGATTTCTAGCATACGAACAGTTTTATCCAGCAATGGTTTAACATTATTAAAATTTTCAGGATAAATGTAATGTACAACCGGCATCGAGTCGGCAGGTGAATAATGAAAATATGTTTTATATACGGTGTAGTTAGTTACAGCCATTGAAATAAGATAGTTAGCAATCGGGTGAATATTATTCCAAAAATATGTGTGTGTTCCATCTCCGTTTTCATTCACTCTTTGCAGAACTCCGTTGGAAACCGGGATTAGATTATCTGCACACGTCAGGTTAACCTGGGAGGAATCCACTTTATCATCCGGATTATCCTTACAGGGCCACCAGTCCTTTGCTCCGTAAGGTTCACTTAAAGTCCAGATTGCGGGATCGCCGTTATGTGAACCAAATTCAATACTGCCAAAACCGTTTGAAACAGGAACTCCCCGATAAAATACAACTACCGAAAATTTTTCATTTGGCTGATAAACACGAGGCAGGTTTATCATCAACTTATCATTCTGATGTGTGAAAGTTAAAACAGAATTATTTGAAATTACCGAATCCACCTGAAGATTATTACTCAAATCAAGAAAAAATGAATTTAGTGCTTGAGAAAATGGAACCGCATCGATCTGTACAGAACCTTTAAGATAATTTGGTGAATATGATAGGGCAAGATCAAGCTTGTAGTATTTTGCGTCAATAGTCAGATCGCCCGGATATAAAGATTTGGAAAGAGAAAATGTTCTCTCAAGCTGTTGTTTTTCGTTCTCAAAAATTGAATGATCTATTGACTGTGCCGATACAAATATTGTACAAAACAGCAGAGCAAATGTGATTAAATATTTCAGCATGTTTTCATCTAATAACTAATACATCAATATAACCATATATCCAAAATTCCGTAATTCCAATATTCCAGCTTCCCTTTGGTTTTAATTCACTTCCTGAATTCTGCAGATTGATCTGAAACTGCAATAGCGGCAAACTTTTTCTTCTCTTTTTTCAAGCTGCGAAAGTCTGAAATCCCCACGGCTGATTCCATCAACATATCTGTTTATTGCCTCCAAACAGATTTCAATCATCTCCACGTACTTCTCTGTAATTTCTTTTTCTGAATTTTTTTTACCAAAACTCAATTCTTTTCTTCCAAAATCTGCCGCACTATACTTTAAAGAATAAATTGATGCGCCTGCCGGTTTATATTCCTCATTCAGTTCTGATTTTATAATCTCTTTGGCTGCATATAAATAAAGCATAAGCTGAAGCTGGAGTCCATCATAAATATCATTTTTACTCAGCTTACTTTTTCCGGTCTTGTAATCATATATTTTATAAGTTCCGGTATCCATATTTATATCAACTCTATCAATTTTGCCACGCACCTTTACTTCACCCGCTTTTAGTTCTTTCAGACGTACCTTCTGATTTTCTTCTTCTTTAACCTGTCCAAAACCGGTTTCAAAAAATTCAGGAATATATCCTTCAGAACTTTCCTTTTCCTCAATAAGAAATTTGTATAGCATTGAATTTTTGCGGTTGCCATCAATTCCAAATATTTTTTCTCTTTCAAAAAATGAAAGCGGAGAATTGAAGTTAACTTCTTTCACTCTTTCTTCAGCTATTTTAAATAAAAGGTTTTCAGCCTTAAGGAAATCTGCATCTGAGCAAGCATTTAAAACAATTTTATCTTTTTTCAATTTCGAATAAAAATTAAACAAAATACTATGAATTAAACTGCCTAACTCAAGTGCCTCAATTTCCTCAGTGGGTTCTTCAAAAACATCCAGCTTTAAAATTCTTTCTGCAAAATATTTGTAAGGACACAAAGCATAAGTTTCAAGCTGGGTAATTGAAAATTGTCTGTCTTTCATCCGTGTGAGATTGATTTTACCTTCAGATGATAAGTCTTCTGAAATAAATCCGGTAAATGCATTTTGCATAAAAGGATTTTCAGTTCTCGCAAGATCAATTTTCATTGCAGTCGTAATTTCTTCAGTGTTTAGTCCAATTGAGGTAAGATCAAATAATTCTTTGGTTTTTTCAATTCCGTTTTTCCCGATAAAAGCTAAAAGCTGCTGCCTGGTATAAATCGTATTCTCATAATCATTATCCTCCCCAACGGAAACCTCAAATGTATTCAGGAATTCCTGCAGAAAATCAGATTGCACAAATTCTTTTCTTTCATCTCTGCGCGGAAAAGTTAAGTAAAGTTTTTTATTCCATGCACAGAGAGACTGATAAAAGAGATATCTTTGAACGGTTAAATGATTTTGTTCGCCCCGGATTCTTGCCATTGTACCTGAGAAGAAGATTTCCGGAGAAAACCTTGTAGGAAAATCTCCGTCACATAAACCGGCAATAAACAAATGGTCAAACTTGAGTCCGCGTATTTCATTTAAAGTGGTTATTTGTACTCCGTAGCCCGGTTTCTCAGCAATATTGTATCGTGAAGAACTTACTGCAGTTTTTAAATTATGAAGAAAAAATCCGATCGGGAATTTTTCTTTCTCCACCAAACTGATTATTCAGAAGAGAAAGTATTTCGTCAGTTGTTTCAAGAAATGCATTTATCGATTTAATATTTTTTTCAGCATTTGTATCAGAGCCAGCTATAATTCTGACAGGCAATCCCAGTTTATTAATAAGATCATCAAGATTTTTCCTGAATTCCGGGATTGAACTTTTATGAAGGAAAGGATTCAGATAATCCCGAATTTTATCAATATCGTTAAGCGCTTTTTTGTATGATTCCCTTTTTTCCGGCATATTATAAGAATCAATTTCACCTTCATCAATTGAAACTAATGCTTCATTCAGAGTTTTCTGCCAGTTATCAAAACCCGAAATAATTTTTAAATTAACAGAAGCTGTTAAAAGGTTTGTTAAATTTATTCCCTCAATTTCAAGAATTCCACCACTAAGCGCCCTGAAAATATTTTTATAATAAAAATCGTTTTCGACAATCTCGAGGAAACTGATCAATGAAACAACTGGAGATGCTGTATCAAGTGGAAATCTGTCGGTGAGATTAAAGGGTATACCGTAGAGTGGAAAAATGTCGCGGATAATTTCAGAATAATTGCTAATAAGATTAAACACCACACAAATTTGATCCGGCTGAATATCCTGGTTAATAATTAATTCTTTTATTTCAGAGGCTATTAATTCTATTTCTTTTTCACGGGAGGATCCGGAAATAGTTTTAATTTGAGTTTTATAACCTTTTATCGGGTTATTAATTTTATTTGTAAAAAGATATTTTCTAATTTCATCCTGTGATTTTACGAAAGGAGAAATTGATTTGTCATTAATTTCTTTAAACCCCTTTGAAACAAGATTTTCATAGCACTGATCGAGATGTGAAAATATAAGTGGATTATAACGGTAATAATCAAAACTTAGGAAAAGTTCAGCTTTGTTCACCTGGGCTAATTTATTGATTATTTCAACTTCGGGAAGAGTGAATTCATCAAATCCCATTATTATTATCAGATCAACCTTTGGATACAAAAAAGAAAAATGATCATAAAATTTATTCCCCTCCAGTTCAATTAACGAAGAATAAATATCCCCTGTTTCTTTTAATCCTAATGAAACAATTTTTTTTTGATAAACTTCAAACACATTAGCAATATCGTACGTTTTGTTTTTTTCAGAACCTGTTAATTCTTCTGCTTCATTCCTTAATTTATCCGGAACAATTCCGTGCCTTTTATATTCAGAGATAACATTTCTTATTCTCTCTATTGTGCCTGATGGAATTTCATCATTATAGTTTGAGAAATAATTCAGATTCACTTCGGCAAAACTCTGCTTTAAAATAATGGAGGCAGCTGCATCAGTCAGAATATTCGGTTTAACAGAATCACTTTTAAATAGCAGTTTGGAAGAAATTGATCCGATAGTTTCAAGATTTAGTTTTCCGGTCACTTTGCCTGGTGAGTTGGAAATCAGTTCCCTCATAAGCGCTCTGATTCTCCTGTTAGTCGGGACAATCATTAATAATGAATCAAGCTTATGTTGCTGAGTTTTAAGGTTTATTTCAAAATCGACATCAAATTCTTTTCTGTTAGTCCTGGTTAAAATCATGTGCCCGTCTTCTCCAGCATAAGGTCACGATAAGATTTTCTTATTTCATCTTTCTTACTAAGCGAAAGTAAACCAATTATTTCCTCAAATCTTTGTGCAGCATCTTTTTTGCCTTTTACAACGATAGTTTCAAGCTCAAGAAAAGAACCCAGATCTTTGACACTATCAATATGAATTCTTGTATTATCGAATAAATAAAGGAGACGTTGTTTTTCAACTATAGTCTCTACTTCAAGAATATCTTTAAAATATTCTTTCGCATCATTTTTCTCCAATGAAATCAACTGATAATCCGACCAACGATCGTCTTGCGTTTCATTTCTAATGTATTTAATCATCGTCTGGCTTCCATTTTCAAGTCTTAATTTTAACAATCCATTATTAATTTTATAATAGATATCAACCTGTTTAAGCTCACCAATATAATGAGCATCTATTAATTTAACTCTCTCAAGCACTTCAGAACGGTTGTCAATTTTAATTTTTAGTTCAAGATTTGTCGGCATCGGATTTATGAATTCCCTTATTAATATAAATCTGGAGAACTTCTCTCCCCATTCTTGGTTTTATAGAATTGATTCTGTTTGATGAAAACTTTAATTGGAGATGCGGTGAAAACAAACTATAAAATTCCTGAACATTAACAGCGAACGGCGGACCTCCTCCTCTTTCTTCAACAGGGAAAAGTAAAGCAACAAGTTTTCCGTTCTGCTTTAATAGATTTGAAATTTTTTCCGCATATACTTTTCTTCTTTCCGGACTTATGGAACAGTAAGTCACATAATCATAAATGTAATCAAACTGATTTTTATAAATTGAATCAAGATCAAAAATATCGTATAAAAGAAAATTAATTTTTAGATTTTCCTCCTCTGCCATTTTTTTTGCAAACTTGATTGCCTCTATTGAAAAATCAACAGCATAGACATCAAATCCTTTTTTTGCAGCAAGTATAGCATCGTATCCTTTACCGCAACCCAAAATTAATATTTTACCCGGTTTAATAAATTGTTGCGATACAATAAGATTTTCAAACACCGGGGTGGGTGTTTTCATATCCCATCGGTCTTCATTATTAAGATATTTTTCATCCCAGAAGGATGCTGAATCAGGATATGACATAAATAGTTATTAAATAAGATGTTGATATTGACACAGACTTCATTAATTTTGAATAAAAAAAAGAAATTATTATGAAAAAATTATTGTTAGCGGCAATAATAGTTATTCCCCTGTTAAATGTAAATGCACAGGAGATCGGCGAACTAGCCCCGGAGAAAAAACCGGAGGTATTCCCTAATAATACTCTTGGTCTTGATATTATGTTCAGCGAAGGAGGATTTGGATTTGGTGGTTTTTACAGACGACAACTTTCTCAAAAAATAACGGCTTTCACAGATATTTCTTTTTCAGAAGCAAAAGATGAACGGGAATTTGAATATGTTGATTATTACGGCAACACTTATACTATAGGAAAAAAGAATCGTGTTTTCATGGTTCCATTAAATTTTGGTGCTCAGTACCGGTTATTCGAAAATGTTATTTATGATAATCTTCGGCCGTACCTTAATGCAGGTATCGGACCAACATTGGTAATTACAACCCCGTATGCAAAAGAATTTTTTAATTCCTTTGGAGATGCAAAATTGAAGTTTGCGGCGGGAGGATATTTTGGATTTGGTGCAAACTTCGGACTTGATAAAAGTAATCTTGTTGGAATAAATGTCAGGTATTATATAGTACAATTCTTCGATAAAGGAGTGGAAAGTCTTGAAGGCAGGTACAAGAAAACCATCGGTGGGTTTTTCCTAACAATAAATCTTGGAATGATGTATTGAGTACTGCCATCCCTCCTTTTAAGGGATTTAATAGAGATATATTTTCTTTTTTAAGTGACCTCGAAAAAAATAACAATACCACATGGTTTGCAAAAAACCGGGACAGATACCAGGAAAGTGTGGTTCTTCCGGCAAAAGCTTTCGTCTCCTCAATTGGACAATTTTTTACACAATTAAATCCTGCCATACGAACTGAACCTAAATTCAATAAAACACTGATGAGAATTAATAAGGATATGCGTTTTTCAAAAGACGCACCTTACAAAAATTATTTCTTAATCCACTTTGGAAGATTTAAGATGGATAGTGAATTCTATCTCTATTTTGATAAACAGGGAGCGGATTTCGGTGTTTTCTTTAACGGGGAAAGCGGGGATGAACTTTATTTTTCGCAAAACCTGGAAAAATATTCAAGGGATATTATTAAAACATTTAATAGTTATAATTTAAACAAAGCGTTCAATTTGCACGAATTAAAAAAAACACCTGTATTGATTAAAAAGAAATTTGATGCAAATCAGAATTTTGATTTATTGAAAAAAAATAAGTACTTACTGCTTGAAAAAGAAATCCCAATAAAAAACAGATTACTTTTTTCTGAAGATATTTTAACCTACCTGGTAAAAAATTATGCGTCCCTTTATCCTCTTTACTGCTTTGCAATTTCGCAGCAGCCTTTAAAACTGCTTGATAAATTTGAAGAAACCATGGGAGTTCCGGTTTAAGAGTTATCGGATTTTTTTCCATTTAATTGTGCATCCTATTGAAAATGTTTCAGGAACAGATATTTCCTCACCTGTTAGTAATTCTGTTATCGCATCTTTCAGGTAATGCGATTTGACTCTTTCAGGTTCTTTCCAGTTATCGTCAATTTTTCCATGGTACGTGAGTTTTTTGTTGCTATCAAATAAAAATATTTCGGGTGTATGTGTTGCATCAAATTTTACAGCAACTGACTGATCCTCATCTCTTAAATAAGGAAAATTAAAATTTTTATCCCCGGCTCTTTTCTTCATATTTTCAAATGAATCTTCCGGGTATCCCGACTCATCATTTGAATTTATTGCCAAAATCTGGACCCCTCTGTTTCCAAATTCCTGTTGAATTTCTTTAATTCTTTCTTCATAGGCCTGTACATACGGACAATGATTACAACTGAAAATAATTACAAGAATTTTTTTGCTGTAATCAGCAGTAGAATACCATTTTTCATCTGTACCAATAAGTTTAAAATCCGGTAATACTGATCCTATTTTTAAATTTTTAGTAGCCATTTTAATCTCCATTAAACATATTTATACTTTTAGTAAATAAATAATGTTATCGTTAAATTACAAATAAGGTGATCAATTACTTTTTTAAAAACATTTTATAAATACTATTAAATCGTGTCGTACAAAGAATTTACTAATCAACTTGAAACTACTTATGAAATTTTCCGTGAGAAATCACTCCGTCACAGAAGATTTAAACATTCAGAAATAAAATCCTTAATTGAAAAGCTCAAAAACAATAAGTTGTTTTCTGTAAAACAATTGGGTATGTCTGTACAGAAACGCGAAATCTATTTAATAACAGTTGGTACAGGTAAAATAAAAGTTTTTCTCTGGTCGCAGATGCACGGGGATGAATCTTCTGCTACAATGGCACTGTTCGATATATTTAATTTTTTCTCAATGGAAAATCAATTTGAAGATTTTAAAGAATCTATTTTGAAAAAACTTACGATCTATTTTCTCCCTATGGTAAATCCAGACGGTGCTGAAGTATTTGAGAGGAGAAATGCTTTTCAGATTGATATAAACAGAGATGCGCTAAAACTGCAGACTCCTGAAGGCAAAATACTTAATGACACTTTTAATTCAATCAGTGCGGATTTTGGATTTAATCTTCATGATCAAAGTATTTATTACTGTGCGGGAAGGAATCTTAAATCTGCAGCAATTTCATTTTTGGCTCCGGCAACAAATTATGATAAAGCTGTAAATCCTGTAAGACAAAAATCCATGCAATTGATAGGAAAATTGAAAACAATTTTGGATGATTATATTCCCGGACACATAGGTAAATTTTCTGATGATTTTGAACCGCGTGCTTTCGGCGATAACTTCCAAGCCCGGGGGACAAGCACAATACTCATTGAATCTGGCGGATGGAAAGATGACCCGGAGAAACAATTTTTAAGGAAGTTGAATTTTATAATTCTTCTTGCTTCATTTAGGAGTATTGCAGAAAAAGACTACGAGCGGGAAAACCCGGATACTTACGATAAAATTCCTTTTAATGAAAAAGACGCAATGATGAACCTGATCCTCCGGAATCTGAATTATAAAATTGATAGTCATAATATTTTGATTGATATAGGAATAAACAGAACCGAAATTAATAAAGATTCAGCCAGATCGTTTTACCAGATTGGCAGAGTAGCAGATATTGGTGATCTTTCTGTTTATAAGGGTTATGATGATTTTGATTTGAAAGGTATGCAAATAGAATACGGAAAAACGTACGAGAAAAAAATATCATCAGTTCAGGAATTATCAAATCTCAATTTTATTGATTTATTCTCAGGTGGTTATACTAATGTATTAGTAGATTTTGCTGTAACGGAAGATTTTACTAAATATCCGGTTAATATTATCTGTTCAGGGTATGAAAATGTATCCCGGATTAATGTTGACGGACCGGCAAATTTTTATATCAAAAAAAATGATGTGATAAAATTTGTTATAGTTAATGGGTTTCTTATAGATTTAAATAATCCTCAATTAGATATTGTTAATGGTGAAGTTGTAAGGTAATTGTTCTATAATTAGCTTAATTTTAAAATAAATATTTCAAGGTAATGAACAACCATTTAAACCGTAAGTAACTATTATGTTTCCGTTTCCAATTCTTCTGGCAATAATAAATGAACAAAATCAGCTTTATACTGATTTTGAAAAGGAAGCGATTCCACATATGGATGCTCTTTACAATTTTGCGCTTAGGATGACAGGTGACAGTGACGAAGCTAATGATCTTGTACAGGAGACCTACCTTAAAGCCTTTCGATTTTTTGATAAATTTGAAAGGGGAACTAATTGTAAGGCCTGGTTGTTCAGAATTATGAAAAACACATTTATTAATACCTACAGAAAGTCTTCCAAAGAACCGGATAAAATTGATTATGAAGAGGTGGAAAATTTTTATGAAAATATAAAACCTTCTTCTACAGATAGTGCACATCTTGAAAAAGAAATTTATGACAATCTGCTTGATGATGAATTATCAAATGCAATTGCTGCTCTACCCGAAGATTTTAGAACGGTAATAATTTTATGCGATATCGAAGGATTTACTTATGATGAAATAGCAGATTTTGTAGACATTCCGGTAGGCACTGTCAGATCAAGGCTGCATCGAGCAAGAAAAATGTTATTTGCAAAATTATATAATTATGCTGCTGATAAAGGTTACATTGATAAAGATGAAAATGTGAACGAGTGAAATTATGAAGGAGAACCGTGAATTATATTACATTGCCGCACTCGTAGATGGGGAAATAAAAGATTCAACTGAAGAGAATAAACTCAGAGCCCAAATAGAGAATAACCCGGAACTACAATTTGAATACAATGTTCAGAGATCAATTAAAACACTGGTATCCAAAAGATTAAAGATAACCCCTGCCCCTGCAAAAGTTAGAAAAAAACTCGAACGAAAAATTTCACCTGAATATAAATCAAGATTCGTTTTTAACTTCCTTCCCGAAATTTTTGCTTCCCGTCCGGTAATAGCGTGGGGTAGCTCCATTGTTTTAGTATTAGCTGCAATTCTGATTATTTTTAATCTTACTCCGCAGCCCGAATATAAAAATTTTGTTCTGGAACAGAGTGGAAGCAACAATATGTTCATTCAGGCAGGACAAAATTTTGAAAATATTCTTACAGGTAGACTTGCACCTCAAATCTCTTCTGATAATCCTGAAAACATAAAAAAATTTTTTACAGAACAAGGTGTTTCATACCCAACTTATATTCCGGAGATTAAAGGCTGGAAATTAATAGGGGCAGTTGTTTCCGTGGATCATGGAAAAAAGTTTGCACATCATGTATATTCAACAGGTGACGGAAAGCTTGTTTATCTTTTCCAGGTTGATGAAGAAGATATTAAAAAATTTAAATTTCTAACGCTTACCAAAGATTTAATATCCTATCTTGATTCGGGCCATTGTTATGAATCAACTGAAAACGGAAGGATCATTCTTATGACTAAGTTAAACAAGAACATACTCGCAGTAGTTTCAAACAGTTCGAAAGATGAAATTGAAAATAATCTTTGTCAAATAAACTAAAGAGACGTAACATGTTTAATATTAAAAATATTTTGTTACCTACCGATTTCAGTAACTTGTCACTTTCAGCAGCCAGATATGCCATAGATATTGCTAAACAATATAATGCCAGGATTCATTTTTTAAATGTATTGGAAAAAACTCCTCCCATTCTGGCAATCCGCTCACTTGATCTTTCAGAGGAAAAAATAATAAAATCAATCAGTGAGGATGCCCAGAATTCACTTAAAAATGCTTTGGGGAAAATAAATAAGGATAATTCAGTTGAAATAATCCCTGTGATACAAAAAGGAATTGATTTCGAAACTATTATTGAATATTCTGAAAAAAATCATATTGATTTAATTGTTATTGCTACCCATGGCAGAACCGGAATTTTGAGGACACTTTTAGGCAGTGTTGCAGAAAAGGTTATCAGATACGCAAAATGCCCTGTTTTAGTAATTACCCCTACTGAAAATGAGAAGTAGGATGCTATTTATTTCTTGATTCTCCTCCCTTCTTTTAATATATTTATTGTCTGCAAGTTTAAAAAGGTTATAAAATGGCAAGAGTTAAAAATGTTGAGGCTTTTTGCGGAGTTTGTAATACGGTCAGGAAAATGGAACTTCTTGGAGAAGTTTCTTTAAACGAAAATAGTGAAAATAAACGATGGGCCAAATGCAAAAAATGCAAGCAGACTATGGTGATAGATCTTCACGAAGATGTAAAAGAAACCAAGCCTTCTTTGGAAGGAATTGAAAACGAAGATTGTACTGTTTACGCGCCTACAAAATCATTCACCGTTGGTGAATCAATTTATCATAAAAACTGGGATGATTTTGGCAAAGTAGTTGGAAAAGATGTTCTTTCAAACGGGCAGAGTTCAATTACAGTAGAATTTCAGAAATCAGGAAATAAAAAATTAATTGAATCAATATCTAGTTAAATAACCATTAAAAGAGAGGTGAAATAATTTGGTTGGAATTACAGTAGGCGAAAATGAATCAATTGATAAAGCATTAAGAAGGTTCAAAAAGAAATATGAAAGATCCGGTGTGTTAAAAGAATTTAAGAAGAGAACCTTTTTTGTTAAACCTTCGATAAAACGAAGAATGGAACGACTTAAAGCCGCAAGACGTGCTCATAGAACTGATTCCATGGAATAAAATTAAACCCCGTTTCGACGGGGTTTTTTTTGATCTATTTTAATTGAATTTTTGGTTCTTCTTCCCTCTTTTCATCTTCTTTCTTCAGATAATATTTTTCAAAGTGTTTCGTTATCTGTATAAATGCTTCATCTATATCATTACAAAATGAAAACAAATTCATATCTTCGGGACTAATAACAGCGTTAGCAACCAATCCATCAAAATTGATTATATTTTTCCAGTATTTTTCATCGTAAACTATCAGTAGCATTTTCTTTTTAATTTTATCCGTCTGAATCAAGGTTAGAATCTCAAAAAATTCATCCATTGTTCCAAAACCACCGGGGAAAACAACAAGGGCTTTTGCAAGATAAGCAAACCAGAACTTCCTCATAAAAAAATAATGGAATTCGAATCTTAGTTCAGGACTAACATACTTGTTCACAAATTGTTCGAATGGTATGCTGATATTTAATCCGACTGAATAACCACCAGCAAGTTTAGCTCCTTTGTTTGCGGCTTCCATTATTCCAGGTCCTCCGCCTGTACAGATTATAAATCTGTTGCCGGAAGTATCGAGATTTAATGACCACTCTGTCAATCTACGTGATAGCTCTACAGCATCTTCGTAATAACGGGACATTCTAACCTTTTGCTGGGCGTTTCTAAGTCCTTCAGCCAGTTCTTCATTAGTAGTGTATTTTGGATTTATGGTTTTAAATTTATTTAGTGCAGCCAACGAAGTTTTCTTTGACATCAACCTGGCAGATCCGAAGAAAACTATTGTATCAACAATTTTATGTTTTCTGAATTTTGCCTTGGGTTCCAGAAACTCTGAAAGTATTCTTAAAATACGTGCATCGGAGGAATTTAGAAAGTCCAGGTTTTCATAAGCCTTTAATATAGGTTTGCTTTTAGCCATATCTTCCTTAAAAATTATAATTGAAAGTGAAGTTTGTTTGCCTTTTAACTAATATTAAAATAAATCATTTTTGTATTAAAGTATCAGTATTATTATTAAATATATATTAATTCACTTTGATGACATAAAATTAATATTACTGATAAATTAAACAAATTTAGATTGAGATAGATTTATAAGGATGCGGATGTTAAAGAATACCATTTTTGTTCTGTTATTTTTTGTATCAGTAACGTATTCTTCTTCAAAGGAAGAGATAGCGTTAAGAATTAATCAGATACTTTCACAACTTCCGCCATCAACCCACCTAGCAGTATTGATAATTAATCCGCTCAATCAGGATACAATTTTTTCCCGGAACATCAGAGATTCAATGATTCCCGCTTCAAACACAAAATTATTTACTACAGCAACTGCACTATCAGAAATGGGAGGTGATTTTATTCTTAAAACCCAATTGCTGACGGATGATAAGAATATTGATGATGGCAGGATTGATGGGAATTTATATGTAAAGGGTTTGGGCAATTCGCTTTTCACTCAATCTGATCTTGATGAATTTGTAAACATATTAAAACGAAAAGGAATTAAGAAAATAACTGGCAGCGTTATAGGTGATGATAGTTATTTTGATGATGTATATACAAGGGATGACTGGATAAGGGATGAAGTTGCAAATGTAAAATTACCACCGATATCAGCGCTTGTTTTAGATAGGAACAGGAAAGTTGTTTATAAATACAGGGGCAGGAGAACAAGACGATATCTGATTGATATTCAAAATCCCCCTTTAAATATAGCTGATGCATTGCAGGAGGAATTGGTGAACTCAGGAATTGAAATAAAATTACCTGCAAAGGTTGGAAAAACTCCTGATGACGCAAATGTGTTAACAAGCTCCGGAATTACATTGAGAAAGCTTTTACAGGAGATAAATAAGCACAGTGATAATTTTCTGGCAGAGTGCTTATTTAAAACCATCGGAGCAGAAACCAGTGGTGAACAGGGTAATGCTTTTTATTCAACACAGGCAATTTTATCTTTTATAAAAGATAACGGAATCTATTCAGACGGTTCCTCAATTGTGGATGGCTCCGGCATTTCACGATTTGATCAGATAACTGTAAGTGCATTAGCAGGTGTGCTGGAAAAGATGTATTTCGATCTTGCCCATTTTGATGATTTTTATAACTCTCTCAGCATAGCCGGAGTTGACGGAACTTTAGAACACAGAATGATTGGTACAAAAGCTGAGAATAATTTTCACGGCAAAACAGGTACACTGAACGGCGTTTCATCTTTGTCGGGATACATAACCACTGCAGGTGGAGATGATTTAATTATCAGTATAATTTTTGAATTTGATAAAAAAGGGGCGAGGTATCATAGAGAAATTCAGGACGAAATAATTTCTCTTCTTGCGGACTGGCAATAAAAAACCCCGGAATTTACCAGGGTTTATTAAACTTAAATTACTTAATTATTAATTATTCTTCGGCTGCTGATTTCCTCCGGTTGGAACATTAGGAGTTTGCGTTGGCGGCAGACTCGGTGTTTGAGGAACTGTCTGCTGACCTGATTTTTGAATAATACTATCCCGCTGTTCTGCAGAGGTTTGTCCCGGCAAAAAGAAAAGGTTAATAATTATTGTTAAAACCGCAAGAGAACCGCCAAGCCACCATGAAGCTTTGCTAAGAAAGTCAGCCGTTCTTCTTGTACCGAACATGGTACCCATACTTCCGGCACCGCCGAATGTCCCTGCTAATCCACCGCCTTTACTGGATTGGAGCAGAACAATTACAATAAGTAATATTGCTACTATTGTCGTTATAACTATCAATATAGAATACATATATTTCTCCTGTTACTTTGTAGCGGGGGAGGGATTCGAACCCCCGACACGTGGATTATGATTCCACTGCTCTAACCGACTGAGCTACCCCGCCATTTTTAACAATTTAGCCTGTAAATATAGATATTAATAGATTTTTATCAAAATATAAATTCTGTGTCATTCTTAGCATTACAAGCGTAAATGAATCAGGGCAGATCAATTACAAAATTGTTTGAATAAAAATAGTTTTAATTAATGAAATTTACTAAGCACATTTTGCTGGTACTCATCGTGAAAAATACCTTCACCATTTTCATTATAATTTAATATGGGAATACCAGCCTGCTGCAGCCTTAGTTTTGTACTAGCAATTCTATCAATCGGGTCGGGATGAGTTGACAAAAACGTTGCAACTTCATTAGCATTAGAGCTTACCAAACCATCATCTTTCATTTCTTCAAAAAAGAACATCACACCGCCTGCATAATATCTCGTATCCTTCAAATATTTTACAGAATACTCATCTGCCTGATCCTCATCGGATCTGCTGTTAGCAAGAAAACCAAGGCCAACAAACAGGTTTGCAGCAATTTCTGCTATCTGCGAGGGATTTTCCCCAAGTACAATATTTAATAAGATCGAAACTCCGTAATTTGCTGTCATTCTTTGGGTTGCATGCCTTAATTCTGCATGAGCTATCTCATGTCCTAAAACACCTGCTAAGGCAGCAGAAGAAGTGAGATATTTTATGAGTCCTGTGTACACATAAATATACCCTCCGGGAAGGGCAAAAGCATTTAGGGTTGAATCATCATTTATAATTTGCAGCTGGTAGTTGAAAACATCTGTATGCTCAACTTGTGGTGAACCGAGTATCGGGTTAAAGATCTGAGAGACTATATAATTTTTTATTGCCGGGTCTCCCTGGAAAACAGGATATTCCTGCGGATCATTTGCTATCTGAGAACTTAACTCCTGTCCTAACTGAGAATCATCCTGCAAAGAAAAAATATTAATTCCCGTATCACACGAATAGAAAAAAGGAAGAATACTAAGAAACAGAACCAAAAGACTCTTTGTAAAAATTATTTTCACTTATTCTCCTTTAAATACCTTTTGTATTAGAAAAATATAAATTGAATGAACTGAAAACGATACTAGAAATCAATCTTCCTCTTTATTATTTTTTTCAATCATATCCCACAGCAGATCCAGTAGTTTTTCAATACCCGTTCCTGAAACAGCGGAAATGATATGAATTTTATTATCAAGGGTTTTTATTTTTTTCTTTAATAATTTATTAATCTCTGATTCTTCAACTAAATCAGCTTTGGATAAAACTAATAACTTTGGTTTCTGCGAAAGTTTTTTGCTATAGCTTTTTAATTCATTAAAAAGTACATCATAATCATTTTTATAATCATCGGAAGTAATATCAATCAGGAATACAAGAACTTTCGTTCGCTCAATATGCCGAAGAAATTTTAGTCCCAAACCTTTTCCCTGGTGTGCACCTTCAATAATTCCGGGTATGTCAGCCACAGTAAAACTTTTATAATCTTTATACTGAACTATACCAAGATTAGGTTCTAAAGTGGTAAAAGGATAATCTGCAATTTTTGGACGGGCAGCGGAAATTTTAGAAATAAGAGTCGATTTACCTGCATTCGGAAACCCAACAAGTCCAATATCGGCAATAAGTTTTAGTTCAAGGGTTATATTTTTTTCATCGCCCGGTTTTCCCGGTTCCGCATACCGCGGTGCCTGTTTTGTAGGCGTTGCAAAATTACTGTTACCCTTACCTCCCCTGCCGCCTTTAACTGCAACTACTCTTTTACCATTTTCATCCAGATCAAAAAGAACTTTATTCGTTTGTGCATCTTTAATTACTGTACCAACCGGCACTTTAATTATTACATCATTTCCATTTTTTCCATCTTTCCTGGAATTACCGCCAAGCTCACCATCACCGGCCTTGTATTTTTTCTTATATCTGAAATCCAGCAAAGTAAATAAGTTATGATGTGCCTCTATAATAATATTTCCTCCATCACCCCCGTTTCCCCCGGAAGGTCCGCCTTTCGGAACATATTTTTCTCTGCGGAATGTAACTGCACCATCTCCACCTTTACCAGCACAAATATTTATTTCCGCATAATCTATAAACATTTTTATTCCTGATTAAAGAAATTGCTGACAGCATTAGTAAGAACAACTGCATCCTTTGAATAAGGATTGATTTTATATGATACAAAAACCAATTTAAGAATTTCGGTGGCATCCTCATAAGTCGGTGAGTCAGAGATTTTTTCCATTGTATTTACAAAATCTTCTTCATCTTCGTTGAAAACATTGCTTACAATCCGTTCCATTTCTTTATCATTAATGAAGCTTAGAATATCCTTATTCTTTTTTTCAGCCAACGGAGTTTCAACTTCTTCCTTTACTGTTTCAAATGGATTAACTTCTTCCTCTTCAAAGATTATTTTATCAGAAAATTCCATCTCACTTTCATCTTCTTTTTCATCTTCTCTTTCTTCTTTTCTTTCTTCTTCTATTTCACCTTTCTCTCTGGACTCAGCAGTCATTATTTCTTCAAAAGTCAAAGTTTCTTCATTTTCATTTACTTTAACTTCAGAATCTTCCATTTCAGGTTCATCAAAAGCAATTTCTTCCTCGCTATCCGGTTCAGATAGTTGTGTTTCAAGCTCTTCCAGAGTTTTTAATTCGGATTCATACCTGGATAGGAAATCATTAGGTGAAGTTGTTTCAATTATTTCTTCCTCTTTTTTCTCTAATGAATCTTCTTCTTCAAAAACCACTTCTTCTTCCTCAATTTTTTCAAAATCTTCAACAGCCTGGTTCTCATCAAGATTAGTATCTTCTATTTTCTGGTTATTGTCTAAACCTTCTTCTGAATCAGGGTTCTCTTCTGTTTCTTCGGATAAAGTTTCTAATTTTTCTTCTACAACTTCGTCCTCCACCTCTTCTTCAGCTACTAACGTAAACGGATCTTTTGAATAAAGTATTTTTCTTAATTCTTCAATGTCATATTTACTTTTATCTTCTGCTGTAATTAATCTTCTTAGTTTAAATAATTCTTCTATCAGATTTTTTTCTTTAAGAAATACTTCAACCGTCTGGGTTGTAATCCTGGTTTTGTTTAAACCACCTTCATTAAAGAAGTCACCAATGGATACGAGAGCATTATCAATTAAATCCCTCGTATGTTCGCCAAACATTTGTTTATCAACCTTATTAAGTATTGATTCAAACTCAGTTTCACTTAAAGATATAATCTTTCTTTTTGAGAAATAACCAAGGAATACATTTCTCACATAATCATAATAATAGAGATAATTCAGCATCATCTTTATTTCATTTACATTCCTGGTTTTGGTTTCATCAAAAATTAATTTTGAAAGAGTCCAGTTTGGTCTTACAAGATAATTTATATTAAAAGTTACGGCATGTGATACGAGTGTTTTCACATCTTCAAATGCCAGTCTTTTATTTTTTTTTATTTCTTCACTGATGAGATTAAAATATTTGGATATTTCGCTTCCGGAATAATCAAATGAAGAATTCTGTAAAAGCTTTTTGCGATCTTCATAAATCAGCAACTCTAGTTGAGCTGATATATAAAGAATGATAGCGGGATGAATTTCGGCTGAGGCAAGTTTTTCAAATGTAAAAAAGGAGCCTAATCTTTTTATCCGGTTTAAAGTAAAATCTATTATGAATTTAATTTCTTTTTCGAACATACTACCCTACTCTCTATTATTTCCTTGCAGAAAATAAAAAAAATCCCGATTAAAGTGTTAACCGGGATTAGTTAATACATTAAATTTATTATCAGATGGAGGGTTTTTCCGGTTTAAAAGGAGTCCTCAAAGAATCCTGATTTTTGAGATGAACAACAGCATTTTTAATCGTAAAGCTATAATTCAGCTCAGCTGTCAGACTATCAATCTCCTGCATAGAAAGAATTTTATTTTGATGCTCATTCTTAACAAAATCAATGTTGCCAAAATAACTTTTTCCGGAATAACTATAGAATAGATAAAAAATTATTACCGATGCAACAAGAATAAAAATGATAAAACCAAAAACCTTTCCCATCCAATTATTTTCCGTTTAATAAACTTTGTTGATAATATTAATGTTTAATTATACTTCAACCTCTTTGCTCTTAACTTTTGCCATTATATAATCTCTGTTCATTCTTGCTATATTTGTAACTGAAATACCTTTTGGACATTCCGCTTCACAGGCATAGGTATTGGAGCAACTTCCGAATCCTTCTTCATCCATAACTCTGACCATATTCATTACACGCTCATATCTTTCCGGCTGACCTTGTGGAAGCAGCGCAAACTGAGAAACTTTAGCTCCAACAAATAACATAGCAGAAGAATTTTTGCAAGCTGCCACACAAGCGCCGCAGCCTATACATTCAGCAGCATCCAATGCTAAAGCAGCAATATCTTTAGAAATCGGAATTGAATTGGCATCCGGTGCACTACCTGAATTAAAAGAAATATAACCTCCGGCTTGTTGAATTTTATCAAACCCGGAACGATCAACAATCAAATCTTTAATAACTTTAAACGCTGTGGCTCTGAATGGTTCAATGAATAGTGTTTCTCCATCCTTAAAATTACGGATGTGTAATTGACAGGTTGCCGTCTTGGGAAGAGGCCCGTGCGGACGTCCATTAACTACCAGACCGCATGTTCCACAAATTCCCTCGCGGCAATCGCTCTCAAAAGCTATAGGAATTTTACCTTCTTTTTCCAATCTATTGTTTAATTCGTCAAGCATTTCCAGAATAGAAGCATCAGGGGATACAGATACTTTGAACTCTTCAAAATCACCTTTTGCAGTAGCAGATGCTTGTCTCCAGATTTTCAATGTCAGATTTATATTATTGTTGCTCATTATTTATAACTCCTTGTAGCTAATTCAACAAACTCAAACTCAAGTTCTTCTTTATGAAGATTCCACTTTCCGGCTTTCTCGTACTCCCATGCAGCTACATAAGCATAATCTTTATCATTTCTAACGGCTTCACCGTCTTCAGTTTGGTGTTCTTCCCTGAAGTGTGCACCGCAGGATTCATCCCTGTTTAGTGCATCGACAGCCATTAATTCTCCAAGTTCCAGAAAATCTGCAACCCTGCCGGCTCTTTCCAAAGTTTGATTCAACTCTTCACCCTTGCCAACAACTTTAACATCATGCCAATATTCATCTCTTAGTTCAGCAATATCTTTAATAACTTTTTTAAGCCCGGCTTCATCACGGGACATCCCGACTTTATCTATCAGTAAATGACCCAGTTTTTTATGAATTTCATCAACTGTTTGTTTACCATTTATTGAAAGAAGCTTGTTCGTATTTTCATTTACCTGTTCCTTTGACTCTTTGAACTCAGCTCCATTTACATCAGTTTTAGTTGGTTTTTCACTTCCAAAATAATTACCAATTGTGTAAGGGATAACGAAATATCCATCAGCCAGACCTTGCATAAGAGCACTTGCACCAAGTCTGTTTGCCCCATGATCAGAGAAGTTAGCTTCGCCGGCAACAAACAATCCGGGAACATTACTCATTAAATTATAATCTACCCATAAACCTCCCATTGTATAATGCGGTGCAGGATAGATTTTCATCGGTGTCTGATAAGGATTTTCATCCATAATATTCTGGTACATATCAAATAAATTGCCATATTTTTCTTTTATAGCATCAACGCCCAAACGTTTAATAGCATCAGCAAAATCCAAATAAACAGCTCTGCCTCCATTAATTCCGCGTCCTTCATCACAAACATATTTTGCACTTCGAGATGAAACATCTCTCGGTGCTAAATTTCCAAATGAAGGATATCTTCTTTCAAGATAATAATCTCTTTCATCTTCGGGAATTTCATTAGCCGGTCTGTGATCGTTAACTTTTTTTGATACCCAGACTCTGCCATCATTCCTCAGGCTCTCGCTCATTAATACTAATTTAGATTGAACTTCGCCGTGAACAGGAAGACAGGTTGGGTGAATCTGAGTATAACAAGGATTGGCAAACAAGGCTCCGCGTTTATGAGCACGCCACGCTGCTGTACAATTAGAGAGCATAGCACTTGTTGATAAAAAGAAAACGTTGGAATAACCTCCCGTTGCAAGTACGACTGCTTGCCCAGCATAACTTTCAATTTCTCCCGTAATTAAGTTTCTGACAGTAATACCTTTTGCTTTTCCATCAACAATTACAACATCAAGCATCTCTCTGCGATGAAATACCTGCACATTACCTAACTTAATTTGTCTGTTTAATGAACTGTAAGCACCAAGCAGCAGTTGTTGTCCTGTTTCACCTCTTGCATAAAAAGTTCTGGAAACCTGTGCGCCGCCGAAAGAACGATTTGCTAAAGTACCACCATATTCCCGGGCAAAAGGAACACCTTGTGCAACACACTGATCGATTATGTTGTTACTAACTTCCGCAAGCCGGTACGTGTTAGCTTCGCGTGAGCGGAAATCTCCTCCTTTGATAGTATCATAAAATAATCTAAATACGGAATCTCCGTCATTCTGATAATTCTTTGCTGCGTTAATACCACCTTGCGCTGCTATTGAGTGGGCGCGTCTGCTTGAATCATGATATGTGAAAGCCTTAACTTTATAACCCAGTTCCCCCAATGTAGCGGCAGCAGAAGCACCTGCTAAACCTGTTCCAACAATTATAATATCAAACTTACGTTTATTTGCTGGGTTCACTAGTTTCATTTTGAATTTATGGTTTGTCCATTTTTCGGAGATGTGTCCGGCAGGGACTTTTGAATCAAGCTTTATCATAAGTTACCTCCGTAGAAAAAGAAAAAGTAAATCGGCATTGACACAAACCCTAAAGTCATTATTAAGGCATAAATGGTTCCGCATTTTTGAATTACTGGGAAGTATTTTTTATGGTTCCATCCAAAAGTTTGAAATGCACTCTGGAATCCGTGATTAAGATGAAATCCTAACAAAAGGACAGCAATAATATAGAGGATAACATACCACCAAATGGTAAAAAATCCCGTTACAATATCAAAGTACTGATGTGTATTTGCCAATCCTTCAGGATCGTGTACGTTGAACCGCCAGAAAAAAGTTCCAAGGTGAAGCACAAGAAAAATGAAAATTATTGATCCTGTAATGAATGATGTTCTGGAAGAAAACGAACTATTTTCACTTGAAGCTTTAACTTTGTATTTGCTCGTAAAATTTCCCCCTTGTGTCTTCTTATTCTCCAGCCACAACTTCAATCCATTATAGATATGAAGAAGAAATGCAGCCAGAAGAACAATTTCAATAATACGAATAAGAGGTTTAATTATATCCAGAGTTTCAACATATCCGTTAAATGCATCTGCACCAAAATACAAGTTATATTTCCAATCAAATGAACAATCAAAAATATTAACAGGAAACTACCTGTTAATGCCATCATAAATTTTTTGCCAATGGAAGACTTAAGGAACTTTAATAACCAACCCATTAAAATTCTCCTTTATTAAATCGGTAACTTTTAGGAAAGTGAGAACCGGATGTTTTTGGTAGTAACAATATTCTAATAAAACAATTTTTGGTTTCAGTTGAGTACGACATTAATATCGTACAGAAGTTTATCAAAATTATTTATATAGCAGAAGAAAAGCAATTTAAATTACTTAATTACAACAGAATCTTTTGACCTGTTTCAAAATATGTTTTGTTTTTATGGATGAAGAATTTATCTTTAAAAAGTTCTTTCAAATTATTACGGTGTCCCGGTTAGAACGGGAATTATAGGGAATCCGGTTAAAATCCGGAGCTGACGCGCAACTGTAAGCTTAGCAATGAATAATTAACAATTCTCAATTATAATTTTTTAATTGCTTAGCAAAGCCAGGAGACCTGCCGTATATGTTTAATCAACCTTCGCGGGTGAGGTTTAGATTACGAATCGATCCATACAATTCGTTTAATCCCCCACGGAGTTACTTTTTATTTTTTTTACAGGAGTAACTTCATGTTTTTTAAAAATTTCTTTTTAGCAGGTCTGGCTTTAGCCTTACTCTCCTTTCCTGTTTATTCACAAAACAGCATAATCCAGAAAGGAGATTCCACAGGATTTTATAAACTTTCAGAAGTTGTAGTAACCGCAACAAGAACTGAAACACCTTTAATTGAACTTGCCAACTCTATTACTGTTATTGATTCAGCGGAAATAGCAAACTCAAAGAAAAATAAAGTGATGGATTTATTAAGAGATGAATACGGTGTAAATGTTGTGCAGCAAGGTGGTCCGGGAAAACTGGCAAGTGTTTACCTGAGAGGCGGCGGCTCAGATCATACACTGGTATTAATTGATGGAATTGAAATGAATATGCCTAGTGATCCGGGGAATACTTACGATTTTTCAAATTTATTTACTGATAATATTCAGCGAATTGAAATCCTGCGCGGACCCCAAAGTACGCTTTATGGATCTGATGCGCTGGCAGGTGTAATAAATATTATAACCAAAACCGGCACAGCCGGAAACAAGTATTATCTTTCCGGTGAGGGAGGAACCTATAACACTTACAAGTTTAACGGCGGAATAAATGGTACTTACGATATTTTTAACTATCAACTTAATTTAACCAGAATGAGGACTGACGGATTTTCCTCTGCTTCTTCAAAGTATGGTAATTCAGAAAGAGACGGGGCTTCCAATTTTACCGGATCATTCAAGACCGGGCTAAATCTTAATAATGATTTTAAGCTGAATCTGTTTTATCAGTATACCAATGGCGATGCTGATTATGATCAATCCGGCGGACAGTTCGGGGATGACCCAACATATAAATATACTCTCGAGGAAAATATCTTCAGGACGGAAACAATTTTCTCAGATAACAAAAATATATGGAATGGGAAAGCAGGTGTATCTTATTTGAGAAATGTAAGAAAATATGGATTTGACTCTACTCTATACAACCCCTCTTCTTCCAAAAGTATGTATGATGGTCAGAAAACAAAATTTGATATTCAGAGTTCATATAATTTTGCAAAACCATTTTCATTAACGCTTGGAGCAGAATACGAAACAGAAACAGCTTTAAGTAATTATTACATAAATTCATCCTACGGAAATTTTGAAAGTGATTTTCCTTTTAAAAAAGCTGCTACAAAAGGGGCTTTTTTTGAAGAACAAAGTAATATACTTGACCGCTTTTTCTTAAATCTTGGAGTAAGGTATGATTATCATGACATATTTAGAGATGCAACAACTTACAGAATTGCTCCGGCTATAATGATCTGGGAAACAGGAACCAAATTAAAGGCTACTTATGGAACAGGATTTAAAGCGCCATCATTATTTTATCTGTATGACCCTGCTTTTGGTAATGAAAAATTAAGCCCGGAAAAAAGCACGGGATGGGATATCGGGATTGATCAATATCTATTAGGAAATAAAATAAATATCGGGGCTACATATTTCAGCAATAATTTTAAAGATCTTTTTGGATTTGATGAGAATTATAAAACAATAAATGTTAATAAAGCTAAAAGTTATGGTGAAGAATTCTATATAACAGCAAAACCCCTGGATAACCTGTTGATAAAAACAAATTACACTTATACAAAAACCAAAGACCTGAGTGAGAATTCTCCCGATCAAAATCTTCCTTTATTAAGACGACCGTTTCACAAAGGAGTTTTAAGTTTAAATTATTTATTTACAAATAAAATTAATGCAAATTTTGATATTGTTTTTGTTGGCAAAAGAGATGATAAATATTTTAACGGTACCGAATCGAAAAGAATAAGTCTTGATAGTTATACATTAGTTAATCTGGCAGCCAGTTATGATGTTTTCAGCTATCTTCAAATTTATACTAAGTTGAATAATTTACTTGATAAATATTATGAAGAGGTTTATGGCTATGCCACTCCGGGTTTTTCCATTTTCGGAGGATTTAATTTAAAGTTGTAATTAAACATAATATTTATCCGGAAGATGTCTTATCTTTATTTTTATTAAAAATTATAGTGAATATTAATTATTAAAAACATAAGTTTAATTATTGAAAGGAGTCTAAAATGAATTCAAAATTGATATCACCGCGTTTCCTTGTTTTGTGCGGAATGATTGCCGCAGCTGCCCTTACCAGGTTTATTCCACACCTGCCTAATTTTACAGCAGTTGGAGCGATGGCTTTGTTTGGTGGAGCGTATTTCGCTAATAAAAAAGTAGCTTTTGCAGTTCCGCTTATTGCTATGTTTATTACCGATCTTTTTCTTGGTTTTCACTCAACAATAATTGCTGTTTACCTGGCATTTGCGCTGATAGTTGTGATAGGGATGACGATGGTGCAGAAGAAAAATGTTTCTAATGTTTTAATTGCAAGCATTGTAGCTTCGGTTTCATTTTTTGTTATTACAAACTTTGCATTCTGGATTACCGGTATTCTCTACCCGGTTAATCCTGCAGGATTAGTAGAGTGTTATATTGCTGCAATTCCATTCTTTGGTTATAATTTAATGGGAAATCTTTTCTATGCGGGTTTAATGTTTGGATTATTTGAGCTTGCAAAAGTGAAATTCCCTCAACTCTCCCCTGTTAAAGCTTAATCTTGATTTTATAAACCCGGTTTAATGCCGGGTTTTTTATTATGATAAATAGAATTCCTGTTTTAATAGATTTTGATGGTGTTATAAAACTCGGTGATAAAATTGCTGAAGATGCCGGAGACTTTTTTTCATTCCTCACAAAAAACAAAATACCTTTCTTCCTTATCAGTAACTCAACATTACGCACCTCTGAAGCTATGATTGAATTTATCCGTAAAGCAGGAATTGATTATGAAATTCCGGCAATGACATCCGTTGATGCAACTCTGGATTATGTAAGAGAAAATTATAAAAAAGTTTCGGTATACTGTCGTGAAAACATCAAACCTCTTTTTGCACAATTTGATGTTGATGAAAATCCGGAAGCGGTTGTTTTGGGAGACATTGGTAAAAGATGGACTTACGAAACAATGAACGAGATTTTCAGAAAAGTTTTAAATGGAGCAGATATAATTGCTATGCATAAAAACAGGTTCTGGCAGCCTGACGGCAAAACTCTCACTATGGATGCAGGTGCTTTTATAACTGCAATAGAATATGCGACAGAAGAAAAAGCCATTCTTATCGGGAAACCCTCCCCAATCTATTTTCAGACAGCTTTGAAAAGACTCGGATTTAAAAAAGACGATAAATTTGTAATGATTGGTGATGATCTTGAGTCTGATATTTTGGGTGCACAAAAGATTGGCGGAACAGGAATACTTGTCTATACAGGAAAAACGAAATATCCGCTTTCTGATAATTCGGTTGTACCCGACTATGAAGTAAAGAATTTAAAGGAAGTACTTCCGATTATCGCAAAATATTAATCTTCCAGGATCCGGAGAAAATACCATCTCAATATGAAGTTATTAGTGTCTGCAATTCAAAGCACCACAATGTCCCAATTTTAATATTAATTCTTAAAAAAGTTAATACACGGTTAATATCTACTAATGGGTAATCTTGAGTTTAATAATTCTCAAAAAATAATGTTTGAATTAAGCGTAACTGTTTATAGATTAAGGTATTATATAACCAATTCCTGGAAATCTTTCTGCCGGTAATACATAGAATTATTACCACAACACCGGTTTTTTCTTTTTCAGATTTTATACTTTATAAACAGGAGTAGTGAAATACTCCCCAAAACAACAGGAGGACAAAATGTTCATACGCAATATGAATCTCTGGGCCACTCTAAGTTTTGTTGCTATTTTATTCGGGGAATCTCAGGTTTATGCAGGTGAACCCGAAGAATCGAGAAGGTGGTATGCAGGAATTTTTGGCGGATATCTTTCCGGAGAATTAAACTCCAACGATCCTTCGCATAAAGCATCAACAGGTGATTATAATGATGACAGTCCAATGGCAGGTATTTTAGTCGGATATCAGAAGCAATTTGATAATAACTGGGTCGGAGGACTTGAACTCATTATCCCTCTTTACATTGAAAAAGGAACTGCGGTTGATAAACTTTATTTTCCTGACCTTGTAACATATGAAGCCAGCTACAGGTATGCACTTTTTGTTTCAGCAAAATGGGGATTAAGTTTCGGTAAAGTACTTCCGTATGTATTTGGTTCTGTTGGATTTGCTAATGTTAACGGTAAAACTTACAATGTTGATCTCGAAGAAAATTATTCTCCCGGTTACGAACAGAGTGCAGCTGCAACACACTTTGTCTGGCAGATAGGCGGTGGAATTGAATACAATATAAGTGATGTTATTTTCCTGAGTGCAAAAGCGGGTGCATTCATTGCTGCCCGGGCTGATCATACAATGCCATGGAATGAACCTGGTCCGAACCTTTTTGGATACAATGGTCTCCTGTTGCAGGCAAATGTGGGATACAGATTCTAACTTGAAAATATTAGAAGCTTTACCGTTGTCAGCTAAAAGTAGTTTTAAACTATGTATTTCACTAAACAATCTATCCGGCTAGAAATTTCCGCCGTAGCTATTATTGATACTTAGGTTTATACTTATTAATTGCATATGTGAAAGCAATTATTAATTTTATGCTTTGAGAATTCGGGATTTTACAAATTCTATTAATGAGCTCAATTATTTTATTTCCGTTACGGTTTATATACAAAATATACTTGCTTGCATGTTTTGTATTATTATTAATTCTATTCTATCCTTTTTTTCGTTTCTTATTATCCCAAAAGAAACGCTTCCCTTCGGCTTTTAAGTTCATGAAATTTTATGCAAAATTCTTTCTGAGTTTAGGTGGAGTTTATTTGAAGATTGAGGGAAGGGAAAATATTATTGATAATCAGCCATTTTTAATCTGTTCAAACCACAGTTCATTTTTAGATATTCCCTGTCTCTATTCAATATTCGAACAGTATTTTGTGTTTACCGGTAAAAAAGAAGTAGAAAATTGGCCTTTATTTCATATTTTTTACACTTCCGGTATGAATATACTAGTAGACAGACACAATAAAATGGGGATAATAAAATCATTCAAAAAAATGATGGAAGTCATTGATGAAGGGCATCCGTTAGTGATTCTTCCTGAAGGAACTATTTCTCAAGGTTGCACCAAAACTAACGGAATTTAAAACAGGTTCAGTTTCATTAGCAATTAACAAGCAAATTCCGATTTTACCAATAACTTTTACTACAAACTGGATACGGTTACAGCGTAAGGGATTATTTAAAGGAAAAGCCAGCCCCGGAACAGCAGAAGCAATTATTCATCCACTGATTTTTACAACCGGATTAAATAAAGATGATACAAATGAATTGCAATTAAAACTTCGTGATATTATCAATTCACCATTGCACGAAAAATACGGTGTTTAAAAAAATTAAGTTAAGATCCCAATTTAGTTTGGATTTAACTCTTGCCTCTCAGTTTTGCGAAACTAATAATTTTTTTTAATGCTCCAACATATCCAATTCCAGCCGCTTCAGCTGAGCGCATAAATCCTGCACTTTCTGTAAGGTCCGGGTTCGGATTAACTTCCAGAACATACAATTCATTATTATGGGAAAGCCGCATATCAATACGTGCATAATCTCTGCAACCCATTATTTTAAAAGCTTCAACCGCAATTTCTTTGGCTTTTTTCTCTACCCTTTTAGGAAGAATTGCAGGACAGCTTGGAATTGTTTTATGATAAGCTTCATGGTTGGGATCCCATTTTGCCTGATAGCTTACAATGTTATAAAGATGTTCGGGCATTTCTGTAAAATCAATTTCGCTTATCGGAAGGGCAAAAGGTTCTTTATCACCCATTACAGCAACGTTTAATTCTCTGCCTTCTATAAATTCCTCAACAAGTGCCGGCTGCTGAAAAACCGTTAAAATATATTCAACTCTTTCCCGAAGTGCTTTTGTATTTTCAACGATTGAATTGTTCTCAATACCAACACTTGCATCCTCAAAAGCTGGCTTAATTATCAAAGGAAATTTTAAATTATGCTTGTAATTTTTCATTGATTTTTTAATCAATATAAAATTTGCTGTTCTAATTCCATATGAATTGAGGATTCTTTTTGCCAGTACTTTGCTCTGACAGTTTGCCAATGCCATAGGGGGAGCCCCGGTGTAGGGTGTCCCAAGTAATTCCAGCATCCCTACAAGATTCATCTCCAGTCTGGAGTTTTCTCTGTATAGTTCCATAAAGTTAAAAATTACGTCAGGTTTGTTTTTTCTGATATCTTTTAACAGAATTCCAAGATTATCAAAGATATTCAGAGGATATGCTTCTAAGCCAGATTTACATAGCTTGGCAGCCATTAACTCATATTCTTCAATAGGGGTAAGTTCTTCAACCTCAAAATATGGAATAAAATCAAGCTCTTTTATCTCATGTTCTACAGATTTGACATAAAAGTCAGGTTGGGACTCATTAAAAACTATTGCAACTTTCAATTTTCTTTTACTCATAAAAATAAAAATAAAGAAAATCGCAAAGCTCACAAAATTATCATGCTGATTTAAAGCATGTTAATCATTAAATTAAATTATAAAAATTAACTTAATATATGAGTTTTTATCCCCAACCCTATAAATATCAATGTGGTCCTTTCGCTTTGAAGTATGCCCTGGTGATGCTGGGCAGATTTGAAAATGAAAGAGAAATTGCAAAACGTGCCGGAAGTACCTGGTGGTACGGAACAGATGAAATTGGTCTCGCCAAAGCTGCAAAAACATATGATTGTAAAATGAAATATTTCCGGAGAGAAACGCCGGATGAAGCAATCAAAGCTCTCAGTGATCAACTAAAGTCCGGATATCCTTGCATTCTTAGTGTTGATGACTGGGAACATTGGTTCACTGTTATTACCGAACAGCAGGGAAAATTTATAGTGGTTGATAGCGGATTTGATAAAGTAATTGTTATTTACTCAGCAAGACAGCTTTTAAAACGTTGGAAATACATTGATGATGAAACTGGTTTTACCAGTTACGATGGTTATGCCCTTTCTTCAAAATTTAAACCCCGTACAAAAGCAAAATTTTCTCTTGAAAAAGCAAGATATGTAATGAGAGATAGCAACCGTGTACTTGCAGAAAAATGGGATACTTATTTTAATGACCTGATAACTATGTGCAGACCGAGAACATCTCATACAATACGATCAATATCTTTTGCAGAATTTTTAAGAAGACATGAGAAAATGCTTGTGGAGGAAGTGGCAAACTGGCACGGGCAGCCCACTTATGAAGAGCTTAAAAAGATTTTAAAAAATATGCGGTTTGTATCTGAAGTATATAACCTCGTTATACATGCTGAAGATCAGAAAAAAACACTTGTTGATCTTTCTGCATTACTGATGATGTATGCTTGCGGCAAATATGGGATGGATCCAATCTACTAATATTTAAAGGTGCAGTATGGAATCAACTATTAAATACAACGAGAAAATTCTGAAACGGGATACTTCTGCTTTACTCCTAATTGATATACAGGAAAAAATACTTTCTGTAATGGACAAGCCTGCTCAGGTTATAAATAATAGTCTGAAATTAATTAAGGGATTTAAAATACTTAATATCCCGATCTTCTATACTGAACAGTATCCGAAAGGACTTGGAAATACATCCGGTACCCTTCTAAAAGAATTGGAAGGATTAAGTGCTATTCAAAAAATGACATTCAGTTGTTCTGGTGCAGGAAATCTTTTCCCACGATTAAAAGATAATAATGCCTTACAGGTTGTTGTTGCGGGCATTGAAGCTCACGTCTGTGTTCAGCAGACAATTCTGGATCTTCTTGCCAATGATTTTCAGGTTAATGTTGCTGCTGATGCAATTTCATCCAGAAATGAATTTGATTACAGGACTGCTCTTGACAGAATGAGACACCATGGAGCGGAGATAACGACAACCGAGGCAATATTGTTTGAATTGCTCAATGTATGCGGTACAGATGAATTCAAACAAATCTCGAAAATTGTTAAATAAATATTTTATGGTTTATTTCTTGTTTATAATATTAGAAAACGTCGAATTTCATCTTTCTCCAAACAGATAATTTTTTGTTTCATTTGGCAACAAATCTGTATTCACTTCTCAAAAAGTAGCAGTAATAATTTCTAATACCTACAGTAACTCTTACCGAAGTTTCTATCACAAAAAATTCAGTAAGTAACATTTACAAAAGCAAATCTGGCATAATCCTTGGCTTTTGAATACAAATTTCTCAATTGAGAAAACCAATAAAATGAAACAAAATATTCAAATTATAAACAATAGAAGGGCGAGCTAAAAATGCGGAAGTTATCATATGTAACTGCATTATTATTACTTTCATTTGTGGGGTGTATGCAGGAAAGTAATATCACAGAACCAATTAACAATATTGAAAAAACTCAATCAAAAACCATAATTATGCTCCCGGCTAAAGCCGATATAAACGTTGAAGATGTTTTTACAACATCACAGAATATCAGTGGAGCAGCAGGTGGAGAAATACACCTCACCAGAAGTTACTTAGGCTCAAATGGAAAGACAGTTACTGTTGATTGCAAATTAACTGTACCGGCAAATAATTATGCTTTTTCAAATGAGCGGAATATTACAATGCAGGTTGGTTCAGAAGCCGGCGTTGACTTTTTCCCTTCAATGACTTTTAGTCAGCCTGTAATACTCAATTATACAATTACAGGTGCCGATCTCAGCGGTGTAAATCCGGACGATGTAAATTTTTATTATGTAGATACCAATGGAAATTTAGCTCAAACAGTAAATGATGGGGTTACGGTAGACTTAAATTCTGGAACATTAAATGTTGTTAACGCACAGCTCCCCCATTTCTCGCGCTGGGCTTACGCAAGATAACTGTTCTTTATGCAAAGTAGCTGATATTTAGAAAGGATAATATGCAAATATTATCCTTTCACATTTTAGTTTTTTAATGAAGTCAGAGTGGATAAGCAAGTGTCTAAAAGTGTGAAACAAAATATTTATTTTGAAGAGATTGTAAATGGCTTCTTTTCCGAAAAAGAAATTTCGGAATTAAAAAAAAATTATTTAAAAAGTGACTCCTTTTCAGCTGAAAAAGTCAAGTTCAGTCCCGCTGAGAAAAAACAAATTGAAGTTAACCTAACTGACACTTACCTAAAACAAATTCAATTCGATATAGTAACTACCTTTGCTCAACAAAAATTAGATAAAATAAAATATATAGAATTTCTATTGAATCTTGGAGACTATGCAATCTCTTTGGGAGAACTTTCGCTTGCAATTGATATTCATCTGAAAATACTTAACGAAACAAAATCGGAGACTAATCTTAAGAATCTTGCGGCAAATGCGTGTTTCTCTATCGGAGAAATTTATAGTCGAGAGGCAAAATGGATAGAATGTTTTGAGTATACAAAAAAGGCTTTCAGCTTATTCAAGCAGCAGAACGATTTCAAAGGATGTGCGAGATGTGAAAATCTTTTGGGAACTGTTTACGGTGAGCGCGGAGATCTGAAAGAAGCTGCAAATCATTTTGAAGAAAGTCTGCACTATCTTGATGAAAAAAAAGATATTGTCCTAATAGGAAATATTGAAAATAACCTCGGAATAATAAACAACATCTATAGCAATTATGATGAAGCAATATTCCGTTATAACCGGGCACTGATAAATTTCCAAAGGTTAAATGATCATCACAAGCTTGCACAGGTAAGACATAACATTGGTATTACCTATACAAAGAAAAAAGAATATTTAAACGCCATAAAGGAACTTGATAAAAGTATAGCCATTTCCTTGAATGACAGTATTTTTTCAATACTTGGTATTTCTTATGTGACCAAAGCATTTATATATGCTGAAATGGAAGACCTGGATCTATCGAGAGCTTTTGCGAATAAAGCAATGGAAATATGTTATAAAACAAATGACAAACTTTCAGTTGCTGAAATCTATAAAGTTGAGGGTATGATTAAACGTGTTCAGAAAAATTATATTCAGGCCGAAAGTTTTCTGAAAACAAGCTTGAGAATAAACAAAGAATATCAAAGTGATCTTAATGAAGCAGAAACTAACCTTCAGCTTGGAATTCTTTATAAAAGCTGGAAAAAACCAGACGAAGCTAAAAATTGTTTCAAAGAATCCCTTAAATACTTCAAAAAAATTAAAGCTGTTCATGAAATAGAAAATATTGAACAGTTTCTTACCAATTAATACTCAACTCTGTATAATTTTACTATAAATTAGTAACTTCACACCAAGACCATTTGCTATGTTGTTTTAATATTTTATTATAAATGTGATAATTTCGTTATAGAATGCTTTTATCTTTCAATGAAGAAAAGGAGAATTTCAGTTATGAAAAACGTTCTTTTAATAGAAGATGATAAAGCAATCTCTGATCTTATTGATATTCACTTAAAAGATATGAGCTGCAGCGTTACAAGGATTTATGACGGCAGGGATGGATTAAAAGAAGCTGTTGAAAATAATTTCGATCTTATAGTGCTTGATATAATGCTTCCAAACCTGGATGGATTAGAAATTTGTAAGGAATTAAGGAAACAGGAAAATTATACACCTGTGCTTATGCTTACAGCAAAATCTGAGGAGTTTGACAAAGTACTTGGACTTGAGCTTGGTGCTGATGACTACTTAACAAAACCATTTGCCATAAGAGAATTTACAGCACGAGTAAAAGCGATTTTCAGAAGAGTTGAAGCACTTCAAAAAGATCAGGAGGAAAAAAACGATATAACAATCGGAGATCTCGTAATTGATGTTGCAAAAAGAAGAATATCATTAAAAGGTGAAAGAATTGAATTAACGCCAAAAGAATTTGAATTGCTTCATCTTCTCGCTTCACATCCTGGTAAAACATATACACGAGAACAGTTGCTTAGCATTTTATGGGGTTATTCTTATAATGGTTATGAGCACACCGTAAATTCACACATAAACAGATTGCGGGGAAAAATAGAATCCGATCTTTCCAATCCCAAATATATACTGACTACATGGGGAGTTGGTTACAGATTTAATGATCTCGAAGAAATAATAAAAGTCTGAGGATTATGTTTTGAAAATAAAATTTTTTAACAGTCTGTTCTGGAAAATTTCTGCAATATTTTTGATACTGCTCTTAATTCTGTCCGGAATATATATGTATATATCCGTTCATACCGCTGAATTGTATTTCCAGGAAACAAATCAAAAACTCGATGCGGAAATTGCTCCCCACATAGCTGCAGAAAATCAATGTTTTATAAATGGAAAAGCAAATGATGCGGCATTGAAGAATGTCTTCCACAGCATTATGATTATTAATCCAAGCCTGGAAGTTTATCTTCTTGATAAAGAAGGCAAGATATTAACCTACTTCGCTTTAAATAAAGTTGTAAAGCTGAAGTATGTTTCGCTCCAACCGATTCAAAAATTTATTTCAAGTAAAGATAAACCATTTGTGCTTGGTTCTGATCCCAGGAATGCAGACAGGCAAAAAGCTTTCTCAGCGGCTAAAGTTTATGAGGACAGTATTTTCCGCGGATATATTTATGTTATACTTGGAGGAGAAGAATACGATAATGCCACTCAGCTTGTTTTCGGAAGTTATATATTAAGTCTTGGGCTAAAATCAATGATGATAACACTTATTGGTGTTGCAATCATAAGTCTTATTGCTCTTGGTTTTATAACCAGAAATATGCGCAGAATAATTTTTGTCATCAGGAATTTTAAGAATGGAAATCTTGACCAGAGAATTAAATTAAAGGGCAAAGGTGAGCTTAGTGAATTTGCAGATTCATTTAATGAAATGGCAGATACTATAGTGCGAAATATTGAAGATATGAAAACGATGGATAACCTTAGGCGTGAACTCGTTGCAAATGTATCTCATGATCTTAGGACCCCACTCGCTGCAGTACAGGGATACATTGAGACAATATTACTGAAATCCGAGAGTTTGTCTGAAGAGGATAGAAAAAAATATATGCATACAATACTCAGCAGTACTGAAAGATTAAAAAAACTTGTTGAAGAATTATTTGAATTATCAAAACTTGAAGCACGCGAAACAAAACCAAAACCGGAAGCATTTTCAATTGCAGAATTAGTACAGGATGTACAACAAAAAAACCAGATTATCGCGGAATCTAAAAAGATTGATTTAAAATTAAACTTCCCTTATGATCTTCCATTGGTTTATGCAGACATCGGGATGATGGAAAAAGTGCTGCAAAACCTGATTGATAATGCAATTAAATTTACTCCCGCAGGCGGCTCTGTAACAATACGCCTTCAAAACTTCGGAGATAAGATTATCACTTATGTAAAGGACAGCGGTTCCGGAATAAGAAAAGATGATTTGAAATATATATTCGACCGGTATCATAAAGCTGATAATAAATCCTCCTCAAATGAGGGTCTTGGATTGGGGCTGGCAATAGTCAAAAAGATCCTTGAAATTCACAACATAAAAATTAATGTAGAAAGTAAAGAGGGTGAAGGGACTACATTTTCTTTCGAAATAGATGTATACAAAGGTAAATCTAAAAAGGAAAAGGAAGTCCACGTTAGCTGATTACTTCCAAGATTAAGTCAATTCTTTTTTGTGATCTCCATTAATTAGAAATCATCTTTCCAAATTGTAACAGTATTTTTATAATTCTGTTATTATGCGGTAATATTTATGGTTTATCTTTTTATTAACCATAAATAAAATTTGGAGAGATAATGAAATACAAATTGTTTATCATGATTGCTGTTGTAATAGGAATAACCGGATGCAGCAAAAATGATAATCCATCAAATCCATCCACTACCAGTGAGCTAACACTAAACATTTCCGGATTAAAGGATCTTGGTTCAACTGCGAAGTATGAAGGATGGCTATTGGTAGGCGGAACTCCCAAATCTACAGGGAAGTTTACAGTAGATGCCAGCGGACAATTAAGCAGCACTAAGTTTACAGTAAATCAAAGTGATCTCAACAGTGCAACAAAATTTATCCTGACAATAGAACCGGAACCTGATCCGGATGCCGCACCCAGCAGTGTACATTTAATTGCCGGAAATTTTAGCAATAATACAGCTTCACTTTCTGTTAATGATGCAGCAGCACTAAATAATGATTTCAGCGGAGTTTCAGGAAACTTTATACTTGCTACTCCAACCAATGGTAGTGCATCAAATGAGAATAGCGGAATCTGGTTTCTTGATATTAGTTCCGGTAGTCCGGCAGTAGGACTAAATTTACCGGTACTCCCTTCCGGATGGAAATATGAAGGCTGGGCTGTAACGAATGGAACTCCCGTTACCACAGGAAAATTTACGATGCCAAGCGGTTCTGATGAATCTGCACCATATAGCGGAACAATGCCGGCACCACCTTTCCCGGGAGAAGATTTTCTTAATAATGCTCCTTCCGGTTTAACTTTTCCAACTGATTTATCAGGTGGAATTGCTGTGGTCACAATTGAACCTGATCCTGATAATAGTGCAAACCCGTTTTTTCTTAAACCATTAACGGGAAGTATACCATCCGGTGCAATGGATCATACGAATTATCAGTTAAGTTCAAATGCGGTTTCTTTTCCGATAGGAATGGCAACAAGATAAATTTTAAAGCGGAGATTCTCTCCGCTTCTTAATTGTAATCTTCCGTGCTGATAATTTTGCGGGTAAGTAATTCCTGCATTACAATTTCTGTCATATCACTTTTAAATTGAAATTCGAACCTGATGTCCATTACATAAGCTTTTAGTCTCATTTTCAGATAGGCTTTACGGTCTTTTATTTCATTGAAGAACAATACTGTAATCGGTTTATTCAAATAAACATATCTTGAAATCTGTGCTGCTTCAACTGCTATCTGCCTGACTAATTCAGTACTGATATCAACAGGCAGATAGATTTCCGCAACAACCTGGCAATTTGGTTCCCCAGAGTTTGAATTGGAGACTGATTTATTCATTACTTCGCTATTGGGAATTGTTACCATGGAATCATCGGGTGTAACAACTCTAGTTGATACAAGACCTATTTTTATTACCTCCCCATAAAAATCCCCCACTTGAATTTTATCGCCTACCAGGAAAGGTCTGTCAAATAAAATCATAATTCCCCCGAAAATATTTTTAATAACATCCTGTGCAGCAAATCCTATTGCAATTCCAACTGAAGCAGTAACTGCAATAATTGTTTCAATCGGGGGTTTAAATATGCCGGCAATTATAATGTAAATAATTATTATCCACCCGAAAATCCTGACAATCGGAACTATACCCTTTATCGTTATCCTGTGACTTGTGCTCTTCTCGGCAAAAACATCCAGGATTTTTGTAAACAGTTTGATTACATAAATTCCGACAATAAAAAATATTATCGCCCAAATAATTTTCCCAATCGAAATCGTGTCTGATGAGCAATTGGATAAGTTTATTGTTATTGTGTACTCGTTCGTCGTCTTATTTACGTAAACAATAGCTCATCCTTCTGATAAACCTGCAAAATGTTATTCAAAATCAACTGTTGGCTCATGATACCTCCATATTTCGGGATTTTTATCTTATTATAATTGATTTTTTTTAAAAAAAAAAACTATTATGTAAAAAATTGTAATTTATACATTTATAATATAATAATTATTAAAATATTTTCATTAAATTTAAACTATGTAGACTTTTGCAAGCTTGACGATACTCCATTTTTAAAGTCTCAACCACTTGAGCCACAGATTCAATCTTTTTAATAGAACCCACACCATGACCTGCAGACCAAATATCCTTCCATGGTTTTGGACCGTTTTCCTTAGACTTACGACCAATCAAATGATTCCTTTTTTCTGTAGCTGATTAGGATAAAGACCTACTCTTTCAATACTAGGAATCAAATAATTTGCTTTTACACCACTTAAGGTATTTGTATAGATAATGTCTTCAATTGTCGATTCAATTAACAAATTAAGATATTCATCTTTTGCTAAACTTTCCGTGTGGCGATAAATCGAGTCCCCATATAGACAAGATCTGCACCTAGTGTTTGAGCCGCTACAATATCTCTGTCCACTCGAAATACCACCAGCAAGAATCGTAATTCCATCCCAAAACTCTTTTATTGCTGCAATAAACGCGAATGGATTTAACGTTCCTGCATGTCCCCCTGCACCATTACATACAAGTATTAATCCATCCGTACCTCCTTGTATAGCTTTTCTCGCATGAACAAGGTTTACGACGTCTGAAAAAACAAGACCACCATATTCATGAACTAGGCTGACACGCGACTTGAATCCCTTAGCGAAGTAATCACAATCGGTGGTTGATACTTTCTAATAAAATTCAAATCTTCTTCCAATCTCTTATTGTTCCATGTACCACTAGATTAACAGCCCATGGAACAATACGCCGTTCAGGCTCCATTTTCCGTGTACGTTCAAGCCCTTCTATGATTTCACTCACCCAAGCATCGAAATCCTCAACTGTACGAGCATTTGCTAATGGGAAAGAACCAACGATTCCTGACTTACATGCTTCAATGACCAATTCAGGGCTTGAGACAAGGAACATTGGTGCCATAATAACAGGCAGTTCGAGTTGAGAAGCAATCATGTAACGGTATTTTTTCTGACATAAGGATCATCCTTTCTTCATTAGATAAAATCAACATCGACCTTTAACACAGCCTATCAATTAAAAGAAGGTGCACCTCATCATGAATCACGCGGCACTCCTCTTATCCTATAATTCTATTTTCCAAAAACTACTTCAATGCAATACAAATATTTTTTGCTTCCGTAAAGAATTCCATGCTGTGATGGCCGCCTTCACGTCCGATTCCACTTTTCTTAAATCCACCAAATGGTGCACGAAGATCACGGACAAACCAGCAATTCACCCAAATCGTACCTGCACGAACAGAATGGGAAATGCGGTGAGCACGCTGTAGATTTTCTGTCCAGACGACCCCATTTAAGCCATATTCTGTATCATTGGCAATTTGAAGTGCTTCTTCTTCTGTATCAAATGGAATAATGGTTACAATTGGTCCAAAAATTTCTTCTTGGCAAATTCGTGATTTTGGATTTTCCTGAACATATACAGTAGGTTCTAAATAATACCCATTCTGTAAATATTCAGGGAGATCTGGTCGCTTTCCACCACAAATAAATGTTGCATTTTCTTCTTTTGCAATTTCAAGATAGCTTGTTACTTTTTTATAATGCTCTTCACTAACGACCGGTCCCATTTTTGTTCCTACATCCTGTGGGTCTCCCACTTTTAGTTCCATTGCCGCTTTCTTAAATCTTTCAAGAAACTCATCAAAGATAGTACGTTGAACTAAAATTCTTGAACCTGCTAGACATATTTGTCCAGAATTCATAAATGCTGCATGAATCGAAACAGGGATGGCTTTATCAAGATTTGCATCTTCAAACACGATATTTGCTGCTTTTCCACCAAGTTCAAAGGATACTTTTTTCAACGTATCTGCCCCACTTTTCATAATTCTTTTCCCTGTAGCTGTAGAGCCTGTAAACGAAATTAAATCTACTTCTGGATGAGTAGTAAGAGCATTTCCAACAACACTGCCTAGACCATGAACGACATTTACAACACCATCTGGAATACCAGCTTCTTTTGCAATTTCACCAAGTAAAGATACGGATAGCGGGGTCATTTCTGCTGGTTTAATAACCGCTGTATTTCCTGCTGCAAGACATGGACCTAGCTTCCAGGTTGTCAGCATAAACGGTACATTCCAAGGGGTAATAATGCCGCAACCCCTACTGGTTCATAACGAGTATAGTTCAGATACTCCTCCCCCATCGGATACGTTTCCCCGCCCTGTTGTTCAACGAAATCGGCAAAGAATTTAATATTGTTTGCTGCCCGTGGAACTTCATGTTCTACGGCAGATTGATATGGTTTCCCAACATCAGTGGCGTCCAATACGAGCAATTTCTTCTTTACGCTCAAGAATAATTTCAGCCATACGTCGAAGTTTTGCACGTGCGCTCCGCTACAGTCATCGTCCGCCATGGACCATTTTCAAAAGCATCTCTTGCAGCGCGACAGGCTCTATCCACATCTGCCTCTGTTGCTTCACTTACTTTAGCAATGATTTCTTGTGTTGCAGGATTTTTTACATCAAAGGTTGCTCCATTGTTTGCTTGCACATATTCACCATTTATATATAAACCAACTTCTCTTACTCCTGTTTGTACTTTTGTCATTTTGAAACCTCATTTCTCTTTTTAACCGATTCGCCTGCGATTCCCCAATGTTCTGGTTCTACTTCTTGATCATCACACGCACATTTTGGACGGGAGCTTCTAACACATCGGAAACTAAATCGGAAACCTCTCTAATCAATCGTTCTTTCTTTTCAGGCGATCTGCCTTTAAGAATATTAATCTGAATAAATGGCATATAAAATCTCTCCCTTCACCTTGTTGTTCTATTCAGTAAATACAGCCTCTACGGAACCCATTCCATCAAAGCTTGCGGAAAAATGGTCACCTGCTTCAATCTTTAGCTGCAGCTGATAACGAGCCACTTAACACAACTTCACCTGGTTGAATGCTTTGCCCAACCTTATACAATTTATTTGCTAGCCAAGCAATTGCTCTTGCTGGATGCCCCATTACAGCTGCACCAGCACCTGTAGCAACGACTTCCCCGTTTTGTTTAAACACCATTCCCATTAATTTCAAATCAAATTTTTCTGGTGAATAAAATCTTTCTCCAATAATAAAACGGGAAGAAGAGGAATTATCAGCAACCGCATCTGGCAGTGTAAAGCTAAAACCTTGGAATCTGCTGTCAATAATTTCGAGTGCAGGAGCTACATATTCTGTTGCAGCTAGTACATCTGCGACCGTTACATGCGGACCTTTTAGTTCCTTTTTAAAAATAAACGCAATTTCCGGCTCCACTTTTGCATGGATAAAAGGTGAAATTGAAATGCGGTTCCCCTTCAAACAATTGCATACTTTCAAGCAATACCCCATAAGATGGTTCATGAACACCCATCATTACTTGTTTTGCCTTACTCGTTAATCCAAGCTTTCGACCGATTCTTTTTGTGTTTTCTTCCTTGCATTTTATTTCAATTAATCGTTCTTGTACCTGATAGGCCAATGCTTCATCCAATTCAGGATAGGCTTCAACAAACTTATTAACCGACTTTTTTTGTTTTTCCGCCTCGTATAATTCAAAAGCAATTTGATCAATTACATCTGTCTTAATCATGTTTATCACCTAGTTTCTATTTTATCGTTTAAAGGAAGCAGTGACTGAACCAATATGAGCAAATTCAGCTGTAAATGTGTCATTGTCCTTACTTCGATTGCACTTGTTAATGCCCCTGATAGAACAATTTCCCCCGCTTTTAAGGCTACATCGTATTTCCCTAAAGAATTGGCTAGCCAAGCAACGGAACGAAGTGGATTTCCAAGGACGGCTGCACCTGCACCTGAATCAATCATTTCTCCATTTCGATAAGCAACCATTCCGATATGGTAAGATCCAATCCTTCAAGCTTCGTTGGTTTTCCGCCAATAATGGCACCAGCAGAAGATCCATTGTCTGCGACAGTATCTTCAAATTTGATCTGCCAATCATCAATACGGCTATCAATCACTTCAATCGCCGGAACAATATAATCCGTGGCTTCAATAACATCGAGAACCGAAACATTCGGTCCTTTTAAATCCTTTTTTAAAATAAAGGCAATCTCAAATTCTACTTTTGGTTGAATATATTGATCAAGTGAAATCGTTTCCCCTTCGACATACATCATATCGGCCAATAAATGTCCATAATCAGGTTGATTGACTCCAAACATATTTTGAATCGCTTTGCTTGTTGCCCCAATTTTCTTCCCGACAATAATCCGCCCATTTTCGACTTTTCTGCGGATTATCTCTAATTGAGTATAGTAGGCTTCATCCACTGTAATCCCTGGATAGGAAACCGTTAACGGTTCAATTACGTTTTTCGTTTCCTCTGCTTCCAATAAGCGGCTTGCAGCTTCTTGAATTTTCATATTTATTCCTCCTCGTAGGATAAGGGGCAGGAACTTCGCCTACATTTGATATAATTCTGGAATTTGAGAATCATACAATGTTGCTAAGGACTTTTCTGGGTGCACGCTTAGGTCACGCCACCTTTGTTCTTCAACTTTATTCCTCTTTACAATAGAATCTGGTTTTGTTACATTGTCGATTCTTTTGGGGCGGAGTTTTCTCCACTTTTTTGATTTATGATATTTCAGAAACAACACCATGGGAGTAATGAGGTGATCAATATAAAGGAGAAGACCAT
>CAWFHZ010000021.1:0-26074 GCA_963815785.1 uncultured Ignavibacteria bacterium
TTATTGTCGAATCAATCAGGACTCCAGTTGAATCATACGATTTCCACAAACTATCTCTCTTTCCTGAGTGATAAAAACCTACCTGCTTTAATTTTTCATCCGGGTAAAACCATAACCACTTCCCATCCGGAACATCATTCACAAAAACCCCGGATGATTCTAAATTACCATTTTCATAAAAATATTTCCATTCGCCCGTATTCCGGTTGTTTTTCATTTTTCCTGAAATTTGAATTTTTCCGTTTGGATAATATGCCCTGAAGTTCCCTTCTTTTTTACCATTTACCACATCAAATTCCAGTTTTATACTATCAGTCGCTCCCTTCCATGTACCGTTAAATGGTTCTTTTGTGCCGGGTTTGTATATGATAGAATCAAGATTAATATTTTGAGTTTCTTTTTTTACAGAATCTGAGCAGGATGTCAAATTTATAACAAACAAAAAAATGAGCAGAGAAAAGAGAATAGTTTTTATCAAATTATTTTTCCAATTCTTATAAATCTTTAATTCTGCTATAAGCAGCCAACATATTTTTTTTTGTTTCGATAAGATCCTGAGAGATTACTTTAACTTCGCCTAGAACGGGCATAAAGTTAGTGTCTCCATTCCATCTGGGAACAATGTGAAAATGGATATGTTCATGAATACCAGCACCGGCAACTCTTCCTAGATTCAGTCCCATGTTAAATCCTTCGGGATGAAGCATTTCTTTCAACACTTTATAAGCGTTGCGCATCTTATTCATTATTTCTTCATTTTCTTTATCAGTCAGTGAAATAAAATCGGAAGTATGTCTGTATGGAACAACCATAAGGTGACCGTTGTTGTAGGGATAAAGATTAAGAACAGTGAATGTCAATGGTCCTTTATCGACGATTAAGTTAGATAGATCTTCAGTTTTGAATTCCATCATTTCACAGAATACACAATTATTCTTGTTACTTTCATTTTTAAATGAATCGATATATTCTGAACGCCATGGTGACCAGAGTTTTTCCATACATCCTCTATAAATTAAAAAGGCGGTTATAAAACCGCCTTAATTCAAGGTTTTTAATTTCCTTCTTCTCTAGATTTATTGTATTCATCTATAATTTTTTGTTCAACTTCTTTCGGCATCTCTTCATAATACGCAAACTTCCGCGTATGAACACCACGACCCGAGGTTAAACTTCTTAACTGAGAAGAATATTTGTACAATTCTGCTAGTGGGATATTTGCTTTTATTTTCTGAAAATGTCCGTCTGAATCCATACCAAGAATCTTTCCGCGGCGACTTGAGATATCTCCCATTACATCGCCCATAAATTCTTCGGGTACAGTAACTTCAATTTCATAGATTGGTTCCAGCAGAACGGGTTTCGAAGCAAGGAATCCTTTTCTAAAACATTGTGAAGCAGCAAGTTTAAATGACATTTCATCTGAGTCAACAGTATGATATGTACCGTCGAAAAGTGTTACTTTAACATCAACAACCGGATTTCCCGAAATAACTCCTTTTATCATCGCCTCCTGAACACCTTTTTCAACAGCTGGAATAAATCTACCTGGTACAACTCCGCCAACTATTGCATTTACAAACTCAAAACCTTTGCCGCGTGGAAGTGGTTCCATTCTAAAATGAACATGACCATACTGTCCTCTTCCTCCGGATTGTTTCTTATGTTTATACTCAACGTCATCAGCACTTCCTTTAATTGCTTCACGATATGGTACTCTCGGTTCAACAAGATCAACCTCTACTCCATAACGTTCTTTTAATCTTTTAACTGCTAGTGAAAGTTGCAACTCACCTTGTCCCGAAATTATGGTTTGAGAAATTTCAGGATCAAACTTGACACTGAACGAAGGATCTTCTTCATGTAAAGTATGTAAACCGGAAGCGATTTTGTCTTCATCTCCCTTAGCTTTTGGAACAATCGCTCCTCTAATTACTGCATCGGGGAAAACAATGGGATTCATAACAACAGGCAGGGATTTTGAACTTAAGGTGTTATTTGTATGAGTATCTTTTAGTTTTACAACTGCCCCAAGATCTCCGGCAACAATTTCGTTTACATCTTTCCTGTTATGTCCGTTCAGAATAGAAAGTTGACTTAATCTTTCTGATTTGCCATTTGTCTCATTTAGTAAATCCAGTCCTGCGTTGACTTGACCTGAGAAGACCTTGAATAAGGATAACTCTCCGACGTGCTGTTCAGAAATAGTTTTAAAGATGAATAGTACCGGTTCACCTGAGGAATCAGGCAATACTTTTTGTTTTTTTTCACTACCCTTTACTTGAGCGTCCTCACCTCCGCGATCTACAGGAGAAGGGCAATAACTCGCGATAAAATCCAAAAAGTTATTCAACCCGACACCTTTCGTTGCCGAAACTGCAAAAACAGGTGTTAAATTTCTTTTGATAAGCGCAGATTTGATTCCTTTTTCCAAATCCGTATCCGTTAAAGTTCCATCATCAAAATATTTATTCATCAATTCTTCTGATATTTCAGCGACCTTTTCAATCAGTTCTGTTCTATATGCTTCTGCTTCATCTTTCAATTCCGTAGGGATTTCTGTTTCAGATACTTTCCTGCTACCGGGCTCACCGTACTCATAAGCTTTCATTTTCAGGATATCAACTACACTATTAAAATTAATTCCCTGATTTACAGGAAAGGTTATTGCAATTGTACCGCTGGTAAGTCTCTCCCTTGCCTGTTGAAGGGTTTCTTTAAAGGTGCTATGCTCATTATCAACTTTATTTATTATTATAGCAGATGGGAGATTAAATTCATCAACAAATTTGCCGGTAGTTTCAGAACCGACTTCAACTCCTTCTGCTGATTTAAGAACCATTACACAAGTATCAGCTACACGCATTGCTGATTTAACATCTCCAATAAAATCAGAATAGCCGGGGGTATCTAAAATATTGATTTTAGTATTATTCCACTCAATGTGCATTAGAGAAGTTGAAATCGAAATCTGTTTTTCAATTTCATTCGGGGTATAATCAGAGATTGTATTTCCTTCGGAGATACTTCCAATCCTGTTTATTTCATTCGCGGTGTATAATAGAGTTTCGGATAGGCTGGTTTTACCACTGCCCTGATGTCCAATAAACGCAATATTCCTAATTGCCTCAGTACCATATTCTTTCAAGGGATTTCCTCCTAAGATTCAAGGTGAGAAGGTTTAAGTTATTATTATCATTTTGTGAAGGTTTTCCAAAAGGTGGATACGCCATTAGAAACAGCTGAAAGGTTTTTTAATAACCCGGTTAAAGGTTTTTCTAATCCCTCCCTCAATTGTTCCTCTAATGACAGAATCAATTCAACCCTGTCTTTAACCTTTCCTATAATTTCTTTTACAATATTTACCTGATTACCTGCTTCATCGGACAGAGAATTTAGTTTTCCACTAAGTTCAACTGATGTTTCAAGAAGCGGTTTAATCTGTTCTGAAATAGCTTTAATTTCTATCTCTATAAGTTTGATAGAATTTGTGATTTTATTTATATAAAATACTAATGCAAGACATAGAAGAGATGCTGATGCCAGCAAAACGATATAAAAAATGTTGACTGTATCCATTTATATTTATTAATTAACTTCTTTTAGTTTCTTTGTAAGCATCAACACCGGCTTTTACAGCAGTTTTTAACTTTGCTGATTCCTGATCAAGGGTTTCTTTTCCTTTTGAAACGTAGCCCTCTGTTTTAGATTTAGCATCGTTAAAAATTCGTTCAGCATCTTTTAACAATTCATCGGATTTTATTTTTGCATCGTTAATTAATTTTTCGGATTTCTTCTTCCCATCGTTAATCAGATCTTTTGCTTTATCCCTTGCTTCTACAAAATACTTTTCAACATCATCATAGTATTCATCCGATTTATTTCTGATGTCATTTCTGAGTTCTCTTCCGGATTTGGGAGCATATAGCAGAGCGGCAATTGCACCAATAATACCACCTGCTAGAAACCCTAAAAACAAACCTTTACCTGAATTATCTTGTGACATATTTAACTCCTTTTTTAATATATATAGGACGCTTAAAAATATAACATGCATGAGTCTGAAAATCAAGAAAATGTTCTTGATCTGAGACATATTAAATCGTTCATTTACCAGAATTTAGAAAAAAACGATAAAGTTAATACATACAATCTAAAATAGTCTTAGAACAAATCAAGAATTCGCTTAAGAAAATTCGATTAGTCGTTGACAACATCGCAGAAACCAGTTCTAAATTTATAACCGGATGATTCAGTATGATTTCGTCCGCTTATATTATTCAGCGATGGATTCCAGAGTTATTTTACCAAATCTCCTCTGATAAAAAGTTACACTTATTACGCCTACGAGAACAGCGAACCATAGAGTAACCACCCTGACTATAAACGTTGAAGCAACTGCAATTTCTTTAGGGGAACCTTTCTGGATAATAAGAAGCGTCAATGATCCTTCTGTTATCCCCAATCCACCGGGCAGCATTGTAATTGCACCAACTATTGTTGCAAAACAATAAACGAATGTCGCCCATAAAAGACTTACATCTAACCCAAAATTAATCAGAATAATGTAATATCCCAAACATTCAAAAAACCATGAACCTAAACTTAATATACACATCTTCAATAACGGTATTGGACGAAGAAGTTGATAAGAACTTTCGTAAGCGCTATGAATGTGAGATAAATGTTTTTGAAGAAATGAACTTTTCTCTAAAAGTTTTAAAACAGGAAGTGCAATCCTTTTACTACTTATCATTATAACAATTATTATAAAAAAGACTGAAACTCCGATTACTATTCCACGACCATAATTATAGACATATGCGCCTATCAAAGCCAGGGACAATAGTGAAATGAAATCAGTTATTCGTTCTGCAAAAATAATCGGGAAAGTTTTACTTACAGGCGTCTGGTTTAACTCTTTAACAAGGTATGATTTCAGAAGTTCTCCCATTTTACCGGGAGTAACGCTCATAACCAGACCGGACATAAAAATTGAAAACGAATCTAATTTACTTACTTTTACTTTTATAACAGATAAGTAATAATCCCATTTAATAAACCGAAAAAGGTAATTAAACAAGGAAAGAACAAGAAGCAGCGGAAACAGAAGCCAGTTAAATTTTTCGAAAGCTTTCATCACAAGATCGAAATCTGCATAAATTGTAAATGCGAGATAAAGGATGCCTGCAATGGCTAAGGAAATAAGAATTTTCTTTTTCAGTTTTTTTAACATTTAAATCACTTTTAGAAGATTTAGATACAACTTGGCAATTGGTAATCCAACAACATTATAATAATCTCCGTTAATTTTTTTAACAAAGACGGCACCAAAATCATCCTGAATACCATAAGCACCTGCTTTATCCATCGGACTTCCTGATTCAATATAATTCTCAATCTCATCACTTTTTAATTTCCTAAAAGTAACTTTCGTCTTTTCGTAATCAATAATTATTTTATCAGTCACTGAATTATAAACAGCAAATCCTGTATAAACCGTATGTGTATTACCACTAAGCTTCTTTAACATTTGCTTTGCAACTTTTTTATTTTTTGGTTTGCCTAGTATTTCATTTCCGAGTACAACTATTGTATCAGCAGTAATTATTATTCCTTCTTTAATAAATTTTTTTGCCGGGATCAATTTCAACAAAGTTAATCTCTTTACCATATCAGCCGGTAATTCATTTCTTTTTCTTTTTTCATCTATTTCAACGGATATAATATGAAATTTCAGATTTAACTGTTTAAGCAGTTTTTTTCTTCGGGGAGATTTTGATGCAAGATAAATTGGAAGTGGATTGTTTATCATTTTACTTTTCTATTTTAGTTCCGGGATAATAAAATGATAAAATCTCCCTATACGATCTTCCCTGCTGTGATTGAGCCAGAGCGCCCCATTGACAAAGACCTACACCGTGCCCGTAACCTTTGCCCTTTATAATAACTTTCCTCTCGTTGTCTACTTTAATTTCAAAATTATTGCTTTCCAAAATCGATTTATTATCAGAAGTTCTTATTACATATCTTATTTTATTGCCATAAAGTTTCACGGATTTAGGATTTTTAATTCTATCAAGAAGATCTATTTTTAATTCTTTAATTCTACCCGATTCAAAACTGCTGATTACATTTATCCCAGTCAAAGTATAATCAGGATTATTAAGATAGCCTGAGGAAACTAACCTATTGATAAATTCATCCTCATCATATTTTTCAGTCCAGGTAAACTTAGGAGAAATTGAACAATAAGGTGGATCACCATCTTTCACACTTTTCAGGTAGGGAACATCAATATTGGGAAAAACATTTTCAGCATCTTCAGTAAAACCTCCGCAAGTCGAGTGATAAAAAGTCATTGCGGGTTTACCATCGTATGTAAGAATTAATCCACGTGTTTCATCAACCACTTGATTAATAATAGATTTTTCCACACCTGAACCACCGTAAACCTGATCTCTTGTATCCGCAAAAACATCAAAAATATTTTTACTTTCTTGTATCTTTGAAATAGTATATGTTCTCGCGCAAATTGCAAAAGCCTTCAATGCCTCATAATATTCTGTTCCATTTCCCGAAGGCATTTCACCTGGAATTACTCCCTTAAGATATTGTTCAACTGAAAGAACGTTAATAACTTTTATCCCATTTGCGTCGGGAATAAATTTTAGAGAGCCTTTATATAAGTTTCCATTGAATTCAACCGGACTTCCCGTTTCTGTTGCTGTTAATTGAAAATTTTTACTTTCAAAATTTTTACTTTCAATATTTATTTCAACAGCACCATTTGAACTCGAAAAGATAACTTTATTGCCTGGATTGATTAATGCAAGATTATTCTCCCCATCCTTTAAATAAACGGGAGATTGGACAAACCAATCAAAGCCGCTTTCTTTTTCTTCTAATAATACTCTTATAATATTTTCATTATTAAATTCAGTACCATTTTTCCGGTCATAGGAATTTTTAGATCCTGAACATCCAGCTAATAGAAAGGTTAAAATTGTTAGACTAAGAAATAGAAATGGAATTCGCATTTACCTACAAACATATTAATAATAATTAAGGGACAAAGATAAATGATTGTTCGTTAATTAATAAGCTATAAATTTTAATGGGAAAGATTTGTAATGAAAAGTAAATTTGAAGTGAAATATTACCTGAACATTGCCTTGATGCTGCCCCAGGTTCTTTTTACTCCGGAAATATTTGGAGAAACGGATACTGTGGAAGAGTATGAGGCTGAACCGTCTAGATCCAATATTTTCAATCTGTAAACAAATACAGGGTTAGTCATTTTATATGCGGCCTGATCAAGATAGGTATAAACAGAGTTATTTCCTTTAGGAGAAACGGTTGCTAATTCTATAAAATCAGTATCAGGTGTTTTTCTTTCAATTATAAAATTTGCGAGATTTGATTCAGTTGTAGTTTTCCACTCAAGTTTTACGTTGTCTCCTTCAGATTGAGCATGAAAATAATCAAGCAGTGCCCCTGCAAATGCAACAGATACAACTAACAAGATTAATGAAAATACAGTAATCAGATTTTTCATAGACAAAATATATTTTATAACCGGTAAAATGTCAAGACTTATACCATTATCTTAATGAATATAAGTAGAAATAACCTTTAAAGTAGAACATTTTAAGAATTTAACTACTGAGATTGTAAAAAACATCTATTTATTTTGCAATTAAATATTTAGATAAATTTTTTCTGCCAATCACCTTTTTCATATTTTCTAAAAATAATAACTGTATAGGTTAAGATATATGCTGGCAAAGCCATCCAGGCCCAGAGTAATCCCCCTTTAAAAATAATTCCCATCAAATATGCGAGAGGCACAAAAATAAACAGGTTGGTTATTACTTCTGATTTCATAACAAAAAATGTTTTTCCGGCAGCCTGCAAACCATTAGCAAGCACAACTCCGAAAGCATAAAATATCTGAGCAAATCCGGCAATTCTCAAAGCAGGTTTCGCAACTTCAATAATTGATTGGTTATTTGTAATTATTAATAAAACATATTTAGGTAACGAAATAAAAACTATTCCGAGAATTAAAGTATAATAAGTGGCTATCTTTGCCGTTTCGAATCCATAGATTTTCGCTAATTTAAATTTTCCAGAACCAAGATTATTTCCTACCAATGTCTGAACTGCAATTCCGAATCCGAAACAAGGTAGTAAGGATATAAATAATGTGCTAATAACAGCCTGAGAAGCTGCCTGCTGTTGAATTCCGATTAATCCTGTTATTACTATGAAGAGTAAAAACCCAATTAAAATAAACACATTCTGAAAAGAGACAGGTAAAGAAATTTGATAGATTTTCTTTATCAAATTAATGTTAATGTGGAAATTCCTAAACGGATGATATTTGTTCCGATAAACCGGAAACATCAGGACTGATGTGTAAAATACAAAATCAAATGTGGTTGCAAGTGTTGATGCTAAACCGGCTCCTGCCAATCCCATTCTCGGCATTCCGAGATTGCCGTATATAAAGAGATAATTTAAAAAAATATTGAGAAGGTTTGTAATTACACCAGAAAACATAAATATTTTTGTTTTGTTGATGCCGAAATAAAAACCGCGATAAGAAACACTGATTAGAAAAAATGGAATTCCGAGAAATCTGTAAAAGATGTACTGTCCAGCGTAAATTCCTACCGTTTTATCAGCAGCAAAAAAATCAGCTATTTGGTAAGCCGCCAGTACTCCTATTGCAGCTACAATTATTCCTATAATAAATCCAATTATAAGTGAATTATTCAGGGCCAGGCTACAGCCATTAAAATCATTTTCACCATATTTACGGGCTACTATAACGTGGGTACCTGTTGCAAGACTTGAAAAAAAACTAATCAATGCCCACGTTGCGAGAACTCCGATTCCCATAGCGGCAAGAGCATATGTTGCTTCATCAAGCCGGCCTACCATTGCAGAATCAGTTAGAGAGACAACCATTTGAGTGGATAACCCGGCAATTGCCGGCAGCGCAAGCCTTAATATTTTTTTATAGTAACTGTTTACAGGAAGAATTTTCATTGAAGGCAAAGATAGGAAATGATATTATATCTTGAAAACAAATAAAAATATTGATTAACCGATTGTAGATTTATTTAAAATAAGCAATTAAATTTGGGAGTACGATTGATTTTTCCGGGGCTATAGCTCAGCTGGGAGAGCGTCTCGTTCGCAACGAGAAGGTCGCCGGTTCGATCCCGGTTAGCTCCACTTCTAAAATGTTACAAGAAAATAGAAATTAAATCGAAGTTTAATTAAACCTTGTTAACTGTAAAATCAATATGAGGTGAATTTTTTAGAGTCTGAAAAACTACACAATATCTTTCAGTTAATTTAACAAGCGAATTTATCTGCTCCTCATCAGCATCTGTGTCTATTTCAAATTTTACTTTTATATTCAGAAAACCAACAGGAGCTTCTTTTGAAAAGGCAAGTGTACCTCTGAAATCAATATTACCTTCAGCAATTACTTTTCCGCTTTTCAGATTAACACCGATTGAAGTTGCGACTGCACTCATTGTAACTCCTGCGCAAGCTGCGAGTGCTTCCAATAACATATCGCCGGAACATGCAAAATTCCATTTCCTCCGGTAGCAGGATGAAGTCCCGCTTCCGCCAGCGCTTTTCCAGAATAAATTTTACAGGTTACACCCTCCCCTATTATTCCTTCTGCTTTTAAAGTAATCAGAGCTGATTCCGGTTGTTCTTTATATTTCTGTTTAAGTGGAGACTGAAGGCTTTAAGTTCTTCAGTCTTCATTATTTTCCTTAATATTTATTAAATTAAAACAGATAATAATAAATTGAAAACTTATTATCAACAAAAATAATTCAAAATCTAAATCCGCCTGTAAACCTTGCAATACCTCTCAAACATTTATGCCCGAAATCAACCGGTTCACAAAACATCATCGGGCAGCCGCCGGGAATAACTTTTATATTATTTTCTCTGCACATTTGAACTGCTTTTTCTGAAATGCTTGACATAGGTTTGTCGCTCCCCTTTTTACCAAATGTATTATGCATCCAGACTCTTTTTACTCCCGATTGAATGCAATCTTCAACAATTCTTTCACTATGAACAGGTTTTGTCACAATTACAACCCCATCAATTTTTTCCGGAATAGATTTTAAATCTGGATAGCATTTTACGTCTTCAACAGTTTCAGCATTCGGATTTAAAGGATAAACATTATGCCCGGTTTCTTTTAATTTTCTGAAGATGAGATTTGCAGTTCCTTCAGGATTTCTTTTTACTCCGGCAACTGCAATATTTTTTTGTGAAAGGAATTCTTTGGCGAGCTCATCAATTTTGTTCATTATTATTCTCCCCGGAATTAATCTAAAATAAAGCTTAAAATTAACAATTATTAATTGAAGTATTTTAAATCAGAAAAAATCACAAGAATCAATCGAAACTATAATTTGAAAAAAGAATCTCAATTCCCTGAAATTTGGTTTCAACTAATGAATCTTTTAGATAGGTTGTTTTGTAGTACCTGAGATCAAAATGATCCGCAATAAAATTAAAAGCCGGGTTTTTTCTTTGATCTGTGATAAACTTTAACAATCCTTTTAATCTAATGCCAAATCCGTTTGTGGTTTGTAACATTCTTTCATTTGCAATATGCCCCCACATCAAATCCAGGCTTTCAAGAAATTCCAGTTTTAAACCTGAATGAGCGTATACTTTATCATCACCTTTGATTCCAAAAATATTTCTCCCGATTTTTATGTCTCCCAGAAATTTTTGGTAGGGACCAATTTGGCCAGTTGAGTCACGAACAATTAAATAATCTTCTGCGTCAACAGAAAAATCCAAATGAAAAATTTCGATGTTATCAATATTTCCCGGCAGTTTCATTCCTGCTGATAGACCATATCCTAATCTTGCTATCCTGGGGAGAGGGTCAGCTTGTGATTTATCTACATAATACACTTTATCTCCAATATTCGTCTGAGCATATCCAACTGAAAAATCCAGTGATGGCAGGATCGGGATGTTCCCTAATATAATCGGTTTAGCATCCTGATCAATTAATTTCGACACTGGTACATTAATCAGAAACCCAACGTCAATGGCACTTGCACCCGAACCATTATTAATTGTTCTGATTGAGTACTGGGATAGATTTGAAGAGATTGATTTATAAGTAAAACCAAAACTAAACTGAATAAAATAATCAGCTCCTATCCCAATAGAATAAGCAGAATAATTATCCTTATCATCGTTATAGTAAACAGGGGATTCTATTTTAAACTCTGAATTAGAATATCCTAATCCGATACTAATTGGAATATTCAATATCTTATTAAAATTGTAACCAAGATTTAGTGCGATACTGTTTATTTCAGCTAAAGTATTATACTGAGAATATAATCTACTCATAACCGGATTCTTTAAATAAAACTGAAATCCAAAATTTGTGAACTGGCTGGTATATCCTAACTGAGCAGGATTATATAGAAATCCATAAACGTTGTCAGTCGGAAGTGAGGTTCCAACTGATCCCATTGAAGCATTCATTGGAGATGTAGGAAAAGAAAGAAACGGAAGTGCTGCTTCACCCTGGGCAATTAAAATTGAATTAAATGATAGGAGGATTAATATAATGATTGAACCCGCTAACTTTTTCATAAAACCCCGCAAGTATTTTTAAACAACTGAAAAAACATAACATTCAAATTCCTAAGTAGCAATATCAAAAAAGATTAGCTCATAAATTGAGGGTGAAATGAGTCATTTGAAAAATTCAAAACCAGAATTACATTTACCTTTGCAAAAGACTAAAAACTTGTATCAGTGTGAGAAGTAGTCTTAATCTTTTAAGTCATTTCAAAACAGAGGATTAGGAAATTGTAAAAAAAACAATTGGTACGTTCATTGTTGCAGAAAATACGAGGGTTAATAAAAACTATATGTCATTTATGGAACATTTCAAACGTGAATTCCGCGACGACGTATTAATAATTCGCGTCAGTCTGGAAAAAACTACATTACAAGATGCTTTAGCTTTTCAGGAATACCTGGAATCTGATATAGCACTGGAATATGAAAGATTGGTTGTGGATCTCTCTTCATGCGATGTGGTTGATGCAACTTTCCTTGGGGTTCTTGTAATAGCTTCCAGAAAAATCTCAGAATATGGCGGAAAGATGAAACTTGTTCTTCCTCCCCAGGTTTTCATTTATACCGGGGTGAAAAGAATTTTTCACACTTATTTGTCTAGCAACGACGCCATTACCAGTTTTAATTTTGGAAGAAATTATCCCCGCGCAGGTAATACATTTTAAATACTATTCCAATGGTGAAAATAATGCTGCTACAGCTCCTGCGGGATCCTGAATAACACAATACCTTCCATATTTTCCCATATTCCGTGGCCCGGCAATTACTTTCCCGCCACTTTTTTTACATAATTCTGCAGAATTATCGACATCTCTAACTGTAAAGTAAAGAAGCCATTGCGGAGGTAAATCTGCATTTACACCTTTGCTGTGGCAAACTCCAGCAATTGTTCTTCCGGAATCAGGACTGTTCATGCTGTAATCATTATATCCTCCCATAACAACCGGTTCAGGTTTCCAGCCAATTACGTTTGTGTAAAATTCCTTAACTTCTTCTGCGTTAGGAATAGTCAGATCAGCCCAAATAATTGAACCAATCTCTAATTTTTCTTCTTCAGCCATCTCGTCCTCATATAAAAATAAATCTATGTTTTATATTTAAATCCGGTTTATCTGAAATTACTGCAAGTTTTTTATTTCGTTATCCACTTATTACGTGGTAAGTCAAAGCAATTAGTAAATAAAGTATCAATTTACTTCGTTTGATCGAAAACCACTCCTTGGAATCTAAAATTTATATTCTAATCTTAGTTTGATAAGAATAATATTTTCTTATCTTATATCCTATAAAATCATTTAATTAACTTTATGCAAGTGATTGATATAAAGTTCATTCTCCATCTTCATTTCTTAGTTGAGAATTTCTTTCAATAAATCAAATTATTTTCAATGGTTCTGATTTATGAAAAAATATAATCCCAAATCATCTACATTAATATTCGCAGAAAATAGAAAAGTTACTTATACCCTAATTTCGCACCGAATATATATCAATCAAATTTTACCATTTTTCCAATGTTTTATAAAAGACTATATTCTTAAATAATAAAAATAGTTAGTCCCTTTTCCGGAATGACACAAGTACAGATGTAACAGGAAGAAAATTTATGAGAACACTTCACAAATCACTGGCTGATAATCCCAAAGAACTTCGGCGAAAAGCAAAAGCCAGGTTAAAAAAATCTCCCGAAAAAGTAAAACTATCCGGAACTAAAACAGAATATCTAAAAACGTTAGAAGAGCTTCGGATACATCAAGTTGAACTGGAAATGATGAACGAGGAACTTAGAGAATCAAGAGCAGAAATTGAAAAGGGATTTGAAGAGTATACTGATCTTTATGACTTTGCTCCAAACGGATATTTTACAACAACTCCTGATGGAAGTATTATAAAGGCTAATCTGTATGGTGCCGTAATGCTTGGAGTTGAGCGATCTAAATTAATAAAACAACGGTTTCAGCGATTTATATCAAGAGAATTTCAGCTGGTATTTAATGAAACGATCCAAAGAGCATTGAATGTGGATTCAAAAGAAAGTTGCGATGTCGCATTATCCACAAGCAATTTCAGCAATCCGAAGACCGGGAAAAAATTACCTGCTGATAAGGGTCAGGTTAAATACTTTCATATTGTAGTAGAATTTAAGAAAGATTTGAAAGAAGTCCGGTTAGTACTTTTTGATATTACTGAACGAATAAAGTTAGAAAAAAAATTAGAGGCTTCTAATTTATGGCAGGAAACAATAATAGAAGGTTCGCGGGATGCCATTTTTATTTCAGATATAAACTCCCGGTTTATTTTAGTCAACCAGGCAGCCTGTGATTTGACCGGTTATTCCAGGAATGAATTGTTGAAAATGAAAATTCCTGATCTTCATGAATCAATTGATTTAAAATCATATCTCACATTCCACGACAGAATTCTTGCCGGCGAGGAAATATTATCCGAGGCTAAAATTCTTAAAAAGAATGGGAAAAAGGTTGATACAGAATTCAATAATAGGCGAATTAACATTAATAATATAAGTTACGTTCACACTTCGGCACGTGATGTTTCTGAACGTAAGCGTGCAGAAGAAGCTGTGAGTGACTCCAGGATGATTATCGAAAGTATTATCAACACTATTCCTGTCAGGGTTTTCTGGAAAGACAGAAATCTGAATTACCTTGGCTGTAATAAAATTTTTGCACAGGATGCCGGACTGACCGATCCGAAAGAAATCATCGGGAAAGATGATTTCCAGATGGTTTGGAAAGAACAGGCAGAATTATACAGGTCTGACGATTTAGATGTATTAACTAGTGGGGCGCCTAAACTTCTGATTGAGGAAACACAAACTTCTACTGAAGGAAAACAACTTTCTCTCCTTACAAGCAAAATTCCCCTTCGTAGTTCAAATGATGAGATCATCGGTATTCTCGGAACTTATCTTGATATAACAGAAAAAAAAGTTTTGTCCGATATTCTGAAAGTCCGTGAATCTGTCCTGGAATATTCATTTCATTCTACCCTGGAAGAATTGCTTCAAAAAGCTTTGGATGAAACAGAGATTATTACACGAAGCAAAATTTCATTCTTCCATTTTGTAGAAGATGATCAACAAACCATTTCACTTCAGGCATGGTCAACCAGTACATTAAAAATATGCAAAACCGAAGTTGAGACACTACACTACCCGGTTGATCAGGCAGGTGTTTGGGTTGATTGTATTCATTCCCGTTCTGCCATTGTTCACAATGATTACATTTCCTTACTTCATCGAAAAGGATTACCGGAAGGACATTCCCCCGTCATCCGCGAGCTTGTGGTTCCAATTTTCCGTAATGAAAAAATAGTTGCTATTCTTGGTGTGGGGAATAAAGAATTTGACTATGACGAAACAGATATTGAGAGAGTAAGGCAGATTGCAGATATAACATGGGATATAGCTGTACGAAAAAAAGCGGAAGATGCATTAAAAGAGAGCGAAGAAAGGTTCAAACTTTCATTTCAAACAAGCCCGGATTCTGTTAATATTAATCGCTTAAAAGATGGAATGTATCTGGACATTAATGAAAGTTTTACCAGGATAACAGGATATACAAAAGAAGATGTTTTAGGAAAAACTTCTCTTGAGATTAACATTTGGGAAAATCCAGCGGATCGTGCAAAATTAGTTTCAGAATTACAAAATTATGGCAGGGTTACTAACCTGGATGCAAGATTCAGATTAAAGGATGGAAGTGTTATATACGGTTTAATGTCTGCTGCAGTTATCTCACTCAAAAATGAACCCCATATTATTTCTATAACAAGGGATATTACAGAAAGTAAACTTGCTGAGAAAGCCATTCAGGAAAGTGAGGCAAAATATAAAACCATCTTTGAATCAACCGGTACAGCTACTTTAATAGTTGAAGAAAACAAAAAAATTATAATGGCTAATGCTGAATGCTTTATTACCACGGGGTATAAACCTGAGGAACTTGTAGGTATGAGCTGGACTGATTTCGTATCTGAAGAAAGTTTAGCGGAGATGGTTAAAAATCATGAGCTGCGTCGGAAAAATCCTAAAAGTGCCCCCAAGAAATACCAAGTAAAACTTATTAATAAAAAAGGTGAAAACAGGTTCGCTATTTTAGATATTGGAATGATTCCCTTTTCAAAATCAAGTATTGTCTCCATATTAGATATAACTGAGCTGAAACTTGCTGAGGAAAGTTTGAAGGAAAGTGAAGAAAAATATAGAACACTGATTGCTCAAAGTCCTGATGGTATTTTCATCGTAGATCTGAAAGGTAAGTTTTTATCTGTTAACAAATCAATGTGTACTGAACTCGGTTTCAGTGAAGAAGAATTTCTATCTATGAATATATTTGAAATTATTCCTGAGAGCTATAAAAAACAGTATGAAAAAAGACTTAAAAAAATTATTAACGGACAGAATATATCTGAAGCAATAGAGTACAAAGTGAGGGGCAAATTTGGACGGATAATTTATGTGGAAGTATTGTCTGCACCATACCATAGAGGGAAGAAATTAATTGGTTTCCAGGGATTTGCCCGTAATATAACCGAACGTATCATAGCCGAACAGGCACTGAGAAGAAGCAGAGAAGAATTTAAAAATTATTTTGATTCAAGTACAGTAGGATTAAGTGTTACGGCTCCGAATAAATCATGGATTGAAGTTAACCAGAGATTTTGTGAGATAATGGGATACTCAAAAGAGGAAATGTTAAATTTGGATTGGGTAACAATAACCCATCCGGATGATCTGACAGAGAATCTCAAATTGTTTAATGAGGTACTGGAAGGAAAAATAGACTCCTACACAATTGATAAAAGATTTATAAAAAAGGATGGAAGCATTGCATACATTTCACTTTCAACTATTTGCCAGCGAAATGCTGATGGTTTCGTTTACCAGTTTCTAACTTCATATAATGACGTAACAGAACGCAAACTGGCTGAAGAAGCTTTGATTGAAAGCAAAAATTTATTCCAAACCCTGGCAGATGTTTCCCCGGTCGGGATTTTCAGAACCACTCCGGGTGGAAGCACAACTTATGTTAATCCAACGTGGAGTAAATTATCAGGATTATCACTTCAGGAGGCTTTGGGAGATGGCTGGCTGAGAGCTGTGCATCCGGATGATCGGGGAAAAATAAAAAAAGGTTGGCAGGATACTATAAAAGTGGAAAAAGAAATTTTTACTGATTATCGTTTTCTACTCACTGACGGAACAATCAGGTGGGTAATGGGTCAGGCAGTTCCTGAAATCAATTCTAAAAACCGCGTTGTAGGATACATTGGAACCATTACTGATATAACTCAACGAAAAAAAGCAGAACTGGATATCCTGAAATCCAGGAAGCAAATGAAGGAGCTTTATACCCGTTTAACGGATATAAGAGAAAATGAACGGGCAGATATCTCCAGGGAAATTCACGATCAGCTTGGTCAGTCTTTAACAGCGCTTAAGATTGATTTGAACTGGCTAAAAGATAAAATGATTGCAACACCTGAATTGAACAGGAAGCTGCAGGGAATGATAGATATTGTTTCGGTTACTATACAAGATGTGCAAAGAATTTCTTCAGATTTACGGCCGGGTATGCTGGATGATCTTGGACTTGCTTCTGCAATTCAATGGTACAGCCAGGAGTTTGAAAAACGAACCGGGATAAGTTGTCATCTTCAATTGGACGAACCACCTGATATGGATTCAAAGATAAGCTTAGCACTTTTCCGTGTTTTACAGGAAGCTTTGACCAATGTGATTAGACATGCAAATGCTAAAAATGTTGAAATTAAATTATATTTGTACATGAATAATGTTATTCTGAAAATTGCGGATGACGGCATTGGAATCAAGAGCAATCAAATAAATCATAAAAATTCACTCGGTCTGGTTGGTATGAGGGAAAGAGTTAACCAGTTTAACGGGAAATTTGAGATTGGCACTAATGAAGATCACGGCACAATTTTAACAGTTTCAATTCCTAGTGAAAACAGAGATAAACAATGAAAATATTAATTGCAGACGATCATGCAATTGTTAGAGAAGGATTGAAGCAATTAGTGACTTCCATGGAAGAGATTTCTGCTGTTGATGAATCGATAGACGGAATTGATACAATGGCTAAAATTGAAAAAAACGAATATGATCTCATAATAATGGATGTATCAATGCCGGGAATAAGTGGAATGGATGTTCTAAAAAAGATGAAAGAAGCCAACAATAAAGTTGCTGTTTTAATCCTCAGTGTACACCCGGAAGAACAATATGCAATACAGGCTTTTAAATTAGGCGCATCCGGTTATTTATGTAAAGATAGTATTTATGAAGAAATAGTGGCTGCTGTTAGAAAGATAATATCCGGCGGCAAATATATTTCTTCGGTTCTTGCTGAAAAAATAATCCCCGGAGACCTTTTTGATAATTTAGAAATGCCTCACAATAATCTGTCCGAGAGAGAGTTTCAGATAATGTGCCTGATAGCTCGCGGTAAATCAGTCAAAAAAATTGCAGAACAACTTATCATCAGTGATAAAACTGTCAGCACATACCGTTCACGTATTTTGAAAAAAATGGGGATGAATACTAATGCAGAGCTTACTTATTATGCTATTAAGAATAATATGATTGAATGAATTAATTTTTCCTCTGATAATGTATTTCTTATTGAAACCTATCCCCTGCTTTATATTAATATTTAAAAATAGTTGTAACTGCCCCAGGCTACAGATGTAGGGCAAACACCTACAAAACAATCAGCATTCAACCGATATTTATTACAACATCTTTACAGTACATTTCATTTGGAAAATTATACAAAGGAACAATTTATGAAGATTTTAATTGCGGATGATTCTCAACTGATATGTGACAGAATCAGGGAATCAATTAATGAAATTAAAAATGTTGAAATTGTTGCGGAAGCAAAGAATGGAGCTGAAGCATTTGATCTTATTAATAAACTGAGGCCGGATTTTATTTTGCTTGATATCAGGATGCCGGAATTAAATGGCATTGAAGTATTAAAAAAAATAAAAGAGAATAAGATCGAATCTAAAGTGTGTATTCTAACAAACTACCCTTATACACAGTACAAAATGAAATCGATTGAAGCAGGTGCAGACTATTTTTTCGATAAAAGCCAGGATTTTGAGGTTCTTAAAAGTTTGATAAATGATCTTGCAGAACAATCTGTAAATAAAATTTCCGGAACAAGTTAATTAAGATAAATTAATTCGTTGAAGAATTATGACTAAAAAATTACAATTCGATATTGTTACGGCTCTGTTTAATTCAGAATATGTGCTAACATTTAAAAAATACAGTTGGAATAATATTTCTCAATAATAAATATGCTGATATAGAAGGATATAATAATAAATTTTAACATTTGGAAACCCGATGATTAAAAAATTAAAACCGCGGCTATTAAAAAAACAATACCAGTTCCTTTTCATCTCTGTTATCGCTCTGATGATTATTGCCGGCGGGTATCTGTACTATCATTATTCGGCAAAACAAAAAATGGCAGAGGTTAAAAATGATCTGACAGCGATAGCGCAATTAAAAATTCATCAGATAACAACCTGGCATCAAAATCGTTTCTCTAATGCATTATCGATTTCAAATGACCCGTTTTTTATAGATGGCATCACAAAATGGGTTAATGATAAAAATAATATTTCATTGACAAAAATTATCAAACAAAGGTTATCTTTAATACAAAGTGCCTATGGTTACCAGAATGCTTTTATCAGTTCAGAAAATGGAAAGATTCTTTTATCGGCTGGTTCTGAACTTGATACATTGGATACTGAAACTTCAGCAAAGATACTTACATCTTTTAAAAGCGGTAAAATTGAAGATACTGATTTTTATTACTGTAAAACGCATAATGCAATTCACTATGATATCATCGCTCCTATTTTCGATCAGAAGAAACAGGTAATAGCAACTTTAATTCTGCGAATAAAACCTGAGAATTATATTTATCCCCTTATTCAATCGTGGCCTCTCCCAAATTCCAGCGGAGAAACTTTGCTTATAAGGAAAAAGGGGAACTTTGCCCTTTTTCTGAACAATTTGAGATTTAAAAAGAACACGGCTCTTAAGCTGGAAATTCCGCTAACAGAAAAAGAAGTTCCTGCAGTTCAGGCAATTTTAGGATATAAAGGAATATGGGAAGGGAAAGATTATCGGAATATTGAAGTTTTGTCGTATATAAATGCAGTACCGGGAACAAACTGGTTTATGATTGCTAAAGTGGATGAAGCTGAAATACTGCAAGATTTAAGATTTGTTGAATCAGCCATAATTTTATTTGTTTTACTGTTATTAATTGCACTCGGTTTCGGTATTTCCTGGATTTATCATTTCCGGCAAAGAAATTTATATCGTGAACTGTTCAAATCTAATGAAGAATTTAAAACTATACTATACAGTATAGGGGATGCAGTTATAACTACAGATAACGAAGGTAAAGTACAGCACCTGAATTCAGTTGCTGAGAAATTAACCGGATGGAACCTGGCTGAGGCTAAAAACGGAAGGTTAGAAAATATTTTTAAGATAGTTAATGAGGAAACCAGAAGAAAAGCAGAAAATCCTATAAGAAAAGTATTAGCAGAAGGACTTGTAATTGGACTTGCTAATCACACTATCCTTATTTCAAAAGATGGTACTGAAATTCCTATCAGTGACAGCGGTGCACCAATAAGAGATGAAGCAGGAGAAATAGTAGGTGTTGTTTTAGTCTTCAGAGATCAGACTGAAGATAGATTAAAAAGTAAAATGATAGATAGCCGGTTAATGTTGTATGAGTATGCTCAATCGCATACACTGAATGAATTGCTAACAAAAACTCTGGATGAAGTTTCTGATTTTACCAAAAGTCCAGTTGGTTTTTATCATTTCGTCCTGCCGGATCAGGAAACACTTCACCTTCAGGCGTGGTCAACTCGAACAGAAAAAGAATTTTGTAATGCCGAAGGTAAAGGTCTTCACTATAAAATAAGTGAAGCTGGAGTCTGGGCTGATAGTGTTCGTACAAAAAAAACTGTTGTTCATAATGACTATGCTTCCCTATTAAATAAAAAAGGTATGCCGGAAGGTCACGCAGACGTTATAAGAGAAATGGTTGTCCCGGTTATAAGAAACGAAAAAGTTGTTGCTGTGCTGGGTATCGGGAACAAACCAACCGAGTACACTGAAAAAGATATTGAGATAACTAACTTTCTGGCAGATCTTTCATGGGAAATTGCGGATAAGAAGAATAAAGAAGAAGCATTAAAGCAGAGCGAAATATTTTTTAAAGAAACTCAAAAGATTGCCGGATTAGGTTCTTATGTGCTGGATATAAAAAATGACCGATGGGAAAGCTCGGAAACATTAGATTTTATTTTCGGAATTGAACCGGAATTTGATAAATCAGTATCGGGGTGGATTTCTATCATTCATCCCGAATGGCAAAAGGAAATAGCGGACTATTTTGCAACAGAGGTAATCGGGAAGAAACAGAAATTTGATAAAGAATATAAAATTGTACGTAGGAATGATAAGTCTGAAAGATGGGTTCACGGATTGGGAGAACTCGTATTTAACGAAGATAATAAACCAGTTAAAATGATAGGAACGATTAAAGATATTACCGAACGTAAAAAAGCAGAACAGGAGATTCTTAGTCTTAACAGGGTGTATGCATTGCTAAGCAGTACAAACGAAGCCATAGTAAGAATTAAAGACAAACAAAATCTCTTTGATGAAATTTGCCGGATTGCAATTGATAATGGTAAATTCAGAATGGCCTGGATTGGAATAGTAAACCAGGCAAATAATAAATTAGACATTGTTGCGTCATCGGGAGTAATTGAGGGCTATTTGGATGAGATTAATATCGATCTCAATGATCCAATCAGAAGCCAGGGTCCTGCTGGAAAAGCTTTAAAAACCGGCAGTCATTTTATATCAAACGATATTGAAAATGATGTTAGTATGATTCCATGGAAAGAAAATGCTTTAAGTCTGGAATACAAATCATCTGCATCTTTTCCTTTGAAAGTTTTTGGTAAAACAATTGGTGCTTTTACACTATACTCGAATCAAAAAGACTTTTTTCAGGATCACGAGATAAGGCTTCTTGATGAAATGGCAATGGACATTTCCTTCAATCTTGAATTTAAAGAAACTGAAAACATTCGTAAGAAATCGGAAGAAGCATTAATTGCCAGTGAAAGAAAATTCAAAGAGATGGCTGATCTTCTGCCGCAGGTGATTTTTGAAACTGATGACAAAGGCGTGGTTACATACGTTAATGAAATGGCATACAAAATTTTTCAATATTCACAGGAAGATGTCTCTAATAAAATAACAGCATTTCAAATATTTACCCCTGAGGAAAGAGCGAAAGTTGCTGAAAATCTTACACTGGTGTTAAAGGGGGAAAATCCTACTACACATGAATACAAAGCTTTACGAAAGGATGGAACTCCATTAAATGTAATTGTATTGTCATCTCCAATAATAATTAACGGAAATGTAACCGGGATACGCGGAACAATTACAGATATAACTGAACAGAAAAAAGCGGAACTGGTACTAAGGGAGAGTGAAGAACGACTCAGAACAATATTCAATACTTCAATAGAAGGTATATGTTCTGCAGATGAATTTGAACAAATAACTTTTGCAAATCCACGGTTTGCTAAAATGACTGGCTATACGGTTGAAGAATTAGAAGTAATGAATTTTAAGCAGCTGGTTCCACCAACTGAAATGGAGAATCATATTGCAAGTATGTCCTTAAGACGAAGCGGGGGTTCAGAAATGTATGAAAGAAGATTATTAAAAAAAGATGGCTCTGTTTTCTGGACTTTAGCATCAGCTACCGCGATATGGGATAAAGATTCAGGTTATTCCGGCTCATTTGGAATGTTTACTGATATTACCGAACAGAAACTAGCAGAAGATGAAATAAGAAAGTTATCACGGGGAATAGAACAAAGTCCGGCTTCAGTTGTAATAACAGATCTAAATGGTAATATAGAATATGTAAATAGTAAATTCTGCGAGGTAAGCGGATATAACTATGAAGAAATGATTGGGAAAAATCCTAGAATTCTTCAGTCCGGAGAAAAGACAAAAAAAGACTACTCAGAAATGTGGAATACTATTCTTTCCGGGAAAGATTGGAAAGGTGAATTTCATAACAGGAAGAAAAACGGAGAACTCTATTGGGAATCAGCATCCATTTCTCCTATAATAAATGAACATGGAGAGATAACTCATTTCATTGGAATTAAAGAAGATATTACTAAACAGAAAAAAATGATAAACGATTTAATAGTTTCTAAGGATAAAGCCGAAGAGATGAACCGCTTAAAGTCAAATTTCCTGGCTAATATGAGTCATGAATTGCGGACTCCTCTGGTTGGAATACTAGGTTATTCTGATTTCCTTCGCAATGATATTGAATCCAAAGAATTTAAAGAAATGGCAGATACTATATTTAAAAGCGGGCAGCGACTTTCAGAAACTTTAAACCTGATATTGGATTTGTCTCAACTGGAAACAGAAAAGAAAGAGATTAAATATCAGCAAATAGACCTGGTGAGTATAACAAATGAAATTACTGACTTGTTCAAAGAAATTGGTCGAAAAAAGGGATTATATTTAAAGGTTATAACTAATCAGGATTCTATAATAATAAATTCCGATCGGCGTGCTCTTTATTCAATATTGAACAATCTTATCAACAACGCTGTTAAATTCACGGCTGAAGGCGGTATTACCACTTCTATTTCACTTACAAATAATAGTGTAGAAATAAAGGTTACTGATACGGGAATTGGTATAGATAAAAAAAATTATGGAATTATATTTGAAGAATTTCGTCAGGTCAGCGAAGGGTTCAGCAGAAATTTTGAAGGCTCAGGTTTAGGTCTAAGTATTACAAAAAAATTAGTCGAAAAATTAAGCGGTAATATTTCAATTACAAGTAAAGTTGGAGTTGGATCAACATTTACTGTTTTACTGCCTGTAAGTGTGAATGCGGAAGAAGTAAAACCGTTAACTCCGGTCAAGGTCGTACAAGCTGAAAATTTTCCTGAAAAGATATCAATAAAACTCAAGGCAATAGTGGTTGATGATGACCCTTTGGTTTTTCCTATTCTTAACAGATACATAAATGATTATGTTGAGCTTGAACATATTGCTGATGCTGAATTTGCTTTGAAGAAACTGAAAAAGAAAAAATATGATTTAATCTTTATGGATATGAATCTTAAGCGTGGAATTGATGGGATGCAGGCGACTCAGAAAATCAGAACTTTACCTGGTTATAAGACTATTCCGATAGTTGCTATCACAGCGTACGCAATGAAAGGTGACAGGGAGGAATTTTTGGAATCAGGTTGTTCTCATTATCTGTCCAAGCCTTTTAAAATAAATGATGTTAGAGAAGTTTTGAGAAAAATAGTAACACAAAACTGATGCTTTATTAAAAGGTTTTCATTTTCCGACTTAAATAATTAAACCGTATTTAAGTTTTTTAAAATGGGAAATAGAGTTATGTTACTAGTAAAATTCAGTATTGAATTCCGTCAGTATAGTTTTCACTCGTTTTTATAATATGAGATTAATTTAGAATATAAAATAAAATGGAAGATAATTATCCAATCACAACTTATTTTGATTCTCCGGTTCGTTCAAACGAACAGGAAATTCAGAGATATAAAAATATTGCGAACAATCCTCTGATCGTACAACTTTTAGAAGGGTATCCAAATCTCGCTGTAATACTGGACCAAAACAGGCAAATAATTTCTTACAATAGTAAAGCTGAAGGTTTGTTGTTCCCTGATCAATCCGGAGAAATTTATGGACAAAGGTTAGGCGAGGCATTAAAATGCATACACAAATTTGAAATGCCTGCAGGGTGCGGAACATCAAAGTTTTGTGCTGAGTGCGGAGCGGGAAAGTGTAATAAATATACAAGAGAGACTTTAATAGGTTGCTCCAGTGAGTGTCGTATTACTACTGAGCAAGATGGCATCGAATCATCATTAGATCTTCGTGTATTTACTTCTGTTTTGAAATTTTCAGATGAAAATTTTATTTTATTTTCAATTGAGGATATCAAAGATGAAAAAAGAAGAAAAATATTAGAAAAAATATTTTTTCATGATGTTTTGAATACGGCTACTGCAATACATGGAATTTCTGAAATATTAAATTCAACTGAAAAAATTGAGGAGATTAATGAATTCAGCGGTTTACTTCTCAATTCATCTCAGCAGCTTATCAGTGAAATACAAACGCAAAGAGATTTGTCAAATGCTGAACAAGGAACTTTATCTGTAAATTTCCAGAAAAAATCTGTAAATGAAATTATTAGCCGATCATACGATCTTTATAAGAATACAGAATTAAGCAAGGATAAAAAATATTTGTGCGAGTATCTGGAGAATGATGTTATTTTGGAAACCGATAGTGTATTACTTATAAGATCTATCGGTAACCTGATTAAAAATGCACTGGAAGCCTCATGCATAAAGGACCAGGTGAAAGTTTATTGTACAATCGAAGCTGACTCAGTCTTGTTTAATATTAAAAACGATATTGTAATTCCCGAACAAATTCAATTACAGCTATTCCAAAGATCTTTCAGCACTAAAGCTGCCAATGGAAGAGGCATTGGGACATACAGTGTTAAACTTATTGTTGAACAATATCTTAAAGGCTCAGTATTTTTTATATCAAATTCAGATTCAAAAACTATTTTTACTTTAAAAATACCAGCAGGAAATTGAAGTATAGTAGAACTTAAAAATGTAAATGTTAAATTGAACGTTAAAATAATATTAGATCTTATACACAGAGATCAAAAATGTGTTAAAGTGTCATAACACAATTACTCTCCCCATAAATAAATTCAGGTAAAATAAAATGATGGATAATATAAACACATCAAAAAAGAAAATACTAATTATTGAAGATGACGAGATTAACAGAAAAGTTATGGAATTTCAGCTTAAAAATAATTTTCAGATTGATCTCGCAAAAAATGGTAAGGAAGGGTTAGATTTATTCACCCAGGGTGATTATAGTCTGATCTTAATGGATATAAATCTTGGCATTGGTGAAAATGGTATTGAGGTAATGAAAGAAATCAGAAAAACAGATAAGGGCAAAAATATACCGGTTATAGCAATTACTGCTTATGCAAATTTTGGTAACAGGGAAGGTTTTTTAGAAGCAGGTTTTGATAATTATATTGCCAAACCGTATCAGGCTGATGAATTGGTAATGTGTATAATGGATTCAATTAATATTTATTGACTATTCCTAGTGAGTCCATTTAATATACTTTAGATTATTAATCATATAAAATATATTAATAATACTTCCCTTCTT
>CAWFHZ010000022.1:0-109544 GCA_963815785.1 uncultured Ignavibacteria bacterium
CCCCGCTAAAAAAGCCCGTATTACACGGGCTTTTTGTTTTTCAAACGTTAATTAATTTATTCAGTATGGTTTAGAAATTAAAAATCAGATCGGACTTATTTAAGATTAATGGACAGATTCTATTAATAGTAATTACTTTGAAGAGTAATATGTAGGTGATGGCTTTATATTTTTTTTAGTTTCTGCTCGAGAGTATTTTTATCTTTCTCTATTTCCTCAGCGACTTCGCTTAAAGGTGTTTCATATTTTATTTTACCTTTTGATTCAATGATTCTCAGCTTTTCAATAATCTTCAATTGCTTGTTATAAATTTTGATTTTCTCTTCCGTCTTTTTTCCTTCTGAAAGAATTTCCGTAAAATGCTTGTTAAGCTTATGATGATATTTTGATATTTTCTTGGTATTCATTAGGGTACTATTTTCACTGATTGTCAAATCAATAATTAATATTGAATCTAGAGTCACAATAATAATACCAACAAATACCCTGTTTTTTTGCATCCTTTCAATTAATTATAAATTGGATTAATTCTACACTTTTATTTATGAAGATATTTTTACAAAATTCTCAGTCGTTTTTACGGATTATTTTTTGAATGATCGGATAATTCCTTTAGAATATTCTGGAGTTTTTCAAGTTCGCCGGCTGCTTTTTGAAATTGTTTCTCTCCCTGGAATTTTAAATAATTTTCAAAAGCATCATTTGCCTGTTTAATTTTTTCCTCTACAGAAGTATCTCTCTTTACAACATTGTTTTCTTCTTTGCCTGTAATTTGTTTTACAGGTGCTTCGCCATACAATCCTTGAAGTGCTTCCTGAAAATTCTCAGCGTAGCTGAGGTTGTCGTTGTGCATGACTACAACTAGTCTTAATTCAGGATAAGCTGCTGTTTCTGCCTGCAGATAAATAGGTTCAACATAAATAATAGTTTCATCAACCGGTATTGCAAGTACATTCCCGCGGATTACGTTTGATCCTCTTTGATCCCACAGCGATAACTGACCGGATAAAAAACTATCCTGATCAATTTTTGTTTCAACCTGCTGCGGTCCGAGAACCCTTCTTTCTTTTGGAAACTTGTAGGCAATGAATCTTCCATAATTATCACCATCACACATTCCGGCTATCCAGCCAATTGATACCTGCCTGTTTTTGGGTGTGAAGGGGAGTATTTGCACAAACTCGGCGTTATGCGTTTTAGGAAGCTGCCACATAATATAGTAAGGATTTACCGGACGGACTTCACTATAATATTTTTCCGTTGCTCTTATCCAAAGATCTTCCTGGTTATAAAAAACTGTTGGATCAGTCATATGATATTTTTCATACATCAGACCCTGTACCATAAGAAAATCCTGCGGATAGCGGATATGACTCAATAAACCTTTCGGCATTTGATTTTTCTTTTAAATAAACCCGGAAAGATATTGTTCCATACTTTTATAAGAGGGTCATTTTCATCGAATATGTAAAAATCAACGGACCCGTTAAAAGCATCCACTACAACCTTTACAGAATTTCTGATATAGTTAATGCCATTCAGATCGGGCACAGTGTTAGTAGTTAAAGTTCTGCTTTGTTCCCCTTCTTTGTAACTAATATTTTCGGTTGACTTGAAGGTCTCACTGTATGGGAAATAGTTACTGGTTGTATAAGCATCAATCATCCAGTAGAGTTTTCCGTCATCACCAAGAACTATATATGGATCGTTATCAAATTCCAGAAAAGGAGCGAGAGTTTTAACTCTGTCCATAATCTGCCTGTGAAACATGATTCTGCTTTCGGAATTAGGATATCCTGAAAAGAAAAGTTTTGTTCCATCGAATTTCCAGCCGAATAAAAATTTTCTCCAGAGGTTTGATAATTGAACACCGCCCTTCCCTGGATATTTTATGTCAACATTTTGTTCACCGCTTGGGTAATCAAATTCAGCTTCATCTGAATTAACAATTACATAAGAATCGGTCAATTCACCGTAATAAATCTGCGGTTGTTTTACTTCGAGTTCCGGGTATTTACTAATAGGTGGAATATCGCGTATTAGAAGATTTGGCAAACCTTCGGGTGTAAAATCTGTAACCGTTGATAATGCAATCCCGTAACCGTGAGTATATTTAAATCTTGTGTTAACAAATGTCTGGCTTTGCGGCGGAAGGTTTGAGGCCTCCATCTCCCTGGCGGAAACCATTACCTGCCGGTATTCATTGTTAAAGTTATAACGGTCTATATCGACATCTTTAAATTCGTAATAGAGACGAATTTCCTGGAATTGTTTATAAACGTCATCAAGTGCTTGCCAGTCCCACAACCTAATATTTTCAAAAGTTGATTTGTTATCCTCAACGATCTCTTTGTTGAAAGTATTTTTTGCAGGGTATTCTTTTTCTTCAATATTCTGAAGATTAAATCCGTAACGTGTTAGCTTGATATTATTTTGAATGTAAGGACGTTCAAATGTTATTTCATTCGGTTCCACTCTCAGCCATTGAAATAAACCGGGAATGGCAACTAACCCGATGAACCAAATTATCCCAATTGTAACCAGTACCGAAAAAAGTAAAACAGGTTCTGAACCTGCATTTCGTATCCTCAATTTGTAATAAAACTTTTGTAAAACCTGTCTTGCAGGTTTAATAAGTAATGAAACCCCGAGTATTATCATTAAAACTATTATCAAGTCGTATGCGGGTAAAAGTATATTAACATCCGTCCAGCCAGGACCGCGTACTATTCCTAAATCAGAAAACATAAGGTGAAAGCGGCTGAGGTATTTATCGTAGGCGAGAATAAATATTAAAAAGGAACCCGCAATTAATATATTGGTATATGGTTTTGAATTAATTATTCTATCGTAGCTGTTGAGGTTTATACTAAGGTTTCCTTTCTCATCAAATTTGAAAAAAGAAGTAAAGAGAAGTGTTCCAAGTGAAATGATAGTGAGGATAATAAGCAGGAAATAAATACTATCGAGAAAGGGAAGAGTAAAGAGATAAAAACCGGCGTCAGTGTTTAATACCGGCTCCGAAATCCCTGCTGGTACGCGGAACCAGAATTTTAAAATAATCTGCCAGCTTGAATAACCCCAAAGCGCACCTGCAACAAATGCAATTCCGAGAGCAATTTTTCTTAAATTATTTTTAGATGAACCAATTGAGTAAGTTAATAATGAGACTATTCCTAAAGAGAGAAAAGCTCCCAAAATACCTGTTATTGATTGGGCAATAGTATAAACCCAGAACCTGTCGCCGTAGCCAAGATTTTCAAACCATAGCATTTCTCCCCAAAAATCCAGGGACCAGAAAAGTACAATGGTCAGAAACCCGATTATAATTCCTGATGTTGTTCTCCCTTTTTTGTTGCTCTTTATACCTGTAATTAATAAATAACCGGAAAGAGCAAGTAATACGATAATGATTGCTGTGTACATATTTTTTTCAATTTTATGTTTAAGAACGATTCTATATATAACGAATAATCATGAACAATGAAACTTTTCTTCAATGAGAGATCGAAGATTGATAACTTTTGTTATACCAAATGTTGATTGTGATGGGAAGGATTCCGTCTTTATTCATTGTATTATGAATGATGTTTACTTCTAATTGTATTTGAAGCTATGCTAAATAGAGGTATGTTATAACTTAATATGTGGAGACTTTGGCGGGACACTTTAAATAACCAGTGAAAAGAGATTTATTATGAGTTATACAATTAAATACCTTGAGGATAAGAAAATTGTCGAGATAGATGTGAAACAAAGAGTAAACTTTGGAATAGCGCAACAATACTCAAAAGAAGCACTAAAAATTGCACACGAGACAGACTGCAATAAATTTTTAATCAATCATACTGAGACTTTACCCGAAGCCGGTGGTTATAAGATACATACAGATGGTGATACCTTGGAACAGTTTGGTTTTAAGAACAGTGATAAAGTTGCGATTTTTATTTCAAATGATCTTTATGATGAACATATATTAAAAACAACTGATTCCAATGTAAAATGGTGCGATATTAAATATTTTAAAAATATTGAAAAAGCTTATCTCTGGCTTGCGGAAATTGAGGAGTAAGATTCAGATGCCCGGGAGAATATCAACAGTCTGCAAAGAATCAATTAATCCCGCCTATTATTAATTTTCCAGCAAAGTATTATTCTACTCGTATTCGTTTACTTTCTGGTATGAACCTGATACTAAAAATAAATTTTGAATTATTTTAAGAATACCTCCAGTAGTTAATTACTACACAAAGATTTTTATTTACCGTTTTCAAGTTGTTTTATAAGTATGTGCATATCATTCAAATTTTTTGTTAAATACCACCAGCCGTTTTTAAAAGCTGCGTAATCAGGGCCTGACATAGCCGACGAATATCTTACCGAGTTAGCATAAAATAACCATTGCTGTATCCACATTTGTTCAATAGTCTCGTCGAATGGATTTGTATTATCGGCTAATTTCTTATCCCATGCATATGATATTAATTTGGTTGAAGCGGCTACCATCTTATCAGTTTCATTAAGAGTATTGTCCATTTTTTCAAAATATGAAACAACCCAGTTCTGCCCGTGACAGGATGAGCAAATGCTCATCATTTTATTTTTTCTCTGGTTTTGTTCTTTTGCGCTTATCAGGTAATCCAGATGCCGGAACATCATCGAAAGTTGTCGGCAGTGGTAACCCATCTTTGTTTTTTATTTCAAATGTTTTACCTGACTTCGGCTGAGGGTGTGAATAAATTAATCCGAATACTCTCACCCACAGTCTGCTTCCGAAATCATGAGAACGGTTAACAATTGTTTCTCCCTGTGCATTTACTAAAAGACTATTATGGCATGATGCACACGTCGGTGTTGTAAAGTCTACACCTAATTTCCATGGCACCTCTTCCCAGTTCCATGTTTCTTTTTTAGATTCAAAAATGTTTCCGTGTTTGCTTTCTTCATATATGTTATAAGCCGGAACATCGGGTTCAAGATGGCATTGCTCGCAGGTATGAGGCTGCCTTGCAATTTCAATGGAAAAACTATGTCGTGGATGGCATCCGGTGCAGGAACCATGACTACCGTCTGGATTTATTCTTCCGACACCCTGGTTTGGCCAGTCAGTCAAATTTGGAATTTCAAGATCACCAAGGTCTGTGGAAACTGTCCTGGTTCCCTCTACTTTTATCTCGGTTCCGTGGCATGCATAGCAGGCTTCGTTTTTAGTGAAGCGACTTGCGTCCGTTAAGTTGATTTTATTATTGTTGACTTCTTTTACCCCCAGCGTTGTATTTACCAGGGCAGAATAAACCGGATTGTCCCGAAGATTTTCCAGTGCGTGAGCTTTTTTACTATTCTCATATTCACTTACTTCAGTTTTATGGCAGGTGGCACAGTCATTGGGCGAGACTATAATATTGATTTTATATCCGAAGTGTTCAAAATTGTCTTTGTGTTTATCCGCATTCAAGCTATGGCATTCGAAGCATCCAACAACAACATCTTTTAATTTCTCAGATACTTCGGTACTTGAAACACGCCTTTCAATCTCAGGTTTTTGAACAGCCATACTAAAACTGTTTTGAGAATGCAGGCTGGTTTTCCAATCGGCAACGATACCGGGAGTAACAGTTTCGTGGCAGCTTATGCATTCTTCGGTTTCAGAACTGATTTTAGGATTATCAGCACCGGCTGTTAGAGAATTTACACAAGTAAAAATCAGGAATGTAAATAAGACAAATGAAATGATTTTGGTTTTCATATTCTCCCCGCAAGTTATGTTATAAACTCGGTATAGAATTAAGCTCAACGGAAAGTGAAGCTTGCTTTACCGGAAATATTTTCATAGTTGCAACTAACAACATTTCTTAATGTAAAGCAAGAAAATGATAAAAAATAATTAATATAGTTTTGCTATTATGAAAACAGTTGAACGTTAAACATTCTCTTTGATTGGAGAAACAGTAAGTTCATTTGTGTTTTAACATAATACATTGATTTTTCTTTCACTATATTCAGAATAAAAATATCTATCCATCTTTATAAAGCAAAATTATGAGTACAATAATAAAATCAGACAGTTCAAAACGGGTTTGTCTTATTTGTAATTCTAAGACAGATCTTGTACCCTCAGATCTTGTGCGACCGGCTATTTCAAACTTAATTAAGGCAGACCAACCATTGTGGGCTAGCGGTTTATTCATTTGCCAAAAAGATCTTTCGGCATACAGATACAAATACTTCCAATCATTGTTAGTTTCGGAACGAGGTGAACTAACCTCCTTAGATGAGGAAGTTCTGGATAGTTTGAAAAATAACGAAACTATATCCGAGGATATCAGCAGAGAGTATTCTTCAGCACTAACTTTTGGTCAGAAATTATCCGACAGAATATCCGCTTTTGGCGGCAGCTGGAAATTTATTAATACCTTTCTGATAATATTAATTTTCTGGATAATTCTTAATTCATTCTTTTTAATAAATAATAAATTCGATCCGTACCCATTTATTCTTTTGAATCTGGTACTATCCTGCATAGCGGCTTTACAAGCACCTGTTATTATGATGAGCCAAAACCGGCAGGAATCCAGGGATAGAATGCGCTCGGAGAATGATTATAAAATTAACCTTAAATCAGAATTGGAAATAAGGCAGCTGCATCTTAAGATAGATCATTTATTAACTAATCAATGGGAAAGAATGGTAGAGATTCAGGACATACAAATTTCACTGATGGAGGAGTTGCGTAAGAAAGGTAATAAAAAAGATCAGGGTTAAACTTTTCAAATTGGAAACGGTAATTAAATTTAGCCATTTTCTGATGCACCGTTTGCCAATTTTTCAACAAGAAGCAATTGGAGTAAATCAATGACAATAAGTAAGAATTATAAAGCTAAACTACTTCTTTTCCTTTTAGTAATTTCGATTTCTGATTGCCTGGCGCAAAACAGCAATTATATCGCTATCATTCCACCGTTTCATAGCAGACAAGAAATGGCCAGAGATGAAAGTCCGTTAAAGCTTAGTCATCAGCTTTTTGTTGTTTTTGTTTATTCAAATGCTGTTGCAGTTTATTCGGAATCCGATTTTATTAATCAAAGTGATAATTTTGTAGAGCAGGAATTGGCTTTACCATCAACAGGACATGATGAAAATGGGCCCGAACCCGGAGGCAGAATTTCAAACGGGATTCTGAGCGTGCAACTTTGGATTCAGGGTGAAAGGGTTAATCCTGGTTTAATTGTGGATGGAAGTGAAGAGTGGTACACTGTCAGAGCCAAATTTGCTCCTAACGAAAATCGTAGAATAAAAGCACTTTTCTGGGCACAGACTTCACTTGCAGACTATGATTCTTTACCGGGATTGGATACAAACGCAATTGCTGCCGGCGACCGTGCCTTCTTGATTAACCTTGCCCATGCAACAGAATGGAAAGATGTAATAGATTCATTAGATGTGTATGTAATCTTAAATGATGGAATTACAACGGAGGACAGTTCATTTAACGCGGTTCCTTCAAACTATAATTTACAGGATTCAACTCTTTATTGGTCAATGGAAAATATTGAACCGACTGAAGAAGATAACATTCTGGTTTCGTATAATTCACAAAGTCATTCCGTATCAGATACAAACACAATGGCAAAATTATCAACGTTTATTATTAAACACGCGTATGATCAATTACTTGAATTCGTAACTCAGTTAGATGAATTTTAGAAATAAAAATATAAAAATTTCCTGGCTTCGTAATCTCCAATAATACTTATCCGGTTGATTAAACAGCTAAGACAATTATTAAAGTTATATCATCATCAATGTTCCCGTTGCTAAAATCGGTAAGTGATTTAAGAAGACCTTTTTGTAAATAATCTTCAGAATGGTTTTTATCTTTTTGAATAATTTCAATAAATCTTTTTTCTCCAAACTCCTCACCCAGCGGGTTTCTGGTTTCGATTATTCCGTCTGTATAGAGCAGCAATATATCTCCCTTTTCAATTTGTACTGTTTCTTCTTCGTATAAAGCATCAGAATCAATCCCAAGTAAAATTCCGCCGGCACTAAGTCTGGTTATTTCTCCACTATTGTGAATAATAATCGGGGGCGGATGACCTGCATTTGAGTAGGTAAATTCTTTTTTTTCTATATCCATTATTCCATAGAAAAAGCTGGTGTATTTTTCCTGTGTGGAATAGTTTAACATAACAGTATTAAGATGAGTACAAACTTCGCCTGGAGAATGATCGTGGCTTGCAACAATTCTGAAGGTGGCCTGAATGTTTGACATTAACAAAGCAGCAGGTATTCCATGTCCGCAAACATCAGCAAGGCAAATTCCTAAATTCTTCCAGGAAAGATTAATAAAGTCATAATAATCTCCGCTTACATTTTGTGCAGGTTCCCATAGAGTGAGTATTCTAAAATTCGAGACGGCTGGAATATATTGAGGCAGAAGGCTTTTCTGAATATTAAGAGCCAGATTATTTTCCCGTTCAATTACACTTTTTAGTGTAGAAAGCAGAACTGCCAGTACAATAAAAAAACTGAGCATTACCAATGCATTCCAATAGGGAATAATTGGACGAGTAACCGAATTAGAATCCATAATATCCGAGATTAACCAGATCACTGCACCAAAAACTGCGAACAGGATTCCCGCATATTTATTTATAAACCATGAAGAAATTGAAATAGGTATCAGATAAAATATTGAGATTGACAATTCATTTCCTGTAATCCAATCAATGCAACCAATAGTGATTAGTAAAAGAGATGATAAAGTAATTAGCAATGGTAATGAGAGAGTTGAAATCTTATTTATTATTGAGTGCATATACTTTTATAGTTAAAAAAATTCTTATTGTTTTTCGGATTACTGATTTATTTGCTTATATGAATAATCTTTTAAATAGATTGATGTTCGACATCATCAGTAATTTTAAAGTTTAGATTTTGTGTATGAGACAGGACACACGTGTCAGGGAACAAAGGGTTGATAAGTTTAAGTTGAATACAACTTTAACGGAAAAATAATTCGTTAAATTTCAAATCGATAGTTAAAAATAACTTTCTCAATTACCGGCGATACTATTTTAACAATGATTCTTAAATAGTATTAATTCTAAAAACTTCCAATATTATTTCTTAGTTACAGTCATCTAACGAATACGATTTTGAAACCAGAAAGGTAAAGTAATGAAAAAGAGAATAGCGATAATTAAATCTGGTATTGTTTTTTCATTAGTCATGTTTCTGCTGATATTAACGGGCTGTTCTTCATCTGGATATCAAAGTAACTCGAATGAAACAACACAGGCAGGTTATAACCTGGACGATTTAAACAATTATGGTGAATGGGTTAATGTAAATGGCTTTGGAAATGCCTGGCGTCCATACGCTGTTTCCGATTGGATGCCTTTTGATAATGGGCACTGGGCTTATGCTGATGGCGAGTGGACCTGGATTTCTTATGAACCATTTGGCTGGATTGTTTACCATTACGGAAACTGGTATGATGATCCTTTTTACGGATGGGTATGGATTCCTTCAAATGATCCCTGGTCACCAGCAAGAGTAATGTGGATTAATTACGATGATTACGTTGGTTGGGCACCGCTGCCACCGGCGGGTGTCAGTTATGGAAAACCATGGGAAGAAGATGAGCATCATCCCTGGCATGTTGTAAGGCATAAAGATTTTACTGAAGATAATGTTCGTGAATACAGAGTCGTTGATCCGGTTAGAAATGAAACTGGCGGAAGGGATGTGTTGAATAAACCTCCTGATAGAGAACAAATTGAAAAGTCATCCGGTGGAACAATTGAAAATATAAAAATAGGTCGCCAAACAATAAATTTACCTGAAAGACAAATAAACAAAATGGATTTACCTCCCCAGGAAAAGACAAGAGTGGATCAAAATTCATCGAGAGTAAAAACCGAGGTTCTTATTCCTAAAGATGAATTTAAGAAAAGGCAAAATGATACAAGTAGAGAATCAAAAGATAATAATCGTAAAAAGTAAGTTTAATTCTGACCTCCGTCAATGGCATTGCTGCATTGATAAGTCATTTATGAATTAATATCTGACATTCTTTATTCTAATACCCGGAAGAACTATTTGTTCTCCCGGTTAGATTATGGAATCAAAAATTCCAGGAAAATTGTTTGTGGTGTTTATTTAAACTATATAAAAAAGATCTGTGTCTAATTTCGGTTATAAGACTTTATTTTATAAGGAATCGAAAATGAAAATCAAATTGGTCTTGCTTGCAGCTGCTTTTTTTATCCTGAACTATAGTTCAAATGCAGAGGGCAAGGTTCAGGAAAATTATGGATAGCTGGAACCATGAAATTCTGCAGGTGCTTGATGACAAACAAAAAACTCAATTCAATAAAATCCTTGAACATAGAAAAAACCACCGGCAGGGAAATTCAAAAAATAAAAATCAATAATCTGAAATGATTTACAAAGTCAACTAATTCCGTTTGAGAAATCTAAATGAAAAAGAAAATATTAATACCGGGTTCATTAATAATTATCGCAGTGATAGTTATTTATTTTGTTTTTTTTAACAGCAGTAGTGCAGATACAAATAAATTTATTTTTGCGAAGGTTACCCGTGGTGATTTGAGTACTACAATTACCAGCACCGGTACTCTCCAGGCTGTAACTACAGTGGATGTAGGCACACAGGTTTCCGGAAAAATAGATAGACTGCTGGTAGACTTTAACGACAATGTTAAAAGGGGACAGCTGCTGGCTGTTCTTGATACTACTAACCTTTCGCTTCAGGTCAACAATGCAGTAACCGGTTTGGAGAAAGCCCAGGCTCAGTATGATATTTCAAAAGCTACTTTTGAAAGAGATCAGTCATTATACGACAAACAGTTTATGTCTGAACTTGATTTCATTACCTCAAAATCGAATTACTTAACTGCTAAGGCGAACTTAATTTCTGCTCAAACTTCACTTCAACAAGCGAAAACAAATTTAGGATATGCATTTATATATTCTCCCATAAAAGGAAAAATTATTAATAGGAATGTGGAAGCCGGGCAAACAGTGGCTGCAAGTCTCTCTGCACCAACTTTGTTTACAATTGCGGAAGACCTTTCAAAAATGCAAATTCTTGCCGACGTTGATGAAAGTGATATAGGGCAGATAAAAGTCGGGCAGGAAACTAAGTTTACCGTACAGGCTTATCCCGATAAAGAATTCACGGGAAAAGTTGTTCAGATACGATTGGGTTCTACTGTGGTTTCAAATGTTGTGAATTATACGGTTGTGGTAAATGCGGATAATAATGACGGGCTCCTACTTCCCGGAATGACCACTACAATTGATTTTTATGTTGACCAGCGAAATAATGTATTAATGATTCCGAATGCCGCATTAAGATTCCAACCAACTGAGCAGATGATATCGGATTACACTGCCAGGATGCAAAAAGAAACGAGTAAAATGCCGGACAGCTTAAAACAAAAATTTCAATCTTTTGGAAGCCGGGGAGGAACAAAAAACCGGACAGGCGGAAGTGGTAATTCAGGAAATAAAACCAGCGGCACGTTCTGGTATATTGATGAAAACGGAAATCCAGCGATGGGTTACGTCAGCCTGGGACTCAGCGATGGTAAATTTACTGAGATAATCAGAAGCAGGGTATTAAAAGACAGCACAAATGTGATCACTGGTTTGGAAACGGCTGGTGATACTAAAACCACACAAAACCCTAATATCTTAAATCCGGCTCAGAATATGTCGCGTGGTATGAGAAGAGGACTTTAATGGAATCATCTGCGAAAAAGAATATTATCAAAATAGTCGGGTTAACGAAAACATACACCGTAGGTGAAGTTGAAGTTCATGCACTTAGATCTGTAGATCTGAAAATTAATGAAGGTGAGTTTGTTGCAATTATGGGTTCTTCCGGTTCCGGCAAATCAACTTTGATGAATTTGATAGGATGTCTTGACAGTCCAACAAGCGGTGAGTACTATCTTGATGGAGTAAATACCGGAACACTTTCAAAAAATGACTATGCTAAAATCAGGAATCAGAAAATAGGTTTCGTTTTCCAGGGATTTAATCTTCTAGCAAGAACAAGCGCAGTTGAAAATGTTGAATTACCTTTGATGTATGACCGGTATGAGAGAATAAAAAATCCTGCTAAAAAGGCGATTGAAGTTTTGGAAAGAGTTGGATTGGGGGACAGACTTGAACATGAACCTAACCAGCTATCCGGCGGACAGCAGCAAAGGGTAGCAATTGCAAGAGCACTGGTAAATGAACCTTCACTGATTCTGGCGGATGAACCAACCGGGAATCTCGATAGTAAAATGTCGGTTGAGGTTTTTAGTCTCTTTCAAAAATTAAACGACGAGGGAATAACAATTGTCCTCGTAACTCACGAAAGAGATTTTGCCAAATTTGCAAAAAGGATTGTTGAACTTAAAGACGGAAGAGTAATCCGCGATACCATGATTAAGGATCGTCTGATAGCTGCAGAAGAATTAAAAAAAATTGAAGAAACGGTTGATGAAGAAAATTAAAGGCTGTAAATGCATGTAAAAAATCTTTTAAAAGTTGCACTTAAGAGCATATTAAAATCAAGAATGAGAAGTCTGCTCACTGCTCTTGGAATTATCATTGGAGTTGCGGCAGTTGTTGTAATGGTTGCAATTGGTGATGGTGCCCAGATCCAGGTAGAGCAGCAGATATCCTCTCTCGGCTCAAATTTGATAATAATTTTTCCGGGCTCAACTTCATCGGGCGGAATCAGAATGGGTGCGGGAAGTATAAATCGTTTTACGATGGAAGATGTAAAAAGAATCCAGGATGAAGCAACCCTGATAAAAGCTGTCTCTCCGATTGTAAGAACCGGCGGTCAGGTAATCGGCGGTGTAGGAAACTGGAGCACACAAATTCAGGGTGTTGCGACTAATTTTCTTGATATAAGAGACTGGCCTTTAGCATCCGGTGATTTTTTTACTGACAAGGATATGATTTCCAGAGCTAAAGTTGCTGTGCTCGGGCAAACTGTTGTTAAACAGCTTTTCCCCGGTGAAGATCCGATTGGTCAGCAGATAAGAATACGTAATGTACCTTTCCGGGTTATTGGTGTTCTATCAGCAAAAGGACAAAGTGCAATGGGTACAGATCAGGATGATATCATTTTTGCACCGGCAACAACTGTGCTCGACAGGTTAGTTGGGGGGATATATATCAATTATATTCAGGCAAGTGCAATTTCCACAGACCAGATTGATGCTGCACAACAACAGCTTACAACAATAATGCGCGAGGCACATCATATTAATCCGGGTGAGGATGATGATTTTACCGTAAGAAACCAGGCAGAAATAACACAAGCGGCAACACAGACATCAAAAATTTTAACAATACTTTTAGCATCTGTAGCCGGTGTGTCTCTAATTGTAGGAGGTATCGGTATTATGAATATCATGCTTGTATCGGTTACCGAAAGAACAAGAGAAATAGGAATTCGTTTATCCGTAGGTGCAAGAACATCTGATGTTCTTACCCAGTTTTTAACTGAAGCGATTGTTTTGAGTCTCGCGGGCGGATTAATCGGAGTTCTACTTTCATTCGGAGTGGTTTTTATTCTGAATGATTATACAGGAATGATGGCAGTTATTAATCCCCAGATAATTTTAATTGCTGTAAGTTTCTCAGGCATAATCGGAGTCTTCTTTGGCTTTTATCCGGCAAGAAAAGCGGCAAATCTTAATCCGATTGATGCATTGCGTTACGAGTAATCTTAATAATAAATGAAACAAAAAATGAAAAAGACATTTTATCTTATACTTATTACAATATCATTTTGTTTAGCTGAAAATTCTTATGCTCAACAAAATATTTCTCTGAATGATGCAATAACAATGGCGCTGAACCATAATACTAATGTGGTTAAAAGTGCAAACTCAATTAGCAGTTATGAATCTAATGTAAAGAGTGCTTACGGAAATCTTCTTCCTAATCTTAATCTTGGAGGAGGATTCGGCTGGCAGAGGATTACCGATAAAGGAGGCACACAGCAAGTTGATTATTTCGGAAATCTTCAGACGATTGGCGCCTCACAGGTAGATTCGAGAAGCTGGTCAGTCTCAGCCGGTGGAAGTGTTACACTCTTTGATGGTCTTTCAAACATTGCATCAATTAATCAGAGCAAGAATGATCTTCAGTCAGCAAGGTTTAGCCTTGGGAAATTAAAACAGGATATAATACTCCAGACTGTAAATTTATATATGCAGATCATCAGCAATCAAAAACTTCTGAATTTTCAGAAGGAAGATTTAAATTATAACGAGGGTTTGCTTGATCGGGTTAAGCAGATGTTCGATCTTAAAATGGTTTCTGTAAGCGATGTGTATTCACAGGAAGCTCAAACTGCAAATTCACAGGTAGCATATCTTCAGGTGAAAAATAACCTGGCGAAATCCAAAATAAATTTATTAACATATCTTTCAATGGATCCGTCGAAGGACTATCAGTTTGATTCTACCGCCGTAGAAATAAATGACACTTCGCTGACAAATAGGAATGCTGAAAATCTATATGAGATTGCTTTTAAAAACAGGCAGGATTATCAAAGCATGAAGTTTCAGCAGGAGAGTGTTCAAAACCAATTAACCATTGCACACGGCGGGCTTTTTCCAAAATTGTCTGCAAATTATGGATTTTCATCTAATGCTGTTCAGCCTTCTGAATTGTTTAACAGAAAAGTTTATAGCCTGGGACTTTCGTTAAATGTTCCGATCTTCTCAAACTGGAATACAGAGAGTTCTATTCAGTCTGCAGAAGTCCAGGTAGAAAATACAAATGAAGATTTAAAAGCTCTTGAGCTTAACATCAGAAGCCAGGTTAAAAGTGCAAGCCTGGATTTACAAACTTCAAAAGAACAGCTTGAGGCTTCAGACAAAGCATTAACTGCTTCGAAGGAAAGCTGGAAAATAAAAAAGGAAACGTACACGCTGGGATCAGCAACTTATCTTGATTTACAGCTGGCTTACAATAATTACCTCCAGGCAGAATACAATAAAGTTGATAATGAATACAAATATTTATTAGCACAGTACACCCTTCTGAATGCAATCGGAAAAGAATAAGATAAAGATTCCCGGCTGATTTCAATCTTCATTAGACTGCTTTATTTAAATTCAGGGAAACGTGAACCCCGATGATTGCTTTTAATCATTTCTTCAATGAATAAAGTTTCCTATCTTCTGAATCAGAATAAATACAAAGAGATTATATTCCATGAAAAAATTAAAATTTTACCTGATAACAATCGTATTCTTTTCTTTCATTTTTGTTTCTTGCAGTTCAGTGCCGATTACCGGAAGGAAACAGCTCCAGCTTATTCCGGAAAGCCAGATGCTTTCAATGAGTTTCAGTCAGTATGATCAGTTTTTAAAAGAACACCAGGAAAGCAATAATACTCAGCAGGTTGCAATGGTTAAACAGGTTGGCGGCAGAATTGCTAATGCTGTGGAACAATACTTAAGAGAAAATAAACTTGCTGATGAAGTAAAGAATTATAAATGGGAATACCATCTTGTTGTTGATTCAGAAGTTAATGCGTGGTGCATGCCCGGCGGCAAAATTGTTGTCTACACAGGGATTCTGCCAATTACTAAAAATGAAAACGGACTTGCGGTTGTATTGGCGCATGAAATTGCACACGCCGTTGCACATCACGGTGATGAAAGAATGAGCCAGGCATTGATAACACAATTAGGAGGTGTAGCTCTTTCCCAGGCTTTGCAGGATAAGCCACAACTTACACAACAGCTCTGGATGACAGCTTACGGTGTGGGCGCCGAATTAGGTGTATTACTTCCATTCAGCCGTACACAGGAAAGTGAAGCAGATCATCTCGGATTAATTTTTATGGCAATGGCTGGTTACGACCCGCATGGTGCACTTGAATTCTGGCAGAGAATGCAGAACCTGAGTAAAGGGTCCCCGCCTGTATTCTTAAGCGATCACCCTGCAAACCAGACCAGGATAAATGATATTAATGCTGAAATGTCCGAGGCAATGAAATATTATAAGAAGTGATATTCTTAAAGAGATAGTCCAGATGTAAAATCTGGAAAATTTTTCCGAAAAATTTTACTTTTAATAATTATTATTTTAATAATTGGAGGAGGGGAGATGCCTTTTACTATTAAAGAATTTCTGGGAGTTTTTAAATCCTATAACAATTCAATCTGGCCATTCCAGATTATCTTGTTCATATCGACACTATTTATACTCTATTCCGCACTTAAGAAGAAAAATTATAGCAGTATTGTAATTAGCACTATGCTTATATTTTATTGGTTATGGATAGGTGTTGTATATGATATTATTTTCTTCTCGGCTATTAATCCTGCTGCGTATTTTTTCGGGGGCATATTTATTCTGCAGGCTTTACTGTTTGTTAAAGCGGGAATTATTGATAAAAAATTAGAGTTCGAATTTAGGAATGATGTAAACGGATATATCGGCGGATTTATAATTTTCTATGCATTAATTATTTATCCGTTGCTTGGTATTTACCTCGGCCATACTTATCCTGAAAATCCTACCTTTGGTCTGCCGTGTCCAACAACTATATTCACATTTGGGATTTTACTCTGGGCCGGAAAAAAAAGTCCGATCTATATCATTATCATTCCTGTAATCTGGGCTGTAATTGGATTTACCGCCGCTTTAAAACTGGGCATAAAGGAAGATACAGGATTATTAATCGCGGGTCTACTAACTACAGCTTTAATTGTAAGAGATAAAGTAGTCGAAAGAAAAAATAAGATGACTTAAAACTATTCAAAATTCTGTTTTGTAGTCCAATTGTGATAATTCATCTTTAATAATTATTTTTTTTTGCCGCTGTGTGTGTTCCGCAGGTATTTTTTTCAGATATGCTGTAACTTAATCAACAAAATAAATTATTCGCCGATGTCCTCATTCCACAGGTCGGGAAATTTTTCAATAAAACTTTCCATCAGCAGCCGGCATTCGCTGTTATCAATAACTGTTACTTCTACCCCGCGGGATATTATATATTCTTCCGGACCCTTAAATGTTTTGTTTTCACCAACAACCACTTTCGGAATTCCGTAAAGTAAAATTGCGCCGCTGCACATATCACAGGGAGATAAAGTTGAATAAAGAGTTGCCCGGCGGTAATCTGAGGCTTTAATTCTTCCGGCATTTTCAAGGCAATCCATTTCAGCGTGAAGAACAGCGCTTCCTTTTTGCACACGCCTGTTATGCCCGCGTGCAACTATTCTGCCGTCAATAACCAGCACTGAACCGATTGGTATTCCGCCTTCTGCAAATCCAGTTTTTGCTTCTTCAATTGCGGCTTCCAAAAATTTATCCATAAGAATTTACCAGTTAATATTATTTCCGCTATGATTTATAAATATGTTTTTACAGATCGTGTTGGCTGCTATTTTATTTCTGAGCGGGCATCTGCATTAACTCTGAGACCTCAAGCGATCCGCCAACCTCAAGGAATGGGCAGCTTTTGGCAATTGAAAGAGCTGCTTCCATTGAATCAACTTCTATTATTGTAAAGCCGGACATTAATGTTTTGCTGCCGCTTGTAACAGAACCATCTGAATTTACCGTGCTGGTATTCTTAAACGGATTGGCAGGGCTAACTGCTGAAGTTCCAAGTGAAGCTAACCAGGTCATATATTTTGACATATTCTGCTTACCCTCTTCCGGGCTTGAAGGTTTATTACCACCGAGATATGAGAGAATATATTGAGGCATAAGAGTTATTCCTTTTCTGTGAATTAAAATTTAATATACTATAAAAAAGTATAAATGGCAGATGGGAAAAGGTAATTGGCTTTTTCGAAGGACACCTTTTGAGAAGAGTGGCGTAGGTGTTATTCCTATTTAATCTTTAAAATAAAATTCTGGAATAATTACTTTTGAATTATTTAAGCAAAGTCATTTTTCTTGTTTAAACAAAATTGCCGGCTTCTATTTTGTAAATATACATTCCGCTGTTAAGTTCAGAAGCGTTAAAATTTATTGTATGTGTGCCTGATTCCTTAAACTGGTTTACAAGTGTTCTAATTTCCTGCCCGAGTATGTTAAAGATCCTAAGCTTAACTATGCTGGCTTCGGGTAAATCGAAACGAATTGTTGTACTCGGATTAAATGGATTCGGATAATTCTGACTTAACTCAAATTTATTCGGAGTATTAAAATCAACTTCAATAGTTTTTGAGTATTCAAACTGACCGTCGTTATCTATCTGTTTTAATCTGTAAGAGTATTTTCCTGTGCTTACTTTGTCATCTACAAAAGAATAATCTTTTGGTGCGTTCGCATTTCCATTCCCATTTATAAAACCACTCTTTTCCCAAACAGTATTGTCAATTTGAACTTGTTTCAGGATCTTTTTCTCAACTTCAAAACCATAATTGTTAACTTCAGTTGCTGTATTCCAGTTTAACTTAACTGTTGAACCGGTTGTAGTTGCTGAAAAGGTAGCTAGTTCCACCGGTAATGCAGAAAGACCATGTATCTCAATAGCTGCATCCCTCGCAAATAATTTGCCATCTATAGATGCATTTGCATTTTGTGTAATAGCCGTTAAAGCAAATATGTTTCCTTTAAAATCTCCATCAATAGTTGCTGAACTTCCAACTCCCGGAATAAACATTTGATGCCAAAGCACCGCCATAAAAGCAATATGCTTCCTAAAGACGTTTTAAATGCTAATCCGGATCTCCAGAAATAAAGCTTCGGTTCATCTGATTTGGTTAAGGCTTTTCCGTATGAAAGTGAGGACTCCTGAACATAAACACGCGAACTAGAGTCAGCCAATCTAAGTCAGAGCCCGATGTAAAATTAGTATCAGCAACTAGCCCGGCTATGTTGCTATAAGCAGATGCATAATCCGTTTGGGCTTGCGGTACTTCAGTGTTTATTCCGGTTGTTAAGGTTCCATCGACTGTTCCGGAATTGGTTAGGGTTGTTCCCCAAAGATCACCCGTCACATGTCCACTATTTGTCACAGTTACACCTCCAAGATTTCCATCTACATATCCAACGTTTGTTACTGTCGGACTGCCGACATTACCAGACACAGTTGCAGAAATAAAAATAGTAACGGCACTTCCAGCCAGAAGTTCAAAATCACCTGCAGATAATAAATCTACTGGTGAAGGATTAGGATATACTTTTTGAGAAAAGGTGCTGGGTATTACAGTCAAAATAGCTATTACATAATTCCCAGTAATTGCAATATTGGTTAAATATATTTGAACGAGAAATTTGTTTGTTCATAGAAGTCTCCTTAAAAATAATCGGTTCTTAAAATAGGGATAAAGGTGTAAAGTGGTTGTTGAATACGCAATCGATCAAAAAGATGAAAGAGGCACTACATTGTGTTTTGAAGAACCAGTTACCGATCAATTATTTGACATTTACCAAAAAGTCTCCGGTTTTAAATTGAATCAACTTCAAACCATACGCCACGCAATACATCCGTTTTTTCTGATTAGGGGCACCGTGCCAGATATTATATAAAGCAGATGCGTACATAAGCCCATTCTGATAGTAATTACTACTGATGTCATTGGTTGACAAAATCTTAATAGATGAAGATATAAATACATCTTTTTTATTTCATTAAGGAAAGTTCTTTACTTAACCTGAAAACAGATTTATAGAGAAGCTTTATAGAGTTTACAAAAAAAGGCTCAGTTACCTGAGCCTTTTTGAAATTGTTTCCGCTGCTGCGGATTTATTTTATTTGAACACTGCTAAATACTATTTTATTTTGTATTCAGTTCTCTTGTCTTTTTACTTACCTGTCAGCCTATGGCTGATTAAAGAGATTAGGTGTTAATTGATTTTTTTATAATCAGATGCATTGCCTTATCACTTGAAATATGTTTAATACATTTATATCCCAAAGATGTGAGATCCAAATTCAAATAAAGATTTTCACCGCTTCCTAAAATTACAGGGGATACAACTAAATGTAATTCATCTATTAATTGAGCCATAAGATATTGACGAATTGTATTAACACCTCCACCAAGTCTTACATCTTTGCCATTTGCAGAATCAAAAGCTTTTTCAAGGGCGGCATTAATCCCCTCTGTTATAAAATGAAAAGTAGTCCCGCCTTCCATTTCAATAGATTCCCGTTTATGATTGGTTAAAATGAATACTGGAAAATGGTAAGGAGGATTATCACCCCACCATCCTTTCCAATTGGTATTAGGCGTGCCGCGATACGGACTAAACATATTACGCCCCATAATCCATGCACCAATATTCTTAAATCCATTTTCTGCAAATTCATTATCAACTCCGGAGGTGCCTTCATTCATTCCAAGTACTTTTTGTTGAAAGGTCTTTGTAGGGTAAAACCACTGGTGAAGCTCTTGACCCCTTTTCCCCAGAGGATTCTCAAGACTTTGATTTGGTCCTGCACCATATCCATCGATTGAAATTGCAAAACTTTCAACACGTAATTTTTGCATAAATAGGCTCCATTATATTTGAATTACTACAAAACGACTTGCCGATAATTATTAAAAATTTATTTAATAGAACTTTTTTACAAATTATTTTTGTCACTGGATTATTTTATTTACTTGGCTTTTTACTTACCTGTCTGCTTTATCTGCCTTTGGCAGACTATGGCTGATTAAAGATGTTAGGTGCGTTTGCTATTATTATTATATTTTATCTCAAAGACCATTCTTGAATTTGTTCAGGAAAATTATTTCCAGCTTCCGTGTATGTTCTAATTTTCCCTTCTTCTCTAATCCCAACGTACATAATATTTTTAGACATATCTAAGGCAATGATGAAATTTGTCATATTGCAATTATGAGCTTCACAAGCACTTGCTACAAATATATTGTTTTTTATTTCCATCGGGGTTTCTACAGCCCAAGTTTTCTTTAAAAAGAAGAATCTACTATCCCCAATTAAATTCTTTAATCTTTTCTTAATGATTGAATTATCAAGAAGTTTTACTTCATATGGATATTTGCCATTAAATTTTTTTAGGAAATCTATATCATTTGAATTTGTATCCTCAGATATTTTCTGTTCCTTAGTTTTATTTTTCTGATTTGATGACTGTTGATTTAATACTGACTCCTTTTTTAAGAGTTCATTCTCCTTTTTAAGAAGTTCATTTTCCTTCTGTAATAATTTCTTTTCCTTTTCATCGAATTTATTTTGATTGCAAGAAGTAAAAAGAATTATTGTCACTAATAACATTAAAAATGATGTGGTATGATTTCTCATATTTTATTGCCTTTAATTAATATTATTCAACTGTTCTTTATTACTTACTTACGCACCTAACGGAGTTGCAATTAAAGCGCCGCCAAGAAAAACAATGCTACAATTGCAAACTACCATTTTGTTTTAAATCTATTTTGTTAACTCAATCTAACTTACACAACAAAATAATTCTGAAAAACGAGTGCCGATAACCACATCAAACGACCCCATCGAAGAGGCAGTCAGCTTGAGTCCACAATGATCGCGTTGCCATCATGTTTTTATTTAATGACAAACTCTTATTTAAATAATATACTCCTGGAATTCCGTTCAAAATAGCTCTTTTCACGAGTAAATTTTACCTTGTCATTAGCAGGCACGTGATATTTCCAATAAGTAAAAAGTTAAGTTTATCCATAAACCTTAATTTAACTTTTGGAGGTATCATATGTATTACACAGGTATCGATCTTCATAAATTTACTTCTTACCTAACTACTGTTGATTCTACTGGGGCTATCATTAAACAGGAAAACCTGAAAAACGTTGCTCACAACTTTGTTCAGTATTTCCATTCAATTCCCGGAGAACATCAGGCTACAGTTGAATCTACTATGACCTGGTACTGGCTGAATGATCTTCTCTCCTCTATGAACATTCCTCTGGTCCTTGCTCACGCCAAGTATGTTAAAGCTATTGCTTATGCAAAAGTGAAAACAGATAAAGTAGACTCTCACACTCTTGCTCAACTACTCCGTTTAAACTTTATTCCTGCTGCTCATAAAATCTCTGCCGAAAACCGACTGCTTCGGGATGCTCTTAGAGCAAGGCTTAAAATAGTACAGAGGCATACTTCCGTTACTAATTCTATGCAGCTCCTTCTTGCTAAATACAATTTTGAGTCTCCAACAGAGCTGTCTGGTATCCCTAAATTTCAATATGAACAGCTAACGGAAGTTGAAGCTCTGCTTAGTGAGCAAACCCTTAATCTTGAAAAACAACTCTATCCTTTTCTTATTCCTAATGATGATATTCAACGTCTTCTCTGGATCCCGGGCATCGGTAAGATGAATGCCTTTACCATTCTGCTGGAAATCGATGACATCAACCGTTTCCCTGACGTTAAGAACTTCTTCTCATATTGCCGACTTGTTCCATCTGCCCGTAACTCTGGTGGTAAATCAAAACAGCGCTCATCTAAAGACGGAAATAAATATCTCAAGGTTGCTTTCAGTGATGCTGCCGTTCATGCTGTACAATATTACCCGGTTATCAGAAATTACAACAACAGTTTAATAAGAAAGAAAAACAAACAGATAGCTAAAACCATAATTGCAAAAGAGATTGCTGAGATCGTTTTCCACGTTCTGAAAAATAAATCTGATTTTAACAACACTTTCAAAGGTCGTCAGCTCGAACATAAGAAGTCTCTGCAATGGCCGCGTGTTGTAAGCCCGAACGCCTAACTGATTAGCCTCAACGCATAATCGTGCCGCGGGATTGGGAAACAACACGCTTGCCTTATAAATATCTGGAATTGTCCTGGTTTTATCAGGTCAGCTATTCACGTTCGTGATTAGTAAGTCCGGAAAGAGGTTTGGTTGCCATCTGGTAATTGAATAGATATTATCGGCAGCAGTTGTTATCAGAATCAGAAGATCAATTTATCAAAGAACTTTTTTTAACAAACTATTTTTGTGCAGGATTACTTTATTCGCTTGACTTTTTACTTATTAAAGAGGTTAGGTTACTTTTTATTTACCAAACGCATAAGCCCGAACTTGACTTTGGATTTTACCATTTAATAATTTCACTTCATCAAATTGCAAAGACATAGTTGCTGTTTCTTTGGACTCAAAATATTTTTTAGTAGTTTTAGTCCAAGAGTCTCCAGCTTGATAAACTGTTGCTTTAAAAACAATATCTCCATTGCCGCCATCATTTCGTATGTCCGCTTCAACCTTAACACTATATTCAAATAATCTAGTAGATGAATCATTAAAATTTGAACTAACAACAACTGGATTCGGGGGATAAACAATTTTAAATATGGTTTGATAATTTGTAACGACAAGAATAACTACAATTGTTATTACAATTGTGATAATAATTATAGGCAGATTGCTTTTGTTAGAACTCATTTTATAAATACCTCCTTCATCTTGTTGTTCTACCTACAACTCCCATAATATCTGTCTTAATTGTTTCCAATAATCTATCGTCAAAGCCAACAATCCATTGGTCAGAATCAAGATAATTTGCTTCTGTTTTAATATCTACATTTTTACCATTAGCTGAAAACTTTACGATTGCACGCACTCTATAATTCTCCGTTCTTTGACCAACTTTCCACCAAGTATAAATCCAAGATGTTCTAACATAACCACCATCTTTAGAAATCATTTCTAATTCAAATTTCTTTGCTAAAACATCAACTACTTGAGACCAAGCAGATTCAGCATCCAAATTTTCTCTTATTTCAATACTAGTCCAGCCGGGTTCATAAGATTGAATGAATGACCCAGGCGCAGAGGAACATCCAATAAAAGTGAATAAAATTACTATAGTAGTAATTACTGTAAAAAAGTAGAATTTTCTCATTTAGCTATCCTTTCTATTAAATTAAAATATATTCCAAGAATTAAGCCACAATATTAGTAGCCTAACTATTACTTATGCTGATTTTGCGGTCAGCAATTCGGCAGATTTTCCTGAGATAAATTCTCATATATAATCCGGGGGTGCTGTCTGTATGTTTTATCCACGGTCTGCATTCCCTATAAAACCCGCAATTATTTTTACCTTTTGCAACTTACTTTTTCTGTTTTAATAAATCAATAAAAAACTAAAAACCTCATTGCAGACTTTTACAATACTACCCGAAAGCTTACCTGTCCTATTGCAGATAATTACAATGCCTCCTGAAAGGTTTCATGTCCTATTGCAGATAATTACAATGCCATCTGAAAGTTTTCATGTCCTATTGCAGATATTTACAATGCCGTCTGAAAGGTTTCATGTCCTGTTGCAGATATTTACAATACCTGCCGGAAGTTTTCATGCCCTATTGTAAATATTTACAATGCCCCCTGAAAAGTTTCGGGTGCCTTTGCAAACTTTTACAATGCTATTTGTAAAATTTTAAGGCTGTTTCGGGCTATCATGCCTACCTCTTTTAAAGGTTATACAATCCTAGAAAATAAATACTTTATTCTGCTCCCTGTCAGAAGTGAATCCTAACCATCACCCCGTGAAATCAAAGTCTTATTCTTTTGTAAAATTAAAATATTTATGTTTAACCGGCAATCAATTTCTATTAGTATTTCAGTTTATTATTAGCACAAAACTAATTGAGCCCGGTATTCTGTTTCTGCTTTCTTTCCAGAAGCATTGCAATGTACCACCAGAGTAATGCCCAGCTTATTCCCGCAACCCATCCTGCAACAACGTCGGTTGGATAGTGAACACCGATATATACCCTGCTTAATCCAATTAAAAAAGTAAGAAGCAATGCAACAGAAATAATATAGATTTTTACTTTCCTGTTTTCTTCAATTCTTGTTAGCAAAGTTGCCTGTGTTAAATAAACAATTGCCGACATCATTGAATGACCGCTGGGAAAACTGAGTGAATTTTCCTCAAGCAAATGTGTTACTACAGTCGGTCTTGTCCGCCCTATAAATTCTTTTAATCCGGCAACCATTAATGCTCCACCAACCGTTGCAATAAGAACAATCCACAGCCAGTAATATTTTTTTTGCAGAAACAGGTAGCCTGCAACTATAATTGTAAACAGGATAATTACAGTTGCGCTCCCAAGCGAAGTTATGTCTTTCATAGCGTCTGTTACCCAGCCGGGAAAAGCAGGCAGAGAAACATTACCCGGTTCACGGAGAGATTTTAAAATGTAATTATCAAATGACTGTGTTTCACCCTCAGCTACTTCATTTGCAATGCTGATGAAAATAAGCATTCCGGCGGCAACAGAAAGCACAGCCAATAATAATTTGATTTCATTTAATCCTGTTTTCTTAATAAAATTATCGAATTTCATCTGCATAGATTATCCCGGATTTTTTATAACTTTAATTTGTTAAAGATCATCAATTATAAGATATATGAAACAAACACAATCCTCAAATTTTAAAAAGCCCGGACATCCTAAAACTCAGAAACCTGCACTGCCGGCTCCATTTAAAACAAAACTAGATATTGCCAAAAACTGGCTGCCACGTTATACGGGGACAGAGATTGATGAATTCGGGGATTATATGCTGTTAACAAATTTTCATAATTATGTTAAATCATTTGCCGGGCAGTTTAATTGCGAGATTAAGGGAATAGGAAGACCGATGCAGACGGCAACAAATTCAAACGGGTTAACAATAATTAATTTCGGAATGGGTTCAGCCAATGCTGCTACTATAATGGATCTTCTTGTTGCAAGGAATCCAAAGGGAGTTTTGTTTCTCGGCAAATGCGGCGGGTTAAAACAGTCTACTGAGATAGGACATTTTATTCTGCCGATTGCTGCAATAAGAGGTGAGGGAACGAGTGATGACTATATGCCGCCGGAAGTTCCTGCACTTCCTTCATTCAAATTACATAAGTTTGTTTCAGAAAAATTAATTGCCAGGGATCTTGAATACAGGACCGGGGTAATTTATACAACTAACAGAAGAGTCTGGGAGTGGGATAAATCTTTTAAAAGTTATCTGAAAAAACTTTCAACAATAGGAATTGATATGGAAACAGCTACTCTTTTTATTGTGGGATTAGTTAACCAGATTCCCCGCGGTGCATTGCTTCTTGTTTCGGATATGCCGATGGTTCCCGAAGGGATAAAAACTTCAGAATCAGATAAAATGGTTACTGATAATTTTTCTGATCTCCATCTGCAGCTTGGAATTGAAGCAATGACGGATATAGATGAAAAAGGCGAGCAAATTAAGCATTTCAAATATTAATTAAGTTTATTATTTATCTATGATGTCTTTAGAAAAACAGGAGTGACAATGAAAAAGCTGATCTATGTATTTACAATCCTATTATTAAATATTTTTCTTCTTTCATCCTGTTCAAAAGAAATAAAAGTGAAAGAAAAATTTTCAATTATAACCGGAACAATCCCAAACCGGGTGATGCGATAACAGTAACATACAATCCTGACAGCACCGGGTTGAAAGACGCTTCCCAAATTAACCTGATGGCTTACCTATATAATGTTAACCTTGATGAAACCAAACAGGTATTAATGCAGAAATCACCGGATGGATGGAAGGCTTCATTTAAAACTTCAGATTCAACAAAAGGTGTTTTAATCAAATTTAAAAATGATGATGATATTGATAATAACCTGAAGCAGGGTTTCCTGGTGGAAATGCATGATGCTGACGGGAAAGTAATTTCCGGAAGTTATGCCGGTTACGCTAATGCAATTTACAGCTGGGGAAGTTACTATCTTGATATGGACAGGAATTTTGATTCTTCTCTTTATTACTTTAAAAAAGATTTTGAAAAAAATCCGCTTGTAAAAAATGATTTTATGGATCCGTATCTCGGGGTAGAAACAAAACTTAACAAAGATAATACTGCCTCAATAATTATAAGGGAATTATCCGGTTATCAATCTCATGCAAAGACTGAGAAAGAATATGCTGTGCTGGCAAACTGGTACAATAAAGCTGATATGACTAACAGGGCTGAGACATACAAAAAAATACTGGAGGATAAATATCCCAACAGTGATTTTGTTCAGAAAGAAAAGTATGAAGCATTTCACAATGAAACTAATATAAAAAAGCAGCTTGAGCTGCTGGCTGATTTTGAAAAAAATTATCCCCAAAGCGAGTATCTCACTAATTGTTATGACATAATTGCAATTAATTACCTGGCTAAAAAACAGTACAACAGGCTGAAAGAATTCTTTCAGAATAATGTAAGTAAACCAAGCACTTATCGTTTTTATTCCGTTTCAACAAAAATGCTTGATAATAAAACAGAACCTAAAATTGCGATGGAAATTGCAAAACTTGGAGTGGATAGAGCCAGGGAAGAAGTAAATAGTCCGACCGATAAAAAGCCAAATTACCAGAGTGATGAAGAATGGAAAGAAGACAGGGAGTATATGCTTGGTGAAAATCTTTATGCATATGCCGAAGCATTGTATATGCTTGGTAAAGCAGCCGATGCAGAAGCTCCTTTGAAAGAAGCAAAAAATTTAACTCAGGGAAAAGAGGAAGATGTTAACCAGCTTTATGCAAAAGTATTAATAGCCAATGGTCAGAATGAAGAGGCGATGAATGAAATTGAAAGTTATATAAAATAGGGGAAAGCTACTCCTGAAATGAAATCGATGCTGAAGGAAATTTACACAAAGAAAAACGGCTCGTCCCAGGGATTTGATTCTTACATTGCAAAATATGAATCGGTAGCAAAACAATTATTGGTTGCTAAACTTGAGAGACAAATAATGAAACAGCCGGCTCCGGATTTTAGTCTGACTGACCTTGACGGCAAGAAAGTTTCACTTAAATCTTTAAAAGGCAAAACTGTTATAATTGATTTCTGGGCAACGTGGTGCGGACCTTGTAAGGCCTCTTTCCCCGGGATGCAGAAAGCTTTGGAACTGTACAAAGACAACAATGATGTTCAGTTTCTTTTTATTAACTCCTGGGAAAATGGTGAAGATAAAAAAGAGAATGCTCAGCAATTTTTAACTGATAATAATTATCCCTTTCACGTTCTTCTTGACCTGGATAACAAAGTAATTGAAGATTACAGGGTTAGCGGAATCCCAACCAAATTTGTAGTTGATAAAGACGGAAACATCCGTTTTATGAAAGTTGGATTTTCCGGAAATACAGACGAAATGGTGGATGAAATCTCTACAATGATTTCTATGATCAATTAACTATTATTTTTGAAATGACAGACTTTGAAAGTCTGTCATTTCTTATTTAATTTTTCTCACGGTACAGGACAAATCCCATTGCTCATCTGCCAGACAAATGTCCAGATAATTGCAAGGATAATAACAGCTTTAATTAATATTTAATATTCTCTTTTTCATTTCATCCGCTTAAACAATTCATTCTTAAAATTGTTTCAATGTGTAAAGAACCTTCCCTGAAAAATCATTTAAATTCATCAGGATGCTGTAAATGGAAGTCTGTAACTTCCTGGTAAGCTTTCGCCACTTCTAAAATTGTTCCTTCATCAAAAAGATTTCCAATAAACGAAATACTTGTGGGTGTGCCGTCTTTACTAAATCCATCCGGAACTACAACACAGGGATGACCCGTTAAATTTGTAAGCAGAAGATTATCACCCGTCCAGCTCGGTGCAACGTAAAGATCAATTTTTTGAAATTGATCAGCCATTTCCTGGATTAATTTATATCGTAGCCTGTTGGCATTTATATACTCAACTGCCGGAATAAACCTGGCTGCTCTGAAAATATTTGGCCAGGCATCTTTATCCTGTGCGGCTAGCATATCGTCTTTATTACTTAAAGTTAAATTATCGAATTCAGCAGCAGCTTCTGCAGTAAGTATGATTGATAAATCATTAACAGGAATATCTTTCGGCAGTTCAATCGGAATTAAATCTGCCCCAAGCTGCTTTAAGGTTAACAGTGCCAGTGAGTCCTGTACCTTAAAAGCTGAATCTTTTGCAAAATCATTTTTGAGATAACCAATTCTCAGTTTTTTCAGATCAATTTTATTGTAGTAATTGAAAGGGTAATCGTAAAGTGTTTTATCTTTTTTATCAGGACCATAAATAAAGTAAAAAACAATTGCGCAGTCCTCAGCATTTCTGCAGATAGGACCAATTTTATCCATCGACGGACTTAACGACATTGCACCTGTTCTGCTGACTCTGCCGTAAGTTGGACGAAGTCCGGTTACTCCGCAAACAGTTGATGGAGAGACAATAGATCCCCAGGTTTCTGTACCGATTGCAAAGGGAACAAGACCTGCAGAAACTGCTGATGCAGGACCAGCCGATGAACCGCTTGAGCCTTCCGAAGTTTTCCATGGGTTACGTGTTTTACCGCCGTACCACACATCTCCCATTGCAAGAGCTCCCATTGTAAGTTTTGCTACAAGAATTCCCCCGGCATCTTCAAGTTTTTTTATAACCGTTGCATCTTCATCAATCATCTGATCTTTATACGGCATTGCACCCCATGTTGTTTTATATCCTTTTGTTGCCAGCAAATCTTTAACTCCGAACGGAATTCCATGCATCATACCTTTATACCATCCGGCTGCAATTTCTTCATCATCTTTTTTAGCTTGTGCCAACGCACTATCTTCTGTAAGAGTAATTACACACTCAAGCTTTGGTCCGTATTTTTTTAATCTGTCCAGGAAAAACTTTGTAAGTTCAACGCAGCTTATCTGTTTTGTTCTTATTAAGCTCGCTAATTGTCCTACAGAATAAAACGCAAGATCATCTTTATTTACAGGCATCTTTGTAGAAATGTAATTATCAAATCTCAGCGGTTTCTGTTCCTGGTCAACCTTGAAATCATTTGGTATGGGATTGAAAAGCATTGCTGAAGGAACATCATTTTGCAAATCAGCTTTTCTTATGTTTTTATAATTCCCCAGCTGATCATTTAAAATGCTAAGCATTGAATCTATTTCAGGTTCAGTAAAATCTATTCCTATTATTTTGTCGCCCTTTTCCACAACATCTTTTGTTATGTTATTATCTGATAAAACTGCTGCACCAAGTAAGAATGAAGCAAGACAAGCTATAAAAAGATAGATTCCTTTAATTCCAGGTTTCATTTAATTCTCCGGATTTGTTTTCCTTAAATTATTTTATTGCTGCATAAATGGCAAAGGTATAAGCAGGATATTAACTGAAAGGATGATCTGACGCAATGAAGAACGTAAATAAGCAGACAATCTTAAATTATTTAAAATAAAAAAGAGGTTGCATATTAATCTAATCTTAAAACAACCTCTTAGTAAAAATAAGAATGAACAGCGGGTTACGATTTCATTCTGTTTCCGTGTTCTTCATGAATGAATAACCAGCTGCAAATTTTTCCAATACTTATTTCATCAAAATTATCCCAGTAGGCTTTGGTGCGCACATGCTGCGAACTTGTATCATCTTCGGGGATATTTTCTGCTTCAGCCATAAGTTCTTTTAATCTCTCCAGCCATCTTTCCATATTGCTTACGCGCAAATCAACCCAGCCTTCATTTGCCCAGGTATTTATATTCTTCTCACTCACATCCAGAACGTTCTCACCGCGGAAAGCAGGAATTTTTATAATGCTTCCCCTCAGTAATGATTCGCCGTTAGGCAGCAGAATAGGAATCCCTATTGCAAGCATTTCATTCCTGAGTTTATCGTTGCTTATAATAATATCAAAACACTTCCGCGAAAGTTCTTCAGCAGTGTTCTTCAAAATATCCTTCATTGTATTATTAAATAACCGGATGAGGTGTATTTCATATAAAAGTTTTGAAAGTCGCGGTGGTCCAAGCAGCTCGAATGCAATACTGTGTATATCATGTTTTTTCTCGAGTTCCTTCAGTTTTTTGACAGCCATATGCTGCATATAACCAGCGCGGTATGTCGGCTCCAGCGTTGCATGATCAAGTGAACTTACAATATCGTGACCGGTATTTCCACCCTGGATTTCGAACAGAACCACGTCTGCTATTTCTTCAGGAGTTACAAATTCCATCTGCTTTTGTGCTGTAATCGTTTCAAATTCACCACGTGAAAAAATTCCATTCTCACCGGTATCGATAAAAACCGATTTTAAAGTTTCTCCGGTGGGAGGAAAATTTAAATCAACACATATTTGAAATTTATCTTTTAAAGGAACAGCTTTTGTTACCGGTATGTCAGCTAGTTCAATTGGTTTACCTCGTCTTTTTATCTCACCGAATTCAATTCGTTTCCATGCAATTGCTGCAGTTGGTTTTATTTCTTTTGTGATAGGTCCTTCAGGTGTTCTTCCCATCAAAAAAAGAAGTAATGTGTGTGCACCTGCAATTGAAGATTTACTAAGCAGCACGCGGGAGGGCTTTTCTTCACTATGGGTATAAGGGATATTCAAACCCATTCCGCCTGTTCCGCTTGTGCCTATTTTCAGGTATACTTTTGTTCCCACTTCGCTCATCGAACTGTACAAAAGCTGAACGTGTCTTATTAGCTGGGGAATATATTCTGTACAAAGAAGTTTTTCTGTTTCTTCGACTATTTTTTCATAACTAACTTTTGAACTGATGGCTTTTTTAATTGTACGGTAAGTTGTGTATACATCCTGGTAGGCAATTGCGGTTGCCGTATTAATCGCATCAATAATTACATCCGGCTTAAACTTGTTAAGCAAATGATATACAGAAGAATTGTGAAGAATTTCACTACCCAGTTCTTCCATAATATCTGTCATCAGGATTTTTCTTTTTTCCGGATCATCAAGAATTTCCTGCCTGCTTAATTCCTTAAATTGATTCCTGACAAAAATATCACCGCCCCAAGGGACGAAAAAATCTTTTCCTTTTTCAGGGAATTCCTTTCTCTGCTTTTCAACAGCATCCTCTGCTTCCGATAATTTTAAAGAAGAAATAATTATTTGCTTTGGATTTTCTGACACGAGCTTACGTATCACTGCACTTCCGACAAGTCCCCATCCCCCTAAAACGAGAATGGTTTTATTCTGTATCTCCATTATAAAATCCCCGTAAAATTGAATAAATAAGTCTTTTCAAAATTAAGCTAAAGACTGTTGCGAGGCAATTTTTTTATTTTTTAAATAATTTCAAATTCTGCAGATCATTTTAAAGAATGTATTGAGTATCATAATTATTACAGGGTTTGGTTAAATTTATATGGATAAAATTGATTAACGTTATCTGGAATATTAAATTTCATATTCATTTTGCAATAATTCGAAACAGAAATAATTAAGGCGGATAATGAAAGTTTCTGAACTACTTAATCCCGGTGTGATCATTGCTGATCTCAAAGGGAATAAAAAAGAGGATGTAATTAACGAGCTGATTGACTTATTAAAAAGCGACAGCCGTGTTCAGGATATTGAAAAAGTAAGAGCAGCAGTTCTCGATAGAGAAAAAATAATGTCTACCGGAGTGGGGAAAGGATTTGCCATTCCTCATGGAAAAACTAATTCAATTTCTGATATCGTAGCTGCATTCGGAAAAGCAAATAATCCTGTAGATTACGACGCACTTGATAACCAGCCTGTTCACCTGATTTTCCTGCTTGTTGGAAAAGACAACCTTGTGAGCAAACATATAAAATTGCTCAGCCGGATATCAAGAATGATGAATAAAGATGATTTCAGGAACAGGCTAATGGAAGCTGCAACTGTTGAAGAAATATTAGATATCTTCCAAAAGGAAGAAGAAAATTATTTTGAAGTTTAGTACTTCCATTTAACATTTCTGAAAGGATAATTCCCTACTTATGATTAAGGCAATAACAGGCACCAAAGATTTACTATACCCCGAAACACTCAAATGGAAAAATCTGGAAGATACAGTCCTGAGAGTTTTTCATAATTTTAATTATAAGGAAATAAGAACGCCTGTTTTTGAAGAGACCGCTTTATTTGCAAGAGGAATAGGTGAGGAAACTGATATTGTAGGAAAAGAAATGTATACGTTTACAGACAGGAGTGAAACAAGCGTAACTCTTAAGCCCGAAATGACCGCCGGAGTAGTGAGATCCTTCATAGAACATTCCCTTGGGAAGCAGCAGCCCCTTTCAAAACTTTTTTATATTTCCCCTATGTTCCGGCAGGAACGCCCGCAGGCTGGAAGGCTAAGACAATTTCACCAGTTTGGAGCTGAAGCCATTGGCAGTGTTTCCCCGGTTCTGGATGTTGAAATGATCCAGATGGTTTATGATATACTTCGTTCACTGGGGTTATCAGATCTGAAGGTAAAAATAAATTCACTTGGTATTCCTGAATCGAGAGAGGCATATAAATTAAAACTTCGTGATTATTTAAAAGATAAAAAAGATAAACTTTCCGAGGACAGCAGAAAAAGATTTGATAAAAATATCCTCAGAATATTTGATAGCAAAATTGAAACAGACCAGGAGATTTTAAAGAATGCACCTTTGCTGATTGAGCATCTCGATAAAGAAAGCATGTTGGATTTTCAATTTGTAAAAGATTTACTTATTGCGGCAGATATCCCCTTCGAAGTTGATCCTAAACTTGTACGCGGACTGGATTATTATACAAAAACTACATTTGAAATTGTAAGCGGTAGTGTTGGATCACAAAGCGCTCTTTGCGGAGGCGGCAGATACGATTTATTGGTAGAACAGCTTGGAGGCTCACCAACTCCGGGAGTTGGATTCGCTGCCGGAATTGAAAGAATTCTTCTTGCATGCGAAAATGAGGGTGTATTAAATCTGCCTGAGGATAAACTGGATTTATATATTGTTAAGATAAATAAAGAACTAACATCGGTAGTATTTGAAATCGGAGCAGCTGTTAGAAGATCCGATTTATCGGTCGATTTCGATTACTTTGACCGGAGTGTTAAAGCCCAGATGAGAGAAGCTAATAAATTAAATGCAAGATATGTCTTGTTTATCGGCGGAGAAGAATATGAAAACGGGGGAGCAAATTTAAAAAATATGAGCACAGGAGAACAGCAGTTGATTAAAATTGCTGATAAAGATGGATTGACTAAAATTGTTAAAAAATAATGCCGCTTAAAAAACCTAAATCAGTTCCCGCAGTGCAGAAAACCCGGAAAAATAATCCGGAAAAACCAAAAGAATCTGTTACCTCACAAATGGGCGGGGAAGTTGAATATCGTTGTGCTGCATACTTTTCATATAATCCTGTTAATAAAAGCCAGAATTATATCCTGGAAATTGAAACAATTAAACTCTTTTCGGTGTTAAACTATAATCTGTCTGTAACAAGTAAAAGAACAAAGAGTGTAATTGATATAAGTCTGCTCGGTTTGAAGGCAACTAATAACTATGTTAATGAACCCGGTCCTGCTAAGACAATTGTCTCTTTTGGAGAACTTTATGGTAAACATACTATAAATGTAAAAAAGCAGGACGGACGCATTAACAGTGCCGTATACGATTTTAATATTTTTAAAAAAAGTATAGAACTTGTTGATGAATTTCTGCCCGCTAAAAAAAATAACAGTAAGTTTTGTACTTTTACCGTAGCTAAAGAGAAATTTACATTTGCCTGAGAGGTTAAAAATAAATGTATCCTGAATTATTTAAAATAGGACCCTTCACCGTATACAGTTATGGACTTATGCTGGGAATCGCTTTTATTGTTTCCAGTTATATACTTACAAAAGAATTTGAAAGAAGAAAACTTAACCCAAACCTTGCAACAGAAATAACACTGCTTGCAATTGTTTTCGGAATTATCGGAAGTAAACTTTTTCATCTTTTTGAAAATTGGAGTGCCTTCCTGCAGGATCCTGTTGGAATGGCGTTCTCTCCCGGAGGTTTAACTTTTTACGGCGGATTGATTCTTGCGATAATAGCAATCTGGATTTACGTACGAAGAAAGAAAATTCCATTCCTCGTTGTTGCCGATGCTGCTTCACCTTCTTTAATACTTGCTTATGGAATAGGAAGAATCGGATGTCATCTTGCAGGCGATGGAGATTACGGAATTCCCACAAGCCTTCCCTGGGGAACAGATTATTCACACGGAACAGTTCCTCCATCGGTGATGTTCAGAGGGACGGATATTGCAAAACATTTTCCAAACGGAATTGTGCCCGATAATACTCCTCTTCATCCCGCACCCATTTATGAATTTCTTGCTGCTCTGGTAATCTTTTACATTTTATGGAGATTAAGAAAAAAAGACTGGAATGATGGCAAATTATTTATGCTTTACCTTGTGTATGCAGGTATCGAAAGATTCCTTATTGAGATAATCAGGTTAAATCCAAAACTTTTATTTGGATTAACCGAAGCACAATTAATTTCTGTAGTTATGGTTGTAGTTGGCAGCCTGGGATTTATTTACTTAACCCGGAGAAACAAACCCAGGTTTGTGCCGCCGCCTCTTAAACAGGAACATAAAAAGAAATTACCCAAAGAGGCTTCAACTTAATGAGTTTGATTGTCGGAAGAAAACCTGTTCTTGAAGCAATAAATTCGGGTGAAGAAATTGAACAGGTTTATATACTATTCGGGCAGCACGGGGGAATTGTTGAGGCAATAAGAATTGCAGCAAAGAAAAGGGGAATAAAAGTAAACCAGGTAACCGCCGATAAATTTAAGGCACTTTCCAATCATCCGAACACGCAGGGAATCATTGCAAAAAAATCTTCTCAAAAATTTTATGTACTAGATGAGATAATTTCTTCTTCAAAAAACAAACATTATCCGTTACTTCTTTTACTGGATTCAATTCAGGATACGCACAATGTAGGAGCAATACTCAGAACAGCCGAATGTTCCGAAGTAAGCGGTGTAATTGTTACAAAGCATAACAGTGCTCCGATTAATGAAACCGTAGTAAAAACTTCAGCAGGTGCAACAGAGCATTTAAAAATTGCGCAGGTAAATAATCTTGTCCAGGCAATTAAAGAATTAAAAGAAAATGGTTTCTGGGTTGTCGGATCTTCGCTGGAAAACTCAAAACCTTACACCGAAGTTGATTATAAAATTCCTGTGGCTTTAATAGTGGGTAACGAAGAAAAGGGCATCAGAAGATTAACTGCCGAAAACTGCGACATCCTGGTTAACATTCCGATGAAGGGAAAGATACAATCGTTAAATGTATCAGTTGCATCAGGAATAATACTTTTTGAAATCCTCCGCCAAAGATCCTTAACATAACCTTTGACTCTCTCTTTATAATTCCGTAAAATTACGTAAATAATATTATTTCCCGGGTTCGAAAATGGGCAAGTTTAAAAAAGACCTCTTATCCGATAATCACACGGAGCCATCTCTAAATTTGAACAAATAATTTTTTGGGGATAAGTATGAAAAATTTATTACTTCTTTCGTTTTTAATTTTTTTCTCAATAAATATATCCTCCCAAACTTTTCTCTCATTAGACGGGATAGAAAATTTAAATTCAGAAACCATTTTACTTATTCATTACGGTGATCTGAATTTCCGGAATTATGCCCCGGTTTATAAATTTGATGTTGCCAGTGGCTATGAAAAAAAGATGATGGATGCTTATTATTTGAATGCATCAGACACCAGAACCGTGCAAGACTTTGAATACTTCCCAAACGATACATTAAATTTTATTAATTGCGGTTATGGGATAATGCCTGATAATTATGGATATGTCGCTTTTAATGATTCGTCAGTATTCGGATTTCAGCAGCAATTTCTTTATGTAAATATATCCAAACAGGATCCTTTAAAAACATATGCAGGGGGTGACGGACAACTCTATCGAAGTTTTGATGGGGGTTTAACTTATCCACAGGATTCAACATTAAATTTTCATATGATTTCGGTTTCTGATTTTAATGATAATGAAATGTTCGGAATTGATAGTCAAAATAATTTGATTAAATCTTTTGATGGCGGATATACTTCTATAATTGTGGACAACAATCCTGTCTATGAAGAAAATAATTTTAACCCGGAATTTTATTACGATCCTGATCAATCTCATATTTACAGAATAAACAAATCCGGCTCGTATAATCTTTATGTATCTAATGATATCGGCAATTCATATACGTGGGAATTAAAAGCAGAGTACGAGCATCCTTTTGTTTTTGCTATTGATAAATCAGTAAGCGGAACTTGTTACCTGGGATATTATTACTCACTTTATAAGTCCGCAAACTATGGAAACAGCTTTTCTCTTTTATATCATTTTGATGAAAGAATAACAGGCGTATACCCAAAACCTAACTCACAAATTCTATACGTTGCAACACAATATCATATATATAAATTGGAGAATAACAGTCTTGCCACGTTAAAGGAAATTCAACCCGATCCTGCATTGGCAGCTTATTATCCCTTACACGTTGGAGATGTTTGGATATTTGATGGTTATACATGGTCTTACCCTGAGTACGAAAGCTATCAGATTAAGCGAAAAGTTAATAGTGAAGTACTGAAGCCTAATCAGAAAACATATTTTGAAATAGAAGAGAAAAATACCAGCTATCAATCCAGCAATTTTTATTATGAACGGATAGACACTGCAGATGCAAAAGTATACAGATATAGTGAAGATTCCACAAGCCAGGAGTATTTATTAGATGATCTACGCGCTGAAGTCGGTGATACTGTTATGAGTTACCGATTTATGCGTGCACCTTATAACATTATTAATTCTGCAGATACAACCGTGTATGGAGTAGCTACCCATTATAAATCTTTTCATTTTGAATTCCTTGATGGTTACACATATAACCTGGTAAAAGATTTCGGTCTTACTTATGTGTACAATACTTTTGATTTTGGAAGTGACACAAGGACTCTAAAAGGAGCAGTTATTAATGGAGTACTTTACGGGGACACAACTCTGACTGGAGTAGAAGAAAATCCAACCGAAATAAAATCTTTTTCATTATCACAAAATTATCCAAATCCGTTTAATCCCACAACGACAATTAAATATACAATACCAAATGTCATTTCGACCAAAGGGAGAAATCTTTTTGTAACACTTAAAGTTTATGATGTACTCGGAAATGAAGTTGCAACATTAGTTAATGAACAAAAACCAGCAGGGAGTTATTCGGTTGAGTTTAATGGAAGTAACCTGCCTGCCGGCAAGGCAGGACTTTCGAGCGGAATTTATTTTTATCGAATTACTGCTGAAAATTTTAATGCAACAAAGAAATTAATTTTGTTAAAATAAGGAGGAATCATGAGGAGAACCAAAAGTTTTGTTCTGTATACGGTAGTTTGTCTATTTATGTACAATGGTTTTTCTTTCGGACAGTTTGTTGACAACTTTGAGTATTATTTTCCAGATCAACAGGTAGCCTGTCAGAAACCTGAGTACTGGACGACGTGGGACTTAACACCTTGCGATTCGGTTGAAGATCCATATTTATCTTCCAATTATTCGTACTCCGGGGCATATTCGGTTGTAATCTTGCCAAATGATGATCTTGTAAAACTTATAAATGAACCTTTGATCGCTTCTATAAGTTTCGAAGTTTATATTCCAACCGGTAAAGCAGGTTACTTTAATTTAATGAGTGGGTTTGCTCCTGATCCCAATCAATGGGCAATGGAGTGTTACTTTGACGTAGATGGCACAGGCAGGTTGATTCATGGGATTACTGATAATTTTAGTTGGACTCCTGATGCATGGCATTCTGTTTATATAGGTATAGATATGATAAGTGATGTTGCCTATTTCTATTTTGATGGAACAGAAATCTCCTCCTGGCAATGGAGTCAGGGTGGAATAATAAACCTGCAGGTCGAAGCAATTGACTTCTTCGGAGCGACTGTAAATAATGAAATGTATTTTGATGATTTAGTTATTTGGGATGGTTGCTTGTCTTGCCAACCACCGAATCCAGCATATAATTTGACAGTGGAGGAAATTTTTAGTGCTGATCCGGCTTTAAAATTAAACTGGGAAAACAATTCAATGTTCAAATATGCTTTTTATATAATCAGGAAAAACGGATATCCAAACGACCCGGGAAATTATCAGTATGTTGGAAGTACATCACCCAGCGTAATGGAATATATTGATTCGCTTATCACGATCAATCAAAGATATAGTTACGGAGTAGTTACATATGGACGATATGGTTATTCAGATACGAGCAATTTTGTGACAATTTTAGTTGAACCAACGCCTGTCGAACTCATTTCGTTTTCGATTGAAATTAATTTACAAAATGATGTTGTATTGACCTGGTCAACTGCAACAGAAACAAACAATAAAGGATTTGAAATTCAGCGTTCAGAAATCAGAAGTCCAGTCTGGCAGGATATTGAATTTGTTAATGGAAATGGAACGACAACCGAACAGAACACCTATTCATTTACAGATAAAAATGTTGCATCGGGTAAATACCAGTACAGGTTAAAGCAAACAGATTTCGATGGAACTTTCAAATATTCGGATATTGTTGAAATTGAATTAGCGCCTGCTTCGTTTTCACTTTCCCAAAACTTTCCCAACCCATTCAACCCAACAACAAACATCGAATATCAATTTCCGAATAGAGAATTTGTTTCCCTAAAAGTTTATGATGTACTTGGAAACGAAGTTGCAACATTAGTTAATGAAGAAAAAACTGCAGGAAGTTATTCAGTAAATTTCGATGCAAGCAAATTATCAAGCGGGATTTATTTCTACAAATTATCTGCCGGAAATTTTATTCAGACCCGAAAAATGATTTTTTTAAAATAAATTTATAAAAATATTAATGTTCAAAGACCGTCTTGATGGCGGTCTTTTTTTTTCTATTTATACTTTTGATAAAAAACACAAATAAACTTCGCTTCAAAATTATTTAGTGTATCCACAATTTTTAATCCAATTGTGCAACTAAAATTATGTTATTGTTACAATAACGTGATAGTTAAGGCTCATATTGCTTACCGAATTCAAAGCACTTAATAATTAAAAAAGGAGAGCATTATGAAGAAAAGTATTTTTCTGATTTTGACTTTTATTATTCTCGTGATCCAATCTGCGCTGCTGGCACAGGTAGATCCTGACACAGCTATGAAAGCAAGCATTGATCGGTTTAGTGCAGATGCAGGACATTTATTTGTGAGAGATTCCGCTAACGGATTACCCGGCCCGAATGTTCCTGTAAATTTTGACATGGAACCATTTATAAGTATGGGATTTGGTCCAAACGGTGAATATTCAACTTACTATAACTTTGATGTTCAGCCGACCGTACCTGCTCCGATATTTGTACTTTTCAGAGACGGTGAACCGGCTCCTGTGGAGGGACAGTTAAACATAGTAGGTGTTATCCCGGGAGATGCGGGCTATAATGATTTCTGGGAAGTAAATAAGGTTACTGTTCCATCGAACTATGTTGCAAACACAATTGTAAGTACAGAACAGATTCTTAGCGGCGGTTATACTATTGAGGAAACAAATACAATAGTTAATTGCCCGATAGTTCCCGATAATTCCTCAGCAATGTTACGGTATAACGCAAGTGAAGATACTTCTTTATCAAGGGGATGGTACGATTCAACAGTTGTATATTATTTTAACTTTGCCGAAGCACCGATTATGGCAGATGGAAATGGTATGGTTCCGCTTTCACCAATTTATGTTACTTTTAATATAAACCCGGGAGAGCCCGGAGGTGGTCCGCCTTCAGGATTTAAGACTGATTCAACAGGACGTACTCATAACGTACCTTCAACCTTACCCGGAGATGCAACATATTCGCCATTGTGGTTTGTAAATATTTATGATAACGCAGATTTTGATATGGTACACGATCTATCTTCTGCGGAAAATGCAACCATCCTGGTTACCGGTGCAGCAAATGTAAATTGTCCTATTGTTTCAGTAAGCAATCCTACTGCAATTGAAGATAATCAGAATGTTCAACCTGAAGTGTACAGTCTGGCTCAGAATTATCCCAATCCTTTTAATCCGACAACAAATATAAGCTACAAAATTCCTGAATCGGGATTTGTGAGCTTAAAAGTTTATGATGCATTAGGAAGGGAAGTTGCAACTCTTGTAAATGAGGTTAAACCTGCCGGAAATTATCTTGTAAATTTTAATGCCGCTGGACTTGCCAGTGGAATTTATTTTTACAGATTAAAAACAGGAAATTTTACTCAAAATCATAAGATGATATTGCTTAAATAATTTTCTGTATTTATTAATAGTTTAAAGCCGGAGAAGATGGATTTTACAATTCATTTTTTCCGGTTTTTTAATATCTGATTTAGTTTCAGTAAATAATAATTTTGTTGATTGAGCTATCATTTCATGTAACTAACTTACCTTGACTGCCGAAAACCAATTCTCTATATTTGAAAACGTTTTTTTGAATAATTATAGAGATTTTTGATATCTTGAATCAGTATAAGAAGACAATCCTGCCTAACGGTATAAAAGTTTTAACAGAAACCATACCTTACGTAAAATCATTTTCACTCGGATTCTGGTTTAATGTTGGAAGCCGCGATGAAAATTTTAATAACAATGGAATTTCACATTTCATTGAGCACATGCTTTTTAAGGGAACTAAAAAACGTACGGCTGGAAAAATAGCAAATGAAATTGAATCGACCGGCGGATATTTAAACGCTTTTACATCCAAAGAACATACCTGTTATTATGGAAGAGGATTAGAAAATCATATCGGAAAAACTTTTGATGTTTTAGCTGATATGATTCAGGATCCGACATTTAAACCAACGGAAATCAAAAAGGAATCCAGTGTAATTGTAGATGAGCTTTACGATATAGAAGATAACCCTGAAGAATTAATATTTGATAAATTTGAAGAAGTGATTTTTTCGGGAAACAGTTTAAGCCTTCCGATAATCGGGACTGAAAAAACTATCAGGAGCTTTACACAGAATGACCTTTTTCATTTTGTGAAAGAGAAATACGGTTTCAATAAAATGATTATTGCTGCCTCAGGTGCAGTTGAACATGAAAAAATATTAAAGCTGATAGAGAAATATTTTCATAAAGATCTGGGAACTTCCGGTGTAAAAAGAAAATTCTACGGGCACTCAAATATTCCTGCCAAAGTTGAATTGATTGATAAAGAGATTCAGCAGGTTCATGCGATAATAGGCAAGTCAACTTTCGGTTATAAAAGTGATTTAAGAAATAAAGTTGCAGTTCTTACTCAGATTCTCGGGGAAGGCAGCAGCTCGCGGTTATTTCAATCAATAAGAGAACGGAATGGAATTGCTTACCAGGTAAACTCATTCCTCAATTCTTTTTATGATGTTTCGTCTTTTGGTGTATATTTATCTACAAATGAAAAAACAATGGATAAAGCACTTTCAATTGTAGACAGAGAATTTAAGAAGATGAAAAATACTAAGGTTTCTGAAAGAGAATTAAATAAAGCCAAAGAAGCAATGAAAGGGCAGTTCCTTTTAAGTCTTGAAAATACTTCCAACAGAATGTTCAGGATGGCTCAGTCTGAATTATATAATAATAGAATAAAAACAACTGATGAAATAATAAGAGAGATTGATTCAGTAAAAAGAGAAGATATTCTGGACCTGGCAAACGATTTACTTGATGAAAATACTTTTATAAAAATTATAATTAAATCAAAAGATACTTTATTAAAATCAGCAGCCTGAGAATTATTTTAACTTAATAGTTTCAATTAAATAAAGAATTTAAAATGAGTAAGACAATAAAACCTGCGGTAAGAACCAATAATATTACGTACGCTGTTCGTGATATAGTTGTGCTTGCAAACGAAGTTGCAAAGACAGGCAAAGAAATGCTTTACCTCAATATCGGTGATCCTAATTTATTTGATTTTGCTCCCCCGAAACATATGGTTGAAGCAACTTACCAGGCAATGTTGAAAAATTTTAACGGTTATTCTCCTTCATCGGGAATTAAATCTGCGCTTGATTCAATTGCAAAGGAAGCTGAAAAGAAAAATATTAAAAATGTGCAGGATATTTTTGTAACAACAGGAGCCAGCGAAGCTATTGATATCTGCTTAACTGCATTGGTAAATGAAGGAGAAAATGTTTTAACTCCCACACCGGGTTATCCTTTATATACAGCCATTGCAAGCAAACTTCAGAATATGGAAAATCCATATTATCTTAATGAAGAAAACGGATGGCAGCCTGACCTTGAAGATATCAGGAGTAAAATAAATGATAAGACCCGTGCAATCATTATTATAAATCCGAATAATCCTACCGGTTCAAATTGCACTAAAGAAACTTTAATGAAATTAATTCAGATTGCAAAAGAAAATAATCTTGTGATTTTTGCTGATGAAATTTATGACAAACTTTTATTCGAGGGTGAGAAACATACTTCAGTTGCCTCTCTTGATAGTGAAGTTCCCATAATAACATTCGGTGGTTTGTCTAAGAATTATATGGTGCCGGGATTCAGAATCGGGTGGGGAATTGCAAGCGGCAACAAATCAGTACTAAAGGATTATATCGAAGCAATAAATAAACTTCTCCGGGCAAGATTGTCCGCCAATCATCCTGAACAGTATGCAATTCCGGTTGCTCTTGAAGGTGATCAGTCACATCTTGAAATTGCAAATAAAAAATTAACATCAAGAAGAGATATGACAGTTGAAATGCTTAATGCTATTCCGGGAATTTCATGTGTGAAACCTGAAGGAGCATTTTACGCGTTTCCCAAACTTCATATAAATACACCCGATAATATTTTCGTTTCTGAATTAATCAGAGAAACCGGTGTTGTTGTTGTGCCCGGCTCCGGGTTTGGCCAGAGACCGGACACTAATCACTTTAGAGTTGTATTTCTTCCGCCTGAAGAAACTCTGATGAAGGCGTATAAAAATATTGCAGCTTTTACTGAAAAATTTATTGAAGAACACGAAGGATTCGAAAAATAAATTCAAATAAATTAAATTTATAAAAGAATCCAGGAGTAAATATTCAGAATGCCGAAATTAGTAGTAGATGGGAAAGAGATAGAATTTAAGCAGGGACAAACAATAATAGAGGCTGCTAAAGATAGCGGAATTACTATTCCTCATTTTTGCTGGCATCCTAAACTTACCATTTCCGGTAATTGTCGTGTCTGCCTTGTTGAAGTTGAAAAGATGCCTAAGCTTGTAATTGCTTGTTCAACACTTGCAGCAGATGGAATGGTTGTTCATACAGCTTCTGAAAAAACTCTTGCAGCAAGAAATGCTGTGATGGAATTTCTTTTAATAAATCATCCGCTCGACTGCCCGATTTGTGATGAAGCAGGAGAATGTAAACTTCAGGATTACGCTTATTCACACGGTGAAGGAGAAAGCCGGTTTGTTGAAGAAAAAAATCATAAAGATAAAAGAGTTGAGCTTGGTCCCTACGTAATGTTCGATGCTGAAAGATGTATTTCCTGTTCACGCTGTATTCGCTTCTGTGATGAAATTGCTAAAGATCCTGAATTAACATTTGTAAAACGCGGAGACAGAGTTACAATTGTAACTTATCCCGGCGAACAGATGGATAATCCTTATTCACTTAACACAACTGATATTTGTCCTGTCGGGGCATTAACCAGTCGTGATTTCAGATTCCAGGCAAGAGTGTGGGATATGTCTGCCACTAAATCAGTTTGTATCGGCTGCTCGAGAGGATGCAACACAGAATTGTGGGTAAGAAATAATAAAGTGCTTCGTTTAACTCCGAGATTTAATGAAGAAGTAAACAGCTACTGGATGTGTGACCACGGAAGAATAAACACATTCAAATTTATTAATGCAGAAGACAGGGTTGATGGTCCCTATTTAAGGAAAGAAGGAGCACTAACCAAAGCAACAATGGATGAAGCAGTTTCTGCTGCGGCGAAAGAACTGAAGAATATTAATAAAGATGAAATTGCATTCATCGGTTCACCGAATGTTACAAATGAAGATAATTTTATCCTGGGAAAATTTGCAAAGCTGATTGGTTCGAAGCATCTCGATTTTATGAGAAAAACTGATCCATCATTCCAGGATGATATTCTCCGTAAGGAGGATATTACTCCGAATTCACTCGGCGCTGAGCTCTCAGGAGTTGTTCCATTTAAAGGCGGATTAAATCTGGATGGAATTATTGAAGGAATCAAAAAAGGTAAAATCAAAGCACTCTATGTGATTGAAGATGATTTAATTAATGAAAGACCCGAACTTGAAGAAATTTTTGCCAAACTTGATCTGTTAATCATGCATGCAACCAACCTGAATAAAACTGCTACTCTGGCTGATATAGTTTTCCCGGCATCCACTTATGCAGAGAAAAACGGAACAATGGTTAATTTCGAGGGAAGAGTTCAAAGGTTGAGACCTGCAGTTACAACCATTAATGTTGATCGCGCACTTGAGGGAATGATGATGAGCCGGCTTGATAAGTTCGGAACAAAGTTCGACCGGTGGGCTGAAAAAAATAAACACGATGCATTCTCAACGTGGAAAATTTTAGTTATGCTGGCTAATGCAATGGGTAATAAATTAAAATTTGATATGGCAGAGGAAGTTTTTGAGGAAATGACAAAATCAATTGAAGCTTTTAAAGGACTGGATTACGATGATGTTGGCGAGCTTGGTGTGCAGTTAAAAGGACAATTCACTAAAGAATCTGTAAAAGTTTAACGGAGAATTTTAATTGAATATCTGGGAAATATTAATAATCAGTCTTATCAAAATCCTTGTTATTGTAATTGTTATGCTTTTAACGGTTTCATATCTTGTATATTTTGAACGCAGAATAAGTGCCTGGGCACAAAACAGGCTTGGTCCCAATAGAGTTGGATGGGAAGGTGTTCTTCAGCCATTCGCAGATGTTTTAAAGCTTTTATTAAAAGAAGATATTGTTCCTGTTATTGCAAACAAACCTATTCATACACTTGCTCCAATGATTGCACTTTTTGTTGCATTTACAACATATGCTGTAATTCCTGTTGCTGGAACTCTTACAGCTTTCGGATATTCCATTCCTCTTGTTGTTGCAGATGTTAATATGGGAATTCTTTATGTTCTGGCGCTGACTTCACTTGGAGTTTACGCAATAACTTTTGCAGGCTGGTCATCAGGAAGCAAGTATTCTCTACTTGGAGGAATAAGATCTTCTGCACAGATGATTTCTTACGAAATCTCGATGGGATTTTCAATAGGCGGAGTTTTACTTCTTGCAGAATCTTTAAGGCCATATGCAATTGTTGAATCACAAGGCGCATTTTTATGGAATGCATGGATTCAGCCATTAGGATTTATAACATTCGTAGTTTCAGCTTTTGCAGAAACTAACCGGTTGCCTTTCGATTTACCGGAAGCAGAACCTGAACTTGTCGGAGGATTTCACACCGAATACAGCAGTATGAAGTTTGCCGGGTTTTTCCTTGCAGAATATGCAAATATGATTATTGCAAGTGCAATGATTGTTACACTTTACCTTGGCGGATACAATCTTCCTTTTATAAACATATCCTCACTTGGACTCTCAAATGGCTGGGTTATCCTAATCGAACTTGCAATGTTTATGTTAAAGGTTGGTGCATTGCTTTTCTTCTTTATCTGGGTAAGATGGAGCATACCGCGATTCAGGTATGATCAATTAATGAATCTTGGCTGGAAAGTAATGTTCCCGCTTTCGTTGATCAATATAATATGGGTCGCTTTGCTTATTATGATATTTAAACTTTAGTATAATTGAAATTGATTACATATTTGATTATTCATTAACAATAAAGATTTTGAAAATTCGGAGATTTGATGGCAGTTAAGAAAAGAGATAAAGATTTAACATTTTGGGAAAGAATTTACATTCCGGAAATTGTAAAAGGATTAGGTTTAACACTTAAAAATATGTTTAAGCCCAAATTTACAATGCAGTACCCTGAAGAAAAGTTTATTCCGGCGGCTTCTTATCGCGGACGCCCGGTATTAGTAATGGAAGAAAACGGTGAAGAAAGGTGCGTTGCCTGCGGACTATGTTCCAGGGTTTGTCCTGCATTGGCAATTGAAGTACAGGCGGGTGAAACTGACAGAGAGAAAGAACGTTATCCCGAAAAATTTGAAATAAATATGATTCGATGCATTTTTTGCGGTTTTTGTGAGGAAGTGTGTCCCGAAGAAGCTATAGTTATGAGTAAGGATTATGAGCTCGCTTTTACCAATAGGGAAGATGCGATTTATGGAAAAGAAAAATTGTTGGTTCCTGTACACCAGTTACAGGACAGGATTGATTTCCTAAGGCATTATAAATAGTTGAAGTTGTTCTTATTTGTCCTTAACTTCTCTGCCCCATGGTTAAGAAACTGTACATATTATCAATTTTGTTGTTTACATCGTTACTGTTTGGTAAAACAGCAGATGAAAGTAACTATACATTAGTCTATCCGAAAAGTATCCCCGCCAATTCTAATTTTGATATTTCTTTAATTTCTTCTAATCCATTCACAATAGCTGATAAACTGGAAATCTATTTTGTTCCATCTTCAAAAATAAATTTTAAAAATCTAAAGTTGAGATTTGTGGATAATGATTTAGATATTAATTGTAAACAATTAAATATCCAGGGAATTTCAGAAAACATTTATAAAGCAAATATAGATCTAAAGAAAAATAATCTAGTCTCAAAAATTTACTTTCAAATACTTTTTGGTTTTAAAGCTGAAAATGCCGGATCAGCTAATTTTAAGTTTACCGGAATCTTTAAATCAGGCGGAAAAACAATAGGATATATTCAACCTACCGATAAATTCGAAAAAGATGATTCACTAAAATTTTTATCTGCCACACTTAATTTTTATAAACCCCAGAAATATGCAGATAATGCTGTTTCTTTTCTTCCGGGTTCAGAGCTGAACATCAATCTTAATAAAACCGATGTTAATAATTTACTAACAGAGTTCTGGATTAAAATAAATAATCCACAAACAGATTTTCTTAAGATTGTAAACAAACAAACCGGAAAAACAATTTATGATATTTCTACAAATCCTTTCCAGATGGTTGCAATCCGGTCGGAAGATCATTTCGATGAGGAATCCTTAAACCCATATTTTTTAAGCAGAGGTGTTTGGTATCATGTTGCAATTTTATCATCTTCTTTAACTGATAATATTAGTTTCTATTGCAACAACACTCTTATTGGCAGGAACAAACTACCTGCAATTTTGAAAACCAGTGATCTGGAATGGGAATTTGTAAATGACTCACAGAATAAAAATTTTCAAATGGATGTATTGCGGTTTGTAAATTTTAACAATGATATTGAGCTTTCTTTTCTCAACAAAAATTACATGAATTTCAGTGCTGATAGTTCAAACGTACTTTACCAGTTCAATTTTAAAAATGAAGAAGAACTTTATCTTGCGAAAGATGAGATAAACATTTCATATAATTCGGTTGATTTTATTAAATCTGATGCTCCAATTTTTGCGCGTGCACCTGAGCTTAATATAAACCTGCTGGGAAATTCTTATGAATTAACCTGGAGCGGAGGGGATTATAAACAGGCGCAGTCTTACGTGCTTGAAAAATCATTAAACAATTCTGATTATAAACCTGTCTGTACAGTTCAGGCTGAAAATACTCCCGAGAAAAAATATTCTTTAATTGATGTTAAAGATCCGAGTGCAGAAATTGTATTTTACAGGATCAAACAGATAAACACAGATGGCTCAACAGTCTATTCTTCTCAGGTAAAAATAGGGCAGGGCGCAACAGATCCTTTTGTAGTTGAACAGAATTATCCAAACCCGTTCAATCCGAGAACAAGTATAGTTGTCGAACTGCTTGAAGATTCTGATGTGGATATTACTATATACAATCTTGAGGGGAAGGAAATTGCAAAACTATTTAAAGGATTCTTAACCAGCGGTACTCATAAATTTTCATTTGATGCAGCAGAACTTCCTTCAGGTATTTATCTTTACAAGGTTTCCACACCAAATTACTCAAATACTAAAAAAATGATTCTCACCAAGTAAACTGATTTACTTTTTAAATAATTACGTCTATATTTATTGAGTTAATATTATCTACAAAAAAAAGGGAAAATGCTTTCTAAAATCTACTCAAGCGCAACTTATGGTATTGATGCATACCTTGTTGAAGTTGAAACAAATGTAGAAAAACAAATACCAGGATTTACTATTGTAGGACTTCCCGATAACGCCGTAAAAGAGAGCAGGGAAAGGGTAACCACTGCAATTAAAAATAACGGGTTAGAATTTCCAAAAAGAAAAATAACTGTAAACCTGGCACCTGCTGATATTAAAAAAGAAGGCAGCTCATTTGATTTGCCCATTGCGGTTGGACTGCTTGCAGCTACTGAAGATATAAAAGAAATTAAAATGGATGATACTGTTTTCCTTGGAGAACTTGCTCTTGATGGAAAGTTGCGCCCGGTAAAAGGAGCACTACCTATTTCGGTTGAAGCTAAAAAGAAGGGCATTAAAAGAATTGTTCTTCCATTGGAGTCTGCACTTGAAGCTTCCATCGTGGAAGGGATTGATGTCTATGGCGTGGAAAACTTATCGGAAGTTATCGGATTCTTAAACGGAGAGATTGAGAAAGACAAAATTGTAACAGATACAAAAGAATTGTTTGAAAAAGTTAATCAATATCATCTTGATTTTTCTGATGTAAAAGGACAGGAAAATGTAAAACGTGCATTAGAAGTAGCAGCTGCCGGTTCACATAACATTCTTATGATTGGTCCTCCGGGTTCCGGAAAGACAATGCTGGCTAAAAGAATACCTTCTATTCTTCCGCCAATGACTTTTGATGAAGCACTTGAAACAACAAAGATTCATTCCGTTGCCGGAATTCTTTCAAAGGATCAGGCTTTGGTTACAGAACGGCCTTTCAGAAGTCCGCATCATACTGTTTCTGATGCTGCACTCGTCGGCGGAGGATCATTTCCACGCCCCGGCGAAGTTTCATTTGCCCATTATGGAGTTCTTTTTTTAGATGAATTACCGGAATTCAAAAAGAATGTTCTGGAAGTTTTAAGACAACCCCTGGAAGACGGGAAAGTAACTGTAAGCCGTTCAAAATTATCGCTGGAGTTTCCGGCTAATTTTATGCTTGCAGCTGCAATGAATCCATGCCCTTGTGGATATTACACGGACCCAAACAAGGAATGCACATGTGCCCCACCACAGATTCAAAGATATATGGCAAAAATATCGGGACCTTTGCTGGACAGGATCGATATTCATATTGAAGTTCCGGCTGTTAAATACAAAGAATTATCTTCTGAAGTTAAAGGTGAAACTTCTGCACAAATAAGGAAAAGAGTTATTGAGGCAAGGCAAATTCAATTAAATAGATTCAGTGAAATGAAAAATATTTTTAATAATGGCGATATGGGTCCTAAAGAAATCAGGCAGTTCTGTAAGCTTGATTCAAGTAGTGCAGAACTGCTTAAAATGGCGATGACAAAATTAGGATTATCTGCAAGAGCGTACGATAGAATCTTAAAAGTAAGCAGGACAATAGCAGATCTGGAAAATTCTGAAAACATTCTTCCGCAACATATCAGCGAAGCAATTCAGTACAGGAGTTTGGACAGGGAGTTGTGGAACCACTGAATTTTTCATTTTCTATTGACAAGGCTAATCCCTATATTTGGCAATCAACTTCAGAATGTTTCGAATTTCATATAAAACTCAAAGATATACCCCTATTTTAATTTGCTTTTTATTTCAAATAGAAATATATTTGATGCTCGTTTCGAAAACTGGGCGGACGCCGGAGTTGGAGAGCCGGGGCGGACTGTAAATCCGTTGGCTGACGCCTTTGGGGGTTCGAATCCCTCGCCGCCCACAGCTTAAAAAATTTTGTTAAGGGAATAATTTAATATTATTTAATTCCCTTATTTTTTTGTGCAGGGATTAATAAACTGTTCTTAAATTTTTTGTTGAGTTTGATGCGGGAGTAACTCAGTTGGCTAGAGTCACAGCCTTCCAAGCTGTTGGTCGCGGGTTCGAGTCCCGTCTCCCGCTCTTGGTTTGTTGCTGACGTAGCTCAGTTGGTAGAGCACATCCTTGGTAAGGATGAGGTCACCGGTTCAATCCCGGTCGTCAGCTCTAAAGTGATGACGGCATTCAGTTGGTAGAGCGAATCTTTGGTAAGGATGAGGTCACCGGCCTGCCTGCCGGTAGGCAGGTTCAATCCCGGTCGTCAGCTCCAGAAATTTTGATGAGGTGATCCTGATAAAATCGGGATTAAAATTAAAGTAGTAAATTAGATATCACTCATAAATTTTTATTGATTTTATAAATAAAAAAACTTGAGTTAAAAATTCCGGAGATCCGGAAAAATTTTGTTTGAGTCAACCTAATAAATAAATACCATGAGAGAAATAATAACATTAGAATGCACAGAGTGTAAAAGAAGAAATTACACTACAACTAAAAATAAGAGATTGCATGCCGGCAGAGTTGAATTTAAAAAGTACTGCCGTTGGGACAAAAAGCATACAATTCATAAAGAAACAAAATGAGTTTGCTACGTCAGTAGCTCAATTGGCTAGAGCAGCGGTCTCCAAAACCGCAGGTTGGGGGTTCGAGTCCCTCCTGACGTGCAAAGAGTTAAATTAGGAAAGCTCTCTGAAAATGAAAGAAAAAATTATTGGTTTCTTTAATGATGTAGTTAAAGAAATGAAAAAAGTAACCTGGCCGACAACTGATGAATTAAAAGAATCAACAGTTGTTGTTATCGTTGTTTGTCTTGTTATTGCAGCTTTTACATATATAATTGATATGGCGATTAATCAAATATTTAAGGGAATTTTTTAGTTAGCATTACCTATGGAATATAAATGGTATGTAGTTAGGACTTTTTCAGGTCACGAGAATAAAGTTAAAACTCTTTTGGAAAACGAGTTGAACGACAATGAACAACTTCGTGCCAAAATTCAGGAAATTCTCGTCCCTATGGAAAAAGTATTTGAAGTTAAAGACGGTAAGAAGAAAAGTAAAACTAAAAATTTCTTCCCGGGGTATATTCTTGTTAACGCCGAACTTGATAACCAGGTGAAAGAATTTATTCTTAATACTGCTTCAGTAATGGGTTTTCTTGGAACAAAAAATAATCCTAATCCTTTACAGCCCGAAGAAGTTAAAAGAATAGTTGGAAGACTTTCCCAGGATGAAAGTAGTGAAAGAATGGAAACTATTTTCAGAACAGGTGATCTGGTTAAAATAATTGACGGTCCGTTTAACAATTTTACCGGAACGGTTCAGGAAGTAAATGAAGAGAAAATGAAAATAAAAGTAATGGTTTCTATTTTCGGGAGAAAAACTCCGGTGGAAATCGACTTTGTTCAGGCTGAATTAGAAAAATAATTTTATCCGATAGGAATACAATATGGCAAAGAAAATAACCGGATTTATCAAACTACAGATACCTGCCGGAAAAGCTAATCCCTCTCCGCCTGTTGGTCCCGCATTGGGACAAAAAGGTGTTAATATTATGGAGTTCTGCAAGCAGTTTAATGCCAGAACTCAGGATAAAGAAGGATTAATTATCCCGGTAGTAATAACTGTATTTGCAGACAAATCATTCACATTCATTACGAAAACCCCCCCGGCTGCTGTTCTGCTTAAACGTGCGGCAAAAGTGGAAAAAGGTTCTGCAGAGCCTCATCGTATTAAAGTAGCAAAAGTAACCCAGGCACAGGTAAAAGAAATTGCTGAACTTAAGATGCCCGATTTAAATGCTTATAATATAGAACATGCAATGAGTATGGTTGCCGGTACTGCAAGAAGTATGGGAATAACAGTAGAATAAAAATTTTATAAATGGTGTAGTAATGCAAAATTCTAAAAGAAATAAAGAAATTCAGAAATCAATTGATGTAAAAAAAGAGTACTCAATCATTGATGCGGTTAAAACACTTAAAGATACATCAAAAGTGAAATTTAGTGAATCAGTTGATTGTGCTGTTCGACTGGGTGTTGACCCGAGACATGCAGATCAAATGGTTAGAGGAACAGTTACACTTCCAAATGGAACTGGGAAAGAAGTGAAGGTACTTGTAATTGCAAAAGGTGGAAAAGCTCAGGAAGCTCTTGATGCCGGAGCAGATTATGCAGGATTTGAAGAATACCTGGAAAAAATTAAAGGCGGATGGGCTGACATTGATGTCATTGTAGCTACTCCCGATTCAATGGGTGACCTTGGTAAATTAGGAAGAATTCTTGGACCGAAAGGTTTAATGCCTAACCCGAAAAGCGGAACAGTAACTCAGGATGTTGCAAATGCCGTTAAAGAGGTAAAAGCAGGTAAAATAGATTTTAGAGTTGAAAAAGCCGGAATTGTTCATACATCCATTGGTAAAATAAATTTTGATGCTGAAAAACTTGCAGAAAATGCACGGGCTTTTCTTAATACAATAGTCAAACTTAAACCGTCTTCTGCAAAAGGTCAGTATATTAAAAGTATATATCTTTCCAGTACTATGGGTCCTGGGTTAAAGATCAGCAAAGAAGAAATTATACAACATTAAAAGTTTACGCGCTCAAAAATGCTTCAAGCCGATCCGATTAATTATAAATCTGATACGGGAGAAAAATGAAAAAGAATGAAAAGGTAGAATCTATAGCCGAGGTTAAAGAATTAATCGATAATGCCAACGCTGTATATCTTACTGATTATTCAGGAATACAAGTTTCGGATATTAATGATATCCGAAATGAATTCAGGAATGAAGGTGTTAAATACAAAGTATTTAAAAATACCTTATTCAAAAGAGCCCTGGATGAAAGTGGAAAGTACTCCAAGTTATCTGATCATTTGGTTGGGATGACTGGATATGCTTTTGCTACTTCAGAAAATCCGGTTGCTCCTGCAAAAGTTATCAAGAAATATTTTGATAATATTAAAAAACTTTCGTTAAAAGCTTGTTATATAGAAGATCAGTACTATGATGGTAGCAGTTTAAATGAACTGGCTTCTCTGCCGTCAAAGAAGGAGATCATAGCAAGCATAATGGGAAGTCTGAATTCGCCTGCTTCCGGAATAGTCGGAGCAATCAATGCTGTTATGAGAGATCTTGTAAGCGTAGTTGATCAAATCTCTAAAAGAGAAGCAGCATAATTTTTTAATATAAGAATAAAGAAATATTAGGAGAAATATAACATGGCCGAAAAAGTAGCAGAATTAGTTGAAAAGATTAAAGGACTTAGTCTGTTAGAAGCTGCCGAATTAAAAAAAGCTTTGGAAGAAGAGTTTGGTGTTACTGCCGCAGCACCAATGATTATGGCTGGTGGCGGAGCGCCTGCAGCCGGCGGAGCCCCAGTTGAGGAACAAACAGAATTTGATGTCATTCTTCAAACTGTTGGCGATAAAAAAATTAATGTGATTAAAGTTGTGAGAGCTCATACAGGTCTTGGTTTGAAGGAAGCTAAGGACCTTGTTGACACCGCTCCTAAACCTGTTAAAGAAGGTGTGTCTAAAGATGAAGCTGAAAAACTCAAAAAAGAGTTTGAAGAAGCTGGTGCAACCGTTCAGATTAAGTAAATCACACATAGAAGCAGATAATTTTCGTAAGTAGTAAGACGGGTGAAGTCCGTCTTATTGCTTTTTATATTTTTTTGTACACGTTGGTTTCAGGTGCTGCTTTTTAAGTAGTTAATGAACATTTATAGGAGGTTTGTAATTTGAATAATAAAAGAATTTCCTTCGGTAAGATTGAAAGTGTTATCGAGTCTCCTGACCTTTTAAGTATCCAGAATGATTCTTTCGAAGATTTTGTACAGGTGCGGGTTCTTCCTTCCAAACGGGAAAACAAAGGATTGCAACAGGTATTTACAGCTAATTTTCCAATCTTTGATAATAAAGAAATTTATAGGTTGGATTTTCTTGAATACTATATTGAAAAACCAAGATATTCGGTTGTAGAATGTCTTGAAAGAGGGCTTACTTTTTCTGCTCCGTTAAAGGGCAAACTCCGACTATCAACAAAAGATCCGGAAACTGAAGAATTTGTTAATAGTGTTGAGCAGGAAGTTTATCTTGGTAATCTTCCTTTTATGACAGAGAAAGGTACTTTTATTATAAATGGTGCTGAGAGAGTTGTTGTTTCACAGCTCCATCGTTCACCGGGAGTGGCTTTTGCACAAACAGTTCATCCGAACGGAACTCCGATTTATTCAGCCCGAATTATTCCTTTGCGTGGCTCTTGGGTTGAGTTCGCTACAGATATTAACTATATAATGTATGTATATATTGACAGAAGAAAAAAATTCCCGGCAACTACATTGCTCAGAGCATTAGGTTATGCTTCTGATGATGATATTTTGAACCTGTTTCAGTTAATTGATGAAATTAATGTTAAAAAAGCTAAGCTTGATGATTATGTGGGAAGAATTGTTGCAAGTGATATTTTCGATATGTCAACGGGTGAAATTTTTCTTACCAAAGAAAGCACATTAACCGAAGATGATATTGAGAGATTAAAAGAAATTGAAATTGACACCTTAAAACTGGTCATTGCTAACACAGTGCCTGAGCAGGATTTAATTCTTAATACATTAAGAAAAGATACTGCCCATACAAGGGAGGAAGCCCTATTTGCAATTTATCGCCAGTTACGTTCAGGTGAAGCTCCTGATATCGATACCGCACAGGGATTAATTGATAAACTGTTTTTTAATGATAAACGTTATGATCTTGGTGATGTTGGTCGTCATAGGATGAATGATAAATTAAAGCTTGATATCCCCGAAACTACTACAATATTGACTGTTGAAGATATTATTGAAATAATGAAATATATCATCAGGTTAAGAAATGGCGAACAAGCAATTGATGATATTGATCATCTTGGAAACCGGAGGATCAGAACAGTTGGTGAACAGTTAGGTCAGCAGTTTAATATTGGTATGGCACGTATGGCCAGAACCATAAAAGAACGTATGAATATGCGTGATAGTGAAAACTTTACACCTCAGGATCTTGTAAATGCAAGAACTATCAGCAGTGTAATAAATGCATTCTTCGGAACAAACCAGTTATCTCAGTTTATGGATCAGACCAATCCCCTTGCAGAAATGACTCATAAAAGAAGAATGTCTGCATTAGGACCTGGCGGACTTACCAGAGAAAGAGCTGGATTTGAGGTACGTGATGTTCACTATACTCATTATGGTCGTCTTTGTCCTATCGAAACTCCCGAAGGACCGAATATCGGGTTGATCTCATCTTTAACAATCTTTGCAAGAGTTAACAGGTATGGATTCCTGGAAACTCCCTATAGAAAAGTTACAAAGGGAAAAGTAACAGATGAAGTTGAATACCTCACGGCGGAACAGGAAGATCAGTTCACAATAGCTCAGGCTAATGCCCCGATTACTGAACAGGGCAAGTTCCTTAATGAAAGAGTTAAATCAAGATTAAAAGGTGAATTTCCAATTGTTACTCCTGAAAACATACAATATATGGATGTTGCCCCGGCACAAATAGTTTCAGCAGCAGCGGCTTTAATTCCATTCCTGGAACATGATGATGCTAACAGAGCTTTGATGGGCTCCAATATGCAGAGACAGGCTGTACCATTACTTCGTCCGGAGGCGCCTTTGGTTGGAACTGGCATGGAGAAGAAAATTGCCACTGATTCCAAAGCTGTAATTATTGCTGAAGAAAATGGATCTGTTGAATTTGTAGATGCTAATAAAATTATTGCCAGCTACGATATTAATCCTAATAGCATTGAATCATTAACAACATTTGTTGATAAAAAAAGTGTAACCTATAACCTCACTAAGTTTCATGGAACAAATCAGGAAACATGTGTTAATCAGCGTCCGATTGTACAACAAGGACAGAAAATTTCCAAAGGAGATGTTCTGGCGGACGGCACTTCTACTGATCATGGCGAACTTGCACTTGGAAGAAATGTATTAGTTGCATTTATGCCCTGGCGTGGATATAACTTTGAGGATGCTATTATTATAAGTGAAAGAGTAGTAAGTGAGGATGTCTATACTTCAATACACATCGAAGAATTTGAACTTCAGGTAAGAGAAACCAAACGTGGAGAAGAAGAATTAACACGAGAAATTCCAAATGTTAGTGAAGAAGCGGTTAAAAATCTGGATGAAAATGGAATTATAAGAGAAGGTGCTGAAGTTAAAGAAGGTGACATTTTAATTGGTAAAATAACACCTAAAGGCGAAACCGATCCTACGCCTGAAGAGAAATTATTAAGAGCCATTTTCGGAGATAAAGCCGGCGATGTAAAGGATGCTTCTCTGAAAGCCCCTCCGGGATTAAAAGGTACTGTTATTAAAACCAGATTATTCAGCAGAAAGAGAAGAGATACAGAATCCAAGAAAGTGGAAAAGAAACAACTGGATACTCTTGAACTGGAACATAACCGGAAAATTTCAGAACATTATAACAAACTGGTTGATAAATTAACCAGATTGACTGATGGAAATACCACTACCGGTATTCGTGATCTTGACGGTAGTATTGTATTAAGAAGCGGAACAAGTATTAAAGATACTACTTATTCCACAATGGAAGATGTTACAAAACTTGATTATACACTTGATTGGTTTGAACAGAAAAAATTAAACACGCATATCAATACGGTATACAGAAATTATTTTGATCTTCTTGCTGAACTTGAAGAAGAGTTCAAAAGAGAAAAGATAAAAATTACTAGCGGTGATGAACTTCCTCCGGGAATCGTTCAATTAGCAAAAGTTTATGTTGCTAAAAAACGTAAACTTTCAGTTGGTGATAAAATGGCAGGCAGGCATGGAAATAAAGGTGTTGTCGCAAAAATAGTTCCATCTGAAGATATGCCTTTCCTCCCTGATGGAACACCAGTTGATATAATTCTTAATCCTCTCGGTGTGCCTTCCAGAATGAATCTCGGTCAGCTTTATGAAACAGCATTGGGCTGGGCAGGTAAAGTACTCGGATTTAAATTCGCTACTCCAATTTTTGATGGAGCAAAAGTAGAGGATGTTGATGAATGGCTTGAAAAAGCAGGACTGGAAAAAGGTAGTAAAACTACATTAATTGATGGAAGATCCGGAGAGAAATTCCACCAGAAAGTTACTTGCGGGTATATTTATATGCTTAAACTAAGCCATCTTGTAGATGATAAAATACACGCACGTTCAATTGGACCTTACTCATTAATAACTCAGCAGCCGCTCGGCGGAAAAGCTCAGTTCGGTGGTCAGAGGTTTGGAGAAATGGAAGTTTGGGCACTTGAAGGTTATGGAGCTGCTCATATTCTCCAGGAAATTCTGACTGTAAAAAGTGATGACGTTGCCGGTAGAGCAAAAGTATATGAAGCAATTGTAAAAGGTGAAAACTTACAGGAACCAAATATTCCTGAGTCGTTCAATGTGTTAATTAAAGAGCTTCAGGGCCTCAGTCTTGAAATGAAAATTAATTAACACCGTAAGAACATTCCTGCTAAAGCAGGCAAATTTTCACTTAGAAATTAGGAGATAAAAAATGGCTTTTAGAATTCAAGAAAATGCGATGCGTGATATAACCAGTATCACTATCAGTTTGGCAAGTCCTGATGATATACTTACCAGATCTTATGGTGAAGTAACAAAACCTGAAACAATAAACTACCGGTCTTTTCGTCCTGAAAAAGATGGATTGTTTTGTGAAAAAATATTTGGTCCCACACGTGATTGGGAATGTTTCTGCGGTAAATACAAAAGAATAAGATACAAAGGAATTATCTGCGACAGATGCGGTGTTGAAGTAACTCAGAAAAGTGTTCGTCGTGAAAGAATGGGGCATATTGCTCTTGCCGTTCCCGTAGTTCACATATGGTTTTTCAGAGCCCAGCCTTCAAAAATTGGAAACATAATTGGTATAAGTCTTAAAGAACTTGAGAAAATAATTTATTATGAGTCTTACGTTGTTATAAGTCCCGGACCAACGGGCTTAAGCAAAAAAGATTTGATTTCTGAAGATCAATATTTTGAAGTTTTAAATTCGCTTCCGGCAGGAAATGAAAAACTTGATGATGATGATCCGAAAAAGTTTGTGGCAAAGATAGGCGGTGAAGCAGTTAAGGAAATGCTTAAGCTTACTAATGTTGAAACACTTTCAAAAGAATTGAGAGCACAATTAAAAGTTGAAACTTCTCAGCAAAAGAAATCAGACATTCTAAAAAGATTAAGAGTTCTTGAATCATTTAAAGAAGAAGAAAATAAAGTCCCAAATAAACCTGAGTGGATGGTATTAGGTTATATTCCGGTAATACCACCAGAACTTCGTCCGCTGGTTCCACTTGAAGGTGGAAGGTTTGCAACCTCTGATTTAAATGATCTGTACCGAAGAGTTATTATAAGAAATAACAGATTAAAAAGATTGATTGACATTAAAGCTCCGGAAGTTATTCTTCGTAATGAAAAAAGAATGCTTCAGGAAGCTGTTGATGCTTTGTTTGATAATTCAAGACGTGGAAGTGCTGTAAGAAGTGATAATAACAGACCTCTGAAATCTCTTAGTGATATGCTGAAGGGTAAACAAGGCCGTTTCCGTCAGAATCTTCTTGGTAAAAGAGTTGATTATTCTGGACGTTCTGTAATTGTGGTAGGTCCCGAATTAAAACTTCATCAGTGTGGTCTTCCAAAAGATATGGCCGTTGAGCTATTCAAGCCTTTCATTATTAGAAAGTTGATTGAAAGAGGACATAATAAAACTGTAAAAAGTGCAAGAAAAGTTGTAGACAGAAAAGACCCGTTAATTTGGGATATTCTTGCAAAAATTATTGAGGGACATCCGATATTATTAAATCGTGCACCGACACTTCACAGGTTGGGAATACAGGCTTTTCAGCCAACATTAATTGATGGACGTGCTATTCAATTGCATCCAATGGTATGTACGGCATTTAATGCCGATTTTGACGGTGATCAGATGGCTGTTCACGTACCACTATCTTATGAAGCACAACTTGAAGCTGCACTTTTAATGTTGAGTAGTCATAATATTCTTTCTCCGCAAAACGGTAGTCCTATAGTTGTGCCAACGCAGGATATAGTGCTTGGCTGCTATTACCTCACCAAGTATCGTGAAGGTGAAAAAGGCGAAGGCATGGTATTTGGAAATTCGGAAGAAGTTATCATAGCATACAATTCCAAAGCAGTCGGATTACATGCAAAGATAAAAGTAAAGATTAATGGAGAATTTTTAGAAACCACAACTGGTAGGGTAATCTTCAATCAGATTGTCCCTGAAGAGATGGGTTTCTTCAATCAGTTATTAATTAAGAAAACATTTGGCGGTTTTATTGGGCAGATGTTCCTTAAAATGGGAAATAAAGTAACTGCTAAATTCCTCGATGATCTTAAAGATACAGGATTCCGTTATGCAACAGCTGGTGGTTTATCAGTTAGTTACGGTGATATGATTATTCCTGAAGAGAAAGTTGAGCTTATTGGAAAAGCAAATAAAAAAGTTGAAGCAATTCTTAATGAGCACGAGCAAGGTGTAATTACGGATGCTGAACGTTATAATAAAATTATAGATGTTTGGACACATACAACTAATGATGTTGCCCGTGCACTTATGGAAAAATTGAAAGCCAATAACAGTGGTTTTAATTCATTGCATATGATGGTCGATTCTGGTGCTAGAGGCTCGCAGGATCAGGTAAAACAGCTTGCCGGTATGAGAGGTTTGATGATGAAACCTCAGAAAACATTATCAGGACAAGCTGGTGAAATTATTGAAAATCCTATTGTTGCTAATTTTAAAGAAGGTCTTTCAGTACTTGAATATTTTATTTCAACACATGGTGCAAGAAAAGGTCTTGCGGATACCGCGTTAAAAACAGCTGATGCAGGATATCTTACAAGAAGATTAGTTGATGTTTCTCAGGATGTAATTATTCGTGAAATAGATTGCGGAACAATTCTGGGTATTGAGATTACTGCGCTGAAGGATGTTGAGCAGGAAAGAGAACCACTGGGTGAAAGAATTACCGGAAGAGTTGCCCAGGAAGATGTTTATGATTTGCGAACAGATGAATTAATTGTCCCTGCAGGTGAACTTATAACAGAAACGATCGCTGAGAAAATTGAAGATGCAAACATAGATTCTGTTTACATTAGAACAGTATTAACGTGTGAATCTAAACGCGGCGTTTGTGCCAAATGTTATGGAAGAAATCTTACTACCGGTAAAATTGTGGAAATTGGTGAGGCTGTTGGAATTGTTGCTGCACAATCAATTGGTGAGCCTGGTACACAGCTTACTTTAAGAACATTCCACCTTGGTGGTACATCTTCAAGAATTGCTAGTCAGTCTCAGGTAGAAACTAATATTGAAGGTACAATTAAATTTGAACGGATTACATATGTGGAAAAATCAGATTTTTATGGAGCCGTAAAAGTTGTTACGGGTAGAAGAGGAGTTATAGGAATTTATGACGAAAATAATCGTCAGCTGAAAAAATATGATGTACCATACGGAGCCGAACTTATTGTAAACGACGGTAGTAAAGTAAAGAAACGTCAACCTCTTTATAATCATGATCCTTATAACTCTGTAATCCTTACTGATATGCCCGGACTGGTTAAATTTGTTGACCTGATTGATGGCTTCACTCTTCAACAGGTAACAGATGAACAGACTGGTCACGTTCAGAAAGTTGTAATTGAATCCAAAGATAAAACACTAACTCCAAGTATAGCTATTGAAACAGAAGATGGAGTGAAAAAATCTTTCAACCTTCCTACAAGATCTTATCTGTCAGTTGAGGAAGGTGAAACTGTTCCTGCAGGAACAATTCTCGCGAAGATTTCCAAACAGCAGACAAAAAGCCGTGATATCACGGGAGGTTTGCCGAGAGTTACTGAACTTTTTGAAGCACGAAGTCCACAGGAACCTGCTATTGTTTCAGAGATTGAAGGAACTGTTAAATTTGGTGCGAGGAAAAAAGGATCACGCGAAATTCTTGTAACCGCACCTGATGGTTCTGATGAAAAGAAATATAACGTACCTTTGGGTAAACATACTCTCGTTCAGGAAAATGATGAAATACCCGCTGGTGAAAAAATAACTGACGGACCAATAAATCCCCACGATATTTTGAAGATAAAAGGAACAAGTGCAGTTCAGGAATACCTGGTAAATGAAATTCAGGATGTTTATCGTTTGCAGGGTGTGAAAATTAATGATAAGCATATTGAAGTAATTGTACGTCAGATGCTTCAGAAAATTAAAATTGTTTCTCCGGGAGATACAAGATTCCTTGAAGAGGATATTGTAGATAGAAATGAATTTATAGAAGAAAATAACAAAGTATCTTCAATGGCGTTCATTGAAGATAAAGGTGATTCAAGATATAAGGACGGTCAACTTATCCCTAAAGCAAAAATAAGAGAAATTAACTCTGATCTAAAGAAAAAAGATAAAAAGCCTATCGTTGCACACGATGCAGAACCGGCTACTTTTGAGCATGTGCTTTTAGGAATAACACAAGCGGCGCTATCTACAGAAAGTTTCATTTCAGCAGCCTCATTCCAAGAGACCACAAAGGTGCTGGCTAATGCTGCAACTGAAGCAAAAGTCGACAACCTGTTAGGATTAAAAGAAAATGTAGTGATGGGACATTTAATTCCTGCAGGTACAGGTTTGAAAAAATATACAAATATTATTCTTAAATCTCTTGAAGCAGAGACTGAAGATGTTGCTTCTGCCGAAGAAGAAAAAGAAGTTCAAGCCTGATAATTATTGAGCAATTAAGCAATCCGGCTCACTTATTTAAGGAGCCGGATTTTTTTATCGTTATTTAGCCTAAAAAGAAAAAGTATTTAATTAGAATTTCTTGACTAATTTTAACATATCACCTATATTTGAAGTCTGAAATTTTTTAAGATTAGGAGAATTTTGTGCCCACAATAAATCAGTTGGTTAGAAAAGGCAGAACTCAGATTTTAGCTAAAAATAAAGCGCCGGCACTTGGTGCTTGTCCGCAGAAAAGAGGCGTGTGTACAAGAGTATATACTACTACTCCTAAAAAGCCAAACTCAGCGCTGAGAAAAGTTGCGAGAGTAAGATTGACCAACAGCATGGAAGTTACTGCATATATTCCTGGTGAAGGACATAATCTTCAGGAACATTCAATCGTTCTCATCAGAGGTGGAAGAGTAAAAGATTTACCTGGTGTCAGATATCATATAATTAGAGGCACACTTGATACAAGCGGTGTTGAAGACAGGAAAAAAGGAAGATCTAAATACGGTACTAAAAAACCAAAAGCAAAATAATTTATGAGAAAGAAAAGAGCAGAAAAAAGATTTATTAAACCCGACCCAAAGTTCAATGATATGCTTGTTGCCAAGTTCATCAATTCGCTCATGTACGATGGAAAAAAATCCAAAGCAAGAGAAGTTGTTTACCAGGCTTTTGATATAATTGAAGACAAAACAAAAAAACCGGGCTTAGAAATATTTAAGAAAGCAATAAACAATATTCAACCTTTAATTGAAGTCAGAAGTCGTAGAGTTGGTGGAGCTACTTACCAGGTTCCAACTGAAGTAAGACCTGAGAGACGTTATGCGCTTGCAATGCGGTGGTTAAAAACTTATGCCAGGGCAAGAAATGAAAAATCTATGTCTGGCAGACTTGCTGCAGAATTAATTTCTGCATCTAACAATGAAGGTTCGGCAGTTAAGAAAAAAGAAGATACTCATAAAATGGCAGAGGCGAACAAAGCATTCGCTCATTTTAAATGGTAATAAATAAGATAAAATAGAACAGATAATTATAAAAGTAATAGACTAGGTAATAGATGCCAGGAAAAGTGTTAATAGAGAATGTTAGAAATATCGGGATAATGGCCCATATCGATGCCGGGAAAACTACAACCACGGAACGTATACTATTTTATACTGGTCGTTTGCATCGTTTGGGAGAAGTACATGATGGAGCTGCTACCATGGATTGGATGGAACAGGAAAAAGAACGCGGTATTACAATAACAAGTGCGGCAACTACTTGTTTTTGGGATGATCATCAAATTAATATTATAGATACACCTGGTCACGTTGATTTTACTGTTGAAGTTGAAAGATCTTTAAGAGTGCTTGATGGAGCTGTAGCTTTATTTTGCGCCGTTGGTGGTGTCGAGCCACAATCTGAAACTGTTTGGAGACAAGCTGATAAATACAAAGTTCCCAGAATTGCATTTATAAATAAAATGGATAGAACCGGTGCGGATTTTTACAGTGCAGTTCAAATGATGAAAGACAGGCTGGCAGCCAATGCCATCCCTATAAATTTACCCATAGGCGAAGGCGATCTTTTTACAGGAGTAATTGACTTAATTTCTTTTAAAGCCAGAATGTACCACGAGGAAACTTTTGGTGCTACATTCGATGAAATAGAGATTCCACATGATCTGGTTGAAACAGCTAATAAATTCAGAACTGAAATGCTTGAGGCAGTTTCTGATGTAGATGATACCTTACTTGAAAAATACCTCGAAGGAAAACCGATTAGTGAAGATGAAATTAAAAATGTTTTAAGAAGAGCAACAATCGATTTAAAAATTATTCCGGTTCTTTGCGGATCAGCCTTTAAGAATAAAGGTGTTCAGAAGTTGTTAGATTCAGTAGTTGATTTTCTTCCATCCCCGATTGATTTTAAGGAAATTGAAGCACATCATATAGGGTTGAAAGATATTGTTAAAAGAAAAATTGATGAGAATGAAAAATTCACTTCTCTTGCATTTAAGATAATGAATGACCCTTATGTTGGTAAATTAACATTTTTCAGAGTTTATTCAGGATCTCTAAAAGCTGGTTCATACATATATAATGCAGTTAGCGGGAAAAAAGAAAGAATCAGCCGATTATTGCAGATGCATGCAAATCATCGTGAAGAAATTGATGAAGTAAGAGCAGGAGATATTGCTGCGGCAGTTGGTTTAAAATTTACAAAAACCGGTGATACTCTTTGTTCTGAAACAGATCCTGTTGTTCTTGAAAAAATAATATTTCCCGAACCTGTTATTCAGATTGCAATTGAACCAAAAACAAAGGCAGATCAGGATAAGCTTTCGGATGCTCTTACTAAACTTTCTGATGAAGATCCAACATTCAGAGTAAAAGTTGATGAAGAAACCGGACAAACTCTTATTAGTGGTATGGGTGAACTTCATCTCGAGATACTTGTAGACAGGATGAAAAGAGAATTTAAAGTTGAAGCCAACATTGGTAAACCACAGGTAGCATACAGGGAATCAATTACTCAAACCGTAAATGCTGAAGGTAAGTTTATTAAACAATCCGGTGGTAGAGGAAAATATGGTCACGTTTGGATTGAATTAGGACCGAATGAACCGGGTAAGGGTTTTGAATTTATAAACGGTATTGTTGGAGGAACTGTTCCAAAAGAATATATCCCTGCTGTATCGCACGGAATACAGGAAGCAATGAGAAATGGTGTTATTGCAGGTTTTCCGGTTGTTGATATTAAAGCAAAGTTATATGATGGCTCTTATCACGATGTAGATTCAGATGAACTTTCATTCAAAGTTGCCGGTTCTATTGCATTTAAAGAAGGTGCAAGAAAAGCTAAACCGGTATTGCTTGAACCAATAATGGATGTAGAAGTTGTTACCCCCGAAGAATATCTGGGGGACGTAATGGGTGATCTTAACTCGCGTCGCGGCAAAATTGAAGGTTTTTCAGCCCGGAAAGATGCGCAGGTTATTAAATCGACAGTTCCTTTATCAGAAATGTTCGGGTACGCGACTATACTCAGATCTATGACACAGGGTCGGGCTATTTATACCATGCAATTTGCTCATTATGCGGAAGTTCCCAAATCTATTGCAGATGAAATTGCAGAAAAAACTTTAGGTAAGAAATCAATTACTGTTTGACAATTTTAATAAAGAAAAAAATTAAAGGAGATAATTAGATGGCAAAAGAAAAATTTGATAGGAGTAAACCTCACGTTAATATAGGAACAATCGGTCACGTAGATCATGGTAAAACTACATTAACGGCTGCCATCACAATGGCTCTTGCAAAAAAGGGCTTGTCAACAATTAGAACATTTGATAGTATAGATAATGCTCCGGAAGAAAGAGAGAGAGGAATAACAATTGCAACTGCTCACGTTGAGTATTCAACTGAGAAAAGACATTATGCTCATGTTGACTGTCCAGGTCACGCAGATTATGTTAAGAATATGATTACAGGAGCTGCACAGATGGACGGAGCAATACTTGTTGTTGCTGCAACAGATGGACCTATGCCCCAGACAAGAGAGCATATCCTTTTAGCCCGTCAGGTTGGTGTTCCGAAAATAGTAGTATTTATGAATAAAGTTGATATGGTTGATGATGCTGAATTACTTGAACTGGTTGAAGTTGAATTAAGGGATTTGCTTAATTCTTATGAATTTCCTGGTGATGAAATTCCGATTATTCAGGGTTCCGCTCTGAAAGCTTTGGAAGCTGCCTCAAGTGATGCAACTGTTGATGATCCAAGATTAAACTGTATTTGGGAATTGATGAAAGCTGTTGATGAATACATCCCGATTCCGGAAAGAGATACAGATAAACCTTTCCTAATGCCGGTTGAAGATGTTTTTTCAATCACCGGTCGTGGAACTGTTGCTACCGGAAGAGTTGAAAGAGGACAAGTTAAAATACAGGAAGAAGTTGAACTTATTGGATTAGGAGTTCATAAGAAAACTGTTGTAACCGGAATAGAAATGTTCAGAAAAGAATTGGATTCAGCAATGGCCGGAGATAACGCAGGAATTCTTTTAAGAGGTATCGATAAAAATGAAATTGAAAGAGGTATGGTTTTAGCCAAAACTGGTTCAATTACACCTCACAAAAAATTCCAGGGAGAAGTGTATATTCTTTCAAAAGATGAAGGTGGTCGTCATACTCCTTTCTTCAATGGATACAGACCGCAGTTTTATTTCAGAACTACAGATGTTACAGGTATTGCTACATTGCCTGAAGGAACAGAAATGGTAATGCCAGGAGACAGAGTTATGTTATCGGTCGATCTGATTACCGAGATTGCAATGGAAGAAGGACTACGATTTGCTATCCGTGAGGGCGGAAGAACCGTCGGTGCAGGAGTAGTAACTAAGATTATAGAATAATTAAATAGGAATTAACCGAAAAGGGAGTTTTCAAACTCCCTTTTTGTGTGTTGAAAACCAAAGGAGATAACTAAGTGCCCGGCCAAAAAATAAGAATCAAGTTGAAATCTTATGATCATATTCTGATCGATAAATCAACAGAAAAAATTATTAAGACTGTTAGAAGTACAGGCGCGGTAGTTTCAGGACCAATTCCTCTTCCTACTAAAAGAACAGTTTATACTGTGTTAAGATCTCCGCACGTTGATAAGAAATCTCGTGAACAATTTGAAACCAGGGCACATAAACGGATTATAGATATTCATAATTCAAATAATAAAACTGTGGATTCACTTAGTAAACTTGATATCCCTGCTGGAGTGGATATTGAGATTAAGCTTTAATGATTTTTTTTGGGAGTTAAGATGTCCGGAATTTTAGGAAAAAAAATAGGTATGACGAGCGTGTATGACGCTCAGGGAGATCTGATCCCTGTTACTGTGATTCAGGCAGGCCCGTGTAAAATCGTTTCCATCCGAACTAAAGAGAAAGATGGTTATGAAGCTCTACAACTTGGTTTTGGTCAAAGGAAAGAAAAGAATATTTCAAAACCGGTTTTAGGCCAGTATAAAAAAAATGAAATTACTCCGGCAGCTGTTTTAAAAGAGTTCAGGTTTTCATCAATTTCAGAATATAAAATAGGCGATGAAATTAAAGTTGATTTTTTCACAGAAGGTGAAAAAATAAAAGTTAAAGGAAAAAGTATTGGAAAAGGTTTCCAGGGAGTTATGAAGCGTCATGGGTTTGGAGGAGTTGGTGGTACTACTCACGGACAAAGTGATAGACTTAGAGCCCCAGGATCTATTGGTTCCAGCTCATATCCTTCAAGAGTTTTTAAAGGAACGAGAATGGCTGGCAGAAAGGGATATGAAAATGTAACTACATCTAACTTACGTGTAGTGAAAATTATTCCGGATCAAAACCTTATTTTGGTAAAAGGAGCTGTTCCCGGTGCAGTTAATTCGTATGTGGAACTATTCAAACAGCGGACTTAAAAAGAAAAAGTAATTTTGGTAATTAAAATGAAAATTGATGTATTAAAAACGGACGGTTCTTCTACAGGCAGACAAATCGAACTGTCTGATGAAATTTTTGGAATTGAACCAAATTCTAATGCGATATATTTATCTGTTAAATCTTATCTCGCAAACCAGAGACAAGGTACTTCCAAAGCTAAGGAAAGAAGCGAAGTAAGAGGCGGTGGGAAAAAACCCTGGAAACAAAAAGGTAGAGGAGGAGCCCGCGCCGGGACCAGTCGTTCACCTTTATGGGTGGGCGGAGGAACAATATTTGGCCCCAGACCAAGAGATTACCGTCAGGATTTACCAAAGAAATTAAGAAGACTTGCCAGAAAATCTGCTCTTAGCTCTAAGCTGAAAGATGAACAATTGAAGGTTGTTGAGGATTTTAATTTCGAAAAACCGAAAACAAAAGAATTTATTAATATACTTAATTCACTCGATATTAAAGGTAAGAAAGTTTTGATTCTTACTAATGGAAATCTCGGATCAGTTTACAAAGCAGGCCGCAACATTCCAAAGGTAAAAATTCTTGAAGCAGACAAAGCTTCAACATATGATATTCTTAATAACCAGATTTTATTATTACAGGAAGGTGCTGTAGAATCAATTACTAAAACTTTTGAGTCCAACGGAAAGGCGGTTAGCTGATGCATAACATTTTAATTCGTCCGCTAATAACCGAAAAAATGACAAATATATCAGCCGATCAGGTTGGAAAATATGGATTTATTGTTAATCCGAAGTCGAATAAAGTGGAAATTGCTCACGCAATTGAACAAAAATTTAATGTGCATGTAATTGATGTTAAAACATTAAATCACAGCGGCAAAACAAAAACACAATTTAGAAAAAGTGGCAGGTTTACTGGCAAAACTGCTAAATTCAAAAAAGCAATAGTTACCCTTAAAGAAGGTGAAACAATCGAATTGTTTGAGCAAGTATAGTGAGAATAAGGATTTTATAAATGGCTATTAAAAAATTAAAACCGGTAACGCCGGGAACAAGATTCAGTTCAAAATCATCATTTGATGAAATTACAAAATCTACTCCCGAAAAATCTCTTACCACAGCTCTCAGGAAGAGCGGAGGAAGAAATAATAAAGGTCGTGTAACCTCCCGTCATATTGGAGGTGGTCACAAGAGAAGATACAGAATCATTGATTTTAAAAGAGATAAAAATGGCATTCCGGCAAAAGTGTTTTCTATAGAATATGACCCTAACAGAACTTCGAGGATAGCTCTTTTACATTATGCTGATGGTGAAAAAAGATATATTCTTGCACCTGATGGACTTAAGGTTGGAGATAAAGTATCCTCAGGTCCCGGTAGTGAAATTTCAATTGGAAACGCACTACCACTTAAGGAAATGCCAATGGGAAGTTTTGTTCACAACGTTGAAATAAAACCTGGAAAAGGCGGACAGATTGGAAGAAGTGCCGGTTCATCCATTCAACTATTAGCTAAAGAAGGAAACTATGCACAGCTAAAAATGCCTTCCGGTGAAGTTAGAATGATTAGACTTGAATGTATGGCAACTTACGGAGCTGTTGGAAATTCCGAACAGGAAAATATTGATTTAGGAAAAGCAGGACGCACAAGATGGCTAGGCAAAAGACCCCATGTAAGAGGTGTTGCAATGAATCCTGTTGATCATCCTATGGGTGGAGGAGAAGGAAAAACTTCCGGCGGCGGACACCCTGTTTCCCCGTGGGGACAAAAAGCAAAAGGATTAAAAACCCGGAAGCATAAAAAAGAATCTAATAAGTTAATTATTAAAAGACGTAATAAGTAGAGAATTGTATGCCAAGATCAGTTAAAAAAGGTCCATTTGTAGATATTAAATTATCAGCAAAAATTGATAAACTGAATGAGACAAACCAGAAGAAAATCATTAAGACCTGGTCTCGTTCGTCAACCATTATTCCTGATTTTGTTGGACATACAATAGCAGTCCATAATGGTAATAAAATGATTCCCGTTTACATTACTGAAAATATGGTAGGACATAAGTTGGGTGAATTTTCACCAACAAGAATTTTCAGAGGTCATCCGGGAACAAAAGCAGAAAAAGCTTCAAAGGCAAAGTAAACTTTACAAGGATTTTAAGTAATGGAAGCAAAGGCAATAAACAGATACATTGGTTCATCACCCAGGAAGATGAGACTTGTTGTTGATTTAATACGCGGAGTTTCGGTTGAAAAAGCTCTGGAGGTTCTTCATTTTTCATCTAAACATGCTTCTAAGGATGCAGAAAAAACATTAAGATCAGCTGTCTCAAATATTATGAACAGAGATGAATCAACACGACTTGATCCGGCAGAACTTTTTGTAAAAGAGGCTTTTGTAAACCAGGGACCAACATTAAAACGAATTTCACCTGCTCCTATGGGCAGAGCTTTCAGAGTAAGAAAAAGATCTTGTCACTTAACAATTGTTGTTGCAACAAAAGGATAATTTTAGGAGGTTAATTTTTTGGGACAGAAAACAAACCCTATAGGGTTAAGAGTTGGAATCATCAGAGGATGGGACTCTAATTGGTATGAAAATAAAAGTTATGCTCCCAAGCTTAAGGAAGATGATAAGCTGAGATCATATGTTAGAAACCGCTTAAAGAAAGCCGGAATTTCTCGTATTGTGATCGATAGGACCTCAAAGAATATTATCCTTACTATACATACTTCTCGTCCCGGAGTTGTTATTGGGAAAAGTGGAAAAGAAATTACACAGCTCGAACAGGAGTTGAAACAGGTGACTGATAAAGAAGTTAAAGTTCAGATTTCTGAAATAAAAAGACCGGAACTTGATGCTTATCTGGTTGCCGAAAATATAGCAAATCAACTTCAGGGAAGAGTATCTTTTCGAAGAGCTATGAAAATGTCCATAACTGCAGCGATGAGAATGGGTGCTGAAGGAATAAGAATTATGTGCGCCGGCCGTTTGGGCGGAGCTGAAATGGCAAGAACAGAACAATATAAAGAAGGAAGAATTCCTCTTCATACTTTAAGAGCAGATATTGATTATGCTAATGGAAGAGCAGAAACTGTTTATGGTGCAATTGGAATTAAAGTATGGATTTGCAAGGGTGAAATCCTTGGCAAAAGAGTTACTGAATAAAAAAGATATCCGGAGTTTTTAATTATGTTAATGCCGAAAAGAGTAAAATTCAGAAAATCCCAGCGCGGAAGAATGGCTGGAAAAGCGTATAAAGGTAGCCGGGTTTCCTTTGGCGATTACGGACTCAAAGCGCTTGAACCTCATTGGATTACAAGCAGACAGATTGAGGCATGCCGTGTTGCGCTTACAAGAAAAATGAAACGTGATGGAAAAGTTTGGATAAGAATATTTCCTGATAAACCTGTTTCAAAAAAACCTCTTGAAACCAGAATGGGAAAAGGAAAAGGTGCCCCTGAATTTTGGGTTGCAGTAGTTAAACCTGGCAGAGTTTTATTCGAAGTTTCAGGAATTTCAAAGGAACTTGCTGAGGAAGCTTTAAAGCTTTGTTCTTATAAGCTGCCAATCAAAACAAAAGTAGTTTCAAGACCAGATTTATAATTAAGAGGCGCGAAAATGAAAATTCACGAAATAAGAGAAATGAAAATAGACGAGCTTAGGAAAAGAATTGAAGAAGAAGAAAGAAATATTGTAGATTTAAGATTTGCACATCAGTTGAAACAGTTAACTAACACAGCAAAACTCGGCCTGGCAAAAAAAGATATTGCAAGGATGAAAACTATTCTCAAAGAGAGAGAATCGGTAGAAACCGGAACTGAGATAAAAGAAGGAGTTGAAGCGTAAAAAATGGAACAACGTCAATTAAGAAAAACCAGGATCGGAATTGTTGTTAGTAATAAAATGCAAAAAACAATTACAGTAGCAATAGAAAGAAGAGTTCCGCACCCTCTCTATAATAAATATTTCAAAAAGACTACAAATCTGATGGCACACGATGAAAAAAGTGAATGCGGAATAGGTGATAAAGTTAAAATAATGGAAACACGCCCTTTAAGTTCTCAAAAAAGATGGCGTCTTGTAGAAATAGTTGAAAAAGCCAAGTAGTAAAGGAGCAGGAGAAAATGATACAGGAAGAAACAAATCTTGTAGTTGCCGATAACTCCGGCGCTAAAAAAGTAAGATGCATCCGTGTGCTTGGCGGAAGTGGAAGAAAATATGCAAGCGTTGGTGATCTAATTGTAGTGGCTGTTAAAACAGCAATTCCTAACGGAACAGTAAAAAAAGGAGAAGTATCCCGGGCTGTGATTGTCAGGACTAAGAAGGAGGTCAGAAGAAAAGATGGTTCTTATATCAGATTTGATGAGAATGCTGCGGTACTAATAAATAATATGAATGAACCTAAAGGCACGCGTATTTTCGGACCTGTTGCAAGAGAATTAAGGGAGAAACAGTTTATGAAAATTGTTTCTTTAGCACCAGAAGTTTTATAAAGATTTGGATATAAAATGAAAATTCGTAAAAATGACAATGTAATGGTTATCTCCGGAAATGATAGAGGAAAAACAGGTAAGGTTTTAAAAGTTTTTCCAAAAGTTTCCAGGGTTATTATTGAAGGAATCAACCTGAGGAAGAGGCATACAAAACCAAATCAGAAAAGTCCTCAGGGCGGCATAATTGAGAAGGAAGCCCCAATAAATGCTTCCAATGTTATGCTTCTCGATCCAAAAACAAATGAACCCACAAGACTAGGTTCCCAGATAATACTGGATGAAAAAACCGGTAAGAAGAAAAGAGCAAGAGTTAGCAGATCAACAGGAGAAATGGTTTAATTTAATTATCAACTACTATCAAGATAGCTTAAGAAATGGCTGAAAAGAAAACGAAAAAAGAAACTGAAGCAAAACAACCTAAAGCTTCAAAAAAAGGAAAAGAAACCAAGGCCGCACCTGCACCACAGGTTAAAATAAAGACCCGACTTTCTGAGACTTATAAAAAGGATATAGTTCCTGATTTAATGAAGAAATTTGGTTATACAAGTTTGATGCAGGTTCCACGATTACACAAGATAGTTATTAATATGGGTGTGGGCGATGCGGTAGCTGATCCTAAATTATTAGAAGAAGCTGTTAAGGAACTGGAAACAATCACTGGTCAAAAACCGAGTATTAGAAAAGCCCGGAAAGCTATTTCTAATTTTAAGTTAAGAGAAGGGCTAAATATTGGTGCTAAGGTTACCCTAAGAAGAGAAAGAATGTACGAATTTCTTGACAGGCTTATTAATATTGCACTTCCAAGGGTTAGAGATTTTAGAGGATTGTCTGATAAATCTTTTGATGGAAGAGGAAACTATTCGCTCGGTATAAAAGAACAGATTATTTTCCCTGAAATAAATGTAGATAAGATAGGAAAAGTTCTCGGAATGGATGTAACTATTGTTACAACGGCTCCTTCAGACAATGAAGCGTATGAATTACTTCAATCATTTGGAGTACCATTCAGAAAAAAAGAGATTAAAACAGCTTAACAGGAGAATTAATGGCCCGGAAAAGTTTAATAGCAAGAGAAGAAAAAAGACGTAAGCTAGTTGAAAAATATGCTAAAGTCAGGAAAGAATTAAAAGAAAAAGGTGACTTTGATGCATTGCAGAAACTCCCTAAAAATGCTTCGCCTGTTCGTTTGCACAATAGATGTATGTTCACTGGAAGAGCCCGTGGATTTCATCGCAAGTTTGGTGTTTCTAGGTTAGTATTAAGGGAAATGGCTCTGAAAGGCGAGATTCCCGGATTAAAGAAGTCAAGTTGGTAAAGGAGAAAAAATGGCAGTTACTGATCCTATAGCAGATTTTTTAACCAGAATTAGAAATGCATCCAAAGCAAGAAAATTACGAGTAGATATTCCTGCTTCTAATATGAAGAAAAACCTGGCTGAGATTTTAAAGAAACAAAATTTTGTAAAAGATTTTTCTGTAATTGAAGATAATAAACAAAATATAATTAGGGTTGAGTTAAAATATACAAATGGTTCTCCTGCAATTAGTGGTTTGAAAAGAATCAGTAAACCTGGTCTTCGTATTTATAAAGACTCAAAAGAATTACCAAGAGTTTTAAATGGATTAGGTATTGCAGTAATCTCTACCCCAAATGGTCTGTTAACAGATAAAGAAGCTAAATCGAAATCTGTTGGCGGAGAAGTAGTTTGTTACATCTGGTAACTTATTGAATGGAGTTTGAAAAGTGTCAAGAATTGGTAAAAAACCTGTTATAATTCCCAAAGGAGTTACTATTGATAATAAAGGTAATTCCATTAAAGTCAAAGGACCTAAAGGCGAACTTGAAGGCATCTTTGATTTAAGAATGAAAATTGAAATAAAAGATAGTGAGTTAACCGTTATCCGCCCAAACGATACAAAAGAAATTAAGGCATTACACGGGCTTAGCCGTGCTTTGATTCAGAATATGGTTCAGGGAGTTACTGAAGCTTATCAGAGAACACTTGATATAGTTGGTGTTGGTTACAGGGCAGAGCTTAAAGGAAAAAATTTGTTATTGAACATCGGATATTCTCACCCGATTTATTTTATTCCTCCCGATGGAATTACTATTGCAACTCCTACACAAACACAGATTGTAATATCCGGAATTGATAAACAGCTTGTAGGTATGGTTGCAGCAAAAATAAGATCAATCAGAAAACCCGAACCATACAAAGGTAAAGGAATTAAATATTCTGATGAACAGATTCTCAGAAAAGCCGGTAAGACTGCAGGAAAATAATTTTAACGGAGATAATTAGGAAATGATTAATAGAAATAATAACTCAAGATTACGGTCCAAGATAAAAATAAGGAAAGTTATTTCCGGTACTCCTGAAAGACCCCGGTTAACTATTTATAGAAGTTTAGATAATATTTACGCACAAATAATTGATGATACTACCGGAAAGACACTAGTTTCTGCTTCTTCATTATCTAAAGATCTGGCAGATGATTTAAAAAAAGCTAAGGGAAAGGTTCAACGTAGCAAAACCATTGGCATTTATGTGGCAAAAAAAGCTTTAGAACAAAATATTAATACTGTAGTTTTTGATCGCAATGGATACCGGTATCACGGTCGTGTTCAGGCTGTTGCTGAAGGTGCCAGAGAAGCGGGATTGAAATTTTAGATTTTAATATGTTGCCGGATCGTCTAATGGTAGGACTACGCCCTTTGGAGGCGTCTGTAGAGGTTCGAATCCTCTTCCGGCAGCAAGAAAATTAAATAACCTGGTTCAAACAAGTTAAGTAAAAAGAAGTTCGGAGAAGTAATTTGAAATCTGTAAAGACAAATGAGATGGAAGGCTTAAAAGAAAAAGTCGTTCATATAAACCGTGTAGCTAAGGTTGTTAAAGGTGGCAGGAGATTTAGCTTTAATGCGATTGTTGTGGTAGGAAATGGTGCAGGTACAGTTGGTGTCGGACTAGGAAAAGCAAACGAGGTTACTGATGCGATATCAAAAGGTATTGATGATGCCAGGAAAAGTCTGGTTACGGTATCCATTATAAAAGGAACTATTGCACATCAGATAATTGGAAAATATGGAGCAGGGAAAGTTCTTCTTAAACCAGCTTCGCCGGGTACAGGATTAATTGCAGGTGGCGGTGTTCGGGCTGTGTTAGAGGCGGCCGGAGTTCAGGATATTTTAACCAAATCACTTGGTTCAAGTAATCCGCATAATCAGGTTAAAGCAACTTTGAATGGATTGTTAAGTGTTGTTGACGCAAGGAAAATGGCTAATAAAAGAGGAATGACAGTAAAAGATTTATTTAGTTCTAACTGAGGCTGATAATGAGTAAAATAAAAATAACTCAAACAAAAAGTATAATAGACAGACCCGAAACTCAAAAGCGTACAATTGAAGCTTTGGGTTTAGGTAGACCTAATTGGGTAAAAATACATAACGATACTCCCCAGATAAGAGGAATGATAAATAAGGTTACTCATCTGGTTAAGGTAGAAGAAATTAAAGAGTAATAAGGTTTTAAAATGGATGTTTTAAGTAATCTAAAATGTGCAGAAGGTTCAAAAAAGAATAAAAAACGTGTCGGCAGAGGACCTGGTTCTGGACATGGAAAAACAGCTGCCCGGGGTATGAATGGACAACTTTCAAGATCTGGTGCGAAGAAAAAGGCCTGGTTTGAAGGTGGTCAGATGCCGTTGCAGAGAAGGGTTCCTAAATTTGGATTCACTAATATATTCAGGGTTGAATACCAGGTTGTAAATGTTCAGGATTTACAAAAACTTGCTGAGGCAAAAGAAAAAATTATAACAATTGAAACTCTGAAAAACCATGGTTTGGTTTCTAAAAAAAATCAGCCTGTAAAAATATTGGGTTCAGGAGAACTTAAAGCAAAATTGCAGGTTGAAGTTAATGCATTTAGTAAGTCTGCTCAGGAAAAAATTGAGTCAGCAGGCGGATCAATAAAAAAGATTTAATCTGGTTTTAAATGTCAAAATTCACGGATACTTTCAGAAATATCTTTAAGATACACGAACTTCGTCAAAGAATAATTTACACTTTGGCGTTGTTAACAATTGTAAGATTGGGTGCACATTTAACAATTCCAGGTGTTGATGCGGCTCTTGTAACACAGAGTATGAAAAACTCAACATCTGATAATCTCTTTGGATTATATGATCTTTTTGTTGGAGGTGCCTTCAGAAATGCGGCAATATTTGCCCTTGGTATAATGCCGTACATCTCTGCTTCAATTATTCTTCAACTTCTTGGTGCCGTTGTTCCATATTTCCAGAAATTGCAGCAGGAAGGTGAAGAAGGCAGAAAAAAGATAACTCAGCTTACTCGGTATGGCACTGTTCTGATTTCAGCATTACAAGCCTGGGGTGTAACGGTAAGATTACTAAATATAAACGTTCAGGGAATGCCGATCGTTCCGGTTCCTGTTCAAGGTTTTATGTGGACCTTTAGTACAATTATTATTTTAACCTCCGGAACTGTTTTTATGATGTGGCTTGGCGAGCAGATTACGGACAAAGGTATCGGTAATGGAATTTCATTGATAATTTTTATAGGAATTATTGCCCGGTTTCCGTTTGCGCTGCTTGATGAATATCGTTTGATTAATTCCGGACAAAGAAATATAGTAATTGAAGTAGTTATACTTGCTTTTATGGCTTTAATAATTGCCGGGGTTGTTCTTGTAACTCAGGGAACAAGAAGAATTCCTGTTCAGTATGCCAAAAGAGTTGTTGGTCGAAAGGTTTATGGAGGTGTTACACAATATATTCCTTTAAGGGTAAACACTGCCGGGGTAATGCCCATAATCTTTGCCCAATCAATTATGTTTATTCCAAATACTGTACTTTCATTTTTTCCTGATAATGATTTCTTACAGACGATTTCCGGTTATTTTCATTATACTTCACCGGTTTACTCAGTGGTTTACGCTATAATGATTATTTTCTTTACTTATTTTTATACGGCGATAGCTTTTAATCCAAAAGATGTTGCTGATAACATGAAAAAGCAGGGAGGTTTTATTCCTGGTATTAGACCCGGGAAACAAACTTCTGATTTTATAGATAATATTTTAACTAAGATAACTTTACCTGGCTCCTTTTTTCTTGCAATTGTAGCAATCCTGCCTGCTTTTGTTTCAGTTTGGGGAGTTTCAGGACAGTTTGCTCAATTTTTTGGCGGTACAAGTTTGTTAATTATTGTGGGAGTTGCATTGGATACATTACAGCAAATTGAATCCCACTTACTGATGAGACATTACGATGGCTTTATGAAAACCGGTAAACTTAAAAGCCGAAGGTACTAGAGATTTTGTGATCTATATAAAGACAAAAAAAGAAATAGATTATATAAGAGAAAGTTGTAGAATTGTTGCAGAAACATTACAACTTATGAAAGCGAATGTGAGGGTTGGGATTTCGACTAAGGAATTAGACCAGATAGCTGAAGATTATATTTTGAGTAATGATGCGAAAGCCGCTTTTAAAGGATATTCTCAGGGCGGTTCTTCAATAGATTACCCGGCTTCAATATGTTCTTCAATTAATGAAGAAGTTGTTCATGGAATTCCGGACAATCGTGTTCTTAAAAATGGTGATATAATTTCATTGGATGTGGGAGTTTTCAAGAATGGTTATTTTGGAGATGCAGCTCTCTCCGTAGCCGTTGGAGAACTAACTGCGGAGAAAATAAAACTAATGAAAGTAACTGAAAAATCACTTCAGCTTGGAATTGAAGAAGCAAAAGCAGGTAATCATGTTCACGATATTTCATATGCTGTTCAATCCTTTGTGGAAGGAAATGGTTTTTCTGTTGTGCGGGATTTATGCGGTCATGGAGTTGGTAAATTTTTACACGAAGATCCATCTATTCCGAATTTCGGGAAAAAAGGTACCGGCGCTAAATTGAAAAACGGAATGACGCTGGCAATTGAACCTATGGTTAATTCAGGAGATTATCACGTTAGAACTGCGGAAGATGGCTGGACAATTATATCAACTGATGGTTCACCATCAGCTCATTTTGAGCATACAATATTAGTTGCGAATGATAAAGCAGAAATACTAACAGTTTGTTAAATGGCTAAACAAGGACCAATAAAAGTAGACGGAGCGGTAACTGAAACTTTACCGAACGCACACTTTAAGGTCAAACTGGATAATGGGCATGAAATACTTGCACATATTTCCGGTAAAATGAGAATGCATTTTATTAAAATACTTGTTGGAGATAAAGTTTCCGTAGAGTTATCCCCATACGATTTAACTAAAGGTAGAATTACCTACAGATATAAATAGCGGAGTTTCAAATGAAGGTAAGAGCATCAGTAAAAAAAATATGTGATAACTGCAAAGTAATTAAACGTAAAGGTGTTGTTAGAGTTATTTGTAAAAATCCAAAACATAAACAACGCCAGGGTTAATTATTTAAAGGAAGGAGATTTTAATTGGCTCGTATATCAGGAGTAGATTTACCAAAGAACAAAAAAGTTTTATTCGGCTTACAGTACATATTTGGTATTGGTCCTACAATATCAGAGGAAATCCTTTCTAAAGCAGGAGTAAATCCGGATAAAAAAGTTTCGGAATTAACTGATGAAGAAGTAGCCCAGATAAGAGCAACAATAACTACCGATTATAAGGTAGAAGGTGCTCTGCGTTCCGAGGTGCAACAAAATATTAAAAGATTAATGGATATCGGAACATATCGTGGTTTAAGACATAGGAGAGGTTTACCGGCACGAGGTCAAAGAACCCGTACAAATTCACGTACTAGAAAAGGTAAGAGAAAAACAGTCGCTGGTAAAAAGAAAACTCCGACTAAGAAGTAATTGAGATAACTGGAGGAAAAACTTGGCTAAAGTAGTAAAGAAAACTAAAAAGAAAACACATGTTGATGCTAATGGAGTGGCTCATATTAAGGCTACATTTAACAATGTGCACGTAACATTAACAGACATTTATGGCAATACAATATCCTGGTCATCTGCAGGCAAAAACGGATTTAAAGGATCAAGGAAAAATACTCCATATGCTGCTCAGGTTTCTGCCGAAGCTGCTGCTAAAGAAGCCTATGATCTTGGATTAAGAAAAGTTGAAGTTCTGGTTAAAGGCCCTGGCTCAGGAAGAGAAGCTGCGATAAGAGCTTTAAATACTGCTGGTTTGGAAGTTTCATCTATAAAAGATGTTACACCAATTCCACATAATGGATGCAGACCTCCTAAGAAAAGAAGAGTTTAAATTATTTTGGAGAATTAACTAAATGGCAAGATACACAGATTCAGTATGCAAATTATGTAGAAGAGAAAGACAGAAGTTGTTTCTGAAGGGACAAAAATGCTTTACTGATAAATGCCCGGTCGAGATCAGAAATTACCCTCCCGGTCAGCATGGAAATTCAAGAAGATCAAAGGTTTCTGAATACGGTATTCAGTTGCGTGAGAAACAAAAAATTAAAAGAATTTACGGATTGCTTGAAACGCAGTTCAGAAATTATTTTGAAAAAGCAAATAAAGCAAAAGGTATTACAGGAGATAACCTGGTTAAAATATTAGAGAGCAGACTTGATAATGTTGTATACCGTGTAGGTTTCGCTTCATCCAGAAAACAGGCAAGACAACTTATAAGACACAGACACATTATTGTAAATGACAGGTTAGTTGATATTCCGTCTTTTGTTCTTTCAGCCGGAGATGTAATTAAGATAAAAGATAAAAGTAAAAAACTTGACGCTATTCATGGATCTTTAAGAAGAGTAAAAGATTCAACTTATTCATGGTTGTCAATTGACAAAGCATCTCTCTCAGGAACATTTTTGCAGGTTCCGGAAAGAGTTGACGTTCCTCTAAATGCGAATGAACAGTTAGTTGTTGAGCTTTATTCAAAATAATAATTAGAATTTTAAGAAAATCTTAGAGGATAACTAAATGAGTGTTTCATATTTAAAAATGCCTGAAGCTGTTGTTTTAGATGAGTCAAGTTATTCGAATACATATGGTAAATTTTCATTACAGCCACTTGAACGCGGTTACGGAGTTACCCTTGGTAATTCGCTGAGGAGAGTATTAATTTCTTCTCTTACCGGTGCTGCCATTACTTCGGTTAAGTTCAGTGGTGTCTTACATGAATTCACTACAATTGAAGGTGTAGTTGAAGATGTTTCCGAAATTATTCTGAATCTTAAACAGGTTCGAATGAAACTTCTTAGCAAAAAACCTAACAAGATTGAAATCTCATTTAACGGCGAAAGTGAATTTACAGCTGCTAACATTCAGAGTAGTAGCAATGAAATAGAGATTTTAAATCCCGGCCTTCATATTGCGACATTGAACAAAGGAGCAAAATTTGACATTGAAATCAGAGTTGGTAAAGGAACAGGTTATATCCCATCTTCTGAAAATATTTCTCCTGATCAAACAATAGGTGTTATTCCTATCGATTCAATTTTTACTCCTATTAAAAATGTTAAATATGAAGTAGAAAATGTTCGTATTGGTGACAAAAATGATTATGAAAAATTGACTATAGAGATTTATACTGATGGATCCATAACGCCTGATGATTCATTAACACAGGCTGCTAAAATCTTAAGAGATCATATTCAGTTATTTATAAATTTCGATATTGAACAGGAAGAGGAACAAGCTGTAAGCCAGAAGGATACAGAATTTGACAGAGTTAGAAAAATATTATTGACTTCTGTTGACGACCTTGAACTAAGCGTAAGATCACATAACTGTCTTAAAGCTGCAAATATTAAAAACCTTGCAGAATTAGTTAGAAGAGATGAATCCGAAATGCTGAGATTCAGAAATTTCGGTAGAAAATCTTTAGCTGAGTTAATGGAGATAGTTGAAAACCTTGGTCTGGAATTCGGCATGGATGTGGATAAATACCTGAAGGAAGAAACAGAAACAAATTAATCTTGAATTAAAGGTTTATCATGAGACATAGAGTAAAAGGAAGAAAACTTAAAAGAACAGCGAGTCATCGTGCAGCATTAATGAATGCACTTGCAACTTCACTTTTAAGACATAAAAGAATTAGAACCACTGAAGCCAAGGCTAAAGAAGCCCGTAAACATGTCGAAGCTTTAATTACAAAAGCCAGAAAAAAAGATCTTCACTCAATGAGACAGGTGATGAGCCATATAAGAGATAAAGAGGTTGTTAAAGAACTTTTTGGAGAAATAGTTACCAAAATCGGTGATCGTCCGGGTGGTTACACAAGGGTTATAAAGCTTGGAAACCGGATGGGTGATGCTGCAAGAATGGCCATACTTGAACTTGTGGATTATAATGATGTAATAAATGCCAGGGCAGAAGAGCACAAGGAAAAGAGAGAAGCCAAAAAAGCTAAGAAAGATTCTGAGAAAAATCAGGAAGTTCAGGACGCCCAGGTAGTTGAAGAAACTCCTGTTGAAAAAAATAAATAATTCCGAAATATTTAAATGACAAAAAGAGTAATCGGTTTTCCGGTTACTCTTTTTTATTTTTTACTATGTTTGAAAAACAAGAATTTATTAAATCAGTCTATAATGTAAGGGAAGTTCCAAAACTCCGGCTGCCTGAGGTTATATTATGCGGAAGATCTAATGTTGGAAAATCATCCTTTATAAATTCCTTGTTTAACAGGAAAAACCTTGCAAAAATAAGTTCTACTCCCGGTAAGACCCGCTCTATTAATTATTATTTAATTGATGAAAAATTATATTTTGTTGATCTTCCTGGTTATGGTTATGCAAAAACAAGCTTAAAGGAAAGAGAATACTGGGGGAAAATAATTTCTGAATACATTTCAGTTTCCGGTCATATTTCTCTTGCAATTCATCTAATAGACAGCAGGCACAAACCGACTGAATTGGATGTTTTACTTAACTCATTATTGAAGCAAAGTAATATACCCTATTTAATACTCCTTAATAAAGTCGATAAGCTTTCGCAGTCAGAAACAGTGAAAACGGGAAGAGAAATAATTAATTATTTCCCTGAATTAATATTGGGTGAAAACCTGTTGCTTCATTCTGCAGTGAAGAAGAACGGAAGAAAAGAAGTTTTACAATATCTTTCAAAATTATTTTATTCCTAACTGAATTTCGATTTGTTTGCTATTATTAAAGAGTAAGTATATATTTACTCTAATTTTTATCTTCCAGTTAATACTCGAATATGGATCGAAGACAAAAGAAAAGAATCCTAATTTTCCTATTGGTTCCGGTACTTGCCGCAATCTTATTTATTACTGATGATCCTGTAATTCGTTTTATTACAATTGCAGTAATAATAATTTATGTTGCTTTTATTATATTTTTAAGGGATTCGATTAGGTTTGATAAAACTTTCTCCTCTCTTGATTCAGAAGGAGAAGAAGAAGTTCAATTCTCAGCAGAACCAAGACATGATTTTGAAGAATCTTTTAAGATTATTTCCGGGAATAAACCTGAAATAATTACTGCCGATAATTATATCCCTGAATTCCAGCCTTCAAAAACGACATTAAAGCCTGTCGATCTTAAAGAACGATTTGAAGAAATAGCGAATGAAGAAGTCCCTGAAGAAGTTGGTCACGATGGGCAATTTGGATTTGTCCTGGAAAAAATGTTGACGGTTATGAAAGAAGCCTACTCTGCGAATACAGTTATATTTTTCTGGTATAATAAAAAGAAAGAAAAGCTTTCAATCGAAAAATATGTTTCAAATTCCAATGAGATTGTTAGCAGAAAACTTGATATTGAAGATGATATATTGAGCAAAATTGTACAAAATGGTGAGCCGGAATTACTTAGTGATATTTCACCTGCGGCTGAGGCTGATGTAATAAGATATTATTCTGCTGTTCAGGGAATAAGAAGTTTTATCGGAGTTCCGCTTTTCTACGACAAATCACTCATCGCAATTATTGCCGTGGATTCGAAAGTCGGTGATGCATTTGGAATAGAAACCATCTATGCGCTTGGCAGGTTTGTTAGAGTTATTACGATGATAATTTCAATCTTTGAGGAAAAGCATTCAGATTCGGTTTCCCAGCAGAGATTAAAAGGTCTCCTAAATCTCATCGGTCCGGAAAGTAAATTTGATAGTGATTCTGATTTAATTAATACAATTTATAATTCTGTGGGATTTCTTCTTAAGTGGGATGCTTTTGCATTTGTCTACTATTATCCTGTAGACCAGAAATTTAAAACTGTAAAAATTATTAACAATACCTCTTTGAAATATATTGGTGAAAATCTTGAGATCGATTTGAATGGAACACTGGTTGGCAAGAGCATTATTACAGGTATTCCGGTTAAAATAGATGATACTTCGGCAGATCAATATAAGCGCTACTCTAAAGCAGAAGATGTTAGTTTTGACGGATCATTTCTCTCTATGCCTCTTATATATAATAATCAGAATTATGGAGTACTTTGTTTTGAAAGTTTAAAGAAGAATGCTTTTTCAAATGCCGATGTACAGTTTCTTAAAAATGCAATGAATATTCTATCGTTTGTAATTTATTCATATTCAACACAATCTCTTCTTAAAAGTTATCTTGCAGTTGATGTAGAAACTAAAGCACTGAATGCTGATACTTTTAAAGAAAGATTACGTGCTGATCTTGTAAAAGCCGAGCAGGTTAAAGTTCCCGGTTCTCTTGCATTGATTAAAATCGATGATTTTCTTGAGCAGGAATCATTATTTGATGGAAATCCATTACCAAAAGTGTTGATAACTGTTGCTGATACAATCGGTGAGGAAATGACTCCTATGAATCTATTTGGGAGAATCGGAGAAAAGGTATTCGCTGTTTATTTCTTCAACTCAAATACAAAAGAGGTTTTTCTCTGGGCAGAAAAACTACGTGTCAAAATAGCCAGAAAACCTGTCGCCGTCGTTTCAAAGCAAACAACATACACAATTTCCGTAGGAGTGGCTTCATCAACAGGTAAAACCGATGTTGAAGAAGTACTTCATAATGCAGACCTTGCATTACAAAAAGCCCTGGAAAGAGGCGGAAATTCCGTAAGAAATATCAATTAAATTTCCAAAATAATTAACATTTCGTTTTGCATAACTTTTATTTAATAATTCTTGATGGGGTAGGAATTGGTGAATTACCGGATGCTGCAGATTATGGAGATGCCGGTAGTAACACACTGAAAAATATTTCCGAATCAGTAGATCTTCGACTGCCGAATCTACAGAAACTTGGTCTTGGTAATATTGGAGAAATCAGGGGGGTTCCCTCGGTAGAAAGTCCTTTGGCTTCATATGGAAAGCTAAAAGAAATATCAAAAGGAAAAGATTCAACTACCGGGCATTGGGAACTAAGCGGTTTATTTGTGGATGTCGATTTTTCTTATTTCCCTGATGGTTTTCCAAATAAAATTATTAATGAATTTTTAAAACTGACCGATTGTAAAGGAGTTCTTGGAAATAAAGCCGCTTCAGGCACTGAGATAATAAAAGAGCTTGGAGACGAACATTTAAAAACCGGTTTCCCAATCGTTTATACTTCTGCAGATTCTGTTTTTCAAATTGCTGCTCATGAAAAAATAATTCCTCTTGAAAGATTGTATGAGATATGCAGGATAACACGGGAACAGGTATTAGCTCCACCATTAATGGTCGGGAGAGTTATTGCGCGGCCTTTTATTGGTGATCCGGGAAACTATACAAGAACAACCAACAGAAAAGACTTTTCATTAAATCCGCCGGATAAAACCGTGCTTGATATTCTAGTGGAAAACGATGTAAATACAGTTGCAATAGGAAAAATAAATGATCTCTTTAATTATAATGGAATCAAATTTCAACGAAAAACGAAATCGAACTCTGAAGGATGCAATGAGTTATTAAAGTCGTCCCGGGAATTTAATAATAGTTTTATTTTCGCAAATCTTGTTGATTTTGATGTTTATTATGGACACAGAAACGATCCACAGGGATTTGCAATAGCTTTGCAAAAATTTGATGAATTCATCCCTGATTTCCTGAAAAATCTTGATAAAGATGATGCATTAATAATTACTGCGGACCACGGTAATGATCCCACAACAATCAGCACAGATCATAGCAGGGAATATGTTCCGTTAATTTATTTTAACCGGCATAATTTATCCGGAAAATCTTGGAATAAGGACAACATTTTCTGATGTGGGTAAAACAATAGCAGAGTATTTTAACGTTTCAAACAATCTTAACGGCAAAAGTTTTTTAAGGGGATAACTACATTTTAACAATTTCAGGTGCTACTTGAAAAAGAGAGTAATTGTATTTTTTAGAAATGAAAAGTATATTACACTGTTATTAAAGTTTGACAACTGTTAAGGAAAAAATTATCATGTTTTTGGGAAAAGTTATCGGAACCGTTTGGTCAACAAGAAAAGATGAAAATCTTGTAGGAGCTAAATTTCTTATTGTCAGACAGTTGGATTTAAATCTCAAAGAAAAAGATACATTTGTTGTTGCAGTTGACAGTGTGGGAGCCGGTGAAGGGGAGGTAGTACTTGTTGCTACCGGCAGTTCATCAAGACAAACCGAATTCACGAAAAATAAACCTGTAGATGCTGTAATTATGGCCATAGTCGATAAACTTGACATTGCTCTTAAAAAACAGCTCAGCAAACAGGAAGTTGAAAAACTGAGTAATTAAAGGATTCTTGATCCAACCTGAAGATTAAAATGAGATGGTATAATAATTGTTTTTAGGAAAAGTAATTGGAAATATTTGGGCAACAAAAAAATACAGTGCTCTTCACAGTTTTAAACTGATGTTTGTTCAGCCAATTAACTCAGATTATATAGAGACGGGAGATCCGATTGTAGCAGTAGATACAATCGGAGCAGGTCCCGGCGAAACAATTATTTATATAACTGCATCTGAAGCAGTAATTCCATTGCCCGTAGATATGGCTCCGGTTGACGCTTCGATTGTAGGAATTGTTGATACGATAAATCAATAATCATCGGGAGATATTTTTCGTGAAAATAACCAAACAGTTTACCAGCCGTGAAAGCCAATCCCTTGATAAATATCTTCAGGAAATTGGTCGTGTAAATCTGCTTAGTCCTGATCAGGAAATTGAGCTTGCAATAAAAATAAGAAACGGCGATCATTCCGCTCTTGAGCGTCTGACAAAAGCAAACTTGCGATTTGTTGTTAGTGTTGCAAAGCAGTATCAAAACCAGGGATTATCTTTAGGTGATCTTATAAACGAAGGTAACCTTGGATTAATAAAAGCCGCAAAAAGATTTGATGAAACAAGAGGTTTTAAATTTATTTCCTATGCAGTTTGGTGGATTCGTCAGTCTATCCTGCAATCCCTCGCCGAACAATCACGAATTGTCAGACTTCCTTTAAACCGCGTTGGTGCTTTAAATAAAATAGGGAAAGCTTACAGCAATTTAGAACAGGAGTTTGAAAGAGAACCCAGTGCAATAGAATTAGCTCAGGAACTGGACATGGACATAAGTGAAATCTCTGATAATCTGAAAATTGCAGGTAGACATATATCCATGGATGCTCCTTTTGCACAGGGGGAAGAAAACAGTTTGCTCGATGTTATTGTCAACGATCAGCAACCTTCCCCCGATTATTCCCTTATGAATGAATCTTTAAAAAGCGAAATTGAAAGAGCACTATCAACCTTATCTGACAGGGAAGCTGAAGTAATCAAACTTTATTTCGGTTTAAATAAAGAACATTCAATGACTCTTGAGGAAATCGGTGAAAGATTCAACCTTACAAGAGAGAGAGTGAGACAGATAAAAGAAAAAGCAATTAGAAGACTAAGACACGCTTCACGAAGTAAAAATTTAAAAACGTATCTTGGTTAGGAAGAGTGATAAAGTTTAAAGCGAAAATATTTATTCTGATTTTATTAATTACTTCAGTTTGCTTTTACAGCTGTTCATCATCGTCATATTCCTCACGTTATAATAATGAAAATGATAAAAATAAGGACGAAATAAAATCTCAGCAAAGGTTTTCAGACAAAGAAGAAGAGGATGAACTCAGTAGATACTCTTCAGGAAGAAGATGATGAAATTCCTGACGATCAGGGTATTGATATAACTTCAGTGATGAGTCAGTTGAATTCTGACAATAACGGAACTGATCTTAATGCTGATAACGGTACTCTTAAAGAGAAAATGTTAATGGAGATAATTAAATATCTCAATACTCCTTATAAATATGGCGGTAATTCAACTCGTGGAATTGATTGTTCTGCTTTTACACAAACTGTTTACAACAATGTTTTATCCTTTGATTTGAACAGGTCAGCCAGAGAACAATATAAGCAGGGTTTAGAAATTGATAATCCTGAAGACTTAAAATTTGGGGATCTTGTCTTTTTTAACACACGGAGAAGAGTCAAACCGGGGCATGTAGGTATTTATATAGGGGACAATCTTTTCGCACACGCTAGCTCCAGGAATGGTGTGATAGTTTCTTCACTTGATCAGAGTTATTATGCCAGGCGGTTTATGGGGGGAAGAAGGATAGAGCCCCGGGATGTTTTTTAGCTAAACAGATCTTTTAATACCATTTCCTTTCATTTTAATTCACAGAATTCTTAATTAAATTTATCAAAAAAAAATTATTACTAAATTTTTCAAGGTTTAGAATGCTTCGTTATAGTATAATGCTATTTACAGTAGTATTTTTCTGTGCCGGTATTTCATTTACTAAGGTTGTAAATAATTCTGTGCAGGATTCTACTAACTATTCAGATTCTTCCTCAGCGTTCCGGTTAATAGAATATGATTTTAATAAAAGCTTTAAGGATGGTTTGGATATTATTTCAGCTCCCGCTCATTTCTCTTTGAGTAATTGGATTGTTGCAGGAGCTATGGTTGGTACAACGGGACTTTCTATGTTATTAGATAATAGTGTAAGGAACGTTGTAAAAAAAAATCATACTACTAAGATGGATGATTTCAATCAAATTGGAAAATATTATGGGGAAGTTGTTCCTGCAGTTTCTTTATCAGCCGGGTTATATGCATTGGGATTAATGTTTCATGAAAGATCAGTTTCACTTACAGGAAGGCTTTTAGCGGAATCTCTTTTGTACGCTGGAACGACAGTTGTCTTATTAAAATATTTGTTCTCCAGAAGCCGTCCTTATAATAATGTCGGCAATACTGATTTCGGTGATTATCATTTGAATAATAATGATTACTTTTCACTGCCATCTGGTCATACAGCAGTAGCATTTACAGTCTCTTCAGTCCTTGCAAACCGCATAAACAATATATATGCAACCATTGGTTTGTATAGTCTGGCTTTGATTACAGGCTATCAGAGAATTTACTCTGACAATCACTGGATTTCAGATACTGTTCTGAGTGCAGTAATCGGAATTGTTATTAGCCGGACCGTAGTGGGACTAAATGAGCAGGATCCTTTTGAGTCTGATAATGTGAATGTTTCTGTTAATCCGCTTTTTAACGGCAGGGGATATGGATTTAACCTAAGCTTTGTTTTCTGATAAGCAATAAAAAAGCCGTTCGGTTGAACGGCTTTTTTGTTTCAGTAATTGCTATTAACTACAACCTGAAGTTGATCCACAGGTCATACATTTTAAACAAGTTCCATTCCGTACCATTGTCATACTTTGACATTCAATGCAAATATCTCCGGTGTAGCCCGCCTCAATTGCTCTCTTTACTTTTGAAGTTATGCTGTTTCTTGATTGAGTAAAACTCTCCGGATGTTTTGTATATTTTGTTTCACTTGAGGATAGTGAATAATTGTAAGAGTCATTTCCCTTATCTAATTCAACTAATCTTTCACTTACAACTTCTTCACTTTCAAATTCCGGTTCAGCTATCTTTTTTACTATTCCGTGTGAAATTTTGGTTTTAACTTCATCTGTATCAACATGCGAGAGATCATTCCGGCCAAGATATGTAACCGCCAGCTCCCGGAAAATATAATCAATAACTGAAGTTGCCATTTTGATTTTTTCATTACCTGTTACTATACCGCTAGGTTCAAATCTTGTAAAGACAAAGGCATCAACAAATTCCTCCAGGGGAACGCCATGCTGCAGTCCAAGTGAGATTGAAATTGCAAAACAATTTAAAAGACTTCTGAATGCTGCACCTTCTCTGTGCATATCAATAAAGATTTCACCCAGTTGTCCGTTATCGTATTCCCCTGTTCTAATATAAACCGATTGCCCGTTAATTTTTGCTTTCTGTGTATAACCTGTTCTTCTGTCCGGCAGTCTTCTTCTTTTTGCTATATAACGATGAATAATCTTTTCAGCAATTTTAACAATATCATTATTCTCTTTGTCTTCAATTAATGCTTCAAGTTCTTCATCACTTACTGAATTTAAAGGTTGTGATAATTTTGAACCATCCCGGTAAAGAGCATTTGCTTTAATACCCAGTTTCCACGATTGTGTGTAAGCATCTTTGATATCATCAACGGTCGCCTGGTTTGGCAGGTTAATGGTTTTGGAGATTGCGCCAGAAATAAAAGGTTGTGCAGAAGCCATCATTTTAATGTGTGCTGTAGAACGGATGAATCTGGTTCCTTTCTTCCCACATTTACTTGCACAATCAAAAACAGGGTAGTGCTCATGTTTGAGGAAAGGAGCTCCTTCTACTGTCATTGTTCCACATACATAATCATTAGCTGAAGCTATTTCCTGTTTTGAAAACCCGAGTGCGGTTAAAAGATTGAAATCATATGAACTGATTTCATCCTCGGAAAGTTTTAATTTCTTTATTAAAAATTCACTTCCGAGTGTGAACTTGTTAAAAGCAAAACTTAGTTCAAAAACAGCGGGGAGCACACGTTCAACTTTTGAAATGGTATCGTCAGTAAAGCCTTTTGCTTTTAAAGATTCAGGATTGATATAAGGACATCCTTCAAGAGTTCCTGATCCTTTAGCGTATTTAACAATTTCGTTTATCTGATCCTTATTATATCCTAATCTTTCTAGTGCAGGTGGAATAGATTGGTTTATTATTTTGAAGTATCCGCCGCCCGCTAGTTTTTTGAACTTAACAAGTGCAAAGTCAGGCTCTACTCCCGTAGTATCACAATCCATAACCAATCCTATCGTGCCTGTAGGAGCGATCACTGTAACCTGGGCATTTCTGAACCCGTATTTTGATCCTAATTCAAGTGCAAGATCAGCATCTTCACGTGCAGCTTTAAGTAAATCTGATGGGCAGTGTTTTGGATTTATACCCACAGGATAAATAGATAATCCTTCATATTCCTCGTGGGGAACATTATACGCTGCTCTTCTATGATTCCTGATTACTTTAAGCATAGAGTCTTTATTTTTTTCATATTTGCTGAACGGTCCGACTTGCTTAGCCATTTCTGCTGAAGTAGCATAAGATGTCATATGCATAATAGCAGTTAAAGCGCCACATATCGCAAACCCTTCATCGCTATCATAAGGTATTCCCTGCAACATAAGTACAGAACCAAGATTTGCATATCCTAATCCCAGAGTTCTGAAATCAAAACTTAATTGAGCTATTTCTTTGCTCGGAAACTGCGCCATCAATACACTTATTTCCAGAACTATTGTCCACAATCTTGTGGCATGCCTGTATTCATCAATCAGAAATTTCTTTGATTTCAGATTAAAAAACTTTGCAAGATTCAACGAAGCCAGGTTGCAAGCGGTATCATCCAGAAACATATATTCGCTGCAGGGATTTGAAGCTTTAATTTCACCATCCTGAGGACAGGTATGCCATTCATTAATGGTAGTATGATATTGGATACCAGGATCAGCACAAGACCACGCAGCGTAACTGATATCATTAAACAATTCTCTTGCTCTTAAGGTCTTACTTGGTTTCGGTGTTCTGTTTTCTTTTCTTGCTCTTTTCTTCTCGGTGCGCCAGTACAGATTCCAGTCACCGTCATTTTGTACTGCTTCCATAAAATCATTAGTAACCCTGATAGAATTATTTGAATTTTGGCCTGAAACCGTAGCATAAGCATCTGAATTCCAGTCAACATCATAAGTGGGAAATTCTATTGATTTAAAACCAAGTTTAGCAAGTTGTATAACCCTTTCTATATAATTATTAGGAATTAAAGCTCTCCTTGCTTCGAGTACAGCGTGTTTTAACTTCGGATTAAAATTTTTATTAAATCTATCATTTTCAGGATGCTCATCATAACAGGCTTTTATAATAGAATTGAGATGAAAATTACATAACTTGGATCCGCTAACAAGAGCTGCAACCTTTTGTTCTTCAACTACTTTCCAATTTATATACTCTTCAATATCAGGATGATCAAGATCAAGGGTTATCATTTTTGCAGCCCTGCGTGTAGTTCCACCGGATTTTATTGCTCCTGCCGATCTGTCTCCTATTTTTAAGAATGACATTAGTCCGGATGATTTTCCGCCACCACTGAGTGGTTCTTCTGCACCTCTTATTTCTGAAAAATTAGACCCGGTTCCGGATCCATATTTAAATAATCTTGCTTCACGAACCCACAAATCCATAATACCGCCGCCATTCACAAGATCATCAGATACGGATTGGATGAAACATGCATGGGGTTGAGGATGAGTGTAAGCATCAGCAGATGCTGTAAGTTCACCCGTCTTATAATCTACATAATAATGCCCCTGGGAGGGACCTGTTATTCCATACGCCCAGTTAAGTCCAGTATTGAACCACTGTGGACTGTTAGGTGCAGCCATCTGGTTCGCCAGCATATACATCATTTCATCGTAAAAAGCTTTTGCATCATCTTCCGTATCAAAATAACCCGCCTGCCAGCCCCAATAGGTCCAGTTTCCCGCAAGACGGTGAAAAACCTGTCTGGCATCTGATTCCGATGAGTATCTTTCTTTCTCGGAAAGCTGTTCTAATTTTTCAGTATCAGCTTTGGAAGATTGAAGCCATGATGGTACGCCTTTTTCTTTGCATTTTTTTAGCAGTTTCGGAACCCCGGCTTTTCGGAAATATTTTTGTGCAATTATATCTGTAGCAACCTGTGACCATTGAGATGGCACATAAACATCTTCCATTCTAAAAACAATTGACCCATCAGGATTCTTTATCTCACTGATTCTTTTTACGAACTCAATTGATGATAAAGGATCCTGACCGGTCTTCGTGAACAATCTTTTAATCTGCATTAAAATACTCCCGGGCTTAAAGTGAATCTCTTCTGAATAATTTTCTTTTTTAATTTGTAATCGGATTGAATTAGTAAAGATTTGCTATCGCAGTTCGAATAATTTTTTTGAAAATCTTTCGGTAAATTTTTTCTTTTGTTCATTAAGGATAATTTGGTTTGAAATTTTTCGTTGCGACTGAACTGAAACTAAAAAAAAAATTTCTGAAAAGGAAATAAGAAGACAAATTTTTTTTTTATTAACTCAAATCTTTACACAAACATTAACATATTTTATAACAAAAACAAAAAAGAAATTTTTATAAAAAATTTGCATTTCAATTTTAATTTTTTACAAAAAATAATTAAAAATTTTTGTTCAATTATTTATAGCTTCTTTTCGTTAATTTATAAAGTCGAAAATTAAACTATTGGTCATTTGTGTGATTATTTGACCGCTTAAAATAAAATTATATATCATATCACCATCTTTTAATATTTTTCATTTGTGATATCCGATATGTAAAAATCAAATCGCAAGAGGATATAAATTGTCTGAAGAAAAAATTATTGAGGTAAAAAATCTCAGTAAAGAATTTAAAGAATTGAAAGCAGTTAACAGCTTAAACCTTAACGTATTCAAAGGGGATGTTTTTGGGTTCCTGGGTCCTAATGGCGCTGGAAAAAGCACAACCATCAGAATGCTTTTATCACTTATTAGTCCAAGTGAAGGGGAGATAAAAATCTTTGGAAAATTGCTTAAAAACGAAAGAATTGCAATATTAAAAAGAATCGGGGCTATTGTAGAAAAACCTGATTTTTATGGATATCTGAGTGCTTACAAAAATCTTGAGATTCTAGGTAAGATTTCAGGAATAGATGTAACTAATAAAAAAATTATGGAGATTCTTGAACTTGTTGGACTTGAGAAAAGATTTAAGAGTAAAGTAAAAACTTTTTCACATGGAATGAAGCAGAGATTGGGACTGGCACAGGCTTTATTACATGATCCTGATTTAATTATACTTGATGAGCCAACTACCGGACTTGATCCACAGGGGATGAAAGAAATTCGAGAATTGATTTTACATCTCAGCAGAGATAAACAAAAAACTTTATTCCTTTCATCTCATATTCTTTATGAAGTTGAACTAGTTGCAAACAGAATGACAATTATTAATAAAGGAAAAACCATGGTTGAAGGGGCAGTGAATGATTTGTTAAATATGAATAAGATGAAGGTAACATTTGAAGTGAATGATTCTGAGAAAGTCAAACAATTATTATCTGCTACAGAATATATAAATGATCTTGAATCGGTCGCAAAGAATACGATGATATTTTCTATGTCATCAGAAAAAATAGCTCCCTTAAATAAATATCTTATTGAAAATAAAATTGATGTAAGTGCTGTTATTCCGACAAGATCTCTTGAAGAATATTTTCTAAATATTACTGAGAAGGACTCTTAAATGATTACACTAATCAGGATTGAGCTTTACAAAATTTTCAGTAAATGGAGAACATATATCGGATTTATGGTAATTGCGGTAATAGTTCCTGTCATTAATCTTGCAATGCTTGCAGAAGGCGAAAGATCGCTTGATTTTATGACAAGGAATCTTCAGCAATCGTTTGTATTTGTCGGAAATTTATTAAACGGATATCTTGTCTCATATTTTATTCTTACCAGTCTTGCTGTTCATATTCCATTCCTGATCGCACTGGTTGCAGGCGATTTACTTGCGGGTGAAGCGACAGCTGGCACATACCGTTTACTGATTACGCGACCTGTTTCGCGAATGAAATTAGTAGCTTCAAAATTTATTGCCGGACTAATTTATAGTAACCTTCTCGTCCTTTGGCTGGCAATAATAAGTCTTGGCATTGGAATAGTATTTTTCGGTGTAGGGGAACTGATTGTAATAAAAAGCAGCGGAATAATAATCTTTGCAAGGGGCGATGTCCTTTGGAGATTCATCATTGCATATGGTTTTGCAGGACTAAGTATGACTGTGGTGACTGCTATTGCATTTCTGTTTTCAGCCCTGGTTGAAAATGCTATTGGTCCGATTATCTCTACAATGGCTATAATTATTGTTTTTATTATTCTTTCAGCCATTCAAATTGATTTTTTTAGAAATATTGAACCGTATCTTTTTACAACTTATATGTCCTCGTGGAGAATGTTGTTTGATGATCCCATTAATTATGCTGAATTTCTTAAATCAGTTCTGATTTTATTCGGGCACATAGTTGTTCTGTTTGGGGTTACTGCTTTCCTTTTTAATAGAAAGGATATTTTAACTTAGTTCAATTTAAATGGAGAAATGAATGAAAAGAATAATATTATTTTTTTTGCTAACAGGAGTGATTTTAGCACAGATTAATAAATCAGATGAAATACTGAACAAGGTTAAAGAAAATTTTAACAAGGTAAATGATTATACAGTCAATGTTAACATTAAAGTTGATGTTAACTTTTTAAAAGTTCCGGAATCCAAAGCAAAAATATTTTATAAAGCCCCTGACAAAATCAAATTAAAATCCGATGGATTTGCTTTGCTGCCAAAAGAAGGATTGAATTTTTCCCCAAATAGTTTTTTAGGTGGTGATTATACCTCAATTCTTGATAGGGAGGAAAATGTTAAAGGGAATGATTGTTATTTGGTTAAAGTTATACCGCTGGGTGATAAAAGTGATCTCATCCTTACCAATCTTTGGATTGATAAAAATCAATATAAAATCCGGAAAATCGAATCAACCACGAAATCAAACGGCACGTTCTCAATTAATCTAAATTATAATGATAGTTTGAAATACCCGCTGCCTTCTTCAATGGTTTTTTCATTTAATGTTGCTAAAATGGATTTGCCCCGTGGGATAACCGGGGATATGAGTGAAGAACAAAATCCTGAAAAAGATAAACAAAATAAAAGTAAAACCACTTCAGGTAAAGTTTACGTTTCATATTCTGATTACAAAGTAAATAAGGGAATTCCTGACAGCATTTTTGATGAAGAAAAAAAATAGAGGGCTCTAAATATTTGCTAACTTCCGGAATAACATTAAGAGATATCACTCGTCTTCGATACAGAATAAATAATCATAATTTTTTGAAAATGGTCCGGAAAATCATTCAGAATATTTACTGAAAATTACAGAGGTGTTGTGTCCGCCAAATCCGAAAGCATTACTTAAAGCTATATTAACTTCTCTTTCCTGGGGTTCGTTAAATGTATAGTTAAGATCACATTCCGGATCCGGATGTTCAAAATTAATAGTTGGAGGAATTTTATTGTTATAAATTGCAAGAATAGATGCAATAGCCTCAACAGCTCCTGTTGCCCCGAGTAAATGTCCTGTCATACTTTTGGTTGAAGATAGATTAATTTTGTAAGCAGCGTCTCCGAATACTTTTTTAATCGCTTTCGTCTCACCAATATCTCCAAGAGGAGTTGAAGTACCATGCATATTTATATAATCGATGTCCTGCGGTTTGATGCCGGCATCTTTAATTGCCATTTCCATCGCTAGGATAGCTCCTACACCCTCCGGGTGGGGAGCCGTAATATGATAGGCATCGGCAGAAAGACCCATTCCAATAACTTCCGCATATATTTTTGCATCTCTTTTTTTTGCGTGTTCCAGTTCTTCAAGTATCAGGGTTCCGGCACCTTCACCCATAACAAAACCGTCTCTTGTCGCATCGAATGGTCTGCTTGCAGTTTCAGGTGATTCATTTCTGGTGGATAATGCTCTTGAAGAATTAAAGCCTGCCATTCCGATTTCATTTATCGCAGCTTCACTGCCTCCTGTAAGAATAATATCTGAAATTCCCTGTTTTATAAGAAGAAATGCATCTATCATATTATTGTTTGCTGTTGCGCATGCTGAAACAATACAATAATTTGGTCCTCTGAAACCGTAGTGAATTGAAATATAACCTGCAGCAATATCAGGAATCATCATAGGAATAAAAAACGGGGAAACGCGGTTCGGTCCCTGAGTATGGTTAATAAGTGATTGTTGATAGAAAGTATCGATACCGCCTATACCGGAACCGTAAATAACTCCGATTTTTGTTTTTTCATCATCAGTCAGCTGGTCAGGTTTAATATTACTATCTTCAAGAGCTTGTCCCGCAGAGGCAAGAGCGTATTGTGCATATTTATCAAGACGTCGTGCTGTTTTCTTATCGATAAAATTCAAGGGATCGAATCCTTTTAATTCACAAGCGAATTTAGTTTCAACACGGGAAGTATCGAATCCTTTTATCATAGCCGATCCGCTTTTACCCTTCATCATAGCTTCCCAAAACTCAACGGGGGATAAACCGATAGGTGTAAGGGCTCCAATTCCAGTTACTACCACGCGTCTTTTATTATCTGCCATTTTTATAAATTCCTGGTTTGTTTAGAGTTACTAGTATCAATAAAGATAGATAAATAAAATTTAAAGATAAAAATTTTTAGTGATAAACCCCCTTTTTAGCCATCAGAAAAAATTAAAAATTTTCTTCACTTAACCGGAATACTATCCAGTCAGTCATCGGTTCGGCGCCCATGTTTTTATAGAAATCAATTGCATTTTTATTCCAGTCAAGCACAACCCATTCCACTCTCCCGCAATCCTCGGTTTTAGCAAGTTGTACAAGGTAACTGAGTAAAGCCTTACCTATACCTTTTTTACGGAAGGCGGGACGGACATAAAGATCTTCAAGGTAAATTCCTGGTTTACCTTTAAATGTTGAAAAATTATTGAAAAACAAAGCCTGCCCCGCAACTACACCATCATATTCTGCAATAACTACTTTTGCGTATCTTTTTTTACCAAAAAGATTCTTTTTTAAGATTGATTCATTCGTTGAAACGACGTGGCTTAACTTTTCATAATCAGCGAGTTCTTGAATAAGTGCTAAAATTGTGGGAATATCCTTTTCAGAAGTTTCTCTGATTACAAGTTTTTTATTCGCTTCTTTTTCCAATGTAGATCCTTATTTATTTTCTGTGTTTTTTTCAGTGCTCAATTTCGTATTTATTTTTATTGCAATAATTGAAAAAGCATATCCAAACAAGCATCCAAGTACAGCTCCCCCGAGAATATCAGACGGATAATGAAGACCTAGGTAAACTCTTGAGATGGCTATAAGCGTAGCAGTAATAAACAGTATCCATTTAAGATCGGGATACAATTTATAGTAAAATGTAGCAGCAGCAAAATTATTAAATGAATGGTTGGAAGGGAAAGAGTAAGATCCTGTACAGCCTAATGGTGTTATTGCATCGCTTAATGCATTACATGGTCTAACCCTCTGGAAAAATTCTTTTATCAGATGACCGCCAGTCTGGTCGGTTACAATAATCAGAATTATTACTCCAACTGCTGCAATCTTCCCCTTTTTTCCACCTTTAAAAAAACTTATCCCTAAAAGTATTATATACGCTATGTACCAGTTATTAACATTGGTAATCAGTGAAAAGAATTTATCCGGAAAACCGGCGGATAAAGTATGATTAAAAAAATAGAAAACAGAGAGATCAATAGAATAAAAGAAATTAACCATTTATAATTCCGAAATAAATATTAATTTAATAGGTAAATATATCAATTAAGCCGGTAATTGAAGAAAAACTTTTCGCTGATTGATTTATTAACAACTAAATTTTTGTTAGATTTGAACTGATTATTTGGTAAGGGCACATGCCAGCAAGTAAAAATTCTCGTTTCGCCGATTTATTTAATCGGGCTAAAATAGTATTATCTCACGAACGTGAGGAGCAGCTTAAGAGAGAATCAAAAGAACAGTTAATTTCTCCGCTTAAAATTCTTGCTTTTCTTATAGCTATTTCCGGTCTGTTCGCAATGATCTTTGAGGTCAGGCATTTCTCTGCTCTTTCGTTCAATGTATATTTTACAAGACTATCTGCTACATTCGTTGCCTTTCTGGTTCTTGTATTATTAAATACAAAAATTGGCAGAAAATATCCTGTAATGCTTGTTCACATCCTGCTGTTGGTTATTATTATTTCTTCTGCCTACATGATTTACCTTATTCCTTCCACCCTGGTTGTTAACTCACAGATTGTTGCATTGATGATTTTTACTTCGGCTTTATTTTTAAGCTGGGATGTTAAAAACCAGATAGTCGTTGCTATCTATTACAATATTGTTTTTGCAATCGCAATTCTTATCAATGATTCGAAAATATATTTCCTCCCAAATATGTTTGAATCGGTTCTGTTTGTTTTATTCTTAAGCGTAATTTCGGTAATTGGCAGTGCAGTAAACTTCAGATTAAGAAATGAATTAGCTGATAGGTCTCACCGGATTTCACTCTCAGAAAAAAAATATCATTCGATTTTTGATAATTCCCTTGAGGGTATGTTCCAATCAAGTTATGACGGGAAATTTATAACTGTTAATCAAAGCCTTGTTGATATGCTTGGTTATGACAGCATAGATGAAATTTTAGGACTAAATCTTACTACTGAAATATACTCTGATTCCAAGGAGAGATTGAGGCTTGTTGAAATTCTTAAAGAGAAAGGTGAAGTACGAAACTACAAAGTAACACTTAAAAAAAAGGATGGATCTGATATTGTAGTAAGAGTAAATGACCGGATTATTGAAGATGAATTGACCGGTGATGTTCATTTTGAGGGTAGTATACAAGATATTACAAGAGAAATTGACGAAGAGAACAGAAGAAAGAATGCTGAATTAAAATTGCTTGAGGAAAAGAAAAGAGCTGATAAACTGGCAAATGAAGCACAGAAACTTAATTTGATTAAAAGTCAGTTTCTTGCAAATATGAGTCATGAAATCCGTACACCTATGAATGGAATAATTGGCTATTTAACGTTGATTGAAAAAGATGTATATGAGTCCAGGGAAGAAATGAAACAGTTTGCCCTGGGTGCAAAGCAATCAGCAGAATCATTGTTGGAAATAATAAATGATATTCTCGATCTATCTAAAATAGAATCTGGAAAAATTGAGCTTGAAGAAAAAGATATCGATTTAAATAAAATAATAGATGATTCCGTTTCAATTATGCTTGCTCGCGCCGAAGAAAAGGGTCTGTCTGTTAAAAAAGTTATTTCAAAAGAAACACCTGTGAGTCTTAGGGGTGACAGTACACGGTTAAGACAGATTTTTGTAAACCTTATTGGCAACGCCATCAAGTTTACCTCCCGGGGAATTATTGAAATTTCTGTTTACCTGAAAGAGAGAGCAAAAGAAAAAGCAGTTCTTTACATTGCTGTTAAAGACAGTGGAGAAGGAATTCCTGAGAGTAAAATGAAAGAACTGTTTAAACCATTTTCTCAGGTAGATGATTCTCCGACAAGAAAGTTCGGAGGGACGGGATTGGGTCTTGTAATTTGCAAAGAGTATGTAAATATGATGGGAGGAGAAATCGGAGTAGAAAGTAAAAAAGGAGAAGGAAGCACATTTTATTTTACTATTAAATTAGGCACTCAGAAAGAACAAAAGATTTATGATTCAAAAGAACTTGCCCGGATTTATGAATTCCAGGGAAGCAGGATTCCAAAAACTCTAAACCTGAAGACACTTAATCAAATCAGGAAAAATTACAGGATATTACTCGCTGAGGATAACATAGTTAATCAGAAAATTGCTATTAAAGTTTTAAATGATCACGGGTTTCAGACAAAGGCGGTTTCTAATGGTTATGAAGCACTTGGAGAAGCTGTAAAAGGTATTTATAATCTGATTCTTATGGATGTTCAAATGCCCGGAATGGATGGATTTGCTACAACTATTCAAATCAGGAGATTGGAAGGAAATCCCGGTAAAGTTCCTATAATTGCATTAACTGCTCATGCAATGCAGGGAGATAAAGAAAAATGTTTTGCAGCGGGAATGAACGAATATATAACAAAGCCTATCTCTTCTGATGAACTCATATTAAAAATAGATAAGCTTCTGAATATTGAAGATAAAATACAGGAACTACAGCCGGTTCCGGAAGTTCAACCTCAAAATGATCAAAAGATATTCGATTTTAACCACCTTGATAAAATGAGTATGGGTAATAAAGAATTCCAGGAGGAACTTATAGTCACTTTTTTTGAAGATATCATTACCCGTTACAGAAAGCTTGAGGAATGGACTCACGGAAAAAATATTGAAAAAATTATACACGAAGCTCACACCATAAAAGGAGCAAGTTCCTCAATTGGGGCAGTTAAAATAGCTGAGGAAGCTCTTGCAATCGAGCTCTCCGGTAAACACAATGATATAGAAAATATCACCGAGAGACTTCAGAATATGGAAAAAATAATTTCAGAAACAAAGCAGATAGTGGATGACTATCTCATTTGAACTGTTCTTATTCCATCAATAAAACTTCGCGAGCATTTTCCACAACCCAGTCAATTTCCTCTTTTTTAATAATCAAAGGCGGAGCAAAACGAATAACATCGTCGTGAGTTTCTTTACAAAGAATTCCACGGTCCATTAATGCCTCGCAAAATCTCCTTGCACCTCCTGCTTCATGGTAAAGTTCAACTCCAATGAATAATCCCTTTCCTCTTACTTCTTTTATATGTTTGGAAGGGATTTCTTTTAATTTTTTTCTAAAATATTCGCCAAGTTTAAAAGAATTTTCAATAAGATTTTCTTCAACCAAAACTTTAAGGCTTTCTCTCGCCACTGCAGCACCAAGCGGATTACCACCAAATGTTGATCCGTGATCTCCCGGGTTAAAAACTCCAAGCACTTCGTGATTTGAAAGCACTGCTGAAACCGGATAGCATCCACCCGAGAGTGCTTTCCCGATAATTACAGCATCAGGCTTAATATTTTCATATTGGAAGGCAAACAGTTTGCCGCTTCTTCCAAGTCCGCATTGTATTTCATCTGCTATAAATAGTACGTTATTTTTTTTGCAGATATCAAACGCTTTTTTAAGGTAACCTTCGGGAGGAACTACAACTCCTCCTTCACCCTGGATTGGCTCTACAATAAAAGCCACAGTATTTTTGGTTATTGCTTTTTCAAGTTGATCAGTGTTTCCATAATCAATTAATTTAAAACCGGGAGTGAATGGACCAAAGCCGTCTTTATATTGTTCCGTTGATGAAAAACTTATTATGGAAATTGTTCTCCCCCCAAAATTATTGTTACAAACGATTATTTCAGCAGAATTTTCTTTTATTTTTTTTACTTTGTATCCCCATTTACGTGCAGCTTTTAATGCTGTTTCTACAGCTTCTGCACCGGAATTCATAGGTAATACCATCTCATATCCGGTCATTTCACTAAGTTCTTTATACAGAAGAGGAAGCTGATCATTTCTGAATGCACGGGAGGTTAAGGTTACTTTATCAGCCTGTTCCTTTAATGCTTTAATAATTCTGGGATGGCAATGTCCCTGGTTTACCGCAGAATAAGCTGCGAGACAATCGAGATATTTTTTTCCATCAACATCATAAACCCAGACACCTTCAGCTTTTTCAATTACTACATCCAGCGGATGATAATTATGCGCTCCGTACTTTTCTTCCAGGGCGATATATTCTTTACTGTTCATAAAATTCCTTGTGTAAATTTTGGTGAAAGATCGAACCAAATTTATCAAAAAGCCCCTCACCTTCAAAATCTATCTGCGCACGTTTTAGTGCGAATAGCAATTCAAATACCTTGTATTTAGGTCAGTGCTTAATTAATTTTTATAAACGTTTAACAAAATATTTTAACTTCATTCTTTTTAAAAATGGCAGTTGAAACAAGAAGTTTTAAGTTAAATACAAAAGGGAATACCGAACTCATAGATATCACGGAAAGAGTATCAATTGAAATCGGAAAATCTTCTGTCATTGAGGGAAGCGCCCTTATTTTTGTAAGCGGATCAACAGCCGGAATTACAACCATAGAATTTGAGCCCGGACTGAAAAAGGATTACCCGGAATTTTTTGAGAAAATAATTCCAACAGAAAAAAAATATAAACACGATGATACCTGGCATGACGGCAATGGTCATTCACATATCAGGGCATCATTGCAGGGAGCTTCATTTACGGTTCCTTTTGTTAATAAACAAATGCTGCTCGGAACCTGGCAGCAGATAGTTTTAATTGATTTTGACAACCGGTCACGCAGCCGGGAAATTATTGTTCAACTAAATGGTAAAAAATATGATGAATAAAAAACTACTGTTGCTTACCTTTTTGGTTTTACTTCCATTTACTGTCATTTTAAGCTGGGGGGCTGAAGGTCACAAACTGATAAATAAAAAAGCGATGGAACTTCTACCGGATGAAATGAGCAGTTTTGTAAAATGGCAGGATTATATTAGCATTCATTCCGTTGATCCTGATTTAAGAAAAGATAAGGACAAAACAGAAGGACCGAAGCATTTTATTGATATTGATTTTTATCCTGAATTTTTAAACGGAAAAATGATTGAGGATAAATCAATGCTGAACACCGAATACGGTGATTCAACTATTACTAAGATCGGTGTTCTTCCCTGGGCTACAATGGATACTTATAATAATCTTGTAAAGGCTTTTAAAGATAAGGACAAAGATAAAGCTTTGATTTATGCATCAGATCTTGGTCATTACGTTGCAGATGGTCATCAGCCTATGCACACCATTATGAATTATAACGGACAAATGACCGGGCAGAAAGGAATCCATTTCAGGTATGAATCGATAATGGTTGATTCAAATCTTTCACAAATTGCAACTGATTTTGAAGCTGAAAAAGCAAAATATATTGATAACAAACTTGATTTCATTTTTAATTATATAACAGATGCAAATTCAGTATCTGATGTTTTATTCGATGCTGATCAGTATGCATTCAAAAAAACAAATTCGCACGATAATTCTGAATACTATAAACTGCTTTGGTTTAAAACAAAATATATCACTGAAACCCAGATTGACAATGCAGCAAGAGATTTTGCTTCATTGTTTTTTTCAGCGTGGGTCGACGGAGGCAAACCTTCATTCGAAGAAATGAATTAATTTTGACGGGGAGAAATATGAAATTGAAAATTTTATTATTAGCACTTACATTTTTTACGATAGAGATATTTTCGCAGGTTGTTACTACTGTCCCGGAATATCCTACACAGAATGACAGCATAACAATTTATTTTGATGCCACACAGCCGGGTGCTGAGGAGTTGCTCAACTACGCCGGAACTGTTTATGCGCATACAGGACTAAATACAAATCTTGGAGATTGGCAGCATGTTATAGGCGACTGGGGTAACAATACTAACCAGCCTGCTCTTACCAGAGATGATGCAAATCATTACCATTTAACAATCGGATATCCAAGGCAATTCTATAGTGTATCCAATCCTTCAGAACAGATTCTTTCATTAAATTTTGTATTCAGAAGTGCGGATGCTACAAGACAAACAAGACCTGATATATTTATTGATCTTTACACACCGGGAATAAACCTTGTTATCAATTCTCCGGTAGTTGAAAACAGCTATAATGATCCTTTGCGTTCGCCTGTATTTGCAGGGGAAAATGATACTGTAAACATTTCTGTTAGCGCAGTTGAACTCGGCACTCTGGTTTCAAATATGAATCTTTATGTTGACGGCAGCCTTGAAGCCCAGTCATCATCAAATGTAATAAATTACCAGTTTCTTGCTGCAAATTATTCCACAGGAGCAAGAATTGTAACAACCATTGCAACAGATACCTCCGGAGATGTTGATACAATTTCATTTGCAATAATGATTAACCCTCCTGTTACAAGTTTACCGCTTCCTGCTGGTAATCTCCACGGAATAAATTATACAAGTTCAACAAGTGTTACTCTTGCACTTTATGCTCCTTATAAAGATTTCGTTTACGTGATTGGAGACTTTAATAATTGGGAGGTTAATACTTCATATTTTATGAATAAGTATGAAGTTAATGCCGACAGCGTTGTCTGGTGGGTAACAATCGAAAATCTTACTCCCGGACAGGAATATGCTTTTCAATATCTGGTTGACGGACAAATAAGAATCGGTGATCCCTATACTGAGGAAGTTCTTGATCCGTTTAATGACCAGTATATTTCCGATACAACATATCCAGGTTTAAAGCCTTATCCTTACGGCAAAACTTCAGAAATGGTCTCTGTACTGCAGACAGATCAGCAGCCGTACCAGTGGCAGATCGCGAATTTTGAAAAACCCGCTAAAACTGATCTTGTTATCTACGAATTACTGATTAGAGATTTTGTATCAACTCACGATTATAAAACATTAAAAGATACAATCGGTTATTTAAAAACTCTCGGAGTAAATGCTGTTGAACTGATGCCGGTTATGGAATTTGATGGAAACGAAAGCTGGGGTTATAATCCTGCATTCCACGGTGCGCCTGATAAATACTATGGACCAAAAGAAGATCTGAAAGCATTTATAGATGAAGCTCACTCAAAAGGGATAGCAGTTATTCTTGATATAGTTTTGAATCATGCTTATGGCCAGAACCCTTTGGTGAGATTGTATTTTGATCAATCTACAGGAAAAGTAACCGCACAGAATCCATGGTTTAATGTTGTTTCACCAAACCCGGTTTATTCGTGGGGTTACGATTTCAACCATGAAAGCAGCGCGACAAAATATTATGTGGACAGAATAAATAAACTTTGGTTATCACAATATCATGTAGATGGTTTCCGATTTGATTTCAGTAAAGGATTTACAAACACACCAGGCGACGGCTGGAATTACGATCCTGCAAGAATTGCTATTCTTGAAAGAATGGCAAATAGAATATGGGAAACCGATTCTACCGCGTATATAATTCTTGAGCACTTCACAGCAAACAGTGAAGAGAAGGAATTATCAGATTACGGAATGATGCTCTGGGGAAATCATAACTGCAACTACAATCAGGCAACAATGGGTTATCCTTCGGGACCATGCGGAACCTGGGATTTTTCCGGAATATCTTATAAAAACAGAACATGGAACAACCCTTACCTCGTCGGTTATATGGAAAGTCACGATGAAGAAAGACTGATGTATAAGAATCTTACTTATGGTAATTCATCCGGTGACTACAACATCCAGCACTTTTCAACTGCAATACAAAGAATAAAAGAAGCAGCTGCGTTTTTCTTCACAGTGCCCGGACCAAAAATGATATGGCAGTTCGGTGAACTCGGGTATGATGTTTCAATTGATGACCCCTGCAGAGTTTGCAATAAACCGATCCTCTGGAATTATTATAATGACGCTGCACGGTTAAAGTTATATAAAGTATTTAAAACTTTAATTAATCTCAAAAAAGATTATCCCGCTTTCAGAAGCAGCAGTTTCCAGATGGATGTAGCAAATACCGGAAAACGAATTAATATTTATGACAGTACCATGGATGTAGTAGTACTCGGAAACTTCGGTGTTCAGGCTGGTGCATATGATCCTAACTTCAGCCGGATAGGGAAGTGGTATGACTATTTCAGCGGAGATAGTATGAATGTAACAAATGTTCACACTCTTCTTTTTCTCCAGCCAGGCGAATTTCATATTTACACAACAGTAAAACTTCCCAAACCGGAAAATGATATTCTAAATGATGTTAAGAGAAATGATCAGCAGGTTGTAAAGGAATTTAATCTTGATCAGAATTTTCCTAATCCTTTTAATCCTTCAACAGAAATCAGATTCAGTGTAAAACAAAACTCTCTTGTTGTTCTTAAAATTTATGATGTTTTGGGAAGGGAAGTAAGAACACTCGTTAATGAGGAAATGAATAACGGGCAATACAGTATAAAGTGGAACGGGGATAATAACTCCGGTGAAAAAGTAAGTAGCGGTATTTATTTATACAGAATGGAAGCAGGAAAATATATTCAATCAAAAAAAATGCTTTTGCTTAAATAATAGAAATTATTTTTAGTTTTTAAGGACAGTGAAACATCTGTCCTTTTTTTTGACCATTCATAATCTTTGTTTTTGTTTTCTTTATGATATTTATTTAGAATTGCACTTCAAAAATTCAATCAATCAGGAGAAATATATGAAAGTGTTTGTATACAGGGTGATCTTTGCTTTATTGTTAATTAACTTTTCATTCCCTCAATCTGTTATCTGGAATCATACTTACGGCGGCGATGCATATGATGAAGCAAATGCAGTTCAGAAAACATTGGAGGGTGGATATATTTTTGCAGGATATACTCAATCATTTGGTCTCGGAAGATATGGAAACGGGTATGTTGTGAAAACTGATGAGAACGGTGATACTTTGTGGACAAGATTATATGGTAGCGATGGAATGGATGTTTTTGCTGATATGGTGGTTACACCGGATAGTGGCTGCATTGCTGTTGGCTTAACGGACACGCCAACAAATTTCGAAAATATATACGTTGTAAAAGTTGATAAAAACGGAAACACAGTCTTCGAAAAGAATTTTGGCGGAACAGAAAAAGATGTGGCATTGTCTATAGCACCGTCAGATGATGGTGGTTTTGTAATGACCGGCGGAACAAAATCATTCAGTGTTGGAGAAGAAGATCTTTTCTTATTTAAAATAAATAGTAGCGGTGATTCTCTTTGGTTTAAAACATATGGCACAACAGGTAACGACCCCGGCTATGGAATTAATCCAACTAATGATGGTGGATTTATAGTTACAGGATTATATAACTGGAGTGATGCCTGGTTAATAAAAGCTGATGCAAATGGTGATACTATCTGGACAAAAACATTTGGCGGCACTGACTATGATGAAGCAAATTCTGCAATCCAGACACCTGATAATGGATTTGTATTATGCGGAAGCACAAGTTCCATGGGAGCGGGGGAACTTGATGCCTACGTTGTTAAAACTGATTCTCTTGGTAATTTAGAATGGGAAAATACTTATGGCGGAAGCGGATACGATGAAGGCAGAAGAATTCTTTCAAAACCTGGTGGAGGTTATATAATTTTGGCAAACACTGATTCTCAAATATCCGGAGAATTTAATTATTATATAATTTCGGCAGATGAAAATGGTGATACTTTATGGACTAAAACACTTGGCAAATCCGGTGGTGAAGACAGATGCTACGATATACAATACACATCCGGAAATAATTATATAATAGCCGGATCTACATTTGATCCTGTCAATCTTGGTGAAGCAACATTAACTTTAATTAATGATGAAACAATTCCGACAAAAGTCATTGAGAATCAGATTAGTCCGGAAGGATTTAATTTAAGCGATGCTTATCCTAATCCATTTAATCCATCTGCAAGAATTAATTTCACAATAGGAAGCAAACAGTTTGTAAGTTTAAAAATTTATGATGTATTGGGGAATGAAGTACAAACATTGGTTAATGAAACCAAGTCCCCGGGAAAATATGAGGTTGAATTTTCCGCCAAAGCCGGATCCACATTGGGCGGAAATGAATTTAATCTTCCGAGTGGAGTTTATCTATACAGGATAAAGGCAGGAAATTTTATTCAAACAAAAAAAATGCTGCTGCTTAAATAATCAGAAATTATTTAGTTAACAAAGAAAGAATTACTGCAGAAGCCGAAGCCACGTTTAGTGATTCGGCTTTTCCTTTTCTCTTAATTGATATGATATGATCTGATAATTTCCGGATTTTTTCACTTGGTCCATGCGCTTCATTAGAAAGAACCAGGACAGATTTATCAGGTAATTTATAATCAAAGATATCCTGTCCTTCCAGATCAGAGCAAATTATTTTATAACCTTTTGCTTTTAATTCTTTGACGTTTTCAATACTTACATCTTCAAAAATATTTATATGAAACACGGAACCCATAGTAGAACGGACTACTTTAGGATTATAAAGCTCAACAGATTCTTCACTTAATAACACATCAGTAACTCCGAACCAGTCACAATTTCTGATTATCGTTCCCGTGTTGCCCGGATCAGAAATGTTATCTAAATATACAATGAGTTTACTCCTTACTCTATCAGAGTTCAATTGTTTCTTTGTCCAGGGAAATATTGCAATTACCTCCTGCGGGGATTTTGTATCAGTCAGCTTTTTTAATTCCTGAGATTTAATATGTTCAATCCTTAACCCTTTTAAAGATTCAAAATATTCAGGCTGGGATTCGAAAAAGGGTAAAGTGGTTAAAACAATTTCGGGTGTAAATCCATTTTCAATTCCCTCGGTTAAAAGCTTATTACCTTCAACAATAAATTTTTTCTCTTTCTGTCTCTGTTTTTTATGTAACAGGGAAGCATAGTGTTTCAGTTCTTTCTCTGAAATCATATCAGGTTTTCATAGTTGTGTTTCGTATCGTTTCCTTCATCCTCAGCCAGCTGTTTTAGATTTTCCCAGGTATAAATTCCGGTGTTGTGCCCGTCTTTCCAGGTGATCTGAACTGCGTATCCCCCCACAGTCTGAATATCTTTTATTTTGTACATCTCGGGAGTACTATTATCCTTTTTTGCAGGTCTGTAAGTTTTTAACAAAACGGTTTCTCCCTTACACATCGCACAGGGGCATTCATCACGCAGATACTTTAATCCTATTTCGCTTTCTGTATCATCATTCCACCTGATATATAACTTAGTTTTATCTTTTATTTTAATTTGTTTAGGGGACATTAGCTATCCATTGTTTTAATTTTATTTACTAGTAATTTACCAAAAGTATTATCATAAGCTAATTAAGCGAAATTTTAACAGAAGAAATTTAAAAAGAAAACATTAACCATAAAACAAAGAACCAGGTTTTTCGGTGTTAGTTCTCCTTATAAGTTCAATTTCAAATGGGAGATAAAAAGCAAAGATTTCAAAATCCTTTAAAATTAAAAAAGCCCCAAAACAATCTGTTTTAAGGCTTTTCTTTGAGCTGGCAATGGGACTCGAACCCGCAACCTGCTGATTACAA